>JBEKVV010000002.1:0-560934 GCA_049513715.1 Bathyarchaeia archaeon | reverse complement strand
AGTGGGGGGAACATGGTCTTCCCATTTATTACAGGGAAGGCTCCTGAAGCCCAAGATAATTCAGGCATTGGCGCAACGGCCGCAGGCGCGACAACGACATTGCTTTTGCCCGGAGGTATTGGCGGGCTGGCCCCGGGTTCAGCTCGTGCAATGGGAGCGTAGCCGGGATAGCGATTCGACAATGCGACAATGGTCCCTATGAGCAGACAGAACAAGAGAAAACGCAAGACTCTAGCGTTCACAACGCATCGTCCGTAGGTCACAATTCTAACGTTGAATAGTTAACTGTTCGGTTGATTCATTCGATGATGCCAGGTCTACGCAGTTTCCGACCTAAGCAGGCACACAACCTAACCACTTACTATATCTGGAGTAACGGAGCCCCGAAGGGTTCTTCCAATCACTCAAGGAAGAAAACTTAACGCCGATTTCATGGAGTATCCTAGGTTGCATGCAGAAAAAAAGGGAGGGTGAGGGAGTGTTATGTGATGATGACTGTGGTTGTGGCGGAGCTGATCCAGCCCTGTGTTCCGGTTGAGGCGACGAGCCTGTAGCTGTAAGGTCCCGCGGGTAGGCTTGACGGAATCGTGACGGTCATTGTGACGGTTAAGGTGGCGCCGACGCCTATGCTCACTTGCCGACTTGCAACAACGACTGGCATCGCAAGCACGGCGCCCGAGGGATCTGTGAGCATTAGGGTTATCGTGCCCGTGTAGGCTTGTGATCCAACATTCGTTACAATGACTTTGACTGTTGCTGGTTGGCCCCGGAGGTAGTTGAGTTGAGTAGTTGAGACTGATGCGACGTTCGCAGCCATCGCCGGGGTCAAAGAAACCTGCGGGCCAAACGCGTAAGTTCCGCCGAGGAAGACGTAGGACGTGAACTGTGCACCGTTGGTCGGATACAAAGTGAAAGCATCCTCCTCAACATAGTAGGTTCCGGTTGGGAGGTTGTAAGGTGCTAGCGAAATGGAGATTGTCGGCGTCAATGTTTGGCCTGGATTCAGGTCGTACGTGTTCCAGCCGAGGTAGGCGTAGTCTGTCGCTGATGACCAGAGCCAATGGTCAACCTCAATTCGTCGCGGCCCGCCGCCCGTTGCCACAGAATCCGCCCTATAGTTGGTCAGAGTATCTTTGAGTACAAGCTTTCCCGTTGGTCTAAGGAACAAGCCTCCCGTTACAGTTGAGGCGGTGATCGCGGCCACGGAGGCGCCGTAGTCGTAGTTGCCTCCTCTCAGGACAACAGCGTAGTGCTGTGTTGGGTCGCTGCCGAGTCGGTTTGAGTAGTAGTGGACTCGAATCTTCCAGACGCCGACGGCATAGGGCGCATTAGCCATGTCCGCTGAGGGTAGATAGTCTACGATCTCCACATTGTTGCTACAAGACGTACTGCTTGCCACCGTTGTTCCTTTCGGATTGATTAGGTAAAGGTCGAGGTCGTGCAGGGTTACTCCCTCGCAGTTTAGGGAGAGAGCGTTGGTGCTCGGATCTAACCAAGTCAGTACAGCGCGTATCGGAAAGTATGGAGATGAGAGGTAGAATGAGTAGTCATTGTTCTGTCCGGGACCCACTGATGTGTATCCAGGCGTTGTGAATTTGTCGGTGAATTGGGGTGTTGTTACTGTTCCCATGAAGAACTCGTTGTGGAAGATGTCGTCGGCTTGGAGGAATCCGTTCCCAGCAACATTCGCAGAGGGATTCGGGTTGCCGTTGTAGTCCTGCATGCACGTCGATCCGCCGAAGCATCCGTCCTCCGTTGTCCATGTTCCCAGCAATAGCCCCTTGAGGGCATCTGTTTGGGCGTTCGGGCGACCAGACGCTAGGTCTGCCACCGCTCCGCTGACCTGTGGCGCTGCCATACTCGTTCCTGAAGCCGTCCCGTAGTAGGATCCCCATGCCGCCCCGAACAAGGTTGATGTCGGGGGAATCGTTGACCTGACCTGATCACCAATCGCCGTTATGTCGGGCTTGGTTCGTCCGTCCGCGGTTGGGCCTCTACTGCTGTAGCTCGTAACCATCCATGGGTAAGGTGGATTGCTGGTGTCTGCGTAAAGTGCGCCCACAGCCACGGAATTCTTCGCTGCACCTGGTGAGCACATAGTGTATGCGCTTGGGCCACTGTTGCCGGCGGATGCCACGGGCAATGTTCCCTGTCGTGCCACTTCATCGACCACTTGATCTATAATGTTGGTTCCATAGTCAGATCCGCAGGATCCACCGAAGCTCATGTTAACGACGTTGGCTTTCAAACCGGTAGGTAGGCCCGTGGATGGGTCAATTCCAGATGCCCAGACGAGCCCGTTCACAATTGCCGCGGTTGGGCAGCTGCCAGAGTCATCACATACTTTTCCAACCATCAGCTTAGCCTGTGGAGCCATGCCGGTCTGCGACGAGTCTACGATCCCTTGACCGACCGCTATGCCTTCAACGTGGGTGCCATGGCCGTAGAAGTCATGCGCATCACCAAAATATACGAAGTCCCGTATGGAGAAGAATGGGTTGAAGCTCGCAAGATTGGTGAGGTCTGGGTGGGGGGAACATCCGTTTGGTGGACAGATTCCTGTCGTGTATGATGCCCAGTTGTCCCATCCCGAGTCGAGAACGGCAACTATGCTTCCCTGTCCTTGCGAATGAGACGCCCAAGCTATCTGCGCTTGTTGATATTGAGTGCTATAGTAGTTAGTTACCTGATAGGTTATGGAGCCATCGTAAACGCGCACTACTTGAGAGTTGCCGATTATTGCGTTAGCCTGGCTTCCAGTTGCGTTTACCTCAATTGCGAGAACTTGAGGAACATAGCCCACAACCGCCGCAGCCGAACCTCCATTCACAGCCAAAGTGCGAGTAGCAAACCCTTGAACAAAGCCAGATCCCTTCCTAATATCGCTGCTCTTGGCAACAGCCGAACTGAATTGCACAATCAACGGAATCGTCTGTTTCTGATCAAGACTTGCCAATTTGGATAGGAGGTTTGAGTCAACTTTCACGTTCTGCACAGCATGCGTGACGCTAAGATCCTTGGCTGTGACAGGTGAGTTCTGGAATTGGAGTGAACCGGATTTCTCTTTGATTAATGCTGAAAGAGGCTTCTGGTTCGGCAACGGCTCCGTTCCGTTCGTTGCAGAAATCGCTATTGGGTACATTGCGAGAATGATGAGGATTATTAAGGTTCCTTGGACTGATTTCTTGCCGAAGTTTGGTAAGTTTAGATTATCCAAAGAATTTCCCTGAAACTTCTAATACCCGAGATTCAATATTTATCGTTTTAAGTCCGTACGGAATGTTAGCGCAAACACTGAGCCTAATGTGAGCCGACACCTTTGGAGGCTGGCTGTATCGCTGCCGTAGTACTAGTGCGAACCAACCGCATGATTATTAGCCGACTGAAGGTTCTCTTGCTTTGATGCGTCTGGTTCTTGTCTCGGAGAGCTCTGATGCCAGGGCTGCTGCTCTTGCAATTACTACTGGCTGCCATCCCTGCCGCTACTGGTGGCGCAATTTGGCAAGTCTTTCCTAGCCCAACCGCGGACGCCCTCTCATCGCTCTCCCTGCTAGGTCCGGACAATGGGTGGGCGGTCGGGTTCTCCGGAACCGTCATGCACTGGGATGGAACAGGTTGGTTCGTGGTTCCGAGCCCATCCGGGCTCACGCTTACCTGCATCTACATGGTCAATCCTTTAGAGGGTTGGGCTGTGGGCGACGGCGGAGCCATAATTCGATGGGACGGGACAACTTGGAGTGCGGCGGTCAGCCCGACCACGAAGGGGTTGAACTCGGTCTTTCTAACAGACACAAGCCATGGTTGGGCGGTTGGTTTCACTGGAACAATAATCCGCTGGGATGGAACCGCCTGGGGGCTGCAGCCAAGTCCAACCTTGAACGACCTCTTCTCAGTGCACATGCTTGGTGCGACGGACGGCTGGGCCGTCGGCGACGGTGGAGTGATCCTTCACTGGGACGGCGGTTCGTGGAGTCTATCACCCTCTCCTATGGTCAGCCCGCTGTACTCGGTTTTCATGCTCACCCCCACCGACGGGTGGGCGGTAGGGTTCGCGGGATCAATCGTTCACTGGGACGGACGCAGGTGGAGTGTTCAGCCGACCCCGACAGGAAAAGCCCTAACCTCGGTGTTCATGGTTGACTCGGCCGACGGGTGGGCTGTAGGTGATTCTGGAACAATGCTCCACTGGGACGGCGGTTCTTGGGCCGCAATCCCAGCCCCGACCCTCAACGTTCTCTTTTCCGTTCAACTGTTGAATTCCCAGAACGGGTGGGCTGTCGGCGCGGCCGGAACGATCCTCCGCTACTCGCCAGCGCTTGGCCATCCGTCACCCCCGCGCGAGCACATCGAACATGAAGCTCCCAGAGCTCTGCATGACTGTAACGGCAGCTGCTAGACAACAACTAGGTTAAGTTTCCTTACCAGATCCGCGTGCGAGCGCTTCCCGCCGCCTCTTTGCAACCAGAAAAATCAGCCCCACCATCACCCCCGCGAGCACAGCTTCAGGCGGCAGCGGAATCTCGCGGCCACCGCTCTCCGAGGTAGATGCGGCATTAGAGGAGGACATGCTCGTAGCCTTGGTGACTTCGCTTCCCGTTCCCTCCGAACTTGTGGTGACAAACTCGCTGGTAACTGTGGAGGTTTGAACACTGAGGTATGTGATCTCTACGACGCGAAAGGCCGTGCCCTGCATGCATGTGGTCGCCACGTCCGTTACCACGAACCCCTTCACCAGAACCCTAGAACCGAACCGCGCATTCTCCGAGGCAAGGTTCAACAGGGTATACATATGCCCATCATCAGCCCGCAAGACAACACAACCCGCCTCCACGCCACGATCCAGAACACCCGTCAACTCACTCAGGGTTTGCTGGCGAGGTAAGTACGCGGTGACTGCGAAAACAAGCGGCGTGGTCAGAAGGTTCAGAGCAACAAACGCCAACACGACCAGGTGATACTTACCCAAAGCTTCCCCCACAGGTTATACCTGTAACGAACATTATAGTTCGATGGATTGGAACACCAAATCAGCTGGAGCGTACGACTGCGACCTCTAGCTCAGCTCAGAATGTAAGCTGCAGATACCCCTGGCTATGAGCACGTCATTACGGTACTCTCACTTAGGTTTGGCCTATTAGCGTTTTTGAATGACACCAAGGTTGCTTGGGGTATGACAAACTCAACTGACCGGTACATCTCGAGAATCTCTGCCCTTCAGAGATGCCCCCCAGTACTTGAGCAGGAACATGTAGGATCTCACGCCATTGTTTATAGGAACGAGTCAGTAAGGCATGCGCGACCAAAAATGTCAGTGCTACGATTAGTTTCGCGGGCGTGGTACTACTTCCGTTTAGGATACTCGACCTACCTCACGTTCATACTCGGTTACCTATCCACGTTGGTTACCGTTTACTATCTGGCCGTCAAGAACATACCCCAACTGCTAGACATTTTTCCGAAGTTTCTGCCGTTCGCTTTTCTCGCAACAGTCATAGGCGCCCCCCTCTCGGTGGCCATCGGGTGGGTGCATTTGAAGCGGAGCGCACTCTTTACCAGCGAAGCCGACATCGCTGTGGAGGCCAACCCATACATATACAAACTCCCCGAATCCGGTATTGCGAGAGATGTTCAAACACCTTCAGAGCTGCTCCGGCTGCGTCTCCTCAAGAAATTAGCTGAAGTGAATGGTCTACTCAGTGATGCCGAAAAAGCGGAAATCGGAGCAGTGGAACAGAAATATCAAACGCTTTTGGAAGGAAAATATGTCGGCGTTCCCAGACGTCACTGAATCCGTCAGGACCGTTAAAGTTGGCACATCTTGCGACGGCAATAGGAGGTCCCCTCTCGGTCGCCATCGGTTGGGCGCATCTGAAAAGAGGCATGCTCTTCACGAGTGAACAAGACATCGCGTACGAAGCGAGTCCATACGTGTACAAACTTCCAACAGCCGGAATTGCGAGAGACGTACAGACACCTTCAGAACTACTTCGCCTGCGGCTTATGAAAAAACTGGCGGAAGCAAACGGCTTGTTGGATGAAGCTGAGAAGGCGGAAATAGACGCACTAGAAAGGCAATACGAAACCCTTCTAAAAGGAGGATACGTGGGGACTCTAAGAAGGGGCATACGGGGACTCTAGGAGAGCAGCGCGCACACTATAGGAAGAATCATTTTCGGCACCCTGCCCGAAATTTCCAGCAAGTATCATTTATCGCGACTTCCAGATGCAGCTGCCGACTTGTAAGCGTGAACCATTCCGGCAATGCCATCATTGAGAGACGCCGGCGAGAAATCAAACTCATTCCTAATTCGGCTAATTGAGATCCTCGGATACGCTATTCTTTCAGCCTCCTCTGATACCTCCAGAGCGCAACCTGTGATGCTCTGAATCGACTGCAAGAGTTCTCGGTTGGTTGTGTTAACACCACTGGCAATGTTATATGAGCGGTGCCGGCCTCGTATCGCAATCTCCCGCACTAGCTTGACAACATCTTCAATGCTAACATAGTCTTTCTCGGAATCCAAGGAAACAGAAAGCATGACTTTCTTCTTCTCGACTGCGTCTCGGATGACGGAAAAGATGAACATGGGATTCGTGAAATCAACGCCGTACACGTTCGACAACCTAACAACCCGAACATTGGGACGACCACTCGAGAAACATAATGACTCTCCCATGAGCTTTGAAAGATTGTATAGCTCGTCCGAGTCTTGAGGATTGACGATTAACTTCTGATCTTCACCTGTGCTCGGCATGTTGGCGTACACGCGCGTCGAGGATAGGTAAAGCAACGAGTCAAAACGCGCCTTCTCAAGAACCTCGGAGAGGTAGCATACATGTGCTCGCACTGTATCGTGAGTCCTTTGCCTGAAATCGGCGGTCAAACCGACGCAGTAGAAGACATGCCCAAGTTCCCGCCTGAAAATCGTCTGATCTTCTCTTGAGGGAGAGAACACCTCCTCTCCTAGACTTTGAAGATATCGTACTAGGTGAGACCCGATGAATCCGTGGCCCCCAAGGACTGTGAATTTCAATTCTCCCTCAATCTCTCGTTCGTCTTCTTCAATTCTAGGCCGTCAGTCGGATGATGCAGAGTAGGATCCTTGTGTGTAAGTAGCTTCGGGCTTACGCCTCTACAAATTCTGAATTGCCCCGACCCTATCTTCGCAGCGTCCTTGATGGCGAGCATGTTAAACCCGTGAGGAGGCCCCTCCAAGTAGACGCTATCGGGCGGAATTAGCTCGATGGGTCTGCAACGCATGTCAAAGTTGGATTGAAAGTCGCGAATTGCGAACACCTTGTAGCCGAAGGAGAGGAGGTATTGCAGTATCTCTGTGTTCTGCAATCCTCTTGACCAATCCACAAAGTTCCGGTGCACCTCAAAAACAATACTTGGCGCCTGTTCTCTCAAACCAAGCTGGTGACTTGCCCCTTGCAACGCCCTGAGTTCTCCCCCCTCTATGTCTAGCATGATGACGTCTATGTGATCGATTCCCTGTTGTTTCAGATACGAATCAATCGTAATGGTCTCGAATGTCTCTTCTCTCATTCCTTCACTTGGAGATCGGGAGCTAGCATAAGCGTCCTCTCCTGCCAGGGTTAAGTGAGCGTGGTCTTCGTGCCACAATCCCAATTTGAGAACACGCAAATTGCTTAACTCGTTCAGCGCTGCGTTCCGCGCTAGCATTTTCGAGTGCTCCAGGTTAGGCTCGAAAGCATGACAGACACCGCCAAATGGAGCCATTTCCTTTGCAACCGGGACTGCCTGTTCTCCGAAATACGCGCCACCTATTATCACATGTTTTGCGTGGGCCGCAAGAAGCAGCAGCAACTTCGTTGTCTGCGGTTCCCAGACGTGATCAGGAACCTCCGGGATTGACATGATGAAATCACGGGCTATCTTTGAACGATAGTAGAAGTCGAAAGTCAGTCCTGAACTCAATTTCTTCCTGAGGATTCCTACGTCACTGTGAAGCGCATCTAAGACGGGACCTGTGATATCATCCCGTACGCTTCCGTCTCGGTATTGAAGATGACTTTCGACGTCCCGACAGGCAGCAACAAATTCAGCTCGTAGTTTATCATTCTTTCCGATAATTTGCAGCGCTCTGAAAAGCTTCGTTAAATCGGAAGAGGTCATGTGGCTCTGAAGCACTAGACCTAGAAATGAATGAAAGTTTTGTGTTTCAACGGGCCTGGCTTGTCGTCTGGGCTGTATTCTTCGGGTCATGGATCCTGAGCAAGAAGCCCATCGGGTTATGAGTGAAGATGTACTTCTCCCTCGTGCGGTCTATGACAAAAGCATCTTTGTGGCTCTCCATAAACTCCTTGACGGCTCTCAGCGGGCCCGGGAAGGGGGGAAGATCCAGGAATTCCACAATGGTATCCTCTACAACAAAATAGTGGTTTAGAGCAACGTACTTCTCGTATGCTTGCAAAATCGCGAGGGTTGTGTGGTACTTGTGGTCCGAGTCCTCGACAACCATCCCGCGTTTCTCTCTGCGTAATCTCTCAACCTGCTTGATTGTTTCCGGGGCTACCGCATCTCCTACTATCCATTTGACGCGCTTATGCTGCACGTTCTTTGATGCAGTGTCTTTTACATCAATGCTGATGATGTCCGTATCTTTGCCCATGGCATCTAGCAGATGGGCCATCCAGAGCGTGTAGCCGCCCTGCCCTGAGCCAATCTCAATAATGACCTCGGGTTCCGTGTCTTGGATTATGTCGCCTATGACGATCCAATCGAAAGGTGTCTTCAGTACCGTGTGGCCGAGGTATCGTGTAAAGTTTCTCTGCATCGTGAAATGGTAGTTCAGCCACTCTCGTGCCGTCATACTCATTCTGTCCTCAATGTGGGGAAAGATGTCGTACCTATCGAGAACTTTCTTTCTTGTCATGGCCGACAGAGGAGACGTGTTAGTGGGGTTATTATTAGTTGGCATCTTTGTGGAAATTTGTTACACTATTCAAACTTCTCCGCTTGCTCGAAAGTCGGCAAGCTTGAGTCTCTTTCCGACACGATGTACTTGCTTCTCTTGGGCCAATTGATCTTTAGAGTGGTGTCGTTCCAAATGACCCCTCGTTCGTATTGAGGGGCGTAATCATTGTCAACTAAGTAGGACACGGCGCTGTCCTCCAAAGCTAGGAAACCGTGCGCAAATTCCTTCGGCACAAATAAGCTAACCACATCGTCTTCTGACAACCGCTTCGCGTAATAGTGCCCGAAGGTCTTCGAACCACGACGCAGGTCCACTATCACATCGAACACAGAGCCTTTCGCGCAACGGACGAGCTTGGCTTGTGAATAGGGGGGAACTTGATAGTGCAGCCCTCGAATCACATTCCGTTTAGAAACTGAAAGATATTCTTCGACAAAAATTGGCTTGACTCTCTCTGAGTCGAGAACCTGCCGGTTGAAGAGTTTGATGAATGCCCCTCGCTTATCGAGAAATTCCTTCGGTTCGATGAGAAAAGCACCTTGAAGTTTCAGCTCTTCAATTTGCAGCTCGTGCACAATCGTCGTGGCTACCCCAGGAACTTTCGATACCAATCAATCGTTCGCTTCATACCTTCTTCTAAGGTGAAAAGTGGTTTCCAGTCGAGGATTTTCCGTGCTTTCTGGGCACTCAGGTATTGGCTGTGTATCTCGCCAGTGGCTTCATTTCGAATCTCAGGCTCGAGGTCTGAACGCATCAACTTAAGAATCAGGTTGACGATCTCGAGCACGTTCTTTGGCTGTTCGTAAGAAAAATTGAATGCTTCCCCTCGCAGGTTCTGATTTTGAGCGAGGTGTTCAGCCATCTCCAAGTATGCCTCAACTGCGTCTTCGACGTAGAAGTAGTCGCGTACGAATTTCCCATCTGAACGGATGACTGGCGGCTTGTTTCTTACGACTGATCGAATCGTGCCAGGGACCACCCTGTTCCAGTTAAGATCTCCACCGCCGAAGAAGTTCCCGCACCTAGTTGTCACCACAGGCTGGTTGAAAGTCGCCGCGTATGTCCGTGCGAGTAGGTCAGCGGAGGACTTGCTTACGTCGTATGGGTGAGTCGCCTTGAGTGGATGCTCCTCATTGTAAGGAAGGTCCTTGTGTTCACCATATGCCTTGTCTGAGGATGCTTGGACGACTTGCCTTACGGTTGGGCTTCTGCGACATGCTTCGAGCAAGGCCCAAGTTCCGCCGATATTCGTTTCGAAGGTTGAAATCGGGTTTCGGTTGGCGATCGGTACGATCGTCTGAGCAGCGAGATTGAACACCGTCTCAATCTCATATTCTCCTAAGGATTGCTCAAGGAGTTTCTGGTTTCGCACGTCGCCTCGCACAACCTTCACACGCTCGATAGTTCGGGAGCCCACGAGTTCGCTTTGTGGCACCCAGTCTCGGACGAGGCAAACGACGTCGGCGTTGAATTCAACTAGTCTCTTTGTCAACCAGCCGCCAAGGAGTCCCGTTGCACCGGTGACGAAGACCGGTCGGTCCTGCCAGAAAGCCGTTTTGCTCTTCTGCATTATTCCCACAGTTTCCAAGGAGGCTTGCCGCTCTGCCACAGGTTCTCCAAAATCCTGACTTCACGAAGAGTGTCCATACTCTGCCAGAAACTCTCATGTTTGTAAGCCGCAAGCTGGCCTTCTGCTGCGAGCGGTTCCAAAGCATTCACTTCCAAAATGGCTCTGTCATCAGAAAGATAGTTGAATACTGCGGGCTCGAACACGCAGAAACCGCCGTTGATCCAGCCCTCTCCGATCTGTAGTTTCTCGCTGAATTGGGTCACAACGTCGCCATCAATGACCAGTCCACCGTATCGGGCTGGAGGTCGTACGGCCGTAACAGTGCCAATTCGGTGCTGTAATTTGTGGAACCGTAACAGGTCTGCAAGGTTAAGGTCGCTGACTCCGTCACCGTAAGTCATCATGAACGTCTCATCTTTCAGCCATGATTCAAGTCGCTTTATTCTGCCGCCAGTGTTTGTCTCGAGGCCGGTATCAAATAAGTGGACAATCCAGTCCTCTGAACTCTTCTTATCCGGTGTCATTCTGCCGTTGGAGAGGTCGATAGTCGTGTTCCCCACAAGCGGAAAATAGTTGAAAAAATAGCGTTTGATCATCTCGCCTTTATACCCTAATGCTATGAAGAACTCCTTGAAGCCGTAATGCGCGTAGTGTTTCATGATATGCCAAATAATGGGTCTTCCGCCAATTTCTACCATAGGCTTGGGTTTCACATCTGTTTCCTCTGAGAGACGAGACCCCCTACCGCCAGCTAGGATCACGACCTTCACTTGCAACCCAACCTAGTTACCGAATTTTCCGGACTGTCTATCAGGGGTTCGGCGTGAGATCTACATATGCTTTCGCAATACGTGGAACCCCCTGGTTTAAGGTCACACTCGCCAAACATGTTCTGTACTGACTCAAGGTTTGAAAACAAGACCTTGCCCAGTGGGCAGAGACAAAATTCGAACCTTTTTCTTAGACGCAAACTCGTCGAACGCTTGCTTCTGAATGTGATGCCCCAGCCAGCCATAATCATCAAGCACCATGATGGCTCCACTAACCATCTTCCCCCAGAAAAACTCCGCCGCGGCAATCTCAGGCGTCACGCAATTCATGTCAATCGACAAGTAACAAACCTTCTTCGCCCCAACAAGCGGAAGCGTACCCGGAACCTCGCCTCTAATGATCTCCACGTTCCATCCGCTGAAAGTGCGCGCGACATCATCGTAGCTGTCCCCATATGCATACCCTTCCATGCCGAGTTTCCTTTCCTCAGCCGTTATGTATTTGTCAGGCAGACCGACAAAAGTGTCGAGCAAATAGAATTTCTTGTTCAATGCCTTGAAATCAACGTAATTGATTACAGTACGAGCATATCCGCCTCTGAGAACGCCGCACTCGACAAAGTCACCGTCCAACGTTTTCGCTCTGTCCGCCGCCCAGCAGACGACATGCGCTCTCCAGTGAATGTCAGCAGCCCCCCACGAACCGGTGGCTTTTCCCAAATTGTATGATGCAAGAAACAGTGGGTCTTGCATGAAATCGCAGTTATGTACAGTACACAGCCCATCTTGATTATACGTCCATGGCACATTTGACTTAGCAACATATCGATCTGGATTTCTGAGAACTCTAATTGACTTAACAACTCGCCGTGGGACGACCTTTCTCAACAGGCCTCTTGCCGCGGCATTCATCTATTTCACTTCAGCAGATAATTACGATTTGACCGCGTCATTAACATGTCGTCATTTCAGGAGATGCGAGCCAATCAAATCAATCAATATCTCGAATTAATTGCTGAAACCTGCAGTGGAGTGTTCTACAGCTGGAACACAGACACTACGCCTCAAAACCTGGAGATGCGTAACCTGTCGGAAATGCTCAAACAAAGATTCGAGTTGACCGAGATCCTGCCATCGCAGCCACGGAAGGAATTGACTGTGAAACAGAAAATCAAACTCAGATTAAGAAGTACATTGAGGTCGGTTGCGATTCTGGTCGAGCTATGGGATCGACCTAGATCCGCAGACGGAGTGTAGTCGTTCCCATATCGAGAATACGTGTGCAGGCCCATCAAGGAATAGGCTTGCCGGCCCGCGGGCCATCACGTTCTGCATGAGACGAATTGCTCTGGAATCGGAAAAAGAGACGCTGGCCTTATAAGACCATGAAGAACACAACGAATTGACACTGCGCTTCCGCGACCTGCTTTGATGGTGACTGCCCGACATGCAGAACACCCCGCGTAGGGAACTCGACTCTGAACTCGTCTCAGTCATCGTTCCCACCAACAATCGCCCACAGTACCTTGCGCGGCTGTTGAAATATTATCAAGACTGCCGTCTTTCCCATGCGATTGTAGTGGCTGACGGAAGCACAGGCGCCGCCCTAAGGGAGAACCAAAAGCTTGTGGTTTCTCATCATGGCACTCTACACATATACCATCAGTGCTACAGGTCCAACGCGCACTCGTCGCGGGGCTTGTATCAGCGAATTACCAAAGCGTTGCGAGCAACTGACTCCAAGTACGCGGTTATCTGCGCAGATGATGATTTCATAGTGCCAAACGCACTCGACCAGTGCGCCAAATTCCTCGACGCACACCCGGACTATTCTATAGCACATGGGCACCTGCTCGGATTTTACCCCGTATACTTCCGAGGCCTCTCAGCCAGGCCTGCACTTTGGACACACCTAGCCACACCCTCAACAATTGACCACCCAGACCCAGATCACCGTTTACGGCAACATCTACTAAATTACAAG
The DNA here is from genome assembly GCA_049513715.1 of Bathyarchaeia archaeon. Lineage (GTDB taxonomy): Archaea > Thermoproteota > Bathyarchaeia > 40CM-2-53-6 > 40CM-2-53-6 > FEN-987. The sequence continues at coordinate 547,668 of JBEKVV010000002.1, read as the reverse complement.
CCGACATTTTATTCAGTCCATCGACGAGCCGACTTGTCCCGCAACATGAACTTCACCGCGAGGCTGACGAAGGACTATGGGTTCGCGGAAATGCTGCCCTCCTGCCTGAGTCTTGTTCAAGGGAAAATGAAATTCCTTGACATCCTCCACGGCGTAAGAACGTCAAACCCCAAGTCGACATCAAGTGTTGAAGATTCATGGCGTTGGCATAACCTACTCACTCTAGACGACTACTCCACGCGCTACATGCACTTCCGCAACTGCATCGCCCAAGAACTCTCCAGCACATCCCCCATGCCCCTCGCGGCGGCAAAGAAGGCGGTCGACGACGCTTTCAGAGAGCACTTAGCCATCTACATGCGCGAAGCTGACGCGCTCTTGAGCCAGCCTCGACCGAACACCGTTGACAAAGAGCCGAGAGGCCTATCAAGAGCCTTCTTAGCACTACGCGCTGCGGCACGCATCGGCCTAGCCAAGGGTCGAGTGGGTGATTTGCTCCGCTCACCTCGGGAAGTTGTTACACGTGCGTACTACGAAGACAGATTGCTGGCTCGAGGAGGTTTCACGCCGGTCGAAAAACTGTTGAATTCACAGTCACCGTTTCACGAAGATTTTCAACCAATCTACGATTCTGTCGTGCGTTACCCAGGCTTACCTCAATAACTCAAATGACCAGCCAAGGGCCATCCCTGCTTCATGCTGTATCGGAACGTACGGGCGTCTTGAATCATACTGCGTTTGCACTCATCTTCTCCATCAACTCAACAATCCGACGATTGGCTTTGCCGTCAGCTCCACTCGCATACTGAGAGATGAATTTCTCAGCCTTCTCATGCATCGACCTCCGCGCTCTAGAGTCAAAGAGCGCGGTTCGAATAGAGCATTCGACATCTTTCGGAGTCTTGGCTAACAGCGCAGCCCCTTCCGCCGCATACGGGATAACCTCTGGCCGGCGTGTGAAATTCACGACGACAACCGGCTTGCCCAGGACCATCGCTTCAAGTCCCACTAGGGAAACGTTGACAATCACAAGGTCGCTGCTCTCGATCAGCGAACGCAAATCCACATCCTTCACGACCTGCAGGCCGTTCGACCCGACCTCTTCCGCAAGAAGCTCATACGGTCGAAGATCCTCACGCGGATGAACCTTCACTATGACCTTGGTATCTCCGATGCGCCTCGCTGCATTAACGGTAGCCTGGATGGCTTGCCTGGTCGCAGTGAAGTTGATGTTCTCAGTCACATACAGAACGGTCTTTTGCGGACTCCCCCTGGCAGTCGGCTCCGTCGCACTCCTCCGCAGACTCAGATTCGGTATCCCCGTCACCACAACTCTCTCGGGCGAAATACCTCTCTTCAAATAGACGCGTTTTACTCCCGACCCGGAGACCGCGATCCTATCAGCGAAGACCATTCCGTACGCAGGGTGATCGCCAACAATTCCCGGTACCACGGTGAGCGATGGAATTCGGTATTTCCGTGCGACCTTCGCGGCAGTTCTGCCAAAGAGAAAAAGGTCCGGCATTATTAGCACGACACTCGGCGCAAGCCTACGAAAAAGCGAGTCCAGCGTCAGAATGTATTGCAGACTCTGTAGGCAGATTGAGGGCGTAATGTACCTCAAATAGCGCCCCAAAAGCTCTGACCCAAGGCGGTCATGGTTATTCGATTTGCCAAGGCTTCTCTCAAAGTGTGCTAGCAAGCGATTCAGTGCAGGGACCATAGAAAGCCAGACGATCGACGCGCTCAGGCTGAAATGTGACGAGAATACGAGAGGCCCACGCATTCTCGAATTGAAGATGCGCTTGAGATGGGGTGTTTCGGCGATTACGATTGGGCGGAAGCCTGAGACCATACATTCCTCGACGATTGAATACACGGGTCTGGCAAAGAATTCGGGAAAATCTGACGAATAGCCGACCGCGAAAAACGCCGTTTTCTGTTGTTCGCCATCCGGCGAAGGGGCACGGCGGTTCACACCAGGTGGCAGATCTTTCCTAAGGGCACTAAGCATGGATCGCGAAGCTGAAATCAGCAGGCGTGGCAGTAGGGCTGCCAACCAATGATTCGTCAGAAGAAGCCACGCTGCTGCCTTGGCCCTCGACTTGAAGGAACCACCATAGAAATAGGTTTTGACTTTGGAGCTCCTGAAATCGGGAAAGTACCTCTTTAGGAGAAATATCGCGACGGAATATCCCTTTTCGGAGAGCAGATCGCAGACGCGTGAGAAGGCTATGAAAAACCAAAGGTCGTCCGGAAAGCATTCGAAAAGGGGAATGCCCCTATATTGTAAGTCATTATGCTCGCCCACGACATTAGCGAATGCTTTACAAGCCCTGTGGGCGGCTGCCCATGATTCACGGTCGATAGCATCTTCAATCAAATCTTCGAAGAGCTCGCACGATATGCCACAACTCCGCATCCGTTGTTGAATATGCGGTTCCCAAGCTATGCAGGTGTACCGCGACTCCTCGCGGGAACTCAACAGCGTCGCGACACGCTGCTCGATACCGGTTTCGTCGAACAACCGGATTACAATGAGTTTCACCTAATCACCTAACAACGCTTGCGTGCCATGCCCACAGGTAGAGAGTCGGAATCAATTCACAGACCATCGCTAAGTGAAATTGATGGTCATTTCTTCGAACTTGCTTGGAAGCGGTATGGGCACAGGCGTGTTAGCCATCTGGTCAGATGCGTGAAAGCCCATAACCATTTCCAGCGCTGCCAAACCGTTTTCCCTACTGCAGACTATCGGGCCATCACCGAGTACCTCTGAGATAATTTTCCCCGTGAGTTGAGTGGCGTCCAACGGCTCAACCTGAAAGGGGGATGATTTCAGCGGAAGGTCATACCTACCCAATGGCTCCAGCCTATCCTTTCCTTGCCGCGATTCGATTTGCCAAGTATCACTACTCTCAACTATGATTGCCCGTCCGACACTCCCCACAACCTCGATTCTGGGCGGAATGCCCAAGTCCTCATACATGTCAAGAAACCCGCGCATCCGATGCCCGAACGTTACAAGTCCGAAAGCACCAGGATCCGTGTACTGAGCCCCCCTTGGGTTCGGTGTTCCTTTCTTATCGACAAAACCGACCACCGACGTCGGCTCCGAATCGAAGAGGAAATACATCAGATCCAGGAAGTGCGAGCCGTTACACGCAAGCAACCCTCCGCCGCATACACAACGAATTTCACACAACTGACCGATGATGCCTTCCCGCAGCGAATCCTTCAGCTTCCTGTAGGAAGCAGATAGGCGTCTTGAATAGTTGATGACGAGCCTTATTCCACTCTCTTCGGTCGCGTCAATCATTCGTTTTGCGTCTTTAATTGAGGTCGCCATGGGTTTCTCACATATAATGCGACGAATCCCCGCCTTTGCGGCTTCAATGGTGATTTCAGCGTGAGTAGGTCCATTTGTGACAACGCTGAGAACGTCGAACGACTCATCTCTCAGCATTTCACGCCAATCGGTATATCGGTTGCAGTCGATTTCGCGGGCATCAAGGAATTTCAGTGCATCAGGGTTCACGTCGCAACATGCGCCAATCTCAGTTTGTGGATTTTTCAAATACGCTTCTAGATGGCGTCTACCCATTCGACCGAAACCAATTATTCCAGCGCGTACTTTCTTTGTCAATGTACTCTACTCTAGCTCGTCTGCGAGCACGCTATTGCCTCCACAAGTCGCATTGTGCCCAGTGCGTCCTCTAGGTCAGCTGCAGGGCGTTCAATCCTGCCTCCGTCTTTAACGCGGTCCATGAAGAATCGGTCTTGCTTGTAGAATCCGGGTTTGAACTTCATGTCTACGTCTTCTTTGGGGACATCTGATTTTGACCCATCCCGCCGGGTTACCGACGCGCTCTCCAGCGGGCTGTAGTCAACCCTCATGTCGAACCCGTAAAGTGTAACTTCCCAACGACCCGGCGCAGTCCAGTTGGCAACATAGTGTCCTATGACTCCGCTCTTGAACCGCAAAACCGCTCCGTAACTATTCCGCACAGTGTCCCTCCAAATAGACGACAACGCATGAACCTGAAGAACATCTCCGCCGAAAAAGCGCAACAGGTCAATGCAATGAATTCCGTTTGCCGCGGGCACATGAGTCAAAACCTCGGGCGGATGAAAATTCATCGCCCGTATAGCCGCAATGTCCTCAGGCGCTTGAACCAACACAGAGACAAGCCCACCCGATTCGTCAAGGAGTTTCTTTCCAGCCTGAACGATGCTGTAGAACCTTCGGTTGAGCGCCACCATGTACTGGCCGGGGTATTCTTTTGATGCTTGCAGCAGGCGTTCGCTTTCTGCCACCGTCAGTCCTGGCGGCTTCTCCAGAAGAGTGGGTACGCGTCGCTTGATGCAGGACAAAGTCACTTCATAATTGTTCAATGCGCTTACCGCAACAATAACCGCGTCCGGCCGTACCTTTTCAAGCATTTGCTCATTGTCCCGATACCGATCTGGAATCCCGAACTCTTTCGCCAACTTCTCAAGTTTCTCAACGCCACGGCTGCTCAGGGCTGCGAGTTCCACATCTGCAAGAGAGCTGAGCACCTCCATATGCCGCCGCGCCATGCCCCCGGCACCAATCACGGCCACGCGGAGTCTGTCCATAATGGAATCTTCGCCTACCACGCTTCACAGGATATTTCAAGTTACGGATAGAGTATCAAAGGCTTAGCAGCGGTCGGGCATAATTTATCCCTGCGGAGGGCGGTCGCTTGTGTTTCAGCACTTCAAAACCTCTCATGTCGCAGTGGTCTCTGCGCGAGCAAACCAGCTCATCGGACTATTTCTCTCATCAACATGAACGCTTCAGCCGCATGCAATCCAGCTTCGGCGCCTCGTTTCGTCGCAAGGGCTGAAAGAAGTTTCACGGAACGCGGGTGCGGAAACTCCTTGACCTCAGACGTGTAGACACTCATCGCTCTGATCTTAGTCTCGAGTGTTTCAGATATGTCAACGTACACGTTCGGAATAAAGACGTTGACGCTAAAGGGCGGGGCAAGGTCCGTTTCAGAAGGCGTCTCATACGTGAGCAGTTTGCTCACAGGGTTGACGGTCGGACGAGTCGCCACGAAGGTTGCCTCGAAAACCAGCCTGTGATCCACGTTTACATCCCCTCTATGCGGCGCGTAAACGATGTCCGGCGATACTTCTTTGACGTATCCAGCAATTCTGTCGTTGAGTTCTTTTTGAGGGACTGTGTCGAGTTTCACTGTCGGAAAATCGAGGAAATGCGTTTTCTTGATTCCTAGGATCTCGTTAACCTTGAGCACCTCGGTCTTCCGGTTTCCAATAAACTGCTCCGACCAGTCGGGCGTGTATGCCTTCGTGACGATGCAAAGGTAGACCTCATCCTTCTTCATGCTGTGTTTCGCTATGGTGCCGCCTACTCCAAGCACCTCATCGTCAGGATGAGGCGCCACTACGAGTACTCTCATCTCGGCCACTCTATACCTTCTCGGCGGCAATATGCCACCTAGAATATTTCAGGAATGAACCTAGATTCGATAGATCGACTTGCCCTCCGAACCCTCGCGAACTCTGCAGAAATGCCTTGTCTACACTGAAGGAACGTGGGAAACTCTCTTCATGGCATTCAATATCCAAGACCCGAAAACCCTTCAACAATTCTGACAGGTCCTGTAAGTCATAGAAGTGCTGGATCAAGCCCTTCTCATAACCCTCCTGAAGGACGAAGGTGTTGCGTTCGGTCTTCTCACCGCGCCCGTATTCACAGTCTTCCGTGGACCTTAGGGTCACGTAAACATAGGCTCCTTTCGTACACACTCTCCCGAATTCATGCATCGCCTCGACTGCCTGCCCAGCATGGATGTGGTCAAGCACCCCATAGGAAACCACTACATCGAAGGTTTCCGGCCGGAAGGGCAGCTTTGTTAAATCCCCGGCCTGCAGGTAAGCCGTCAATCCTCTTTTCCTCAACCACGCACGAGCGACCTGCAGACCGTCCTTCGAAATGTCTGCGCCGTAGATTTCGAACCCCTGCTCCGCAAAGAACACTAAATGCCTACCATGGCCGCAACCTGCATCAAGGACTTTCCCGACGGGTCGTTTTTCTTCATAAGCATCCACCCCTACTCTCCTTCGCAGGGATCTTGCGACGAACCTGACGAGACCTTCATCTGGGTACCACATTCCACCGAACCGTTTCGTGTAGATCTCGTCCCATTTCTCCTGCGCCATCCCTCAACCCTCAGTACGTTACCCGCTTCTGCAGCAATTTGGTATTGAACTGTACGTTTGCCAAAACCCTCACGATTCTCTCGCTGGCTTTACCGTCACCATATGGGTTTCGGCGCTTCCTAAGCGACTTCCTGAACCCGTAGTCGTGTAATGCTTTCTTGATCGCATTTATGATCGGGTTCTTTCTTGGGGGTACGAATATTACGTTTTGCGCATGCTCCCTCCCAACATTCCTAGAACCAACATTAACCACAGGAATACCAAGTGAAGGGGCTTCGATGATACCGCTGCTCGAATTTCCAACCAACACCCCCGCGTGCTTCAGCAGGCTGACATACTCATCGTGAGGCAGGTTGCGATAGATTCTCACAAATGGCAGGTTCCTCGATTTCTCAATCTCAGCAATTATGTGCTCGCTTCCCGGGTCGTTGTTCGGATAAATAATGATGGAAATTGGTTTCAATTCCTTCAGAGCATCAATGACCTCTCGCATCTGCCTCCCGGCGCTTTCCTTCTCCAAGTGAACGGGGTGAAAAACCACAAGCGCGTACGGTTCACTAGTGTCTAAGTGAAATTTCTCAGCCAACTTTTTCTCGGAGATAGGTGGATAATTCAAAATTGCATCAAGCCCCAGCGCCCCAACCCTATGAACCCTCCAACTCTCCTCTCCCATCTCAATCAGCCTCTTCGCACTCCTCAATGTCGCCGCGAAGAGGACGTTAGCAAACCGCGTGATCGAGTGCCGAATCGGTTCATCAATATGCCCACTGTCAGTCTTATCACCGGCTTCCACGTGGGCAATCGGAATCCTCAACGTCGCCGCCGCCAGAGTGGCCGCCAGCGACTCCAGCCTATCACCTAAAACCACAAGCAGGTCTGGCCGAATTTCCTTGAGCGCCTCAGAGAGACCTGCGATGCCACGTGCTAAGCTTTTTCCAAAATACTCTTCTTGGGAGGAATCGCCCGAGTACATTGGGACCTTGGCTGCGGGTTTGAAACCGTCCTTCTCAATTTCTCGGAGAGTCAGGCCATGTTCCCTCAAAAGATGCATGCCCGTTACAACCAGTCGCAGCCTCAAGCGTTTTGATTTCTGAATCTTCTCCAGCAACGGCTTCAACATGCCGTACTCTGCCCGGGACCCCGTTACCACTGCGATTTCTCGAGGTTTCATGCGGGTTGTCTCTGGATTGAGAGTATTCGCCCAAGCCTCCGAATTTCCAGGTCAATGTCTTCGTTCTTGGGAACGCGTTTGAATTCCCCTCTTAAGAGCCTCACCGTTCCCATCCCTGCAGTCTTGGCACCACGAAAGTCCAAGAGAGGATTGTCAGCAACATATAGGCTCTCATTTGGTCTTCCCCTCAAAGCCCTAAGTGTCCTCAAGAATGGCTTGGGAGATGATTTGGAAGTCCCCTTTCCTACAACCACAACTACTTTGAAGAGATCTCGGAGCCCAAGCAGCCGTATCTTTCTTCTCTGCCTGGAAGGGTTACCTTCGGTCAGAATTCCAAGTTTCACTTCTCTCCTCCTCAGAGCCCTCAGAGTGGGCACAGTATCGTGATACGGAGTTATTTCCGCGGAGTAGTTGTTAAAGACTCTAACTAGTTGTTTCATATCACACCTAACACCAAGAGAAGCCAACGCATCGTCAAACAAGTACGGGTACGCACTCGTCCTCTTCACCCAAGTGTCCATCAAGACTTTCCAGGCCTTTCGCTGCGATAGGCCATATTGGGCAGAGAGGTATTTCGCGATGTCCTTGAAGGCTCCTGAGAAGTATTGGCGGGCGTCGTAGAGCGTGTTGTCCAAATCGAAAACGATCGACTTAATCATCCTATTTTTCCTTTCCCCATGATACTCTTCTTCACCTGACGTTCCGAGAGATAGACTTCAGAATAGTACCTCAACATGACCAACCCGGCTCTGAATCCCTTGCTCCGAATTGGCGTTCTTCCGAGTCCCAGGCGTATGATATTGCTAACTATGGAGGGATCGGCTTTCATTGACAAAATGGAGCCTCCACCAAACCTCGTATTGACTTCTGTGAACCTGAGTTCCCCCTCACGTTTGACGCATTGTATGCAGGCGGGGCCTGCGAGCTTGAAGTCCTTCACCATTTGCTCACAAATGTGGATAATCTCCTCATCCTGAACCGTCATGCCCTTGACAGAAACTCCTGACTCAACTCTAAGTCTGAGTCTAGGAACTACCGACAATGGATTGGCTCCCATATCCGCGAAAGTGTCGACGGAGTACTCCTCTCCGTCGACGTACTCTTGTACTACGGGATCGCTCACCCGCCTAATCAGAGCGTTCAGCTCTTCTCGATTTTCGACCTTGAAGACCTGCCGGCCTCCCCTGCCAAATCGAGGTTTCAGGATGCATGGAAAACGCGCACTATCTACGTCATAAATTTCCGGGGTGGGAATTCTGAATCGAGTGAAACTCTCATGAGTCTTGATCTTGTCTGCGAATGTCGATGCAGTCGCGTGATCTGGACACAGAAGCAAGATACGCCGTTCGTCAAATGATGTTCTGTTCTTGGAGAGTTTGAGGGTCTCTTCTTCGGGGCCAGAGATTATGAGCTTCGGTTTCTCTTTATCACTAATCTTCAACAGTTCATCTAGATATTGCGGATCGCTGGCTTCTGGCACAACATAACCTTTGCTTGCTAGGTACAGGCCTGAGGAAAACGGGTTGCTATCAGTTCCGATCACACGCACACCCCTCGCCCTTAGCAGAACTATTAGCCCTGCGGCCGGGGGACTGCCGACTGCTGTACGAATGAGGCTGAGTTTGGCTGTCAAAAGTCCGCGCCCTTTCTCCGGCGAGATAGTCAGGCTTCAATCAGATAACCTTACGCGCTCAACCTTCCAGAATGAAGCCAGTTCAAACGTGCCTTCCAAACGAGAGGAGACTTGCTCAACGAAATCGAGCAATGATTGAACTCTGTCTGTACCCCACCTAGGGTTCATTTGTATGCTATGAGGCGAACAATAGCTTGTCTACCGCAGCAGCAGGTCGAACTCGGCTGTGCTGGAAATTGAGATTGCTAAGTTTCATTAGCCCGAAGGGCATTTATCGCGGATGGTTCTATTTCAGGCTGGGTTACGCGACCTACCTAACTTTCATCCTCGGTTACGTCTCAACGCTCATTACAGTGTACTATCTGGCAATAAAGAAACATACCAGACCTGCTGGTCATCTTTCCCAAATTCGTACCATTCGCCCTTTTGGCCACCATAATAGGTGGCCCATCGTCCATGATAATCGGCTGGGTTCACTACAAGCGCAGCGGCCTGTTCAGCAGCGAAGCCGACATAGCAGTGGAAGGAAATCCCTACTCATACAAGCTCGCGCCGGGCATTTCAATAGAAGTCACCACACCTGTCACGCTCTTACAGTTGAGGTTAATCCGGAAGCTTGCCGAAACGAATCGCCTTTTGACAGAATCGGAAATCGCGCAGCTGGATGACTTGGAGAAGAAGCTGACCACGCTGGTGCAGGGTGGCTTCGTAGGATCTCCAAGAAGAAAAGGCATGTAACGACTATCTATAAGCGGCTCCCGTGGTTCCGCGCCAGCTCATCCAGCAGCTTAGCAACTCGGGCGCTTGCGCTACCATCAACCGAATTCGCGTGCCTCTGAATCTCAGCCTGCACGATTGATCTCTCTACCATCGCAGCAGGCAAATCATTGAGCACCGCTTCGAGCTTTTCACCTAGATTTTTCAGAGTGTACCTACTGACAGCATTTCCCATATCTACCATCGGAACTTCCCCTTGACGGGCTTCAAACATCAGCACAGGTTTCTTCAGAATGAGAGCGTCGAGGGCCGTCGCAGAATTCAACGTAACAAACAAATCACTCGCCCACAACAGGTCGTTTCTTTCACCTTTCACCATCGCCCATTGAACCCCCTTTCGCCCCTCTACTGCTTTGCGTTGCATCTCACCGTCCTCCATGGGGTGGAGTCTAAGCAACAGCTGGGTGTCATTGCGCTTCAAAGCAACGTCTAACGTAGTTTCAAGAAGGTACTTGTCGTACTCCTGGACCCATCCGTATTTCAGGTGGAATCCTCCCGAGGCCACGATGATTGTCTTGTTCGAGGAGGCGAGGCCCACAGCACTGAGCATCTGTCCCCTACTGAGTGCTGACTCATGTTTCATCAGATCGACTAGGTCGTCGTGTTTTGGATGGCCGGTCACCACCACGCTTGATTCAGGGTAAGTGCTCACTCTGGTCAGTAGGTCCTTTGCGTATGTTCCGCCAACCGCTGTTCGTGTCGGGATTGGGCAACCACTCTCGGACCTTGTGAGCGCGGTCCCAGTGTGCATGTATTCGGCGCTCTCGTCCGTAAAGAAGCCATGTTGGATACCTAATGATGGAATACCCATTTCCTGCGCGGCTACGATTGAAGCCCTCGCATACGCACCAGTTTCGTAGGTCATTACGAGGGCGTCGGGCCTTTCGACTTGAACCATTCGCCGCGCACCCTCTAGTATCTTCGCGTAGTTCAGCAGATGGATATCGGAGAAGAGGCGCCGGAACCTGCTTTCAAGAAAATCCCAGAGGCGAATCGAGTGATACTGCAAGCCATCTTTGAACGCTGGGCTTTGGGAGACTGTCTGGAAAACTCTGGCCAATTTGCGAAAATCTGGGTTCCCCTTCAGCTCGGCTAGAGCTATTCTGTCAAGGTATTGCTCGAAAGGAACCCACCGCGACTCACTTCCTAATTTCTCGCGCAGAACGGCTACTCTTCCGTCGAGTGAATAATCCACGTCGACACAAATCAATTCATGGCCTAGCTTGCTTGCCACATCCATGACGCGGCCCATGAAGACATCTCTTCTTTCCCAACTACTCGAGTCGTAGTTCCAGACTGGTCTCCAGTTGATTGATGGTGAAAGGAAGAGAACGCGCGGTGTCTTTGAGGTGGCTTTGCGTTGAGCCTTGAAGAGTCGCCTTCTCCTATACTCTTTCATCCTGATGAGAAGACGCCCTGCAGCTATCTTGAAATTGTCCGCGTATGTTTCTGTGCTGAACCATTTCCTTGGATGTGTGTATTTGACGGCGTTCCGCTGGCAGACTTGGGCAATGATTCCCTCAGTCTCCCCGAGCCCCTTGATAATGACCTCGTCGGGGGTTTTTTCTCGTAAGACGCCTTCGACTTGCTCGATCGTAAGTACGGCACCCCTAGCCGAGGAAAAAAGAAGAGTATTGGCAAACCACCATAGTGACACATCATCATACCACATCAAATCCAGAAGGCTCGACCCGTCGACAGGCGCCTCAGCAACTTTGTGAACCCATTCAAGCGCGCGTCGGACCGAACCAGCCGGCGTATATGCCCTCAGCTGATCTTGTGTTATGACTTCGGCGCCCTTCAATGATTCAGGGATTTTTGCCTTTTCAGGAGCGAAGACTAGTTTAGTCAACCCAGAAACCTCAGCCCGAACTGTGTGCGAATTCGAGCGTGCATTCGAACTCTAGTGAACCCCTGGCCGCTTGCTTTCTAACCAGTCACGGTTGGTATTTTTCTGCAGAGTTGTCTGAGTTCATCAACATTCAAGAGTTTTACGTCCTTCGAGGTGTACTTACTTATCTTCGCTGGCTTGAAACCCGAATACCCTTGGGTCGCTTGATTCCATGGAACAATCACGTAGAGTTTGCCGAACTCGAAGCTACGAATCGCCTCCTCCTCGGTCATCAACTCCTCATACGACTTCTCGCCAGCTCTCATCCCAATCTGCTCTATGCGGATATTCTCCGGCTTGAAGCCGTATCGGGGTCCTAACTCATCAATCATTGCGTGTGCTAAGTCCACTATGCGTGCGCCGTCCATTTTCATAACGAAAATCTCGCCTCCGCGGGCAGTCTCAGCCGTTCTGAGGAGAAGTTGAACAGCTTCTTCCGGAAGAATGACAAACCGTGTCATATCCTCTCGAGTGATAGTTACTGGACCGCCTTTCATGATCTGCGAAAGAAAGGTGTTGGTCACGGAGCCTCTAGTGCCCAGCACATTGCCGAAACGCACGCAACTGAAGGCCGTGAGTTTCGGCCCCCTGTACGAGGCGGCATCAAGCACAAGCTTCTCGCAGAGAAGCTTCGAGGCGCCAAGCGTGCTGACGGGGTTCACTGCTTTGTCAGTACTGATAAAAACAAATTTCTCAACGCCCCCCCGAACCGACGCCTCCAGAAGATTCTGAGTTCCAATCACGTTCGTCTGAACTACCTCGAACGGGTTGTATTCTGAAATCGGCACGTGTTTGAGTGCTGCTGCGTGAAAAACTATGTCTATGTCCCTCAGGGCAAGTGCTAGTCTCTCCCTATCTCTCACGTCTCCCAACAGAAACCTGAGGTCGGGCCTTTCGCCCAACTCCTGCTGCATTTCGAACAGGCCGTTCTCATCGTTGCTTAGCACCCGAATCACAGCAACGTTGTGTTTCAGCAAGTCTCGGACAAGAGCGCCGCCTATTGAGCCTGTCCCACCGACCACTAGAATTCTTTTCCCGGAGAAAGTTGATGACAACACGAGTCAAACCATTCTCAGTGAGAGATCAATGTTACGTTAATAGCCCAACGCAGGAGTCGTACAACTATTTTAGCCGTGCTTACAAGACCCATTTTCGTTCGCCGTCCCACCTAATTCGTCTCAACAGTGACTCCGCTGTCAGAGCTAGTTTCGGCTCCATAGAGCAACTTGAGTATTCTGTGGTCATCCTCCAAGGAATACATGTATTCGTGTTTCCCTTCGACTGCTTCAATAAAGTGCTGCATTTCCTTGATGTACATATTGTCCTCCATGAAGTACCCCTCCACAACGACACCCTCCTCTTCGGGATATTCCTCGGTCTTCTTTGTTGACGCCTTGTAAACAGTCACGAGTCGCAGGTTCTTATCCCAAGTAATTACACCTTCATCACTTATCATTCTGAAAAACCTGAAGGGTAATCGTGAGATAACGTCGACCTGCATACTGCCGATGGCGCCATTCTTGAATTGAAGGAGCATTTGGTATATGTCGTCGATGTCTGCTTCGATTCTTGAGAGTTTTCCCATCATGCATGAGAGCTTCTTTACTGGCCCTAGCAACCAAGTGACCCACGAAAGCTCGAAGGGCACTATCTCTCTGCATCCGCCTGTCTCCTTCCTAGAAACATAGTACTTGCGGTAATCCTCGTACGGGTGCCAATCTGGTAGGTACTGCCCGGAGTGGTAGTTGAAAGCAAGAATCTTGCCGATCGCATTTTCGTCCACAAGGCGTTTCATCGTCTGTATGGAAGGATGAAATCTCATGGTAGAAGACGCGGCGGCAATGATATTCTTCCCTTTGCATTCTGCGATAAGCTCATCCATGCCGTCGATCAGAACGCTGGCTTCGAGGAAGAAGTTGATGTTTCGACGTGCAGCCTCCATCGCGTAGCGAATGTGCAGGTTTGGAGGTGTTGACACGATGACTGCGTCCGGTCGTTGCGAAAGGGCTTCTTCGAAAGTGGGAGAGGTTTTGATACCGTACTTTTCCTCTGCTTCTCGGCGCCGTTCCGGCTGTATGTCGAATCCAACTATTTGTTTATGTTTAAGCGCCTGAAGGTTTCGTATTCGTCTCTTGCCCATTGACCCGAGCCCTATGATGACAAACCTCATTTTCGTTCTCCTGTTTCGTGTTCAGCTGCCAGTTAGCTGGGCTTCTTAAGGCTGACCTTTGCCTTCTTCTGATTGAACTCTCTGAAGTATTGTTCCTTAAGATGCGCGTTAAGTTCAGTTATGGTGGGATCACTCTTGACTAAGTTCATAATGTCTCGGAGCGTGAAGTCACGTCCACTTAGTCTCTTGTACACTTCCTTCACGAAGGCATAGTCCTCAGGGTAGTCCATCGTCATGCGCATTTCAGGATGCCGGAGTTCGGGGTCTTGTTCATCAATGATCTCAAGCTTGAACAATCCACTTTCCGTGAAGAAATATCCCCAACCGGTTTCAGTGTTGTTGGTCTCCTTCAACTCACAGACCTTGGCCAGCGCTCGAGTGCTAATGCCAACTGGTGAAGCGCCGAGAGGCAACCCGGACCAGCGTATGAAATCGGCGCCTGCTTGGTTGAAATGCTGCACTGTTCGGTCAGCCAGTTCAGGGTCACAGAACACATCGTCTCCTTCCACATTGACGAAAAAATCCAAACCATAGGTGTGTGCTGCACCAAGTTGCCTAGAGAGGATGTCGCTCGAACTGCCACGAAAAGCAAGAATGCCCTTCTGCTTAGCTATGTCCTCAAGAACATCATCTTCAGGCTGATCTGTGGTACAGAGCACGAACGTCTGAGAAACTCTGGCACGTTTGAGGCGATCGATCATGAATTCAACGATTGTCTCGCCGTCTAACTTGAGAAGTGCCTTACCCGGAAGCCTTGTTGAGCCAGTCCTAACGGTTAAGAATAGGCCCCGTTTCACACGTTTCGCCCTTCCGACACAGTTCCCGTTTCTGAGCTAGAGATCCTTCGTACCTTTTTTGCTTCAAACGGGGTTCCCCACCCGATGGTCTGAGCTGGGACGCTCCTGTCCACGTAGCTGAGGGCTCCAATGACGGCGCCATCCCCAATCTCTATTCTTGGGTTCATGTGAGAGACACATATCACGGAATTTGCTCCGATGAAGCAATTGTTCCCAATTTCAACCGCTCCCCGAACTACACTTCGCTCGTGTGATGGCGCCCTATCCGCCATATACTTCCCCTCTGGGGTATCCGTTCCGGTTATCACTCGTACCCCGTACCCGATCACGCTGTAATCACCAATCTTCACTTCTCCTCCACCCGTAAGGCTCGCGAATGTATTCACCTGACTGCCCTTACCGAGCGTCAACTTCGCCAAGTTCACAAATGCAAAATCGCCGATCCAAGCATCTTCACTCAACTCAACTTCCGTTTGCGGTGTAATCTTAGCGGTCGCGTATATCGAACCCGGCTTACCCACCGCTGCTCTTCGTTTTCTCAATTCGTATTCACCGAACGAATCCGCAATTCACTGCTGAATACCCCAATCACAATATAACCCATCTGCAGCAGTCCAGCCCCGGTCTCCGAGACCACACACTTTCCTATTCGACCATATGCCAAGTCAAGACTTCATCCCGCTTAATTGCCCGTCTCGCAATCTTCCCTAGAACCTTCTGGATTTCTGATGGAGAGATTCCTGTGCCCGGCCTCTTTATCGCAATCATCTCTCTCGCGATTACATGATCTTTTGGTATCTCCACTGCGGCAACCAAACTGCGGCGTGCAACTAAACGCATGGTGAGCTCCTCCTTTGTCGGTACTTTCACTGGGCCACCCAAGGCCTCCTCAACCAACCTAATGCCCCTCACCATCTCGCGAAATTGCCGAACCTCTAACGACGCTCTGTGATCTGGCCCGATTAATCTGCGGGATAGTGTGAAGTGCTTCTCGATGACCACAGCACCCAGCGCAGCGGCGGCCAAAGCAACCTCTGTGCCCATGGTATGATCTGAGAAGCCAACGGGGACTTTGAAATTGTCCCGAAGAAGTTGCATCACCCGCAAGTTGCATTCTGCCACTTTGCTCGGATAGGATGAAACACAATGAAGCAGAACTATCTTGTCGTTCCCTTGGTGCCTAATCGTAGCAACTGCCGCCTTTATTTCTTCTAAGGTCGCCATTCCTGTGGACAGTATTACGGGCTTGCCTTTCGTAGCGATATGTTCCAGCAACGGAGTGTTGGTGAGGTCTCCGGACGCCACCTTGTAAGCTGGAACTGCAAGAGATTCCAGAAGGTCCACGCTCTCATCGTCGTAGGGGGTGGAGAGCATCATGATTCCCCGCTTCCTTGCCCTCTCCGAAATTGCCACGAAATCCTGACGCGATAATTCTAAGGGTTTCAGCATTTCCAGTTGCGTTTTTCCGCGACCGCGCCGTTTCTGGTAGTTGGCTTTGGGAGCTTGTTTTGCGACCACCCTTTCCGCGACGAACGTCTGAAACTTGATGGCATCGGCGCCAGCCTTTGCCGCCTCATCTACCATTTTCAGAGCCCTCCTCAGGCTTCCGTTATGGTTGACACCAGCCTCAGCTATGATGAGCACAGATTCGCCTACCCGCTTGCCCCCAATCATCACGTTATTTTCCAATTGAACCAACATCAAGCACGGCTCAGGGCATGGCTGTTTCAAGCCAAACGGTGGAACCCAGTGTGGGCCACCGGGCCTTTCAGTTGTTTCACTAAATCTCCCTTCTTCAGTGCTTCAGCGATGGAGTGGAAAACGTCTTTCGTAGCTGCTAAGTAAGCATCCACATCCGAGAGCTTGTGTGCATACATTGAGTAGAACTTCCCGGACGCTAGGTATCCTTTCTTCAACATCAATTGTGTGAAGAGGGTGATCATGGCTTGGGCTTTTTCATTTTCGAACGCGAAATGGCTTAGAGGTGGAATCCCGTTGACCGTTATCTTGAGCCCTGCCTCCTCACATGCACTTTTCCATCCTTCTTGAATGCGTGTTCCAAGGGCGATGAGGTGCGCGCCAGCGTTGACGCGCCTGTGCTTTCTGACCGTAGCCAACGCCGCTACTGGCCCAATCTTCTCCGTCCAATTCGTGCTGCTGATGAATGTGGATTGGGCGGCTTGCATCACATCTTCCTTCCCGACAACGGCTCCAATCGGGTAGCCGTTGCCCAACGACTTCGAGAAGACAGCAATGTCGGGAGTCACACCAAGCCTTAGGTGGATCCC
The DNA here is from genome assembly GCA_049513715.1 of Bathyarchaeia archaeon. Taxonomy (GTDB): domain Archaea; phylum Thermoproteota; class Bathyarchaeia; order 40CM-2-53-6; family 40CM-2-53-6; genus FEN-987. The sequence goes on along the minus strand of JBEKVV010000002.1, from coordinate 530,728 downwards.
TCCCGAGTTCATGCGCAAAGCCGAAGTGACCTCATCGAAAACGAGAACAGCACCAATTTCATCGGCGGCCTCGTGAACACGCTTCAAGAAATCGTTCTCGGGATAACTGTCTCGGATCGGCTCCATTACAACGACTCCTACTTCGTCCTTGTTCTCTTTGATAATTCCCTCCAATTCCTCAATGTGGTTGTACCGGAAGGGAAACGCAGTGCCCGCTAGCACTCGTGGGACGCCTGCTGGGTCCAGTCCTGGGAGCAGGTGGCCGTCGAGGTTGTTACCGCGTGCGAGGTTGGCAGCTAGGTACCAATCGAACCAACCGTGGTACCCACAGAACGCCACCTTGTCCTTCTTCGTGTATGCTCTTGCGATCCTCACAGCAATCGTCATTGACTCGCCGCCAGACCGGGCGTAACGAACCATCTGAGCCCATGGGTGTATTTCACAGAGCAGATCCGCGAGCTCAACTTCCTCGGGGGAATTCAGAATGGAATTGGTGCCAGCATCAATGGCAGTCCGGACAGCAGCATCAACATCACGATCCGCATAACCAAGAACGCAAGCGCCAGCCGCGTTGATGCTCATATCAATGTACTTGTTTCCATCCAGGTCCCAGACCTCGACTCCCTTAGCGCGGGAGTAATACCCCGGCCACTGCCCGGGCGCAAACATCTCGGGGCGCTTCGAGAGAAGTTGGGTGCCGCCAGGAATCCTTCTGCGCGCCCTCTCCTGCATCTCAAGACTCTTCCTTGGTTCCTTCAACAAGACAACCCCACCAATGCGACCGTGCACGAACCCAAATAATAAACCGCTATCTTTTCGACAACTCTCCGAGAGTTTTAGCCACATGACCGATCTGTTTTGGAGTTATTGATGTGAAGAAGGGGAGTGCTAGAACTCTCTTGGCGACATTTTCGCAAACCGGGAAATCGCCTTCCTTGAACCCCATTAGTCGGTATGGTGTTTGTAGGTGGACTGGTGGGAAGTATGGTTTGCATTCGATTCCAGCTTTGTTCATCTCCGACCCAATCCTATCCCTATCATCTACCTCCACCACATACACGAACCAAGTCCTACCCTCCACGTCCGGTGGAATCTTGACTTGTGGGTATTCCTTGAGGGTGTTCGAGTAGAGCTTGGCGTTTTTCTCTCTAATGGCATTTAGCCGGTCGACTTTTCGCATTAGCGGAATCCCAATTGCGGCGTGCACGTCGCTCATGCGGTAATTGAAACCAACGTACTGGTGTTCAAGCCATTCTCCGCCTTTCCGCCCCTGATTCCTCAGTGAGTCGACCACTTGCATGACTCGGTCGTCGTCCGTGCAAAGCATCCCTCCTTCAGCCGTGGTTACCACTTTGTTAGGGTAGAAACTGAAGCAAGAGGTTGCAAAAGAACCAGCCTTACGGCCCTCGTATGTGGCGCCCAGCGCCTCACATGCGTCCTCGATCAAAGTGACGTGGTGGTCTTCGCAAATCTCCATTATCGGCTTCATATCGCACGGCAGCCCAAAGACGTGCACAACAATCAAAGCCTTCGTTTTTGAGTCAATAACTTCCTGCAATTTTGCAGGGTCAATATTGTAGGTCTTTGGGTTGATGTCCACAAACTTGGGACGCGCGCCTACATACAGGGCAGCATTTGATGTAGAAACGAACGTGAACGGTGTCGTTAGAACCACATCGCCTTGCCCGATTCCGTGCGCCAAGAGCGCTAAGTGCAGTGCGGCGGTCCCGTTCGAGATTGCCAACGAGTGCTTAACGCTCAAATAATCGCTGAATTGCTTCTCGAAGGCTGCAACGGTGGGGCCTCGGGATAAACGGCCGGTTCTGATGCATTTCCCAATTATCCGCAGGATTGCCCGTTCGTCACTCTTCCCGATGTCCGGTTTGCTCAGTGGAATCAGCATCAGAGATCACACGCACAACACTCCATTGCGCCGCCACCGCTTTTGCTTTATGCCTCCAAATGCGACATATCAAAAACCGGTCCCCCATTCATGGCTGGGAAAGTCTAATTGACCCGCGAACCGATAGTTCCCCGGATTCAATTTGCAGCTCCGCGTCGCAATGGCACAAATTAACCCAACAATGGGCGACATCGTAGGCAATACTAAACTGATACTGGAATACAGCAAGAAAGCCCAGGACGCCAAAGCAGACCTGGTGGTTTTTCCAGAGATGGCCGTCACAGGGTATCCCCCAAACGACCTTCTCCCCCCTCGCGAGGTACGCCCGCCCGCAGGTACCCGAAAACCCAGCCAGGAAGCCTTCGTGCGGGACAACAAACAATCTATCGCAGATTTGGCTCATCAATTGACCGGAATCACCTTAGTTGTTGGCTTCGTCGATTATGACGAAACCCATCTCTACAATTCCGCAGCCGTCGTCGACAGAGGCAAAGTGATCGCCATTACCCGAAAAACACTCCTTCCGACATACGACGTATTCGATGAACTGCGATATTTCGCGCCCGCCCAAACAAACCTCCCCATAAGCATCGAGGTCCGCGGCCAGCAAGTCAGACTGGGAATATCGATCTGCGAGGACATCTGGGATGAGGAGATTGGCTACGGCGTCAAAGTTGTTGACGAACTCTGCAGCCGCGGTGCCGACATGATCCTGAACCTCAACGCTTCGCCCTTCCACGACAAAATCCGAGACGTACGCCTTCGCATTCTGAGAAACAAATCGAGCAGACTACAAGTCCCAATCTTCTACGTAAACATGGTTGGAGGACAAGATGAGCTTGTCTTCGACGGCGAAAGCCTAGCCTTGGACGCGGCGGGACGCATCATCGGTATCGGAAAGCAATTCGAAGAAGACCTAATTCTCACCGACATTAGCTTACATGGGTCAGCGGAACCATCGAAAGAAATAGCGTTTCCTCCGTACCTCCGAGAGAAGGAGATGTTCAACGCACTCGTCCTCGGGGTTCGTGATTACTTCCGAAAGACCGGGTTCAAGCATTCATTTCTTGGGTTGAGCGGTGGAATCGATTCCTCCCTGGTCGCAGTCATCGCCTGCACAGCACTGGGTAAGGAAAATGTCACAGGGGTCTCAATGCCCTCGCGCTACTCCAGCGAGCACAGCAAAGCAGACGCACAGACGCTTGCAACGAACCTCGGAATCAAATTCATTTCAATACCCATAGAACCAGTTTTTGCCGCATTCGAAGCACAACTAGAGCCACATTTCAGAGGGCACGCCTTTGATGTGGCCGAAGAGAACCTCCAGTCACGGATTAGAGGAAACACTTTGATGGCTCTATCTAACAAGTTGGGAGGGTTGGTACTCGCGACGGGTAACAAGACCGAACTCGCGTTGGGGTATTCCACGTTGTACGGAGACATGAGCGGCGGCCTCGAGGTCATTGGTGATGTGAGTAAGACCGAAGTCTACGCCCTTGCCCGCTACTTCAATGAAAATATCGGAGACCCCGCGATTCCGGAGAGCTGCTTCAAGAAAATCCCCTCAGCCGAATTACGACCAAATCAAGTCGACCCTTTCGATTACTCCGTGGTGTCGCCGCTTGTGGATGAGGTAATTGAGAATCGTCTTTCCAGAAACGAGCTGATCCAGCGAGGTTACGATAAAGTCCTAGTCGAAAATACCCTAGCCCGCATCAAGAATGCTGAGTACAAGCGTAGGCAAGCACCGCCAACAATCAAAATTACGAAAAAAGCCTTCGGTTTGGGATGGAAGATGCCGATTGTTAACCAGTTCAGAGGGTAATTGGCTGCAACCTAAGAAGCAAGCTGGCCGCCCTCACTATGCTTCGGGCTTGGTTGTTGCGCACAAATTTCCGCAACGAAGAGTCGTATGGGCTGATGAATGGGTCAGCTGAGCCCAGCCAAGCCTGAGTGTATCCTCTAAGCATGTTCGCTGATCCTCTGATGCTGGTTGTACGAGTGCCCACATTCTTGCCGATACGTCCAAATGCGTACAGCGGGTGGTAACCTAAGCCACACATTGCAGCCCCCCAATACGTGAGCTGGTGCATTGCTCCTCGCGGACGTACGTGCTGGAAGGTGACTTCACTGAGCATTTTGACCGCGTGACCTTTCTCCTGTGCCTTGTAGAGAAGCCATGTCTCCCACCCCGCCTTCAGCGGATACCTCTCTCCGATTTCGACCCAAAACGACGACTTGACCATGCGGCCGCTGCCGGAGGGTGAATGTTCTTCGGAGAGTCGACCGCCCGAAGACGGATGACCACTGGCAACCACCGTCATTCGTTCACGGACCATTTTCGCGATGACTGTTCTCGTGTAATCTGATGGGTAAATACAGTCGTCTCCGCTGATCATGAAATAATTTGTCTTCAAGCCATCGTCGACTGCGGTCTTCCACGCCCTGTTGATGTTAGCGGGAACACGCCTTATGTCGTAGCCGCGGTCCGGCAGGGACACAACTCGGACACTGCGGGGTTGTTTCCGCGTGAAGTCGGAGAGGATTCGGGGTGTAGCATCTTTTGAACCGTCATCGACCACAATTACGCGTCTCGGCGCCAGTGTCTGAATGAGGAGCGATTCCAATGTGGACCTTAGGTGCTCTTCAGCGTCTTTGGCCACGACGGCGACCCAATAGCTCATTGGTTAGGCCACCAAGGCATTGAGTTCAAGTCTTACCGCCCCTGCCTGTTCACTATCTATGAATATCCTATGCCAAAAGTGGAACCCCAACAACTGCCACAGCAGGACTTGGTAACGGCGGTCGCGTGGAGAAAACCTCCGAGATAGCAGGTTCTTAATGAAGCTCTGGTTGAAGTACTTCCCAATCACATCTGATTCAGGGACTATCTGGCGCACAAGCTCGCCCAATTCGCCATTGTACCACATATCGACGTTTACGCTGAAACCCCACTTGGGCTTCCTCAGACTATCCTCGGGCAGCACGCTTTTGATGGCTTTTCTCAAGAGCAGCTTCCCATAGGTGCCGGGAGAGTACTTCATCCTCCAAGGAACGGTTGCCATCAAATCCACCGTCCTATTGTCCAGAAGCGGCACGCGAAGCTCTAGGGAGTGTGCCATGCTCATCGTGTCGTCGACGGAAAGAAGGTCGTCCACGAGTTTCGTTCGGAGCTCGCCATTCATCAACCCTTGAAGTAGGTCTGTTCCTTTGAAGTACTTGGAATAGTGTTTTCCCAAATCTGCTGACGACGGCTCATCGTTCCTGAAAAGCCTCTTGTTAACAGAATCTGGAAGCACGCCGGCCAGTATCATGTACTCGGCCGTGTTGTTGCCCAGCGCTCTGAGGACTCGGAGGCGATTTTCGGTCTTGATGTCACCGGTGATTGGTTGTAGAGCTGCGCCTGAGAGTCGGAGTAAGGGCGAAAGAGGCTTGCTGCTGAGGCGGTCAATTCTCAACGCGTTCAGGTATCTTGCATAGTATCCCCCGAAGACTTCGTCGCCCCCATTTCCGCTTAGGCAAACTTTGACGTATTTGTGGACTAGTTCGCAAACAAACCACGGGTAGAGATTGTACTTCGGCGACTCCATGTGCCAAATCATTCTCGGGTACAGTTTGACGCCCTGTGAGCTGTCCACCATGATCTCGTGGTGGTCCGTTCCAAAGTGCTCTGCAACTAGTCGCGCGTCCCGGAACTCATCGGTATCCTCACCAAACCCCATGCAAAAGGTTTTCAGCGGTTGCGACACTGCCTTCGACGCGTAAGCGACAATCGCACCTGTATCTAGGCCACCGGAGAGAAAACAACCGACAGGTACGTCGGCAACAAGTTGGTCGCGAACAGATTCTTCAAGGACCTCTTGCAACTTCGCCACAACATGGTCTTCGTTCGTCAAGGTTTCGATCGGTGGAACATCCCAGTATTGGCTAACCTTGACCGAGCCGTCCTTGTAGACCAGGATGCTCGACGGGGGAAGCTTGAACACTCCATCTAGCAGCGTCCGGTCTCCTGGGACGTATCCGAGGTTTATTATGGCGAAGAGTGATGCTCGGTCGACGGCTCTCGGAATTTGGGCTTGAAGAATTCCTTTGATCTCCGAGGCAAACAGCAAACCACCATTCTGCATTGTGTAGTAGAGTGGTTTGATTCCCATCCGGTCCCTAGCAAGTACCAGTTTCTTGTTTGGCGCGTCCCAGAGGGCGATGGCGAACATGCCATTGAGCCGTGAAACGAAATCATCACCATACTGCTCGTAACTGTGCACTATGACTTCAGTGTCTGACTTTGTGTAGAACCTGTGCCCGAGCGCTTCCAGCTCCCTTCGAAAGTCGCGGTAATTGTAGAGCTCACCGTTGTAAGTTACTTGGATGGTCCCGTCTTCATTGTGAATGGGCTGGTGACCACCCTCTATGTCAATTATGCTGAGCCTCGCGTTGGCCAATCCAATCCCAGTGTCCGCGAAGAGCCCTGTATCGTCTGGTCCCCTGTGCTTGAGAGCGGCAATCATCCTTTCCAGCAGGTCTTGATCGTTGAGGCCGGCATAACCGGCTATGCCGCAGAAAATGGGGACCTCCTAAATCACACGGATGCGTTCGGTACTAGCCATGCGTCTTATCAAGTCTTAATGTCGATCCACGACACATCTACATTGTGCCAGCGCAGGACCTTAGTTTCCTAAGAATCCTTTTGACGATACGCCACATTCGACATGAAGTTCGAAATTGCAGGTCGTTTTTGCTTCTTGTTACCGAGGAAAGCGACTTTCAGTGTTGGAACAGTTGCCCAAATAATGAAGGAGCAGTATGGTGGTAGGCTCCGTAATCACGTACGAAATGGTGTGCGAGATCATCAAGTCGTGATGTGAACGTGTGAAACACTACTGTGCTGAGTTCAGAACACTAATATACCTAACAGTCACTAATACTACCTTGTGATCGAGTTGAGCATGCTCTGCCGACTAATCGGCCATAAGTTCCAGGATACCTACGTCATAAATGAAGAAGAAGATTCCTTCGAGGTCCACGACGCACGGTATTGTAGGCACTGCGGCGCTGTTCACGCACAGTCAGTGGGAGCTTAGCGAGCCAAGACCTGAGCTGGCTCCGCCTCTTTGAGAAGCGGTTTCGTTCTGAATGCGGGTCTGTAGACTGGGCCGTAGATTATGAGACCAGCTTTCCCTTCAGCATCGATTCTGCGAATTAGTGATTCTAACTCCGTTCCGGGCGTGACCTCCGATAGTGCTGTGTCGACGACCAACACATTTCCCTGTTTCAGCACATCGAAATTCGAGATAAGTCGATCTCTGAGGGTCAGTTTCTTCACTGACAACACGCGTGCGTTCATTGGGAGCGTTCGTTGTTCAACGGGCCCTTTGCAGTCGAACTCGAGGCAACTGTCGCGGGCTGGGTAGAAAACACGCTGGCAACCGTTGCAGAGTGTGTATGTGAATGTGCGCCCGTTGTATGGCTCAATCTCAGCGATTATTCTTGGCGCCGACAACCTTTCCCTCACAGATCCGTGCTTATACTTCAGAATTCGCTCGTACGCTTCGAGGCTGATGTCTCGCCTTCGATTCACATAGTCCATGACGGTAGGGGTGCGCCCCCGGCGCTTTGTGATCTCGTCTTCAACGTGTAACCAGGTTGCTATCGTGTATGCGCCGGATCCGTAGGAGACCGCCAAAATATTCTGACCAGGTTTGGCATGGTCAAGGATATCGCAGGTCGCTATGAGGGTGGAAGCCGCGTACGTATTGCCGGTATCTAGAACCCGCAGCCATGGTGTAATTTTCTCCTGAATGAACTCAGGGGTAAGTCGAATCCTTTCCTGCAGCTCGGGATGGTCAAGAATCTCGATCTTTTCTTGCGTCAGCGTCTTGCAAGTCTTCATGGGCATGTAACCGGAGGGTTGGTGGAACGTGACATAATCGAAATCCATCAACGAAACTTCAGGATGCTTCAACAACAGCCCCTCGATGGCGCCAATCACATGTTTGATGTAGGCTTCGACGGTTGTTCTGCCAAAGTGGCTCGGGACCGCTGCACCGTCCCGCCTCCAGAAGTCCAAGGTCAAGCTTGAGTAAGCAGCCGTGTCAACGATTGTGGCAACTGGGCTGCCACGGCCGAGGAGAAATGCTCCGGCACCGGCGCCGCAAGCGTATTCCAACGGGTCTCCGACTGGTGCTTGTGCCACGTCGGTTCCGACTGCGAGGCCGTATTTGATTCTGCCACTGAGAATCTGGCTCTCCACGAAAGAGGTCGACTGCATTCCTGAATTGCACGCGCCTTCCAGGTCTGCCACGTAGACTTGATTCCCTGCGCCGATGAATGAGGCCACATGCCGTGCGATCGTTCCCACTGCATATGGCTTCGACTCCGACCCTATCGCAACGGTTTCAATTTCGAGAGGGTCGATTCCAGCCATGTCTAATGCATTCAACGCTGCTTCGGTCGCGATAGTGATGGAATCTTCTGTCAATGAAGCTACTGATTTGTCCTTGAGCAGTAACCCGTTCCTAACTTTGTCAAGGAATTGCGGAAGGTCGTTTCGTTTCTTCTCTCTCGCCTTCACAATCTCTTCGGTATGAATACGTTGCAGCGGGATGTATGCGCCGTAACCTATGATCCCGACTTTGCCTGATTCCATGAAACTTCCACTGTTTGCGAGGGTTAAAAGTATGCTAGCAGACCACGCACCGTATTTAAGTTGGGAACGCAAACGTTCAATTGGAGTGCAACATTTCGAAAAGTAGCTACTGGTCGGCGCCACACATGTCACAGAATACAGAGTCAGAAGGTATGTGTGCGCCACACGATTGACAATATCTTCCGCCCGCCAATGATACAGCGACACTCTGGGGTTGGATGGTTTGTGGTTGCTGTGCGAGTGGCGGAGGCTGACGAGGCGACTCGGCCGCAACGGGCTGTGTTGCGGAGGGTTTCGGGCGTTTGAGAGGATTCTTCAAGTCGTTGTCTTTGATGTATTTGTGTAGGTTTTTTGAAATTTCCGAGTAACTGACCAACTGGCCTTCCGTGACTCCGAGAACCATCGATAGGTTCCGGTCAACCCAGACCTGTTTCCTCGTAAGACCGCTCAAGAGCTACCGGTATTCGGTTAATGTGGAATGCTATTTAGAAGTTGCCAAGCCATTATGCCCATTGGACTGGAGGCTTCCTGGCTAACCCGTAGACAAGGATTAAGCCTCCGGCAATCAAGCATGCCCAAGCGACGTAGTTTGTGCGTGGGTCTGGAATTCTGCTGGTTATGATTTCATTGTATGTCACTGAGAACGTGACGTATTTCTTGAACAATGAAGCCCGATTATCGAACACGAAATGATACACCCCTGCTTTGTTGTCCGTGAAGGTGTAATTAGAAACACCTTGCTCGGTGGCGGAGAAGACAAAGTCTGCTTGCCCGCTATTCGACCACCGTTGGTAATTCTCGGCATCGAAGACGATAAACCGAATATCACCTGATGTGTTCGAAGGTGCCTCAGCCACCTTGATCGAGCCGAATACGGGAACATTCGCTGGGAGCGAGTATGATCTGTCAACCACGTCACCGACCAGAAACGCTACACTGATGTCAAGGTCGTGGCGTTGAACCTGCTGAACCTCCACAGTCACGTATTGACCAATCATCGAAAGCGCCAGTACCCCGAACACTAGTAAGACAACACCAAACAAAGCCGTCTTGAACAAGACCATTCTGCAGTCGCTCAGAATAGCCCATGGGTTCACCGTTATGTGGTTTGGGGGCGCCCTTGCGTCCAAGAACCAGCTCCACCACAAACCAGATTTATTTGAACATGCTCTTGCCTCTTGAGCAGGTTTGGCATCCAAGGAAAGCTCAAAGTTTGTTCCAGCGCAACGGTTTACAGGTATGCAAGTGATCGACAGTAAGGGATCAGTCATTGGAAACGTGAAAGATGTTTCTGTGGATTTTCAAAACAGAAACATGGCGTTTCGCGTGGCTACCAAGACTGGCAGCGAGTTGGATGTGCCATGGGACGATGTGCTTTCGCTGGAGGATGTTGTGCTCCTCAAGAAGGAATTGGAGCTACCCAAACCGCAGGCTCAACCAGGACCACCATCAGTCCAAGCGGTGCTCATTTGCCCCACGTGTGGTTCATCCGCACCGGGCCACGCCAAATTCTGCCCGAAGTGTGGAACAAGCCTCAAGTAATCGCGAGCGACTGCTTGGCCTGCTTCGCAGGCTCGGTTTTGCCTGCTTCCTCCATGTCATGGAGCCCCTGAAGCACGCCTATTCCTCTCAACTTGTGCCGAATCAATGTGTTCTCCAACTCTTCCTTCAGAAGGTGGAGAATGTCCCGATGCATGTGAACAAAGAGGGAGTGTGTTCTGTCTCTGGGGCGATCAAGTGTTATGGGAAAGATCTTCTTCACTTTGGCAGGCCGTGAAGATAGAACCACGACCTTGTCCGCAAGCTCGATTGCTTCTGATAAGTTGTGAGTAACGAGGACGAACGTTTTTCCGGTTTCCTTGTGGATTTCCGAAACCTCTTCCCTGAGAACATCGGCGGTTACTTCGTCGATTGCACTAAAGGCCTCATCCATGAGCACAACCTCAGGTTCAACCGCTAATGCGCGGGCAATTCCCACTCTTTGCTTCATTCCACCCGAGAGCTGTTTGGGGTACATGTGCTCGTAGCCGCCGAGCCCAACCATGTCCAAGTATTGGTGTGCAAGTTCCCTTCGCTCTGGTTTGGGAGTCTTCCGCATCTCTAGTCCGTACTCTGCATTTTCTAGCACGGTCCTCCACGGGAAAAGCCCGAATGCTTGAAAGACCATGCTAATTTTGCCGTGCGGACCGCGCACAGGGCCGCCTTTGAAGCGCACTTCCCCTGAACTCGGAACCTCAAGGCCCGCCATCATCTTGAGTAAAGTTGACTTGCCACAACCACTCGGACCCACTATGCAAACGAACTCCCCGCGGTCGATCCCAAAGCTCACTTCCTGTACAGCATGGAACTTTGCTTGAGAATCGTAGAACTTCGTTACATTATCCAATTCTAGATGAGAGTCCGTCAAGACCACTTCCTAGACCAAGCCTCCAGCGTGCCGAAGAATGCACGGTCCACCACCACCGCGACGATTGCGATAGCTAGGATTGCGGCGAAGCCGCTTTGAAGTGAACCTGCGCCCACTGACCGGTCGATGAAGCTTCCAATGCCTGCGACTTGAGTCGCAATTTCTATGGCTATTATGATTTCCCAATCGAAGTCGTACGCCAGCCTTAGACCGCTAAACATGTGTGGTGAGATGGCTGGGAGGACCATCTTCGTGAATGTTGAGAGCCTGCCGGACTTGAATATGGTAGTGACCTCGTACAGCTCTCTCGGGATGTTCTTCGTGCCCTCGCGCACAGTGAAGTAGATCGGGAAGAAGGCACCGACTGTTGCCATCATTATGGCCGCGGCACTTCCTGCACCAAACCAGAGCACAAGGAGAGGTAGGAATGACAGATCGGGGAGAGCGCCGAAGAGCATGATGAGTGGGGTAAAGGTCAGGTCGAATCCTCTCTTGCTTCCCGCTATGAACGCCATCGGTAAAGCGAAGGAGAAGGCGAAGACTAAGCCGCAAAGTAGCGTGAGAAAGCTATGGGCGATTCTGAGAAGGAACGAAGGGTTCTGTATGGAAACGAAGAAGACCTGGAGTACACTTGAGAACGTTGGAAGGTTGGAGCTAGGAACCAGATGGGCTTGAGTGATGGCTTCCCAAGCAACGAACCCCAGACCGAGGGGGATTACCCACAGGTAACCTGCAAGCCTAGTATCTGACAACTGCTTGCTCGTTAGCGATATCGTGAGCGCTTTTTGTTTCTCAACGGACACTTGGACAGTACCTCAGAATAATAATCACATAGATGTCATGCTCGCTGTCAAATTAAGGTTCGAGGCATTCTTCGGAGAATTTTGCGTTGAAAATGAGACTGACTCATTAGGTTTGGCTCATCAATGAGACCGTGAATCACTAATTGAATCTCAACAGACACTAACGCAATATACAGTCGGATGTTAACAAAACTCGCCACGTAGACATTCGTGGAAGCCCCTCGCAAAATGAGGGACGAACTCTGAAGGTACGTGATGAACCATAGATGAATTTAATAACAAACACAAGCCTCTCTTGAATAGGATATGTGGAAACACAAATCCCATTCATGTAAAACAAGATCGATTGTTGTTTCAGGATGAGTTTGTGATTGGGCGAATTTGCAACTTTCAATGACTTCTCAAAAGAGATACGACGAATAATAGCCGTTGCTGACGAAAGGAAAGTACCTCTGCGAATTCTGGGCGGGGCCGCGATCAGGATGCACTGCCCTAAGCATGAGGGAATGTACGAACGGCTCAAACGAGCACCTAAACACGATATGGATTTCGTTACATACAGCAAGTTTCGCCCAAAGACGAAAGAACTTTTCGTCGACTTAGGATACGAACCCTACATTTCACTCATGCTCACGGGAGCCACAGGCAGGCACAGACAAATCTTCAACGACAAGGAAGGAAACAAAGCCATCGACGTCTTCCTCGGCAAACTGGAAATGTGCCACGTCCTAGACTACACTGGCAGACTTGAGCTCGATACCCCGACGGTGCCCCTCGCTGAACTATTACTTCAGAAACTGCAGATCGTTCAAACCAACGAAAAGGACATTCAAGACGCCATCATATTGCTACTGGAATACGATATCGGCAAGACCGACAAGGAGGAGATTAATGGCGACTACGTGGCCAAGCTGCTATCAACCGAATGGGGCTTCTATCATACCGTTACATTGAACCTTCCAAAAATCAAACAGTTCATGGACAAATATCCCACGCTCACCGCAGAAGACAAGAAGGTCGTTTCTGAAAGGATCGATAAGCTACAGGCAATTATCGAAGGTACCCCCAAGACGCTTCAGTGGAAGCTCCGAGCAAAAATCGGCCCTGCCAAGAAGTGGTATAACGCCGTCGAAGAAGTCCAACGCGACTAGCGGCAAACTTGAAATACGCTTTAAACCCAATCTGGGCCGGAAAAGATACTTGGCTAAAGTAAGGATAGTTTTCGCTTCCGACTTCCATGGCAACGAGCTGGTTTGGCGGAAGTTTCTGAACTCGGCGAAGGTGTTCAAAGCCGATTGGCTAATCATGGGCGGGGACATAACCGCTAAGATACTCACGCCAATTGTGCTACAACCGGATGGAACCTACAAAGCCGACTTCCTAGAACAAATCCACACAATACAACCCAGTAAACTAGAGGAGTTCAAGGCCCTTGTGGGAGAGCATTGCTACATACCCTACGTTTGCAGCGAGAAAGAGTTTGAAACGCTCAAGCAAGCTTCGCAAGATGAAATCGAGAAGATATTTGCAAAACTTGAATGTGTGACGTTGCAATCTTGGCTGGACATGGTCCCATCCAGAGTTCCGAAGGAGACTAAGGTGTTACTCCATCCCGGTAATGATGATAAGTTCGAACTCGACGAGGTAATCAAAGCGTGTCCACACGTAATCTATGCCGAGGAGTCTGTGGTAGACCTCGACGGCGAACATGAGGCGGCGTGTTGCGGATGGGCGAACCCGACCCCTTGGAATAGCCCGCGTGAATGTTCGGAAGATGAGTTGACGGTGAAGTTGGAGAAACTAGCCTCCCAAGTCAAGAACGTACCGAATTCCCTCTTCTGCCTGCATTGCCCACCGTTCGAATCTCAAATAGACCAAGCACCATTGTTGGACAAGAACCTTCGTCCTGTTGTGGAGGGTGGACGACCAGTCATCATTCCTGTTGGTGCGAAGGCGGTTCGCGCTATCATCGAGAAGTATCAGCCCCTGCTGGGTCTGCATGGCCACATTCACGAATGCCGAGGCTGGATGAACATTGGCCGAACGCAGTGCATGAATCCCGGGTCGGAGTACACTGAAGGCATCTTGAGCGCCTATTTGATTGAGATTGATGGCCAGAAGATCCGCAAGCTACAGCGTGTAGAAGGATAGTCAAGACTCACGCGTTCAATAGGTTTCGTTTTTTCAAGTCTCGAATTAGGCGGTTAAACCGCATCTCCTTCCTTAAACTGGTACCCAGCTGATTGGCGCTAGTAATCATGTTGCCTGAGCTCATGTCGACGCAGCCGATACCCACATCTTTGTTCCCAAATTCCTGAATCAGCCTGCTGACCGAATCCGGTGGATCTCGATCGCGGAAGAGTAACAACCACGACCACTTGATGTCCTTTTCATCACGTTGCGTTTCAATAAGACGTACAAGGCGCATGATGTGTGATTTTGAGGCTTTGTCTGCGCTGCTGATATCATCCGCGTAGAGGCAGACTTGGTAGTTTGGCATTACGGTCACTGCAACAAACCTTGACAGCAAGAACCCTTTGGGCCGGGTGCTGCCCCTTGCTATCAAAGGGAAAAGCTCTCCCGACAGCTGGTACTCCCTAAATGTCTCATTCAGGTCCGCGACCCAGGTGGCCCGGCCGCGTTGAATTTCCCTCTCGAGTCCAGCAAAGATCGCCATTGAGCGCGATTGCTGTTCTGAGTAGCCGAGGGCCCTGAGGTGATTAGCCATGAGGTCTCTGAAAGCGTATGGGTCGGCACCACATGCTGACGTGTCTATATCGATATGATTCCCGTCTCTTTCCGTGTATGCCCGCACCTTGTTTCTTCCATAAGCATCTCTGATCAGTGAGCACTCCTTGAACTCCGACCAGCTGTGAGGTTCCACATTTTTCTTTCCTTTGACGATTCGGTAGCCTTGATCGTCGTATTCGAGAACAACATGAATACGGGCGAAATAGTAGAGAACTGAAATTGCGCCACCAAGGGCCATCGGAACGACGAGAGTGAGTGCTGGACCAACTCCACTGACCCCAAGTGCGTTGAGTGCAACAGTCCAGAAAAGAGCTAGGCCAAATGTCAGCACTGCCCAGTAGACGGCTATTCTGGACACTTGAACCCTTGAGGCGCGAACCAATCTAAGTATGCCCTGTAGCTAGTTCCCTTTCATTCAGATATACATTTGACCTTCTTGGGTTGAGCGTCAAATCTTTCCCGTCGCTTTTCTGACATATGCTCCTATTTCTTGGGTGGCGAGATGTTGCTTGAATGTATGCCCTTGGGTGCTGCTCAATCCTGGGCAGAGAGGATCGACCTTCAACCTGTTTCCAGATGGTACCAGGGGGTAGAGCCTGCACGCCATGGGCCTAATAGGATAAATTGAACACCGGGGCCTCGCCCCTTCGTATGTCAAGAAGACGCAGGCACCACTTCTCAGTCTTTTTAACCAGAAGTTGCTTCCACTCTTCTCAATGACCGTGTCACGTATGCCTTTTTCTGTTGCATAATTCAGAATGCGTTCAACATCATCTTTTCCAAGATTTACTTTCAAGTGACATGAAGCTCCGCATGCGATGCACTCGTGCCTTATCCTCTCTGCTCTGAAGTCCTCGAATGTTCTGAAAGCTAAGAACCGTTCAAAGTATAGGTATATGGAGGCCCTAGACAGAAATGCTACTCCAACTAGGAGCCCAAGTGAGGCGGCCCAGCCAAGTCCGGCAATGTACGCACCAGCAGCAATCGCGAGACTTCCCGCATATCCACTGCGCAATAGAATACGATCGCGCCTCATTTCACCCTGAGACTCCTTAAATCTGCTGCCAAATCCAAACACATGCCAAGGACTTCCAGCATGCACATACGTGTTGTAAGTGCGATTTATCCTCGACCATGGTTGTTTGATTCATACAACTTCGACGAGACCTTGACCCACCATTGACCCTTATTCGCATGTTTAGAATACTGCAGTGCTTTTTCCTAGGTCACGAGGATGTCCAAATCACATTGATGCTTGGAAAACTCGTCCCCATGAAAATCAATGCGACAAACTGCCGACGATGCAACAGGACGCTAGTCCCAGTTCCAAGACTCACAGAGAGTCATGAAGAATAGCTGATGATGCAAAAGAGAAAAGAAAAAAGAAAAAGAGAAGGGGGCTTGTTTATTCGGGCGGAATTTCTGTGAAGATTGTTGAGTAGTCGACGTCTTTCTTGGCGAACTTGTAGTACCAGTACACCACTGCGGCCAATACGCCGAGCAGCAGGGTGAAGCCTATGGCGAACCAGTTATCCATTGTCGGGGCGAGTATGTTGTAGCTGTCTTGCGGTGCTGTTAGGATCATCCAGTCCAAGACCAAGTTCGCTGCGACACCCAACACTCCGATGAATGCCGTGCCCATTTTGCCACCGATCTTGAACGGTGCAGTCGCGAATATCTTCGGCCTTCTGAAAGGTAGAACGACGAGGGCCAAAGCGAAGAGAGTGAAGAAGACTGCGTCGAAAAGGTCTGTGCTGGCTACGCCAATGCTGAAGATGCTGTTCATTAGACCGCCTGCGGCTCCACCAGGGTTCCAACTGCCCCCGTTAGATGCTATTCCGGATTCTGAGAAGATTCCGAGCAGGCCGAAGACTCCTGTGGCTATCGTTGCGTTGACTGGTGAGTGGAATCTCTCGTTCACGGCTGCAAAGGATCCTGGAAGAACTCTGTCGAATGCCATGGCGAAGAGGATACGAGATGCAGTCAATATGAAGGGTGGAATGTCGTTGGCGACCCAGAGTACTCCGAATATGAAGAGCAGCCAGTTGAGTGAGCCAAGACCTAGACCGAGTCCTGTGAATGCTGCGATTGTTGTTGTCCATGCCTTTACTGCTGGAACACCTGCTTTGGCTAGGTTGCCTGCGCCGTAGGATAGGTATGAGTAGGCCTCGAAGAATGACCACGTGTTGCCGTTAGCTAGGGTCACGCGCCCGAGTGCCGCCGCTGCGTATGCTCCGAAGGACGAGACCACCATGTACATGACCATGATGACCACTGAGGATAGCAGTAGAACCTTTGGTAGGCTCTTGTTTGCTTCCTTCACCTCGCCAGCGACGAATGTTGATGCTGCATAGCCGATGTATGCGAAGTATGCGCCGATCATGGCGGTGGAGACTGCGCTCCAGTAGTTTCCGACATTAGCCACATCCATGCCTTGTGCCAAGGCTCCCTTGACGTACATGTCAGCTGTTAGGCCTGGCATGCCTTGACTCGTACCGAATGCTGCGATTCCTGCCGCTAGTGAAGCCGGGCTGCTTACTGAGGTTGCTAGCAAGTAGATTACGTAGACGGTTAGGATTGCTGGAATCCAGAACATCACTTGTAGAAGGTATCCTGCCATTCTTACCCCTAGGGATCCGATGACCGTGAAGAGTACGACGAGCGCGAGACCTCCTGCGAATAGGAAGACGTCATTGACTCCAGCTGCCGTAACGCCGACTATTGGTCCAAATATGAAGTATATTCCTTCAAAAACAGCGACCGCTATGATCCCGAAGGACCATGAGATGCTGAGAAACTCGAACCAAGAGCCGATGAAGGCCCAAAGTGGACTGATAAGCCTTGAGATGACAACGTATCCTCCTCCTGATCGAGGCATTGCCGCAATCAGAATTGAGAAGGTTAGAACTGATAGCATTATGATTATTCCGCCGATCAGGAATGCCATAACCATTGGTGGAATTCCTGCAACCCAGAGGTTCTCTGGTAGCGGAGCTGCACCAGTGAACTGGAAGACGCGTTTCTGCCACCCGAGACCCATAGTGTTGCAGAGGATGATGATGACCGCTGTTAGTGGACCGACTTCTCTGACAAGCCCTGTTGCTTTTCTTACGAATAGTTTCTTTTCAGACAATTTTCGTCGAATCGCTGTTGGGCGGCTGATGTATATTTAAAAGTTGACAATCGAAAGAAAGTAGTGTACCAAATGTGGGACGGCTAACGGGAACTATGTTACAGGAATTGAATAGCCATTACCTGCGAAGCAAAGTCAGGACAAGGAACAGCACGGGGAACAGTAACAGAATCGCTATGAAAGTGTATTTCCTCTTCCGCTCTCCACGTTTGAATTGGTCTTCGCAGTTCGGACCACAGAACTCTTTGTCCATCGACACTGGGGTCGAGCAAACTACGCAATGCCGATGCTTTGGAATGCTCGCGCGCTCTTCTTGCTTCATGTACTTGGACATAATGTTCACGCGTACCTTCATGGCAGAGGTAATAAAACTGCCTGCTTGATTCTCTCAGCAATAGAAGGTTCGGCAGGAATTAGGCTTTGGTTCATTAGGAGGGGCTTTCGCGCCTCTTCCTCCAGAAGGCGCCTTCCTCCTCAGCCAAGCCGGCGTGGCGTAGTTCCCATGCCATGTGTTGCTGATAGTCTTCTTGGCAAAACTCTTTCTCGCAGTACTGACACTTTTCGAGTTTCTCAAACTCCCTACCGCAAGTTTCACACTTAGGCAACGTTGATCCTCATTGCAACTCAATGGTATTGTACCAGGATTAAAAACGAGTACCTTTCCACCCCGAAAAATGCCCGGAGCCCCTCATGTTCACGATGCTCCGCCTCGCGATATCTTAGCCGGAATGAAGTGTGGAGATTCAGCTAAATAGCGAAGCCAACTGATTCGAAGATTGGCATGTAAGACCGAATTGGAACTGTCGAACTAGTTACAATAATAACGCACTAACCAATCTTGTGGAGATAAATACATGAGGTTTCCAACGACAGTCAAAGCAGCATCACTTTAATGGCCTCTTGGAAAGTAGAACGGACTGGAGCGGGCACCTTGAAGGACGGAGAGGACGAGCATAGGAGATTAAGCAAGATACAGGCTCTTGCGGCATTTTCGCCCGACGCTTTGGCATCGATAGGTTACGCTGACCAGGAAATTTACCTAGGCTTGGTAATCGCTGGGAGTCTAGGACTAGTATATGCCCTTCCCATCGCGTTGGCTATCACTGGACTCCTCGCAGTCCTGGCTTTATCGTACTATCAAATTGTCCAAAAGTACCCCAGCGGCGGAGGCTCCTATGAGGTTGCACGGACAACATTGGGCACTGTCCCGGGGCTGATGGCCGCGGCCGCCCTAATCGTCAACTACTTGCTGAACGTAGCAGTGAGTCTGACAACGGGCGTGGACGCTATTGCATCAGCTTTCCCAGAGCTGTGGTCATACAGAGTCATCCTGTCACTTTTGCTCCTGGGCGCCATAACCCTGTTGAACTTACGAGGAATGCGGGAGAGTGGCATTGTTATGGCGATTCCAGTTTACTTGTTCTTGTTTGCGTATTTGCCCATGCTAGGATACGGTGGAGTGCGACTTTCTCTTGAGGGCCCTGGCTCACTAACCGCCAGTGCTCCACCAGCTGTTCAACCTCTGACCCTGGTTCTGTTGTTGCATACGTTTTCGACTGGATGCACCGCTATGACGGGCATTGAAGCGATCAGTAATGGTGTTCCGTCCTTCAGACCTCCTGAAACCAAGAATGCCGGGCAAACAATGATTATCATGGCGCTCTTGATGGGCACCTTGTTTCTGGGTAGCATTGGACTAGTTCAGTATCTTGCTGTGGTCGCAGGCCCGCAAGAAACAATCTTGTCCGCGCTCGCGCGCCGACTTCTAGGTAGCGGGCCCTTGTACCTCATCATCCAAGTCTCTACCATGATCCTTCTTACTGTAGGAGCAAACACCAGTTTTGCGGGCTTGCCCCGCCTCATGAGCGTCATGGCAGGCGACGGTTTCCTTCCTAAGCGACTCATGAAGTTGAACTCGCGGTCGGTTTTTTCGAACGGAATCTTGCTTCTCGCAGGCTCGGCTATGGTGTTGATCGTGGTCTTTTCAGGCAGCAGCCATGCTTTGATACCGCTGTTCGCCGTAGGCGTGTTTTTGGCCTGGACATTGTCGCAGGTTGGGATGGTAATACATTGGCGGCGCGAACGCAGTAAAGGGTGGAAGCCTAAGGCCATTGTGAACGCTGTAGGAGCTCTGGCGACTGGGGTAACCTTCGTTATCGTCGGTGCCAGCAAGTTCCTTGATGGAGCTTGGATCGCGCTACTCCTGATTCCAATGCTCGTCGTTCTCTTTCTCCAAGTACACGGCCGTGGCAGGGAAGCCAGTGACGCCTATCGTGGCAATCCCACTGACCAGACGGCATAAACTGCGTACATGATGCTTGCCAACGCCTGATGTCAGGTAGGCGACAGTTCTTGACGAAAAATGGAGGCCATCGCCAGTCTCCTAAGTACCACGAAACCG
Source organism: Bathyarchaeia archaeon (assembly GCA_049513715.1). Taxonomy (GTDB): domain Archaea; phylum Thermoproteota; class Bathyarchaeia; order 40CM-2-53-6; family 40CM-2-53-6; genus FEN-987. The sequence continues at coordinate 510,684 of JBEKVV010000002.1, read as the reverse complement.
ACGACGGTAGCATTTACATTAAAAGTATGAACCCAGCTCATAGTTCCATGAATGGAGAACTTAGCCGTTGAAATGCGCAACTTGCGGCGTCGAAGTTGACCTACCATTCAAGTGCAACTACTGCGAACATTTCTATTGCCCGGAACACAGGCTCCCTGAGAATCATGACTGTAGCGAAACTTGGCGCGTAAAAGCAATTAGGTCAGCTAGAGCAAATGCGTCACCCTTCCAGCTTTCAACAGAAACACGGAGTACGCTGATTCAACCACAACGCCGAACCGTCAAATTCAGCAAAACCGAGGTGCGGCATTTGATCGTGGGCACAGCGTTGGTGACGGCTGCGGGTGTTTCGTTTTTTGTGGGAAGCCCACTTGAGGTGAGCATAGTGGGACTGGGGGTGGCCACTGTTCTGTTCGCCATGGGCTTTATTCTCCACGAGCTTTCGCACAAATATGTTGCGCAGGGCTACGGCTTGTGGGCTGAATTTCGTCTGAACATGACGGGTCTGTTGCTCACGGCCCTCTCGATTGTTTCACCGCTAAAATTCATCGCACCTGGAGCCGTAGTGATTTCAGGCCTCGCGGACAAAGACAAAATGGGCCGCACCGCTTTTGCAGGGCCCATGGTCAACATAATCATCACTGCAAGCCTTCTTATCCTTTTGCCAATCTTCCGTGGAGGACTGATTTACGCGGCCCTGCTCTACGGGGCTGCTATCAACGCTTTCTTGGCATTGTTCAACTTGATACCGTTCTCTGTCTTTGATGGAAGGAAGGTCTTCACGTGGAAACGCCAATACTGGGCAGTCCTGTTCGCCGTTTCAGTAGGGCTTACAGCCTACACGTATCTTCTGCTTCAGAGAATTTTCTGAGGAAGCCTGCAGTTAGTCTTTTACCAATCTTACTACAAGGTAGACGCCGATTATGAAGAGCGCGAGCGAAATCACGGCAACCGCTGCTATCGGGAGCTTCAGCCTCTTGAGCATGATATCAGCCAAGTAGCTAGGCGACATAATCAAAGCTGCAGCCACAATTGCAAGAGCAACATGAATCATTCCACGTTTCTTAGACTCCGACTTTTCTGACAGCAATGTTCACCCGAACCAAGCGTGGCTGATTCTCATTTCGCGAAATAAAAGCTTGCCACAGCGTTTATACATAATGAGAAGCGGCAGGTTTGACACTTCAAAAAACATTGGTGTAACACATGAACGAATATACATCCAAAGTCATGGCTGAAGTAAGAGCCAAAAACCCCGCAGAGCCAGAATTCCACCAAGCAGTACAAGAAGTCGCAGAATCCCTCAGTATCGTATTCGAGCGTCACCCACAATATCGCAGTGCCAAGATCCTGGAACGGATCGTGGAACCTGAGCGTGTGATCATGTTCCGTGTTCCGTGGCAGGACGACAAAGGGCAAGTGCAAGTGAACCGCGGCTTCCGAATTGAGATGAACAGCGCGATCGGTCCGTACAAGGGCGGCCTACGATTGCACCCCTCAGTCAACCTAGGAATCCTCAAGTTCCTAGCCTTCGAACAAGTCTTCAAGAACTCCCTAACCACGCTTCCAATGGGAGGCGGCAAGGGTGGCTCAGACTTCGACCCGAAGGGTAAGAGCGACAGTGAAGTAATGCGGTTCTGCCAAAGCTTCATGAACGAACTATTCCGCCACATCGGCCCCGACACTGACGTACCAGCAGGCGACATCGGAGTCGGCGGCAGAGAAATCGGATTCCTGTTCGGCCAATACAAGCGCCTACGAAACGAGTTCACCGGCGTTTTAACCGGTAAGGGCCTCAACTGGGGCGGATCTTTGATCCGACCTGAAGCTACAGGCTACGGCACCGTCTACTTCGCAGAAGAGATGCTCAAAACACGCAATGAGAATCTCAAGGGCAAAGTTGCGCTTGTCTCCGGCAGCGGCAACGTAGCACAGTACACCATCGAGAAACTGCTCGATCTTGGAGCGAAGCCAATCACCCTCTCTGACTCGAACGGCATAGTGCACGACGAGGCAGGAATCGACCGCGAGAAACTTGCCTTCGCAATGGAGCTGAAGAACGTAAGACGTGGCCGAATCAAGGAGTACGCAGACAAGTTCAAGGCCAAATACATCCCAGTTGACCCGAAGCTGGACTACAACCCGCTCTGGAACATCAAGGCCCAATGCGCGTTTCCAAGCGCCACACAAAACGAGGTCAACGCCAAGGACGCAGCGAACCTGCTGAAGAATGGCGTTTACGTCATCGGCGAAGGTGCGAACATGCCGTCGACACTTGAAGCAACAAAAATGTTCCTAGAAGCCAAGATCTTGTACGGTCCCGCGAAGGCAGCGAACGCCGGCGGCGTAGCCACATCAGGCCTCGAAATGTCGCAGAACAGCCAACGACTGAGCTGGACCCGCAAAGAAGTCGACGAAAAGCTGCACGACATAATGGTGAAGATCCACAAGAGCTGCTTCGAAACTGCCCAACGCTTTGGCACTCCAGGGAACCTCGTCAACGGCGCCAACATTGCCGGCTTCCTCAAGATCGCCGACGCTATGCTGGACCAAGGCCTCGTCTAAACTGACAACCTCGACTGCAACATCACGGACGAAAGTGGGTAAGGAAGAAAAATCCTTACCCTTCCTCTCTTTATCCGCAGAACCTGCTGACATAAATCCAAGCTCATTCTAACTTAACCTCGGGATTTTCCTGTGAGGCTTCTGCATACCTGCCTGAACGTATCTGACCTAGAGACGTCCATTGAATTCTACACTCGCCACCTAGGGCTCCAGTTGGAAGGCCGTCGAGAGGTGAAACAGAATAACGCAGAGATCGCCTTTCTCAAAGACAAAGATGGTGCAGCAATCGAGTTGACACACTGGCGCGACAAGAAAACATTGATGGAGGGCGACAATTTCGATCATATTGCCTTCGGGGTTGAAGACGTAAACGCCACGGTTAGAGAACTCAAGGGCAAGGGTGTGACAATCGCCATGGAACCCTTCTCATTGCAAGGCTCAACCTCGAAAATCGCCTTCATAAAGGACCCAGACGGGAATTGGCTGGAACTCATCGAGGCAGGAAGATAGAGGCACAGCAGCCAACCTCTGACAGTAGACATTTCTCACTCACTCACGAGGCTTTGCGTAGAGTGCATACGCGACTTGCATTCGGATTGGTTCATTGATTTCCTCAAACAGCAGCCTTCGTATTCCCTGTCGTGACGAATAGATGGGTTTGAGAGACGGGGCTTAAGCGGGGGAAGGTTTAGACTGCTCGCTTGTTGGAGGAAGAACCTTCTGGGCGAAGGTCATGTATCCCGTATGCCCAATCATCATGGTGGCGGGCCGCGTCCTTCCAGTCTCTGCCCGGATTTCGCGAATGAAACATTCCAACGTGTGCACATTCACGAAACCAACCTTACCGAAGGTTTCCGTGGATCGCTCCACCTGGTTGAAGGTGGGGCTAAATGACATTACGGGTGCCCCCCCTAACAAGGCGCCGTGAACTAGAGGAATGAGGGGCCAAGGGTCCCCCACATCAATAATAGCAGCGTCGTACCCTTCACCCTCAATACCCTTCGCCGCATCTGTCTGGTGAATTGTCACATATTCTGCAAGCGAAGCGCGTTTCAGGTTCTTCTCCGCAATTTCCACGAACTCAGGCCTCACCTCGTAGGTATCCACATGCCCCGACTCTCTCACGGCCATAGCAGCCGCAACCGTCATTGCTCCGCTCCCAGTGCCTATCTCGAGCACTTTGGCGCCAGAGGTTAAGGAGAGTTTGAGGATTATGAGCCCAATATCCTTCGGGTACATGATCTGCGTTTGCCGGACGGTATGCATTATCAGGTCATGCGTTGTGGGCCTCAAAGCCCAGAACCTGTCGAGAGTTGAACTGGTAATCTCACAGCCGAAGGGTTTCCCAACCAAATCCCCTAGCTTGATGTAGCCCTTGTGTGAGTGGAAATCCCTACCTACTACGACGCGGAGGAGCCACTGTCGCCTCAAATCGAAGTGCAGGAGTATGAGTGAACCCTCAGCAATAATCTTGTCCATGTTTCGAACCCTAGCTCCCTGCAGACAACTCTTGAAAACGCCTAGCCAGCCGCCTTCCCATCTTTACAGAAACAAACCCCAGATGAAAAGAAGCGGGCTGGCCACTCCAAGTCACATTAACGTGCACAAATAGCGAACGCGTTAGCGTCGGAACTGCGAAGATGATGCATGCCAAAACGCCCAGCGAGCTCAACTGTCCTGCACGGTTCGTTGTCAAGTTCACCAGAAACCACAGGGCGTTGTATTTCGTGACCAATGTGAATATTGCGGCGATGATTGTGCCTGTGGCAAATGGGACCACACTCTTGCGCTCTACTATCACCGATGTTACACGTTCAAGGGGGAGCCTGTAAGATCTTCCGCTCAACACGCCTTCATTGATGACCATGCCGTCCCGATACAGTACGATTGAACAGTTTGCCCCGCGGCACTTAATCAAAGAATCCTCTGGACACATTGCCACAATCTTCCATCTTTGCCGTGCAGGTGTTACTGCCGACCGAGGTATGTCAGGATTCTGCCTATTTTCTCTATGGATTGAGTCGAGGTAATCGCCACAACACTACTTCCACAATTGACGCCGTGTTTCTCTGCACATCTTTTCTGGGTTAGCTGAATGCTTGTGTCGGCTAGACAAATCTTTGAGATCAGACGGCGTATTCACATTGGCCGCGGGTGCTTCTAGGCTTTCGCGGCGTGAATTGGGCACGTTGGATCTGAGGCTAGGTAGTCACCTTCGTAGGCCGCGGCCTTTGCGCGGCACCCTCCACAGACCGCAACAAATCTGCATTGGCGACACTTTCCCGTCAGCGAGTCTCTCTCCCTCAGCGCTTCAAAAACAGGGCTGTTCCATATCTCCTCAAAGGATTGTGTTCTCAAGTTTCCCGCGACCGGATAGCTCGGCATGAACATGCAAGGAGTTACGTCCCCATTAGGCTGGATGTTACAGTACAATCTTCCCGCAGGACACCCACCAAGATACGCTGCGAACTTTCTGTAGAAATTGTTCTTTCCAGAACAATCGAAAAATGAGCTCATAGTGAACCTCTCCACAGAAAGGGCCTTCGTTGAATCATCCGAGATTGATTCCCCATCTCCAATCGATGAATAGACGACGAACTGAGGGAGCTCTGTGAAAACCTCACCGCGTTCCGTAGAACACTCTTTTCTAACGAGAGCCATCAATTCGAGCCGCTCTTGACGCAGAAGTTGGAGGTCCTGAATTTCTCTTCCTCGCCCAGCAGGAATCAAGTCAAAGAATACGACTCTCTCTGCACCATGATTCCTCGCGAGGGAAATCAATTCGGCATCCTCTGCATGATTCAGCATTGTGGCAGTTATGGCCACGGTGGTGAAAATGCCAGCTTCTGAACACAGCTCCACGGCGTTCAAAGTCTTCTTGAAGGCGCCATCAAGTCCGCGAAAGCGGTCGTGAGCCTCAGGATTCACTGAGTCGAGGCTTAGCTCTACTGAACCGACGCCGAGTTGTTTCAGGTACTGCACATTCTCCCTGTTCAGGAGAACGCCGTTGGAGTCAATTGAAACCGCCATCTTATGCTTCCGAATTCGTTCAATAAGCTTTCCAAGATTAGGATTGGCCAGCGGCTCTCCACCAGAGAGTACAACAAGTGAAACTCCGGCCCCCGCCATCTGATCCACGATTCCAAGTTGCTCGTTAATTGTTAACTCGTCCGATGAAGGCTGGCTGGCGTTTTGGTAACAGTGCATGCATCGAAGGTTGCATCGGTAGGACAGACTCCAGACAACGCTGACCGGTGCCTTGAGTCTTTGAGGGGTAATGATACCGTACTCGGAAATACTTCTGAGTAAGTTCCAAGCCCCCCTTTGCCCTGCCTCTTCCTGAAGAGCCCTCTCGGCCTCGAAGCCACACAAGCGAGCAAACGCATTCAGAATCTTGAGGAGCAGAGGATTCGACATGAACCCAGGCGTTTCCCTTCCCGAATCAATCGCCGCCAACAGCGCTTTGATCACAACAGAAAGAACCCGATCTCTAATTCGGTGTGCGGCTGGGAGTGACAACGGTTCACGTGAGTTTGCCATTTTTGGGGCACGGTGAAGTCACCGAATCGGGCTGCCTACTTAATCTCTGTCGCATATTGCCATCCCTAGAACTAACCAAAGGAGTTAACGACTGCAGATGGGTTCAATTGTGCAAAGCATAGGATGCTTTCCACGACAGTAAGACATGAGACTTCAAGGGGAGTCAGATGACACTGAGGGGAATGGGGCATGGTTTAAGCACCGCTGACAAGGTGAAAGCGATTGCGGTTGAACATGTCCGCAAACGGTTCACCGTGAAGGGCCCGTTGGAGGTTGACGGGATGCAGTTTGACGACGGCTTCTATCGGGTTTATGGCCACTACGCCATCGAGAAGGAATCCATCCGTCAATTCATAGTCAAGTTGGACAGAGACGGGAACGTAGTCGAGGTAACGAACAAGTCGAGGGGACGCACTCTGTTCTGAACTGCCAATCGGCTGCCTACTCTCCCACTGGAGGGAGCATGAATTGGTTCGAAGTGACTAAGGTGCTCGTTGATGCAGAACTACGTAGACTATGATGAAGAGTAATATGACGAACCCAATCGTCATTCCAATCCGATTTGGATGCCCTTTCAATTGAGATAATAGTGTCATGGCTGATTGGGGCACGATTTCATTGGTCTTAACCATTCCTATTGGATTCCACGGCTGGAATCTGGCGAGCCGTCACTGAGTTGGCTGGACGAGATATGGGAGGATTTTGCTCAAGTCATCATCTTCGATGATTATGTCCGCAACCTGTCGAGCGTTTTCATCCTTCGGTTTGAAAGCGATCTTCAAGCATTCAGGGTTCATGAGATCATTTGCTCGATCTCCGACAAGCGCGACTTCTGCTAGCGGGACTTTCAATTGGATCGCGATTCGTTCGATTATTTCTCTCTTCTCGTTAACGCCCACCTTGACAACTATTCCTCCGGTCAACCTTCCGTCATTGGTTTGTAGCTCATTGGAGAGGGTGAGGTCTGCCCCGAGATCTCGCCCTGCTTTGTCAGTTAGAAGCGACAGTCCCGCGCTTACGATGGCGGTCTTGACGTTACCCCGTTTGAGGTCTTGGAAGACTTGTTCGGCGCCTTTGCGATAGGGGATTTTCTCGAGCACTTGCATTACTTGTGTAAGAGGTGCCCCCGCCCAGTATTGAGAATCGGTTTCGGCCCATTCTTTATAGGATATTTCGCCCCGCCTGTACTTCTGGGCAGCCAGTTTTCCGTAGTCCCAAGTTCCGAATGCCTCGTGAAGGTAGCTCCAGAGGCTGTCGACAGGGGTCAATGTGCCATCTAAATCGAACACTACGAGTCGAATTCTGCGGTTCAAGGAGAATCCCGAGACTATTTTGCTTCCCGAAGTAGCCTGGATATTTCAACGATTATTGGTGCTGGGGTCCATAATGAGAAGACGCGGACGTATCTTGCACCTGTAGCTCGCTTGAGCTCCCTCGCGTTACCTGCCTTAAGATATCCCAGTATGAAAGCCTCAACAACCTCGGTGAAGCCGCGTGTTGGCGTTGCGGTGTTGCTGTAATGGCCCGTGTAGAACAATAGCTCTGCGATGTCCCAAGCCTGATCACCGTGTTTCCCCGCCTGCTCCAAGTCTACTGTGTAGATCTCATCACCCTTGGCAACGAAGTTTTCTGGTTTCGCGTCGCCGACTGCAACACCCGCCTCGTGTATTCGCGCGAGCGACTCGCCGAAGGCTTCGGCGAGTCTGTATTGAGACGTACCTAACGCGCCCCCGCCGATAGCCTGAGATACAAATTCGTTCATCGGTACTCCCGAAATGTAGGTTTCAACCAAGATTCGCTGCTTCACATTGACATTGATAACCTGGGGAACTTTCAGGCCTTTCTTGGCCAAGTACCGGTTGATTCCGTACTCATTTGTCAATCTTGCCTTGCCAGACACTGAGAAGAGTTTACTCCCAAGGGAAACGAGGTTTAATGTGAACCACTTGAACCCGTGCCAATCGGTGAACCTCTTTGCGACAAACCGCTCCCTTCCTAGTGTGACTAGGTATACTTCGTTCAGAACCCCTGCCAATGGCGACACGGTCATGGGCCGTCCCGGCCTGAGTTTCGAAAGCATCTCTTCGAGACTGGACCGCTCGTTGAAGGAAACCAATCCTTCCTCTGTACGAAGGTATAGAGAATTATTAGGGTTCTCAGGTTGCCTTCCCACCAAGTCCGGGTCCAAGCTCAACCTCAGGGGGCTACTGAGTTCCCGGGCAAGGAGCTCAGGGCTCAGAAAGACCGTGCGGCCCCTTGCGAGGTAAGAATAGAGTGCCCGCTGACTATGCCTTAAGATATTGACAGCTTGCTCGGATGACCTGACCTTAAGCCATTTATCCACTGACTGATCCTGAAATGCCACATTCTCGCCATCAAATTCCACTCCGTCGCCGCCCATACCCGAGACAGCTTTGCTGAATGCTTCGCGAAGAGTTGACAGGTTCTGTTGTCGAACTGCAGGGTCAAGTAGCCTCAGATAGTCTTCCAAGCTGGGGACGAAGACCCTGGCTCGCCGCCTGAGCTTCGATAACCCGAAGAACTCAGGTGCAGCCACAATCCCTCTGCACATCTCGCCGTAGTTCAGCACGAGGTCACGTGCTTCCTCTTTGACTGTCCGCCTGGCCGCTTGAAGGCTCAGGTCATCTAGGTAGTCCTGGTTTGCCAGAGCGCGGTATGGGTAGATAAGTTTCTCAGTAAGGAAATCGCCCAGAGTTCCTCTCTCAATGTCCGATTCGATCAGACTGCGGTCAACGAGTAGGAACCTCGTCTGCTGTTTTTCGGTGGTTCTCAGATAAGTTCGCAAACCGTCTGCGTACTTGTCGCGAATTACCAAAAGGTCCTGACCAATGTACGCTCCTGGCTTGGCGTAAAAAGAAGGGCCATACGCGCAAACGGCAACCCTGTGCGGAAATGGAGCCAACTCGTCGAGTCCGCCACTTACGAGACCATTGAGCTCCGCTCCGCTTGGCATTAGCTACATTACCGCCTAAACTGTTCAGTCTACTAACTTAAGGGCTTGAAGGCTGTTCCTTCGAAAAAGAAGGCAGGGATTATTAGTTTCACGATTTCGAAGGCCTCGCATCCTTAGGCCTAACTGGGCCTAGCAAGTCTCTAGGCATCTGCGCGAGGCGGTTAGGAACATCGCCCAATAGACGAGCAAACCAAGTGTAGACTGACCGCCTCCATCGTTTGAGTCGGTCTTGTCTCGCTGGGTTGAAGCTGATGAAGTAGGCTCCGAGGACTATGAGTTGGCGTAATGCGGCTGATATGTTAACAAGCCCGAAGGGAGTAAGTTGGTCAGTAAGATACTTCGGCAGTTCTGGACGACTGCCTCCGATGAAGTAAAACAGTATTATGAAGGCATTGAGCATGTCGGCGATTCTGTATAGTACGAAATCAAAGCTTGGGGTCAGAATGATTATTGGAAACAGTTGGATCCACATTTGCGGGTCGAACAGGTAGATCGCTCCGAACCAAGCGTACCATGATAGGAGAATCTTTTCAAGTGGAGTTCGCTTCGAGATCAGCGCGCGAAGAATCAAGTATCCTATGATGCCTAAGCTGAGGTAATGCCCGTACCCTCGTCCTGAAATGATGTCTCCTAAGCCCGCGGTTTGAATCACCATCGATATCCAAGTGTTTTGCAGTTGGTGGTTTTGGGTGTGCGTGTAAAGTTGCAGCCAAAATGGCCGGTTCAACTGGATATTGGCTAGAACGAAAGGCGCATTTACAGCACCCCAAACTGAACCGGCGATGGCGATGAACCTTACCCGTGCCCTGTTGTTTGGCAGACACCAGACCATTGCTGGAGCCATGCAGATAGGTATGAATTTGCTCAAGATTCCGGCTATGAGGGCTAGGGAGCTCGCGTCGTATCGTTTCTCCAAATAGTACATGATTGAGAGGCTCGCGAAGTATGCGACTATGAAATCCCAATTGTAGAAGCCGTAAATCATGAAGGTCATTGATGTGAGCAAATAGAGGTAGATTCTGTTCTTGTTGATTCCAAGTTTGCTGCAAAGTACATAGATGTTGTAGATGGTCCCAATCATGAATGGGTATTGCAGAACAGATTCGACAACCATGTACGTGTTGTAAGCGTCCAACACGAACGGGGCGTATGTTCCGATTGCTTGGCCGATCCAGATTATCAGCCCGATCATCTGTGGATACTCAAGCTTGTAGTCCACGTAGGGAATGGCCATGTTGTTGTGTCCTGAGTATACGTCGCGAATCCACAAGTACCCAATGTCAGTGTAGTTGCTAGGAACGACGAATGGAAGATGGATTATTGTCGTATATACCCAGAGGGTTGATGCAACAATGAGAATAAGTTTGAATTCTTGGTCGTGCAGTGTGATGTCCCAGAACCCGCGTCCGCTCTGCAGAACCATTATAGGTACCTGTTTCAGCTGTGCAGTGTACGTGGTCTTTAGAATCTTTCTACAGTTTGCTGGCTGACGAGGTATCGTAAGGTTGGAGTCATCATCTTCCTATGGGAAACGGGCTTGGAAGAAAATATGGACAAGTTCCCTGAACATCCCAAAAATATCCTTAGAGAGCCTCATGGACGAATCTGTATTGTAATGCCACTCAACCGGCATCTCAACGACGTTTACCCCTTTGCGTTTCGCCTGAATCAAGAAGTCGACATCATAAGCAAACCCGGGGTTGGCCATTTGAGAAAAGAGATCGCGCCCAACACTCGTCCTCACCGCTTTGAACCCACATTGTGAATCCCAGCCCATACCCAAGGAAATAAGAGCTAGATAATGGAACCCTCGGCTCAGTATCCTCCGCTTCAATGGCTCATCCCTTTTACTACCTTTCATTACACGACTTCCTGCTACGACATCCGCGCCCCCCTTGAGAAGTTCTACCGCCCGGGTAATCGTTTCCAATGGAACCGGCAGGTCCGTGTCTGTGAAGACGGTGAACTGTCCGTTGCACACTTCGATTCCTCGTTTCAAGCCACCTCCTTTCCCTAACCTCTCTGTGGCATGGAGTAGGATGATTTGAATCTCGGAATTCTTCTGTTTGAATTCGTTCACGATTTTGACTGTTCTGTCCTTGCTCCCGTCCTCGCTGATCACTATCTCGGAATAGGGGTGGGTCTGTTTGAGAAAGTCGGTGAGGCGGATTAGGCAGGTCTCCATTCGTTTTTCTTCATTATGCGCCGGAATGAGAATTGAAAGTTCCAACCGATTACCTCGTTCCATTACCTACCAACCACATCATTCCGTAGACCATCAGTCTCTTTAAGAACCCGCCTCCGAGAACGAGGTGTGCGAATCGACGGGCACTCTTACTTCAACCGGGCCTCTTTGACCCGTTCTAGCCACTCATGATTCTTTGGTTTCCGTTTGATAGGACGTCGACTCTTGCTGACCCTCGCGGCCGCCAGATCCGCTTTCGCCTCAGGCCGCTTGGAGCTTGCAACTTTTACATAGTATTTGTTTTCGTTGCGTATGACGAATAGCAGGTAAGTGAAGATCCAGGTGATGAAAAGTACTTCACCGATCGATTGGTGGAACGCTTCCACGTCGAGGCTGATGAAAGCCACGTATAGAACGATTAGTGTGATGCGGATTACGTTGATGAGGTAAGTTCCGGCTGCCCCGATTGCCGCGTAGATCGCTTTACGCTTTCTGGGGGCGTCGAGCTTTACCATAAGAACCACAATAACAAGGCTGTAGACGATCATGCTGACTACGCCGGACGAAGGCCAAAAGATGGCTAGGGTGATGAAACCCTTTGACCCCCAAAGCAGCAGCCTATTGCCGATGAGTTGTATGCTTGGTGGTTGAACGGTTCCAGTTAGCGGGTTGACGTTCGTGTGGAACCCGAGTAGGCTGAGCAGAAATACAACCACGTTCCAAATCACGTAGACCCAGATTTGGAGGAAGGCGAGCGAGTCCTCCGGAAAGTAACCGTCCATCATGTCCAAGATCCCGCTACCCAAGGCGTAGATTATTGGAGTAACTATCAGCCCAACCGCCTTAGGCGAGTAGAGTAGGGCTGTCGCGATGGCGCAATAGATTGCGAAAACGACGAAATCCATTGCGAGCAAGAAACTAAGCGGGGATTTCTGGGATACGCCAAGTTGACTTGTTACATACACTCTCAGATATGTAGTCCAGTCCGCACTCATCACTCGCTCCCAATAGTAGACCAGTAGAACTGCAAGGGCGACGCCCGCCAACGCGTAACGCCACTTCGCCCTCGTCGCTTTGAGTTTCTTTCGAGAGTCGTGAAAGTCCCACGCCACGAGAAAGAACAAGAAGGCGAAACCGGCTCGGCCTATTTGTCCCCCCCAGAACCAGACGAGAGAGAACGACGCGGAATCAATCATCATCAAGAAGATAACTGGAAAGACAATTATGAGTAGGGGGATAGCGTCTCGTGTGTGAAATTCGTCGTATACGCCGCTGAGGAAGCGTTTGATTTTCTTCTGTGGTCTTAAGTGCATTACGAAATTCCTCTTCTTAGATGTTTGACTAGCTCTCCGCTATCAGTTGTCGATTCTTGTGCGGGTTTAGCGGCGGGCGTTAATTAGCCGTTCTGCAAATTGATTCTCTTGCTTTGTTCGGTCAATTCGGTGAAGATAGTCTATCAGGAATAGTGACATGAAGAATATTGCCACGATAATCTTCGCGGCGAAGACGACGTTGATAGGCGCGGGGTTCACTGAGATGGGAAAGATGTTGACTATGATATCTGGGTTTGTAAGGCCCTGCACTGCCAGCGACGCTGACCATATAACGACTTGATAGAGAATTTCAAATGCGCTGCCCATCGCGACCAGCCACGCGCCTATGTAGACGGTTCGGAGAATCGAGGGGCGGACTTTAAGGAAGTATTGCCTTGTAATGGGAGTGTTCAGGCCAAAAGCGAATGATAGAAACATTGAGAATTGGAAAAACGTGATGGGCTTCATGTAGAACCCAGGCAGAACTTCCACTTCAATCAGGACTAGGTTGCTGCCACTTATTTGCCCTGATGGGGCGAAGGTTGAGGCGAGAATCATTGTGAGCGCAGAAATGCCGAAAGCGATTGAAATAATGGAAAATATATTTGCCCTCAATCCACCCAGAGTAGTCGTGCTAAGACTTGGCCGAGCACGGCCGACCAAGTTGGACCTTGTCTTTCTTGATATCGGTTCCACCTCAGGCCTTGGATCTCCGGCGGCCGCCGCTTCGATTGCCCTGGCGTTTCTCTAGGAGCAAAATGATTGCTGTCAACCCCAAGATCACTAACGCATCCACAATTAGGATACCTAACCGTGCTCCTGAAGATAGACTTTCGGCCTGAAACGGGGCGACGTTGACGCTAAGGTTTGCGAAGTAACCGACCCATGTCCCAGGATGAAGTAACGTTGTGCCTAGTATGAGGATGAATGACAGGGAATCGGGTTTCTTCCAGCCCGCAGCTTGCCATTGGGCTGCAATGCCAACATTCCTAGTCGACCACTCGTTCAGCGGAGTTTCGGTTAGGACGATCCTGTGATGGGGTAGCTGGAATGTTTGGCTTTGGCTGTCACTGAAGACGAACCAGAGGAGGTTTGTTCCGTCGTTGATTTCAATGCCGAACGCGTTCTCCGGGCTATGCGTTATGGCGTCGAACCAAAGGTGGAAGGTTGGGAACACCATGAGTGAAATTTCGGACCGGAACACGGCGTCGAGAGCTTGACCGTGCAGGTCTTGTCGAATGTGCAGTGTGGTCCATACGTTTGAGTTGTTTTGGTTTACACGATCCAATATTAGCCCGATGGCTGCTTGGTTTTGGACGTTGGCCTGGATGATGGACACGTTGTCAGGAGGCCCCTTGATGATGTCCACATCCCAAAGATATGGCTTGGTTATGTTCTTGGTCGGGTCAAAGGTCCAGAGCTTTTGGTTAACGTTCAGGATTGGTGACGGCTGTTCGATTTGACCGTAGAAGTTAATGAAGGAAATTGAAAGCGCGAATATGCAAACCGAGACCGTGATGAGCGCTATTCGGGGCTTAACGCGCAGAGTGTGTCCCTCCTTTCTTGTAGAGCTTAACCACGGCCATCACGAGTAACGGTGTCCAGAAGATGAAGTAGTTCTGGAGGCCGCGGTAGGAGAACCATAGTATGATGGCTGGAAAAGCCCAAACGGCAAGTGCCAATTTCTCGTAGTATACGTAGTAGTTAATGAGCAGTGTAGCAGCGACCGCTAGGGTTGCTGTCAAATAGAAAATAGGAGGCAATGGGATCCCAATTGCTAGGGTTATGAGGGATAGCCCTTGGCTTAGTACTACGAGATTGCCGAAGGCCGGCGTGACAACCCCAGTGTACCAGGCGCTGAAATTGTTCCACATGAATCCAATGTTGGGAACAAGGAACGTGCCAAGTGCGAACGCGCCGAAAATTACGGTTTGCTTCAGTCGGCTCCTGGCGTTAAGACCTGAGCCGCTTCGGAGGTAGTACACCAGTAGAAAGGGCGAGAGCAGCCACGGGGTTTGTTTTATTGCGCTAGCTAGGCCGAACATAATGCCCGACAGCCGCACGTCGTCCATAAAAACAATCATCAAGACCAACGGTAGGACCCAGAGGAAATCCGCTACTGCCCCCGCGGAGAAGTTGACAGCCAAGTCGGACCCCGCGAAAATTGGAATTATGGCCAAGGCCCGGATTTCTTTAGGTGACCAGACGTAGATTATTACGATGGCTGCTAGTTCGAAGAGGTAGATTACGATGCGTGCATCATGCAATCCTAACCAGACGACAGGCAAAAGGACGATGAATTGCAGGGCTGGGTAATTGAGGTTTGTAACCAGGTCGCCGTTCGGGGTGAGCGTGAAGAACTGTGGATTAACTGCGAATGCCGAGAGAGCACTTTGCAGGTCTTGAGTATACGGATTGACCCCCTTCGAGTACAGGATAGCTGAGTAATGAGCGAAGGCCAGAGCGTCGGTTTGGTATGATCCTGGGAACTCAACCTGAGTCACCACGTACCAACTACTGATTGTCACGAAGATCAGAGCGACGAGAGCTAGATCCCTGACCTTCAACACCGCATCGGTGTTCATGGTGGCAAAGATGAATAGGATGAACGCAAGCCCGTAACTCACCAAGATTAGGAGGACGACTTCGGGGTGCGATTCTATGTTCCCCCTAATCCAATTCTGGAGTCCCTCTGCGAATATGAACCCGGATGTGAAAAGGAAACTAACTCTGACGAGGAAACCCTCGTCCATGGTTACGCTGCGATTCATCAGTGTCCCGACCTCCTTTTCATGGAGAGCCAGGCGCCTGCCAGGATCACACACACGACAAGGGTGGCGGTTGAAACGAGGTTCCAGAGGCTAGAATTTGTGTTCTGGTAGAGGATTATTTGGTGTATGCCCGGGGGCACGTTTAGCAGAACATAACCTGTGGCAGGGTCGGCCGTGACGCTGAGTCTTTGACCGTCTGCGGTTGCAGCCCACGTTGGGAAGAAAGCCTCCTTCACAATGACCACGCCCGTTTGGCTAGGTGGTGTGAAGTCCAAGATCATCTTGTCTGGTGTCACGTACGTTAGGGTAAGATGATTGCTTGAGCCTGCTTTGATCATTGATGGGGGTTTTGCGGCTTTGTAGACGATTAGGTCGATTGGGCCTTGGATCGTCTGGTATGGGACGGCTAGTTGTTCGGTGAAATTGGTTCCAGTCATAACTTGTTCAGCCAGACTGTGCCCGCCGATAATGACCCATCCGATGTCGAGCCCTTGGTAGTTGTTTAGTAGTGACCTCCAAACTTCAATACGAGTCACATTCGAAGTCGTTTCCAGATCGTCTAGGCGGTAGTCATCGATGTTGACGAGTTGCGTCACTAGTTTGGTTTGCGGGTACCAGCCGTCGACGATTGGTTTGTTGGCGTAGTTCGGGAGAACGTAGATCCAGAACGGCACATTGATTCCTAGAATTCTGTCGGATGAGTTTTGGTTTTGGAAGTAGTTGAGGATTGAGTGGGGTATCTCGGCGTTGGCTGTGCTGTAGGGCAGTACGCCATTAACACTTGCATTAAACGCGTAATTCATTTTCAATGCGACACTTACAGTGACTGGGGTCACGACCAGAGCAATCAGAATCAGTGATGCAACGGCTCTCCACTTCCAGAGCTTGGCGAGTGAACGGATGAACCCTAGGGCGGCCAGAGCGCTCATCGGTAGCGCCAAGTATAGCCATATGCGGTAGACGTCCATGGTTTTCACCCAGAATTGAAGTATGTAAGGGAGCTGCAAGATCGGTAGGGCGTAAATGCCCAAGCCTACCCAAAGGAAAACAAGGAACCATGTCACCGCAAGTATGGCGCCGTTCTGTTTCAAGAACAGTCGTCTCGCGTCGCGGAAGACGAGGAACTGTCCGAAGAACACGACAAACGACACAACTAGAATGAACTGGCCAATGAACTGGGTAACGTAGCGGACTGCGTTATTGCCAATGATTTCGCCCACTTGGAACACTGCCATTCCACCTAGGAGAAAAGGAAAGAAGACCATGGCCTTCAATCGCAACTTTGCGCCGAATTTTCTACCCAAAACCGATTGAACCGCGACTGCTGCCAGCACGAATTGTGCTAAGCCAAGAAGGTAAGAGGTAATGTCGTAGCCGAAGTACAAGAAGCGGACAAATGGGAAGAGGACGTTTCGGTTGTAGAATGGGTTCGCGGGGAAGTAGCGGAGTGAGATAATGAGGGGCATAAGCCAGAACGCCGTCAGCCCAAGCGTTCCCGCAGCCACGATACACAAAGTGAGTGACGGTTGCGTGTGGCCGAACTTTCCGCAGGCGAGGAGGACCATCAGAACGGCAACAATGCCCGCGATCATAGCGGACAGGTGATGTGTGAGCAACAGCGCTGACAACGAGAATACTGAGCCGAGAATGTTCAGGAGGCTATGTGGGCGGTTAAGCGCGCGATGGAACAGTATTATGAATGCACAGAATAAGGGCACTGACAATACCGTGGGGAACCTGTCGAAGAAGATGTAGTTCTCTATGACTTCGGGAACGACGCTGAATAGCAACGCTGCAAGGGCACTCTCCCCTTTACCAAAACCAAGTTCCTTGCTAAGGAAATAGACGGCTAGAGGGGCTAGCCAATAGAAAACCGCATCAATGACCTTGTAAGAAAATAGCGGGTCTAGCCCGATTCCAGAAAGCGCTAGAACGATGTAGTACCCCAACGGTGGGTAAAGGAGTATGGCAGGGGAACCTGCGTACCAATCGGGGCTCCAGAATGGGACTACTCCTTGCTTCAGCCAATGGTCGAAGAAGAGAATTCGATAGAGATGGCTGGTCGTATCGACGCTCATGGGGATTCCGGGCGCGAAACGGGGGAGAGTGATCCCGATGGAGACTATGAATGCTCCGACTAGTAAGTAAGTGGAGTTGCTGTTGAGCACACCGTCCAGACCGCTCCTCGTTGGTCTCTTTGATCTCACACTCAGAGGCCCTCACTGTCCTCAATAGTTCTCGATGACCTTCTGCCTAAGATAATCGGGTTGAGGGCAATCATGGTGATGACTGCTCCGGCAGCTAGGACCAAGACCAGAGTGGCCTCAATGTGCGTGGTTGTGAAGAATGTGTCTGGCGACATCCATCGGCGCGTGTATTGAGTGAAACTGTTGCCAGTCTGCGTATCTTCCCATATCACCTGCCCCGATTCTTTGTTGATGAATTGGAAGTTTGTGGTTCCAGCTCCAGCGATCATTACGAAGATTGATACCTGCCGAACGTCTTCGTTTACTTCCAAAACAACGTCTGCGAACATTCTCGTGTGGCTGAAATCATTGTTCCCTTTGAAGAACCCGACAATATCACCTGTTCTAACCACCGTGCCGTTGTATATGATGTCTACAAACGTCAAGTCGCGCCCGGCATCGATTCGGTCATCAGTGTGATTCCCCGCCAACCAGCCTCTCGCGCCGAACTCTGCTACTCTTATGCCATTTGTGTTTGTTTCGTAGAGGTCGTTGAACATGATTCGGGCCCAGTCGGCGGTGGAATCCATGACGATTCTGATTTCAGGCGTTCGTTGCCATCCATGAGCTTGCTGGGTGCCGTTCATGGAGGGGCGCAGCATGTTGACTGCAAGAATCGTCGACCCTAGAACTATGAGGGTTAGGAGGGAGATTATGAGTACAACTTTGCTGATGGTTCGCTGATGCTTTTTCATTTTCTCGGCCGGTTTCATGTCCCTCAGCCCCTGTCTCCACTTGCCTTGGCTGAGGACCGATTCCTCTCCGGTCTGGGGTGCGTGTTGGGGCGCTAGAAGACTTTGTCCTTCGGGTACACGTCAATCCCTGTCGGACCTATCTGATAGGGGCGAAGTTGTGCGTCGTGTGCTATGCCCCGCATCTTTTCAACCTGTACCGCTCGAATCACGTTCCCTTCCCTTATTATCGTGTGAAGAAGTATGACGCCTTGTGACAAGTACTCTTCCAGCTGGAACCTTCTCGCAAGCATCGAAGTCCGAAGCTCGCTCGTGACGAGACATGAGGCGCCTGTCGATTCTAAGGCGTCGAAAAACATCAGCGTTGCCCGACGGCGCTTTGGTTCATCCGCATACCGAAGCATTAGGGAAGTTATGGGGTCTATGACGATTCTCTGTACGTTCTCCTCAGCTACAACACGACGAACGGTCCGTGCCAAACCTCCTAGCGTCAGTTCTGGTAGAACGAGGCTGACAGAATTTTCTTGGTCCGGCGACCCCGCGTAAGCCCGTTGCCCTGGCCGCCTGAGTTGAGTTGCATCAATGAAGGTGATCTTTCCATCGTGCTCAAGAGAATCAAGATCCCAATTAAATGAAGCGAGGTTGACTTTCACATTCTCAGGTTTCTCGTCCATGCTCACGTAGAGGCCTCCCTCGCCAGCTCTTGCTCCCCGTACGAGAAACTCCATGGCAAAGGTGGTTTTGCCTGAACCCGGGCTTCCGACCACGAGTATAGTTCTTCCTTTTGGTAAGCCGCCTCTCAAGACCTCGTCGAGGCCCTTGATACCAGTTAAGACTTGGTCCATCTTCTTCGCACTCTTGACCTACTTGTTGAAATTACTTGTCTCCCCTTATTTACTTAGGCGCCCCACGTCGCCTGATTTCATATCATTCTCTGTGTAGGGCTTGTGAGTTAGGAACGTTACTCCCCGACCATCGCCAATTTTGAATGGAACCCATGTGTCTATGTATGAGTGTCCTCGCAGTTTCTTAATTCTTAGCCGGCGCTTCTGTCCTGACCGCGATTCGAGTAACTGGGTTTCCACCACGATGTCCGACATTTCTTCGATTCGCGTTAGAGTTTCCTTTTCGACGCTTGTCCCGATTGTTGCGGTGAGGCGGCCGTTAGAGCTTTTCACTTTCGCGCCAACTGACTGGAGGAATGAAACGACGTAATCCGGTTTCAATGTCGTAAAGAGCGGGGTCAGAGAGTCGAAGTATACGTCGGTGGTCTTTCCCATTTCTTCTATTGAGGCCGTGATGAGAATTCCTAGGCTGGTGAGGTCGGTGAAAGATGAGAGGGCTCTTTTTTCTTTTGATTGCGTTCCGGATAGAGCAGAGTAGCAGTCGATGAGAACGAGGTTGCCTTGGTTCTCGTGTTCTGCCAAATCGATTCCTAACTTTGAAGAGTTTGCCCTAACGTTTGCTGGTAGTTCAACGTTTGTAACATAAACGCAGCCGCGGCCTGAATTCGCCGATCTGTCGGCCAGCGATTCTAGCAGCACTGTCTTTCCTGAACCGGACCCACCTGCGATTGTTGTTGTGCAAGAATCAGGAACACCACCCTTTGTGAGTATGTTGATGTAACCTAATGGCGCTTCGTAGAGTTTCCGCCTGCGCAATACCGTGGAAACCGCGGCAAGTCCAACAATCAAAATGAGGGCGAACGGAAGTTGTTCTTGAAAAGGTAAGGGAACGTCGATTCGTTCAGTTCCCGAAGTGCCCAGTGGCACTTGGGTCTGGAACGCTGTCAAAAGGTATCGGACTTGGGCCGTGTAATTCCCCTGAGGGATTCGTGGGAAACGCACATCTCCAGACGCGTCGGATGTTCCGGACGAAACCAACTTGGAGTCCGCTCTAAGTTCGACATCAGCTCCGCTTAGGTTGATTCCCAGGAGCCGAATATTGAGGGTTACATCTATGACCGGTATGCCGATTGTAACGCTTTTGTTCCCTTCAACCGAGATAATGTATGGGCCGAAGGTGGCGTTCTTCAACGCCATCGTAACGGTGTACTGCCCTACCAAGTCGGAGGACGGCAGTTCGAGGGTGGCCCATCCGGTTTGATTTGTCTGACCGTTGTATGACCCGCCGGATGTGGCTGCAGTGATATTGGCACCTGGGACAGGATTACTGGCTTGATCGATTACTCTAATGCTGGTGAAGTAGTAGGGCGATATGTAGAATTGGCCGGCTGTCGTGTAAACGTTTGCCGTTCTGTCCGTTATTACAATTGTGAGGGTGTACGAGCCACTTGGAAGGTTAAGCGTTGACGTTAGCGTGGCTGTGTATTGGTTGATTCTGTGTTCGGTGGTCAGTATGTTCTGTACGGTGCCAACAGCGTTACCTTGGCCGTCGGTAACTGTCAGAGTCGCAGAATTGAGCACATACAGACCGAGATAGTCTGTGACCGTGATTTGAGCTAGGACCGTTGCGTTTGTTACGCCTTTCGTCAAGAAGATGTTGGTTAACGTCCCGTTCAGTGTTGTTAGGGCTATCGTGGTCGTTGTTGCTCCTTTTACTGGGAGTGTGATTTGAGTTGGCGTTGTAGGGTTATCGTAGAGAAGGTAGGCGCCTGTAATTCTGTCGTCGGTGATCAGTCTTATGCGCAGTTGTATTGAGGATCCTTTGGGAAGAGTGAAATTTACGAGGAGGGCAAAGTTCTCTGCATGGGCGCGTGAGTCGAGGGATACGGGCACGTTGTCGAACCCAAATCCTGGGATTGTCCTGTTTTGACCGTCCGCGGTGAATTCGCTCAAGTGGACCTGTAGGAACCCAGTGAGCCTGTTGTCCGCGCGAATCCAGAGCGCCATCGTGCTCGTTCCTCTAAAGACAACATCTCCTCCCAGTGGGGGATCGAGGGTGAAGACCGTTTCCTGCCGAAGAAGAGCGGCCTGTTGCGGCCCCCATTGAGCTTGGGCGTTGAGGATTGGCCCTTGGATTGTGCTATTGGGAATCTGCGCATGGGCGTAGAACGTTATGGGCGTCGTCGCCTGCGTAGCAGGGTATACGCTTGGGTTCGAAATTGTGAGGACCGCTGCAAACAAGAGAACGACGACCGGTAGGCTCTTGTTTGCCATAATTGTTGGCCTCACAAATTCCCCTGCGGGATGACTGCTGGCCTTCGCTCCTTTCGCTTTATAATGTTGCGGCAAAACTGCCCTACGCGTATTTGCAGAAGGTGCATATGGCTGGGAAACGATGCCGTTAGTATTGAGTTAGAATCACGCCCAGACTCTGAGCATGTCGCGGGTTAGGAAACGAACGGAAAAGGTTCTTTGTTAGTTGAATGGAAAAAGAAAAGGGGATAGGGCCTTTTGGGCCCTTTGGGTTTTTACTACTTGCGTCTGCGTCGTAGTACGTAAAGCGATGCTGCTAGCGCTGAGAATGCTACAACCGCTATTGATGTGAACTCTGGCACCGGGATGTTGCTTCGTTCCAGTTGGAACGAGACGCCCGATGAGCTTTGTCCGCTGCTGATGGTGAGGGATTGGCTTACTGTGGTGAAGCCTTGGTTACCGCTTGGAGTCCAAGCGATGACCTGCATGTTGTACTGTCCTGCGTCCAGGTAGGCGTCGTAGAATCCGTCACGAGTCCACGTGCTGAAGGTTTGGTTGCCCGTGGCTGATGCAAACTGGATCGTGTTCCAGGATTGCGTGCGGAAGTCGTTCGCCCACGTGAATCCGTAGACGTTTCCGCTGATGTATCCGCGTTTGTCAAGTTCGTAGATTGCTGAGGCTTCTGCTCCTAGGTGAGCGTTGGGTATGCTCCACACTTGGCGTTGAGCGTATGGACCCAGTCCGTTGGCGGATAGGGTGTCAGTGGTGTAACCGAAGGGTCCTGCTGGGCTTCCCGGAATCGTGTGGAAGCTATCGCCTTCCAGTAGGCCTTCAGCTGCTGGGAACCAGTTCGTCGCAAGCGGGAATCCGTTCGCTGCGAACTGTGGTTTCGGATAGAGGTTCACCGTGTCTACCTCAGCAGTCCAGCCACCGCTGTAGCTGCTGGGTATGGTGGATGAGAAGCCGTCAATGCCGTAAAGCATTGAGTCAATCTTCTCGCCGCTAGAGCCGTCCCATGCCTTAGTGTGAAGTACTCCTGCGTTCAGTCCATCAAGTGGGTCACCGAAGATGTCGTACATACCCATCATGGATACGCGGACTTGCTCGGTTCCCGCTGGGATTGCACCGTACCATTGGAAGTTGCCCCAGTATGCTCCTGTCGGAATACAGGCCGGTACGTCGCTTGGGCAACCGTTCCATTGTATGTTGTAGAACGAAGGCCACGCCTGGCTTGCTTGTCCTTGGTTGCTGTCGAAGCCTTGCCAAACCTTGACTCCAGGGGTCGATGAACCGTAGTAGTCACCGAACCAGAGGAAGCCATCACCGTTTGCTGAACTAGCATCGACACTCTTCAAACCGTTCCCTATGTCGGGCGATGGTGAGAATGGGTCGACGTAGTAGCTGTAGTAGGCGCTGACGATGGCTGCGTTCGGAGAGTATGCGTACCTGCCGCGACCGATTGGGTCGTTTTCGGAGTTCAGGTTCTCGTTGTCGGGTGCTGCTGATGATTGCGTGGCAACTAGGTTGCCTGCATCATCGAACAAGCGAACGCGCATTGTCATGTTGAAGTCGGTTGGTGTGAAGATGCCTTCTTTCTTGAAGGGTATGTTCAGTGTCACGTTGACTCCTCGCAGTAGGTTCACTCTGATGTCGCCAACTCCACCTTTCGGTGCGTAGACGCTGAATTCCTGGTGTTGCACGTAACCCGGCGTGAAGCTGAATGCCGTGTACGTTCCAGTTTCCAGGCCTATCCTAGTGGCGAAGGGCGTTGCGCTGTCTCTGTAGAGGGTTGGGATGCTGAGGAAGCCGATACCGTAGGCTTCCAATTCCAGGTTACCACCGACTTGCTCGTAGAAGCTCGTTATAATGTCTGGGCCTCTACGGTCGGCTGCTATCGCGCCATCCCACTCCGTGTAGATCAAAGCTTGCCCTTCTGTGTCAGTCCAAGCACATGCTACGCCACCACCACAGTTGCCTGAAGCGGCTCCTGGTAGTGGTTGTCTGCGTGGATCGTCTCCTCGAGCTGGGCCTGTTTGACGCGGGGCAGAAGCTTGTGCAGTGGCGACGTCACCGATGGGTCCATATCGTTTACCGTTTTGGTCAAAGAGGTAGGTCCGGAACCTGGAGCCTGGAAATTCCCAAGGCCTTGAGGTCGTGGGGTGCTCCCAGTCGATGCTCCAAATGGTCATGTTGAGTATGGCTCCTCGGTAGAGGTGGTTGCTGATCTGTGCTGCGTTTCCGCTCAGCGTCACTGAAACGGATTCGAAGGTTTGCTGAACGTAACCACGCATGTACGTGTAGACTGTGTATGTTCCTGCGGGTAGTCCGTAGTCCCTGTAACCTGCATAGACAAAGTCTGAATATTTGAGTCCGAAAGCGTCGGGTCCCATCATGCCGAACCCGTTGATTTGAATTGTCATGTTCTCGTCAGTGCCAAAGACGCGTGTGAAGTTCATGCCCCACAGCTTGCCGCTCGAATCGCGGACCTCGGCAATTAGGAATCTAGCCCCATTTGCGAGACCGTGTTTCGTGTTTTGGCCAGCTGAGTTGATGCATCCATCCACTGCGCAGTCTTGTAGCGTGCCTGGCAAGTCGTGGAAGTGAACGGTCTTGTTGATGGTACTGCTGATTCGAAGGTCCATGGGCATGAATACGTCTCCAGCCCACTCATCCTTCGCAACATCAAAGTAGTACTCGTCAAGCGTCTGGCCGTCTTGGAGTGTTTGCGTGTATCCGTTGATCCACGCCCTCACCCAGTATCGACCGGGCGTTAAACCGTTGACCCATGTTGCCAAAGCCTGCGGAACGTGTCCATCAAAGTCTGTTGGTGCACCGTAAACTCCCTTCACTCCGAATCGGTAGATGAAACTGTTCGCTCCACCACCGTTCGTGAACGCACCAGCACCATCAACCCACCAGTACTGCGCTGGACCAACGCCGTTCTGCTTACCGCAGAGGTCGTTCGTTCCACCGCACTGGACTGCGTCATGATGGTTCGCTAGGGCGTAGGTTGCTGCGAGTGCAGTAGGGGGGAAGAATTGGCTATAGTACGATCCACCCCAAGCCGCATTCACTGCGAACCACGGGTAGGCTACGGGTCTGGGTGTTGGACAACCAGACGCATCGTGGCCGTTGAATGGACCGGACGGAGCCGTCTCGCATGGAGGTATGTTTGTGCTTGTGAACTGTCCACCATGTGGCGCACCTTGGTTCAGATCCCAATCGTACGCCATGAAGGGCGGAGTCGTCAAGTTCAGAGGTGAGAACGCTCTAACACTGCTGCTAGCGTAATCGTTGGCGCCGTAAAGTTCTACGTACACTGGTCTTGGGTTGCTTGGCCAAGGTTCTTCACCAAACAAGTGTTTGCTGTAGATTTGTCCATTGACAACTGGTCCTGGGTTCAGGTAGATGTCCAAATGGAACGATTGGCCGGGTAGTATGGTTACTTGTGATGCGACGAGCTGCGCGGGGTACCCTGCTGCCTCGGCGTATATGTCGTATACACCTGCAGCGACGCCTTCAACTTCAAAGTGACCTTGAGCTGAGGCGTTGAAGTAGCCCATAGCAGTTACGTTGCGACCAGTCGATGGATGATCCGGTTTGTACGGGTCAATTGCTGTGCCAACAGCCCAAACCTTCCCTGGGAAGTTAATGGGTTGCTGGTAGAGGGTTTGGTTGAAGGTACCATACCGGACGGTTCCGGTTATGATGCCTGGGTCAATATCACCTTTGACCAGCAATACTGGATAATTCTCAACTGGAACAGTAGCATTGGTTGCACCAGAAGTTGGAATGTAGAGTGGATTGTTTGGTAACGGGCCAGTCCAGCACGCAGCTGTAAGGTCGTTCGGGTCACATTGGAACCCGTTCGTCGCATATGTGCGAGCCATTCCTGGCCAGTTATTGTTGAAGTATTGGTCCAACAAGAAGGCTTTGAAGAAGTATTTTCCTGCAGTTGTTGGCGCCACTACGTTGTTGATTTTGAGGTAGTACCATTCCTGGTAGTTGTGTTGTGGCCAGAAGTGAATGTCACCCGTAACAGTGACTTGCCACCAACCGGGGCCGAATGCGTCCCAGTTGCTTACCTGCGAAACAACCACGTCGTTGGCCGTCGCACCAATGGTGGACTGCACGAGACCTGGGTTGCTCGCGGCTGCGCTCAAGTCAAATTCGGGTGGAATGTAGATTGTTATGCCAGTGTAGTTTGCACAGTAGCTGAATCCAGTACTACAGTATCCAAGCATACCAGCCCATGGAGCTGCCGCACCAGCGGCATTGATGTAGCTGAAAGCCGCCGGATCGCTGAAGTTGATCGCGAAGACCAACGGTCCAGTGTTCGGGTGGTCGGCAGTTGAGGTCAATATTGCACCGAAGGGTGCGTAGGTATTGCCATCAAGCTGATAGACACTAGCCTGCTGACCGGGTGGATTACCGCCTGGGTTAGGCGATTGATAACCCGGAGGAAACAGGCCTACAGGCCCGCCTGAGTATGGTCCACTGAACGCCCCGGCACCTGCGCCTGGCGAAACGTACATGAGTGGCCCTGCTACGTGCGGGTCATAGTCGTTCGCGTGGAATCTGTAGTTCGGCGTCAAATCGCCCAACGTGAAGTGGGCACTTGCAGGAGCTATGATCGCTACGGAACTCAAAACAAATATAGCGATTGTAAGCGCTGCAACTAATTTCTTATGCAATTTTTAATTTCTCCCTAATTCAGTTATTATACGTGCCCCTTTCGAGGCGCGCATACGAATCCCCCAAGCCCAAGAATGCCATTTAAGCGGATAACTCGGAAGCGGATATATCAAAAATCAAGCCAAATACTCGAAAAAACACTCTTTCGCGGTGCAATTCGAAATCAACGTTCTGAGATGTCTCTTATGGATAGAACGGGCGCATTCTGGGTGGATCAGGTCATGATTCTCGGCCTATGAAAACTCCAATCAAAAGTTCACTGCTCGGAAGCACGTTGAACAATCCAAGCTGGTTTGTCAGTTCGATCTCTTTCGGCGTCTAAGCAGCGCCAGGGCCATGAAGCCGATGAGAATCCCGGCCAGTACGGATTCTATTGGGAACCCGGGAATTGCGAGGGATGGGAACGCTTGCTGGTATGAAGCAGTGTAGTCCACGGGGCCGTTCACGGTGAAAGGTGGAGTAACCAAGCCGCCTGTTGCGTTGTTCCAGCCGTTGAATTTGACCTGCATGAATCCATCTCCCAATGTCTCGTTTATCGATGGGTTGATTTCTACGCCGCGGTTGACCCATGCTTGGTAACTGTTGCTCATGGAGATGTCATGGTAGGTATCGTTGATGAGTAGTTTCGCCATTGTTGCGTTTGAAACTCCGCCAACTCTGAGCGTGACTCTGTATTGTGTCGTCCACTGAGCGTCCAGAGTTTTGGGCGAATCTGCGGTAAGAGTTGTCGTCGCATCAGTTCCGGTGTAGTCGCCTTCCCAACCATCGAAAACTATTCGCGTGTTGTTGCCGAAGTCCACCATCGAACTCACTGAAATCGGTACTTGACTGCCAGCATCATACCAGCCTGAGCCCGTCGGATTTCCATAGGACGATTGCACTTGGACGAGGTACTGTGTCTTCCAATTCGCTTGCAGAATTGTCGGGGCGTTGACTACGATTGTTTTAGTGGTGGTCTGATTGTCAGTACCGCCACTCCAGCCTGCGAACACTTGGCGCACGTTGTTCTGTTGGACCAATGCCGATCGTAGGGATATGGTTGCAGGCGTTCCGGCATCGTACCAACCGCTACCAGACACGGAACCAACGGGCGAAATTATGCTGACGTAGTATTGTTGCTTCCAGTTTGCGGTCAAGGTTTCAGGTTTCGTCATATTCAACGTAATTGAAGTGGATGAGGCGCTTATGTCTCCAGACCAACCATTGAACATTAGCCTGGAGGCCTGTTCGGTCACGTTGCTAGGTGAACTCGCAGCCACGGTAACCGCGCTGTTAGCATTGTTCCAACCCCCTGGCGATGTGGTTCCGCCGTTCCTGTTTATTGACAGCAGATATTGTGCTTGGTACTTGGCGCCCAATTGCGTGTTAGCGGTTATGTTCACTTGTCTCGGGTTCTGCTGGTTGCCATCCGACCAATTCGCGAATGCTTGCCGGGTCTCGTTTGAAGTGTATAGTGCGGGTTCCACTTCGACTGTGACCGGCCCCACTGCGACGGTCGCTACTACTTGAGATGAGTTGTTGGGCATGTACTTCACACCATTGATCTGAACCCAGGCGCTCGCGTTGCTGGCTCCAACATCTAATGGAACCGTGATGATCGCTGTGGGACCCACGTTCAGCGTGTATGTGGCCACATTATTCGCTTTGTTCAACTCAGTCAACGCATTGTCTGGATCAATAACGACTTTGACCAGATGACCTCCAGTCGTAGCATTCCACGTCAAGGAGATTTCCGTGCTTCCACCCGCTTGAAGAGTCAATATCTGATTCGCAAGGGTCTGATTATCCAAGAAGACCTGAACGGAAACGTTCGTTCCTGCTGCTGTACCTTGGTTGACAATATCGACGAGGATTGTCACGGTGGTGTTCGGGTCCACGTTTGTTGGTTGAGTGTAGATCTTCGACACAGCGAAGTCAGGCAGCGATTCGGCGCCGACATTGAGAGTGTACGTGGCGACATTATTCGCCCTGCTCAACTCATTCAATGAATTATAGGGATCTATGATGACTTTGAGAATGTGACTGCCCGCGAGAGCGTTCCAGGCTAGCGAAATCTCAGTTGCCCCGCCTGGCTGAAGGCTTACAATTTTGTTTGCGAAAGGTTGATTGTCGATGAAGACCTGGACTGGAACATTGGTCGCGGCCGCTGATCCTTGGTTGTTGATGTCCACAAGGATGGTTACAGTAGTGTTCGGGGTGAGTGTTGTTGGTTGAGTGTAAATCTTCGAGACGGCGAGGTCTGGCAATGGTCCTAGGCGGTTTACTGTGATCTGGAAAGAGTTGCCCACTTCGCCATTTACCGCGACAGCTATGTCGTTCTTCGTGTCCGTGAAAACCTGCCCAACACTCCAAGTCGCATTTTGCAGCCCAGGAACACTGGGATGAGCGTTCATGATTGTGACTTTGGTTGAACCTTGGTTGGTTCTAGTAGTTCCGCCGCTGGCTACGTAGAGAATTAGGACCCCTGTTGAAGGAAGCGCCTGGTCGAACCCGATACGCTCTCTAACTTCGACTAGGTAGTATGTTGTGGTCGTAATCGGAATTTCTACCGCATGAAGAGTGGTCGTTTGAAGTTCGGCCGCGTCAACCGTATAGCTTGCGAGAGCGCCATCTTGTGCGACCGTCAAGCGGGTTCCATTCAACCATCCAAGTTTCATTCGGCTCCAAGCCTCCATCCATGCTGGGCTGGATCCGGGTGGGTTGCCGTTCCATAGGCCCTTGTCCATGAGTGCCCATTGGCCGAGAACCGTTTGGCCGTTGAATATGTTATAGAGGTCTGGAAGGCCGAGTAGGTGGCCGAATTCGTGCGTGTACACACCATTGGGAATTGCGCCCTGGTCCTCCAATTCTGGAACGAGGTCGAAGGAGCTGATCGACTTCCCTTTTGTCTGCAGCCAGACTCCGGCGAGGTATGCGACTGACCAGACAGTGTCCTTGTTGTGACTGGATTCTTCTCCGATCCCTGAGTGTAAGAAGACGAAGTAGTCATAGTTGTTGACGTTCACGTTTGGGTCTCGGTTCATGACGTTGACTGCATCTCTTGCTAACCACCACGAGGTCAACTGGCCACTGCAGTCGGAATCATCGACTGAAGTGCAATCCCTGCCATAGTACGCCATCGGATGGGGCAAGCGGTACCAACCAACGACATCGCCCTGCACTGACACCGTTCCATACGAAACAGCCGCATAGTACGCGGACAATGTGCCAAAGTAGGCTTGTTTGATCTGGTCGATACTCTTGGTGTGGTTGACGTCGGAGAATTCCACGGCAATTACGAGCACCTTGACGATCCCTGATATTGGCGAGAGTGGCGTGGAGCCTGGCGAGGGCAGTGGGGTTGCGGGCAGTGGCATCGTAAGAGAGTCCGCGTAATACACTGTGGGACCAGGGCTGGCCCGCATCGTTAAGGGCGCGAGGATTGCGGGGCCTAGG
The DNA here is from genome assembly GCA_049513715.1 of Bathyarchaeia archaeon. Classification (GTDB taxonomy): domain Archaea; phylum Thermoproteota; class Bathyarchaeia; order 40CM-2-53-6; family 40CM-2-53-6; genus FEN-987. The sequence continues at coordinate 481,170 of JBEKVV010000002.1, read as the reverse complement.
GTTAGGATAGTCAGCAGAAGGAGAGGCAGTACGCTGTTTTTCGATGGAAAGCTTCGCATCTGATTTCTCGCCACAAAGGATCCAAGTTGCGTGAGTCTGAAGACAAGGCGAGATTCGACGAGTTTTCATAAAGTGTTTAGACGCACGTCGAAGTGCACGAGTACGAGGACCCAAACTTGACGATTAACACTAATCCCGCAACGTTAGTCTCATCTATCGTCAGCGACAGAACTCTGACATTGTGTAGAGACACTCGTCTCTCTAAGTGGCAACGTATTTTGCTAGGAGAACACTAAATGCAAGCGGAAATAGCAACGCATTGCTAATTATCAGCGTCAAAGCCGTGACGTGTAGCAGCAACCCTGATGAAGCGACCGAGGAACCCTTCGTCACCATTATCGCCAAGGTCGAAACCCAGACAAGGAACAGAGGGATTAGACTGACACTACGTGGGCCTCGTTTGCTTCTAGCAGCTTTGACCGCGAGCACAACCGCTGAAAACGGGAAAACAAAAACGAAACCTACGATTAAACTTCCTATCAGGTAGCCCAATGTCGGAGACGCACTTGGCAGAAGCAGGACTCCTACTGCTGCACCAATGGTCATAAAGGAGCCCGCAAACGCGAAAGCCGTTGAAGCAAAAGGAATGCTCTTTGCGAGCGCGGGTATGTTGAATGAATCTTCGACGGATGGTAGAGCTGAGTCTTTGATTTGAACGGACACTATTCTGGAAGTTGGCGCGTGATTTACGTCGCCTTGGAAGTAGGCTCTAACGGAATAATTACCAGAGGTACCCGGGGTCCACGTGTACGCAAATCGTCCATCCGTACCTACGCTAACATCAGCTAGGGGCTGCCAGTTCACATTATCAGAACCATACGATAGGCTTATTGTCGAAGGTTGTGCTGCCGAGGTGAGTGACCCACTTATTGTCAGTGGGTAACCTGGAACTCCTATTGTCGGGTTCACTTTCAGATCAATGCTCGACGCGGCTTTGGGAACATCGGAATAGACGACCGAGATTGTAAGAGGTTTGCTTACGTCGATGTTCAGTCCAGGGGCGTTTCCGTCAAGACGTAATTCGGTGAAATTGTAATTTACACTGTTTCCTAGAATTTGGGTTGTTACGACTTGTATGCCTAGCTGCGAATTTGCGTCAGTCCATAATTTCGTTGGTTGAGAGGATTGTATCACTTGTTCTTGGTCGTTCACAACGACTTGAGCAGAGGCGTTTGGTGGAACGCCGACGAGCTGAATTTGCATTTCATATTGGGTCTTCCAGTTCGCAGTTATGTGTTTAGGTGCATTCATGGTGAGCGTGCCTTGAGTTGAAGTGGAAGAGAAGTCTCCGCTCCACGAAAGGAGCACACGTCTGGTTCCATTATCGGATGTGATCATGTCAGTCGCGGAGAAGTTAGCCACTGAACCTTTGCCATACCACCCTCCACCTTGCACCCCACCGTATTCACTGTCTATGCCTAGCAGGTACTGTGTGGCGAAGTTGGCAGTCAAGTCGAGGGGGCCGTTCAATTGCACCGTGAGAGGATTAACGGCTTCGTGGTTGCTCCAAGACGAGAAGTGAAGCCTAGTGTCAGGTGTCGGCGTGATTTCATCCGAAACGGCTACGGTGGTCGGGCCTTGAGGCAAAAGGGCCGACATTAAACCCCTAGCGTCCGCCAAGAATGGAAAACCATCGACGTTAACCACCGAGTTGGCACTTGGCAATCGAACCGTCATCTTGTCAGTGAAGGGCGTAGTAGTCCAGTTGGCATCGAAAGTTGCCCCGTCCAAGCGCATGTAATCGTTCAATCGTAAGCGGTGTTCGATTATGATGTGGTGAGAATCACCGTTCTGGAAGTAGAGGATGGAGAAATAGTAGTTGCCGAAATCATCAGTCAGCAATGACCAAAGCTCATTGTAGGCATTTGCGCCTTGAAACAATTGGTCCAATAACGGGTACAGCTTCAACCTTGTAGTATCATTAACCACTGTTCCGGAGTTGCCGTTCAAGTAGATTTCCGGGCCAATCGCCGAAAGAACATTGGCACTTTGAGGCCGGGGATCGATTGACAACTTTGGCATAGGGACCGAGGAAGTAGGCACCATCCTAGAGAATACGTATTGAATGCCGTCGAACGTCAAGGTACTCAACACTGCGCCCTGGTACTGGAAGGTGCGCAGAATGAACGGCGACGATGAATTGGTCAGGTACAGGTAACCGATGTAGAAGTTCGTGTTCGTCACGTTGACCAGGAATATGACGTACACCGTGCCGAGGGACCATTGAGTTGTAACATACCGCCACGGAATGAAGTTAATCGTTGGCCCGCTACCCTTCAAGTAGCCACCCTTCGGTGAGATCTCCAAGGTGTATAGCCCACTTGTTCCCTGGGCATAGAAGTCCGGGACTTTGTTTGACTCTGAAGATGTAGAGGCAGCCACGGAGTTGTTAGGCCGTGGCTGACCAGCAACAGCCCCTGCAATGAGCGGTGTGAGCAGTATGGTGGCGAATAGAAGAAGAGCCAGCATTCTTGCGGTTTCTTTCATCAAAGTCCCGACTCGTTTCATAACCGCCTGCTTCAACTTCGAGTGATTTACCTTCCCCACTGCGACCATTAAATCCCGTAAGATGGGCCGGCGGCACGTTTGCGCTATTCATGTGCGGTTAACTGTCCTCCGAGAGAGGCTAACTCGCTAAGGGCACGTCTGCGAAACGCGTTTCGTTAACCATGTGAATTGTAGCTACACAATCAGGTAGAATGAATAGAGACATGAGAAAATGTGGAGAACACACAACAACCTTTAATGCCCATTCGCCACTCAGAACTAACGATAACCCATGAGGCTGCTACCCTACATGATCGCAATCGCCATTGTCGTCGCCCTACTATTTGTGGGGGCAAGTAACGTTTCCGCACAAAGCCACAACAATCCTACCCAGGCCGGAGGTCGCATCGAGGGCACGGTATATGGGTACACGATGTACAACGACCTTCGAACAATATCCTGGGCACAAGTGACTGCAGCCAATCAGCAAATTCAACTCACAACCTCCAGCGGCGGAGGCGGCCAATACGGCATGTATGTGCCCGGCGGAGTTTACAACGTGAGTGTTTACGTGCAAGGTTACCAGCCGCAGAGTTCCTCGGTGGCCGTTTCGGACGGCTCCGTGAGTAGTATTAACTTCTTTTTGGAAGAGTCGCATGTCCCAGTACCCGAGTTCCCAGCTCAAATGCTCTCGGCGCTGATGATCTTCGCAATTGCGGCAACACTAGTAGCGAAACGCGCGGTTAAACGAAAGATTCCCGCCTAAGCCAAGAACTCATCCGCGCAATGACTGTTCGGTTTCCTAGATCTGCGTCCGCCGCTTCGCTCAACAATAGCCAGTACTCCGACCAGCACTATGAACAGTAGCAGTGCTTCAGCGACGGGGAATTCTGGGACATGAGTGAAAGCCGCTCTACCAATCCCATAGACCCCTGCGGCCGTAGTCTCAGTGCTCGCAGTTTTATCGACCCCACCACCGCTTATCGAGGTGTAGAAACCTCCGGTTGTGCCAGCTGCATTCGCCGCGCCCTGCATGTCTAGTTGAAGCTCGTTATTGCCCACGATCCAATCATAGGCATGTTGTGAAACGCCGAAGAATTCATCGCCGCCGAGGTTTATCCAAATGTCCGCCAGAGCTTGCAGCATCCAAATTGCTGCGAGCGTTGTCTTCGGGTATTGAAGAATTGCAGTTGCCGTTCGACCATCGAAGGGTCCACCGTAGGCGTCACGCATTTCTTCCGCGTAACCATAAATCCACCCACTCATCACTCTCCTCGCATCGTACAAGTTGGGCGACGGCTGCGAAAGAAGCACACCGATTATCGTGTAGTATGTGTCCACGCCCAGAAGTACTTGGCCGTTGGTTTCTGAGGTCTGGGTTGAATTCAAATCAGACGTTGGGAACCCACCGAACAATGGTCCGGCGGTTACGTTTTGAGTCGAGAAGAGCCATCGGGCCGTTCGCTGTGATAGCTGTCCGTAGAACGTGGCTTGCTGGATGCTTCCCCAATTGCGTTCAAACAAACCCAAGTAGAGAAGGCCCGTCAACAAGATAGCATTCTCCCTCGTCGGTGCCTCGTAGTAGCCTGGCCTAGTTTGGAACACCCAAGCACCATCGCTTCTTTGGTGCTGGAGAAAAACATTGACAGTATTCTTCAATCGGCTTTCGATGGAAAGCCAGTATGCGCGTTGACCGCTGTCTTTCAATACGATTTTGTAGGCTGATGTCGCTAGTCCTGCTATTGCATATACCTCCCATGAATCAAAATCACCCAAATGAACCCAACTCCCACGTTTCATGTCATAGTACTCATAGAAGTCTCCTGTCGAGGTGCGGGCTGAACTCAGAAATGTTGCGGCCGCGTGCAGCATATTGTCATACTGAGCGTCGTTATGGTTGGTGTGATAGTCGCTCAACGCTAAGGCGATTAGTGCTTGATCCGATGAGTAGACGGTGTGATCTGTCTCGGCGTCTGTGCCCCTAGCGAAACCGACGTACTGAAGGCTTGAGACTTGCTGCCCACTAATCCAGTCGATGGCAAGGGTAAGCCTAGCTTCCACATCTGCCGACGCGTGGGCGGTGGGTAGGCCAACCAATATTCCGAGCAACAGACAAGCAGCGATGACAGTTCCAAGTTTCAATGTTATTTGAGCCTTCTTTGTGACGATTTCACCTAGGAAGACCATGTGACTTTATTTCATTTTTGCGAACTCTCGCCCTCAGTCCCCACCCTCAGGTATGCGGCTGAGGCTAGATTCGCATGAATAGTACCGAGCAACTTTCATTACCCTCCCCATTACTGGTGGGTATGGGTATGGGTATGCAAGACTTCGAGGCTACCCCTCGGAAACGCCTTTACGCGATAGCTCGAATTGTAGGACTTGCCTCGGTCATAGCACTGGCCGTATACTACCTGCCCGACTACTTCTTCTATGAGAAGCTCACCGCCGAGCACTCAGCGATTCTCATGAGCTTGGTTGGCATGAAGGGAACCGTATGGATGCAAGGGCGCCAAGTGTTTCTTAATGAGTTTGAGATTCAGCGAATGTGCACAGGCGTTCAAGTGATTGCAGTGTTCCTGGGCATCATTGTGGCGATGCCTAAGGTTACAATCAAGAAACGCGTCCTTGCGTTCAGTGTCGTGGCAATCAGCGTTTACCTGACCAATCTGGGCAGAATAGTCTTTGAAGTGTGGTTGCTCTACAACGGCGTGCTGCCTTGGTCACTAGCGCATTACCCCACGGGTTTGATTCTGGGTGTGTTCGCAGTGGCCTTCCTCATCATAGCGGCCGATCATTTTATTCCTGAAATCGGGGACTTGGCCTTTTCAGCTTTGGATGGATTCCGAAGTTCCTCTTAGAGCCTTCCCGCAGTGGATGCAGTGCGTCCAGTTCTCCTCTATTGATTCACCGCAGCCATCACAGAATTTCAACGGACCCTTTTCCGATGACTGACTCCCTTTGGGCACGGAGTCCTCTCCCGTCGCTTCCTCTATGGCAGGCACGTCACCCTCCTCAACTCCTGCAGCTTCTTCAACTATCTCTTCTTCAGCGGGAGCCTTTTTTGCAGCTTTACGCCTACGAGCCAAAGCAAGAGCCACACCTCCCACAACTCCAACTATGAAAATACCAGGAAGAACCAACGGTGTGAGGTCCGGTGTGAAGTTAGCGTTGACAACCTTCGGCGTGTTCATGATCAAAGTGATTTTGTTAGAGTTCGAAGTCACATCACCCGTCCAACCCTTGAAAATGTAATGCACCCCCAACGCTCCTAAAGGCCAATCCATCGGCACGGAGCTGTTCACTTCTAAAGTCACGTTGGAGCCGGGCTCGTACCATTTGGATTGAGCGTACACCGATGCCGGAGAATCTACCCGCAACAAATACTGTGGATTATAGACACCGACCAATTTGATGTCACCATCCAACAGAACGCTTGTCTCCGTTGAGTTCCCACCGCCCTGCCAGCCTTGGAAAACCAGCTGGGTAGAATTGTCGAGGGGCAATACTTCCGGCACACTTACCGTGACGTTCTCCCCAACATTGAATTGGGAAGCCACCGCTCCTTCGCCCGAAGTTTTTGAAGTTGAATCGCCCATTCTCACGGCCACATTGGAGACGCCTAAATCGACTTCCAATTGTGCCGTCTGCGAGATCTTCACCGTGAATTCAAGAAAACTCGGGCCGTGGTCGGTGTCATTGTAATAGGACCACGCAGAGGTCTGATTGTCGGTTGTATCATTGGGGCTGTATTTTCCAGTGTTTTGATAGTATGCGATGGCCACGAATTGCATTTCTCCTTCATTGGCCGGCGCGGTAAGGTCAACTGTCCATGTCTTGTCCCCGAGAATGGGCCCCTGAATCGGTACTGCTTCACTATGCCACAGGTCTGGTCCCAGTTGGTCTAGAGTTCCGCTAAACAAGCTCGATTTGATGGTGGCATTGTCGTGAACTGCATACTCAACATCTACTAAGAACGAAACGTGGGACGATGGGGCAGCAAACCTGGGATGCTGAACCGAGACTCGCAAAAGTCCAACATTCACATCCTCATCCGCAGCAATAGCAGAAAGCCCCACCATGAGCATTATAATCGAAAGCAAAATTGTGAGGGCAACGACACTTCGATTATTCATCTTCTATCCCCGTTGAGTTTAATTGTGTCAGATGAGGAGAAAGGTCAAGTTATTTCTACCGTCTCTACACAAATTAAGCAAATTTCGTGGTCAAGTAGTGCTCGTCAGAAGGTTACAGACAGTCAAGGAATTTTGCGTTGACTTCGCCGTTTCAATGCCCATTCAGTGGCCTTTCTTATCGCTTCGCTTGAGTTATTCGCGACTTTCAGGGGTGTCTGGAAGCCTTCAGGCAGACCTGGCACGACGTGAATCACTTCAAACTTCGATTTAAATCCTCCTCGCTCGATCTCCCCGGCGAAGTTACCAAGCTGTCCCTCCGGGTCGTTTGTTCCCAATAGAGGGATGACCAAGTCCGCTCCTGATTCTTCCGAATTCCTAAGCAACTCAAGCGCTGTCTGTGTTTTGCTCAGGCACACCGCCTTGAAACCCATTGATCGAAGAGTGGCGGAAAGCACCAACGCGAGTAAATTTCCACCCTTCAATCCAACCGGACCCACAGTCACCTTCAAATTCAACCTGCCTTCAGCTTTCGAAAGCCTGTCCTCGATCGGCTGTAAACTTGCGCTGACCGCATTCTCAGAAATGTTCAACCTTGCTTGGTCGTATTCACCCACTTCATGCAGGTCCACTAGAATGTTCACGCCCTCAACAACGGCGTCAAGAACTTCGATCGTAGTGCTTCCTCGGGCCAGCGCGGCATAAGTGCTCAACCGCGCCTCGTCCGCCTTTCCTGCAAGCACCGCGTTGGTCAAATCTCGGAGCCGTTGCTCTATCTCGCTCAAAGTTATTGCCGTTGAGCACCATGCTGTCAAATTAGGCATTCGGTCTCTATGCGACGGATTCGCGGTGGCTTAACGCTCTGAGCGTCGGCACTATAGCATTCGAGTGAAAAAACGCGAACGGATTCATACATCGCCATGCAGGAGCAACATCTGCTCTGGTTGGGGTTTCACAGGGATCATCCGGAGCGTGCTATCAACAGGCGACAGTCCATAAAGAAAACTCACGAGTTTCCTTACGGCCACAACTGGAACGCCTTCAACAATTCTCTCTCGTGAGTCACACAACGCGAATATAACGGGCAAGATCTTACGGTTGATGCGGTTTTCAAGTCCATTCTTGGTGAGGATGTCAGGCCGCCCAGACAAAGCCACTACTCTCTCGATTTGAGCAGCCGCGGCGGCACGTGCGCTTGAGGGAGAGATGCCACGACGCCAGTGTTTGCAGTCTATAGCGAGAACGAAATTGTCGTTCCATGCGAGAAGGTCGATTTCTCGCCTCCCCTTTCTCGTTTTGAAGACGAGATGTTTCACAGTTTGGAAGCCATTTCGCCTCAGAGATTTCTCAGCGAAATCCTCGAACTCCTGCCATTCCAAGTGCCGGGCAATGTGATGCGGGTCGTGGCCAGTTTGGATCAGGAGCTCGGCGAGCTTCATTCGTTGCCCTGTTTCTGCCTCAATCAGACCTCCGGACGATGCAACGAACCCCTGTCTGCTCAGGGCTTGAACCTTACTTTCTATGTTCCGAGCGTCAGTGTGAAGTGCATCCGCCAGCTCACCAATGGCTAGGCGTCGGCCGCGTTTCGTCAATTCCAACAATTTGATCTCAAGTTCAGTGCGCACGGCTGATCCCTAAAGCTGGGGACAGGCTCAGAATATTACTAGTGTGAGGACAAACATGACCCAGGCTACGACAAATAGGACCTTGCGTGATTTTGAGAGCGGGGAGACGTCATCTAATGGCTCCACGCCTTCGAGTGGGCGTCGGCTAAGAAACATGAAGACCACCAAGAGCAGAGCGAAGCCCCAGTAGCCGACAGCGAACAATATTGCGAATCCGATAAGGGCGGTTATCTTGTGCCCCATTGTGCCTAAAGTCGCTCGCGCTATGTGGCCTCCGTCTAGCTGCCAAACCGGCAGAATGTTCAGGAATGTTATGAGCGCACCAATCTCCGCCGCGAATGCCAACTGAGTCAGAATCATAACATGCCCCGGCGGCACGGTCGTCAAGCCCAGTTGCCCAATTAGGTCCATGAACAAGGGCATATGCGGCCATGGTTGAGATGATAGGAGGTTGGCCGCGATGAGCTTGGTGGCCTCCTGTTCAGTTATGACCGGTGCTGTCAAGTAAGCGAACACTGCAACAACGATTGTGGCGATGAATCCTGCAATTGGCCCACTGAACCCTAGGTCGAATAGTTGGTCACGGTTGCCCGGTGGCGCTCGGAGTGAAATCACAGCACCGAAAGTACCGAAGGGGAAGGGTGGAGGGGCCGGGACGAAATATGGAAGCGTTGCATCCATCCGGTGATACCGATTCGCAAGAACATGCCCCATCTCATGTATTGCGACAATGCCCAAGATTGCAATGGTCAGGAAAACCACTTCAGCGAACAAGTTCTGGTTGACGAACACCGTAGCCATCAAACGGGGGTCAACATTAAACACTAACGAGTAGCTCGCCAAAGCCACAGTGCCGATGGTCGCCAAGAAAAGCAGTAAGTTAATGATCTTCCTGGGTTTGCCAAGTTGTGGTTTCGGAAAAATCGATATCACGAATTTGTCAGATACTTTCCTGACTTTGGCACTCAAATTGTGGTTAGTCAGGTCGCGCAATAGCTCCTGAAACTTCTGCTTGATCGGCTCCTGCTGGACGACGAACGTTGCTAACCCGTTCACATCAACATACGCATCCATCAACCCGAAGCGATACTCAACCATGCTGCGAATCGAACCAAAATCCAGCGGAAACTTGGGCAGAGTAGACGTCGTGGTGGGTAGCCGTGGTGATGTTGGTTCAGATGCCAATCGAATGTCCTTCTGGTTTTCTGCGCATAGCTCAGAAATCATCATTTAAACATATTCGCGCACCCTTTTCGCTAGTTGGGGATAATATCATATAGTCGACACCTGCATGGAAAAACGCGATACGCAGCTTGCTAATTCAGAATTACGCGTTGCGGCGGTTCAATCCGGCTGACCTGGATCAGGTGATTAACATAAACCGTGTCTGCCTGCCAGAAAACTATGCCGCGTATTTCTTTATCGATACGTTCAACTCTCAACCGGAAACCTTCATCGTGTCTGAATCTCAAGGGCGGGTCGTTGGGTACATAATGTGCAGGTTGGAGCACGGGTTCTCGGACTTGAAAAAGCTGAGGTTCGCAAAGAAAGGGCACATAGTCTCTGTCGCAGTCATGCCCGATTTCAGACAAATGGGCATGGGCCACTCACTCGTCACGGAAGCCCTAGCGGCCCTAAATCGGCTGGATGTGGACGAATGCTACCTTGAGGTACGAATGAACAACGACGCTGCAATCAACCTTTACAAGAAAATGGGCTTCGAGATCACTCGAACCATCCCGCACTACTACTACGATGCCTCAGACGCCTACGTCATGACCAAGGCTGTGCCATAACGAACCGATCTTGTGGGTGTCAGGACTCCAAGCACACCACTAGCTGGCAGTGGGGCAAAATCAGTTCAATTGGACAGGAAGCCCAATGTCATGCCAGTACGATACCGCCCATGCCCACAGGGGTTGGGAGGGCATGGATGATTTGAAAGGGCGTAATTGTCATCAAATCCTCGGATTTGTGGTTGCTCTTGTGGGCTACTTGATAGTCGCTTTTGCCTACGACTTTTCGATGCCAATTCTAGACGGGTTGGCGGCCGGCAATTTGTGGTTTAACGGAGTTATCGGTCTGTGCTTCATCCTTGTCGGAATAATCATCACCGCCGTAAAACGCTAATCTGGTCCGCAATCCTTGGTGACCAGCGAGTTGCCTTGCTTTCATGTGCGCATCACGGGTCGGAGACAAAAAACGGAATGGGTAAACTCTTCATCTTGATGAACGTCTTCGTGTTCTCTTGGATCTGCGAAGGCGGCGGGCTCTAGGTTCAGAAGTGATAACTCTCTTCTTCACGAGTAGCCAAGTAACCGCGATGCCTATGATCAAGCCCAAGGAAGCCGCGAGGATCATGTAGAGTGTCGCGTTCACTGAAGGGCCCTGTTGGATTGTCCATTGTGAGGAGGTACTGGCCATGGAGTTCGCGGTGGATTCGGCCTTAAGAACCAATGCCAACGCACCTTCGTAGTCCATCTGATTGTATTTCGCATCTACATCCCTTAGTTGAGTGAAAATGGGGCTTACGTCGACTCCTTTCTGAGCCAGCTGGTTCATGGTCAATTGCACCCCGAGGTAGATGCTGTCAACATGTGCTCGCCGAAGGGCGTCCTTGTCCGCTTGGCCAAATGAATAATCCCACGTGAAATAGCTCATTGGAGTTTGTATGAAGTTCCCTACTGGGCCGTAGTCGAACGGATGTGGCAACCCAAGCATGTGTCCTGCTTCGTGAATTATGTCATGGGTAAACCCCAATCCCTTGTCTGGTTGGGGTGGCGTTATTTGGTCGCCTCTTACGAATTCGGATTGGCTGTCGGACACGAAAGCGGCATCTCCCAGAGCTACGCCACCAATCGGTTCGATGAGCCACTTGCCCGTGAAAGCCATGCTCGTCTCGTTGCTGAAAGCGAACGCGTAAACTGGAACTGTGAACTCTGTCCGATCGCGTCTATAGTGTGGTTCGAAAGTGTTGATGTTATTCTGGAAATACTGGTAGATTGGTCGTGTGTCAACGATGCCGTAGCGTAGAGGTGAGGCGAATTCAACGCCGTAAGTGTAAGAGTCGGCGTACTTGTAACTTGACTTAACAACAGCCTGCAAGTCGGGGTATTTCGCAAGGTCCTCAAAAGTAACCGCGACGTTGATCTTCGAATAGGGAACGAGGTACTGAAACGCTTTCTTGATAAGATCTGGGCTTACACTGGACCGAATGTCGACTCCAGCTTTCTCGGCTGGGTTTCTATCATCAAAAATGTGAACGTCAAAACTGTATGTTTGCGAAAACACCGGGTCGTATAGAAGTGGTGGAGTGATAAGATTCAATGTTGCCTGTGATACGTAATCTGCAAGATACTCAGAAAACCACAATTTACCGTACGAACTGTGCAGGTCATAGTTGTTGTCTCTGAGGGCGATCTGTACTGGGAGTTCTTCAGGGTACGTCATGAAGCACGGGCCAGCGCTGAGGTCATTAAACCAGAGTCTGTGAACACCTCCCCAACCTGACATGAAATCACGGTTTCGTAACACATATCCGAGGTCAGCGTCACGGTAGGTGACGCCGAAGTAGTGAGCCGTACCATTGGGTACCCCGTATCTGTTCGAATTCAGGAAGTCTCTGTAGTCCTTGAAACTATAGGATGGAAGTTCAGTGAGATTCATGAACATCATTGTCCAACCGTTGGACGGAAAGCCGCCGAGGTCTTGTTGGTTACTGTAGATCCAGTCCTCTGCTAAGTTGGCGTCGTAGACAACGTAATTCATCGATTGATATCCCTGAGATACGTAGCCCGACTGGTCTTGGGTGTAATAGTAGAACCAGGGGTTTGTCGTATACTTTTTGACTTCGATGCTCTGCAGATACGAGATGAGTTTGGCTTTGTACGCGTTGCTAGCGAAAGTATAGTTGTAGTCTAGTTTGTAAATGACGCCGGTAAGGTACGGTTGCGGAGCCAGAACCTGGCCATAGATCGTGCTTGGAACATTCACATTCCATTTGCTGTAGCTTAGGTCCACAGTTGCCGGGTCTATGCCGACGAAGACGACTTTCACTGGCATGCTGACGGTTCGGTACCCGCTCGAAGGCGCAATTTGGCCTCCTGTGCCGTCTAGCGGGTGTGTTGCGGCCGAGGCTTGGTTGGGGGCCAACATCATAAGACCGATTATTACGAAACAAAGTAGGGCTGAACGGGTTCCTTTCAAGAAATTCCTGTCCTTGTTCGCTATCGTTCCAAGAGAATTAATCCAACATAAAAGTTCCTACCTCGCGGCTACGCATCGTTCACAACCTTCTTATCTGAATGCAGATCCACGCCGTTGAACCTAGCCTATATTTGCGCGAAAGAAGTGTAAGTAGGTGTCAAGGCAGAAGACCGTAGTGTTTCTTGCACTGATGGTTGTTCTGGCAACAGTGGGCATCGTGGGATACATTGCCATTAACCCTGTCAGCATACCAAGGAATACGCCAACGCAGGTTACCGTGACTATAGTTGCCGGCGCGGCTACAAACCCTCAGCTTGGCTTCGATCCAGCGCTGATCAAGATTGTGATAGGGGTAAACAATACGGTTACGTGGAAGAATGAAGACTCAACCTGGCATACAGCGCACAGCAATATACCAGAATTCTATTCCGGCTTGATTCAACCCGGCACGAGTTTCACACACACCTTCACCACGCCAGGCGTGTTTCCTTACCATTGTGACCCGCACCCGTGGATGACCGGACTGATAGTAGTAAAGGGTTCGGGCGCTAACGGAATGGTGCAGCCTTCTTTGGATTTTCAATTTGCGGTGCAATTACTCACAAAACCATGCAACTGAATTCGGCCGCCGGAGCCGGGGAACCCACTTTAAGAAATGCGGAAACCCTTCCATTCAGAATAGGCTTTGTAAATCTTCTAGTCGCTCTCAATTCTAATCGTCATGTCGGATTGGGTTTCCGTGAAGACACCGAGAGGGTCTCTCTAATACTTTGCACATCTTCTCAATGACATCGTTGTCCAATAGATAGTCGACTTTACTGGCTTCCGTGCAGGATAGTTTAGAACTGACGCCAAGTTTCTTGTTGAGATAGAGTTCGAGGATTCGGTGGTTGTGCATGACCAGTTCTGTCAGTGCCATCCCTCGTTTACTTAATTCAGGAACACCCCACGGTTTTCGGGCAACAAGTCCTTTCTTCTCAAGCCTGCGCAAAATCTCAATTGCACTGGGCAATTTGACACTAAACCTTTCAGCCAAAGTCGAGACTGATGTTTTTTCGTCAACTTCGTTCAAGCGATAGATCATAACCAGATACGCGACTTCAGACCGGCTTAGGTCAGGCAAGCTCATGCGCCCAATTTCACTTGACGGGCCTCATAACGTTTGGCAATAATTACATTTTTGGCGAATAGCGATATCAGGAATAAGATCAGTCCCACAAGGACAATGGTTGCGCCCGACGCTGTGTCCAATATGATTGATGCGCAGAGACCTAGGATTACACTCAAGAGTCCAAATAAAGGCGATAGAATCACAGTCTGTTTGAACGAGCCACTGATTTGAGTGCTCGTAACGGCGGGAAGAACGAGTAGAGCCGAGATTAGGAGTACGCCGACTATTGGTATTGATACGATTATCGCCATTCCAGCTAGGATACTGACCAGATAGTCAAAGAACCATGTCTTGATACCAGCCGCCTTGGCTTGGGTCTCATCGAACGTAGTGTACACGAGCTCCTTGAAGAAGATCAAGACCAGGGCCGACGTTATGGCCAGTGCAAGTACAGCGGATAGGATTTGGTCGATGCTCACAAGCAGAATGCTGCCGAAGAGGAGACTCTCCAGATTTACACCGAACCCCCTAGAGAGGCTTAGAAGCACAATGCCAGAAGCGAGGCCGAGTTGAAGGAATATTGCAACCGCGGCATCTCCCGAAACCTTCGATGACCGAGTGACCTTTGTGATTCCTATAGACCCGAGAATAACGACAACGCCTGCCACCCATAGGGGCAGGATATCAAGATAATATCCTAATGCGAGGCCTCCAAAGGCGGTATGCGCGAGGCCGTCACCAATCAATGAGATTCGTTTCAGCACAATGAAAATGCTAAGAAGTGAACTCAGGAATGCCACTACAATACCTATGATGAAAGCTCTTTGAACGAACCCTTGGGCCAGCATCAATAGGAATGTGTCAAGGGTGATGACCATGTTCTATTACCGCCACTGGGTAGTTGTACGTCTGGCTCAGTATACTTGGAGTGAACTCAGATCTGAGTCCACAGAAGAACACGACCCCGTTTATGCACACCACTCTCTTCACCATGTTGGTAATTGTGCCTACGTCATGTGAGGAGAGAAGCACTGTTGTGCCGTGTTCTTCGTTGATACGTTTGAGCAGTTCATAGAATTCGGTCTTGGAATGCATATCCGCCCCACTGGTCGGTTCATCAAGCAAAAGTAGCTCAGGATCCATAGTGAGGGCTTTCGCTACGAGCACTCGCTGCAGTTGGCCCCCGGAGAGTTGATCCAACTTCCTATCTCTAAGGTTCAATATCTCCAAGAATTCCAAAGCCTCTTCGACCTTTGTGTAATCATGTTTTCCGAGCCGATGAAACAAACCCGCTCGTGGGATTCTGCCAAGCAGCACGGTCTCGAATACTGTCGCCGGAAAAGCCGTAGCAGATGACTGCATCGTCTGGGGCACATATCCAACTCGCCTCAGATTTGCAGATGAGATTGGTTCTCCGAACAGTTTAGCGCCTCCAGAGGTCGGCCTAGTCAGTCCAAGAATGATGCTCAGCAAGGTTGACTTTCCGGCACCATTAGGCCCAATCAATCCGACCAGGTCTCCCTCGTAGAAGTTGAGAGAGATATGGTCCAACGCTACAACGCCGTTGGGATACTGTACCACGATGTCGGATAGTTCAACGACTGGTTTAGCATCCGACATGGTAGAGCACCAATGTAAATGCCTGAAGGTTCTCTTGCATCTTGATGAGGTACGTTTTTCCCGCATTCTGGTCTGCTTGAGTAAGTCCTTCTATTGGGTCCATCAGGACAAGAGTTGCTCTCGTTTGGCTTGCTATGGATTGGGATAGCGCAGGGTTCTCCAAAGATTCGTAGCCAACGTAGCAGAGATGATTTTGGTTAATTGCATTAACTACGCTCTGGATTTCATTTGGTGTGGGATCTTCCTCGAAGGGGCCAGCAATCGGAATCTGGGTTAGGCCGTACTGTCTAGCGAAGTATCCGAAGGCTTCATGGAAGGTGACAAAGTACCGTGTTTTCACATTGGCTGTTGCGTTAACAATTTCCGCATTCAGGAAATCGAGTCTGGCCTCGTAAGCTTGCGCCTTCGCCGTGAAATAAGCCTCGTCCACTGGGTCAGCTCGGATCAGCCCCCGCAGGATATTTGTGACTTGGATTTTTGCTAGCAGGGGGTCCAACCATATGTGTGGATCGATGCTTCGATTATCCTTTTGAAATTCGCTTAGTACGGGCAAGAGCGGGATGCCCGCGCTTGAATCGACCGCGACCAAGTTTGGATTACCGGCTGCTGAAATTAGCTGTGGTACCCATGGCTCGAGACCAGCGCCGCTAAAGATCAGCACGTTCGCTACAGCAACTTCCTGCACTGTTGATGGGTTGGGTTCAAATTGATGCACGTCCACCGTTTCAGGCACCAATATCGAAACATCAACTCTGTCACCTCCAACATTCCTGGCGAAATCGTACACTGGGAAGAACGTGGCGAGCACCTTCAACCGTGACTGGGTCGTATTCGCACTTGCTGTTGAGTGCTTTCCGGAGTTGGCGTTAAGCACGTAGACGCTTGACGCTGCGATAACAACCAACAGAGCGATACCAACAATCGGCAGGTATCTGTTTTTCATTACACCCGCTCTCTAATGCCACAAATTAGGGTAACCCTAAGTTAGGGTAGGCCTAAGCTTTAAGTGTTTAGATGCACCCCAAGTGAGTGTATTCAAAGGATGGGATTTGCTTGATTCTTGTAAAGAGGATAGAAATACTTTCTTGACTTTCACCAAAAGGAATCATAAGCAGCGGCAAGGATGAATCAGTATGCATAATCGACGCCTCGCTGTTCTCGCATTCTTGCTTTGGCTCACGGCACTAACGGTAACGGTATCGACAGTTGTCGCTGATTCGGATCAGAACGTCGGCATCCTGAAAGTCTCTGTCAAGCATCCTAACTTTGTCTCGCCATCATCGCAAGTACCGTTGCTAGTCGACAACAATTACGCAGTTCACGACAATGCCACGCTCAAAACGAGACTGTTCAACGGAACATTGGATCACTTGGGCGCGGAGTTGTGGCACAGCGACCCCGACTTCATAAGCGGTCCGATTCTTGGTGAGCAAATTCTGGCAGTTAACCTAACTGCGCCAGCCAATGACGGAAAGTGGCAGCTGGCCGCGGTGACGTATTTCCAAAACGTTGGAAAATACCAGTACAACGATACTACCACAAACGACACCTCCGCTTGGTCATATTACAATGACACCGAATATGGTCCGAGCTTCCTCCAATTCACACTCGAAATATCGAAGCCGGCACAAGTAGC
Source organism: Bathyarchaeia archaeon (assembly GCA_049513715.1). Taxonomy (GTDB): domain Archaea; phylum Thermoproteota; class Bathyarchaeia; order 40CM-2-53-6; family 40CM-2-53-6; genus FEN-987. The sequence goes on along the minus strand of JBEKVV010000002.1, from coordinate 464,292 downwards.
GGTTGACCTGGGAATCTCCAACGTTCCTATCCAAATAGACGATTCTACTACCAAAACCGCTAACAACGGGATAGCCTTGTTGCCGTTTCACGTTGGGGAGGACGTAACGATAAGTGTCCCACAAGTCTTGCCACTTCAAAACCTAACTCGATTCGTTTTCCAAGGATGGCAAGATGGGAGTAACTCGACGGAGAGAAGTGTAATCCTGGATGGTAACATTAGGGTAAAAGGCTTCTATCAGCCACAGTATTTGTTGCAGGTCAATTCTGTCGTCCCAGCCTATGCTCAATCCACGTGGCACAATTCCGGATCGAGGGTAACGTTAGAGACAGCCACTTCGGCACCGATGAATTGGCCTTTCGGCTCTCTTGGACTGCGTTACGTTTTCAAGGGTTGGACTGGTGATGTGACCTCGAGCTCGATTCGACTCTCTCTAGTCATGGACAAGCCGAAGATTGTTAGTGCCAATTTCGCACCTGACCTGATGTCGCTAACCTTACCATCAATCCTCCTCGCTGGCGTCGTGGGAGGAGTATCCCTAACGATAGTTCAAAGAAGATCCGTTGTGAACGCATCACCGATCGAAACGGACTCGGAAGACTATGAGGCAAAGCAAGGGTCCGAAAAACTCTGCGCAGGTTGCGGCAAACCAGCGAAAGAAGGTTGGGCGTATTGCATCACATGCGGGAAAACCCTAGGAGAAACCTCGAAAGCAGCACCGAGAAGAAGATCTAGACGCAGGTCCAAGCACTGAAATGAATGGCCACGATCATGAAGTGATGGGGCGAATTGAGGAAGATCTCTACTGATTCTTACGCCTCCGTAATCGCTGGGCTGATCGCCCTATTGTCTGCTGCTCTGCCGTGGTCTTCATCGACGGTTCAAGCTTTTGGGCTGGCGAGCACTTATCGATCCCTGCTTGACGAATACATCTATTGGTCATCTCTTCCCAGCGCGGATCCACAAACCGCCGTATTGCTTGACGCGAATACCAAGGTGTTGGTAGCTGCAGCGGTCCTAGTACTCGTCGTTGCAGGTGGGGTCATCGGTCTTGCTGGCGTCAAATGGAGAGTTGCTCGGCTGCTCGCTTGCGCGTGCATAGTGGCAGGCCTGGTAGCTTTTGAGTACATGTTACGCCCTTTCGGAAATCAGTTCACAGTTTACAGTACAAATAGGGTCATGGTCGCAAACACCGCACCATCTTGGGGGTTCATCATTGCGGCTCTGTCCGTCTTCATTCTACTCTATGCTTTTCTTCGTAAATCCAATTTTTAAGATCTCGATCTAAGGTGGAGCGTTTCTGATCTGCCTCATGTTCATCCAACTGACGTCCAAACCACGCCACGCCTGAACAATCACAGGCACGTGTTGCGCAGTGCGGTAGGATGACTCACGCTATTCGGATTGGGTTGAACCTGGTTCAGCCCGGATCGTAACAATTGCGTTTTCGAACTTGCGCCGCACACTCTCCTCAATCTTCGAAACAATCTTGTGAAGCTGGACGATTCCCTCATCCGCGGAAAACACACAGCGCACATTGATGTGCAACTTTTCTCCGGTCGTGTAAATCACAACTGCCCTTATCTCACGAACTTCGGGGTATGATTGAATTGCGGCCCGAATCGTGTCTGAGATATGCCCGTCGTCAACGATCTCGGCCGTTGTGCGTTCCGGCATGGAAGGTTCGAGGTGTACGGTCACATGCCGAACCTCCGGAACAGAATTTTCTATGCCGCGCTCCACTGATTCAGCAATTTCATGCGCCCTTTCGAGGGGAAGTGATGGGTCGACTTGCACATGCAAAGTCACGTACAAGCCATCGCTAACCTGGGCAACAGTAAGATTGTGCAGCCCTTTCGCCCCGTCTACCCTGCCGGTGGCATTTCGCACCTTCATCTCAACTGGGATTCCCCACTCCAAAGGCTCGATATGAATCAAAATTGAAGATTTACCCAGAAGCCGGGTAAGGTTAGACTCAACTCGGGCAGCAATGGTATCAGCGTCCGCTACACCGGTGTAAGGGGAGACGGCTATGATTGCGTCCACGTAGGTGACTTGGCCGACTCGGCGAACTCTCAACTCCTTACATTTCAAGACCTCGTCAGTTTCACGTATCACTTTCAGGATTGACTGCACCAGCTTTCCTGAAACGGCGTCACTGAGGTCCAGTGACGACGCGTAAATTAGCCGAACGCTCAACAAGCCCAGCAATGTTGCCAAGACAAGCGAGACTACTGTATCACCCACAGGGTATCCGATGCTAGTTAGGCCTAGGGCAACGAAGACGAGCGCGGTGGAAAAGAAATCTGAAAGGGCGTGGTAGAGGTCGGCCTTGACGGATAGGCTGCCGGTCTTCATTGCTGCACCCAAAACGACCATTCTGAGAACATCCACCGCCAAGGTATAGCCGGCGGCACCATAACCAACCAAGCTCGGGTGAACAGTGTTTCCGGCACTTAGCCGGAAAAACCCGAGAACAGTTAATCCAATCGCAAACAGAAGAAGAATGAAGCCGCCAATCAGCGCACCTAAGGATTCGATTTTACCATGGCCGTACGTGTGGTCTTCATCAGCGGGTTTTTGTGCTAGGCTTGTGGCGACCAGCAGAATCAAGGTGGAGAGGGTGTCGAAGGAGGCGTGGGCTGCGTCGCTCAATAAGGCGAGGCTTCCGATGAGTGCGCCGGCAAACCCCTCTACCAAAATCACCGAGCTGATTGCGACTAGGGAGATCTTTAGGGCTCCCGTCTTTGTGATTCTTAACATCGGTGTGAACGCGGCTCGGTTCGAGCCACGCGGACACTTATGGGTTTATCGGAAGCCAATGCTCCGCGATTTCATTTGACTCTGTAGCTTATGGCAACGCCATCGCCCAATGGAATGATAATGCTAGCAAGGCGCTCGTCCTCGAAAATGCGTTTAGTGTACCTCAAAATGCCCTGGGCTCCATTCTTGGGCTTTCCGCCCTTCAAAACAGAGCCGCCCCACAGCAGGTTATCAGCCACAATCATGCTCCCAGGTTGCGTCAGCCTGACGGCTTCATCAAGATAATCTGGGTACTCGTCCTTGTCCGCATCGATGAAAACGAAATCGAACGGCCCCCTGAGCTTTTTCAACACATCCAACGCGGGCCCCAAATGGACCCGGACACGGTCACGTAAACCAGCCTTCGCCATCACGTCCCCAAATACATTCGCAACTTCAGGATTCACCTCGACTACGTCTAGAGTCGCACGCGCATCCAACCCCCTCATGAACCATAATGCACTGTAGCCGGCTCCAGGGCCAATCTCGAGCACTCGTTTAGGTGCGCGTGCTCTGGCCAGTAGCTCCAATAACCTACCTCGTGTCGGGTCGATCGGGTAGACACCTTGGTGTCTCAGCTCTTCCGACTTCTTTCGAGCCCACCCTTGAAGGCTGTCGCCCTCACCAACAAGGCCTCCCACGTATTCCACAATGTCCTCGTATCTCATACGGACAACTCAGCAGCAGTCGTCGTAATAGCCGCAGTTCAAACACTTCGAACGAGTCTTGCTTCCTGAAATGAACTCAGTCGGCTGACCACAGCCCGGACAATTTATCTTCGACATTTCATTCACAACTAAGCAGTCTCCCCGCATGGCCCACATTTGGCTTGATAAGAGTATCATCTAACCCGACAATGCCCTTCTCGGAATCGCCACATTCACACTACATTTTCCTGTTAACAAGAAGCATTGCGAAAGTCGATTTTTACAGGGCCGCACTGTGTAAGGGTTAATTCCCAACAGCACAGAGGCGTGCATGTCAAGTGAAGCCATTGCCCACGCCATGCCCAGTCTGCGGTTGGCAAAACAGAGACCAAGCCAATTACTGTCTAAAATGCGGTGAAACCATCTTCGGCCGGAAAGCCCCTATGCAGATTGGATTACCAAGTGCTTCACCAGGAGTGATGCAAGCCAGCCCCATGCCAATCGTGGTCAGCAAGTCGTGCGCGTTCCACCCTGGAATCTCACCGCAATTTCACTGTGCCAGTTGCGGATTGCCGATTTGCCTCGGCTGCGCGAGGTGGCGTTTTCGAGCAAGCTACTGCCCGCTCTGTTCTGCAGCCCGTCCCTCGCGAAAGCATCCAGGCCCACGTGCAGTTGCGCCATACCCGTGGCCTTGGCCCTACTAACCCGAAAAAGTTCACTTTGGGAATTTTGTTCTGAGAGTTAAGTAGGCCACTATTATCCCTGCTATCACGGTTGGCAAGTAGACTAATGCGACTTGGAAGTCAAACGCCAGAAACTCGCTTCCCTTAAGGTCCAAGGCGAGCATCCACACAGTTACCAAGACAAGAATCAGGAACGAGTAGACCCAAGTTCTCTGTTCGGATGGAATATTCGAGTTTGTCAATCTTCGGACTAAGCCGCCATTTCTTCCCGCTCGCCTTCAAGAAGGATCTTGAGTGGGATGTTCAGGCTTGTTCCATCGGGCAGTGATCTTCGGATGCTGATCGGCAACGCTCCTTCCTGCAACTCCAACTCGGCCAATTCAATTGGGGACCTGAGCGTCTCAGGCACGTCCAACAGGACGGGTGCGCCCATGGAGATCTGCAGAGCTCTTGCACCTACGATCCGCGCGCGCTCGAAGCGCGTAAGTTTCTTCGGACCGATCATTGCGGCCTGTATTTTCTTAGAACTCGCCTTCTCCTTCTTCTTTGGCACTTTCATCTGGCCCCTTTGGTGGTCCGCCACTTTCTTTCGATTTCGTAGCCGCAATGACGTCATCGATCTTCAGGATCATGCCGGCGGCTTCTCCGGCGGATTTGAGAGCTTGCACCTTGACTGCGAGGGGCTCATAAACTTCTAGTTTTGAGAGGTCAGCAACCTTCCCCTTGAACGGGTCTACGCCGACCCAGCGTTGTTTGGCCTGGTGCTTCGACCTTATCTCCATCAGAGCGTCAATCGGGTCCATGCCAGCGTTCTCAGCCAAGGTCAATGGAACGATTTCAAGTGCTTCCGCGTAGGCCTGAACAGCAAGCTGCTCTTTACCCGACAATTTCTGCGCGTACACCCTTATTTGGCTGGCTAGTTCCGACTCCACAGCTCCTCCTCCCGCAACGACGCGTGGTTCAACCACGACATCTTTGACAACACTCAATGCGTCGTGGATCGCGCGTTCCGCCTCGTCGACAACCCGCTCGGTACCCCCACGAACGAGAATGCTGACCGCCTTCGGGTTCTTACATCCCTCAATGAAAGTCATCTTATCGTCCGAGACTTTCCGTTCCTCCACAAGGTCAGCGTGCCCAATGTCGGACGGCTTCAAATCCTCAAGCTGGCTGAAAATTCTTCCGCCGGTGGCCTTCGCAAGCTTTTCCATGTCCGATTGCTTGACGCGCCGGACGGCAAGCATATTCTTTTTTGCCATGAAGTGTTGCGCGACATCATCGATTCCCTTCTCGCATATCACTACGTTCGCACCTGCAGCGGCAATCTTTTCCACCATCTCCCGCAGCACCTTTTCCTCCTCATCAAGGAAGCCTTTCATCTGGTCAGGGCTCTCAATGTTGAGCTTCGCGTCAAATTCAGTCTTCTCGATCTCCAAGGGGCAATTCAATAGTGCGATCTTGGCTTTTTCAACGCGCCTCGGCATCCCAGGATGAACAACCTCCTTATCCAATAGGACACCTTGAAGCAGAACCGTGTCAGTAAGCGACCCTCCCGGCTTCTTCTCAACCTTAATGTCATCAACGTCTGCCCGGTAACCAGTTGCAGTCTTCTCAGCAACTTGGAGAACTGCCCGAACCGCCATGTCTGCCACGTATTCCTTGTGCTCGGCGAGAAGTTTGCTAGCAAGCGCAACCTTAGCAACTTTCTTGAGCATCACTTTGTCCGTCGGGTTCACTTTGATTGCGAGTTTCTCCAGAAAATCCAGCGCTTTCCCTGCAGCGATTTGGTAGCCGTCAATAATCACGGTTGGATGAACGTCCTTATCCATCAATACTTGAGCCTTGCTTAACAATTCCCCAGCGAGGACAACGGCAGTAGTAGTCCCGTCTCCAACTTCATCGTCCTGGGTCTTCGCAACTTCAACCAACATTTTCGCAGCAGGGTTCTGAACATCCATTTCATCAAGTATCGTTGCGCCGTCGTTGCTAATCGTCACATCTCCAAATCCATCAACCAGCATCTTATCCATCCCTTTCGGACCCAAAGACGATCTAATGGATTCCGCGATTACCATGGCCGCTGAAATGTTGGAATGTCGAGCCTCTTGCCCTTGAGACCGGGATGTGCCTTCTTTGAGAACTAGGGTCGGTTGACCCGCAAAATTCGTCGACACTCGTCAAAGCCTCCGCTATCGTTAACGTTTCACTCAACAAAACCAATTTCATATAAGTTTTACTATAAGTAACAAATTTGCCCCGAAAAGAGCCGCTGAGCAATCCCTCATCAACAGTGCGGCTACCAGTCACGTAGAGCCTCGAAAGCAGCGACCGCATGAAATAGCTCCATGCCTCGTCCCCAAACGATTTCCTCCAACCATCTTTGTGGCATCAGCAAGTCATTCCTCTTTTGATCTATGGGAAACGCGTCGCTAGATGGACTCTTCCCAGAAACCCTTTTAGAGCCACATCCACGTAGTCAACCAAATCTGACGCGAGTCAATCATTATGCGCGACTTAATTCGAATCAATCAACCCAACATTGGGAAGGAAGAGATCGACGCAGCCACTGAAGTTTTGAAAAGCGGCATCCTGACCGAAAAAAGCGGCATGGGCCCGCGCGTATTAGAGTTCGAGAAGGAGTACGCCAAATATGTCGGCGCCAGACATGCGATTGCGATGACCAGTGGAACAGCCGCTCTCCACGCAAGCCTCCTAGTAGCCGGGGTCAAGCCCGGCGACGAAGTCATAGTTCCCTCTTTCACTTTCCATTCAACAGCTGAGATGGTCCTGCTGGCGGGAGCAGAACCAGTATTCACTGACATCGACCCCGACACTTACACGATCACAGCCGAAACCATTGAAAGCGCAATGACACGGAACACCAAGGCCGTCATGCCCGTTCATTTGTACGGGTTACCAGCAGATCTTGACCCCATCAAGAAGCTTGCAAGGGAACGGGGGGTCACGTTGATTGAGGATGCGGCGCAAGCCCACGGCGCCGAGTACCGCGGCCAGAAGATTGGTTCAATTGGCGACATGACCTGTTTCAGCTTCTACGCGGGAAAGAACATGACAACGGGTGAGGGAGGAATGGTCACAACAAACGATGACGACAACTCCGAGAAGCTTCGCTCAATTCGAACACATGGTGAGCAACGGCCGTACTGGCCGACGATGATGGGCCATAATTACCGCATGAGTGAACTCCTTGCTGCCATCGGGCTCGCGCAACTCAGGAAACTTCCATCATTCCTAGACCGGAGAAGAAAGAACGCGCAATTCCTCAGCCAAAAACTAGGAGTTCTCGGTAAAGTGATCCCGCCCAAAGAGCCGGAGGGGCGAAAGCATGCATGGTACTTGTACACCCTTCGATTGCGCGGAGCTAATGCGGGCAAGCGGAACAAAGTCATTGAGAAACTTCGGTCGAAAAATATTGAGGCCGGGGTCTACTACGAATCGCCTTTGCATCTGCTGCCTCTCTACCGTGAGCGAGCCACGGCACATCGCCCCCTACCTGAAACAGAGAAAGCCTGCAGGCAGGTCTTCTCGGTGCCAATTCACTCTAAGCTCGCCGAGCCTGAGCTGGACTACATCTTCGATACTTTGAAACGCGTTCTAACGTGACCTGGCCAGAATCGGAGTTGAGCGGAGAATCTGGTCTAGCGTAGGTTTCGTAGTTTCTTTGATGTCGTACTGAACGCGCACAGCGGGCTTCGAGAGGGTCATTACTCTCCTCAAATCGATTGGAGTGCCCATCACGAGCAAGTCGCACTTGACCGCGTCGATCGTCTGCTCCAGCTCCTTAATTTGCTTTGCACCGTAGCCCATTGCCGGCAGGACTTTTCCGAGGTGAGGGTATTTTTCGTACGTGCGTTTGATCGAGCCGACCGCGTACTTCCGAGGGTTGATCAGCTCTTTCGCCCCGAACTTTCGTGCGGCAATTGCGCCAACACCTTCCTTCATTCCTCCGTGAGTGACGGTTGGGCCGTCTTCAATCGCAACAACCCTCTTTCCCCTAATCTGTTTCGAATCCTCTACGCGAATCTCTGATGCCGCCTCGACAATCTTCGCGTCGGGCCTCAACATTTTCACGTTCTTTCGGACAGTTTGGATTCCTTCGCGGGGCGCCGTGTCAACCTTGTTAATCACAACAACATCCGCCATTCTCACGTTCGCTTCGCCTGGGTAGTATCCAAGCTCGTCCCCTGGACGAAACGGGTCAACGACTACGATCTGCAAGTCAGGTTTGTAGAACGGTAGGTCGTTGTTTCCGCCGTCCCACAGAATCACGTCTGCCTCTTTCTCCGCTTCTTGCAGAATCTTCTCATAATCCACCCCTGCGTAGACGATATTGCCTATGTCAATGTGAGGCTCGTATTCTTCACGCTCCTCAATCGTGCATTCATACTTCTTCAAATCATCATAAGTGGCGAAGCGTTCACACACTTCATCCGAGAGAACCCCATAGGGCATCGGATGCCGAATGACAACAACTCTGCCAAGCATGTCTTTGAGGGTGCGTGAGACAGCGCGTGAAACAGTGCTTTTGCCTGCACCAGTTCTAACCGCGCACACGGACACTACTGGAAGTTTCGACTTGACCATCGTGGTCTTGGGGCCCATCAGACGGAAATCCGCGCCACAAGCGAGAACTAACGAGGCCTTATGCATGACATTATCATTTGATAGGTCGCTGTAAGCTAAAACGACCAAATCGATGTCCTTTTCCTTAATGATTCTTGGAAGGTCATCTTCAGGAAGAATTGGGATGCCGTTTGGGTACAGCGGGCCCGATAACGTCGGCGGGTATGTTCTTCCTTCAATCCCAGGTATCTGTGTTGCAGTAAAGGCCACCACCTCGTATTCCGGTTTGTTCCGGAAGTAGACATTGAAATTATGAAAGTCTCGACCAGCAGCGCCCATGATCACGGTACGCATCTTGCCTGTCATCATTGGTGGGTTCCCTCGGTCGCCCAACCAAATGCGCAGTAGTTATCCTTTTTGCCAGAAAATCATAGAAACGAACAACCCTTACGAGAGTGAAGACCAACACATCCAACTTTTTAACGCCCAGCTCCACATTCAGACAGTTCTCAACGGGGAATTCACATGAGCGCTACAACTCCGCTTAATGAAACAAAACCTCCAGAAATAGACGTTACACGCCACAAGGTGCGGCTAATCGCGGAAGGCCACGGTGAAGCTGAGGGCGAATTGATTCGCTTCACTAGCCCCATGACAGTTGACAATCTAGCGAAAGCGTTACCCTTCGAAGGCCGAGCCGCAAGATGGAAGGAAGAAGTCTACTTTGAAACACCTGTCAAACAAGGTACTGAGAAAGCGAAAAGCAAGGTTGAGGTAGGCACGATGGCTTATTGGCCGATGGGCTCCGCGCTGTGCATCTTCTATGGGCCCACTGAGCCGTACAGCCCGGTGAATGTGGTTGGAAAGATAACATCGAACCTCGAAATGTTCCGGACGTTGAAAAGCGGGACGAAAATTAGGGTCGAAAAAGTCTAGGCAGCGGCTAGCCGGTAGATTTTGATTCGGGTGTTGCCGCCGGCGGACTTGACGATTCGGCGCCGCTCAAGCTCTTCGAGTATGTCTCTCGCCACACTCAGGCGAACGTTGAACTGTGATGCGATGGAGTACGGTGTTAATGCTCCAAGCTTTGAGAGGTCACCGACAAACTTGGGATCGTCGAAATTTGGAAGGCTAATCCCAGGAGCCCTCTTTTCGGCTACAGTCTTGCCTTTCCCCTTCTCTTTCTTGCCCGGCTCGGGTTTCTTGCCGGTATCTTGCTGATCCTGCTGCTTCTCCATCTGAGCTAAGCTCTTCTTTTTTGCCCCACCCATCAGAAATCACGCCTCACGCCTACAATCTTGGGTGAATAAAAATCTTGGTCTTCGATTGGACATGACCTAACAAAATGCATGTCAAGCATGCTGATGGCTCGAAGCGGTCCGTCTCTGAGGGTAAAGACCACATAGACATCCTTTGAGTATGGCAACTCAAACGACCCTGGATGCGTCCCGATATCCTCTTGCTGCTTTGGCGGGGTCGGTGGAGTCGTAGATAGACCTACCCACAATCAAATAATCCGCACCAGCATCGAGCGCCTTTCTTGCATCCCCACCTTGAACTCCCACACCTGGACAGTAAATCCGCAAGCTCGGCCCCACCAGTTCACGGACCCGTGTTATGACCTGCGGCTTGGTGGCACCCACAATGGCCCCATGGGCCTTCCATTCAATTGCCTTCTCGACTAGGAGCTCAAACATGGGTCTCGTCCCCCCGTCACTCTGACGAACCATAAGTGAGTAGAATTCTTCAGCGCCCGGGTTGCTCATGTATATGAGCAAGATTACCGCCTTTCCAGTAGCGTTGGCCAGCTTGAAAACTGAGTCGAGACCATTCTCCCATCCCGCGACAGGGCTGGCGATGACTGCATCAAATCCCGCTTCCAAGAAGGACCGCATCATAAATTCGTTCGTATGACCAACATCATTCAATTTTGCATCCATTATGGCGGGCAGCGAAAGGTCATGGGCGACCTTCACAAGCCTGTCCACGCCGTTCCGAAGGCCCAAAGCCAACACCAGTTGTCTGTTAATTTTCACTGCGCAGATATAGTGGCTCGCCTTGCGAAGAACCTCTTCACTCTTAGACGCCAGCTGGCTCACGGCAGGGCTTTCAAGATCTAATGCAAGAACTATTCTGCTGTTGTTTTGTTCCGAGGCTTTCCGAACGCTCGCTTCAAAGGACACTTGGCGACCTCTATGCGGACTGCTCACTTTGTCTAATAAAATGCTCGAATCGTGAGGTTGAGAGAAGCGAGTGTGGTCGGGTTACTTGGGGAAGATCGGCATGTCCTTGATGGGCACGACCTTGGCGTAGAAGTATTTGGCATCGCTTGTGTTGTTCACGTAATCGACCTTCTCACCGTCTGGTTTTACCGCGATGTATTTCACGAAACCCTGCGACGGCGGTGGTTCGTCCTGCGAGACGTAGAAGAAGACTGGCAGAGCATCGGCGTCGTAGTAATGTTCAAATGGAATGCATGTGCCGAGGATGTGTTTCTTTCCCCTCGTGAAATGCCACAATGGAAACAGTGTTCCCTCCCTTATCGAGAGGGGCAGGAGGACGCGTACGATGGATTTGACGTCTTCAACCTGCGCGAGCATGGGGGGCCCGACTTCCGGAAACTTCCCATCCAGGCTTTCAGCGAAGGCCTCTGGAATCGTTTTCAGATCAACGAAGGATGCATACCGGAATCGGGTGTCGCCGGCTTCGTTGGTGAACATCCACTCCTCGCCCTTCACGGAATCGCTACGGTAGGCTAGGAACGCCTTCGGCGGGGCGTCGGAGACAGTGTAGGCTAAGATTGGAATATCCCCGTCCCAGTACATGTAAGCTGTGAAAAGCCCGACGATGTTCTTTCCCTTGTGCTTGAAGTACCAGAGTATCTGTGACCCTTCCGTTAGCGCTAATGCCAACCTAGCAAAGCTCAACATGTCCTCAACATGCACGGGCACGGGTGGCTTGACCGATTCCATGAAGAACACCGTTTTCGCTAGAAACAAAGGTTAACCATAATTAAGTTTGCGAACACTCGGATTGAGGTCTCACTACCGGAATAGATCCTCTTCCTCAGGCCTCACCAGGTCCCTTGCAGTCCCTTTTCCTCTCGAATACTTGGCCCCTCTGATGATTGCCACAGGGACTCCATCGCTCTTCCTCATTACCAGCTCGGCAGCGGAAGCAAACTCGTCTGCCACAGCCATCTGGGTTACGTTAAGTTCCTTGCCGAACATGTCCCCTCGGCCACGGTAATCCAGGGTGGGCTTCAGCCCGTCCACGCCAACGGCGACATTGACCTGGCCTATCCTCCATGCCCGGCCGAACGTGTCCGAAATAATCACAGCCACATCCACCCCCAACAATCTCCCTATCCGCTGCCTGATTCGACGGGCCGACCTGTCAGGGTCCACGGGCAGCATTACTGCGAAACCATCATCATCGCCAACGTTCGATCGGTCCACACCGGCATTCGCACAAACAAACCCATGACGGGTTTGAACAATGATGTGCGGCCCTTTGAGTCGTACGATGCCGGAAGTCTCTCGGAGAATGGCTTCAACATGATGCGGGTCCTTACCTGTTCTCTTTGCGATGTTTTCCGCCAGCGTCGAGGGTTTCAATGATTTTAACCTCACAACTCTGCCTTCAGACTTAGATACGATCTTCTGCGCGACCACTACCACGTCACGACTCTGGATCTGAACGCCCTCTGCTTTGGCGGCCTTCACGATGCAGTCAGCAATGTTGTCCCCTTTCGTGACTATCGGAATCTTACTAAGCCCAATGATTTGAATCAACGATGAAATCTCCAGACCTGCGTTCGACTGAGCGTCATGCGGTTTCATCCTGTGAAGAAAGATTCGAGCTTCTTAACCCCAGCGAGGTCTTCAAATTCCACGCCCAACGCATCCAGTACCTGTTCGAATGTTCCGCGGATATATTCGATGTATTTTTCGCTGTCGACTTCCTCGAGCTTGGCCAATTGGACCGGTTTGACTCCGAGTTCTCCTCGAACCTTCACAAATGAGACAATGTCACCCGGCTTCATTTCTGTTCCCGCTTGTTGCAATTGGCGCGCCGCCTTCACGTGCTGTGGTGTAGTTTTCGTGTAGTTTTCTGGCGTTCGACTCATCATCATCGAAAACGCCAGCTCATCAAGCGAATACTCCTTGTTCCTAAGCTTGACGTAGGATTGTTTCACAATGTCTGTAACCTTCGCTTTCGCGGCCTCAATATCCTCAGGAGTATTTGCCTGGCTTAATACAGAGACCATTTGGTAAAATGCGCCGTGGAGGAATTCTGGAATATGCCTCTTCTTCCCAGTAAGGCCTTTGATATCAACACTCCCGTCAGGCTTAACGCCGAAGTAATTCTTCTTTCGGGAACTTAACGCCAGGTAACGGTAGTTTTTGTCAATCTCCAATTCCATCTTGAGCTCCTCGCGTGACCAATCAATCAGCTTGTTCAATGAGTCCTTATTTTCGCCACCAAGAAACATTGAGTCGGTGTCTCCGTAGAAAACCTCCAATGACAACTCCCGCGCTTTATCCAACGCTTGAGTAATCATATGCCGCCCAATGGCCGCGGTGGCCTCGGCAACAGGTGGACAGTACAGTGCGAAGTTGTCAGCTCCGAAGACACCGTAGGAAGCGTTCAAAACAACTTTCAACGCATCCGAAACAACCTTGTACCAGTTCTGCACGGGCTGAGGAAGAGTGCGGTCTTTAGTCCTCGGCTTGTACCACTTAACCCTAAGATCTCTTAGTGATCCTATGAGCAAGCTTTCGAGGCCTCGTTTCTTCTTGCACACCCAGTGCGGTGTTCCTGGGATGAGGTTCTTTCTGCAAGAGTCATCTGTGTGCGGGCAACGCACAGTTTCATAACCGAGATTCCACACCTTGATGATTGATGGGTACAGGGACGCGAAGTCGAGTACGGCAACGTTGAAGTGGATCCCCGGTTTCGGCTCGACAACAATGGCGCCTTTGTACTTCTTTCCTTTGATCGTTGCTTCGGTTGCGGTTTGCCCTTTCACCTCAATGATCTCATCCTTCCGTGGAATGAGGTAGTTGCGTTTTCTGTGGTGGCAAAACATTATGCTTCGAATCCACCCGGAAACACCTTGCCTTGAGACATCATCCAATGTCATGTAGCTGATCCTGGAGAGCGCAGTCATCAGCTTCATGACCAAGTCATCATTGAAAGAAGTCAACCTAAGAACGATTTCAGAGTCCCTGTAACAATAAGCGGCGAGTTCTTTGTATGGAGCCGTGGAGAACTTTGGCCTTTCGAACTTTTGCGTACCGACCAATGCCTCGCCTACAGCGTCGAGCGTGTTCTCCCGGTACTTCTGGCCGAAAGCGTAAACCTGAATCGACCTGTTGAAGAAGAACTTGTAGAGGTCCAAGTGAACTCCATACTTCAGGTAAGCGACGTCGCGACCCATCTCAATTGGAATTTCTTCGTTCTTGAATCCTAGTCGTTGGGCGCGGTGGTAGAGGTATTTCAGGTCGAAATCGTCACCGTTGAACGTAACAATTATCGGATATTCCAAGAACGCATGGAACAGTGCGATGAGTAAATCCTCTTCTGAATCAAAGAATTCTAGCTTCATTCCGGCTGAAAGCTGCCCTTGGCCTTCTTCGATTCCTGTCCTTCGCAGTAACAGTGCCCTGCTGGCTCCGTCTGAGCCAACGAGGCTCACGCATATGACTGGAAGCTCCGCCAGCTCAGGGTCAGGTATCCGTGTTTCCACTGCTTGGAAAACTTCAATGTCAATGGCAACTCGACGGTATTGCGGGACGGGACACTCGAGCAGCCTCATCCATTCGTTAGCCAATTCGCGATAGTCCTCTGAATCGTCGCTAAACATCCCTGCGATTTCATTGGACACTCTCTCTGAGAGTCGGTACTCAACTGCTGACAATTTCCCGTCTTTGAGCTCATACATCATGCCAGGCTCAAGGCGGCGGTCGTAGATGTAGTTCTCCACGTATTTGATGTCGGCTTCCCAGGCTTTGATCGATTCACGAATAGAGCCGATGGGTTTGCCACCAATTGTAAGTGGATCCTTAGCGACGATCTTGGTCACCTTGGTTGACTGGCTTCGCAACGCATCAAACCGTTCCCCCTCTTCAAAGTGGTCAAAGCCTGGGTTCTTCGTTACGGCGTCAGTCCTTTGAAGTTCTGCCACAGATTGCTTGCTATAACAGTACGGCTTGTGGCCAGAATCGTCGAACCAGAAATTGATCCTGTGTGACTTTGGGTCGTATAGGCGAAGGAAGCATTTTCGGATATCTCCATCATAGCCGATTGAAACCAAATACGAGGGCGGAATAGTCTTTGGGGTTGACGGTACGAAGACTAAGCCCTGCTTCTTACCCGCGGGGTGATTAGGCGCGGCCTGCCGCGCATTTTCGGTGAAGAAGCTTTCAAGTGTCTTAGCCGTCCCCCCTGCCTCCCAAAAACTGACTACGATGCGCAGAGTTCGTACTAATGGTTTGAGGTTTTTGGATTCCGGTCGTGGTTTCAGTGGTCGTAGACGCTGTACTACACCTGCGATTTGCTCATTGATGGACATTAGGAGTTTTGCATTTGCGCAGACGAGATTCTGATAATTAGGGAAAAAAGCGTCTTCTCGGCACATCACGCTGTTTGGGATAGGGGGCGTCTTTGATGTTTGATGGCTCGCGAGCCAGTTTCAGGCTCGTTTTCGCGGATCTCAAACTACCATGATCCCTCCCGTGTCAGAGTCAAATAACTCTGCAGACAATGCCTGAGACGTGGATAGACTTTGACGAAGGATTCTCTTGCCGTAGCCATCGAGGCGCTCAGCTGGATGGCTTACGCCGGGTTGGGTGAGAGAACCGCCCTGTTCAGGGCAGCCGAGCAAATCGGCGTCGACGACCCGAACGAACTTCGTCAGGCCCACAAAATCATCATGGAGACAACGAGATACCAAAACCGGTTGGAATTCATCCTCACACGCACGCTGCCTAAGGCGAGACTTGAGCGCACGTCACACGGCATTGTCAGCTTCCTCAAAATTCTCACGTACCTTTGCTACGTTAGCGGCGCACGAGGACGCAAAGTTTCGACCACAGTAGACGCAGCGAGACAGATTCTTGGTTGGAAAGATGTTCAACCATACGAGAAGGTATTTGCTTCAATCGCATCAGCGACAGTGCCCGCTGACACGACTAACTTGCCTGAAGTTGAAAGAGCGTCACTTCAGACATGTCACCCGGTCTGGTTCGTAGAACGCCTGATACTCGAATTTGGGAGAGACGCTGCCCTTCGGATGCTTCACCAAAACCTGCAATTCCTGCCAAGCTATGCAAGAATCAACTCCTTGAAGATTCGTGAGGCCGATTATGAAAAGATGATTCACGAGTTGGGGGCTTCCGCCGTTGATGCCATTCAGGGCGTTGTGAAACTGGACAGTAGAAGTCAAGCCGCGGTCCGTTCCAGACATCTCTCTTCTGGGGAGATTGTGATACAGGACTTCGCTAGCATCGTTGCGGGGTTAGTTGCGGCGCCCACGCCGGGGTCAACGGTCATCGATGTTTGTGCCGCTCCAGGCAACAAAACGAGTCACCTTGCTGCGTTGATGCGGAACGATGGAAAGATCTATTCAATAGACGTTTCAGATCGGCGGTTGTTTCATTGGGCGAAGGAGATGCGCCGAACCGGAACAACAGCGGCCTCACCAATTAGGGCAGATGCAAGAAGAATTCCACTCAAAGTCGACGCAGACGTTGTACTCGTGGACCCACCCTGTTCGAATTCGGGAGTGTTCGCAAGAAACCCCACTGCCAAATGGAGAATTACTGAAAGTCGAGTGCATGAGTTTTCCATTAGCCAACTCGCAATTCTCCAAGCGGCCTCAAGACATGTGCGGCTCAACGGCTCGCTAGTTTACTGCACCTGCAGTGTCTTACCGGAGGAAAACGAGCTTGTCATCGATGAGTTCGTTCGAGGAAACCCGGGATTCCGACTGTCTTCACAGACACCGTTTCTAGGCTCTAGTGGGCTTCGAGGATTTGATCTATGCCAACGCTTCTACTCACACATTCATTTCTGCAACGGTTACTTTATCGCAAAGTTCCAGCGAACCGTCTAGGATTTCCTAGCTTTTTCGGCATGGGCTATGACTTCGAAGATGAGCCTTGCAGCCGCGCAGGCCGTCACCCCCGTATCATAGTTCGGACACACCTCGACTAAGTCGAAGGCGATCATTCGTTCATCCGCCACCGCAGTGGCCATGGGCAAAATCTCGCTCGGCGTCAAGCCCTCGAATTCAGGGTTCGCGACGCCCGGCGCGAAAGCAGGGTCAAGAGCGTCAATGTCAATCGTAAGGTACGTGTGCTGAAACTTCTTGGTGAACGCACGCACTCGTTCCACCGCCTTTGCGATGCCAATCTCGCGAATCTCCCAGGGTGTCAGTGTTTGAATCTTCTTGTCCTTGATCAGTTCCACTTCTTCCTTGCATAAAGCGCGGACACCGCAAACCATTACGCCATCGGTTCCGACTATGTCCGTGATTCGTCTCAGGACAGTCGCATGGGAGAACTTGCTTCCTCCGTATTCATCGCGGAGGTCCCCGTGCGCGTCGAAGCTGACGACGCCGACGGATTTGGGTAAGCTTCGCATTGGGGCTTGAGTGATGGAGTGTTCGCCACCAATGCACACAGGCATCTTTTCGGCGTCAAGTATGTCTTTTGTAACCTGACTGAGTCGTTTCAAAGTTTCAGTGAGATCGTCAACTATGTGGAGGTCACCGGCATCGTGGATTGGAACATTTTCAATGTCGACCCCGGTACGTAGGCTGTATGTTTCGACATTTTGTGAGGCCTCCCGAATTGCACGTGGGGCAAATCGAGACCCCGATCTGAAGGTGCTGGTGTGATCGTAGGGAACACCAACTACCACGTACCTGGCTTCCTCGAGGGGTTTTGAGTACCCTGAAAAACTGTCAACCATCGACGTGTGAAAGGCCAAATTATCCAAAAGAATCTGCCTCAACCTGAACTGGTAAAGCTTTATGGCACATCACGAGCGGTAATAAGGCCTCCCCAAATTTGCGGTGGAAGAAAGTTGACAGAGAAATTCACCGAAAGAACAGCCGGAATCTGGTTGCCTTTGGTCTTCTATGCCGTTGGCGGCGTGTACATGCTTGCTTTCTGGGGGGTCTTCAGCTTGAGCGACCTCCACCTCGCCATTTTCGGCGTAGTTTCAATCATAATCGCTGTCGCGTTGTACATGCTTTCCCGTTGGGGTTTCTGGGTGGGACTCTTCACGTTTCCGTTGTTCCTCGCTGAGTTCGTGTACGCGCTCGTCGCCTCCGTGGGTTTCGTAGGTTGGTATCCAAACATCCCAACGGGTGTTCTTCACGGATCAATGATCGTCTACTTGGTCTTCCTCGTGTTCTCCCTCATTCTCCTCATCGACAAGAGGAGTACCCTAAAGACCGACAGAGTCTTGGACCGCCTGCACGGCCCAGTATCCCCAGCGTCACCCAAAACGGAAAAAAGCAAAACCTAGTCTTGCCTAAAGCAAGCTGTGGTCTGCCGCGCCGAATTCCACCACGTGTTATTCTAGTATTTTCTCCAAAGGGGTAGAGCATTCCACTCTCCCTTAAGTACGAAGAAAACCAATCCAATTACCCGTGAGGTGAAATCGAATTGGCGACCAAGAAGAAGAAAACTAAGATGCGAGTTAATGAGGATTCTCCTCGTTCTGAGAAAACAAGTAGCGAATACGTAGCATAAGTCTAAGGTCTCGCGGCGCTTTTTCAAGCGTCGCACATTTTTCTACCGGTTCCCAGACGTGTTACGGTTCCGTTGCGGCGTGCGTGGATCCTACCTTTGGTGTTCGGTAGAAATAGGCGGTTTTTGAGAAGAGGCCTTCGACCACGGCTCTGCTGTTGCTGAGGAGCATCCCGTAGAGGAGTGCGCCCATGTAGCCTAGGTGTAGGATGCGCTTGAGTTTCGATATTCCGGATTGGGAGAACTCCGAAATTGCGACAGCTGAGGCTACGATGGGGGCGCTGTAAATTACAAGTGATAGCATGAAAGTAATCAAAGCGATCTGGTCCCTCCAGAATCCCATTAGCCAAAATGATGGCGGGAAAATTGAGTAGTATAGCAGGGCTACCACTATGCCCATGATTGTGAGCGGGCAGATGAAATAGGTGGCTAAGTGGAGCAAGGCTTCTGCTTTCTGGAAAAAGTTCAGTTGGTCACTCCGCATGATGGCTCCTGCGTGTTTCCTTAAACATTCGGAGAAGCCTTTGGCCCACCGAAATTGTTGGTGCCTGAAGTTGTGGGAGCTTGGTGGAATCTCTCCGGGGCAGACGACTGTTGGGACGTAGATATACCGCCAACCCTTCAAATGGAGCCTAATTGAGAGGTCGAGGTCCTCCGCCAGAGTGTCGGCGCTCCACCCGCCTGCGTCCTCGATGGCCTTTTTCCGGAATACGCCGCATGTTCCGCTGAAGTGAGCAAGTAGATTTCCGACGTAGCGTGCCCTTTGGTCCACAAATGCGTAGATGTCAATGCCCAGTGAGATCGCTTTCGCCATCCAAGAGAACTGGCCGTCTAGGTAGCTCCACCTTGACTGGGCGAACGCAACCTTCTCGTCCAAGTAGAGGTACGGAATCATTTTCCTGAGGAAGTCCCGTGGCGGTACGTAATCTGCGTCGAAGAGAGCAAGAAATTGACCCTTGCTCTCTTCAAGAGCAACCTGTAGGGCGCCAGCCTTGAAACCGTCCCTATTCTCCCTGTGAATTACCCGAACCAACCCAGCGTAATTCGCCTCGAAGCCTTGGGCTATCTTCGTTGTTTCATCTGTCGAATCATCAACAACAATGATCTCGAGTTTGTCGCGCGGATAGTCCAAATGAACGCAAGCATCCAGGAGTCTTCCTGCAACGTTCTTCTCATTGAAGAAGGGTAAGTGGATCGAGACCTGTGGCCATGAATTGAGTTGCGGCGGGTTTGCGAGTTTGCCGCGTCCGCTTACCGACAATAATGTTAGGACCCAGACATTAAAGGCGTAAATCGATATCAGTCCCGTGACCATCGCAACAAGAAAAAGCACAATCTGCTGGAGATTTGTGAGGGTCGAGGGAAACCAGAGCATGAAGTCCAACCGCGTAAGTCTTAGCGTAACTTTCGACCGTGTATAAGCCTTTCCGGACCGTTGCACTCGTGGGACACATTACGCCCGGAGGAACACGACGCAAGATTCCCTGATCTGCCATTGGTTTTCGAAGAAAAAACCGAAAACTATCCTTCTTAAGTAGAAACTACGGTGGAACAAACAAACGCTTGATCCTTGGGGATGAAACATGCGGACAAATGGCTACAAGAATAAACTCATGGCAGCGTCGGCCGGGATTCTGATAGCACTTGCTGTCTTCTTGATAATCTACTATGCAATCACGATTCCCGTCGAGAATTCGTTTGGGGAACGTTACGTGAGCGCAGAGATTCCGCTAATCTTCCCGTTCTACGTGATATCTTCCTTTAAACCAGTAACACTCATCACGTACTTCATCTTCGCAGCAGGCCTACTGGCCCTGGAGGCGAGCAGAGGCCGACTTGTATCCTTGGACACTCGGGGAATCCGAATGTTGCTCCTTGTTCTGAGCTTTGCCTCGGGCTACGAACTAATTTGGAACTTTCATGCATGGTTCGCCTCATGGCAGCGCGTTGGCGGTTCGCTTGACCTCTTATCTAATGTGCAGCACGCGTACAGTAGCCTACCAGTAAACTTCAACTTCGCGACAAAAGTGTCGTTCTTAGTGTTCTCCTTATGCCTTTACAGCAGCCTCTATCTCCAAAGCCTCGAAAGGCATACGGGGACCTCAGGCTGAAATAGCTCTCACAAAACGTAGACTATGTTTCGCGATGCTGTCGAATTATGGGAAGGAGTCCTTCTTCCTGAGCAATTTGAATCCGTAGTGGTACGCGGCGATACCGGTTATCGGGAGGTCAAGCCAAGTTGTGACTACCCTCAGGAGTAGAGCTGCTGAGGCTGCTACAGCTACCGGAACAGAAAACAACGATAATGTTGCGGTTACTGCGGCTTCGTATATTCCAAGCATGCCTGGCACCGCTATTGGAGTCATCTGAATCATCTTTCCGATTGCCATTGTCACTAGGACGGCCCATAGTGAGACGTTGACCCCAAGTGCGAATATCGCGATCCAAAGAATTACCACTGAGCATGCCCAATCCCCTAGGCTAGCGATGAATGATGTCACAATGTACTTAGTGGATGACAGCATCTTGCGAAAGCCGTGTTGATATTCGGTCAAGAATTGGTCGGCCTTACCTTCGACCTGAACTTCTTTTTGCACCAACTTGAACAAAGGTTGCGCTAGACGTACGATGCGGTTGAGCAGCGGTTGGAGTCGCCGTGGGCTAAGAGACCCGGCCAAGAGCACAAGCAAACCAATGATAGAAGCGACAGGGATAATCGCCAACTCGTAAACAACCGATGATTTGATAGCACCTTGAATGATGAGTAGCGATAGAGCGAGCGCGGTGCAGAGAAGGAACCCTGCCACGTAGAGAATCCGGTGGAGAACGACTGTTGCTGTGGACTCGCCGAGCTTCATACCTGACTCTTTGGAGCCCAACATACACCGCGCCGCTTCTAGGAATATGCCGCTTGGCATCGTGATGCCGGCAAAAATGCTAGCGAACGTAATTCCTTGGCAGGTGATGAACGAAATCGTATGACCTGTCGCTCGGATCAGAAGATACCACGCGGTGGAATAAAACACGAATCCGAGCAACTCCAGTGCAACCATGACAAGTATCAATGAAGGACTAACTTGCAGTAGTACTCTTACCAATGCATCTAGCCCGACAAAATTGATGAAAACAACTAGAACTGCTAGACCGAACGCTAAACCGATGAGTGTCGTCACATACTTTTTGATCTTACGCGCCTCCGTGCAGGGCTCATTTCCGGCTTTTCAGGACATGGGTTGTTTGAAGTCTGCGTGTGAGGTCTGGCTTCGCTAACTGTGGCTTCACGGCTACCGCTTCCGCGGGTTTCGTTGTCCGTGTCCTTCTGGTGTAGCACATTGAGCATGAAACCATTGGGCGTTGGCCTTTTGATTTTACTTGGACTAGTTGAAAGCCGCATCCCGGGCAACGTTTCTCCAAGAGCGTTAGCGTCCCGAACTGTGGTAGGGGAAGGCTGAATGTGCAGTTCGTCTTCCATTTTCCAGCGCATCCGATGAAGCGTTTCTTGCTTTTCGGGTTCTTGACAACTCTGAGAGTCGAGCCGCAACTGGGGCAGGGGACGGATAGAGTGACTGAGGTAGTCCACATGTCTCTGATTATTGTTGTTAGTTCTTTGCCGATCTCTTCTTCCTTGGCTTTCAGGCCTTCAACGATTGGTTTGAGGTAGTCGACTGTGTCGAGGACAACTTGTTCTCGGCTTTGCGTACCCGCCTCAATTTCGTCCATCTTGGACTCGAGTTCGCGGGTGAAGTCAACGTCCACAACCTTTGGGCAGTATTTCATTAGAATCTCAGTTACCCTGAACGCCAATGGCGTGGCTACCATTCTCTGGTCCTTCACGTAGCCTCGGCGGTAGAGTGTTTCAATGATGTCTGCGCGTGTTGCCTTCGTTCCAATCTCAGTCTCCTCCATCGCTTTCAGCAAGCTGCTCGGGTTGAAGCGTGGCGGGGGCTGAGTGTATTTCTCCTCGAGTTTGATTTCGAGGATCTTGATCGCTTGTCCCTCTTTTAGTGAGGGGAGTGTTACTTCTTCGAATTTCGCGTAGGGTCCATAGAAGCGAATCCAGCCTTTCTTCAAGATTCTTGAACCGCGAAGGAAGAAAGAATGTTCGTCCACTTTGATGGTGGCCTTGTCGCTTTGCTTTGTAGCCCCTTCTCCGAACGTGGCTAGAAACCTTCTTACAACCAGGTCGAAGAGTTTCTGCCCGCGACTCTCCAATGCGCTTGGAATTGTTCCCGTGGGGTACACGGCGGGATGTGCGGGGTCGTCCTTCTTCCCTTGGTTGGGGACTAAAGGTTTCGATGCGAGAAGCTCAGCGGCCTCTCTTCGATACGTTTCCATGTGACCGAGCCCTTTCAGGACGCCCTCGTACCCTATAGAGGGTGGCAGTTTCTGGCTGGAAGTTCGTGGATACGAGATCAACTGGTCCAGGTAGAGGCGTTCTGCGATTCCCAATGCGAGTCGTGGTGTGTATCCGAAGTGCCTGTACGCTTCAGACTGTAGTGTCGATAGGTCGAATGGGGTTGGGGGCGAGATCCGGTACGTGCCGGATTCAAGTTTCTCCAACACGCCAACCTTTCCGGCGCAGTCCTTGATCACCCGTTCAGCTTCGGCCTTGACGTCAAACCGTTCAACCTCGTACTCCGCCTGTATTCGTTGGCCGTCCACGTCAACGGTAGTCTTGAGAACCCAATAGGGTGTCGGGACGAAGGTGACGATTTCCAGCTCGCGGTCAACAATGAAACGTAATGTTGGACCTTGAACCCTGCCGGTGCTTAGGGTTAAGTAACGATTGCTCGCTTTCAAAGCGGATTGAGTGAGGGCACGAGAAAGATTAATCCCGTAAAGCCAATCGACCTCGTGCCTGCACATTCCAGCGAAAGCCAATCCGAAGTCAAGTTTCGGGAGAACCTTGTCGTAAGCTTCACGGAGTTCTTTCACAGTGAGTGTGGAGAACTTCATCCTTTGTGCTTTCTGCTCTGCTCCCCCACATGCGTACTTCAGAATTGTATAACCAATTGTTGAACCTTCGCGATCATAATCACAGGCGTTGATGAAACGATCGGCTTCTTTCGACACCTTCTCGATCGACTGAATCCAAAGTTCCTGCCTCTGCTGCGCTCTCTCAATTTCGTGTTTGGGCTTCCACGAGTAGTCCCAAACCGGGTACTGTGACCGTGCGCCGGTTTCCTTCTCCGCTACAGCGTAAAGATGGCCTAGCGCGGAACAAACCAGAATCCGCTCATTTTCCCTCTCAACTTCAAAGAAGGGCACTCTGTTGACGCTCATCTTCTTTGGTTTGTGACTGGCGCTGAGGGCTTCGGCCACGTGCAAGGCCGCGTCCGGTTTCTCCGTGATTATGAGTGTCGTAGACAATTACGCAACTGCTCCCTTTTCGCGCAGGTGATGGATGAGATTCTTCGCTGCCAAGCCTGTTTCTGGGAGAGCCTCGACCTTCGCGAAATACTCGGCCCTTGGGATATCTCCGAATGCTTTCTTCCAAACCAAGTAGGCGTTGTCCAGATTCACCAAGGCCACGAAATGTAAAACGCAGTACTCTGAACCGTTTTTCTTGGGCCTATCGCAAAGTGGGCACTGATTGGACATGCGAGTAACCGTCGAGTTGTGTGTTTCCCTAAGGCAGACTTTAGCCTCTTTAAGACGTTTGAGGCATCCGTCGGTCTTGACAGGCTCATCTTAACTTTCGCGGTCGTTTCTGACGGCGCGCGAAAGCCCAAGTTGAAAATACTAACGCCGCACCCGCAAACACTTGGGTGACTGAATATTGCAACAATGGATTGAGGCCCATAGCGGATTCGTCGGTGCTGAGCAATGATAGACCGAAACCCTTCACCTGGGATATGCTCCTCCCTGCGTCACTTAACCTAGCCCAGAACCAATTCGACCCAATTAGGCTAGGGATGTAAAGGATGAAAACGAAAAGCGCCACCGAGAATATGACCACACGCAGCAACCGCAAATTGGCTAACGGGTCGAGTTCGAGCACACCGCGCCTAGGGAATAATCTGTATGAAACTTCGTACCAGCCCACCAACGAGACGAGAACTATGCCGATGACCGTGAGCCATTGAAGGGGGATAGATAACTTGAACCCACCCAATGCGAATTCCTGTACTTTGACTTCGAAGCCGTGTGCGGTTACGTAGATAACGTAGAACCAGTCGAGTAGAAACAAAACCGCGGTAACTCCTACTATGGCTGCAAGCTTCTTCAGCGTTGGGTTCATTGGCATTCTAAAGACTTCCCTGCGTCTTCGTTGTGGAGGTTTCGCTAGGGTAACATGTTGTGGCTATAAAGAATATCCGTTGCAACCTTTACTAACACCAATAGGGAAGTCAGCGTGGAGTTGGGGGGCAACATGAAAGCGGAGATCATAGGCCGCGGTACTTGGCTGGATATGGTCGCTCATCGAGCTCTCCAACGAGAACAGGAGCTGGGACGAAAGGCTGACGTTCTACGAACCGAAAGCGGCCTAGGAGCTTCAGGGATTCCACACGTTGGAAGCTTAGGTGACGTCATTAGAGCATACGGGGTTAAACTGGCCCTGGAGACCCAGGGAAGGAAATCCGAATTCATCGCCTTCTCCGACGACATGGACGGTTTGAGGAAAGTCCCCGCGGGCATGCCGGAGTCTCTGAAGAAATACTTGGGCCATCCGGTTTCTGCGATCCCGGACCCCTACAACTGTCACCCAAACTACAGTTCACACATGAACTCTCTCCTGAAAGAGGCCATGGACAAGTGCGGCGTAGAATACGTCTTTCATTCAGGCGCTGAGGATTACATGAAGGGATTGTTCACAGAGCAGATCCGCAAGATCCTCGCCGCTGCTGATCTCGTCGGCAGAATCGTCAAAGAAGAGGTGGGCCAAGAGAAGTACACGGCCGTTCTCCCATACTTTCCAGTATGCGGTTCCTGCGGCAGGATCTACACGACCCGAGCCAGAAAATTCAACGCTAAGACTGACAGGGTGATGTACGATTGCGAAGGAGACGCGGAGATTAGGGGATCCACAATTCAGGGCTGCGGATACAAAGGTGAAACAGACATCAAAGACGGCCACGGCAAGCTACCTTGGAAAGGTGAGTTCGCTGCCCGATGGGAAGCGTTGAAGATCAACTTCGAAGCCTTCGGAAAGGAGCTTACCGATTCGGTTCGCGTCAATGACCGAATTTGCCAAGAAATTCTCGAATACCCTGCTCCCTTCCATGTGCGGTACGAACTGTTCTTGGGCAAAGGCGGGAAGAAGATCTCCAAATCCCGATCCGCGGATATTCTGACACCTCAGCAATGGTTCAAGTATGCCCCACCAACCTCGCTAAACCTGCTGATGTTCAAACGAATTACCGGCGCCCGAAACATCGGCGTCGAGGACATACCGGTTTACGTGAACGAACTAAACCAGTTAGAGGAAATTTATTTCGGACTCAAGAAAATTCCGGATGAGAAGGAATCATCGAAACTGAGAGGGCTCTATGAATACTCATGGCTCTTGAAACCACCCCCCTCCCCGCAAAAGCACGTTCCATACAACTTGCTCGTGTACCTGGTTACCGTCGCACCACCAGACAAGCGAAAGGAGTACATCGAAACCAAACTCAAGGAATACGGATACTTCAAAGATAACAAACCGGCCGAGATAGACGAAGAAGTAAACTACGCCGTGAATTGGGCGAAGGATTTCCGAGAGATAGCCGAAACCAAAATTGAAATCACAAACCCGCAGAGACTCGCTATTGAAGACCTTATCGCGGTTGTGAAGTCGGAAACTGATGAGAGAGTTATCCAGAACGCCATCTTCAATTTGGCCAGCAAATACTCCATAGACCCGCCTGAGTTTTTCCGCTTGCTCTACACAATATTGTTGGGAGCACCGAGAGGCCCCCGCCTTGGTCCTTACATTAAGGCGATGGGAAGCGCGAACGTTGCTAGCGCATTGGAGCGAGCCGTCGCAAAAGTCCCCTCAACCTGATCTCGCTAGTACCAGAACAATTCTTTAACCTCACCCCGTAATCAGCAGCACAGGGCCCGTAGTCTAGTCCGGATTAGGACGCTGAGAGAACCAGGAGCATTCTCGCGTAAGCCTGCGGACAGACGCAACAATCTTGACAGCAAGCCGGAGGTCGAGGGTTCGAATCCCTCCGGGCCCGCCAAATTCTCTATTTGCGTTCCTCTTTGATCGTATAGAACTCAACCACGTTGTTATCTGGGTCGCAGAAGGAAACTTCACGGGATCAGAACTATTTTGCCGTAGGCGCCGGGCTCCATTATCTCGCGGTGTGCACGCGGCGCCTCTGCAAGCGACATCTCCTTCCCAATAACGGGGCGCAACGTGCCATTTTCTAAGCCTGCAACGAGAGCGGCGTGAATACAGTTTGCTTCTCGCGGTGAGACGTTGAAGAGAAGCATGCCCAGAACTGAAGCATCGCGCATCATAGTATCCCTCGGGTCAATCTCTATTCTCCCCCGGCTGCCGATTACGACTACCCTTCCGCCAATTGCTAAGAGTTTCAAATCCTTGTCGAGGTTTATGTTGGCGAGCATCTCAAGAACTACGTCAACGCCGTGACCCTTGGTCAATGATTGAATTTCATCGAGATAGTCTGGTGCTCGGTGGTCCAACACGTGATGAGCGCCCTGCTCGGTCACGAGGATTCTGCCTCTTTCGGTGCCCCCTGTTCCGATGATTTTCATTCCGGCAGCGCGTGCCAGCTGTGTTGCGGCGATCCCGACGCCGCCTGTCGCTCCGTGAATGAGAACGGTCTCCCCGGGTGTGGCTTTGGCGAGTTGGAAGAGCGCCCTGTAAGCCGTAGCATAGGGAATATTGACTGCCGCACCTTGCGCGAACGACATGTTCTCAGGTAATGGGTGTACTTGGTATTCTTCGCAGAGCGTCTGTTCCGCATACGTCCCGCTGATCGTGCCGGAGAGGTAGACTCGTGCGCCAACTTTTGTGGTAGTGACACCTTCGCCGACGGATTCTACGACGCCTGCTGCATCTATACCTGGTGTGTAGGGTAACGGAGGCTTTCTTGTCATGCCCGACCGCGTGTAGGTATCGGTGGGGTTGACGCCTGCGGCCTTCACTCCAACCAGAACCTGCTTGGGACCGGGATGAAGGTCGGGTACGTCCTCTAACTGCATTACTTCAGGACCGCCAAACGCTCGAACTTGAATCGCTTTCACTACAATCTCCTCGACTTATTCAAAACCCAACTTATGAAGCTGGATGAGAACGCAGTGGCGGTGGCCCAAGTAGTCTATTCCTCGAACCGTCAAGCATTTTCGATTTTGAGTCGCGAAAAGTCTTGACACTAATCATAGTGGGTTATGTGTTACCGTTCTCGACCGGTCGAAGGGTTACATAACCCCTTTAATCCACTGACGGCTCTTTTGGAGCTTGAAGTGAGGGTACTTGTGTAGTCTAGATGATACCGAGGACATCATGTCTCTCGGGTCGTACAGGAAAAAGATTTCACGTTTCAAGAAGCTTTTCAGCTTCTTGGTCTAGGAAAACTAATCTGCTAGACGTTCCGAGTACGTAGCTCCATATACCCTCCGAGGCCTAGTCCTACGCATCAACAGTTCCGGTTAATCTCCTTCGACCTGGATGGCACCCTCGTAAGGGAGCCGACATTACGAGTTCTAGCCCGCAAGTTGGACATTGAGAGAGAATTAGAGTACTACGACGAGTTGCTCAATAGGGGCCGAATCAGCAAGGCGGAGTGCTTGAAGAAACAGTTTGCGCTGTTTGGCGGACACAAGGTCAACGAGCTACTGCGCTTGGTGAGTGCTGTTCCGAGGATCAAGTGGATTCGCAGAACGGTTGAAAGCTTCAAAGCGCACGGCTTAAGGGTCATCGTCCTTAGCGATAACCTGACTTTTCTTTCCCGATTTTTCTTACAGTTTGGTTTTGATACGACATTGGGCTCTACGGGCGTTCTGCGTCGAGGAACGTTCACTGGAAGAGCTAAGATTGCTGACGATAAGTCTTCGCCGCTTAGAAAATTCTGTAGGGAGAGAGGGATCTCGCTTTCTAAGTGTATTCATGTTGGAGATTGGAATAACGACATACCCGTGTTTAAGGCAGTAGGCCTCTCAATGGCCCTGAACCCGAAGAACCGGACAGTTTCGGATAGTGCGGACCTAATGGCCCGAACCGATAGCCTGCTAGAAGTTTACAGGAAAATACGTCCCTTCTTAGATGCAGTCTAGAAGAAGGGTGGGAAAGGTTGCGAGAGTTTAGGTTCGCATGTAGTTCTGGCCTGGCTTGCGTCCCAAGTCAATGCGCTTCTCCGCGTTCCGCCTAACCCTTATCTTCGGGATGGGGGAGTGGCGTTCACGTGCTTGGACTTTGGGAGTCTGCGAGCGGACTTTCCCGGCCTTTGTCAACGATCCGTGAGTTGGTAAGACTCAACACCTCCAATGCTGTGTGAAATGATTCGTGGCATCGTATATAGTCTTTTCACATTCGGAAAGCCATACTTTTCGAGACGCATCAGAGTAATGGTTTTGGCTATTCCGCGGATAATTCCTGCAACTTCTCGATTATTTCGGGTAGGACTGACTCGTCAGACCTGTTGATAGTGATCGCAAGGTATCGGTTCCCGAGCCTCTTTACAATCAACGCTACTTTTTCGTACGTGCTCACAACATTGTCAAGGGGACCGGCACATGAAGCAAGGCGTTCACATATCCCCGATAACAGCATTGGCCCCAATTGCATAAACGACTCGTCCGTGGCTTGTGGTGAGATGCTTTCAACGTTTGACCTCATCTTGGAGAACAAGAGATCTCCGCCATCACTCGCCAAACCTGCCCACCTGATCTTTGGGTGAAGGTTGAAAATTCGTTCGGGCGCTATTTCTTTCAACGTAGTCGCCCCAACGAACAGTTTTGTACAATGAGACTAGATATGTGTATTGTTACTTTGTTACTTTGCTACTTTTGAATGTCAGTTGGAAGCAGATTTATCGCTTCTTAGAAGAATTATTATAATTTTCGTTGGCGAACCCCTGGTTGCGTTGTTCTGCGACCATTCCGGCAAGTCTTATATCGGATTTCGGCATGCTCCGGGAAAATCTTGTGGTGTGAATATGAGTCGATGTGCTTCATTCATGTGCATCAGCCCCGCTCAGTGGACATGCTCCGAATGTGGACAACCCTACTGTTTCTTCCACACAACAACCCATGGCCATGAGCTGCATGTTGTTCCTGAGCCAGAGCTGACTGCCGCGCGTTAAACCGCGGCCAGTTGGTTTTCGAAGAAGTAGCGCGTAGCGCCTAGGGTCTGCACTTCAAGTGGGCGTATGTTTACGACTAGCGGAAAGTTTGCAACAACGTCTCCTATTACCAAACATCTGTGCGGAGGAAGGTCTCGGACGATCATTCTGATTGTGTCGGCGTCGACCTTTGCAACCTTTGAAACGATGTCAAGGTCATGGTCATTACTGAAATTAAAGAGAAAGACATTGTCGGCTTGCCGATAGATGCTGCTTTGGATTGTGTCTGGCTGATTGGTTACGAAGGTTGTGAACATGCCCAGATGGCGCATTCTTGTGACAACATCGTCCCAGTAGGTTTCGCGAAGGTACAAGTGAGCCTCTTCAGCGAACAGGAAGAGCGCACGTAACTTTTGGGTTGAGAGTAGTTCTGTTAGTTTGCTGATTAGGAGTTCGACTGTGATTCGGCGCATAGCTGAGTACTGGTTCTTCATGTTGACTACTAACGCGCAGCCGGATGAGTGGTTTCGGAATACATCTTCTAAGTTGAGGGCTGTGCGATGGTCGTCAGTGAATATGCCTGAATCGTCGAGCGTGTTGAACCTGGCCTGCAGAGCGTCCTTAATGCTGTCGTGGCAGTCGGAATTGGCTATGGCTGCGCCGAGGCCTGTCATAGTTAGTTGGTTCTGCTCTTCGAGGTCGCGCCAGATCCTTGCGAACACCCGGGCTGAGTTTTCCGGGAGGGAGAGGGCGTAAATCAGAGTTCCAAGGAGCGTGGCCAGGCCGACTTGGCTGAGACTGAATCTCAGGTTGATGCCGGGGATAAGTGAAATGATTTTTGGTGAAAGGTGCATTTCGCGGCCATCCGAGGTCCTCCCTAGGTTCACATATTCCCCATTTACGTCGAAGACAATCACGGGCGCCCCCTCTTTCACGAGGCTCGTAACGAGGAGTTTTGTGAGATGGGATTTCCCGGTGCCTTTCCTTCCGGTAACTATGTTCAATCTCCCATCTAGGGCGGCCAAGTCAGAGACGATGTGTGGGAAACGGCGAGTGGATCCAAGTTCGAATGAGTGTCTGCCCGCCAGAGAGTCTGTTAGGAGTTTTGGGGGCATGACTTGCACCTGCGAATGGTTCCGGGACGGCAGCCATGCGACGTCTCGGCTAAGGTGGCCTTGCTCTAACGCGCCCCGTATCTTTCCCAGCAGAAGTCGGGTGTCCTTCAGAACTGTGATCTGGGAGGATACTTTGAACGGGTCCACATCGTCCCCCGAAAAGGACCCCTCTGAAATGCCGTCGCGTAACATGTCCTCTAGAATGCCCGGTATGTTGGCGTATTGCACGTCGATGATTTGCACGATTAGGGAGCGGTCCTTGATTCGGTCAGTGACTAACAGGTAGTCCCCTTTCTCGACCTCTTCGTCGGGGAAGCTCAGTAGGTGTATGCTGTCGCCTTCTTTGCGGAGGATTTTCAATGCCAAGCCTCCCAAGCTGTTCCGAAGGGACCGAAGAGTGACCGCCGAAGCGCGAGTTTAGGTATTAGTTGAACGCCGAATTGTGCGGCTGCGACAACTTGCATAGCCAGCACGTCGCCGGCGGTGAAAGTGGAGAGTATGTGGGCCATGCGCAGCGTTTCAGGGTAGCCCTGGTCAACAATGTCTGTTCCAGTTAATTGTTGAAGCCCAGTTACGGTGTCTTGGAGTGGTATTTCGCGGTCGACATCCATTCTGAATGGATAACCGGACTTTGCTAGCCTACCTACGAAGACGCGGCCGAGAAAGCGCACGGGGTAGGGTGGAAATTGCTCTGTGACCTCCGCGTCCACATTCAACAGGCAAGGTTCTATCCGATGCTCCAGGAGTTCGGTTATGGATTTGTTGTTGATGCGTAATTTTGTTTTCTTGGATATGGCGGCGACTATGCTTCGGTTTCGGCGGGCGGTTTCAAGAATTCGTTCCAGTTCCTTTGACGGGTTGTCCGGCGTGCCAGCCGTTAGGGAGCCATCGATCAGTACGAATCCGTTCGAGATTGATGAACTGACGCTGAACTGAAGCCAGCGTTCGAGGATGTTTCGTACCCGTTTGAGGAGGCTGTCAACGTTGGGCTCGCCAGTAAATGGAGACAGCGTGAGGTTTCCGAATCCGCTGAAATCTGCCAAGCTATTGTTACCGAGAGAGAAAACGAGCGGACCGTATCGGACGTATCTGTAGCGTCCGTTTTCGAGCAATACGACTGCACCTCGAAGTGCGCAGAGTGTGCCGTCGGCGAGTTCGCCGAGTTTGATGGTGGAGGTGTCGATGGCGGCGACGGGGCGGTTTGACTTTGTTGGCTTGAGTGGGATTATGCGTTCTTCGTGGAGTTGGTTGAGTTCGATGGAGCGGGCGTCTTCGTCGTCGAATTCGGGCACGTTGAAGGTTGGAGCGATTGCTGATTCTGTGTATAGTACGTCTCCGCGTACGCCCTCGATTGAGGTTCGGCAAAATTCGATGAAACGTTCTGGTAGGGCGCCTGGGCTGAGCACGTCGTCTGGGTAGAGAAAGTTACTTATCCTCTGCTGCTCCGTAGCTGCTGATGGGTGGGTGCGGTGGTTCATGTTACTCTCGCCCCCGTTGCGGGCTGTTTCCCCCGAAACTCCCGCGCCGCCGCACCCTCACCTTGAGTAAGGGCCATGATTTTGGTGGGCACCTCGTGCTACTTTGAAGCGCCTCCGTTGAGCAGGAAAGTTTCGAGTTGCATCAAACCCTTCTGAGTGACCCGATACTTTCCCCTATCCGTTCGGTCAATGAGCGCGGATTTTTGGAGTTCAACGATCACGTTCCTAATGGTCTTGGGCGCCTTGCCAACGCCGGTTGCGATCTCCTCGATGCTCAAGGAATCTGATTCCCGTTTGCCCATCTTGCCGGCAAGGTGGGCCATGAATAGTAGAATTGAGATAGCCCGGTCCGCTGGGATATCATTGCGAGTGAGCAGCAGTTGTCCTGTGGCAGTCATCTTTGCGAAGTCTGACACCTTGTCGGTCAAACCGGCTAGGTCAGGGACAAAGACGAGCCTCTTCGCCAAATCGTACGTCGGGACTGCCTGTGATAGGAACTGGAGAAGTTGCGGAACAATCTCCTCAACAGACCCTGAGGCTTCGTAATGTAACCCGTTGACTTCAACCTGGATTTTGATTTGCACAGTTTCTGTTCTTGACACTGTTTGCGACTCCTATGTTTTTGGTTTCAGTTTCGGAAGGATTTGCTCTCGGAAGATGTGTAGGCCGAGGGTTGTGGCGCGGTACTCGCCTTTGCCCTTTCTTTCCGCCAAGTTTTCTCCGCAGAGTTCGCTGAGGCGGCCTGCTACGGTTCCGGAGGTTCGTTTCGTGGCCGCAATCAAGTCGGCTGATTGGACATAGTCCTTGTCGGACTTGCCGAGCATTTGAGCGATTCGAGCTTTGGCCAAGTGGAGTAGAATGAGCTCCCGATCAGCTAGGCTCTCGATTGGGACGGTGACCACTACGCCTTCAGGGGTTACGGCGAGAACGCCTTGGCAGGCTTGGGCTAGTTCGTTTAGGTCGACTGAGAGTGCGAGGTGCGATGCAAGTTCGAGCGTGGGGATGATTTTTGTTAGAAATGTGAGGACTTCTTTGATGACGAGTTCGGGTTGGCCGGTGATTTTTTTCTCCAGTGAGCCGTACTTGATTGTGACGTCTAGTGGTTGTCCTACGCTTGAGAGCTGCTGTTGGCCTTCCGACATTTTACTTTCACTTCACATTCACTCTCGCAAAGCATATAAGCTTTGAAGTGCGCAATATTCCTGCTAGGTGTTACTCATCGTCATGCACGTTGCAATGTGCATTGCCATACAAGATTGTGTCAGAGCTGAGAGTTCTGCGAGGTGTTACTCACCTTCAGCTCATTGGCCATCTAACGTGCACCAGCTCAACGGCGACCGTGCGACAGCCGCTTCAAGGGGACGTGAGGGCTAGGTTTGGACTATAACCAACTCAAACTGGTCATTCTTCAGGCGCTCTCTGAAGTCGGCCCCACAGATAGCGAAGCCCTAGCGAAAAGACTGGCCCCCATCGGAATCTTGGTTGAGATTCATGCGCTCCGGATGGCGTTGATGCGATACTACAAACTTGGCCTATTGAAACGAGAACGGCAGGGAGGAGTACTAGTTTACTCACTTTCAGAACGCGGAGCAGAACGCCTCCGGTGGCTTCAACAAACCAAAGATAACACTCGACTCAAAGGACACCATGCTGCCGAAAGCACATCCACCCAACGCACATGAAGTCCACGACCGCGAGTATTCGGCAACGTAGGCGACGGAATCACTTTGA
This sequence comes from Bathyarchaeia archaeon, assembly GCA_049513715.1. Taxonomy (GTDB): domain Archaea; phylum Thermoproteota; class Bathyarchaeia; order 40CM-2-53-6; family 40CM-2-53-6; genus FEN-987. The sequence goes on along the minus strand of JBEKVV010000002.1, from coordinate 430,251 downwards.
CAGGTAGAAGTGTATACACCCAACGTTTGGGTGTATACACCCGCGGAGGAAAGGGTGCACCCAAACATCAGGTGACTGTCACCTTGAAGCCCTCATGTTTCCTGCAGGGTGAAATCACCCAACGCTTAGGTGACCCCCCCGGTAGGGGTACTGCATAGGGAGCATTGCACCCAATCATCGGGTGCATTACACCTTGAGGCCCTCACCTGACCCGCGGAGGATGTATGAAAAGAGCCACACCCAAACATCGGGTGTGTCCAATCTTGCGAACCTCACCATCAAGTGATGTCACCCCTCCCCTCTCTCTCAGACCAAAACAAACACGTGCCCGACACCCTGCCTTGGGTTTTCCCAGGACAATTCACAGCAAGAGGCCAAAACAACCTAGCTACCAACCAATCAGCAGTAACCTGTTGTCCGGGGCTGTGAACCGTCCTACCTGAGACCTAGTCGTGTTGTGCCAATTTCCTTGAACCCGACCGGTGAAGTGGGCCCTCTTTCTACACGAAATGGGACCTCTTCGCACCCCAACCATAACTAGCCGCGCTGAAAAGGAACTAGTTGCGGCGAGAGCTTGCAGGTTACTGTGTGGTGGATGGTGGCGGGCGGAGTTTCGGGAGAACCTCCTGCGTGATCCACTGCAAGCCTGCGCCTGAGAGCGAGTAGCGACCCTGTTCTGCGATAAGCTTGCCCTCCTTCCTTAACTCGCTCACCCGAGCGCGAACCACATTATCCTTAACCGCCTTCCAACTCGTCCCCAGCCACTCAATCAACTTCGCATCCTCAACCGGAGACGGGTTACCGCTGTATAGGATTAAGCCGATGGCTTCCTTCGCCGAAATCCTATCAAACGGAATCGTAAAATGCAACTTACCATCCGGCGTCGCCTCCAAAATCCCCACCAACTCCTCACCAGGAACGATTGCTTCAACTGATTGGTCGCCGCCGCCCGATGATGTAGCTAGGGCAGCTGTGGGTTGAGATTGGAGCAACTCCTCAAACTTGCCACGTACATACTCATGGTCTCCTTCAAGCTCCACCTCAAAGTTACCGCGCCTTATCCTGAACCTGAGCCGCCTTTCCGACAATTAGGACGCCAACAATCACTTTCACAGCTGTTATTTCACACTTGCGAGCGATCGATGTGAACGGGTCAGCGAAACCGATCTAGTCTCGTATCTATCGATTGCTTTTCTGTTCCTTTTGACTTGTCAGTTGTCTGTGGCTTCGTTTCAGTCTTCGGTGGACTCAAATTCGGCCATACTTCGACTACGACATGGTCATCGAGCTTTCTTAAATCGTAAATGAACCCTTGCCAACCCGCGCGCCTCGCCTTTGCACTAAGTGCTTTCCTTGCTACGTACATTTCGGGTCTTAGAAAGTCAGCAGCTATGTAATCAATCGCAACAGGTTTGCCATTAACGATCTTGACGATATACAATGGGTGATAAATCCCCGCGTTCAGTTTCTCCTCCTGAACTTTCCACGCGCCACCGAGTATCGTCAACACTCTGTCACTCGCTGTTCTCACCGCAGGAGCTTTCACCTGGGCTACAAAGCCGCAAAAATCGCAAATCACATCTGCGCATTTGAAACCGCCTATGAGTTGCTTGAGTCTTCCTTTCTTGCACTTCGGGCAGATACAGTACTTACAAACCGCTCTTTGGCCCAAGTCGCCTTGTTGCTGAATTCTAGTCCGAGACAAGATTACACGCTAAGCGTAATCGTACTCATGGATCTATAGATCCTTCGGCATAAGAACTTCGATGAGATTTTGGAAGTTGCCAACTTCACTTATCTTGAAAACGTGTGATCGAGGAGGGACTGCGATGCGGTCGGTGCCTCTAAGCCCCATACGGTCCAACCCTGTCGTTTCTGCCTGGCAAACAATTCAAGTCTAGGTTCGTAGCTCACCGTCTCTGCGAACTCATAGATCTTCGCAGGCTTTACAGAATGCTCTCCGCGTGGGGCAAGGATCAAAGTCGTGCCCTGGGCTCTCTTGCCGTCGTGTTTCTTGCGATAGGGCAAGGTCGGTCCACGAGTTCCGAAAAGGCAATGCTCGGTCATTCCCCTGAAGTATTGGCCCAAGCCGAAACCGGCTGACGTCTTGGCCCATGTGATGCATGTCTTGTATGTGAAACCCCATGTCTCCATGACTGTGAGTGCTGAAGGAAAATGGTTGTTAGTTGCCCAAAGATAGAGATGGGCTTGGTCGGCCACGATTTCTCGCAGTGGAATTGCGCAGATTTCTTCCTCACTCATCAGGGGGTAGTATTTCTGTGCTCCTCTAATGCATCTGCCTGATCCTTGTTCGTGCCATGGTGGGTCAGCGAGGATGGTGCGCCAGCCACCCTCTGTTCGAGGCAGTTCAGATGTCCACTTCAAATCCAGACTCCCCGCGCCTCGCCGGAAATAGTGTTCTCTGCCCTCAGGTTGAAAAACCTACGGGGTCAAAGCATTTCGCACCAGAGAGCACACACATCATCAACGAACAAGGAGCCATGATCCATTAATAGGGAGATACTCAAGTGCTTCACTTCTGGGCTCCGACGAGTGCCACGACTCCGAGGGTGGCATTCTGAAAGAACGTTTGCTGAAAGCCAGTGGCTGATAGCATTTTACAGATTTCCGGAGGTGGCGTTGAGAGTTGGATTGACTTTCCCAAGTAGATGAACGTTCGGTGCCAACTTTCTGATACCAATTTCCCAACGGCTGGGAATACTTTCAAAACATAGAGCAGGTACATCTTGCGAATCAGCGATCTGTTGGGAAGGACGAAGTCCACCGACAAGAACCAGCCCGCATCAGCAAGCGTTCTTCGCGCTTCTTTGAACAGCATCTCTTTATCGCCGAAATTGCGCAAAGCCAATCCCACTGTCTCATAATCAAAGACCCTGTCTCGAAAAGGCATGTACTCGCCAACTGCCCGCACAAACTCAATTGCGAGACCATTGCGGTGCTTTCTTGCAACGGCTGGCTGCAGCATCGAAATGCTCGGGTCGAGTCCCACAACCAAACCACCCTCACCCGCGAGCCGCTGCAAGGGAAACGTGATCAGCCCCGTCCCACACGCCAAATCCAAAACGCGAAGCGACTCGCGGCATGTGATTCTTGAGAGCAGGCGCCTTCTCCAAGCCCAATCCATGCCAAACGTTAGGAGGTGGAGAAGGAGGTCGTACTCACGTTGCACGTCGGTGAAGATTACTCGCACGAACCTAGCTTTGTCACCGAAACCTGTCGGAATTTCCATGAGATTCAACCCCGCAAACGTCATCAAAAAACCTAAGGAGACAACCTGTACACAACCAGACCGATTGCGATCAGGTCAACGGCTGCCACGATGAGTTTCAGTGCTTTCTCTGGCCGGGCTAGAAGCTGAACAGTGCCTATGGCCTCTTGGCTTCCATCAGCGAACCGCATCTCAGCCAGGGGCTTTCTTCGGCGGAAGTCTTTGCACCAGCGCGACAGGTTGATTTCAATGCCCGCCGTAGCCGCCATAGCCAAAGCAACCAAAACGGCTCCAATCGTAATTGTCAAGGCGTTTGCGTAGTAGCTTATCAGGGCCGGTAGTGCCGCCCACGAGAAAGCAAACGACAAGTCATTGTGAAAGATCCCTCCGAAGGCATCAGTATTGTACGCGAAGAGAAAGAACACCTCCAGAACGATGAAGACCATCAGAACCAATGGTGGAACGATTGAATAGGACAGTGCGTACAAGTAGACGACGGCGTAGATTCCGATGCTCAGTGCCAGGAGAAGCGGTATCAGAAAGATTGCCGTGAGCTCACGCTTTCCTAATGCCTCAGTCCAGTGATTCGCGTGCAACTCATTCAATGCGTGCGCAGACAATCCCAACCCTAGGAAATAGGCTAGGATCGTAAGGCCGACTCTGTCTGGGTACATGTGCGGGGAGACGGCTGCGCCGATTAGTATGTAGGAGAGCACCATTGACGTATACGGCAGATGCATGATTGTGTAGAACTCGCGCACCCTGCCTCCGCCTTGCGCATACCAAGCCCCTCTCGCTTTCAATCAACCCTACGTCCTGGTGATTGCACAGTACTCTCAGCATTCTTGAGGTTTGGGAAAGGTCATGTCTGGACTGTGGAAATGACAGGATGAACATGAGGCTCATAATTGAAATATTGAGGCGTAGATGTGGTAGAGTTGGTTTGCTGCAAATGCGGCCGTAGTCTAGCCTGGTCTAGAGTCTTGTTATTGTGAGGTTTTAGGTGGTTCGTGCCCTAGCGGGTGATAGGCCCTTGTGGGAGCGTTGCTATGGTCTGAGTGTGCCGGCTGCGGTCATACGAACCCACATGGCTTGCCCTGGCTGAATCATGTAAGATGAGTTCGCTCGAATCCATGATTGGCTCGTGTTGTCGTAAACCCAGACGTTGCTCGGGTCATAGCTGCCCGAGATGCTTGTCAGGTACTGGCCCACTTGTTCAGGCACTACCGTCGGTTCAGGCTTGAACCCGATCAGGTTCCAGCCTACCGATAGGCTATACGTCGGCGGAGAAGCTGGTGGAGGAGCAAACACACAACCGTCCACGTTCAACGTGTCAGCCTTAGTCATGTAGATCCAGTAACCAACGCCGTCCTGCATGGTTGTGAGGGAGCCAGACAACTTGCCCTTGCTCAACGACGCAGAACTCCACTTACCACCCTGATAGGCCCAGACGACTGTGAAGTCCTTCGCAACAATCAACCCTCCAAGAACCGAGCCAATCTTCGTGCTCAACGGCACGAGCGGCAACGAGACCAGATTCCAACCCGCACTCAGCCTTATATCGTAACCGTTGGGGGTGACGGCACCGGAAGGATCCAACCCCGGACTGAAGGAGCTGTTGCTCCCTACACTCGCCTGCCCACTGAAATTCTGGGTCCCGACCACGCTCCCTCCATTACTTATGGTTTGCATTTTCATATGAAAAGGGCCGAGTCCTATTCCAAACACCTTAATCGAGTAAGCCCCCGGAACCGGATTTGGAATCGTAATTTTCTGAGGCTCAGTCCCAAGCCCACTGTAAGTAGCACCAGGAATGTCGTTGAAGGTAGTTGTAGCATTGGCCCCCACAACTCTACCAAGCGGGTCGGTCGCAAGAACATTAATCGGCGAATCCCCCGTGATCACAACCTCGCCCGAGAGGCTGGACGATTGGAGGCTGTAGGCCTCCCCGATGCTGTAGTTTAAGAAGTGGGAGGGGGCACCAATGAATGGGTTGTTAGAGACGGGACAAGTCCCCGTCCCGTGGACACTACTACTTCCACTCTCGAGGCACGTTTGATTGGTGAATGTGTCCCCTGAATAGTAAACGAACAACTGACCGTTAACCAACAACACTCCAGCATTGTCAGTTGAATCACCGTTATCCCAACCTCCGGGAACGGGGGCAATTATAGGGCTCCCAGGATCCCTCGTCCAGCTAACCCCATCAGGTGAGGTTGCGAACCCCGTAAGGTCAACCGCACCATACCCACTGGTGAAGGGCGACTCACCACTTCCGTCCGTGGCTGAGTAGAACATCTTGAAATTGTTCGCGGCCGGGTCATATACTACTATCGGAGCGTAAACGTAATCGCTATCCCAAGGGCCAGGTGCCAGAACCGGGTCGGCACCGTAGCACCAAGTTCCGGGTCCACTGTAACTGTGGCATGTCGGGGTGAAGACCGTCGGGTTTGAGTCAAGATTGGGACTATTACTCCAACCGGTTTCTGCGTTCGAGGATGTTGCAAACTTAACGGCGCCATTCCTGCCATACCACATCTTGTATGTGCCCCCAACCTTGACAACCGATGGATTGTTCTGACATGACCCTGAATTAGTCAAAATTGCAGGAGCCGTTTGGAAGATTGGGTTATGGCTGGACTTATACCAATTGATGGCGTCAGATGAGTAGGCTACGCCGATTCCACATTGAACGTTATGTACTCCGTCGATGACGTGGTTGCGGCCTGAGTAGTATAATAGATACTGGGATCTGGAGGAATCGTAGAAGATGCTGCCCACGATTACCGAGGAATTGTCCCATTGTCCAGAGCTTCCGCGCGTCAAGATTGGGCCGCTGTTGGTGACATTGTTGACTCTTGTCCAGGTGCTCCCGTCCGGGCTTGTAGCTAGACCAATTTGACGGCCAGCGTTACAGCAACCGAGGTATGCCATCCCAAAGGTGCCGTTGGGGAATACGAATGGCCTGGGGACAAATACCATATTGTTATCCCAAGCCGAAGGGTTGGGGTTTGCAGTTAGGACCGGGTTTCCTGGGTATCTTACCCATTGGTTCTGACCCATTGGTTCCGATTCTGCCTGGAAGTAGGCGGTCAAGGCGTAGCTGGCGTTCATCACCCAAGTGTCAGGGTTATTGGCCGGAATCCCTGTCGACAGATACGAACCATTCAACGCCCAAGCCACAAAATAGTAGCCGGACGCGGGCGTTGCCGTGAACGATACGGTTGGACCATACGGAGGGCTTAATGCCGTAGTATAGGCTGCACACTTAGTTACACCAGCCGGGGTGGGACACGCGGTTCCCACGGGGCTTAGTTGAACGGTTCCAGCGCCAGTCGGCTCCACCGTGACCCAAAGATTGTACGTGGACGTACCATCACCATTTACTGGAGGCGGCGGGGTCGCTACAAGAGCTCCACTGACCACGGTTAGTAATACGAGCGTGCAGACGAGAACGGATCGAAGATTACAATGAGCCAAGAGAACAGCCTCTCAGCGGTAAAAGCTACTCAGGTTTGCAGTATTAACGCTTGCGAGGTTTGCAAACTCTACGTACTGTAAGTACTCATGATAAGTATTCGGCTGTTTCAACTTCGGCGAGGGGATAATGATAGTAGGGGCAATAGTCCAAAGCCGCCACACTAAGACAGGGATTGGAAGCTTGATGGAGCGCTGCTTTCGGTGCCGCAGCCCTCTCTTGCTCAGTTAATGCCGCGTTGAGTTACGAATATGGCCCTCTTAGAGCGATGGCTCGGGATCAGGAGGAGTTTAGGGTCTGAGGGTGGCTGGGGTTGTCATGTAGACCCAGAGCGCTTCCCCGACAGGAACCATAGTTGAACCAGTAGCCCGAACCCAGGTGCCCGTTGGATTATCGTAAAGCCAAACGTTGTTTGCGTTGTAATCCCCGGTTATACTCGCGTCTCACTCATTTCTCTTTCTCAAGAGCTTGTGTAATCGACTCTTCCATCGTCATCGATCGGCCTTCAGCCCACGCCTCGGCGAATTTGGTTTCGCCTAATGCGGATCGGGCAGGCGTGATGTAGGTGCGTTCGTTCTCCGTACGCTCTGCGGGGGCGAGGTTGGCGTTAACCTTTTCCCGTAGAGCCTCAGCTGCACCGAAGATCCTCGCCGCCCTCTCTGCCTGCCCCTGCTTAGAGGCCAACCCTGCGAATTCCTCCAAACATTCCGCAATTTCCTCCTTCATCCCCATCTCTTGCAACATCGCCATGGTCTCTGTTAGTATAGAGAAGGCGGAAGCGTATTCACCACGCCGGACAGCTAGACGTCCCAAGCCAAGGAGAGGGAAGGGCACCAACCTCTTGTTACCCTGTTCACGAAACAAAGTTAGTGACTCCTCGTAACGAGTACGCGCGGAACCATAATCACCTTTCTTCAAGTCGATGGCTCCCAAGTTGCTTAGGCAGAATGCCGAACTGGTTCTGTCTCCAAGTTCGCGGCACAGGGCCAATGCTTCCCCGAAAAGGCTGCGCGCGGCGTCATAATCGCCTTTCACGCTTAGAGCTATGATACCCAAATTATTCAGAGCCCTAGCGATAGCCATATTGTCACGCAGCTCCCGTGCCAGGCTCAGGCTTTCCTCATAGAGGCGAACTGCTGCATCATAGTTACGTTCAGTATCAGCTACAAGCGCCAGATTCGCAAGAACCCTCGCGACACCTACCTTATCGCCTAAGTCTCGGAAAATATTCAAGCTTCCCTCGAAAAAGCTGTGGGCTTCGACCATGTCGCCCTGGTCAAGGGCTAGGACGCCCGCTCCTCGAAGGACCTTTGCGCGCTCCAAAGTGCGGATTGATTCTGACCCGGCCAGGGCACTCTTAAGGCTCTCCCGCCCCTCAACGAGATAGCCCTGTTGGTACCAGAAGTAGAATAGCGCTGCACTTAGGCGCAGCTCTCTCTCAACCTCTCCTTTCTGGTGCGTCCACTGAAGTGCGGCACGAAAGTTGTCATGCTCATGTTCCAGTCGAATCAACCACTCTCCCGCGCGGGGCCCCGTCAACTCCGAATCCGCCTTCTCAGCTAAACCCAAGAAGAACTCGAGATGTGCCCGCTGTGCAGCTTCCGATTCCCCGCATGATAACAGACGTTCTAGGGCGAATTCTCGAAGCGTTTCGAGAAATGCAAAGCGCGGTTCACCGTTGACCTCTTCTCGGCGGAGTAGGCTGCGATCAACTAGCCTCGACAGCCCATCCAATACATTCGCAGTTAGAGACCGTTGCGGATTGCAAACTGCCTCTGCTGCTTCGAATGTAAAGCCGCCAACAAAGACTCCTACACGGCTAAAGACGGTTCTATCACGTTCCTCTAGCAGGTCATAGCTCCAAGCTATTGCATTTCGCAGCGTCTGCTGTCGAACGGGCGCATCTCGGGCGCCAGTCGTCAACAGGCCAAGCCTACTCTCTAATCTCATAAGTATTGTCTGCGGTGAAAGGATCTTGATTCGAGCCGCCGCCAATTCTAACGCGAGCGGCAGACCGTCCAATCGCACGCAGATTTCCGCTACAGCCCGCGCGTTCTCGTTCGTAATCTCGAAGTCCGGTTTCACAGCATGCGCTCTTTCAACGAACAGGGCCACAGCCCCAACCTCTGACAACGCTTCGATCTGCGGCAGACGCTTGAGGTCGGGCACTACAAGCGGTGCCACTGGGAATTCGCGTTCGCCATGAATCCTCAACTCTTCTCGACTTGTAACGAGAAACTTCAGCTTCGCCGATGTCGTCAATAGGTCGGCGAGCTGGGAGGCTGCCTCGATGACCTGTTCAAAATTGTCGAGGAGGAGTAGCGTCTCGTGCTCTCGCAGAAAATCCTTCAGGCTCTCAATAATCGGGCGTCCCCCTTCCTCCCTAACGCCCAAGGTTGCCGCCACTGTCGGCATAACCAACTCGAGGTCGGTAATGGGTGCCAGTTGAATGAAGAAAACTCCATCAGGAAAACTGTCAAGGAGACTTCTTGCGATTTCCAATCCGAGGGCTGTCTTTCCCGTTCCCCCTGGGCCAGTAAGAGACAGTGCCCGTACATCATCGCGTAGGAGAAGAGGCCATGCAGCCGCAAGCTCCTTCTCGCGTCCAATAAGAGGCGTCGCCCTCGCGGGAAGGTTGTTACGGGGATGCGCCACCTTCTTGGCTGGAGCAGGTTTAATTCGAGGAATCAAGTCGAGTACTATGGGTTCTGTTTCTGCAACCGTGATACCATGCATCCACCTTACGCGCATAAACTTCCCTGGCGAACCCTCAACATCCTTCTCGAAAATCTCCAGGTTACCATCGAACAGGTCAACAACCGCTTGAACCTCTTCGCTTGAATGCATGAACGGGTTGAGGAGGACCAGCGTCGTGATGTTCTTGGCTCTGAACTTGTCGAGAAGCTCCGAGAGCCATTTCCTCGTTTGAAGCGCCTTATGCCGCAACAGAACATCGGACAGAAACTGAACGACAAGCCGACTTGGCTGGAGAGAGTTGATGGTTTCCGTGATCGTGAGGTTCAGTTCGGTTAGGTTTTCAATGCCCTTGCCTGGCAGAGTGTTCTGGGCGCGGGGAACGGGTTTGTCGCTGCAAATAAGACATTTCAGGCCATCTGGTTTGTCGCCGACAATGGATTCCGCAGAAGACAGGTTTCGAGAGATCAGTAGACTCGCAGAGTCAGCTCCAAGGAATCTCCTTAGAAGTATTGGAACCTCGTCGCTAGCAGGCGCGCTCAGAACGACGGCTGAACCGGCTAGGAAGCCTCCTTGAAGCGCCCCATCCAATCTAACGTAACCCGTTGAAACCCGTGTGCGAGCAGAACTTGCTGAATCGCCTGTGGAGGCCAAGAGGGATAATGCGAGAGGCTCGTACAATATACGATTTTTCATAACTGGCAAATCAGCCAGAAGAAATCCCACCGCCCATAGTTGGCCTCAGCAATAGGAGCAGTCTACTTCTCTCGGCTCTCTCTCCGCAAGAACTCATGCGTTGGTTACATGAATGTTGAACGTTGGGTCTTGCCTTTGAATATTGATGCCATAGCAAATTCCTTGGCACTCTGTCTTAGCAAACGTTTTCCTCTCGGCCGCGAACCCTTATTTGCAGAGAAGGTATTTTCGTGAACCGCTTGCGGCCGTAGTCTAGCCTGGTCTAGGACATAGCCGTTCTAGGCGTCCATTGGCCTTCCAAGCCAACGACCCGGGTCCGAATCCCGGCGGCCGCACCAACGCACCTTTAGCGCGCTCAAACGCGCATGCCAGTAATTGTGTGGCATGTGGACCTGAACGCAGGCTGGTCTGTCTGCAGTCTTGAGATCCAGAAACGTGTGGGTCAGATCTTGACGTCAATTGAGCCAGTTCAATAAGCAGCGCAACCGAAACCGAAATTAACGCTTGAAAGCACCCATCACCCAGATGGTTTCCATGAAAGTCGGGATATTGGGCAGCGGCAAAGTCGGCCAAGCGCTGGGGAACGGTTTCGCGTCTAAGGGTCATGATGTTAAGCTTGGTTCTCGTACCCCTGATAAGCAGGAGCTCCGGGATTGGCTGAAGGCGACCAAGGGCAAAGTTGCAGTCGCAACCTTCGCTGAGGCCTCAAGCCATGGTGAGGTTCTCGTTTTCTGTCCGCTGGGCGAAGCTGCGGAAAACGTCATCAAACTCGCAGGCGAAAAGAACTTTGATGGGAAATTGGTTCTCGATGCCACGAACCCCCTCGACTTCTCGAAGGGTATGCCTCCAGGCCTGTTCGTTGGCACCACAGATTCCCTAGGCGAGCGGGTTCAACGATGGCTACCTAAGGCTAAGGTGGTCAAATGCTTCAACATCGTCAACAACCAAACAATGATCAACCCGAGAATGAAAGAAGGCATGCCCACTATGATAATCTGCGGGAACGACGAGAACGCAAAACGACAGACAGCGGCAATATTGAAGGAGTTCGGCTGGGACGAGCCAATAGACATCGGCGGAATTGACGGCGCACGGTGGCTTGAGGCATACACTGCACTCTGGGTTCGCTTGGCGGTTAAGCTCGGAAGCTGGACCATCGCAGCAAAAATCCTTCGACAGTAGAAAGGCCTAGAATCACGCTCCGCTCCGACAATGATCGCGAACATTCCCCCGAGCTTCCTAGTGTTTCAAGCTGCTAGCGTATGCTCTCAGGGTGTCATACACCTATGCTGGGGTGTATACACCCAACGTTTGCGTGTTGACACCCTCACAAGGGAGGAAGGTGATGTCACCTCACCATCTGTTGATTTCACCCTTGACCAACCGGATAAACCCAACTCGTACCGCTTTGGCTAATGCATCGGACTCCCTCCCGCTAAGGCGACTTGGTTGCTTTATGGGCTCTTTGGCGGAGTTCTCTGTTGGGTCTAATCGTCCTCGGTCAGCAAGCCGTAGGATCTTAGGAGAACGGTGATTCGTTTGTTCGACAGGGCGAAGAACAGTATGGTTCCGAGAATTCCGATCGCAACTACGCTTCCGAGAAATACGCCGAGCAGCCCAACCTCCAACGGCAACGCCAGCAAATAGCTGAGGTAGGTTCCCACAATCAGGGTTATGATTACAATCTCAAGCCCTATACCAAGGAAGACCCGCGACTTTTGGTTGCGTTTGGCGAGTTTCCACGCAACGTAAGCAGCTATGAGGTTCGCAAGCGAGCCTCCCACTATGTCGATGGGCCCTAGGCCTCCGAAGAAGTTGGCCACGAACGCTCCGATCGATAATCCAAGAACAGCGGGCCAGCCGAAGATCATGGCGAGGGGCAACAGTGCATCTGCAATCCTAACCTGGAAAACTTGGAAACTAATCGGGGCGAGGAAAACAACGCCCACAGCATAAATGGCTGCGAACACTGCCGTCAGAGTCACATGTAACGTGTTCTTGTTTTTCAACCGTTTACCTCCCGACACCGGGGTTTCTCTGGCGCAACGGGTGGGAGGCCCCACTCACGCGCCGAACCGCCACAAACTATGTTTCTGAAAATAAAGCTGCCTCTTTTCCACGACCGTGGCTCACCAATGTATTCTTTCTGTGGTGTATAACATATGCTAGACATGTTATACAACAGGATAGAAGTGGCCTGCGATCCTCCCAAGTTTCTGTTGTCGCTCTTCCGAAAAACTCCTAAGGAGCCCAGTAACTGACCAGCCCGGTAAACGCAATCGGACGACGCTTGACTAAAAGTGGAAAAGGTGGAAGAAGATTTTTGTTTTGGGTAGCTCCTCTTCACGCTTGGCGTTGGATGAGCTTCTTGCTCACTTCAGTGAGTTTGTCGCGTGCCTTCGTGTTTCCCGCGACGGCTGCGACTACTGCTCCCACTGCGAATGAGGCAATTGCTACTGCGAACGCCCTTTTGGAATCTCCATTCATTTCTTCTTGACCTCCTGTTGATGTGTGCTACATACAGACGGAACTTCGATTTAACTGGTTCCGCTGAAGTTCGATACATCGATAATCAAACAGAGTATATTAATGTACCATAATTGAAACATTAATATACCATGAAACATGTAAGGACGACCCATGGCAGCTCGACGGGTTGGACATGAGGAAATCCCTACTCATTCATGTTACACCCCACGCAAGGGCCCAGTGACAACATCAACAAACCCACGTGCACCCTCATGCCCGCCATCCTGCTGCAGCCCGGAAGAGGTGAAAATCTCTTGGTGAAATGTCTGAAATGCGGTGGCGAAGTCATTGGTCCGGCGAAGGAGTGGGATATGCACCCAAAGGATGGGCGAGGCCCTGCGCTGCATATCAAGCACTTCTCATGCCCATCGTGCGGCAAGAAGTTTAGGTTAGCTACGAAACTTCCACTTGTGGGTGCTTGACCCGTCCATGATCTGCACGCAAAGAGCCCCCTTCTTGTCCTGTTTTCTCGTCCTGAACTTCCTGTTTGAGGCCTATTAGTACTACCAGTATGATTTGTACTCCACTCGGTCCATAAGAATCCTACAGCCATAATGATAGCTTGATGTTCAAGCCGAAGCGGCGGATGACCAGTAACCCGTTTACGTTGCCGCCTTCCTCATCGTATACCCAGCGAAGAGGTAGTTACTCGTCTGCGACCAACTACTTCCTCAAGAGCCAAGCAAGCATCACCGGATCTCATTAGTGATTTCCTCAACGAACTTTCTGGCCGCCACACGTGCGCGCGTCCACTTCATGGCTAGGTTGCTGATGCGGCCAGAATCCTGAGACAACCGATGTCAGACAGGGGGAAACTGCATGCTGCGTTTATCCCGCGGTAGCTTGGTCCACTTCACGAACTCCTCTGACGGTAGCTCCTCTTTGTAGAGCCGCTCGCGGTTGCACTCTAAGAGCAGGAGCTCAAGGCCCAGGTAATCCGAGGCAGCAAGTACTCGATGGTTGGCTTCGGCTGCGCTGTCATACACCACCTTTGCCTTTTCCCTCGAGTTTCCCGATCGCAGCAAGTGGTGCTCGAAGATTACCGTCGGCACTTTTGCCGCAACCCGGGCAGCATTCTCCAGTCCTTTTAGAATCGATGCTTTCTCAACTTTCACGCCCTCCAGATAGAGCGGCGGGCCACCCAGCACAATCAAGTCAGGTTTCTCCTTCAAGATAATTCGAGCCGTACTGCGGGCCATTGGGCCCTGAACATCAGACGCGTGCATCATCTTCTCATCGTCATATCCAATGGTCGTCATAAGGACCCAGCCAAGTTGGGATTCTTCTTCTCCGTGTGGGACGGGTTCAGAGATTTTCAGTTTGGTTCGCCCGAATTGGAATGTTTGCCCGTCTGCAATTTCGCATTTGCTCCCGAGTTTCTTCACGAACCTCTGAAACATCCAACCTCGACGGCGTTGGCTGAAGTTGATCGCATTACGAATATCCTTCATGAGAACAATTTTGTCCTTATAGATTTGCTCTGACTCGCCTAGGCTGCAACCCAACCACACGGTTTCGGTGTAGTTGGGTGTGTGGTGGTCGTTGTGGTAGTGCGAAATCACAATGACATCCGCCTTGGCGGCGTATTCTCGAATCCTCGCCCTGCAAGCATTCCTCGCGCGATATTCGCGGGGATGGGGAAGCAGCCGAAACCTCGGGCCAAGGGCGACGCCCGCATCAATCAGAACCCGCAGATCCGGAGTCTCAACGTATGTGCACATGGACCTGACGCCGAGGCTCTCGAAACCTATCGGTGTTATCTTGAGGGCAGGCATCCCCACAAATCCTTCGACAGAGTCTACGCACGCTTTAGGAACATAAGCATGTCAGCCAATTTCGGTTGAGAATGTAGATAAGCAAATTAGCGACTGACCCAGAGTTGATTTGGCGGGCGATGACGAGTCTGGCCCAATTGACTCTAAGTGAAATGGATCTTGAGTGCGAGAGCCCGCGCACCTTTGCATGGGTGAGCACAATTACGGTTGATGTCTTTTCCCTGTCAATTCGCAGACTCACGCAGCTGCATTGCGATATCAGGCCAGTAGCTGAAGGATAATTCTAAATACCATCGATATGGATGCGTCTTCATCAGCTTTGACTACTCGAAGCCGACGAGGGCTCCTAATCGCACTTGCAGTAATTCTGGTAGTAATTGTTGTGTTGGCCTCAACATTCCGCTACATAGCGATGCCAAACGCGCAACTAACGATGATTCAGCATACTTTCGGTGACAATATCTCAATATCAATTTCAGGTTACGGAAACCTCACAGAGGCGTCAGTAATAGTGTACATTCTTTCCGGCTCGACTTCTCTCCGCGTACCCATAATCAACGTCCGCATTGACAACATGAACTACCAGCAGAGCTTACCATACAGTGCAAGTGCAAGTTTGCCCACACTAATCCTCCCCCAGACCGTCGGGGTTCAAACGTTCTTCGATGCGGGGAACTTTGACTTTCTCAGAAGCCATCAGAACGTTACCGTAAGAGTCACGGTCGATGGAGTATGGAGTCTAGCATCCACGAGCTTAGGAACCATTCACATCTCGGCTGATACATGTTGTGTCCAACCTTAGTGAAGCTTCAAAGAAGCCCAAAGGAATTTGATCCGAATCTGTGCTGCAGCCTTCATGACCGTCGCGTGTAGACTAATCAGAAACAATTCCTAGGAAGATCGTGCGACGGGCAGACCGGTGTTCAATCAGGCTCAGTTTCAACAGTAGCCAAATTCACATGAACCTGTCATTTTAGGAATTGCCGCGTCGATGATCGTTGCATTCAGCGTGCCTACGTGAAGACCCATACTTGGAAGGATTATTTGTTGTCCGACAGCGGTTTGGGACGATGAATTCCAACTGGAGGTGAACCAGAGTCATGATTCCGAGACACAGGTGCGCCGTTGCCGTTTCCGCTCTTGTCTTGATATTGACGTCACTTTGGTTACCTCTAGTTCTGTTTGCGCCAATGGTCAAGGCGGCCGTGCTGTACAATTCGGGTGATCCCGTTCCTGCGGAGCAGTTGGTGTTAGAGTACATTAACCGTGCTCGTGCTGATCCTGTCGCTGAGGGTCAGCGTTTAGGGATTGATATCCATGAGGGGCTGGCGAATCCGAGTCTTCTGGGTCCTCGGCCGCCGTTGGCTATGAATAACATCCTGCTTGGCATCGCTCAGGCCCACAGCCAAGACATGTACAATCTGAACTATTTCTCCCATAACGACCCGAACGGCACAACTCCGTTCGGCCGCATGACGCACGCAGGCTACGATTACGTGATGGCGGGTGAAAACATGGCCGGAGGTACGGATCTGAGTGCCACGGAGTTAGAGGATTTGATGATGGTTGATGCCGGAACGTCGGGGCGTCCTCATCGCGTGAACCTTCTCGACCTCATTCAACCCTACCCTTGCGGAGACCCCCCGTGCGCCTACTCCGAAATCGGAATCGGATACGATCAAGGAGTAACTCCAAACGGTATTGGTCTCGGTAGCCTCATCACGGAGGATTTCGGCGCCACAAGCAACACAGGCCCATTCCTGTTGGGTGTCGTTTACAATGATGTGAACAACAACAACTTCTACGACATAGGTGAAGGCATACCCGGAGTAACGATCGCAACCAGCAGCGGCAGTTACTACGCTATCTCATCATCAGCCGGCGGCTACACTATCCCGATTGGCACTTCTGGAACGATTACAGTCACAGCCTCAGGTCCAGGTTTTGGCCCGATCACCAAGACGATCACCCTTAGTGGCGTGAACGTGAAATTAGACTTCCCCGGGCAGGCGTCCGCAACAACCATAATTGAAACATCTTCGACATCATCAACAACGAGCACAGCCTCGACCTATTCTTCTTCAACCGTAACGGAGCCCACGTCTACCCAAAACTCTCAAACTAGTACGAGCTCAAGCAGCTCAAGCACAACCCCAACGACAACTTCAACATCAACCTCAACATCAACTTCAACTTCAACTTCAACCACCTCGGCTCAAGTCGGGACAACAACATCTAGCACAGTCACAACCGATTCCACTACACAGACAATAAACCCCACGACACAGGTAACGAACGTTGCTACCGACACCGCGAGCTCTTCAGTCCCGGGCGATTTCTTGCTTGCAGCCGACCCCAACCCAATCAGCATGCCCCAAGCATCTTCCGCCACGATGACTCTGACGCTCCAATCAATCGGCGGCTTCAATGAGCGTGTAGCTCTAAATACGGCTAACCTACCGCCCGGTGTCCAAGCATTCTTCTCCACCAACACAATCGTTCCGCCTGCCGGTGGAACAGCCGTCGTTACGGTCACTCTAACCGTTACGCGCTCCGTCCCGACCGGCACCTACAAGTTCAGCATATGGGGAGCGGATAGTGCAGAAGCCAGGCAGGTTCCGGTCACACTGCAGGTTTCAGGATGCTTGATCGCAACAGCCACTTTCGGGTCGGAGCTGGCTCCTGAAGTGCAATTTCTCAGGGATTTCAGAGATTACAAGATACTGCAGACTTTTGCCGGTTCAAGTTTCATGGTGGCCTTTAACGAGTGGTACTATTCATTCAGCCCTGCCGTGGCTCAGTTCGAGTATGACCATCCGCCAGTACGTGCAGCAATGAAGATCGTGCTGTACCCTCTCATTGCAATCCTACGGGTAGGATCGACAGCTTTCGACCTGCTACCCATGAGTCATGAAGCAGGCGCACTTCTTTCAGGACTAACCATCAGTGCGCTATTAGGAACCGTGTACCTTGGAATACCCTTCGCGGTGATTGTTAGAAGGCTCCCCTTCGGGCACCGACGGATATTCAGAGAACTCCAGAAGTGCAGCGTTATCGCCCTAGCGGGTGCACTCCTCGCTGTGACTTTATCTGAACTGCTTGGAATCGGGTTTCTGATGACCTTGGCAACTTCCGCCGCAATTCTATCTGCAATTGCAGCGTCTGCCGCGTGGACTCAACGTGCAGTCACTCTGGTCACGGACCTCTTGCATTCCAGAATCATCCGTCAATGAAGATGCGTGGCGGTTCGCTCATCGTTTCTAATACAGTGTAAGATTCTTTCCATCTAGGACGGTTCTTCCGTCGAATTCGACGTGCGGGTGTTTCAGGACTAGGTCTATGTGAAGTGGCGCTTTGTTCTTTCCACCTAATCTAGTGCTGTCTCCGAGTGCTATGTGCGCCGTCCCTAGGGCTCCTTCATCTTCTATTATGGCGCCCCGAATGCGGGCGAACGGGTTCAACCCAATCCCAAATTCGGCAACGCAGAATGCTGTACGACTTCTGGCTTTTCTGAGTATTTGTAGGAGTCGCGGCGCATCAGGTCCCCCACTCAACCTCTTCGCCATTCCACCCTCGATATCGATTTTAATGGTTTCCTTCACGACTCCCGTTACTGAGGTGCTCCCATCGATAGCCAAAGTCCCGTTTGTAGAGCCCTCAATAGGGGCGATGTAGGCCTCGATGTCGGGTACTCCTGTCGCTTCGCCACGCCGAGTGGCCATTCCACTGACGCCGTACCCGCGTCGCCCAACCACACTGAACTCGAGATCAGTTCCTGCCCGATTCGTAACCGTGATACGTTTCGCGCGAGTTAACAGCCTCACGAGTTTTCTCAAAAGTCGTTCTTGTTTCTCGAAATCGGCGAACATCGCTCGGGAGGCTAGGACGGCCATTGTGGCTCCAGCCATCGACATGAATCTTGCACCCTTCCTGCAGGCCAAGGTTCTCGCGTTGGTATGGTATAGGGTTCTGCTGGTCGGGCAAATTATCACGTCAGATGATAGCATTGCAGCCACAACCGGAGCAGGGGGTTCGTCTCCTGGCAAAGCTCTGGGCCTCATCGTGATCGAGATGGCTTCAACACCAAGCCGAGTCGCAGCAGCCATCATTGTGCTCGCGATCGCTGGGTCAGTATCGGAGTCACTTACGATCAGGACCCTTTCTCGCGGCCTCACCTGTGCGCAAGTACGAAGCAGGTTCAATGCACCCCTGAACGCCCTGGTCACCAAGTCTTCCACAAGCCAGATGACTGCGTGGGCCGTTAAGAGAATATCCAATCGTGTGGTGCGCGACATCAGTTCGCGCGCACAATTCCGATGCCAGAAAAGGTGGGAACACGTTCCGTGGTGTTGGTATTGTGAAGGGTTTTTCTTATAGAGGTTTAGTGTGGCCTAGTTTCGTGTTAAGACAGTGAAGTACCAGTGGGTCGTCCTTACAGTAACGACTGTCGGCATTTTCATGGCCGGTCTTGACACGCGAATAGTACTAATAGGCCTACCCACAATCGCTGAATCACTCCAAACGGATCTTGAGACCTTACTGTGGGTGACGCAGGGTTATCAAATCGCCATAACCATCGGCCTCCTATTCCTCGGCCGACTTACCGACATATTTGGCCGAGTAAAGATCTACAACCTAGGCTTCGCAATCTTCACTGTAGGTTCCGGGTTATGCTTCTTTGCGCAAACAGGAGAGCAACTCATAATTTTCCGAGTAATTCAAGGAGCCGGCGCCGCGATGCTAATCGCCAACAGCGTGGCACTAATTGCCGACGCGACACCCGCGCAAGAACTGGGCTTTGCACTCGGAACAAATCAAATTGCGTTCACATTGGGCGCGGTCCTTGGATTAACTGTGGGGGGAGTATTAATCGACACCACCGGATGGAGATACATATTCCTCATGAACGTTCCCATCGGAATCTTTGGTACTCTCTGGGCACACCTCCGTTTGCGTGAGATCGCGAAAACGGAGAAACGTTGGAGTTTTGATTATCTAGGTCTCCTCCTATTCACAACCTCGCTTACCACGCTGCTATTGGTCATCAGTCTACTCACGATGGCTGCAATCGATAATATCGAAGCAACAATATTCTTCGCCATTGGCTTGGCAACTTTCGCAGGATTCCTGTATGTCGAACCGAGAACGGCGCAGCCGCTTCTTGACATGCGGCTCTTCAAAATCCGTCTTTTCTCAGCTGGGAACATTAGTCAGTTCCTGTATTCGCTTGGTTTCGGGTCTCTGAGCCTCATCATAATACTCTACTTCCAACTTATTCGAGGGTTCGACGCTCTGACAGCTGGAATTCTATTCCTGCCGTTAGACGTGGCTTTCGTGACTATCGGCCCCATTAGCGGAAGACTCTCTGACCGGTATGGGACACGCGGGTTAGCCACACTGGGCATGGGAATTGGAACCGTGGGCTACGTGGCACTTGCATTTCTCCTAACGGCCACAACCTCACTCGTGCAAGTTGAAATCATTCTCATAATTCTCGGACTGGGATTGGGGCTCTTCTCCTCGCCAAACATCAGTTCCGTTATGGGCTCCGTTCCAGCGGACCGACGTGGTGTGGCTTCAGCAGTCAGGGCAACCCTCTTCAATACTGGCAACGTTGTAAGCATCGCGCTGGTGGCGTACATAATCACCACAGCCATCCCATATCAGGTCGTTTCCGGCATAATCACTGGTGGCTATACGACGCTAACTGCAAGCGATTCGGTAGGCTTCATGAGCGGCATTGGGCGCGCGTTCATCGTGGCAACCGTCATCACTCTAGCGGGGATGTTTGCCTCAAGTTTACGTGGACACGAAACGAAGACTCAAACCAATCATACCGGACAGCCGTAACGTGAAACCGCTGAACCAGATCCCTGCATAGATGAACGCATTCAGAAATTGGCGCTCGGAAACGAATCAGGTTTCTCGCGTGTCCTGTACCGGGACAGCGACGCCTGCATCATTTACCAATAGAATTCTAGCGTTCGGACCCTTTATCCTCCTAGCCTCGTCCACCGCGTTTTGGACGTTGGTATATGGTACTATTGAGATGTCTTGCAGCATCTTGGAGGGAAGGCTGGTTACTGCGAAAATCTTTGCTCGTTGGAGCAACTGCGCGATTTTCAGGGCCTTGTGACCTCCAAATGTGTAGTTTTGCTTCACCATCTGGAAGATATCTTGTTTCGACGCCAGCAGATCATAGAAGGCGCGATTGCCCACACCGTCCCTGCACTTGGCGACAAGTATTAGCACACCTCCGTCGTTTAACGATGGCTTCACATTTTCTACGGCTTTGTGAGCCTGGTACAAGTCGATATCGAGCGGAGGACCCACCACAGCCACAACAATGTCGGCTTTGGATTGAATTCTGCAAGTATAGGTCCTAGTTGCCTGCTCCACGGCATCAGTGAATGAGTCGACGATATCTCCTGAACAGGCGTAACTTACCTCATGCTCAGGATTCATGACTACTTGGATTGAGAAAATGTCCTCATTCCTTCCGAACATATGCAGGGCCTCCATGAAATCTTCGTGAATCGGATTCCCAGAAAGACTAAGAATCCTGGCCCTTTCGTCCAAAGCTAAGGAATGGTTCATTTCGACAGATTTGTAGCCAGCCAGGGCGGGAAGCAGAAACTTACGTCCTCCCGTGAAACCCGCGAAGTAGTGAGGCTCAACGGAGCCAACAGCCACCAATCCATCGGCCTCGAAAACCGCTGAATTCAGGTGTACATCTGTACCTCGACTTGTGCGACCCAGTGCCCTTAACGCCTCGGAATCTGTGGCGTCATGAACCGCGACTTTTCCACCATACGGCGGAGAGCTACCGCACATAAGACGCGCTAATTCCTCACGGTTCGGAGAACGGTGCGTCCCAGTCGCAACTATTGTCGTAACTTCGTTATTCCTAAGGGGCAGGCGTTTGAGTACAGCCGATACAAGGGGGCGGGTATGATCGTTAATCACGACAAGTATCCGTTTTCTTTCAGAAAGGAACGACTCTAGGTCTGGTGCACCTTTCGGGTTCAGTAGTGACCGCGCAACCGACTGCTCGTCCGCGGCGAAATGTTTCGGAGACACAACTTCCGTTATTTCGTCCCTTATTTCCAGGCGCATCGATTGATCTCCGTAAGGGACATTGGCTTTCAATTCAGTGTGCCTTCTTTCCATTTCAGTCATTTGGCCGCCATCTGTTTAATTGTGTGCTGCATTTTCAGAGATGGTTCGGTGCAGGCCGCTGATTGAAATCGCGACAGTGGAAGCGACTCGGGGAGACCATTCTCCACCCACTAGGGTGGACTCGGACTCGTTGATACGAGAAAGGTACGAGTCGTATCTTTCCGATGAGTCAGGGTTAGGGCCGGGAAAGGTCGAAACTGTTTTTTTTCCAGCCGACGAAGGACAAGTTGCAGATTTCCTCAGTGAGATGAACCGACGAAGAATCCCTGTTACCATCTCAGGTGGGCGAACGGGGATTGTTGGAGGGGCGGTTCCGGAAGGTGGCGCGCTACTTTCTCTGGATCAAATGAACAACATTCTCGGCATCAAGTGGCATGCTCAGAGCCAAGAGTGGAGAGCAATTGTTGAACCTGGAATTAGGCTTCGAGATTTCCAGCAAGCGGTTGCAGCTAGAACTTTGCAAAAGAACCACTCCACCAGTTCAAACTGGAAAGACCTACGACGGTTCTTGGAGGATTCCAATCAGTACTTCTACCCTCCCGACCCAACCGAGGACTCTGCATCCATAGGCGGGACTGTGGCGACTGATGCTTCGGGTGCTCGCACATACTTCTATGGGCGCACGCGGGAACACGTTCGCGCTCTTAGAGTCGTGCTGGCGACTGGTGAAGTTCTAGCCCTGCGTCGAGGGAGTAATGCAGTTGATTCTAGCAGAATTGTGGAATTGCACCATCGTGACGGAACCGTGACTGAAGTTCCAATCCCCACCTATGAAAGCCCCAACGTCAAATGCACGGCAGGCTATTACAGCAGAAGGAACATGGACCTACTTGACCTCTTCATCGGCTCAGAAGGCACTCTGGGAGTGATAACTCAAGTCGAGGTGGCGCTCAAAGTGAAGCCGCAGACAGCCATGGTTCTCGCGTTTTTCCCCTCAACTGATGATGCGGTAGCCTTTGTCCTTAACCTTCGCGGCGAAAGAAGAAATGATGCGCCATTGGCAGTTCATTCGATGGAATACTTCGATGAAAACTCCCTCAAATTAATTCGAGAACTGAAGGAGATTGAGGAAGTCCGCGGAGGAATAAGGCTGCCCGACAAATCCGCTGCCATTCTATGTGAATTTGGCTATCACGATATAGACGCAATCCAGCCCCTCATAGAGGCACTCCAACAATTTCGTTCTTCTGCAGATGATGCGATAGTTGGAATGAGTCAGGTAGATAGAGATCGTTTAAGGGCATTGAGGCACGCCCTTCCCGAGGCCATCAACAAGGCGATAGCTAGAAGGAAAAATCAGATTCCTAGTTTGCACAAGCTCGGAACGGACACTGCGGTTCCAAATGAGAAGCTCCTTGATTTGATGAACAGTTACCGTCGACGGCTTCAAGATAGCGGTCTCGAGCATTACGTCTTTGGACACATTGCCGAGAATCACCTACACGTGAACATTCTCCCACGAACATTAGCAGAGCTGCAGGTAGGGGAGCAACTGGTGCAGGATATGGCGCGGGACGCGGTGGCCTTAGGTGGAGCTGTCTCGGCAGAGCATGGAATTGGGAAACTTAAACAAGACTTCCTGACGATGATGTACGACGAAACAAAGATTCAACAAATGAAAGCCACCAAGAGGGCACTGGATCCAAATTGGATTCTATGTCCAGGAAACCTCTTCAAGGAATAGCGGACTAATTGTAGCTGAAAAACAAGAGCAGAGTAAAACTAAGACTGATCAGAATCCTTGTGAAGTGAACTAAAATCTTCGTCCAGCTGCCGGTTCACTTGTTCCCCCGAGAGGCACCACATTCTTGTTTTGTGAGGTAAGAAAACGGCAAGGAGCTCCCACGGACACCATCAGAAAGCGAGAACGTTACGTAACCTAGAGCTCTGGATATGTGTATGATGGGTAGATTCTCAATGCTGTCCCGGGTTTGATGACCCTCTGCGCTTCGGCGTTCAGCAGGTAGCGTCCTGTTGGGTCGACGCTGCCTGCCTCCGCAAAAAGCTTCAAGGTCAATGCTCTGGTCGGACTCCTCCAGTAGAGAATGGGAGCATCCTTGAGAGGTTTGCCAACATGCTTTCTCCACACCTGCTCAATCGGCTGAGTCCGAGCAAAAGAGCGGTCCGTGAACTCGAAGAACATTGCCAGTTCTGAGTTCTTAGGAAGCCTACCGTAATGCTCCGAAAGTTCTTCGTAGGCGCCAAGGAAATATTCCCGGAGTGTGGGGTATCGCCGCTCCTTCAGATAGCCTTTGAACAATTCTACGAATTCCCAAACCAGTCGATTCATGCGCTCGTAAACACGTTTCTGTGTCCCCTCCAACATTGTGACCTGTTCGGGGGCAACTTCCTTCACCAGACCTAATTTCCCACTACCGGTAATTGCTAAGCCAGCTTTCTTTACAGTTCCCCGAATCTCGCGCATCGGTTCAACAAGAAGATGGTTCTCGTAGATTTCAAGCTCAAGAGCGTGGTCTTGTCGAAAAATATGTGCAACTCTCTCCCATACAACCTCGTAGCGTTTCCGCCGGAGATCCCACCCCACGACTGAACGGTCCTTCAACAGGCCGACTTTCTTGAGAGCCGAGAGTTCCAGGCTCACGGCGAATTTTGACTTCCCAGTCAGCCTCACAATCTCGGTTGGAGTATTCTTGCCCTCTCCCACCAAGACAAATAGCTCGCTCAATGCCAAAGAGCCAAGCGCCCTCCGGACTCCCTCGATCTCATGACGCAACTCACCGCCCGTATCCACTTTTACTTCCACGGCAACACGTTTTCCCCACATCTGCCGAGCGAGGACTATTGGTTTTGTTCTTGGCATATGAGAACTTAACTAGCCAAGGGTATAAGTAGTTAATTTGAACCTTAACTATTTCTAGATGGAAGATGAGCAAACCCGACTCTGCCTCTCTCAGAGGCACCATAATCAAGGTTCTTCAGATCAACGCTCCCCCTGAACGTGTCTACAAGGCGTTCACGGACAAGAAGGATGTTCTGGAATGGATGTCTGACCACTTTGAGATAGACCCTCGAAAGGGTGGCAAATTCAAGATGGGTCAAGAAGCCGACGGCTACGCAACCACTGGCGAATTTCTTGAGGTCGTTCCAAATCAGCTACTAGTTTACACTTGGCGAATGAATGAATACGACAAGAGTACAGGAAAGAAAATCCCCAACTGGTCCGACGACAACCCATCCAAAGTTACAGTGAAGTTCGAAAAGACAGGGAAAGGCACGAAGATCACCGTGAGGCACGAGGGCTTCCCAGAACAGGACGAGGAATACTGGGGCCACGAGGTTGGGTGGGAAATGTTAGGTGGAGAAGTTTTGAAGTATTACCTAGAACACTCGCAACAAGAATTTGACAAGTGGTGGAAGCAAAACGAAGCATCATGGCAAGAGCGCTGGCAGAAAACTGTCGACGCCCATAGCAAGTCATCCGCAGGCGCCCGATGACATAGGAGGTGAGAAACGAAGATGGTTAAAGTAACCGATACCGGTATGTTCCCTGTCTCGCGCGACAAAGTCTGGCAGCTCATTCAAGCTCACACCACCAACCCACAAGGCATACATCCAAGCCTCAAATCCGTCAAGCCACTCAACAAGGAAGGCAGCAAGGTCGAACAGCAATGGGACATGAACGGCCAAGCAGTCAAAATGGTTCTGCAGATCACACCGAGCCCCCCGAACACGTTAACCCTTGACTTCCTCGAAGGACCAGTTACGGGTAAGATGGTCAACACCTACACCGAAGTCTCCGGCGGAACCAAAGTAGTAACTGAATGTGATATGAAATCCCCAGTTATGGACGACAAACAAGTTGAGAGTACTACGAGGCAAATCCTCAACAGCAGCTTCGACGACGACCTACGCTACCTAAACACCAAAATGAAGTAACCAGGAAAGCATCCGCACTGCGAATCGCTTTCCTGCTCCTTTTTTCTCTCAGCACAATTCGAGAATTGAGGTCACACTGAGCCGATTTCCGACTTCGCTTAGCCTTTTTGGCGAGAACCTACAACCGCGCCTATTCGCCTGGCATGAGCCAGAATTCGTTTCCGTCGGGGTCCTTGAACTTTGCGTAGGTTCCCCATTCCTCTTTGGTGGGTTTAGCCGTGAACTCAACGCCCTTTGCGGTCATTTCTTTGAAGGCTTTGTCTAGATCGTCGACTCGAAACGCTATTCCCGTATTGCCTTTCTCGAGTGGTTTGGTTTCGCATAGATGCAACACAGGGCCAGAGCCTTTGGGTGCTACTGTTACCCAGTGACCCATCTTATCACGGACCTCAAGGCCGACCTTATCCTTGAACCATTCCGCAGATTTTTGTGCGTCAGATACGACAACGGCAACATCAATTATCGATTGTATCATACGGATCCCATGCTTGTTTCATATGCTATACAACCTGACTACTTAAAACGTAACGTGAGTTCTATGCATGGTTAACCTTGCCACGCTTTAGGACTGGGAAAATTCCAACTGAAATCCTGGTCCGCAATGTGTTTCGCTACACAGGCAAAAAGGACCCGTCAGTTATCCTAGGATCCTCCATAGGCGAAGATGCGGCACTCGTTTCACTTGGCAAGCAAATCCTCGTCCTAACCACAGACCCAGTGACAGGCACCTTATCTGAAATCGGCTCCCTCGCCGTTGATTTGAACGCCAACGATATCGCATGCAGGGGAGCCAAACCGAGGTGGTTCCTGTGCACCTTACTACTCCCAGAAAACTCGGACGCGGCCGTACTTGACACCATTATGCGACAAGTCGATTCAGCTGCCAGAAAGATGGGGGTCGCGGTGGTGGGAGGCCACACAGAAGTCACCCCCGGCCTCAACCGCCCAATCGTAATAGGTTACATGATGGGTGTCGCTGAGAAGGGAAGATACGTAACATCTAGTGGCGCCCGTGCGGGTGACCACATCATCATGACTCGATCAGCCGGCATAGAGGGCACATCAATTCTGGCCGCAGACTTCGCTAGTAAACTCCGTGGAAAAGTGAGCTCGGAGTTACTGCGCCGCGCGAGGAAACTACGTCGCTTGACCAGCGTCGTTGACGATGCACTTACAGCCGTACGCGTTGGGGGCGTGCATGCAATGCATGACCCAACTGAAGGAGGCCTCCTGCAGGGAGTATGGGAGGTTGCCGAGGCCTCCCGCGTGGGCTTTATGATTCATGAATCGAAAATCTCCATGCTTCCTGAAACCAGAAAAATTTGCGCAGCACTTAGGGTTGACCCTTTGAGGCTGCTCAGTTCAGGATGCCTCTTGATTGTTGCCGACCAACAGAAGAGCGCGACGATACTACGCCGACTGATTACGCATGGAATTCATGCCAGCATAATTGGGACGATTACGCGTATCAAGACCAGCAGAAACCTAGTCAAAGCGGACGGGACAATCAAAAGGGTGGGCCCATCTGAACGCGACGAAATCTACAGGATTATAGAGAGATACCAGAAGCAATGAACAGTGTTCGGGCCAGAATGAGGTCCTGAAGGCTCAATGGAGCCGTCAATCAGTTTCACCTTGCTCTCCTGTTTTTATCGCGTAGGAGAACAAAAGCACATAAGATTGAGGCAGGCTAAACCATGTCGAGAGTAGGGGCTCTCGTTCAATTGTCTTCGGATATTGTGAAGGAAACCTTAGCAAGGCCCACGGTCTTCAAGGATGAAGCACCCCTCTCATTAGAATACATCCCCACTAGGCTTCCCCACCGCGACGAGCAGATGCGTTTCCTCACCCAACTCTTCCGATTCTCACTGGACAACCCCTTCTCTACAAGCCAACGAGCTCTCATCATAGGGGACGTGGGAACTGGCAAAACCGTTCTGGCACAACGTTTTGGAACGGATTTGGTGAAGGCTGCGAAAAGCCGCAAAGTCAACCTTCAATACGTCCACGTGAACTGCCGCGAATCAAAAGGCAGCCTCTTCATGATCATAAAACGTGTCTTGTCGCAATTTGAGCCAGAGTTCCCGAAACGTGGCTTCGCCCCCGAGGAACTTCTCCACACTTTAATGGACATGCTTGACGACAAGAACATGCACCTCATACTCGCACTCGACGAATTGGAACACCTCATCAGAGTAGAAGGATCAACCCCAATCTACAACCTCACCAGGATTCAAGAGGAACGAGTCGGCAAACCCATACGACTCTCACTCATCTGCATCCTCCGCGAAACAGAGTACCTTCAAAAACTTGACAAAAGCACCGCCGATACGCTTCAACGCAACATAGTCAAACTCGACAAATACAACTCGCGGCAACTAATCGACATCCTCAAAGACCGAGTCAACTTGGCCTTCAAAGAAAACGCTGTAGACGATGAAGCATTACAGCTTGTCTCTGACATAGGTGGACAGAACGGCGACGCTAGGTACTCGATTGAGCTCCTCTGGCGCGCGGGCAAGTATGCTGACTCCGAAAACATGAAACATATCTCCACAGACCATGTCAGAAAAGCCGCTGGAAGCGTCTACCCCATGTTGCGGGGTGAATACATCGCTGCCCTATCAGCCCACGAGAAATACATGCTCCTCGCACTGGCAAGAGTCCTTGAGGAATCGCAGGGGGCCTACGCAATTATCGGTGTCGTTGAACGGGAATACAAGGCGGTTTGCGAGGAATACAACGACAAGCCCAGGAAACATACTCAAATCTGGAAATACGCCCGCGGCCTAGGCGCTATAGGCGTAATCGCCGCCTCAAAGTCTGGTGAAGGCGTCCGCGGAAAAACCACACTACTCGGCCTACAAAACATACCCGCCTCAACCATGCGCGAACAATTAGAAACTGCACTCCAACCCACACGAAAGAGACGCACGCAGCAAAAATAACTAGCACTAATCAGAGCGCGCCACTCAAGCACAACAGCTAATTTCTCAGCGCACACTACCCAACGAGCGGAGAGGCATTAACGGATGCGGCGTTTTTCAATGGTTGACATAGCGGCCAAAGATGTAATCGTTCGAGAAGCAGTGGCAGTAGGCGAGATTCGATTGAAACCGGCCACCATAACACGCATGAGGTCTGGGCGAATCGAAAAAGGTGACGCCATTGCAGCAGCGGAAGTAGCCGCAATCATGGCCGCGAAAAATACACCCCGCATTCTGCCCTTCTGCCACACCATCCCTATCACAACCGTACGCACTGAACACACGTTTGGACGGGACGCAGTGAAAGTAGAGTCATATGTGAAAGGCCAGGCAAAGACAGGGGTTGAGATGGAAGCACTCACGGCGGCTTCAGCATACCTCCTGACAATTTGGGACATGGTGAAACAGTATGAAAAGGACGAGAACGGCCAGTACCCAGATACCGCCATAACCTACTTGAAAGTCAAGAAGAAGGTTAAGCGAAAGTAAATGAGCAAAACTGCAGACCTCCACAAATCCGTCGCTCCAAGAACGCTTGGAATTTACATTGTGACCTGCAGCACATCCAAGTTCAACCAACAGGGCAAGGGCGAGAAGCCAGACGACGCATCGGGAGATATCATTGAGCAACTCGTCGTTGGAGCTGGGCATCGGGTTGAGGGTCGCCAACTAATCTCCGACTCCAAGCCAATGATACGAAAAGCCGCGCATCACGCCTTTACCTCGAAAAGCGTGGACGCTTTGATCATTACAGGTGGCACGGGGTTGTCGCCGCGCGACGTCACTATAGAAAGCATCGAACCATTGGTTGAAAAGGACATTCCAGGGTTCGGAGAATTATTCAGAAAAATCAGCTACGACACGATCGGCTCGCCCGCAATGTTGAGTAGAGCCTTCGCTGGTTCCGTCAAAGGAAAAGTTGCGTTTTGCCTGCCCGGCTCACCCAATGCAGTTCAAACTGCGATGGAGAAGCTGATACTCCCTGAACTAGGCCACCTTTTGAAGGTCAGCCGCGAACACTAAGCCTTCTTCCTTTTCGTTGCGCGCTTTGCTGGCTTAGCTGTTGCCTTTACCTTCTGGGTTGGAGCGTTCTTTTCCACATATTTCTCGTAACCTTTGGAATCCGCTAACGTTTCATCACAGAGACAAAA
Organism: Bathyarchaeia archaeon; assembly: GCA_049513715.1. Taxonomy (GTDB): domain Archaea; phylum Thermoproteota; class Bathyarchaeia; order 40CM-2-53-6; family 40CM-2-53-6; genus FEN-987. Next base: position 400,636 of record JBEKVV010000002.1, on the reverse strand, counting down.
CTTTAGCGACGTGATTGCGTGAGTCGGGCAGTTGTCGACGAATTCGCATTTGGCGCACAGAATCTGCCGGCCATCCACATAACATTCTTTGACGATGTTCGACTCGTCGACTTGCCCAGATTCCTCTTCTGGCCGGATGAATTTGACTGGTTTGGAGATTATTTCGCTGATTCTCTCCTCTACCGAATCTAAGTTTGTCAGGCGACGAACCACGAATTTGCCGCTACTGCGGTCATAAGCGACGCCAACGCGCATCAGGGCGATGAACTTGTCCTTGCCCATGTAGGGTAGCTTGAAGCCCGTTGGGTCTAGGAGCTCTTCTGGGCCTGTGGGTGCAGCCTTGCTCTTCGATTCAGAAATCAAGAACCCTATGTCGCGTTCTTCTAGATCGAGGCCGACAGCCAGTACTCTTCCTTGTTCGGGGTCTGATTGAAAGATCATGATGAGGAAGGGTGTGATTTCTTGCAGGGCCTTCCGTTTGGATGTGTGGCATGATTTTGCGATTCTAGCGTTTAAGTGGTCCAATGCCCACAGCCGATATTGGTAACGTTCAGCCGCCTTCTGCGATATCCTTGGGGCAACTTCCAATGCGTGCCCTGCATCGTTATCCACTTCCTGAAGACCGACAGACGCCAACTCGTTCAGGGCGACAGGGAAGAGTGACCATTGCGGCGGGGAATCCCGGCGCGGCAAGTTGAATGGGGGAGGCATCATCCCGCGCGACCTACTTGCCCCAACCCTCGCGTAATCAATATCCGCGCGCGATAGCGTCTCGTAGGCCTTCGCCAGTTTCTCTGGAGATGTGTATACGTACGGCAGGATATCATGAATTAGCAGGAGTAGCTCGTCTCGGTAAAGCGACAACTCAGTTTCGTTGAGGACCCGTCGAGCCGTGCCCATTTCGCTTGAGGAGAAAAGGCCTTTCACTGTGTCCGCCTCGTCGAGCTCTCTCGTCCTGCGTGAATTGGGCGGCTTGGCGCCGCCGGTTGCGATGGCTTGGATATCATTTATTGCGGATCTGATGTCGCCGTAGCATTCCCGAGCGACCTCGCTGATTGTCTCCTCCGAAATGGAACGGTCCTCCTCTGTCAGTATGTGTCTGAGGAGTGCGACAAGAAGACGCGGCCGGATCTCATACAGTCGGATCACATTGCATGCCTTTCTCAGATCGTCGAATCGTTCGTCGTCGACATTGTTCGCGGTTAGAACGATTGGCACCGGTGAACCTTTTATGGCGTCGAGTATTGCACCGAGCCCACCGCGGTCTTCTCGGCCGAAAACCCCGTCCACCTCATCCATCAAGATGAGATTTCCCCTGGCGCCCTCAGTGAAGCTATCCAAGGTTTGAGAAGTACTTGCAGGGGCAAGAAAGCTCTCAATCGCTTTCTGGGTGCGGACGTCGCTCGCGTTCATTTCGACAATGCGAAAGCTGACGTCGTTGGCTGCTGCTCTGGCTAGCGTGGTCTTGCCCACGCCGGGGGGGCCCACGATAAGGCAGGCTTTCGTTGGTTTACGCTTAACTGTCCACTGTTTCAGCCAGGCTTTGAAGTCGGCCAATGCCTCTTCGTTCCCTAAGAGGCTGGCTGCGGTCTCTGGCCTGTACTTCTCAGTCCAAGCCAAGTCGTGTTTGGTCTGCACGTTACTTACGTCCAAGGGAGCTCAGCTGAGCGAGCATCGCGCTGAGTTGAATATCCTCATTCGCTCCTTGCGTCAATCTGAAATCACATTCTCCTAAGGTTCGGACGACCTCCACCTGACGCTCACCCGTTACGTCAGCAATCCGGCCTACTGCACGGTTTGCCCCCCTGATTATCTCTCGGCCACTCACGCCATGCTTGCCCATCAACTCATACAGGACATCCCGAGCCTTCATGAACTCCCCTTGAAGTGCAAGTTTCAGCATCCCACGAATCAGTTCATCTTCAGCTTCAGGAACCACTTTGTTAAGTGAGGTGAGGTCCAGTTTTCTTTCCTTTGAAGAGGTCGCGGCGACCTGTAAGTAGTTGGTTGCTCTGCGGAGGTCTCCCCCCGAGAGGTCATAGATGCGCGTCACCGCTGCCGGTTCAGCCTGCACCTTTTCGGCTGTGCAGATTCTGGTCAAGTACTTTACTGCTTCTGCCTCCTCCAACTGCCTGAACCTAAAAACTGAGCATCGGCTTTGAATCGGTTCAATGATTCCACTCTGATAATTGCAAATCAAAATGAACCGACAAGTTCGAGAGGAGGTCTCCATTATCCTTCGAAGAGCGGTCTGGGCATCTCTTGTCATCTCATCGGACTCGTCGAGTATGACTAAACCGAACTGGACGCCGGAAGGGGTTGATTGAATTATCTGAGAGAACCCTTTGATGCGTTCACGCACAACGCCTATTCCTCTCTCGTCGGAGGCATTGAGTTCCAAAACAAGCTTCCTGAAGCCCTCTCCCATGAGTTCCCGAGCAATACACAGCGCAACGGTACTCTTTCCTGTGCCTGGAGGACCCGCTAGGAGGAGGTGTGGTATTGTTGAAGGTGTCTTCAGAAGAGCTTTGATGCCGTTAACAGCTTCTTTCTGATTCACAACTTCTTCCAAGAGTTTTGGTCGGTATTTTTCGATCCACATCAGCCCGCTTTCGCTCAAAGCTTTCTTCCTCTATCGATCTCTAAACGGATTTCCAGTGCAGCAGGATTCATGCGGGCCATTGAAAAGCCTTGGCCCTCCAGAATTGTGCGGCGGATGACGCACGCGAAATTCTCCTCGACACTTTCACCCGCCTCTCCTAGGCCGCGCAACTCTCCATAGGAAATCTCGACTGATTGGAACACGGAATTCGTGGGAAGCAATATAACCGTGATAGGTGGGCGAATTGGAATTGGTGGTTGATTCTTGGCGGAAGCTTTGATGACAGTCAATGACATAGACTTCGATTTCGAAAACACACAGGTGAGGGTCACATTGACACGAGAGATTCCTGACACTTCGCCAAGACTCGCTAAGCTATCATCGGCCAAAGTGGGGCAGGAAGTTGAAATGCCATATTGGTCCGCACGAGAACTCGTGCAGCTAGGCTACGCAAAATTCCGCGAAGAAGATGTCCTAAACTATAATGCGCTCTCGAAGATTCACTGGCGGGAGACTATTCCAGCTTCGAGACAGCTACCCGCCCTTCAAGTCAACTTCTACTGCCTTCTTCGCCGCCATCTCTCGGACCTGCGGCAGGAGAGCAAACAGGATCAAGTGAAATTGCGTGAACTCGAGAGAAGTGAAAGCTTGGTTCGCGATATTGTGAATTGCAGGATACGCAAGTTAGTGTCGATTGCCGCGTCCCCCACGCCCACCGAAGAAATTCTTCAGGGTCTGACGTCTGAGGAGCGCGTCCTCTACACTGTCTTGAATCGCACTATTGAGGAATGGAAATCGAAGCTACTAGGTCAGGAACTGTAAGTTTGACCACACTGCAGAACCCTGAGGAACGTTTCCAAGATTTCCTGCGCTCGTTCAGGGTCGAGGATGAACACAAGTACAGGAAGCGGCTGGGCCATGTTGCATTATCCGGTTCACGCTCATTGGTTGTGGATTTCGAGGACCTAATTGCCCACGACGCCGACTTAGCCCGCTCCATCCTCGACAAACCAGATGAGTATTTCGAGTATCTCGACCGAAGCGCTTGGGCTCAGCTCAAAATCGAAGACCCCGAGTTTGCTGAGGTCATAAAGAGACTCCGGGTCAGATTCCGGAAACTCCCCGAGCGAAACTCGCTCCGCAAAATCGGCTCCGAAAATATCGGAAGGCTCCTGCTCATCGACGGCATTATTGTGCGCTCAACGTCAGTCAAACCTCTACTAATGAAAGCGGCGTTCCAATGCCGTAAGTGTAACGCTATGAGCTACGTCGAACAGGCAGGTACATTGATGCGGGGACCTGGCGTTTGCGCCCACTGCCGTTCCAAGGTCTTCGAGTTCTTGGAGAAGCAATCAACCTTCATGAACTCCCAAGAAATTCGCATACAGGAACGCCCCGAAGACCTTCCTCCAGGCCAACTACCGAGAGCCATGGACATCAAACTCTCAGAAGACCTCGTTGACATTGCACGCCCGGGCGACCGCGTTTCGATAACGGGCACTGGGAGAGCTCAACAAGAATATGTGGGCCGAAAGGCGAGGTTGCGAACGTTCGAGCTCCTCCTCGACGCGAACTACGTGGACGTGGTTGGCAAGGAGATCGAAGTGGTTGAAATTACACCCGAAGACGAACGGTTAATTCGGGAACTCGCCAAAGACCCCTTCATCCACCGAAAACTAATAGCCTCACTCGCCCCGTCAATCTACGGATACGGCGACATCAAAGAAGCCGTCCTCTACCTACTCTTCGGAGGCGTATCCAAACACCTACCAGACGGCGTCACAATAAGAAGCGAAATAAACGTACTCCTCGTGGGCGACCCGGGGTGCCTCGTGGCTGATGAGAGAGTTGTTTTGGGAGATGGAACCATTGCCAAGATTGGTGAAATTGGACAATACCACTTGCAGCCATTGAACGTCCAACTCCTAACTGGTCAGGGAGGAGCCAAGCGGGCTTATGCTAAGAAGTTCCACGCTTACAGAAAACAGCCGGTCATTGAAGTCTTAACCGAAACCGGAAAGAGCATCAAAGGAACCCATAATCATCCCCTCTTGGCGGTCAGCAAGGGACCGCATGGCCTCGTGAGAGAATGGAAAAGACTCGACGAATTCAAGGTTGACGACCGTATCGCCGTCGTGACAGGGTTCCCCTGCACCATCAAGTCTTTTATCAATTCAGGTTTCAGACCGCAGAAGCGCAGGCTGGGGCCGACGTTCAGGGGGAGACTGCCAGGCAAAGTCACACGAGAACTTGGTGCCTTGCTAGGTTACATGCTGGGCGATGGATGGGCTCAACGTTACAGAGTGGGATTTACAGTAGCCGAACCAGAACGGGATATTCTGCCCCAGCTCGTCTCCATAGCGGAGAAGCTATTTGGGATTTCACCCAGAGTCAGGGAGAGAAAGAATAGACCCGGCCGAACTGTCCGGATCTATGAGGCTGTACTTGGAAGCGAAGATATCGCATCAAACTTAGCATTCCTACGAGTCAAAAGAGTACCTGATCTGATACTTCGCTCAGGGAACGAAGTCGCTGCCAGCTTTCTCAAATGGTTATACGAGGCTGACGGCTGTGTCTTCGAGAAGGGCCGCGGTGCAAGGGCCATCACACTAAAGGCCAAGAACATCGAGCTGCTCAGGGACGTCCAGATTCTTCTCCTTCGCTTCGGGATACACTCTCGAATCATCGAGACTGGCCTGCTGATACGCAGGGGTGAGGATATTTCCCGATTCCACAAGAAAATCGGATTTGCGTCTGATAAGAAACGCACACGACTCGAAATACTTGCTGCTGCAGCCAAAGTCTTTGGAAGGGTCCACGGACAACGAAGTGAAAGAATCGTAGGCATAATCAAGCACGAGCCGCAGGACGTCTACGATATTGAAGTGCCAGATGGCCACAGGTTCATAGCAAACGGGATTATCTCACATAACACAGCGAAAAGTCAGCTCCTTCAGTACGTTTCGCGGATAGCTCCTCGTGGACTGTATACTAGCGGCCGTGGCACTACCGCGGCCGGTCTGACCGCCGCCGTGGTACGTGAGAAATCGGGTGGGATGGTTTTGGAAGCTGGCGCCCTTGTCTTGGCAGACAAAGGAGTTGCTTGCATCGACGAGATGGACAAGATGCGTCCAGACGATCGGGTGGCGATACATGAAGCATTGGAGCAACACACCGTCAGTATCGCAAAAGGAGGAATTGTGGCCACCCTAAACGCCCGGGCGGCTGTTCTGGCAGCAGCCAACCCTAGCCTAGGCCGCTACGACGCTTACAGAAACATAACTGATAACATCAACCTGCCCGTTACGCTACTCTCACGTTTTGACTTGCTCTTCATCATGAGGGATACCCCCGAGCCAGATTCAGACGGCCGCATGTCTGACCACATCCTTACTCTGCACCGAATGAAGGCCCCACCCGAGGAACCACCCTTCCTACCTGAACTTCTCCGCAAATACATCGCCTACGCCAAACGAATCGACCCCGTGCTGACCGAAGAGGCCGCGGCTGACGTGCGCCAGTATTATTTGAAAATGCGTGCGATGTCCGGCTCGACAGAATCTCCCGTGGCCATTACGCCGAGGCAACTCGAAGGCCTGGTCCGCCTGTCCGAAGCTAGGGCGAAAAGCTTCCTCCGAGACCGTGTGGAAGTAGAGGACACACGGGCGATAATTCGTTTGATGACCTTGTCGTTGCAAGATGTGGGCATAGACACAACGACCGGCAAGATCGACATCGACGTCATCATGACGGGCAAACCCAAGAGCCTGAGGGATAAGATGCAGGTCGTACTCAGCACTTTCGCGGACTTGGAGAAACAGCTCGGAATCGTAGAAGACTCCACATTGTACCAGGCGTTGTCTAGAAAAGTGGACATCACGGACGATGACGCCAGAAGGCTCGTTGAGCAGCTAGTCAGAGAGGGAATTCTTTATTCACCAAAACCTGGCCATTTAAAGAGAACCGCGGCATAACAGAAGCATCCCCGCTTTGCGAATCGAGGAACTCTCCATTCCGGACGCTGTCAAAGCCGTTCTGGCGAAGGCAGGGTACGATGAGCTCTACCCTCCTCAGGAAGACGCAATCAAAGCTGGAGCGTTGGACGGCAAGAACATAGTTCTCGCAAGCCCAACAGCCTCGGGAAAAACTCTCATCGCCGAACTAGCCATCCTCAAATCGATCCTAGAAAAGGGCGGCAAGGCCCTGTACCTTACTCCCCTTCGCGCCCTGGCGAGTGAAAAGTACGAGGATTTTCAAAAGTACACTACGATTGAGAAGGCGCCCGGTAGAAGGATAAGAGTGGCAATCACCAGTGGCGACTACGATCGCTCTGACATTTACCTCGCGAACTACGACGTCATAATCTCGACAAATGAGAAGGCGGATTCATTGCTCCGCCACCGCTCACCATGGATAGGTGATGTTTCGGTCGTGGTTGCGGACGAAATTCACTTAATCACAGAGGCTGAACGCGGACCAACGCTAGAAGTTGTTCTTACGCGATTGCTGAAGCTGAACCCCAACATACAGCTCATTGCTCTTAGCGCCACAGTCAAGAACGCATCAGAAATCGGGGAATGGCTCCAAGCTAACCCGATTACAACTGAATGGAGACCCGTCCCACTCCGTGAAGGCGTTTATCATAACGGAGAAATCAAATTCAAAGACGGCTCCTCAAGAGTGATTCCCCGAGCAGACACGAATCCAGTTTTCGACACCGCGCTGGACGTCGTGCGCGGTGGTGGGCAAGTACTCATCTTCGCCGAAACAAGACGTTTGGCAGTGGAAATGGGCAGAAAGGCATCGGCCCTATTGAGGAGGTATTCACCCAAGCCTGACCGGCGAAGCCTGGAGGGTATTGCCCAACGGATCCTCTCAGCTGGCGAGCGAACTAGGCTCGGCGAGACACTGGCTGAACAGGTTCTGAATGGTGCCGCGTTCCATCATGCTGGCCTTCCAGGGCCGCACCGAAAGGCCATTGAAGAGGCTTTCAAGACGGGACGATTGAAAATCCTTTCCGCCACTCCTACCCTAGCGGCTGGAGTCAACCTTCCCGCTCGAACCGTGATAATCAGTAGTTACGAACGTTATGAGCCTGGGTATGGCAGGTATCCGATTTCCGTTTTAGAGTACAAGCAGTTCTGTGGGCGGGCGGGTCGACCCAAGTACGACAAATACGGAGAAGCCGTTCTAATCGCTAAGACTGAGGATGAACAAGATTACCTGATGAAGAATTACGCAATGGCTGAGCCTGAAAGAATCTGGTCTAAGCTGGGAGCAGAGAGAGTTCTTCGCCCACATGTACTGGCAACCATTGCCACGCGCTTCGCAAATAGTGAGGACGGCTTAGTACGGTTCTTCGCGAAAACCTTCTACGCGTTCCAATACGACCCAAAGATGATCAAGTCAAAGCTCGTAGATATCCTGTCCTTTCTGAATCGAGAACAAATGGTGGAATTCGCAGGCCAAGACCTCAAGGCGACCAAGTTCGGGAGACGGGTCTCAGAACTCTACATCGACCCAGTATCAGCGGTCGTTCTGAGGGATGGTCTCTACACCAGAGCCAAAAACATCACCGAAGTTAGTTTTCTGCACCTCATTTCAAGGACACCTGACATCGCACCGAAACTTTACCCTCGCCGTGGCGAAGATGAAATGTTAGACCTGTTTGCCCGCGAGCACCAAGATGAGTTCATGTGCGAAGTTCCAGAATACTACGGAGACACGAATGGAATAACATACGAGGAGTTCCTTTCAGAGATAAAGTGTGCGAGGGTCTTGTATGAATGGATCAACGAAACCACCGAGGACGGCATCCTTGAAGTCCACAAGGTGGAGCCGGGCGACATAATGAGAATGGTGGACACCTCAAAGTGGCTTTTGCACGCGACCTACCAGTTAGCCGAGCTTTTCGGCCACAAGGATCTGCTCAAGCCGACGTACGAACTCCAGATCCGATGCGCCAAAGGCGTGAAAACAGAGCTTGTCCCCCTCGTGGAGCTGGACGGAGTTGGGCGAGTAAGGGCGCGGTCACTATACAACGCTGGCTACAAGAGCATAGAAGAACTCAAACACGTTTCAGTCACCGACCTAATGAACGTCCCACTCATCGGTCCCACGTTGGCTAAGAAGATCAAAGAGCAGGTTGGGGGATTGATTAAGGCCGATGAATGGGAGGCATTGAAGTCTAAGAGCGAAGCTACTGAGCAGAGCCTACTTACAGATTACAAGGAAGCAGAGGATTACTAGGCCGAGAGTCCACGCGCCTTTCGTTCAGCAATCGTCTTCTGAACCGCGCCGTCAATCAGCTGGCACGACATTCCAATGTAGGACTTGGGATCGAGGGCCGAATCAACATCGTGCTTCTTCAAGTACTTGTTCACCGCCGAGTTAGCGAGCAACGTTTCCGTGAAGCTTCTGTGCTTCTCGATACTTTCGAACACCAGTTGCTGTACAAGCCTATGCGCGTCTTGGCGAGACATGCCCTTATTGACCAGGGTAATCATCACTGATTCCGACATCATTGGATCTTTGTACTTCATCAGATTCTCTTGTATACGGCCTTCGTTAACATACAGCCCGCTCAGAATGTGCGTCATTGAGCCGAGCATGTGGTCTGCTATGATGAAAGCTTCTGGAATCACAAACCTCTCCGACGCGGATTGAGATAGATCACGCTCATGCCATGTAACAATGCCCTCCAGCGCAGGGCCAACTAAGCTCCGCGCTATCTTGGCTAGGCTCGAGACGTTTTCGCTCCGCCAGGGGTTCTTCTTCTGTGGCATTGCTGAACTCCCCACCTGTTTCCCGACTTCGAAGGGCTCTGCCAACTCGTCGATCTCAGGCCTCTGCAAGTTCCTTATTTCTGTGGCAAACTTGTCCAGCGAACTTGCGATCATTGCGAAAACGCAGACTACTTCCGCGTAACGATCCCTTTGCACAATCTGACTCGTGACCTCGGCTCCCCGAAGCCCCAACCGTTTCATTGTCAAGTCCTGAATTTGCTGGGCGTTTTTCCCAAAACCTGCCATTGTCCCGATGGCGCCACTCATTTTGCCGACCAGAACCCGCTGCCTGCACTGGGCGAGGCGCTCACCGTGCCTGCTGATTTCGCGAAGCCAAACTGCGAACTTTAAACCAAGAGTCATTGGAAGGGCATGTTGACCATGCGTCCTTCCAATCATCAGAGTGTCTCGGTACCGCTTCGTAAGTTCAAGAAGAACCTCCTCAAGCCGGTCAAGTCGAGTTGTGATTATCACCAACCCTTCTTTCATTTGGAGGGCGAGTCCGGTGTCCAATATGTCTGAAGATGTTGCACCTAGGTGTACGTATCTACCGCTTTCGCCTGAGACCTCGGCCAGTGCCTCGACAAGGGCCATCGTTTCATGGGCCGTAACTTTCTCAATCTCATAGATTCGCTTCAACGGGACATGCTTCGTCGACGCATGTTTTCCAATATAATCAGCTGCCTCTCGGGGAATGTCACCAACCTCGGCTCTGGCCCAAGCAAGGGCCGCTTCGACGTCCAGCATTTTTTGAAAACGCATGTCCTCGTCGAATATCGCGCGCATTTCGGGGCTCCCATATCGGCCTGTATCAATCGGCAAAATCGGCAAGCGCTAGACCCGAAGTCAACCTAACATTAGCAATTGATATAAAACAACATGGCAGAGCGGGGGCGATTAGACTTGGGTGCCGTTGCGGGAATCGTCTGCGAAGAGATGGGAGACGCAACGGGCCTCATTGAAGAAATGTTGCGAACGATGAAACATCGAGGAACACAAACAGGGACCGCTTCCCTGGAACCAACCATCCCAAGTGACCCGCAAGCAGCAATCGGTTGCGCATCACACCAGAATCCAGAAGCAAGAATCGCTGCATCACAGGAACGTGCTGTGGCCGTTGATGGTTCCTTCTTTGAGACGAGGGAGAGCTCACAAGCCCGCTTTGTTCGTGATCAGTTCAAACACCGTTCCGTGAGATCGACCGTGGCCAGCCTTCTTGGAAGGGCGGGGGGGTATTCCTGCTTGATTCTTAGCGGAAAAGGCGCGTTAGCATTCCGGGATATGAATGGACTGAAGCCACTCTACGTTTCGCATTACCAAGGAACCGTGGCCTTTGCCTCGGAGAGGAAGGCTCTTTGGAAAATCGGGTTGAAAGAGACGGAACGGGTTCACCCCGGCCAGCTCTACTCAACAGCTCACCGAAAACTGACTAGGGTTCCAGTTGGCAGCCCACCACGCCTCCCGCGAGAAATGCCTTTGACCCTTTCGAGCGCATCTTCGAGACTCTCTACCCTCTTGGCGAAATCAATCCGAAGAGTCACTAGGAATGTTGACAGAGTTGCTGTGGCTTTCTCTGGCGGTTTGGACAGTGCCGTAACTGCCAAGCTTGCAAAAATCGCTGGCCGAAATGTTGAACTCATCAGCGTAGGGCTCCCAGGATCATCCGAACTTTCAACAGCTGACAGATGTGCGAAGGACCTGGGCCTTCAGCTCACATTGGAGACCTACGCTCCGGACATGCTTGAGGAATATGTTCAGAGAGTAATTTGGCTGATCGAGGAGCCGAACTTGATGAAGGTGAGCATTGCCGTTCCACTACACTGGGCAGCCATGGTCGCGGCCAAACGTGGCTACAATGTCATGTTATGTGGGCAAGGAAGCGACGAGTTATACGGCGGCTACTACAAGTACGCACGAACTCTCGACGAGAAAGGCCCCAAAGCACTAAGAGCGGAGCTGTACCGCAGTGTGCTTCAGGCCTCTGAAGTAAACTACGAAAGAGACGACCAAGCCACTGCCCCATCCGGAGTTGAGCTGCGAACCCCATTCGCCGACCGAGAAGTTATCACGTTCTCGCTCGGGATCCCCACCGAACTCAAGGTTAAACCTGGCAACGACCTAACTCGGAAGTGGGTTCTCCGCGACGTTGCCAAGCGACTTGGCTTACCTGAAGAAACTGTATGGAAACGAAAGAAGGCAATCCAGCATGGTACCGGAGTGGAGAACGCCATCAGGAAGATAGCCAAATCACGCAACCTGACGACTGACGAGTACCTATTGCGTGTCCACCGGGATGTCGTGAGATTGGAATCCATGCCTTAGTATGGTGGATTGCAGGCCAGAAAACCAATAAGATGGCAGATGACCAGTCCACACTGGAAATCCTATTGCAACCTGTAGGGCGTTGCCCGCGCTGCGGCTATGTTTTGAGGTACGATGGCTACAGGTACACATGCGACTTTTGCGGCTTTCCACACACACGCCGCACGGTGAAGGAAACAATCATCGACTGGGAAAAAACCCTCTCCAACAAAGTACTAAACATCCTTGAGGCGGGCAGAAAAACAGCCGTGCAGCGCTTCATAACCTACCCACCAACACCCACACAAGGAATTTGTGCAATGTGCGGTCTGGTTTTTCCACTTGGCATCACTGTGTGCCCTAGATGCGGAGCCAAGTTTGCTGCTCCTCAGACCAACCCTCCAAGTCGAACCACTAGCAACTCCGAGGTCGGCGATCAGAAGGTGCTCGACTATATCGTGGCCCACGATGGAACAATCTCCCTCTCCCAAGCCTCCAAGGAACTCGCACTCCCCTTAGCTGCTTTGGAGCAGACGATTGAGCGATTGAAGGCCGAGGGTTTTCTAAACCAGAAGTAGGAGAACACTTTCCCTCGAACAGTTTCTAGTATTGACCGGTGCGACCAACTCGTCTTACGGTGAGATTCAGCATGCGGATTGCGGTGGACTTGGACGGCGTCCTAGCAGACACCATCGTGTCTCTCTGTTCAATTCTCAACAAGCGCCACGGTAAGCACCTCACACCGAAATCATTTGTACAATGGCATGCGTGGGAAACAGTGCACATAACCAAAGAGGAATTCTTTAGGACGATGGATGAGGCGTGGTTCGAGTGGGGAACGATCCCGCCAACTGAGGAAAACCTTGCCTTCAAAGTTGGCAAGTTGAAGAGGTTCGGGAAGATCGATATTGTCACTGGCCGAAGTCCAGAAACGGTGCAGCCTGCGATCTCTTGGCTCCACCAGCAGGGGATCAAGTATGATGATTTTGTGCGAACCGAAAACACAAAGGCGAAAGCGACTCTGAATTACGACATTTTTGTCGACGACGCGGAGGAGCTCATGGTTCTTCTAGCATCAAGCTTAGACCGGGGCGGAATCCTGTACTCTCAACCGTGGAATCAGAACGCTCCTGCCATGCCAAGGATTCTTAGGGTTCAAAGATGGGACGAAATTCCACACAGGTTGGAGCGCATCATGAATGCCAAACAGTGAGCCAACGTGAACTGGCATCTACATCTGGAATTGTGAAAGAAAAGCCAATGTCTTGGCCCAGGCGTCTTCAGCGGCTTCATGATTGTGCCCCTCCCAATCAGGCCTATGAAATGCGTGTTTCGCGTTCGGATAGAGGTGGACGTCAACGCGTTTCTTGTATTTCATGGCGGCGGGGAGGAATTGGCTAAACGCCCAAGGCGTGACCCTTTCATCCTCCGACCCCAACATCAATAGGACCGGCCCCTTCAGACCTTGCGCTTTGTCTGGGTTTTCGATGAGGCCGTAGTAGTCGACACAGAAATCTAGGTCGAGGCCGCAGGCACCTAGAAGTGCGAAGCCGCCTCCCATGCAGAAACCCATCGTGCCGATTTTGCCATTGACACCTATTCTGCTGCGGAGCAATTGTGCGCCGGAGCTCAAACTGTCTAGAATCTGCGGTTCCGTCAGTGACTGTCGCAGTTTGAACGCCTCCTCAAGGCTGGAGGCATGTTTTCCCTGATACATGTCAACAGCCGCAGACCAGAACCCAGCTTTGGCGAGTTGCGCAGCTACTGAGTCAACGTATTCATCGAGCCCAAAGATTTCATGAATCAAGACTACGCCGACGTTTGAACTTCCTGAGTGCACTATGAATTCCCAGTTGCCTAACTTCGCCCTCGCTACGCTAGGCACCAAAAGAAGGTCACTGGCGCCGGCTTTTTTCCGTCAACATATTTATGGCTTTCATTCCTCGCACATAGCAATTGCTCGTGACGCGCCTTCAAAGAAAAATACTCGCTGTACAAACATACTCAAGGTCACGTGTTCATGGATGCCACCGAGATTCTCCGCGAACTAAAGTCTCAATCGAATCCGAGTAATGTTGCGGGAATGGCTAGGTTTGGCATCAATCCTAGCAACACCTACGGCATTTCGATTCCTGTCCTGAGGAAAATGGCGAAGGAGGTTGGAACAGATCATCTGCTGTCGAAGCAGCTTTGGGAGTCCGGCATCCACGAAGCCAGAATCTTGGCGGCAATGATCGATGACCCTTCAAAGGTCACCGACCGTCAAATGGAGGAATGGGTAAAGGCCTTTGATTCTTGGGACGTGTGCGACCAAGTTTGCAGCAACCTCTTCGACAAGGCCGAGCTGGCTTACGGGAAAGCTGTTGAATGGTCTGCTCGGCGAGAGGAGTTCGTAAAGCGTGCGGGGTTTACACTCATGGCAGCGTTGGCGGTTCATGATGAGAATGCTCCAGACTCAAAGTTCCGAAAATTCCTCGTCATAATCAAAAGGGAATCTGACGACGACCGGAATTTTGTTAGGAAGGCGGTCAACTGGGCTTTGAGGCAAATAGGGAAACGGAACCGCGGCTTGAACCGAGATGCTGTCAAGGCTGCGAGGGAAATTGGCAAAATGAAATCGAAATCTGCTCATTGGATTGCGAGTGACGCGCTCCGAGAGTTGAAGAGCCCTGCGGTTCAAAAACGCCTGCAGGGCAAAACATGACTGCTGGTTTCTCTGCTAGGGGAATATTTCTTTGATGCCGATTGGTTGCCGTGTCGGTATTATTGTGTGGATTACATGTTGCCTTACGATGGGGCCAAGTGAGAGCTTGATCATTTCCATTTTATGGTGCAGCCGACCGCCTTAGTTTCCGCGACTGGAGCAGGTTTTCGAGCCAACACGGCATCGAGAGCATCTCTGAGGTACTGGCTTTTAACGGCTGCGGGATCATCGTAGTTGTCATCAATTGCACCATGGTACCGCAAGACTCCGTCTTTACTGAAAACGAAAACCTCAGGTGTCCGTTCAGCACCGTAAGCGCGCGCAATTTCTTGGGGTTCGTCGTACAAGTACGGGAAGTTGAAGTTCTTCTCGCGGGCCCGCTCTTTCATCTTAGCGAAGCTATCGTCAGGGTACTTCGTAGCGTCATTGGCATTTATCGCGATCAGTTGGACTCCTTTGTCAACATAATCTGATTGAATCTTCACCATGCGGTCCTCCCAAGCCCGAACATACGGACAGTGGTTGCAACTGAAAATTACGGCAACTACCTCTTTCCCTCGGTAATCATCCAGTGAATGCTGCTTGCCATCTATACCGGGAAGGCTGAAGGTTATCGCCTTGTTGCCAACATTAAGGCTGACCACGATTGTATCTCCCTCTTTTATGCCGGGAAAACAAGCGAGCTATGCCCTCTACTTAAGCGCGCTTCTCCTCTTCGCGAGCTGCAATGCCCTTCGAATCATGCCGATGGAAGGAAGTGGCGATATACGCCCGTCCTCGAGTCTGTATGCTCGACACGCCAATGCATGATGTGGCTCTGCGGATGGGTCAATATCTTCGCCGTCTATGAAAATCGTGGGCGACCCAGGAAAACGTAGCTCAACGGCCTGCTCTTCGGTGTTTATCCTAATCACCTCGACCTTTGTCATGATACTTTCCTTCTCCATAACCTGCATTAGCCGTTGAAGCGCCTCTTCATGTGAAGGGCATTCGTCAAAGTAGAGGAAACGAATTCGCATCGTTGGTATCCCTCGGACCACTATTGGAAATAGTTTCCTCATACTAGAGAATAATCTTCTGGGCTCCGCTAGCTAGCTACTTGCCGCCGCAAACGTGAGCGCATAAGACGGAATCAGTTATTGCCTATTTCTTTCCTGAACGCTGCACCTAGGTTCCTTCCCCAGTCTCCTAGGGGTTCCATTCTCCCGTCGAAGAACCTGAGCACCGGCGGTTCCCAAACGAACTTTAGGCCCTTAACGAGATCCCTGTGCTTGTACAACCAGTTAATCCTGTCAATGGCATACTCGATGTGTGATATCGTATAGACCCTCCTTGGAAGCGCAATCCTTGTTAGTTCTATGTCGGCCATGACTTCCTTCCCCTGCTTGTCTCTGTCCATTGAAACGGTCCCCCTTTCCATGCTCCTTATCCCGGAGGCTATGTAGAGAGCCGACGACAACGCCCCCGCAGGATATTGACTCTGAGGGATGTGTGGTAGGAATTTCATCGCATCCAGATGACAGGCCAGTCCCCCTGGCGGAGTCACCACTGGAATCCCAGTTTCAAGGAGCCTGTTGACGAAGTACTTGATCTGCTCCACTGAGCAACCCGCAACTGTTGGATCCACCATCTCTCTGACCCCAACAGCCATGGCTCCGATTTCTCTCATTGACATGCCACCGTACGTGTAGAAGCCCTCATAGACAGGTAGCCAAGGCCTGATCTTATCGAATAGCTCCTTGTTGTTCGTCCCAATCATGCCCCCCCGCACAGAGGTGTTCTTCCTGCCGCTCATGTAGAACACATCTGGAAAACTGCAAATCTCTCGAACAATCTCGGCGACGGTCTTATCTTGGTAACCTTTCTCTCGTTGCATGATCAGGTAAGCATTCTCGCAGATTAGACTTCCATCCAGAACCAGAAGCAGGCCGTGTTCATTGCAAATCTGCTTGATCTCTTTCAAGTTCGCCATAGAAAATGGCTGTCCGCCAATCAGGTTGGTTGTTGCTTCCATCCGAACAAACGCTACTTTCTCTTTCCCATATTTCTTGATCACGTCCCGCAGCTTCTGCGGGTCCATGTTACCTTTGAAAGGATTCGAACTCTCAGTCTTCAAAGCGCCGTCGTAGTATATCTCGAGACAAGCTGCCCCCGGAAGCTCGATATGGGCCTTGGTTGTTGTGAAATGGTAATTCGTCGGAACAACGTCACCCGACTTAATGAATACCTTAGCTAACAGGTGCTCGGCCGCCCTGCCCTGGTGAGCGTTCATTACATGCTTGAATCCCATTACGTCCTTCACAGCGTCCGCGAACTCATAGAAGGTCATACTGCCGGCGTATGCATCATCGGCTCTTAGCATTTCGGCGAATTGGTTATCGCTCATCGCGTTGACGCCGCTGTCCGTGAGCATGTCAAGAAATATGTCCTTGGTCCTCAGCAGGAAAGTGTTGTAGCCTGCTTCAGCTATGGCCTTGACTCGTTCCTCTACGGGTATCAGTGTGATTTTTTGCACCATACGCGCCTTGTGCATCTCAATCGGTAACTCTTTGCCAGAAGACAGTTTTATCGACAAAACGGCGAACCAACGTTTCTGTCCAAGCCTTGGATGATACTTAACCTCTTTGCCCAGTTTCGCATCATAGCAAAATCAACGCGAGCAAACTTAAGAGGACCTCGTAATACCACTTTGCCAAGATTCGCTTCCTGTCGAATCAAACGGTTTTCCACATGGAGACACGGAGTGAATGGAGTCCTTCGCGTTCGTTTTGATAGTGGCCGCAGCGTTCTTACACGCAGGCTGGAATGTTCTTGCGAAGAACTCAAGGAACACTATTGCTTTGATGTGGTGGGCCACTGCCTTCGGCACGCTGGGTTACGGTGTTGCAGTGTTCCTGAGTGGGCAAACCATATTCCTTGACGATCAGTCGTGGCCTTGGTTTGTGATTAGTGCGATTGCTGAAACAGGATACTTTGTGACTTTGGTGCGAGGATATTCCCGGGGCGACCTCTCTCTCGTTTATCCCCTGTCGCGCGGCTCTGCGCCGATCTTCTCTGCAGTTTTGGGGGCACTCATGGGAGAGAAACTGGCAGGGTTTGGGTATCTCGGCATAGGGCTTATGGTGGTAGGGGCTTATGTCGCGTCGGTACCTGTCGAACGCTCACGCATGACCTTCGAACTTTCCGCGATTACTTCGCCCTTTCGTAACAGGGCGGCCTTTTGGGCTCTCATGTCCGGGGTCTTCATAGCTGTCTATTCTGTCTCGGATAAAATCGCTGTAATTGCGACTCCCCCTCTCATATACAATTGGTGGGTTTTTGCTGGTAACACAATCCTTTGGATGCCCGTGGTGTGGCGAAGTGCACGCGTCAGCAGAAATTTCGACGAACTGCAATCTAACGCGCGGAATATCATCTTGACGAGCGTGATGACGGTCAGCGCGTATGCTGCGGCGCTAGCTGCTTTGGCGATTACGAGTGCGAGTTACGTCGTCGCCGGACGTGGATTTAGCGTGGTCATCGGCGCGCTACTTGGCTCACTTCTGCTGAAGGAGAGCCATAACTCGGTGCGGATCATAGGGGCTGGACTAATGTTTGTAGGTCTCACGTTGATGGCTTTTGCTTAAACTCAACCGCTGAATCTCAGCGGCCGCACGAGAACACTTACCTATCATGCCGACTGATTGGCAGTTTGGCTTTGGTTAGAAGTAACCTCTTGACGTCGGCAACGCACGTATTTGGAACCTCGCAACGGTCCTCCTGAATCCGCTCTCGGTAGGCGACTTGTCCTTTGGATGGTGGGCTAACTGAAACCTGATTTTCTCTCTCTGGGTAGATTCAGCACTCTTATATCGGGCACGAAGTGCCCTGTGATGTGAGTTACGATGGCCATAGTCGGTTTTGAGGCGATCACCGTAGTCGCCATTCTAGTGATTTTGTTCATTTGGGGACCCCAGAAACTGCCTGAAATGGCGAGGTCCATTGGACTGGCCAAGCGTGAGTTTGAGAAGGCTACAAAAGAGATGACTACGCTCGCGACGGCAGCAACAACAGCTCCATCGACTTCCGCCGCTAGCACCCAACAAGACCCACTCATCGTCGCTGCAAAATCCTTGGGGATAACGACGGAAGGGAAAACCAAAGAGGAGCTCGCTAACGAGATTGCTCAACGAACAACGAAGAAGTGATTTGACGTTTCGAGACTGATCGGCCTACAAGACTCCATTCGCAGTCTGTCGCCACAAAGAGAGAACTGCCCCATAGACGAAACGCAACCTTGCTCAAGCCAGGCGACTTCTATATGCCGTGATTACTAAATTACGGATTGTTCCCTACTAGTTCAGTGACCTTGCGTTCGATCTCGTCCCTGATTTGTCTGACCACCTGGACGGATTTGCCCTTTGGGTCTTCTAGGTCCCAATCGAGTATCTTCTTCTGCATTTTCGCAATCATTGGGGCCGGGCAGACCTTCTCAACGGAGCATCCCATGGTAACTACCAGATCGGCATCCTCAATCATGGCTGAAGTGAGAGCCTTCGGTCTAGCATCGGAAAATGCGATTCCTTTCTCCTTCATCGCTATCACAACCATCTGGTCAATCGCGGTCGAGGGCTGCGTCCCTGCGCTCACTGCATTTATCCCGTGTCTTTTAGCGAATGCCTCGGCCATTTGACTGCGACCTGCATTCTCAACACAGACAAATAGAACCTTCAGGGTGCTCATGAGCTATCACCGTTCGTGGTGAATCACATCCGCGATCTGCTCTGCGCCTGCTGTGAAGAATTTCCGTCTCGCCCACAGTGACGCATTTACGAGGCCGATTAGGACGGGCACTTCGAACAGTGGCCCTAATACTGCAGCAAAGGCTTCCCCCGAATTTATGCCGAAAACACCGACCGCGACCGCTATTGCGAGCTCAAAGTTGTTGCTCGCGGCTGTGAAGGACAATGTGGCCGTTTCTGGGTATGAAAATCGCCATGCCTTGGATATTACAAAGGAGACAGTGAACATGATCAAGAAATAGCTCACGAGAGGAATTGCAATACGTACAACGTCCCACGGCAGCGAAAGGATATATCCGCCTTTCAACGAGAACATTACAACTATCGTGAAGAGTAGCCCAATTAAAGCGGTTGGACTCAACTTCTCCACGAACGTTTCATCATACCAGGTCTTGCCTTTCTTGCGCACGAGAATGAATCTGGTTGCCATTCCTGCGATGAACGGGATGCCAAGATAGATGAAGACTGTTTTGGCTATGTCCCAAATGGAAATTGCGACTGTGACACCTGAACCTTGTGCAACCCAAGATGAGAGGAGAGTCACGAAGAACCACGCGTAAACGGAGTAAAGTGCGACTTGGAAGATTGAGTTGAGGGCGACGAGCACAGCTGCGTATTCATTATCCCCTTCTGCTAACATGTTCCATACGAGGACCATTGCGATGCACCTCGCAAGCCCCACTATGATGATTCCAATTCTGTACTCGGGCATGTCGGGCAGAAACAGCCAAGCTAAACCAAACATTAGGAAGGGCCCTACGAGCCAGTTCTGAAAAAGGGAAACGCCGAACATTCTCCAAGCTCTTCCAACCTTCGAAAGTTCCTCATACTTCACGCGAGCCAGCGGTGGGTACATCATCCAAAGCAGACCCACTGCGATCGGCACCGAAATAGTTCCCACGCTCAATGCATCGAGGAGTTTCGGGAGTTGCGGAAAGACTGCGCCAGCACCTACGCCGATCGCCATCGCAAGAAATATCCAGACAGTCAGAAACCTATCGAGAAGGGAAAGGTGTTTTGGCTTCTTCGCCGCCAACTCACGTGGCTCCCTTGACTATCGCGGCACCTTTCGTGAGTAGAGTCTTGGCGTCGTGTCTGGCAAGCCGATAGAAGACCCATTTTCCGTCACGCCGTGAGGCAACTAAGCCAGATCTTTCAAGAATGCCAAGATGATGTGACGTAGTTGGCTCTGTTAAGTTCAGTGCAGCCGTTATTTCACATGAACATAGTTCTTCGTCCGCCAGTAGTTGCAAAATCATTAGACGAGTCTTATCTGAAAGCCCAAAGAACAGCTGTTCAAGCCGTTTGATCTCCAAATGATCGACTCCCTCCGCCTTTCTCTTCAACTGTAATAGTCGCTCGCTCGGGCGACAAGTGCCGCGGAGCCCTGAATCCACTAGCCGTTTCAATCTGTCCTGGGTGAGTTCCACACTCATTTGGTATCCAATGAGTCGTTCAGATTAATGTATTTAAATCTGTTGTGTTGCTAAATGTCGCGTAGAACACTCTGATTATGTGATTTACTTGAAATCGGCCTGGACGAATTTGCGCTAGGCTTCTTTAGGAAGCGCTTGTGGCCGCTTGCTTGTCGTTTCGTGGCATCCTAAGCGCGAGTGAGAGGCCAACTATTGCAACAAGAATCGATACTGTGGCCAATCCGAAAGCAACAGGGTCGTAATCAGACTGTTCGATGACCAGGGAAAACATGGTCCCTGCTATCCCCAACACAGTCAACACATAACCCGCCATCGTAATTCTTCGGACCAAGTTCCGAAACCTTCTTTCACCTAAAGCTGTGCCCAGAGACCCAGCTCATTGACTTAAACGCTTACCTGCTTAGGATGATTTTTCTAGAGGAATCTGACCTAGAGTGTTCCAGGCCGCCCTTCTCCCTCATGTACGCTTAGGTCATACGCTTCTTAAGTGAAAACCGCCGAGGTTCGGTTGATTGACATGGACGTGACGGTTGGAGTTCTTCTAGCCCTAGTCACGGCGGTCACCTGGGGTAGCAGAGAAATTCTGCTTAGGAAGGCCTTCGAGGAAACCAAGCCAGTTACAGGCCTCTTAGTGACCATGCTGGCCACGTGCCTCATCTCTTTGATCGCAGCTTTCCTCTACGAATCGGCGTTCTGGAATCAATTGAGCATCACGGATTTCCTATTGTGGTCGATGATAGGCGCGCTTCACTTTCCAATGGCCATGACCTTGTACTACAAGGGCATAGAATCAGTGGGAGGCTCCAGGACTAGCGTTGTTTCTAATACGTCTGCCATTGTGACACCTCTTCTTGGCATGGCATTGTTGAGTGAACCCTCCAGCCTGAACATAATTGTTGGCGTCCTTGCGGCTGGGGTTGGAATAATCACGGTCTCTTCATCTGACTCCAACAGTACCGGTTGGCGGTGGCAAAGAGGGATTATGTATGGGCTCTTTGCTGGTTTCATTTGGTCCATAACGAACCTCCTGACCCGGTTTGGCCTCACGTTGGTCAGCCTTCCAATGACGGGACTAGTAATCGCAGCGGGAGTCCCTCTCATTCCACTAACGATATTCCTCATTCTCAAGAGTAAGGAAGTAGTGCTCTCCGACATGAAACGAAGCCAGAAACTCATTGCCGGATCTTTCCTTAGCGGTTTAGGTCAGGTGACACTCTTTGCCGCCCTAGCTCTCGCAGCAACAGTCTACATTGTTCCCACATACAACCTGAAATCTCTCGTGACCGTTCTTCTCGCTTATGCGCTCATACCCAAATCGGAAAGAGTGAACGCTAAGGTGATCTTGGGAGCGGTCTTTGCAATTGGAGGCATAGTACTGATCAACATCTGAGTGATCTTTTCGGCCGATGGGAGGCTCTCCCAACCTGCCGCGTGTTAAGTTCAGTTTGAAATCAGTTTACTCAATGATTTTCCAGAAGATCCACTACGTCCGGGTAGTCTATGCCGAGGGCTTTGACTTTTTCTAAGGTTGGCACTCCGTTCCTGTCCCAGCCTCTCCTTTGGTAGACGGCGTCCTTCAGTTTTTCGTATTCTGATTCACGGTATTTCCTGAGAGCTTCCATTTTGCCTTCAATCGTCTTGTCTGTTGGATCCCAGCCTACCTTCTCTTTGAGTTGTGCATCGTAGCGTTCTTCGCGACTTTCGTACTCCTCTCGCGTTACGGGCCCAACGGACCGATAAGGCACCGCATCATGCTCTCGTGTACCGTAACCCATTCTCAGGTTGAAGATTCGCTGAAAATTGTAGACCCTCTCACTCATTGAAATGATGTCCTCATGTGTGACTTGTGTCCCTGTGACCGCAGAGAACAGTGTGGCGTAGTTCTCAACATGGCTCATCACCTTCGCGGGCTCCTTGGTCTTGCTGTTTTCTTCGGGGATAACGTCATTCCATGGCAGTTTGCATAGACCGTTCAGACCAAACCATGTGCGGAACATTGGGAACCAGTATAGGTTTTCGGCCTTCTGTTGGAAAGTTGGCATTAGTTTGTGTACCATGTCCGAGAATATCAACCAAGCTTCGTCATGTTGAGGGCCTTTGAGAGCAAGCCCGTATCCGCCTTGCTGTGCCAACGATTCCTTCGTCACATATTCCGAGTATTCCAATCCCTTGGCTTCCATCCCGATGTCTCTCAAAATCTTCGGATCCGCACCATGCTTCTCTGAGAAAAGATTCTTCATCCGTCTGATGCCTTGACCGACGACTGCCCCGAAACCAATGCCCTTGGCCATTTGATGCAGAAGTTCAAGAGCTGCCTCCTTGTTACCGAATTTCAAATCCAAGCCGCCAGTAATTTTCTTGTCAATAATACCCATCTCGTAGCATTCCATTACAAAGGCAATGGCGGTTCCGACTGATATGGTATCCAACCCGTACGTGTCACAGTAGAAGTTCATCTCAACAACGTAGTCTGGATCATAGATTCCACAGTTGCTGCCGACACCTGCTATGGTTTCGTATTCTGGCCCATCGGCGGATATCCGCTGCCCACGGAAAGGACCGGTCTTAAGCTCAAAGTCTTGCACCACGTGAGCACACGCCATGGCACATCCCATCCAGCATCCATCAAAGCCTTTGTGGAATTTCTTTCGGTAGACTTCTGCGCCAATCTTGTGAGCTTCGGCGTTGCTGCCAAACCGGAAGTTGTTTACAGGCAGTAGGTCGAATTCGTTCATTATTGTTACGAGGTGCGCCGTTCCGACTGTTGCCATTTCGTTCTGTTTGGGATCGAGTGTTCTTATTTCCTGCGTGTACGCGGTTCCGATCTCTTTTACTAGTTGTGGATCAACCGGGTCGTTTGACTCGACGCCGATTCTCCCAGAGTACTTTACGACTAGTGCTTTTGTTCTCTTGTTTCGAAGGACTGTGCCGATACCACCTCGTCCTGCCTGTTTGATCCTGTGAACCTTGCGGCCTGCGTCATACCATGAGAAGTTTAGACAACCCATCAGAGTGTGCTCGGCCCCAGGACCTGCGGAAACTACTGAGATACTGTGTGGGTTTCCATCCCCATACCTGCTGGCCAAAACGTCTACAAGCAGGTGCGTGTCGGCAGGAAGTCCGGAACCATCGTCTATACGAACTACCCCTTTGTCCCCATCAATGAATATGACTACGTCGCCGTTAGCCTTTCCTTGAATCTCCAATGCATCCCAACCGGCGAATTTGAGGTAGGGGCCAAAGTATCCACCGACATTTGAATCAATTACAGACCCCGTTAGCGGGGAGACCGAAACTACGATGCTCTTTCCGCTGCCTGGGTACACAGGTATGCCTCCCAGCGGACCACAGGCAATACAAACCTCGTTCTCCGAGTCATCCCATTTCGCAGCACGCCCTTTTGGCAAAGCTTGCCATAGGAGCCATAGGTCGAATCCACGACCACCGACGAATTTCTCTTTCATTTCCTGTGTGACTGACTTCTCAGCTATGCGTGCGTGTGAAAGGTCAACGTACAATGATCTGTTGTTGTAACCCCTGTGCACTTTGCCCCGATCATACCTGAGTTCCGCAATCGCCAATCATTCTACCTCTCTGCGAGTAAGAATGAACGCCATTGCGATGAGGAGATTAGTCTTTCTTGTGACTTCTGCGAAAGAAAAGAACTATGCCCCATTCTGAGGGCACCGCACCCGCGAATGCGGCACTCATCGCCTAAAAAAATAGGTATGGCGAAAAGCAGTTCCTATGGCAGCAAGGTTTCGGTGGAAGAGCTTCGCGGGGGCGCTCATGTACCTACTTCAGCCCTCGTCGCCGCAAAGGAAACGCTTGTTTACTTTCGTTTCTTCTTTGTTTTCTTCTTCGCTTTCGGCACAGAGATCACGTGTAGATTCAATGTCGCTATTGCAGGTTTAACACTTCCGACCGCCACGAAAGTGGCGGTCCGCGCTGCTAGGCTTCCTCGTTTTCTTCCTCTTCACCTACTTCTTCTGCCAATTGACACATCGCTTGCTCAGTGCCGCTGTTCATCTATGATACGCTTCGCTACATCTCCGCTTATCGTACACACACTTGGCAGACCTGGTCGTGGAAAATCTAGACCGGCGAACCCCACAGGACGCACGTTTGAAGGCAAATAAAAGTAATAAATAAAAAGAAGAAATTCCGGTTAACATCGGTTCTAGGCTGTTTGCCTAGTATCTTCGGTGCTTCTGGAAGCAGTCTCTACAGTAGACTGGTCTGCCCGTCGTCGGCACAAACGGTACTTCTGTATCTGCGCCGCAGTCGGAGCATTTGACTTTCGTCATTTGCCTCGGGGCACCAGAGCGTCTATTCTCATATCCCATTTCGTTTTCCACCGTCCCAATTTTCTAGTTATACGAAAGATAATACTCGCCGCGATAATCGGTACGAGCTTGACGGCTCTCCCATCATCCACGCAGGTAAGATCTCCAATATACTGGCCGCGTATCAGGTAAGACTACTATAAAAGGTGACCCAATACCTGGGGCTGTGCCTAAGCGGAGGAGACGATTCACATTGAAAGAGCTCTTCGACTTCTATGCTCATTCAGACCGTTGATCGTCACTCATTCCTTCACTAGCAGTTTTTTCTTTCGCCGACTATCAAATCCTGTCTTTTGTCTGAACTGACACCTGTGAAGGGAAGATTTGTGTGAGAAAGACCTCGATGGCACATGCCCGTGGAGCGAAGAGAAGTGACGATTGGTTGGGCAGGTGGGATTTGAACCCTCAACTTGTGGAACTATTGGTCCCTTGCCCAGAGATATTTCCTCCTATTCGAATAAAGACAAGTTGACCCAAGACCTAGCAAGATTCTACCACTACATGAAAACCCCCTTCGAGAAACCCCACTACACCCGCATCGAAAAACTCCCATTCATCCCAATTGGAGTCATAGACTACAAGTGGGAATACGAATCACTTTTCTGCAATTACCAGCTCCGCAGCCGCAAATGAAAGTGAAACTGTCGTCCGACGGGATTACTGTTTCATAATCAAAAGTTATTTCCTCATTCGGCTCGATACTCCGAACTGCGGAGAGTGTTGCTATGTCACCGTCCCAAGTAACTTTCGTGTTTGGGTCGCACGAATGATTAATGAAACTTTCCGGATATTCGCCGCCGAATCCTATGAGCCATTTGTTAGGTCTAACGTAAAGGTAGTATTTGGCAAGGTCGCTCTCGGGTAGTTTCTCCGCATAAGGCCCGTCCCAAACTGAAATTACTTCGCCTTTCTTGATTGGTTGCGGAGTGAATGCTCCAAACCCGTTAGTTTTAGAATGACCCTTAAAGAGCGAGATCGGCATTTCGATTCCACGTGCCTCTTGTCAGTTCTTCTACTTGATAATTTTCGAAGAGCCAGAAAGCATAGAATCCACTCACGCAAGGGGAGGCATCAGAAGCTATTGCAACTGCGAGCACACTTGGGGAACTGTTTGAAGCATCTGGCTTTTGTGTGTAGCACCATTGGGCCTATGGTGTTACATCTTGAGGATGCCCTTGCTGTGAAGTACCTGCGCTTGGTTCTGTGTGTAACGCCAGAGCACGTCCGCGCGGCTGGTTTGGAAATCCCAGGGGGCAACCAAGACTACATCGCCGTTCTTGATCCAGGTCCGCCTCTTCATCTTGCCTCGTATGCGACAGAGTCGGTCGGCTCCGTCTGAACACTTCACCATTATCCGATCGTACCCGAACATTTGGGTTACAATCCCAAGCAGCTGGCCCGTTCCTGGAAGAACGAGTTGATTAATGTCTCCCTCTGAAAGGACCTTTCTCTTTCCCAATCCACACTGCCTATCCTACAAGGTGACAGCTCGACTCTCAATTTTAACCTGCCTTAATTTAGGCAACTGCTTTCGACCCAGGCCGGGCTGAGTGTTCATCATACAGAGTCGGTCATGGAACACCGGCAAAAGTTGGGGAGTTCAGTTCAGCGT
This sequence comes from Bathyarchaeia archaeon, assembly GCA_049513715.1. GTDB lineage: Archaea > Thermoproteota > Bathyarchaeia > 40CM-2-53-6 > 40CM-2-53-6 > FEN-987. The sequence goes on along the minus strand of JBEKVV010000002.1, from coordinate 374,069 downwards.
TGCCCGGATCTGAGTCGTCTTTTCGTCCCCAAGTCCATTCGAAGAATGCAAGTTCGTAGATATTACAGATCGCTTCCATGTCATGGACATGGCAATGCGTTAAGTAGCTCGGTCCGTAACGGTGGCGTGTGAACACCTCATGACGGACAAACCAGGCCCACAAAGTAACTGCGGAGAATGTGGCAAAGATTTGGTCGATAGGCCCGTCCGTAACTGGGGCACATGTGAAGCATGCGAAGTTATGTTCTGTAAGAACTGCCTTCAAGTGTTCCACAACTTGAATTGTGAGAGTATTCGAATAACGCCACACTAACGGTGCTGGTACATCGCCGTTGGAGGGCTCATATGCATGTCAAACTTACCCTAGGAAGACTTAACTTTGATGTGATCACACCGTCTTCACTGATTCCTTCACTAGCAGTTTTTTCTTTCGCCGACTATCAAATCCTGTCTTTTGTCTGAACTGACACCTGTGAAGGGAAGATTTGTGTGAGAAAGACCTCGATGGCACATGCCCGTGGAGCGAAGAGAAGTCACGGTTGGTGGGGCCGGTGGGATTTGAACCCACGACCTCTGGCCCCAAGACCTTGATTTCTCAGGGACGCCAGCGCCCCAGGTTGACCGCGCGCACTTTGCGCTCTGGTATCCTGTTGGCGGAAATCGTGTTCCCAGACCAAGTTGCCCAGAGAGTTCTTGAGAATCTCTTCTAGACGACGGCCCCGCAAGCCGCAATGAGAATTACGCGCTCATAATAACTTTTCATCGAGGCCATTGCAGGTTAAGAGCGCTGAATATCCTTTCAAACCTCTCAACAGAGCCCTCACGCTTATACTCACCCAAGACTTTCAGAACGGCTCTTCTCTTGGGAAAGAGTTTGGTCGCGCTAATGGCTTGGGATATTCGTCCGAACAGGAAATATTGGATTATTGCGGTGACGTTTGCCACTCGCCTAGCGGTGCTTGCACTTTCAAAGTCAATAATGCAAGGCACCCCCCGTCCACTAACAAGCACGTTCTTCGGTGCATGGCTCAACTCTCCATGATCCAAACCAACCGTGTCCAATTTGAAACAGTCCAGAAGAAGAGACGCTAAAGCTCTCTTCACCATCTTGCTGCTCTTCCCGCCTTGCCCCTCGCACCACTTGAACAGCGGAAGGCCATCGAACAGTTCCATGGCGAGGAAATTTCTTGTTGCCGTGATTAATCGGGGTCCAACTCCAACACTGTTGGCGATGCGCAACAGCCTACTTTCACCAACCATCGTTATCCGGTCCGCATCTAACCGCCGAATCTTCAAGGCGATTGGAACCTCACCAATGGAAGCTCCGGTCACTATTCCAACGCATCCTTTCCCTAGAATCGGAACACCACCGATAAGGGTGGGCCCTCCGAAGCTGACGCTGGTGACACCCATTGCAGCAAGTTCCCGAACTCTCGCCTTTGCTTCTCTCTCGTCATGTGAAGGGTACGTCAGAAACCTAGAGTAATCGGTCCCGAGAAGCTGCCCCAACGGAATTTCCTTAACCTTAGTCAAGCCAAGTGGGCCGTCCTGAAAGGTATGTTCTCATGAATCTTCCGAATTCTGGATTACCCGAAAGGAGCCGTCCAATGGCCGGCCCTTCGACCACATTCGCCTTCTTCTTGAACGCTCGTGACACGCGGGAGGCTACGCCCACCCGCCTTCCACCCCCACTCACAGCCGAGACCAGTAGCGTGTTCGCGGAGATTGCAGCTCTCTTCTTTTGTACGGCCCACCGTTCACCTTCAATCCAAGGCCCCGCCACAGTGCTCTCATTCCTGCGATGTTTTGCGATGAATGATGAGCTTTCGGCTGGCCGAGTTACTGGTGGCCCTTTACGCTTCTTCGAGACAGGTAGTTGGTTGGTTTCAAGTTCAAACAGCAGGACATTCAGGTTTCTTTCGTCGCTCCAAGCAGCCGACCTTATGACTTCAAAGTCGTAATTCAGGAGAAGATTGGTGAGCGCTCGTTGGGTTCTGTACAGCTGACTCCACAGAATGTCCACTACCGTGTCGATCTCTCCAGTTGCTACGCAGATTATGCTGGAACCCCTCATTTTCAACAGCCGCAAGAATTCTGGGCCATTCAACTCCCGAGCACGCCGCTCTTTGAAGAAAGATGTGGAGGGCTTCGACATGAAATGTCGTGCAGCGGCAACGAAATTCCAAAGCTGCTCCTGTCGCACAGCTGCACCTAAATTGCGGCCTTTGTCAACAGGGTCGATTACTACCAAGGGCTCTCTGAAGATCTTCCGAATCTCGCGGCTTCTATCTTGGTAATAATTCTCGACATCGCTGTATCGGTCAACACGCCATTCTGTGAAATCTGCCAGAACATTCAGGAATTCTTTTCTGGCAATCACTAGCGTTTCGCAGAGCATGCCGCTGAAGCCGCCGGTCTTAATGTCCGCCCCGTAGCTGCCGATACCTCTCATGAAGGCTTTGAGCAGCCGCACTTCGTCTCGTTGTTGTTCGGTTAGGTGTGCGCGGACGTATTGCGTGTGGAAGGGGCTTCTGTCGGTTGCACTCAGCCAGTTGCCAGGAACGACGTCGTAGCATGGGACGACATTAACGCGAAGAATGCCTCTTTCCAGTGGAACCACTGATTCTACGTAAGGATGCTCTGCGAACCTCTCAACTACAACATTCGGTTTAAGGGCCCTCTTGGCGATCGGTAAGCAGACATCTCTAAGCTGCTTCTTTGTCAGTTCCGGCGAAACTCGCATGAAGATATCCACATCACGGTAATCGCTAATCCACGTGCCCTTCGCAACTGACCCGTCTAGTCGAACTTCTGCTTGCAGACCGGCTTTCACACATTCACGTTCTACAGCGCGCCTGATCTCTTCGGCTTTGGTCTCCACGCGGCGCTTCAGGTCGCGAGATGGAGCTATTTTTCTCTTGACTTGGTTGCAGACTTGTGTGGCTTTGTCCAAGGAGGGGCACTCATAGAGAGGGCACTAGGATGATGAGGGACCTTCGTGGATGGTTTCGTAGATGGGCCCTTTCGGTGTTAACGTGCTCTTTTTGAGCCTGACCGAATTCACCTTCATTATCCCAAATTCCTGTTTTTCCATGCTCGATACGTAGTCGGCAAGGGGGCCGAGATTCAACCCTGACCGAACGCGGGCAATGGTTAGGTGCGGGCTGAAACCTTTGTCGTCTCCTGGTAAGCCAAGTTGCCTCAGTTTGGGCTCCAGTTGCCGAAAGATCTCCTCCAGTTGTTCGTGGCCTTGCTTCATGCCAACCCAGACGACGTTTATCCTCTTCATGTTTGGAAATGCGCCCAGCCCTTGAAAATCCACGTCGAAGCTTGGAAAGTGGAGACTGCTCATTGCCTCCTTGATGTGCTCCACAGTTGATGCGGGGATTTCTCCGAGAAAACGTAAGGTCAAATGCATTATCTCTGGGTTGACGAGTTTCAACTGTGCGCCGGTTTGCTCTAAACCCTTTTGGGCGGTGACGATTTTGTCCCGTAAAATTCTGTCATCTAGGTCGACTGCGACGAAGCTTCGAATGCGGTCTTGCGACAAATGATTACCCATCTGAAGGCTAATATTGAATGAGGTAATTTAACAGTTCACAACCCATCAACCACTTAGGGAACTCAGAGGCGCAAGCCGGCTCATGAACTCGAAGAAAAGAGTAATCGCACTTTCAGGTATGCCGGGAGCCGGCAAAGGAATCGCGGCCCAAGCTGCAAAACTACTCGGCTTTGATGTTCTCGTGCTGGGCGATGTGATTCGGGAGGAAACGGAGCGCAGGGGCCTCGAACCCACGCCACAGAACGTGGGCGCTGTAATGCTTGAGGTTAGGGCGAAGGAAGGCCCGGCTGTAGTTGCGAAGAGGCTGCTACCCAAAATCGAGAATTGTCGCTCGGCCAATGTTGTGGTGGAAGGCGTGAGGAGCCTTCATGAACTTGTTGAGTTGCACAGGGCATACGAGGTTGTAACGGTTGCACTCCATGCCTCCCCAAAGACTAGATTTCAACGGTTACTCTCACGAAACAGAAGCGATGACCCAAAGAACTGGGAGACTTTCTACGAACGTGACATACGCGAGCTCGACGTTGGTTTGGGGCATGTAATCGCCCTAGCCGACATCGTGCTGGTTAACGAGGGCACAATCACTCAGCTCCAATCTGCCTTCAAAGAAGCGCTTGCCAAGTTGAACGCAAAATGAGCATGAAAGTCACCGCTCAATCGATCGTCAAACCCACCGAGGACCCCGCAAAGGTCGAACGCGCACTACTCAATATCTTCCCCTCAGCCCCGATCCAGAGAAACCAAAAGAACGATGGAACAGCGACCCTCAAGGTCCTCGGAAGCGGACTGGACTTCTTGGCGAGCCTTCGGAACCTAATTAGGCAAGAGAGGATTCGGAGCGCAGCTAGATCCATTCTCCTCGGTGCAGCTAGAGGCCCAACCATGCGGTTCTACTTGAACAAACAGGCAGCTTTCGTTGGGCGGGTTTCTTTCTGCGGACCTGTCGGCGAGTCCCCGTTGGGCCCGATTTCCATCGAGATAGAAGCCCCGAACCCACAAATGATCATAGATTATTTGGCGTCTAGGCTAGGCGAGCCGGGGTACATCAGATTTCAAGATTCAACTTGAACTACAACCATATCCTGGCCTAGAATTGTGTTGGGGAAGATTTTCCTAGCTTGGGTTAGCAAGGGTGTGGCGTCTTCGTACATCGCGCTAATGTGAAAAAGAACAAGCTTGCGCGCCCTGCTTCGTTTGGCTACTGTGGCAGCCTCGCGGGCAGTCGAATGTCCGTACTCCAGCGCCTTCTGGGACGCCGCTTCCTCAAATGAACTGTCATGGATGAGCAAATCAGACTGAGCAGCTAGCCTTACCACCGACTCGCAGGGCCGCGTGTCTACGGCATAGGTGACCTTCACCCCAGGCCTAGGCGGTCCGACCACTAATTGAGATTGGATCTTTCGATGTCCGATTCGTACGGTTTTGCCGCTCTGGAGTTTTTTCCAGAGTGGCCCCTCAGGGACACCGAGACGTTTTGCCTTAGCTGGGTTGAACCTTCCTGGCTTTGGTTTCTCTTGAAAGCTGTACGCTAAACATTCGATGCCATGTTTCGCTGGCGCTACCCTAACCTCGTATTCGGGCTCGTTCACTACTCGTCCTGAACCTACTTCTCTAACCCGCAAAGGAAATTCTGCGTATAGCCTCACGGCCCTGTTTACTGATTTGATGAATTGTGAGATTCCCTTTGGACCAATTATCTCCAGTTCGCGTCTTCGCCCCATAAAGGAGAGCGAGTGAAGTAGGCCGGGGAGGCCGAAGACGTGGTCTCCGTGCATGTGGCTGACGAAAATGCGCATCTTCCGGTTCGTACCCGCTTTGGCTTGCATGAATTGCCGTTGCGTTCCTTCGCCACAATCGAACAGAAGGAGCTCCGGACCTCTCTTTACCAGAACGCTGGGAAGGTTCCGGAACTTGCTCGGCACGCTCCCTCCCGTTCCGAGAAGTATGACAGAAACCGGCATTCAAGTCAGCCTCCCGTCATGGGTTTTGGAGAACGACAAACTGCCTCGTCAAGCTGCGGTGGACTTTGGCTAGATGCTTCTCTTTCACTTTGAGCCCAGCCGAGCGGGCATAGGATTCGATGTCCACCTCAACGGGTGAGGAAATGCATACGTGCGCCTTGCTTCTCAATGCATCCCTTGCGTTGTTGAGAAAATCTTCAACCAAGTCTGCAACTTTGGCGCCCATGGTTGATGACCCCCGCCCGTAGGGGGGGTCGGTGGCCACGGCATCCAAACCATGAAGCGGTAAGTGTCTTGCATCTGCGTGGACAAACCCCTTCACATCGAGGCCAAAGTGCGTCGTGTTCCTTTTGGCTCCGCGTAGCATTCGGTAACTTGCGTCAACCGCTACGGTTTCGCAGCCTATCACCGCCGCCTCGATCACTATTCCGCCGACACCTGAAAATGGGTCTGCGAATGTTTCTCCAGGAATTGCACGGGCCAAGTTGACCATGCAACGGGCGATCTTGGGCGGCATAGTCGAAGGATGAAACACGGGCCGCTTCCTTGGCCTCCGCGGGGCAATCAGGCCTGAGGCTTTCCAAAATCCTTCGGCACCAAAAAGGAATAAGTCATCGAACAGAACACATGCAAAGGTGAGGTCTGGGCCGCGAAGCTTCACCCTCAACCGCGGAACTTCATCTTTCACAATTCCCCCAATATCTCTCTCCAGTTTTGTGCGTGGGATTGATTTGGTCACGCCTCCAAGTCGCATTGACCGAACCGCATAGCTTGAGGCGTTCTTGGCGACGCCTTCCAGGGGAAGGCTTTTGACCAGTTTTCGAATCTCAGATTCGTCAGCTTCGCATCTTCCAAGTTCAACGCCGCACCAATCATACATCAAGCTCCTGTCGGAGATTTGCTTAAGCACTTCTGAGGAAGCCTGCAATGTCAGCAGCCGGTAGCTCTGCAGGACTTCGGAGCAGGGTGCCCCCGAGGAGTCGAGAATAGCTTGGACCTCAGCCGCGGGAAGCGATGCATGCTCGCCGGAGAGCACGAAGAAGAGTTTGCTTGACTCAGGCGAAGGCTGCAAGGGCACTGCTAGCGAGGCCAAGACGTTTCTGTCGTTGAGGTTGCGTTAGGGTGCTTAAGTTTGGTGCTCGCTGGGCGGTCCCATGGGTGCGCCGCAATTGTGGCAGAAAGTCTGCCCGCTTGGGACGTCGGCCCCGCATTCACTGCACTTCAGGCTTTCACCAGGCAGAGCCGGCGCCGGTTCGCCGGTCTCAGCTCCGGGTTCTCCAGGCATCGGCGGCGTTGGTTTCACAGCCGGTGGAGGGCCTTCTCGCCGGCGTTTCATGAGCAGCAATGCTGCGACCACTGCAATTGCGACGAGAGCTATCGCAACAATTTCAAGTTGGAAGTAGCTCGTGGCCCACACCGCGTGCACGATTTTCGAATTGTCCATCACAACGGAGCCTTGTGGGGAAGTGCCTGTATAATCCCCGTCCCACTTCACGAAAACCTGTTGGACTAAGAACCCGACAGGTGAGGTTACGGAGAATTGTGCTGTTGACCCCGTGTCGTAGAAGCCCGAACCTTGCGGGTTCCCTTGCCCTCCAGGCGAGTCGACAATGAGTTGGTACTGGACTACGTACTTGGCCACAGCTGTGTGTTGTTTATCGAGGGTGAGCGTGATCGGGTTTCCAGATTGCGGCACCCCATCCACTTCCCAATCCTTGAAGATGTACTGAGTTCCAGCAGAGCCCTGAACGGTTTGGGGTGCTGGGCCTGTCTGCGCAGAGGAACCCTCCTTGAACCAGTCGCCCCCAGTGACTTGGGCTACGCCGTCAGGGTCCGTTTTGACCGTGAAGAGGTATTGAGTCTCGTAGTCGAATGTGTGACTGCCCGTCGCACTAATGCTCCATGTGTTTTGTGCCGCAAAGTATCTAACCCCAGTCTGTCCCGGAACATATTGGTCGACAGCAATCTGGTGGCTCGTGTCTATGGGGAAGGTGAGCTTCTTGATTTCAGAGCCGCCTACGGTGCCTTGCGAAGAGTTGTCAACTTTTACTGGAGCCGAAACGTCCGGCGGGACACCAGACAGGGAGATGGATACGTCGAAGGTATTGGGCGTGACATCAAAGTAGGCGGTTTGGCTGGCGGACACGGAGCAGAAATCGTCGGCTTGGAATGTGGCCGTGTATCTTCCGACGGTATTGACCACAAGTGTCTTCTGGACAGTGTACGAGGGTCCGACACCGTAGCCGTACCCCATGTTGTAGCTGGCCACGACAGGTGTCCCTGAGGGTCCTTGAACCATTAGTTGGCCTTCTGCAGGCCTATTGGCCGAAATCAGGATAGTGACAGTATCCCCGATACGGTACGATGACTTGTCCGTCGTAACGGTTACTTGCAACGGCGGCCCATACGGGATGACGGTAAAACTGGCAGTCCCAGTTCCAGCGTCTGGAAAAGTCCCCGAGCCGTGCCCAGTGGCGTTTGCAGCCGTCACTGTGAACGGGTAGGTTCCCGGACACGCAAAGAAACTGCTCAAATCTACTGTCAAGACGCTCGTGGCGGGAGGTGAAACAGGGTTGGGAGAGAATGGAAAAGATGCTCCCAAACCAGAAATCGCAAGAGCGTAAGGTGACCCGGCATAAACCGCGCCAGGCAGGCTGATCGTGAAAGTCGATGCACCGAACTGCGACATCACTTGCGATCCTGGTGTGATGGAAACCGAGACAGCTCCGTGAACACTCGGCACGACATAGAACATGATTCCCGCAAGCATGACCCATAATAGGAATAGCGTCTTTGAATGTCTCAAACCAACCCTGACCCCTGATGACTGTTCGCGCATATTCACAGCACGATTCTATTTAAGATGGTTAGAATCCAAGTGGAATTTCTCACAATTTCCTACGCGTAGTTGGGACAGTCAATCTCTCACTCCTGAGATAACTAAGCTAGGATCTCAGCTCAGAGAACGCTTAAACAAACAGCCGAGGCATTGTTGTGGTGCGACGATGAGGGAATCAGAGTTAACCTGAACACCCAATGTTGAGAAGGCATTTACCCCGAGTCGCCTAACGCCCATAAACCCCGCACCCGACTGCAACCCATAGAGCCACCGCTCGGCGATTCGTCTTCTCGAAGCCCGAACCGTTTCTTCAAGCTCAGACCGAGTATGGTCAACAGTTCACAGCAGTGTTAATATTCTCTCAAACCACTAACCGAAACCGTGTGAATGATGCCTTTCTACCTTTGCGAGGATTGTGCCAAAGACAAGGTCAAGCTTGACTTGACTTACGCCGGAGTCAACCAGCTCTGGCTCAGAACCTCACCCAACCCGGACGGCTTCGGCCCACCGTGCGAATTCTGCAACGCCCCTAAAACCATCTACCAAGTCCAAATCATCGGAACGAAGTTCGACACTGAAGGGCAGCACTTGGAGAAGATGAAGGCCGAAACTAAACCCACAGGTTAGCCGGACCTGCGTCCGCATCATCGTTTTGGCGCTTAGTTTTCATGCATGGTCGGCTGAATCCTGACTTAAGGTGCTGCTGTTTGGAAGCGATTGGGCTTCACAGGAAAGGGGAAATTGACCTCCAGCAGATTCTAAACAATTTCACTCGGCTCCCTAGGTATCATGAGGGCGGGGCGGTTGCGAGTTTTGTCGGTGTGGTACGGGAAGACCCAGTGCATGGAACGGATGCCAAGGTCACGCATCTCGAATACGAGGCGTATGAGGAGGTTGCCCTGAAGCGCATGGAGGAGATTAGGCGGGCTATGCTCGAACGGCCAGGCATTATTGAGTTGGCTATTCATCACGTCATCGACGCGGTGAAGGTGGGTGAACCAAGCCTGTTCGTCGCGGTGTTGGGAAAACACCGCCAAGATGTGTTCCCTGCTCTGTCGGAGACGGTGGAAAGAGTGAAGAAGGAAGTTCCAATCTGGAAAAAGGAGTTCACAACTAGGAATGCATATTGGGTTTCCACGGAAGCGCACCACTAGCCTTTAACCACTCCCAGTTGTGAAATCTTATATTTCATAGCTCGCAACAGTCTCCAGTTCTCCGAAAACTAGGACCCGGACACTCATGACCATAAGCGACAAGGTCAAACGTTCGCTTCAAGAATTCGGATTGACCGACTACGAAATCCGATCATACACTTCACTCCTTGAAATCGGACCAGCCACTGCAAGTGAACTCAGTGAAGCCTCCACCGTTCCGTACTCCAAGATCTACGAGGTTCTCGGCTCACTCGAAAAGAAAGGATGGATCGAGATGGAGCACGGTCGACCGAGCAAGTACTACCCAAAGCCACCTTCCGTAGCGATGGAAATTGCAAGGTCGCAACGTGAGGACGCCCTTAAGACCAACGAATCGTTGGTGCTTGAGGAACTCCAACCCATTTACGAGAAGAAGGGGGTCCGCGAGAGGCCTGACATTTGGATTGTGCGAGGAAACTTCAACGTCCTCGCGAAGATTAGAGAGACAATTCAGCGTGTCCAAAAAGAAATTCTCGCAGCAGTCCCCACGATCCCCGACCAAGTCGCGGAAATGCTCATTCCATTAGTCAAGAGCATCGTGGAACGAGGAGTGAAAGTTCAGCTCATGACGATGAAACAACCCCCCAGCGACGCCATGATGAGGCTATCCAAGCTCTGTGAGGTGAGGTCTCGAGAGCAGATGTATGGTGGCGGCATAATCGCAGATGGCCGCGAAGTAATCCTTCTGCTGGGTCAAGAGGGCGAAGAGGCTATCGGGCTAGCGATATGGTCAGACCATATTGGGCTTGCGAAATTCGCGAAGAACTACTTCGAATTTCTGTGGGCCGATACTGAAGCAGCCAAAGATACGACTGCAACAGCCCGCCCTGAGCAACGAACTCGGCCGCGTTGACAAACGCAGCTTATGCCGATTTTCTGTCCTTGCCGTCGAAGTAGGCCTTGATGGGTGCCCTTCTACGTAGGCCACATTGAGTCTTGTAGGAGGATTGGCATTTTCGGCAGTTCTTCACAATGTTTGCTCTTAGTATACACATCTGAACCACTTGCAACTTGAGTGGTCTGCCGCTTGTAGACCCTCCGGTCTAGGTCTGGTTGTGGTTTGTGTAGGTGCGCCAATCATATCCAGATACGTGGACCAATAGGCTCTGACTCGGAGATGTCGGTCGGAGCGCTCTATTCGAAAGGAGTTATTGGCGGGTTAATGTCTTGCAGTAAGAACTAAACGAAGGCCTATTCCCACCACCAACAGATGAGAGAGCTATGCCATCAGGATCGAATGCCTTAGCTTCAATACGGGAAATACATTGTCAACATCCTCAGTGGACTTGATATCTACTGAGGCCCACTTGATCTCGCCTGATTCCTCCGCTTCCTTAATTTGATCCACCACGGAACTATCCAAGTTCTCATCTTGATACACTTTCTTCTCGAAATTGGGCTCAACTGGAAAGGTGACTGCCAGCTGGTCCTCGAAGCGGACCCAAGCCAAGTCGGTGCCTCTAACCCTGTATGCTGGGCACCACTCGCCTGAAACATCATCGATTTCGATCGACTCCTCAACCTCAGGTAAAGCATTGAGCGCAGACCTCAATGAGGTGAATATCTTCTTCTGCTTCGGGTTGACACGTGCAAGGAATTCCTGCATGGCTGCTCGTTGGCTCCGAGTTTGCTTCGAGCCTTGGCCTATTTGAATTTGATGTGTGAATGCTGCCACCGTGAGGCGGCTCGCAAATCTCACTACGGAAGAGAAAATCTTGTATACGCTTCTTGCAGTTCAGCCTTGAAGCGTCTATGCCATTCTGTAAAGTCATCGGGTGTTTGTGGGTAGTTCATGTAGTGCCCGATGAGTTTCGTGCTCTTCTGGGCAGTATATCGAAGCCCCCTTGCCAAAGCTAATCGCGGTAAGGCTGCTAGGATTTTCATTGGGCTGCCATAACCTACGCTCTTGAATTCTGGGTGTTCTCTCTTGATGATCTTATCGACATCATCTTGATTCAAGAAATGTTTCATTCCATAATTCAGGTCCTCGTTGCTAATTATCTGCAGGAACCTCCTAAGGACCTCGGAACTTGCCATCCGGTAACCATATGTCCTAACGTATTCGGTGTTGTATTTCCAGAGACCGCGTTCACTCGTGTCTTTTGCCTCTAAGGCTTCGGCGGCTACTGCTCCGGCGATGACGCTGGCATGTATTGCGGGCCCTATGCCGCCTGCATCAATTGGGCGGGGCATCCATGCGGCATCGCCAACGATCATGTAGCCGTTTGCTACTAGGCAGTCGTTCTGCCTTCGGACGGGGACTTGCCAGCTCCCACGTTCATTTCCCTTATCCTCTTGGCCTTCCGATGGTTTCCAACTCTTGAACACAGGGTTCATTCGAACGTATTCATCAATTAGGCTTTGCAGCGTGTCCCTCTTTCCCATTTTCTTGTTTCGCTGTTGGAGAATTCGTTTCTGAACACCCAGTCCAATGTTCGCTTTGTTTGGTCCTTTGGGGAAAACCCAGGCATATCCCCCAGGTGCGATCTCTTGATCCAAGTGGATGAGGGCGTAGTCTGGGTTGAAGAATGTGTCGTCTTTGGTGGCTGCTTCAAACTGGAGAATGTAGCGTCCTGTTGATTCCATGTCGTTCTCTTTGTCGATCTCTTTCTCGATGTAGCTCGCAATCGGTAGACCAGTTCTCAACCTCGAAGCTGCGCCGGTTGCATCAACTACAAGTTTTGCTGTGCGTTTGAACTTGGAATTGTCCTTGGACGAGCGGCATGCGACGCCGCATATGGAACCGTTTTCGGCAAGAAGCGCTTCTGCATAGGTTTCGAATTGGAATTCCACGCCAAGTTTCTCAGCGTCTGCAATTTGTCTCTGGGGTAGGACCTTACGGTTCAGAACGAATCCCGGACCGTCGAACATGGCTTTAGATTGGTGGTCGGGTGAGTAGGCAACCACACCATGGACCTTATGCTCCAATTCAGGCTCTCCGTATTGGATTCCAATCTCCGAGGCGAGGAAGTCCACGCTGTTTTTGCTGACAGCGTCGCCGCAGATCCAGCCAGTGGCCGTTTTCTTGCCGGCCTCCTCCCTGGGGTTCCGGTCAATGACGAGAATCTTCGGGTGCTGGTGTGAGTGCTTTGCAGCAGAGGCTGCAGTTATCATCCCACCGATTCCGCCTCCAGCAATGATCAGGTCATAATCGCTATTCATATCACTACTGACTCCCGTGTCGAACGGATTCCTTTTAGAATAGGCTTGACAGAAAAATCTTCAGGTCACCCAGCGGAGCTTACCGTAAGCCAAATTACTTGATTAGGAAAAGATGAAAACGGCGGCGAGTGGCCAAGCCTTCGTTGGCTTGCCTACTTGCCCTGTATCATGCCGTTTTCGATGGTTAAAAGGTCCGAGCTTGGTGTGTTGAGTGCACCGAGTGGGCATCCGCAGCCTGCTGCATGTCCCTTGCCCTTGCGGAGTGTACCTTTGTAGAGGCCTTTTTCGATCGTGGTGCCGTGCGCCTGCTCCCATTCTGCGATTGGGATTCCGTACTTTGGTTGAATCGCATCCCTGTACCATTCCGGAATCACGTTGAAGGCGCAGAAGGGAATGATTCGTAGGTCGGGGCTCATGTAGTGTATGTCGCATCTTCGCAGGCGTTCTTCATCGTGGTTGTACTTGTCCATGAAGTGCATCATGCCGAGGAACATTGACTTGTGATGGAACGCTCCCAAGGCTCTGTAGTCGTTCTTGACGAGTGCGTTGAACAGTAGCTTGCTGAGCGCTAGTCCCTTTGGTTGCTTGCTTCGGTCTATGAATGTTCCCATTTTTGCGAGTACTTTGGCTATGACTAGATACTTGCTCTGGCCAGCTCTGAGTTCGTCGGCCTTCTCTTCCAAGTACTCGAGAAGACCTTCGAGGTCCACGAATGAAGCGATTGGGACAAGCTTGTCGCCGTCTTTGAAGACATAGGTACCCGCGCCGCATGCGAAGTGGATTGACAGCTCGTATCTGGGGCGTTTGGTCAGTGCCTCCACGAAGTGCGTTATCGGGACACAGCTCGGAACTGGGAACCACGCATCTCTCGTGACTTCTCCGTTCGTCTGTTCCTCGATGCGTTCGATGCAGTCGGGGATGGTTATTCGGTATTTCTCCCTCTCGGATTTGCTGAGCCTGCCAGTCAATGAGACTGGTTGGAAGTTGACAGCGTGAATAACGTCCATGTTTCTTTGCCCGAATCTGATCAAGCCGCCAAGTTCGTGGTCGTTGATGCTCTTAATGACGGTTGGCACGAGGACGATTCCTAGGTTAGCTTTTCTGGAGTTTTCAATTGCCATTGGTGCTTCCCAGTGGTTCTTCGGGTTGGTTCTGGGTGTGACGCCGTCGAAGCTCATGTAGACCGTGTTAACGCCAGCTTGCCTTACTCTTCTCGCCATGTCAGCATCCTGGGCCAGGTTGATTCCGTTGCTGTTCAGTTGGATGTGCTCAACGCCTTCCTCCCTGCAGATTCTTACGATGTCCTCAAGGTCGCTTCGGAGAGTGGGCTCTCCACCTGTGATTTGAATTGCGTTACCTGGTACTGGTCGCTCTGCGCGTAGAACTTTAACCATCTCACGAATCTTCTCCTGAGTTGGCTCGTAAACGTAAGCACCCTCCACACCTTTCTTGGCGTAGAAGAAGCAGTACCAGCATGTTAGGTCGCAACGGTTTGTGATGACCAGGTTAGTCAGGCCCGAGTGGCTAAGGTGGCTTGTGCATAGCCCACAATTTGTCGGGCAGGCACATTTCTCCAATGGCACGTTCGGGTTCTCAATACCCTTCCCGTTATGCGAGTACTTGGCGAACTTGTAGTACATATCGGATGAGCCGAAATACAATTCCTCGATCTCGCCATGGTCTGGGCAGGTTTTGCCTAACCAAATCTTCCCTTCACGTTCGTAGACGCTTGCTGGGAGGATCTTGTTGCAGTCAGGGCAGATGCTTCTGGTTTCTCTGATCTGCTTAGTCTCTGGTCTTTCAATCTGAATAGTTTCCATTTCTTAACCACCGTGATGGGTGAACTAGTCGGCGGGTTAGTTTTCATGCATATTAATCCTTTCCAAACCAAAACTAAGGTGAAAAGTATGTACTTTCCCAGGGAAAGCGCCTCTCATTTGCGGCCTACATCTTCCGTTCTGTCCAGTCCAGCCCACTGGAAATGGCCTGCATCCATGATGTGGTATGGTGGGTACCTATGGTCCACGTTTCAATAGTGGATGCTAAAGAGTGGTATATGAAGACCCTGGAATTTCCAAGACCCGGACAGATTCATCCAGCCTAGGTCGAAGGCAAACAATTATCCGTGCTGATCGTCCTGCGGGTTGAGTTGATGAGACTTGAGTCACGTTGCGAAGACGCCGAGTGATTCTTTGACTACGATGCAGAGGATAATGATGCCCATGGATGCGAATGTTGCAGGTAATGTTTTCGGCGGTACAATCCTCAGGCTTATCGATGAGGTGGCCTCAATCGTTGCGTTCAAGCACGCCCGCAATAACGTGGTCACAGCTTCCCTTGACCGCATGGACTTCTTCTCTCCCGTGTACATCGGAGACCTGCTACGCCTTATCGCATCGATGAATTACGCCCACAGAACATCAATGGAAATCGGAGTCCGCGTTGAAGCAGAGAACCCCCTAACTGGGCAGGTGCGGCACACAGGGACGTGTTATCTAACGTACGTTGCGCTTGATAAGAACGGGAAAGCCACCCCAGTGCCGGAGTTGACGCCGCAAACAGAGGAAGAGAAGCGACGATGGACCGAGGCTGAACGTAGACGAAAGCAAAGGCTCCAGATGATTGGCAGGCACGAGAATTAAGCCAAACCCTCGGGCAAGAAAACTTCAAGAACACTCCCGCCTAGTCTAGGTTGCGGGGTTCTAGATGATAGGAGTAGTAATCACGTTCGATGATGCCTTGAACAAAGCTTGGGTAACAGTTTCCGAAAGTGACCTTCAGCGTCTAATCGGCCATAATACAAGCTTTCATTTCTCGAAAACAAAGGACTTCAACGGAAAAGTCCTTGGCATTGAAGATGATTTCCTAGTAGTCCAGTTCGAGGAACCCCCACTAGGGCTCGGGCAAGGTAGCCAAGTCGAAATAGCAGAATGAATTCTCACTAAACGGCCCGTGTGAACCGCAATGTTCCATTTGCGGGGCACTTATAATGAAGAGCGCCATCGAAGTATGTACAATAGACCATATGAGTCCACGGCTCCTTGAGGCTTCGGATTTGATTAGGAATATCGAGAAAGATTGGCGCGAAAGGGTTGTGAAAAACAACCTCGACCTGATCATTCTGAGGCTATTGCGCCAAAAGCCTCAGTGGGGCTATGAGGTGAACATCTCCATCCGAGACAGATTCCGAGTGTACCTAAGTGCAGGAACGCTTTACCCGTTGCTTCATTCACTTGAAGAGGAGGGTTACATCCAAGGTGAGTGGGAATCAGAGAAGGGACGCGGAAGACGAATCTACAAGATCACAGAAAGCGGAATGGGTTTCTTGGAAGCAGGCGAACGTGCAACACTCGAATTGTCACGGATGATGCAAAGCCAAGCCCAAGAACCCCCACCCCAATAAGACGCGTACTGACTTTGCACAAATACGAAAGCAATATGAATAATGAATGAATTCCGTGCTGCGACCCACCTTTGAAAGAGGACAACGCCCTATCCAAGATAATGAGGTTCTTCAAGAAGAACCCAACAGCACGCGTCATACTTCTCATAGCGATACTCTTCGTCGTGACTTATGGCAGCGTGGATGGCCTCCGCATAGCGTTGCGCACTGAGTCGCCACTCATGGTGGTTTCGTCGGGAAGCATGATTCCGACATTGAACGTTGGCGACATAATACTCGTCAGAGGAGTTGACCCCCGGACCGTCACCGTTCGAACAATAATTATTTTCCACAGCCCGAACGATTGGAACATGCCGATTGTTCATCGCGTTATTGCTGTGGACAACCAGAGTGGCTCCATCTTCTTTGAAACGAAAGGCGACAACAACCCAGTGCAAGACGGGTGGCGAGTGCCGACCGCAAATTTGATGGGCGTTTATGTGGTGAAACTCCCATACGTTGGCCTGCTGAGCCTAGAACTCCGCGGCCCAGTCGGAGTAACTCTAATCATCCTGCTTGTGGCTCTCATCATAGCGATTGAGTACAAAGAATCGAAACCATCGAAACCCAAGTAACCACGCTTTCAGTCGCCAGCAGTCACGAGTTCGCCAACGATGGCAATGTGAGCCCGAAGCACTCCATCAATCGCCTGCATCCTCGTCCGCACCGCACCCGTTAGGTTGTTGATGTCCGCGGCTTCGATGAATGCGATAATATCGAACATTCCTGTAACAGGGTGGGCCGCCTTAACCCCCAATCTTCGATATTTCCTCCGTAATGGCTCCGGAATTTCCACGGCTTGGCTCGAAACCCGAAGTACGTGTAGAACTTGATTGCGATCTCAATAGTTCGGGTACGGCCATGGCTCACCGGAAAGGGTTTGATAGTGAGACCATTCTGTGGCAGAGTTTCCGTAGACAACCATGATGGTCATGTGGTTTTGAAGGACCAATGAATCATAAGCGGCCGACCGTTGGCCATTCACGTACATTCTCAGCTCGTAACCATTGCCAACGCTGTTACCGAATATTTGGTTTTGATTGAATACTACGGGAGTTGGCGGACCAATGCTTGGAGTTGCAGCCCAGACCTTGAAAAAATCTCCCATCGTGTAACTTCTCAACTGGGGCGACTCAATATGGATAACGTTCGTGTCAGGCTCGTTCACGTGAACATGGAGAGGCTGAGTGCAAGGCCCCCCATCGCCCTCACCCACATTGGGTGGTACATTGAGCTGCGCTCCATTCACGTAAATCAAGAGCAAGGCATGGTAGTGCTCCGCAAGGCTTTGGTCACCTATTGGCGGAAAAGGAAAACCTGCGCAATTGCTGGTTCCGCCTGACTGCAACACGTTGGGCAAATAAACCATACTCGCGCCAGCAACAATCAAAACCAAGACTGCAGCTATGATTAGTTTGGTGTGCGAGCTTCGAGTTGGGTGCTGATTCGCTTTGTAGGCTTGTAGGCTCTGCTCTTCACTCAACTTGCTTTCGAGTGTGGCTGGCCATTTGGCGTTGGTGTGTTGGTTCTCGTAATGCTGTTTAAGTGCAGCATAGGTTGCGAATTTTCTGTGACACCTATCGCACTCCACCAAGCCCCATCAGTAGAACCGTGATTCTTGTTTCGTATTTCAGGTTTTTTTCTTACTAGAAAATCTAAGGGGGCACCTATGATTGTGTGGGTAGTGCTGGCTCGTAGGCGATGAGGACTTTTTCTTCAAGGGTTCCCTGAAGAATCGCCACGGCCCTGTGAACCTCAGTTTCCTTCTTGGCCCCGGTGCAGACGAGCTTGCCACTTGCAAATAGAAGAATCACAACCTTTGGGTCGTCCATGCGGTAAATTAGGCCTGGGAACTGCTCCGGCTCGTACATTGTGCGCTTAAGAGAATAGGTGGACTTCTCGAGGTCGATGGCGCCGCCCAGACCTGCGGAGGCAACGATGTTTTGGATTTGAATCTCGGGTTTCCCGAGAATAACAATTCCGTTTCTCTTGAGCTCATCGACAACTTTCATCACTGCTTTCCTCGCTTGGCGCTCGGATTTGGCGCCTGTGCAGACCATTTTGCCTGAGCTGAAAATCAAGGTGGCCGTTTTAGGTTTCTTGAGGCGGTAAACGAGGCCTGGGAACTGTTCAGGCCTGTACTCAACGCCTGGGAAAACGCGAACAATCGAATTTAGATCAATATTCTGATGAAGAGTCGCGGACGCTACGACGTTTTCAATGTTGATGAACACTTTCTTGACGGGCAGGTTGGCCACCTTATATACTGGGGATTTAATCACCCGTAAATAGCCTGCATATATAAGCCCTATTTAAAACCAAAAACCGGAAAGCGCCAGTTAGGAAACAGAGCCAGCGCGCGAGTACACTGCGGACGCCGCCGTCGTATGAGGCACTTGAAGTGAAAATCAACATTATCCACATGGGTTTCTTTTACTCTGGAGGCGGCGAGCGCGTAGCCCTGGAGCAAGCGCGGTTCCTACGAAAGCGCGGACATATCGTGAAGGTTTTCTCGCCAATTATCTACTGGGACAAATGCTTTCCAGATTTGCTTGCTCAGGTTAAGCCGGAACGCCTCGTCCCACATCTACCACTGCCCTTTCCGTTCCGGGAAGGCTCAAGTATGCTAGCGTCAGCGATAATCCCATTTGGTGTAAAGAAGGTCTCTGATTGCGATGTCATGTTATGTCATTCCCAGCCGAGCATGTGGCTAGGCTACCGGGTGAACACATTATTCGGCACACCATACGTCGGCTATCTGCATCAACTAACCACATTCATACATCGTCGGCCTGACACTGCGGGAGAATGGGCGTCGGGAGGAGACTTCTTACTACTCGACGGGTTACTCGGTGTGTTCGCCAAGAAGCTCGCACTCCACTTGGACAGGCTCTGCCACATGAATGCATCAGCGTTACTCTTCAATAGTCGTTGGACGAGGAAACTGTTCGAGAAAGAGTACGGACTCACGGGTGAGGTGTGTTATCCTGCCGTCGAGACGCCCCTGAAAGCAAAGTCTTCCAAGCGCAAAAACACTGTCGTGATTGCAAGCCGGCATTATCCTTGGAAACGCATCGACCTCGCCTTCTCGGTTCTTAAAGGGCTGAGAACGAACAGACCAGAACTCCTTGTTACTGGAAAGGAGACAGTGCACACGAAATTTCTAATTGACGCAGCTGCCAAATCGGGCCTAAGCGATCGTATCCGGTTCACAGGTTATGTTGACGACGCGACCTTGGTGCAAATGTATTCTGAAGCGAGAGCGTACATTCAGACAAGCATTCAAGAGCCCTTCGGCCTAAGCCCCGTCGAGGCGCAGTTGAATGGAACCCCAGCAGTGGTTTGGGGTGACGCGGGCGTAGCGGAAACAGTCCAAGATGGCAGGACGGGGTTCCACGCAAAACCATACAACATAGACGACTTTTCTAAGAAACTCGACATACTCCTCTCAGACAATAGTAGGTGGCAAGCAATGTCACGCAATGCGAAAGCGTGGGCTTCATCTTTCAACTGGAAGACTCACATCGATTTGTTGGAAGGAACATTGGATGAACAACGAAAATAAATTGAAACTCAACCTCGGTTGCGGAAACGACACTTACGGTGACATACGCTTGGACTTGTTCCCGACGAAAGGAGCAAATGTCGTTGGAGATTCCCAGCGCCTGCCCTTCAAAGATTCAATGTTCACTGAAGTATATGAGAGAAACTTGTTCGAGCACCTGCCCAACCCAGCACAGCATTTGCACGAAATCAGACGGGTTATGAAAATCAATGGAACCCTAACGATAATTACGGACAATGCAGCCTGTCTAAAGTATTATATTCTGGGCACTCACACCGGCGGGTACCGAAAGCACGGTGGAAAGGACAGGCACTTCGCCCTCTTTACAGAGGAACATATGCGAAATTTCATGGACCTTTGTGGTTTCAAGATTGATGAGCTCAGGCTTATCGATACGGATTATTGCACACGCTTCTTTGATAGGGTCGTGCGGTTATTCGCACCCTCCCTATCTTTCCCGAGGATCCTTGTGAAGGCTGTGAAAGTTGAAAGTTCAAATTGAAATCGACCCAACCTACATATGGCGAGGAGCCAAGGAGCTAGTTGGTAAATTCCGCATAGAGCATTTCCTGCTCCTTTACTTCGCCGTCCACATGCTCCAAATCGCTTTCCCATCAGACGGCTCGATGATATTTGACGAAGCGCACTACGTTCCTGCCAGCGTTGCAACGTTGAACGGAATTGCAGCTAACGCCGAACACCCTCCACTGCCCAAGATCATAGGCGCAATCAGCATAGCCATCTTCGGAAACAACTGGTTCGCTTGGCGCTTTCCCTCAGTCATAATGGAAATAGCTGCACTCTACCTGATCTATTTGATTGCGAAACGTTTCCTCGGCGACCCTTGGGCCTTAGGAGGAACAATGCTTCTGGGTTTGGATACGGTGTTCTTCATTCACGGCGGAAGCCTGCTCATTGACATGCCAATGTTCCTCTTCGGCTTTTTGGCGGTCGAATTGTACTTCAGGAAACACTACGGCTGGTCAGCGGTCAGCATGGGCTTAGCTTTCATTTCTAGAGAGATGAGCATCTTCCTATTCGCAGCACTAGGCATATACCACCTCTACGTTAACCGCAAATCCTTGAGGCCAATCCGGAAGTCCGTCCCGCTCAAGATCGCAATACGGTACACTGTCGTCGCGGTGCTGGTTTTATTCATACTGTTGACCGCCTACGATTTGAGGTATCAACCTCCAAGAGCGGTTTCAGTTTCAAGCAGCGTGAATGCCAAGATTGTGCTGAACGGAAACGGACAACCCATTACGACGATTTATAGCACATCCTTGAGCACAAGCAAAGACGTGATATTAGACGCGTATCACCATCTGGTTTTCATCTACCAGTACCACGGACCGGGAGGCATAGTGATCGATGAACCTTACGCCCCATACCAATACGCATGGAACTGGATCCTTCCCTTCGACCCAGTACCTCATAATGGAACATTTCAGCAACCGGACCCGTTCAGTGCGCCAACGTACTTCAGGGTTGACGTAGAAGTCACGACCGGCGGTGCCGCTACGCATTACATTCCGATATGGTACCACGCACAGGCGAACCTGGCGCTTTGGTACGGGTTGTGGCCCGCTCTGGTCGGGTTGGGTTACGTCCTCTTAAGGTGGAAACCCAAAGAAGAAACAACGGTACCCACAGAAAGACCAAAAGAAAGAAAACGAACCGACAGCGAAGCAGCAAAAGACACACGAGCCACCGCCCTGTTCATTTTGAGCGGAATGATTCTAAACTACGTTCCATGGCTGGCGTTGAGCATACTTGTGAGGAGGATTGGCTTCAACTATTACATGATATACACGCTGCCCTTCGTGGCACTCGGATTGGCTTTCACTTGGAAGCTCCTTCCAAAGGGGCTAGGGAAGCCTGTACTCGCCTTGAACGTGCTCCTAGCCCTCGCATTCTTCATCTACTACTTCCCGGTCCACCCCATGCCATAGGCCACGAACACCACCCACTCTCTCTCCGCTTTTCTTTACTCTTGACGAATAGCAGTTTTTTCCGGGCGAGATATTGCTGCTTTCTAGCGTGAAAGTGGCTCTGTTCGGTAACTGGCGCGTCTAGCCGCCTGTTCGATACCGACCTGTACCGCCGAGTATGTCTTTCATGAGTATCTGATGGAGCGTTAGGATGTCTGTTTCTTTGAGTTCGTTGCCGCTGGCCAATGTTTCGACATAAGTGATTGCTTCCGGATGATTTTTGACTTCTAGGATTTCTCGTAGTGGTTTGCCGCCGACTGTTGTTCCTTCCTCTAAGACGAGTTGAGCGTCTCTGAGCGTTAACGTGTTGCCTTCGATGGAGTTCGAATTGTAGATGTACTCTAACTGCATTTGTTCCTGTATTTTTTTGATATCGGATAGTGAAGGCCGCGTGAGCACTAGTGTTGGCCACCCAAAGCGCGCAAGATGGGACCACAAACAATTTCGTGAGAAGATTGCGCACCTGCAGGAATGCTGAAGGCCAAGTTGCTCACAGGATATTCAGGGTGCACGCCCAAGGCGCGTTTGTCGAAACTTAGCCCTTATGCACGCGTTGGAAGGAAAGGAGCTCGTACTCTACGTAGGGATGCCAATGCAATGAACAATACGAGGAGTGAGGCTAGCAAGGGTAGAGGGTAGCTGGAGTTATTCTGGAATGGGCGTGAACCGGTTGACGGTTACTTGCGAAATGCGGGATCACAAGAATTCAAGGAATCGGATTTGGCAGCAAATCATCGAGTTCGGCATAGTGGTTTTCCGGTGTTTGCCAATTCACATGTCTGCGAATTTTCTGTGAAGCCTGTTCAACGTAGTCTGAGAGATTAGAAGTCGGAACATCAACCATTTGCCATCCGAGTTTTGCGTAGAGTCTCCTAGCAATATGCTTCTGAACGATTTTACCGCCTTCGCCAAGGTTTTGATCTAGGAAGGAGTTAGGTGATCGAGATGACTGGGCATTTCTTCTCTGCGAATACCTTTCTCCTCTAGGCAGTTGTAAATTGTCTGCCGTACTTTGATGCCTAGCAGGTCTTTTAGGACTTCATCGACTGACGCGATGAATAGTGCCTGAATTTCACTGTCCATGCAACACTTGATCCATGCCATATGATATAATCACATACACATTTTGAGCGTTACGAACAGGCAATCTCTAAACTAGACGAAAAAAAACCAAGGAAAAACTAAGCCAAAAGCGGTTAGCCTAACCAATCAGAGGCTCCGATCGAGGCACTCGTGTAACGTGCGTTTTCTGCCCCCTGTGGGTTGAAATGTAGCCTATTGGTGGGCGGGATGATGTCGTTTCGGGTTGCATAATGGCTCCCTTCCAGTTCTGGCTGGGTTAATTGGATGCTCACCTGCCTGCTGTTTGAAAATGTAAATAGGTTTACTGGTGTACCTATGTACCCATCACGGACGGAAGGTACACTCGAACAGCGCGCAGAAGGTTAAGGCGGGAGACCCCGACCGACGTTTCGCAGTCCTATACGCGATTCAACGAGGAGCCAAGAGATTTAACGAAATCTGGTTCGACGGCGAAGTCAGGGACATGATCCATAGCAGAGTCATTCTGTCTAGAGGCGAAGGGTTGGGATGGATGTTGATTTCAGCTTTCGGAGCGACGCTAGCGCCACGATCAAGACCAGAATCGACGCCATCAGTGGTAGGCCGTAGCTGGGATACTCCGGAATCGGTGTTGCCCAGTTGACGGTCACTTGAGCGGTTCCGAAATTGCCCGCATTATCGTACGCAACCACGTAAACCGTGTACTGCCCAGGCGCAGGATAGGCATGGTATTGGACTTCGCTTACCTGGGTTTGGCAGCAGTAAGGAACATCTTTGATCGCCCCGTCTCCAAATACCCAATGAAGGTTCGTAATCCAAAACCCAGGATAGGTCTTGGCGAAGACTCCGAACGAGTACGCCTGTGGTGGCATCTGAGTATACTGAATTGAGTCGAAGTTTACAGCCAAAGGCCCACCATTGGTCACCTGATAGTTCGTAGTTGTGGTAACGGTGAAGGATAGAGTGGATGAGTCTTGTGGGGTAGTTGACGAAGCAACGGCACCGATACTTGATATCGCCAGAAGAGCTGCGAACATTATGCAGAATGTGACCAATGATTTGACTTTCAACGCTAATCGAGGTGGGAGACGGAATTTGCGTTGATAAACCTACCCGCAAAAACACGCAAAACCATGTCACTTTCTAGAAGACTACGGGCTCAGAGTTAACAGCCTATTGCACTGAATAATGTCAGATATCCGAGCGGTGCCATCAGGAGCAGGGGCATCGATCCACGTGAACTGACGCGTATCTTTAGGTATTCAACTCCCATAGTGAAGGCACTCGAAGAGATTAGGGAATGCGAGAAGCTAGGAAAGAAACCTGATGAAACAATGGTTAGGAAATGGTCGATGCAGTACGAGCGCGTCGCAGATGCGATTGCTAAGGCGACAGCGAACGAGTTCTCTAAGGCTTTGAAATCCAAACGAGAGATTATACCAAAGAATATTATCGACGATTTAGCCCGGGCTAGTCAACAAGTTTCGCCTGAAAGTTCAAGAGCGCAAAGAACGGGATGAAAGGCATTACTCAATTGGGCCTTCAAGTGAAAATGACTAGGCCCTTAAGTGCCCGACGTGCGCGGCCAAGTCGAGTACTTTGAGATGGATAGGTTGCGCTTCTTGGGTGTTAGGTTCGTTCGTGGCGGTGTCGTCTGGTGATTGCGAGTGTTGCTAGGCCTATGATGATTCCTGCGAGGGTTGATTCCCAACGAAAACCGTGTGGGTGAAATCTGTCCAGGTGGCACGAATGTCGATGACGACAGGCTAGATGGGGTCGCATTCCCCAGACGTTCAGTAGACGATCAGGAATCTCTGGGGTTGGGGGAACGTCGGAGATTAGGACATTACAATGTTTACTATTTGTGGGGACGGCCCGAATGTGACAGTTCTCGTTTGGGTGTGAATGCTGGCTGAGATTCCAGTGACCTGTACATATACTGTGTTAGGCGGAACAGAGATTACGAACGTTATAGCCTGCAAGCGCCCATTTAGCGTGATTGAATGAGAATTCAAAACACCACTAGAGCAATCTGCGACAGTACACACCTGAACCAAGACAGTTCCTAATGGACCACCCGGAAAGAGGTTCACGTTGATCTGGACGGTCGCTAAGGTGGTCGTATGCGATGTTGATGATGTTGATGATGTTGATGATGTTGATGATGTTGATGATGATGCAACAGTAGTCGTCAAAGTCGAAACCTCAGTCACAGTTGGCGAAGTCAAAGTCGAAACCTCAGTCACAGTTGGCGAAGTCAAAGTCGAAACCTCAGTCACAGTTGGCGAAGTCAAAGTCGAATATTCTGTTGCAACAGTAGTCGTCAAAGTACTAGACTCAGTCACAGGCGTAGTCGTCAAAGTGGAATATTCTGTTGCAACAGTAGTCGTCAAAGTGGAATATTCTGTTGCAACAGTAGTCGTCAAAGTACTAGACTCAGTCACAGGCGTAGTCGTCAAAGTGGAATATTCTGTTGCAACAGTAGTCGTCAAAGTACTAGACTCAGTCACAGGCGTAGTCGTCAAAGTGGAATATTCTGTTGCAACAGTAGTCGTCAAAGTACTAGACTCAGTAGCTACAGTCGTAGTGAAGGTCTCAGTGGCTTGAGTCTCAGCTGCTACGGCCAACGATGAAGTACCAGAGCTTTGAGAGTGCACGCCATCCCCTTGGTATGCTGCGGTTATCGTAACCGACGCAGCAGCGTTGGGAGGCGTGTAGATTATCGTGCACGACCCTATTGAGGACGAGACTGGGGATAACGTGCAGTTCCCGCTTTCACTAAAGGTGCCGCCGGCGACATCATCATCCCAGTTCACGCTGCCAGTAGGAGTGATTGGACTTCCTGAAGGATCAGTTACGGTTGCCGTAAAGGCAATGTTGTTGCCGACTATGACTGCTGACGGATTAGGCGACACCGAAGTTGTCGTAGTAACCAAGGCTGCCACGGGCCTGATCATTGGCATTGACACCGTTGGAATCTTGAAAGAGAGCACCGACAGGATGACTGGCTGAGTTGCCTGCTGCAGGAATAACAACGATAGCAGAGCTACCAATAGCCACTTGCGTCTGAAACGAACCTTCGGCATCGACGGTATCTCAATGGTCAGACGCATTTGGCTCAGATCCGCTCCGGTTTGAACCTAAACATTCAAGGGGCTGAAATTCTTCATTGCGGGTATTTAAAGCCGAGCCGCATGCGCAGCGACTATGCCCCTTTAATGTTTACATGGCTCGACACTTTTTCGTGTATCAGCATTATTGACTATAAGCGCACCAGATAACGACCTCCTACGAAAAGGACAAATTCGCTTGATCGTACCTGGGTCCCCTCACTCTGCAAAAGCACGTTGGGGCAACACTCTCATACCCGTGGCCTTTAATGCTCACAATTCTCGGCGGCACGTTTCTCGCCAAGTACAATCCACAAGCAGCGACAATGTTGGCCGCGTGGCTAACCGCAGGGTCTGTAACCACGGTGTTACTCGACCAACGGTACCAATGGCGCTTGTTGTACTCAATCCCCTTTGAGGGGCATGCAGCGATCGGCGTTTTGTGCCTCATCGGATGATTAGATTGCTAGGTCGACTAACAGGGTAGAGTTCACGCTTGGTTGGTAGCGTGAAGTGGTTGTGGGTATTGTTGGTCGTGCTTGATTCTTTGGATCGTGGGTTGTTGAATGCTGTGCTTCTGCCCTTGGGTTGAGCGGGCCTAGTCTTGCTCGCGTCTGCGGCGTCTGGCTATTCCAAGTATCGTCAGGCCTACAATTACTCCGATGATTATTGATTCCCATGGAAATCCGGGTATGGCTGGTAGCTGTTGAGGTGGCGCGAAGGTTGAGGATGATAAGCTAGATGTGGTCGGTGGAGAAGTGGTTGCACCAATTGAAGTCCGAACTGAAGTTACGACCGAAGTGACAGCCGTAGTCACAGTGGATGTAGGAACGGTCACAGGCGTACTTGAACTGCTACTACTGCTAATGCTAGAACTGGTACTAGACGACGCGGCCGACGTAGTTGACGTGGGAGAACTTGTGACGGTTACAACTGAGGTACTAACAGTGGTCTGACCTTGGGTAGGCGGATTAGGTGGGTCTAGGTGGAAGATCCCATCTAGCTCAGTTCCAATGCCACCAGCAGGACCTTGGCCTACAGCGAACCCATCGGTGGGTGAAGTAAGGTAAACTGAGAATAGTTGCTGACCGAAAGTAGCTGCACCCGCTTTCAGAGGAGGCGAAAGTGGGGCAATGTTCCAGACGTTTCCGTCCCAATGCACGAACACTGCATTGGTAGTTCCTGTATCGAAGCCCACTGCCCAACCGTCACCATTTCCCGCACCTGGCGAGAAAGCATCAATGAAGACAGACTCCAAAGTAATCGTACCTGGGACTTGACCCATTCCCCCAGCCCAAGAAGCGCCGCCGTCGGTCGTCGTTAGTATTGTTCCAGATGCTCCAACGATAGCGCCATGCTGAGAATCTTTGAATTGAACACCATAGAGCGCTGCAGTCACGCCATGCAAGGGGGTCACGGAGTCTGCAACCTTTGTCCATCCCCCTGGTGTGGTGTAGGTCAGAATAGTCCCAGAATCTCCGACAGCCCATCCATGAGTCGAATCGATCATGAACACTGAATTGAGATTGTTGCTTGTGGGACTGAAGACAGTACCCCAATTCGCTGGTGGTCCGGGATGAAATTCGGCAATCGTACCTCCCGTTCCAACCGTCCATCCGTCACCTGAACCGAGCATAGAAACTGCAAGGAGGGTGCAAACACAGACCGGGGCGCCTTGAGGGGTCCATGTATTCCCGGTGAAATGAAGAGTCGCGGGGTTAGTGGTCGCGTGTATGTTGCCTACCGCCCAACCCTCACTTGAGCTTACCATGCCAACTCCGAACAGATCGAAGGAACCCCCCACGTTTGGTCTCGTCCACTTGCTGCCGTCCCAATGAAGAATTGTGCTCAATACGGCTGTCGTGTCGAAGGATCCTACGACCCAAGCATCGCTGGGTGATGTTTCGAAGACGGAGTTGAGAGAAGGAGTCACCGTTGGACTGGTGCTTGCGCCCCAGCAAGGATTAACGCCGAAACATGCCGACCCATCATAATGGAGTATTACGCCGTGGTCGCCGACGGCCCATCCATTTCCGCTCCCCGTGAGACTTACGCCGTTCAGGTTAATGTTCGTAGGTGAAGCGTTCGGAGCGAGGCAGCCCCAATTGTTACCCGACCCAAGATTTATTCCATGAACTATCGCTCCCGTGCTTCCGACTATCCACCCTTCACTGGTACTTACTAGAGCGACAGATGCGAAAGCAGGGGGACCCAAGCAAGCCGCGGGTGAGACAGCGGCCCAAACTCCTGATGCAAACCAAAGGATGGTCCCTAACTTACCCACTGCCCAAGCGTCAAAGGGGTTCCCGTTGTCCACGAAGACGGATAACAGATCATTAGCGGTCACAGCGCCGGGAGCTTCCTGGACTGACCATGGGCCGGCGACGCTAGGAGGTATCCACGCTATGATCCCGCCGTTACCAACAGCAAATCCATGTTGCACGCTGCTCCCGTCTTTGAACATGTAGATTGAATTCATAGCTGTGGTGGCAGCAAAGGTTTGAACCGGGACGCAGCCTGGTGAAAGCTTTGGACTACCAGTGAGTTCCCATATTGCACCTTGTCCAGCATTGTCGGTCCCCGCCAACAGAACATCGGTAGCTGTCGACGGCGAACCCGGCACAAAGTGAACAGCTACGAAAACGGAGTAGAAGACCTCACCAATGCAACTGCTAACTTGTGTAAGGCCGGACCCATCCCAGTAAAGTGCAACAGCGGCGCTTGCAGTCCCCGGAATGCCTCCGACTATCCATCCGTCACTCCCATCACCGTTCGGACTGTTGATTGCGTTTGGGGCTCCAGCAGGGGCACCGAAACTTACACCGTAGAAGTTGACTGTGGTCCCGGCGGGGGAAGTTAGATAGTTCCATGAGAATCCATCATAATGAAGAATCACACCATTGTCGCCGACGGCCCACCCATCGCCTGCACCAATCGAACCTGTCCCGCCTGACCTGACGTAGGTCCCATGCAAATTACTGAAAGGCGACGCGGCATATTGCGCGGGATTAATGTCGCGCCATCGTCCAAAGTTTATCGCGCCCTGGACAGGAAGTATACTTGCAATCGCAATAGATGTGATGATGAAAATTGCGCCCAATATTGCGCGTCGATGTGCACCTAACTGTCTGGACCTATTCAACGTGCTCAGCTCCTAGCTGCAGATTAATCCCAGTGCGGTAAATAATGTATTGTTCGGTGCATTTGGAAGCAGCAAGCTGGTTTGTGTTAAGGCCGTTCGCTTGAATCAGTGCCAATTTACGAACACTAACAAGTGGTGTATTCTGGTGCTTATTTAAGTGTTGCCTAGTGCCACATATCAACACTTTCCACCTCAACCTGATGTCCTCTCCATTTCCTTTAGGAAGTTGCCTACCGCTTCACGAATCAGATACGAACGGGAGGGCACCTTGTCTTCGTCTACTAGCTTGTCGATCATGTCAAGAAATTGGACGGGAAGAGTGGCAGTTATGTTCGCCATCCTTTCGAGTCTACGGCCTGGCACGGTCACATCACACCTCGCATCTTCCTACCTCGCCGCCTAATTATGGCCAACGCTAATATCCCGACGATAACTCCAACAATGATCGACTCTACCGGGAAGCCCGGAATTCCGCCCACCGATCCACCACTGCTCGACTGCGAACCACCAACAGTCACTGTCGTGGTTGTTGTGGGAGCACCGCCAAGTGAGGTGAGGGTCGAGACAACCGAAGTGGTCACTGTTCCAGTCGACAATGTGAATGTAGATACGACTATGGTTGTCGATATTGACGTTGTTGCCGCCTGCCCACCCGAAGAAACGAACTGGAGCATTGTTGAGAGCGGTTGCTTGAAGCCTGGTCCGCCGTAGTAGATTGGGCTTCTGAAGTCAGGAGTGGCTCCCATGACCCAACCGTTCGTTGGAGATATCATGTAGATGGAGGTTAGGATTGGTGGGATTTCACCGAGAAGGGCTGGTGTGGTGGTTACGTGGTTCCAAGCCACGCCATCCCAGTGCATAATTGTAGCAACCAATTTCCCCGGATAACCGACTGTCCAGCAGTCATTCGAGCCCGAGCAGAAAACAGATTTCAAAGTCGCACTAGTATGACCCCATGGCGAGATTCCGCCTGGAACATTTGGTACAGCAACTTGTGTCCATTTGGCACCGTCCCAGTAGACCATAACAGGTCCAGCGGAGAATGAGCCCTGTTGCTGTATGCCGCCTACCGCCCAACCACTTGTCTGACTTAGCATGAAAACCGAAGTTAAGTTTGCATCCTGAGACAACGTAGGAGTTCCGCTCACACCAACAACGTTCCAAGTTCCAACTCCGCCTGTGACAGTATAATGAATAATTGTAGCGTTGTCGCCAACTGCCCATCCCTCACTTTGACTCACCATGAATACGGAATTGAGCGCGGGGATCGGTTGAGGAGATGACGGAGCAGGAAAGATGGCCCACGATCCAACACCACCACTCGCCGTGTAATGTAGAATGATACCGGGCGGTGGCGATCCTGGCGCGCGGGCTTGGGAACCAACAGCCCAACCCTCACTCGAGCTTACCATGAAGACAGACCTGAGTGTGTATGAGCCTGGTGGAGGGGTGATCGTATTCCAGGAACCTCCAGAGAAGTGCATAATCACGGGACAGAGGTTTGCTGAACAAGTTCCGGTTGGATGGGGGCCTCCTCCCACGGTCCAAGCATCGCTCGTACTCACCATGAAGACCGAGTTCAGATTGTTCATTGTCCCCACCGCAGTTCCCTTTGTCCACATGAACCCGTTCCAATGGTAGATTGTCGGTTCGAATGATGGCGTTGCTGACGAGTTTCCTACGGCCCAGCCATCATTCGGGTTAATCGAGCCACTGAGTGGTGGACCAAAGGATACCGATGTGAAGTTATTGATTGAGGGACTCGTAACTGTCCCAAAGTTTGTTCCATCAAACCGCAGGATGACGCCGTCTGTTCCAACGCTCCATCCGTCGGCGGCGCTATTGAAGTAAAGGGAATTGAAGCTAAGAGATGTTACAGGTGAGGTTGGAACCAAATTCGGCGAGAGAGCAGTCCACGACCCTCCGGAGAAATGCAGTATCGTGCCCATAGAGCCTGCAGCCCAACCCTCAGCGGCAGAGACCATGAAGACTGAGAAGAGATTTCTCACAGTCGTTCCAGGGCTGACTGGCCCAGTCCATATTCCAGTCGTAAACTGGATCAGTACCCCCCCGTCACCAACTGCCCAGCCTTCTGTCGGGCTCAACATGAAGACTGATCTCAGAGGCGTTGCGACAGGCGAGGTAAACGGTGCCCAAACACCTGCCGTATAATGGAAGATTATTCCGCCTGCGCCAACTGCCCAACCATCAGTAGAACTCGACATGAAGACAGAGTATAGCGGAGTTCCGACTAGCGGCTGAAGGTTCCATCCTCCACCAAGACCCGGAATCCCTGTCCAATGCCAAATTGTGCCAGAGGTCCCAGCGATATCCTGTCCGACAGCCCAGACATCAGAAGAACTCACCATAAAGGCTGACCATAGAGGACCAGCACTGACACCTGATAATCCTGCAATTTGGGGCTTCCAAGTCACCCCATCCCAGTGAAGGGCTACGGAGTTACAGTGGGGGAGTGGGGGCAATATTCCACCACCGCAAGTCTCGGGCGAAGTCACGCTGAGCGTAGTAT
Source organism: Bathyarchaeia archaeon (assembly GCA_049513715.1). Taxonomy (GTDB): domain Archaea; phylum Thermoproteota; class Bathyarchaeia; order 40CM-2-53-6; family 40CM-2-53-6; genus FEN-987. Next base: position 342,510 of record JBEKVV010000002.1, on the reverse strand, counting down.
TGTATCCAACAGCCCAACCATCATTCCTGCTGATCGGATTGTCTGGCGCCCCGAAAGTGACAGATGTCAGATTGTACGGTGACTGAGTCGACGGAAAGTCAGGAAACTTTGGAGCAGGAACGAAATTCCAAGTAGCACCATCATAATGGAATATTGCGGGAAGGGCGGTTGTGGCATTTACGCTTGGCCGCGAATCTCCGACGGCCCATCCTTCGGTTGAGGAGAGCATGTAAACGGAGTTTAGTTGAGGATTAGCTGGAGGGCTGATGTACGCATCTGGATTAATGTCCCTCCAACTCCCCGCAACACCTAGGTCAGGCAACGCCACCACGCCTATCAGGAGAACAAGAACGATGGAACCTAGAATTATCAGACTGGCTTTGCGCATCAGGAACATCTACCGTCTATGACGGCAAGGCTTTGCAGGGCTGATTACATAACATTAAGTAAACATTACATGTTAAACACCAATCGTACTCAATGACGGTTTTTATCGCAAAAATGGCCTGATTACAGAGGGAACCAGCGGCTTTGGTTCAATTTCGAGAACCCTACATCCTGCGATGGACGAAACCGTCGAATGGTCATTGATCAAGAGGGTAGAGGATATGGGTTTGACATATCAGGTGGCGCGCCTCATGAAGGAGGCAGTTCTACTTCACCCCTTTTGCGTTCTGGTAAGTTGCCGGGACCTTTTGTGACGGTTACCCATCGGGAGACGATATCCGCTAGTCATTTAGGTGATTCCATCTCGAGTGGGTAGCATGGTTTGGTATCCGTCGCCCGAAGATGTCATTTCATCGAACAAAATTGTCATGCGAAGTGACAAGCACAGACATAGGTTGCTCCGCTCCATAGGTGCAATTCAAGCCAAGATTGATGCCATTCAGGAATCAGAGCATATGGGCTTAACTTACCAAGCTGCTCGATTCATGCAGGACCTAACCGTTCTTCATGCGTTCGATGGAGGCAACCATAGAACTGCGTACGCAATAACTAGCCTCTTCCTCATCCAGAATGGGATGACAGTGAACATAGTTCGAGCGGACATCTCCTATTCTTTCGTAAAAAACATCGCCAAGAAAGAGGTTCAGGAAGTCCAGAAATGGATAGAACGCCATCTGGTATAGGCACAATCGCACCTAAAGCATATATGGTGATTGTGGCCGTTTTCGCGTTTGGTGGAAGCATTGGCTCAGATCGAACTGAGGAAGCCAGTTAATGATCTATTGGAAAAGATAGTCTCAGATAACGCCGAATTGTTCGAGTTACTGGCAACGAATGGCAAAGGCAAAGAGAAGAAAAAGTAACTACGCGATTTTTGACGTGTTCTGGACTATCATCAATCATTTGTTCTTTCCCTTGACTTTGGTTCCGCACCTATCGGCGAGCGTTTCCCTGTCTAGGGCTTCATGTGGTCCGACGTAGTTGTGGTAGATTTGGTAGCCCTTCAAGATTTGTGTGTCAGTTCCTTTTTGGGCCTCACATGACCTTTTCTCGGTCGCGGATTTCGCCTTTCATGCTTTCCATCTTGTTGTTGTGAACTTGTTTGTCGAATCGTATGTCCTGTATGTGTTGCGGAATTGGCTTCTGTTTTTGCCACAGTTCCTTCATGCACGCATTATGATAGGTTCGTAGACTATTGGTGATTAGCACAAGCGGCTTCTTGCCAGCCAATTCCTTACCCATGCGGGACAGAGCGGCATCAAGAGTTCTTCCCACAAGAAATGATGAATTACGGCCAAAGAAGGACGCCATCTGATTCAGCTCCGATTTCGTGAAGCCTATATCCTGCCATCCGACGCCAATACCCTCGGGGCCAACCGCGCGATGAACATTCATCTCAAACTGTACGGTGTCTTTCGCACCGCCGCGAAGGCAAACGAGCTAGAACTCAAGGTGGCTGAGAAGGTGCCCACGGTCAGGACCGTAATTGCTCAGCTTCTCTCAGAAACACGCTTCGAGGGCCTAAAGCAAATACTGGTCGACAAGGAAACGTCTGACCCCCGCCCAAACGCACTAATCATGGTATCCGGCCGCGAAATAAACTCCTTGAAAGGGCTTGATACTGAGTTGAACGAAAAGGACGAATTGGCCTTCTTACCCATTGCCCATGGCGGCTAGCCTCGAGAAATTACCATGCATATTACGAAGCGCTCGCTGATGGGAATTCCCAAAGCGCCTCAGTTGGAGTTGCCCTTGAAACCTGCACAACGTAAAAACATAAGGGTAGGAGAATCGACACGAGGAAGAAGTAAGGACGGGGTGGAATTACCGTATGAGGTACAGGGTAACAATTGAACAGGATGAAGACGGAAACTTTGTCGTCCAGTGTCCCAGCCTCCCAGGATGCACCTCACAAGGCGCCAACAGAAAAGACGCCTTGAACAATATCCGGGACGCGATTCAAGGTTACCTGGCCAGTTTGAAGAAACATAACGAACCGGTACCGCTACCGATAGAAGAAGAGAGAACATTCTGCCACTCACAGAACGCAAGACCCATCAGCTTGCGGACACATACTCCGCTTTCCGTACAACCGCCTCGAACACTCTTGAGACCATCAAATCCTTCAACCCGAGAACACACAAGCGACTCCAGCAACTTCGTGTGGAGAGTGTAGGAGTTGCATCGCCCGTCGTCCTTCGAAATTCAAATATAGTACCCGAACTGAGTACTACCACGATGGAGTATGACGGCAGAGGTTGTAGTAACTAGAAAGGGTCAGACAACAATTCCGATCGAGTTGCGCAAGAAGTATCGGATTGTCGAAGGATCCAAGCTGGAGGCCATCGACACTGGAGAAGGCGTGCTCTTCAAGCCAAAATTGTCTTTCTTTGATTTGGGTGGCTCGGGCTCAAGCAAAGCCACTGTCAGAGAGGTGAAGGAGCTTCTGGACAGGATGAGAGAAGAGGATGCCTAACCTAGTTTTTGATACTCGGTTCCTCGCCGAATATTTCTATTCGTCAGACAGTGAGTTCATCGAGAAAGCGAAGAGTTTCGTCTCGAAGAACAAGGACCGCTATGTATCAACACTCACGATTCATGAAACCTACCTTCTAAGCTTAAGGAAGGAGGGTCGAGAGACTGCACGCATGCGATTGCAAGTTCTCCTTGACACATTTCGCACATTGGACGTAAACGCTGAAATTGCTGTCGCCGCGGCAGAACTAAGACACGGTCACAAGATCCCCATGGCTGACGGGGTGATAGCTGCTACCTGCAAATCGTTGCAAGCCAAATGTGTCACGGACGATCCACATTTCCAAGAACTGAAAGAAATCAAAACAGTCTGGCCTTAGTTCTCAGCCTTGTCGTCGTGACAGATCATGGCAGGATTCTGAAGCAGCTACGCGATTCTCGACGCGCTCTGGAAGATCACCAACCCCATGTTGGGTTGATTTGACAGCACTCGAAACAGGAATTTAATTTTCTGTACCTTTCGATTTCGTGGAAGTCGACTGTTCGTTCATGCTGCCTGACCGGTAACCGACTATGTCTACAGAAACATATGTGAACCCATATCCCTTCAACGCAGCAGCTATCTTATCCAACACGCCCTCGTTGAAGAAAAGCTGTCGCTCACCTTTGCCAACCTCAATTCTTGCTAGGTTTCCGTGGTCGCGAACGCGTAGCTCCTTGACTCCGGTTATTGATCTGATGAAGTTCTCCGATCTCTCAATTCTCACGAGCCTCTCAGGCGAAATAACTTGGCCATACTGGACGCGGGAGGATAGGCAGGGCATCGAGGGTTTGTCGAAATTAGGTAACCCAAGCAACCTGGACAGCTCCCTTACTTCCGGTTTCGTCATACCCACATCCGCCAAAGGCCTCTTCACCCCTTCCTGCGAGAGTGCTGCCGCGCCGGGCCTGTGCCCATGCAAATCATCAGCATTCGTACCATCCACTATGACTAAGTAACCAAGCTCATCAGCCAGCTGCTCCAGCTTCCCACTAAGCTCCTTCTTACAGAAGTAACATCTGTTCGCAGGGTTGGCGAGGTAATTAGGATCCTCAAGTTCCTCAGTCCTAATCACCATGTGTCTGATTCCAATTTCTTTCGCGAGCTCCTTCGCCTCCTCCAATTCCGATGAAGGTAGGCTGGGCGATTCTGCCGTCACAGCTATTGTGCTGTCACCGAGTGCTAGCTTCGCAAGGTAAGCGACGAGAGTACTGTCAATTCCTCCTGAGAATGCGACGAGCGCCTTCCCATAACTTCCGAGCACTTTCAGTGCGCTTTCCGCCTTCACCCGCAGTTCAGGCGACATGTCCGGCAAAGGCGCGCATCGGGCGGTTGATCGCCCATTTGTTCTTGCTGTTAACATTTTATGGTACGTCACAGGGTCATGGTACTTAGGCGTTTCCAAGCGGCGAAAAATCATTGCGAGAAATTCTACAGAGGTTGGCTGAAGGCAAGATCAGCGTGGATGAAGCCGAGAAAGCGTTGAAGTTCAATGCAATTGAGACCGTTGCAGGTGTTGCAAGGCTCGATGTGGCCAGGGAACTCAGGCGCGGGGTTCCAGAGATAGTCTTGGCTGAGGGAAAAACCACAGACGACCTCATCAGCATTTGCACTCGCATGCTGGAGAAGAATGGGAGAGCAATCGTCAGCCGAGTGAACGACGAACAGCTCAGACGACTAAAGGATGCTTTTGGAAAGCACAGAATCGAACAACCCCCGCATGCCAAATCAATCGTCATCGCGAAGGCCGACCATAAGCGCCCGATGACCGGCGGCAGAGTTGGAGTATTGACTGCTGGAACCGTGGACCTTGCGGTTGCCGAAGAGGCTTCTATGATTGCACGGGAGATGGGCTGCGAAACATACTTGGAAGCGGACGCTGGTGTCGCTGGACTCCACCGCCTCGCGGAACCTTTGGGCCACATGATAGAAAACGACGTAGACAGCCTGATTGTTGTTGCTGGCCGTGAAGGCGCCTTGCCAACAGTTGTCGCAGGCCTAGTTGACATCCCCCTAATCGCCGTCCCTGCCTCGTCGGGATACGGTTATGGTGGGCATGGAGAAGCGGCACTGATGGCTATGCTACAAGCATGCTCCCTTGGCCTCGCCGTTGTCAACATTGATTCCGGAATCGCTGCTGGCGTGGTGGCAGCTCAAATTGCAAACCGCGTGGCAAGAGCCCGAAAAACCGCCACTCGTTGACTGCGCAATGGAAGCCTGAGCGACTAGTTCCAGCGACAGTAACGACCCTCTGGTGAGGGCGTGAACGGGATGGGCGATTTGACTCGATATAGGGTGAGATGGCAGGTGTTCTTGTTTACAAATTCAGAGAATTGTAAACAACCGTCTGCTCCTTGCTGCCTGACTAGGATGCCTTGACGGTCTTTAGGTGGCCTACGGCAGCTTTCACAACGTCCACTGATTTCAAGAAAGCATCCTTCTCCTCAGCGTTCAGTTTCAGTTCGATCACTCGCTCGACTCCCCGAGCGCCCAGAACCGCCGGAACGTCAACGTAGATGTCTTTGAGGCCGTATTCGCCGTTGAGGTGCGCGGTCATGCAGAGTGCCATCTTCTTGTCTTTGACGACACTCTCCACCATTCGAGTTATGCCGTGAGCTGGGGCGTAGATTGTTGCCCCCTTCAAAGCGATGACCTCAGCCGCAATCTTTCTTGTTCGATCAATAGTTTCCTTCACCTTGTCAGGTGAAAGAAGTTCCGTGACGGGAACGCCACTCACAGTTGAGAACCGCGGCAACGGGACCATAGAATCGCCGTGCTCGCCAATCACGACAGCTTGCACGGAACTTGTCGACACGTCCAAAGCTTTCGCAATAAAATGTTTGAAGCGCATCGTGTCCAACATTCCACTCTGGCCGAAGACACGTGACGGCTCAAATCCAGTGACCTTCCAAGCCAAGTACGTCATAATGTCAACCGGATTTGTGACCATTAGCACCAAGGTCTTTGGGGCATATTCAACGATTTTCTCCGCAATTCCGCGAATGATTTCTTCGTTCTTCTCTTGCAGATCGAGACGGGTCATGCCAGGTTTTCTGCCCAAACCACCTATCACAACAACTAGGTCCGATCCTGAGATTTCTTTGTAATCATTTGAGCCCACAATTTCTATGTCAGTTCCTTGCTCTGCTGCCATCTGGCGAAGGTCGAGCGCTTCACCCTCCGGTAGACCCTTGATGACGTCCACTAGCCTAAGATCACCCAGCTCCCTACTCGCGACCTGCAAGGCAACTGCGCTGCCGAGTTTCCCGGTTCCAATGATCGAGATGAGTTTTCGTCCCGCCAACTTCCACGCCACGGACAGTTACTTTGGCACTTGCATATGGTTTAATCTCTTTTCCACGGATCCTCCTCCCAACTGTCCTCAAACCTTCCGCGCGGGGGGTCCCGATTGATATTTACTAATCAATTCGATGCCAATTCGTCGAGAATTGTTGCGACTTTCAGGGTTCTTAGAAAAGCCTTTTATGGCATCAGCATGCGCTAACACCACTCGGTTCAGAAAGGGGAGGGAATGTTCATTGGCTGAAATGTATTGTGTGAAGTGCAAAGAGAAAAAGACGGTGCCTGACGATCAGACTACCATGGAGAAGACCGCGAAGGGCCGCAACATGATGCGCGCCGTTTGCCCAACATGCGGCACCAAGATGACGAAGTTCACCAAGTAACTCGTCAGACTTTCCGCACCAACTCGAATTCCTAACTGTTTACTCCCGCCCCCTTTTCAAACCGAATACTTGTAAGTAACCCTTAGAATCAACCCTAATCCAAAGGCGGCACACTGGGGCATACGGGTTGGAAATCAGCTCGTCAAATCTGAGTTTCCAATTGTCGCTAGTCGACATTGACGCGCTGAAACCTCATGAAGAAGTAATCGAAGCATCCGTGCGTGCTCTCTCCAACGAGATGCAGACGGAAGGGTTAGTTCGCGACCCCCTCATCGTAGACCAAGAGGACGATGTCATCCTTGATGGCATGCATCGCTTCAACTCTCTCAAAGCACTGAAATGCAGATTCGCGCCCTGTTGCCTTCTGAACTACGACAGCCCACAGATCAAAATCGGATCTTGGTTCAGAGTGTACGTGGTCAACGATCCTACCGGCTTAGCTGATAAGTTGCTCTCCGGGACTGGGCTGAAATTCTCAACACATGAAGCGACCGTCGGAAAAATGAGCTACAATCCGCACACGATTCTCCTCACTGGAAACGGAGTTGAGTATTCGCTTCCGGAAAGCCTAGACCTTCTTGAACAAACACGAACAGCAGTCAGGCTAGAAAAAACCATGACCGCCAAAGGCCACAACGTTGACTACCTTTCGGAAATCGTGGCGATGGAACACCTGAAGTCGGGCTCCGGGAACTTCGTCATATGCCTCCCGATCTTCACAAAGCAGCAGATTCGGGAGTTCGGTTTGCAGAACCGTCTTCTGCCGTACAAAGTTACGCGGCACGTCATCCCCTCGCGGCCCATGCGCATTGATGTTCCACTGGAGCTGCTGAAAAGGCCGCGTGTTCCTCTGGAGGAAGCAAACCGAGAGTTCGGGGAGATGCTCGCCACACGCCATGTGGAGCGGAAGGCACCGGGGTCAATTGTAGATGGAAGACGCTATCAAGAAGAGTTGCTAGTATTCTCCTGACAGGGTTTCAGACTTATATTGTCCGATTTGTTCTGTACCGCCCAAATAGGGCTGGAACTAGAATGCCATCAGAACTGACAGACACAGAGGAATTTGTCAAGATCTCAGAACGGGCCACCGAGTGCAGAGTGAAACGCCTGAAGGACATCGTGAAACTGAAGCTTCGGACGCCTAGGCAGCTCTATACGATCCGTGTCGACCCCAACAAGGCCGCGGAGCTACTGAAACTGATACGGTGCGAAGTCATCGAAGCATAATTCAAGCAGTCCGCCCATTGAAAGCGAGGATCTTCTCTGCCCTTAACAGAGATTAGTTTCGATTTCCTACTCCTCATCGGATCACTTTCAATTCTCGCCGCGCTCTATTCCCTCCATCTCGGTTTCCAATACGACAGAAAAGTCTCAGTGGCTCTGCAGAGACCGAAGAATGGGTTCCAACCACACGTTTGCCTCATAATGCCCTGCAAAGGTGCTGAGCCTGGCTTAGCTGGAAACATTGAAGCCGCACTAACACAGCAATACGAAAACTACGAAACGATTATCGTAACAGACACTATTGACGACCCTGCATATTCGATTGCGACCTCGGTAATAGACAAGCACAGAGGATCCGCGGCTAAGATCTGCACGGCGGAGCCAACAGAAGGAAATAGCGGAAAAGTCGCCGCTTTGCTGACCGCCCTATCCCAAGCCGATCCTCAGACCGAGGTCTACGCCTTCATCGATAGCGACGCATTTGTTCCTGCACGGTGGCTCCGAGACATTGTGGACCCCCTCAGTGATGAGTCAATAGGGGCCACGACTGGTTTTCGCTGGTACCTCCCCATTGAAGGGGGCTTTTGGTCGCACATTGAAGCGGCATGGAATGCTTCAGGAACAAACTTGCTTTTCAACGACAAGTACAATTTCCCGTGGGGCGGCGCGATGGCCTTGAGGTCAGAAACCCTCGACAAGGTCGGAATCAGAGAGGTGTGGGCGAAAGCTGTTAGCGATGACATGACGCTCAATTCCGCACTCCGAGCGCACGGATACCAAGTCGCGTTCCTACCGCAATGCATGGTTGCCACTTTCAACAAAACTTCTCGTGCCCATATGTTCGCATGGGCCACGCCCCAGACTGCAATTACGAAAGTCTTCAACTACGGGCTCTGGCGGTACGCGTTAGCAGCATACCTGTTCTTTGACTTCGCTTTCCTACTGGCCGTTGTTGGCGCATTCCTCGGTGTTCTACTGAACCCGGTCTGGTTTGCCCCAACAGCTCTTCTACTCGCTCCATCCGTGCTGGGCGTGCTAAGGAGCGTTCAAAGAAGTACGACTTTCTCTCGGGCAATGCCTGAACTAAAGCGCGAGTTCGACAGAACAAAGCGGGCGGATGCTGTGGCAAGCTTTATTGTGCCGTGGATTATGACATACTGCATAATCAAGTCGGCTCGAACCAATAACATCGAATGGCGAGGCCGCAAGTACAGCCTGACAGGAATCAAATCGCTTGCCACACCGTGAATCCTTCCTCAAACCACTCTTCATGAAACAACTCGACCTCGTCATCCTTTTCGTCACATCAATCTGCAACGCACGATGCAGAACATGCTTCTACTGGCTTGAACTAAACCGGAAGGGAAACATGAGCTTCGAGGAACTGACAAAGCTCTCTTCAACAATGCCAGAATTCCACGACCTCTGGATCTCCGGAGGCGAGCCGTTTCTACGAAAAGACCTAGCGCAGGTCATCCGTCTCTTCTACGAGAGGAACAGCATTCGAGATGTTCGAATCCCAACAAACGGCCTCCCGACTGCACAAACCATCGCCATCGTGCAAGAAGTCTTGCAGACATGCCCTGACCTGCACCTAGAAGTCGACATTTCCATAGATGGTTTCTCTGAAACCCATGACAAAATCCGGGGCGTCACAAGCAACTTTGAACAAGCCTGCAAAACGCTTGATCAGCTTCAATCATTACGCTCGGCCTGGCCAAACTTCACGCTGTACGTCAACTCGGTCATAACTCAGGAAAATCAGCAAGAAATCTCGGATCTAGGGCGACACTTCAAAGAGAACGCAGATCTAGACGGACATTATTTCCAGATCATACGAGGCGACCCGAAAGAACCAAACCTACAGGCTGTGAAACCAGAGAAACTGAGACAAATCTACAACCAAGCTATACCACTAAACTTCGAGTACGTCTCAAAACCATCGGGTAAGAAATCGAAGCTCGACTCGGTGAGGCGGGCTTTCTGGAAGGCGGGATACGTTTTCAGTTACGAGACACAATTTCAAAACTTCATACATAAAACAAAATGGAAGATGCCCTGCACAGCAGGCCAGACATCGATCGTAATCGATTACAACGGAGATTTGAGGGTCTGCGAGCTCCGAAAGCCCATAGGCAACCTCAGAAAATACGGAATGGACTTTCAGCAATTTTGGAATTCATTCGAGCGAAAGCAGGAGGTGCGGCAAGTGGAGTTAGACCAGTGCTTTTGTACGCACATCTGTTTCATGTATGATTCGATGCGTCACAGCAAACGCGTCATGCTATGGGACCTTCCACGAACCATCCTGAATCTCCTAATCAACAAAGACTTTGAATCAAACGCCATCAGGTAACTTCCAGCGTAGACTGACGCATTTGGTTCGTTGATAGGAAAATGAAAGACCCGACGAGAAGTGCATCGACCAAGAAACCTGATAGGGCGAGAAAATCCTACTACGTATATCTGCTTCTTTGCGATGACGGCAGCTACTACACCGGCTACACGAACAATGTAGCCTCAAGACTCGAAAGACACAAGAAAGGGCACGGCGCACGATATACCAGAATGCGCAAGCCGCAGAGGGTTGCCTATGTGGAAAAGTTCAGGACACGCGCCGCCGCCATTAGAAGGGAACATCAGATAAAATCACTCAGTCACAGAGAAAAACACGAACTGGGATCCATATGGTCGCGCACTAATACTGAACTGAACGATTGATCAGAGATCGGCCCCAGCCTTCTCTTTCGAACATCCCCGAATCCTTACTCCACAATCCTACTAGAAGCAATAAACTGCGAGTCATTCCGTGCGTCGTTTCGTCGTTCGAGAACCGGTTCCCTAGGGGACTAGGTCCCTAAGCTTAGCGACCTTTGCCAAAGGAAACTTTCGGTCCGCGGTAATGAGGGCGAACTTCTTTCCTGTCCTGAAGATTATTGCAACTATTTCCTCATGAACCAAAATCGAGTACTCCGGTTTCCCGAAGAAATCAGCCAAATCCTCAGCCTTAAGGACAGAAACCAGTTTAGCGATTAGGTGTGGGGTCTTTTCAAGAGGCTCTATTGGTTCAACGCCCTCTCGCATCCCACCTTCCAAGATGCGTCCATTCCCATCAACGAGGGCCGCAAAGCGCACAAGCTTGCTGAACTTCATAATACGATTATAGAGTCGGACCAACCTAACCAACTCCATAGTTCACTACACTTACACACAAATGCTTTTCCACCTGGAATTAGAAACCCGGTATCTCCTCCAGAAGCATTCCTTCTATTTTGACGGGCTTAAGTTTGGCAATCAGGGAATATGCCTCCTCGAGTTTCGTTGCTCGTTCAGCGTATACCTCTAGAATTGGCTCCCCCTTTGCGACTTTATGGCCTCGCTTGCCGAACAAAACTACTCCTGAACCACGCTCCGCGGGAGCTCCGGCCGCCCTCGCAATTTGGTTGATGGCTGAGTTGGAGACGTGTGTAATGTAGCCATCAGCCTCCGCGATGATTCCCTGACTGTGGGTTCCTACACGTACCTTCTCGGAGGTGATATTCGGGTCTCCTCCCTGAGCCTCGATTATCTCTCTCATCTTCTTGAGTGCCTGGCCATTCTGAAGAATAGTTTTGGCCATTTGTTGCCCATTGCCCTTAGTTGCTTTCCCGCCCAGTTCCAGAAGTAAGCCTGCGAGGGCGGTTGCTTTCTCGATGAGGCTTGCAGGGCCAGAGCCTTCGAGGGTCTGCAAGGCCTCTTTGGCTTCGAGCGCTGGGCCCACAGCGTGGCCTACGGGTTGACCTCCATATGTCACGCCACACCTGATCCTGATTCCCAACTTCGCTCCCAATTCGATGAACCTGTTTCCCAATCGTCTGGCCTCCTCAGACGTTGCAATCTTCGCTTCCTCTCCGGTGGGTATGTCAAGAACTAGGAAATCGGTTCCAACAGCCAGTTTTTTCGCGAGAATGCTTGCAATCATTTGAGGTTCTGGGTCTATTTGGAGCGGGTATTCCACTGTGATGAATGCGTCATCAGCCGGGGCCAAGCTCAGGCCCCCACCCCACACAATCGCTCCGTTCACTTTCAATGCGATTTTGCGCAACTCTTGAGCTGAGAATTCAACAGGCGCCAGAACGGACATTGTGTCCGCCGTACCAGACGCGCTCGTAATAGCCCGACTCGCTGTCTTGGGTATCAAGAGCCCCGAGGCAGCAATTATGGGAACAATTAGCAGGCTCACTTTGTTCCCTGGAACGCCCCCAATTGAGTGCTTGTCGTAGACTGGTTTCTCAAAATCAATTTGAGTTCCCGTTTCGGCTATTGCGCGCGTGAGCCAGAGAAGCTCATTATCATCCATTCCAAGGTACTGTTCGGCCATAAGGAACGCGGCCATCTCCACATCGCTCAGATTTTTGTTGACAACATCCCGCACAATAGCATACAGCTCCTCCTGGCCAAGCTTTGCCCCGCGCATTTTTGAATGAACATACTTGACCGAGATGGGCGGTGGGATCGGTTGAACGGTGACCGACCCCCCATCTTCAACGTTGAGTTCTTGTGCGACAGTCCGTGGCAATCCAACGTGGTCTGGCGGAATCATTGTCTGCGTTATGTCAACCAGAGCTGACGCGCTCCTCTCTTCGCTGCTCTTGACTCGAATCCTATCCCAGGCGAGAACTCCGAGCCGCTCCGAGTCCTTACTGTTCAGCACGATTATTCTGGAACCCGCGGCTAAGTCGAGCACCTTTGCTGTGAGGGTAATCATCACGATGGCCTACCTGAGTGGGTTGAGTGAGGATTGATTTTAATCTGCGTTTGTGCGGTTGGACATTCAGTTCAGCGGGTTTGAGAGGAGTAGAGAGAGCAGGGAATCTGACAGCATCATTGGCGACCTCATGAAGCGGGTCTCCGGGACCTCCAACAAACCTGAGATTTTTTCGAATTGCGCGTTTGGATGCGTGTCACCCTACATGCCGTTTGAGAACACGCAAATTTCAGACCCCACATAACACAAACCAAAACGCCCAAGCCTCAGCGAAACCTTGGGTAGGCTTTATTTCCTTCCGCCCAACATTCACGCGACGCTCTGGGCCGGTAGTCTAGACTGGTTAGGATACCTGCCTGACACACGCGAAATCAAACGCGCGGCCGAAGCAGGTGGTCGAGAGTTCAAATCTCTCCCGGCCCACCAACTTGACATCACCTTGTTATCCCGGACAGCATCTAGCCTACTCCAATTCGAGGAAGGATTGGGTTGCTCAAGATTGCTGTGGATGTTGGCGGAACATTTACTGACACAGTTGCCGCTGACGACACTGGCAAGTTGTTCGTCCTCAAAATCCGCAGCACTCCCGCGGCCCCCGATCGTGCTTTCCTTTCGTCCGTGACCCGCCTCCTCATGGCTAATCGACTATCGACTTCCGAGGTCCGTGGAGTGGTGCACGTGGGGACGATTGGTACGAACCTGTTCCTCGGCCAAATGGGTTTGAATCTTCCCAAGACAGCACTAATCTCAACAAGAGGGTTCAGGGATGTGCTGGAAATAGGTCGCCAGAATCGAGCAGAACTCTACAACATATTCTTCCAGCGTCCAACACCACTCGTTCCACGTCGTCTTCGGTTCGAGGTTTCTGAGAGGGTTGATGCTGAGGGAGGGCTGCTCCAGAGAGTTTCAGAGAGCGAGCTGTCGGTCATCGCCGCTGAACTCGCTTCTCAAGGCATAGAGGCTGTCGCAGTTAGTTACCTTAACAGTTACCTGAACTCGGAGAACGAGCAAGACACTAAACGCAAACTCTCGCAGGAACTGCAAACGCCCATCTTCACTTCTTCAGAAGTAGACCCTGAGCATAGAGAGTATGAGAGGACAAGTACAACTGTTGTAAACGCTGTTCTGGCTCCAGTGGTTTCTAGGTATCTCGGCTCTGCATTGAATGGGCTGCGCGCATCAGGTATCAAAAGCGATCTTCAGATTCTAAGTTCATCGGGTGGCTTAGTGGATGTCGAAGAGGTGAAGCGCCGACCAATCATGGCGATCGAGTCAGGGCCCGCGGCTGGAGTGGTTGGGGCAGCTGAGGTAGCGAAACTGCTTGGACTCACACGCGCAATAAGCTTCGATATGGGTGGCACGTCTGCGAAAGCCGGAAGCATCGTAGATTACACGGCTCAGACGGTCCCTGAGATTGAAGTCGGCGGCCGAATTCACGCGGGAAGAACAATCAAAGGAAGTGGCTATCCGGTTAGGTACCCCTCAATCGACCTCGCGGAGGTGAGCGCTGGTGGTGGAACGATCATTTGGGCGGATGAAGCGGGAACGCTGAGAGTTGGACCAATGAGTGCTGGGGCAGAACCAGGGCCAGCGTGTTACGGAGCAGGGGGCAACGACCCGACAATAACCGATGCGAATCTCATACTCGGCAGGATTGGGTCCGAGCTGTCTGGAGGCGAGGTAAAACTCCAACGAGGTGAGGCTGAAAAAGCACTGCGCGATGTTGGACAACAATCGGGTTTTGACATGATTTCCTGCGCCGATGCGGCCGTGAAGCTCGTGAACCTGCAAATGGCCAAAGCCATCCACATCGTAAGCCTTGAACGCGGACTGGACCCACACGAATTCGCACTGATAGCGTTCGGGGGCGCGGGCCCAATGCATGCAGTCCAGCTAGCCGAGGAGGTTGGAATCGACATGGTCATTGTCCCTCCGTGGCCTGGATTGTTCTCCGCCCTCAGCATGTTGATGTCCGACCTCAAGTACAACCAAGTCAAAGGGATACTGAGGTCGCTGGACGAGCTTACTGAGGATGAGCTTGATGAAGCGTTTCAATCAATCACCAACAGTGCACTGTCACAGTTGAATGGTCGTGGAATCGAAACCTCAGAAGCGAGAGTGGTTCGAACAGTAGATGTTCGTTACGTTGGGCAGGGTTACGAACTCGAGATAGAGGCCCCAACACCCTTCTCAAAGAGGCAGGTGACAGATAGATTCGAGAAGAGGCACGAAACGGTCTACGGGTACAGGCATTCAGGTGAAAGGCTTGAGATCACAGCCTTACGACTCACGGTCACAATTCCTGTTCAGAAATTGAGACTCGAAAATCGTTCGACGTCGACTGGGGCCATGGACCGAGCACTTGTCTCGAAGCGGCAGGTATGGTTCAACGAAAAATGGCATGAGGCGCCGGTTTACTCTCGGAACCTACTTCCAACAAACGCCAAAATCAACGGTCCCGCAATAATCATGGAATACGACTCCACGCTTGTTCTACCCCCCAGATGGGATTGCATGAGAAACGAGATGGACTGCTTAGTCGTAAGGAGGGCCACGAGCTGACTGCGAGCAAGCTGCAAGTCGAAGTGATCAAGCACAGCCTAACCTACGCGTCCGAGGAGATGGGTATAGCGCTCAAGAAGTCCGCCTATTCACCGAATATCAGGGAACGAGCAGACCACAGCTGCGCGATATTGGATCAAACTGGCAGAACCTTAGGTCAGGCCGAACACATTCCCGTACACATAGGATCATTCTCACTCGGTCTCAAGCAGACCTTTGAACATCTCAAGGGAGAGGGAATAGAAAGCCTCCCAGGTGACATGTTCATTGTCAACGACCCCTACATCTCCGGAACGCATCTCAACGATGTGACCGTAATCCGTCCCGTTTTCCTAGACGGAAACATAATCGGTTACGCTGCAAACAAAGCGCATCATGTAGATGTGGGAGGATCGACTCCGGCCAGCATCAATCCCCTTGCCCGAGAACTCAGTGAAGAAGGCGTTTTGATTCCACCCATGAAATTGATGGAGAAGAACGATCTGCGGTTTGAGGCCGTGAAGCAGCTTACGTCGAATGCCAGAATGCCCGAAACCACCCTCGGCGACCTCAGAGCACAAATAGCAGCTAACCTCCTCGGCGAGAGGAGAATACTCGAACTCGCGGGAAAGACAAGTCTCGAAGATTTTGAGAAATCTTGCGAATTGATACTCGACCAGACGCACAAACTCGCAATGGCAGCGTATGCCAAACTGCCGAAAGGATCATGGAAAAGTGTCGACTATGTGGAACTGGGCGACAGGTTACCCGTCGTGGCAGTCATGGTAACTATTACGGATGAAGGTGTGGAAGTTGATTTCAATGGGTCCGAGCCTCAGGTACCCGCCCCACTGAACGCTGTGCTCGGAGTCACAACCGCGGCTTCGACATTCGCAATAAGAACGTTGATGCCGAGAGATTTGCCTCTCAACGACGGCTTCATTCGCACGATTCACGTGAAGGCACCAGAAGGCTCAATTGTTAATCCACACAAGCCCGCGCCCGTTGCTGCCGGAAATCTTGAGACAAGTCAACGAATCGTCGACGCAATTTACAAGGCATTGTCAGAACCTCTTCCCAAAACGATCCCAGCGGCTGCGCACGGGAGCATGAACAACCTGATGATGGGCGGAACGCATCCGGTCACCGGTAAACCCTGGGCATTCTACGAGACGAATGGTGGGGGATATGGAGGTAGATTCGAATCAGACGGCGTGAACGCGGTTCAGGTCAACATGACGAATACACTAAACACACCGATTGAAGTGATGGAGCATTACTATCCAGTCATGTTTCGGGCATACAGGATTCGTGATGGAAGTGGTGGAGCGGGAAAATGGCGCGGAGGATTGGGCATCGAGCGATCGTTCACGACCAGAGCTCGCATTGAGGTCACAGTGCTAGGAGACCGATGCAAAATTCAACCATATGGGTTGAATGGAGGTCTCGCTGGCAAATCCTCCGAATATTCAGTCGCCCGAGCGAATGATGAAGAGGTCAAATTGGATTCCAAAGACACAACTATCCTAGAGGCGGGAGACACTTTGACAATGCGCACCGCAGGCGGGGGAGGGTTTGGCCAGCCTCATGATCGCGACCCTTCACTCGTCAGGAGCGATATTGAAAATCACTGCATCACAAGTACAGAGGCCGCGAAAATATATCACTATGCGGAAGATTGAATCGCTCTTCAAGACCTAACAAATATGCGGAGCATTCAGTCCCGCATCAATTTTGACGTAGGCTTCGAGAGTCTTTCATCCCTAAGGGCAGAATCAACGTTTGGGATGCTCGTCTTCATTTGACCAAGTTCTTTCTGAGCCGATTCACAGGTACCACTGTAAAGACCAACAGGAACGAAACTATCCAAGCGAGATGCCATAGCACTCCTAGCTCCACGGTTCCCAGTACGAGCGGGCGTACTATTTCGACGAGATGGTAGAGTGGACTTAGGAACGCTATGTCCCTAACTGCCAGCGGTAGGGCGTCGAGCGGATAGAACACGCCCGAGAAGAGGAAGAGTGGCGTTATGAAGAGTGTGAAGAAAAAGTTCATTTGGTCAATGCTCTTCAAGAAAGATGTGTAAGTAAGACCGATTACCGCGAACATGAGCCCGCCCAAGGCGCCCATCAACGGAATCAAAATTGCAAACCAAGACCGAGTCAGACCCAGTGCAGTTACGACACCCAGCATAACGGTTGCGTAGATTGTGCTCCTGGTCATAGCCCACAACATCTCCCCCACAACTATATCCTCTACCGTCACTGGCGTTGCCATCATAGCCTCATAGACTCGGTCGAAGTGTATCCGCACGAACGTGTTGTACGTCGTCTCAAATGAAGCGGCAGTCATTATTGATGAGGCAATCAACCCTGGAGCAATGAATTGAATGTATGACAACCCTGCAATTCGAGTCACGTATGCGCCAAGACCAAAACCGAGCGCCAGAAGGTAAATGAGCGGATCCATCAAGTTCGAGACTATGGTTGATTTGTAGACGTACTTGTAGACGCTGACCTCTCGCTGCCAAACCCTGATCGCCTGGCGAGGTGAGAATCTGAAGGGTTTGAAGGGGTTCATTCGATCAAGCGCCTCCCCGTTAGCTTCAGGAATACGTCTTCCAACGTGCTTCGTCGCACAATTGCGTAATCAGTACTGAATCCCCTAGCCTGAATTTTCCTTAACAATTCGTCTGCATCATCCGAGTACAAGATCGTAATATCACGATAGCTATCGGAACCTCTAATCAACGGTTCGTTCATGAGAATCGGTTTGAGCGCATTCGCTGGAATTCTTATCTCCAAAACCTCTCGCCCAATATGTTTCATCACCAAATCGTTCGGTTGGCCTTCTTCCATGATTCGTCCTTGATCCATAATTGCGATTCGGTCGCACAGCTGCTGCGCTTCGTCCATGTAGTGAGTTGTAACGATTTGTGTAACGCCACGTTTCTTCAACTCGAACAATTTGTCCCATACCAAATGCCTAGCTTGAGGGTCCAAGCCTGTTGTCGGCTCATCTAAGATGAGTAGTTCAGGCTCATTCATCAGGGCCCTTGAGATCAGTAATCTGCGCCTCATTCCACCTGAGAGTTCGGACACCTTTGCGCGGCGTTTCTCTGTCAGCTCCATGAAAGCCAGTAGCTCTCTGGCGCGCTCGTTCGCCAAGTCTGATGGGATATTGAAGAACCGAGCATAAACGGTAAGGTTCTCCTCAACAGGCAGTGCCTCATCTAAGTTCGCCTCTTGCGGCACTACACCCAATCGCTTTTTGATTTGCCGCATTGAACGTCCTGTTTCTAATCCGAAGACCTTCAATGAACCCGAAGTGAGAGGAGATACACAACCAATCATTCGCATTGTGGTAGTTTTGCCGGCACCGTTTGGGCCGAGGAACCCGAAACACTCTCCGGGTCGGACATCGAAGTCCACACCCCGAACTGCCTCTGTGGTCTCGAAAGCTTTCCTGAGTTCCCTCGCCTCAACAACAGATTCTTTAAAGGAGTTATTGATTGCCAAGTCTCGTCATCTATTCTTTCGTATACGTGCTTGCGAAGTTTCGGCTCTATTCGAATACGCTTTCGCGGAGCATCCCTCTTTCGTCCGATGGCAGGTTCGTCTTGAGCCAATTAAAGGGCACGGCACGTCACGCAGTGACAGACGGTGGTCACAGAATGGGTGTGCTCGTTTCGTGGGAGGTCGATATTGTTTCTTGAATTTGCTCGCTGGTTTTCAACTATTAGGCTTATATCGCGTTTAGTTCTCGCGAAGTCAACGAAGGCTGCAATCGTGGACGCCATCACAACAGTGCTTCTCAGTCTTCTTGGGGTTTTTGCCGGGTTCTTGGGAGGAATGCTAGGAGTCGGGGGCGGGGTCATAGTGGTTCCCATACTCGTACTCGCGTTTCTCCTGGACGCACGTATAGCCGTAGGAACAAGCCTTTCGATGATACTATTCACGGCTCTTTCAGGCAGCTTCGCCTACTACCGTCAGAAACGACTCGATTGGAAAGTTGGAATAGCGGCAGCCGTAGTGACGACCCCGGGTGCTGCAATAGGTGCCTATGCAACCAAATTCGTAAGCTCGCGGATTCTTGCAATCATATTTGGAGCGACGCTATTCTTCATCGCAGCAGCAATGCTTCGCCGTTCATTTCGCGCTGAACACAAATCAGATCGTAATACTGCGACCGCATCAACAAGCAAAACGATCACTGCGAAAGGAGTCTGGCATAGAAGGCTCATTGATAGTACTGGGAAGGTTTTCGAATATGACGCGTCAATCTACTCTGGCCTAATCCTACTCTTCGTGGGCGGCTTAGCTTCAGGGTTTTTGGGGATTGGCGGCGGACTCATCGTGGTTCCGATATTGATTGCATTTGTAGGGTTGCCAGTGCACATAGCAGTTGCGACATCTATGCTGACTATGATATTCACGTCGATTTCGGGAGTCTCAACGCACATTTTGCTGGGAAACGTGCGCATCGAATACGTCATCCCGTTAGCAATTGGAATCCTACTGGGAACGCAATTCGGCGCGCGAACTGCGAAACGACTTAGGTCAGTGACGCTGGAGAGGGTCTTTGCCTTCGCTGTTCTGGGAATCGGCATCGTACTCATCCTCACTAGACTCTAGTCCCGGACCTCGGCCCTAAGTCCCCAACGCATATGCAGTCTGAAATCTCGATGACGCGGCCGCTTTCATGACTCGATTCTGCCAATCGTATTGAACTGCTGTAACTCTACCGTTCGACCAACCATCCTCTACGAAAATCTTGTGGCCCCTCCGTTTTAGTTCCGTTCGGATTTCGCTCGGAATCCGATCTTCCACGTAGAGGCTTCCAGGTAGGGATTCTCTGGGATAGAACGAACTCGGAAAATGTGCAGTGTGGAAAGATGGAGCGTCGATGGCAGCCTGAAGGTTCATCCCGAAGTTGACGACATTGAGGAAGAACTGGAGAGTCCATTGGTCCTGTTGATCTCCTCCCGGGGTCCCGAAAGCCAACCACGGCCGTCCTTTCGAGGTTACGAGGGTCGGTGAAAGGGTGGTCCTCGGCCTCTTGCCAGGTGCGAGGGCGTTTGGATGATCCGGATTCAGTGAGAACATTTGCCCCCGAGTCCCCAAGGGAAATCCAAGCCCCTCGATTACGGGTGAACTCCAAATCCAACCCCCGCTAGGAGTCGCAGTTACCATATTCCCATCGCAATCAACGACATCTAGGTGTGTTGTATCCCCCGCGGAGCTCGTTGTTCGCGCGTCAATCCCAGGTTTCAGAACATTTCCATCGCCTGCCCTTAGCTCCATTGACGCGTTTTCCATGTCGACCAGTTTTCTCCGAGCGTTTGCGTATTCACGAGAGAGAAGTTTCGCCATGGGGACTTTGGTAAAGAGAGGGTCCCCGTAGAATCGCTCTCGGTCTGCAAATGCAAGCTTCGATGCTTCGGTAATGAGATGAATGTAATCTGCCGAGTTGTGCCCGATTTCGCCGAGGTTGAATTCCTCCAAAAGGCGGAGCTGTTGGAGGAAGACTGGACCCTGACTCCATGGACCGCATTTGTGAACTGTCAGGCCTTGATAGTCGACGTTGACAGATTCTTCCACTTTCGTTTTGTAATCTTTAAAGTCCTGGAGGCTCAATAGGCCTGTGTGAGATTTGCCTGTTGCATCACTTGAGGCATGTGTCGAGGCGAATTGCACAATTCTCCGTGCTACCGGCCCGTCATAGAAGAAAGCTCTTGCTGCATCAAGACCGCGAAGTCTTGTGGCACCAGAGCGTTTCTCAGCATGCGTAAGACTGCGCAGAGTTCGGGCGAGATCCTTCTGCTTCAGAACCTGTCCAACCAGCGGCACCCTTCCGTTTGGCAAGAAGACGCGTGCCGTGGTCGTCCACTCCTCCCGGAACCTCTGCTCGTGTTGCTTGATCTTCATACGGAGTGGAGGATAGACCGGGAACCCTTCCTCAGCCAGCCTGATTGCTGGCCCTGCCACCTCCGCTAGTGTCATCTTCCCGAAATGGGAAAGGAGCGTAACCCAAGTGTCAAAGGACGCTGGGACGGTTGCCGGAAGGTAGCCATCGCCTGGAATCAGGTCAATTCCGTTCTTGTGAAAGTAGTCAATGGTTGCAGCCTTCGGAGCTGTTCCCTGCCCAGAAATAGTGAACACTTTCCTCTCTTTCGCTGAATACAGAATAACCGGATTCTCTCCACCAATCCCGTTCATGTGCGGCTCAACGACATGCAACGCCAATCCGGTAGCCACAGCAACATCCGCCGCGTTGCCTCCCGCCAATAAGACCTCAAAACCCGCGGCAGTAGCCAAGTAGTTCGAAGAGGCTAGGCATCCGCGGGTGCCCATAATGACAGGCCGGGTTTCCGACATCGGGATCAGTTCTCTTCCATTACCGGCGTCTTGTCGCGGACTGCTGCTTGTGCCGCTACGAGGCGTGCAACAGGGACTCGGTAGGGGGAACAGCTCACGTAATCTAAGCCCAATTCGTGGCAGAATTCCACCGAACTTGGTTCTCCGCCATGCTCCCCGCAGATCCCGATCTTGAGCTTCGGGTTCGTTTGCCGACCTTCCTTCACGGCCAGCCTCATCAGCTTGCCGACACCTTTGCGGTCAAGGACCTCGAAGGGGTTGGCGGCCAAGATCTTCTGGTCCAAGTAATCCTTCAGGAATTTTGCTTCAGCGTCATCTCTACTAAAGGCAAATGTTGCTTGGGTGAGGTCATTCGTGCCAAAAGAGAAGAAATCCGCGTACTTCGCGATCTCATCTGCTGTTACACACGCTCGGGGAACTTCTATCATTGTTCCTATTGTGTAGTCAACTCTCGACCCCAAGTCTTTCATAACTGCATCCGCCACGGATTCAATGCGCTCGCGTAGGAAACGAATCTCATTAGCCTCCCCCACAAGTGGGAGCATGATCTCGACACCAACCTTTGCACCCTCCTTTTGTAGCTCGATGGCAGCCTCGAAAATTGCGCGCGCCTGCATCTCGTAAATCTCAGGATGGCTCAGCGCCAACCTGCAACCTCTATGCCCCAGCATTGGGTTGTGTTCTGCGAGTGTTACAACCTTCCTGAGCATGCGCTCTTTGGAATCCAACGCCGCCCCAGCTTTCCCGTTCGCCTTAAGCGCAGCAACCTCGGAAACCAGTTCCTCATACTTTGGCAAGAACTCGTGCAGCGGTAAGTCGAGGAGTCTTATCGTGACAGGTAGGTCGTGCATGTTGCGGAATATTCGTTTGAAATCCTCTTTCTGAAGAGGCCTAAGCTTCTCTAGGGCCTTCGCGCGCTCACCGTCAGTCGCGGACAGAATCATTTCTTGAACAATCGGAAGCCTGTCTTGTGCGTTGAACATGCGCTCGGTTCTGCAGAGGCCGATTCCTCCAGCGCCGAACTGAATCGCCTGGGCGGCACCATCAGGGGTGTCAGCGTTGGCCCTAACCCCTAGCCTACGGGTCTCATCAGCCCACTTCAATATTTGTTGGGCTTCCCCGCTCAGTTTGGGGGCAATAGTCGGCACGGCACCCAAGAGCACGTTACCTGTGGTACCGTCAATCGTTATGACATCATTCTTCTTCACAGTGACTTTTCGGGTGCTGAACGTCTCACTGCCCAAATCAATCTTGACCTGTTCGCAACCCACGACGGCAGGCTTGCCCATGCCGCGAGCCACAACTGCAGCATGAGACGTCATCCCTCCTCTGGAGGTCAGCATTCCTTTTGCCGCGATCATTCCATGTATATCTTCGGGCGTCGTTTCTTCCCTGACGAGAATGACAGCTTCCCCGCTGGACCCGAGCCTGTGGGCTTCATCTGTATCGAAGATAACCTTCCCCGTTGCAGCCCCCGGCGAGGCTGGCAGGCCCGTGGCAATCGGTCGTCCATGATGGGACGGATCTATCTGCGGGTGGACGAGTTGATCCACCTGCGGAGGTTGCACTCGAAGCAACGCCGTTTCCTTAGTGAACAACCCCTCCTTTACCATGTCAACGGCAATTCTCATCGCAGCAGAAGCCGTACGCTTTCCCGAACGGGTCTGAAGGAGGAACAGCTTTCCTCTCTCAATGGTGAACTCAATATCTTGCATGTCCTTGAAATGTTGCTCAAGGAGCTTACAGGCACCGATTAGTTTCGAATATGCGTCAGGCATTTCGTCCAGGAGCTGGGAAATAGGTTGAGGTGTCCGAGCTCCTGATACAACGTCTTCGCCTTGGGCGTTGATCAGAAATTCCCCGAATAGTGTCGGTTCGCCTGTTGAGGGATTCCTCGTAAAACAAACCCCAGTCCCCGAATTTGGCCCGATGTTCCCGAATACCATGGCCTGAATGTTGACTGCTGTTCCCAACGTGTCTGAAATCCTGTTCGCTTGGCGATAGACGACAGCCCGGTTACCATTCCATGATTGGAAGACTGCTGCCACTGCCAAATGCAGTTGGGTCAAAGGATCTGCAGGAAACTCGCTCTGGGTTTCTTCTTTCACGATTTGCTTGAACTCTTGTACGATTGCGAGAAGAGTGTGTGCGTCAAGCTCAGTATCTAACTTGAGGTTCAGACTCTGTTTGTGTTTCTGAATGATCGCCTCGAACTTTTCCCCTTTTATGCCGAGGACGACTTTGCCAAACATCTGAACGAAGCGTCTGTAGGAATCGTAGGCGAAGCGCTCATTCTTCGTTTGAGCAATCAGCCCTTGCACGGTCTTGTCGTTCAGGCCGAGATTGAGCACGGTGTCCATCATTCCGGGCATGGAGATGGGTGCCCCTGATCGAACAGATACCAAGAGTGGGTTCTCAGCTGACCCGAAGACCCTACCTGTCTTGGACTCTATGACTTTCATCTTCGAAGCGATTTCTTCTTCCAGGCCTTCAGGAAACTTGAACCCGTGGGAACTGTAATGGTTGCACGCCTCTGTGGTAACGGTCAGTCCGGGTGGGACGGGCAGGCCTAGGCCCGTCATCTCCGCCAGATCAGCGCCTTTGCCACCCAAGAGGCCCCTCAGCCTCGTGTTGCCCTCATCGAAAAGGTAAACGTACAGCTTACTTCTCCTCCAAATTCAAAGGCCCCTAACCAGAGCCGCCCCCACTAGATTTAGTTCGTAATATTGCTGTTTGTGGCTGTTCGGCAACGGTGATTGTTCAAATAACCATCAAAACCTGGGAACGGTGAAACCAAACGCTTGAGCATGTTTTTTCGTGCCTTCTCGACCGCTGTAGTAGGGGCAATTTTCGTTCACATGCGCTTGAAGTTGTTCTTGAAATGGTACCAGGGACAACACGTGCCTTGTTTCAACCTTTCTTTCCAACGTTCCGCTTTCGCTGTGCGCGTTGAATCGGTTTCTTGTAAACAGCTCGGCAACTACTGGGGAACGCACCAACGAATATCAAAGCCTTGATACAAGGCGCTACAAACCTCGGGAGACGTGTAACACAGAAGTCGAAGTGCAGGGAACTCGCTACTGAGAATTCTTCGACTTCGTAAGAGGGTGTATATACCATAGATAGATATTACTTATTCCAATGGTTTTCTACAAAAAGTAGTACGGCGGAACGCGGCGAAAGGAGAATGTGATAACTATGGGTGCTCTGATGCTCTGGTTCGACCAGATTGGAAGACAAGACGTCCCACTCGTGGGCGGCAAATCAGCGAGCTTGGGGGAGATGACCTCCAAAACAAGGATTCCAGTACCATATGGCTTCGCCCTGACCGCGGATGCGTACAGGCTCTTTCTCAAGGAGAACAAGCTGGAAGAGAAAATCGCAAACTCACTAGGTCGACTGAAGGACCTCAATGATACCGCGACTCTTCAGAAGGTTGGTGCTGAAATCAGGAAAATGATAACTTCGGCACCCGTTCCACGGACCCTTGAGAAGCTTATCGCGGAATCCTATCAGCAACTGGCCGCCCATGAGAAAGTGAAGAACCCGTTCGTCGCAATCAGAAGCTCTGCTACTGCAGAAGATTTGCCGAACGCAAGCTTCGCAGGTCAACAAGAAACTTACCTGAACATAACTGGAGCAGATAACGTGATTCAGAGCGTGAAAGAATGCTACGCGAGCCTATTCACTGACCGCGCAATCTTCTATAGAGTACAAAAAGGCTTCAATCACATGGACGTAGCCCTCTCAGCGATTGTGCAAATGATGTGCTTCTCAGATTCCAGCGGAGTCATGTTCACTATGGACCCGACGAACGGCGACGATTCTCTCGTATTGGTGGAAGCATCTTACGGATTGGGAGAATATGTTGTCAAAGGAAGCGTCACCCCCGACGACTATTACGTAGATAAGGGCACGTTGAAAATTATCCGCAAAACCATCCCCAGCAAGACCATCATGCTCGTTCGGAAACCCGATGGCGGAACTGAAGAAAAGAATGTCCCCGATGAGCTGAAGGACCGCCAAGTAATCACAGATGAGCAAGTCTCAGAACTTGCCAAGTATGCACTGACCATTGAACAGCATTACGGGCGTGTGATGGACATCGAATGGGGCGTTGACAAGCAGACAGGAAAACTCCTGATACTTCAGGCGAGACCCGAAACGGTTTGGTCTTTGAAGAAAAGCCCAATCGAAAAAACGGCTGCTGTCACGACTGAGAAGAAGATTCTGCTCAAAGGTCTACCATCATCACCCGGGCTTGGGTCGGGTAAGGCACATGTGATTTTGTCCGTTGACCACGTGAGCGAGTTCCAGAGCGGCGAGATACTTGTTACTGAGATGACTACGCCTGACTGGGTTCCGACAATGAAGAAAGCCAGAGCCATTGTCACGGATGCAGGTGGAATGACCTGTCACGCAGCTATCGTCAGCCGCGAACTCGGCATCCCATGCATTACAGGAACTAAGATTGGCACAAAGACCATCGAGACCGGTCAAGAAGTCACAGTCGACGCTAAGATGGGCGTAGTGTATCAGGGCATCGTTTTGGAGACTCCCAAGGCCGAAGCCCAACAAGCCACGAAGGACGGGTTAGCGGGTTTCGTAGACCCAACCGTGACTGGAACAAAAATCTTCGTCAACCTTGGCGAGCCCGAGTTAGCCAACAGAATTTCCCAGCTGCCTGTCGACGGAGTTGGCCTACTGCGAATGGAGTTCATCGTAAGTGACCACGTCAAGAAACATCCGCTGATGCTCATCGAAAACAAGCATCCGGAAGAATTCGTGAACAAACTCGCGGCTGGCCTCGAAACGATCTGCAGAGCATTCTACCCGAGGCCAGTCGTGCTACGATTCAGTGACTTCAAGACCAACGAGTATGCCAAACTCGAGGGCGGAGAAAAGTATGAGGGCGGCATAAAAGAGGCTAATCCATTGATCGGCTGGCGTGGGGCAAGCCGCTATACAGACCCAAGATTCGAACCAGCCTTCAGACTGGAAATCGCCGCTGTTAAGAAAGTCAGAAACGAGATGGGAATGAAGAACCTGTGGTGCATGATTCCTTTCAATCGAACCGTAGACGAATTCACGAAAATCCGCGAACTACTCCGTCAAGAAGGCTTGGTGCAATCGGAGGATTTCAAACTCTGGATCATGGCCGAAATCCCCAGCAACATCATCCTAGCTGACGAATTCTGCAAGGCCGGAGTAGACGGGTTCTCGATAGGCAGCAACGACCTAACCATGCTCATACTTGGGGCCGATAGGGACAACGAGGCTCTTGCACCTCTATTCGACGAACGCAACCTAGCAGTGAAGCGTGCAATCAAAGACCTGATACAAACAGCCCACAAATTCGGAAAGACCGTCAGCATCTGCGGCCAAGCACCTAGCGTCTACCCTGATTTTGCGAAGTTCCTAGTGTACGCGGGCATAGACAGTGTATCAGTAAACCCGGACGTGATAGTTCACACTCGAAGGCTCGTTGCGCAGGTTGAGCAGAGAGTTCTGCTCGACGCGGCAAGAAAACAGTGCAAGGAAGATTCAGAATAAAGCGAAGACACGTCGGGGAATGGTGTCCAGCAGGTACTGGAAGTTAGCTGTAATCCCACCATAGGCTCTGGCAGTTGGTGCATCTTAGTAGAGCGACTTCTTCGAAGGCGTATACGTATTCTAAGCGTATCTCCGAGGTGTCTCTCTGTTCGAACGTTTTCTCTCTGCTTCCACAGGCTGGGCATGTTTCCGCCAATGTTGCCACCACGGTTAGTAGAATACCGTAATACAATTAAAGGATGTCCAGTAATACTCCAGTAGCCATGAAACGCCGTTTCAGTATGACGCTCGACCCGTCATTGATGCATAAGATAGACCTGCTAGTCGATGGCACCCGGTTCACTAACCGCTCTCAGACAGCGGAGTTCCTCCTTAAGCTTGGGATGGAACAATTCCGCCCAGAAAGAACGGCGCTAATTCTCTGCGGCGGTCTTGAGCCCCGCGTGAAGCCAACAACCTTCTCCACACCAAAACCACTGCTCCCGATAGGCTACCAGCCATTGTTGGAGTACCAGATCGAATACTTGAAGCGTTACGAATTCGACCGGATCATTTTAGCCATAGGATTCCTTCAGGAGCAGATAGTACGCTACCTAGATGAACACAAGCTCGGCATTCGCCTACGTTACAGTTTCGAAAAAGAACCTCTTGACACTGGAGGGGCAATCAAGAACGCCGAGGCAATGATCGGCTCTGATTTCTTGACACTGAACGGCGACGTGATATTTTCTGGATTGGATCTGGACAAACTAATCTACGCACACAAAAAGTCTGAGGCTCTGGCGACGATCGTCCTTGCAAAATCGACAACCCCCGCCAGGTTCAGCGCAGTAGAATTGGACTCTGAGAATCGAGTTGTGAGTTTCATTGAAAAGCCCCGCAAACAATTAGCGGGGGAGTCATGGGTGAGTGCGGGCATCTACGTTGTGCGCCCCTCAATCTTCGCAAAGATTCCAAAGGGACGAAGAGTGTCATTGGAATCGGACGTGTTCCCCAAGTTAATGCGCGAAGGAACTATTCGCGGTTTCAAGCATGAAGGGTACTGGGCGGACGTGGGCACCCCGGATGATTATTTGCGTGTGCAGAAAGATCTCCTAACAGGCGTATTCAACCCCCGAGAGGCCACTGCCCAAAATTCGGCATAGTTGCTGAATGCGGCTCAAGCCGCGAGCAACGGCAGCCTCTTTCTCAGGTCCCGTAGTATTTCGACTGCGTGGTTCTGCGGAATGTTTCCTGACAGCGCTTCTCTGGCCTCGTGCTCGCTTCCGATTGTGCTCGGAGCCTTTTCTCCGATCATGGCCTCAAACATCTTCTGCCAATTCGCGGGAACTGACTCTGGGATGTTGAGGTCGGCGAGCGTTGCGGCAACAAGAGCCCATGTCCGTGCCACGTTGGCAACGTTGTATCCGCCTCCCCCGACGACTACAAGGCGCCCTTCGGCTACTTCATGAGCCAAATCATGTACAGTCCTAGCTATTTCGCGATACGCCTTGCTCGTTAGCTGCAGGTGGGCGAGGAGATCGTTTGCGTGGGAATCAACGCCAAATTGACACAGCAACACTTGTGGTCGAAACCGCCTCACTGCGGTTGGGACAATTTCTCGAAACAATCGCAAGTACATCTCGTCACCGGTGAAAGGTGGAAGAGGAATGTTGACCTTGATCCCTGAGGCGGGCCCTTCACCGATCTCATGAATGAACCCGGTGCCGGGAAACAAGTGGTGGCCATCCTCATGAAAGTCGACGTCCAAGACGCCCTCGTCAGCGTAGAACCCATACATTACGCCGTCTCCGTGGTGGGCGTCCACGTCCAAGTAGAGAACCCTCTCGGTTGAGTACTTCTTCTCCAAGTATGCTATGCCAACGGCGGGGTCGTTGAAAATGCAAAACCCTGAAGCGCGGCCGGGGTGGGCGTGGTGCAAGCCTCCTGCGATATTCATGGCGTGCGTGGCTTTTCCAGACATGACCAAATCTATGGCCGTCAAGGTTGCTCCTGTGGCAAGTGCTGAAGCCTCATAACAGCCCTTGAATGCGGGCGTATCGCCCATGTCGAGAAAACCCGTTCCTGCTTTGCTCATGCGTTCGACGAGTTTCAGGTATTCTTCATCATGAAAGAGGAGTAGTTCATCGCGATTGGCTGCACGGGGCTCACTCACCTTAATGTTGGGGTTTTCGAGCAGTTTGGTTTCTCTCATCAGCTCGTAAGTTAGCTTCAGCCGTGTGGGTTTCAATGGGTGCGTGGGGCCGAAATCATATTGCTGGAACGAGTCGCTATAAACGAACCCGAGCGTCTGAGTCAGCGTCAACCCCTCTGTTGACTACTCTCCGCCGTAGGCTTTTATGCGTGGGTCTTTGCCTCCGATTTTGGTTAGCCCAAACTTAAATAATCCATAAGTCATAACGGCGAGCTAGTGCCATAAGATGCTGCAATCACCAAGTACGCTCAAGATTTCGCTGACGGACAAAGCCGCAGAGAAAGTGAAGGCCGCCATGGAGAAACAAGGCAAGAAGGACGCAGGACTACGCCTCTACGTTTCTGGGGGCGGCTGCAGTGGTTTCCAATATGGCCTCGCATTCGACCAAAAGAACGAGGGCGACCGCGTCATCGAAGCTCATGGTGTCCAAGTACTCGTGGATGAACAAAGCGCGCCCTACCTAGACGGATCCGAAGTGGATTACGTTGAGTCCGTGATGGGTGAAGGGTTTCAAGTCAACAACCCCAACGCAACAGAGACATGCGGTTGCGGGCACTCCTTCAAACCCAAGTAGAAGCCTCAAGTAAGCCTTCAAAATCCTCTCTTTTCCGTGAGCCAACGGCCACCCCTAGTTTGGCATCCATTTCTTCCCAGGCAATTCTACATGGGCGAAAGCTAACGCGAGAAACGAAACGCGTTCGGATTCCTCAGTTGCCTAGTCCGGCACAGAAACGACCTTTCTCCACCTCCACCGGCCTCTGAGATTAAGCGAGTCATCGGTGTCGCAGACAGCTACGACTCAAGCAATTGCCCCCTTCACACTTTATTGGGCAAGCAACCTAAAACAGCCCAAAGCTCCAGCTTCCCATCTCCTTCCAAACCACAATCACTAACCAAAGTAACACGTTGTCCCCACAAAACTACACCACACATTGAAACGCCGACTCAGGCGTGCGCGGAGGGTGCGTTAGCAAGGCTCTATTGTGGATGGTGGTTTGGATGTCACCGCGTAGCTAACCCACGTGACCCCGGGAACCTCTCCAGTTATGCGGTTACTGATTTCCTCCAGCACGTCATCTGGAAGCCTTGCCCAGTCCGCAGTCATACCGTCCAAGGATTCGATGACTCGGACCGTGACCATGTAGCCTAGGTTTCTTTGATCCCCAAGAACACCAACAGCCCTGTCATCCCCAACTGTCGCAAAAGCTTGCCAAACAGAATCATAGAGGCCGCGCTGCCTTAGAACGTCCTCAACTATTGCGCTGGCATCTCTGCATATGCGCAACTTCTCTTTCGTCACCTCGCCCACAATTCGAACAGCCAGCCCTGGGCCTGGAAACGGGTGGGTTTTCACGATAAAATCTGGTAAACCAAGCTCTTTTGCTATCCTTCGGACTTCATCTTTGTAGAGAAATCTGAGTGGCTCAACAATTTTGAATTTTGACCATTCCGGTATACCGCCCACATTGTGGTGCGTTTTGATGCGTGAAGCGGGACTCCCTGTACCCGCGCTCTCAATCACATCAGGGTATAATGTGCCCTGGGCGAGGTACTTGAAGCGTCCAACATTGGAACTTTCCTCATCAAAGACCCTGATGAATTCTTCACCAATGATCTTCCTCTTCTGCTCGGGGTCGACTACGCCTCTTAACCTTCCTAGGAACTGCTCGGAAGCGTCAACATAATGAACGTTCAGTTTCAAATCCCTCAGCGCTTTGAGAACTCGTTCTTCCTCATTCTTTCTCAGCAAGCCGTGGTTCACAAAGACGCAGGTCAGTTTGCCTCCGAGGGCCCTTTGGATTAGAACAGCCGCTGTAGTTGAATCTACACCTCCGCTCACCGCAGAAAGAACCTCATCTTCGCCAACTTCCGAGCGTATTTGTTGAGTTGAGGTTTCGATGATTGATTTGGGGTTCCAGTTTGGTGCGCAGTTGCTTATGGTGCTAGCGAAATTCCTTATGATCTGAATCCCATTCTCTGTATGGGCAACCTCTGGATGAAACTGAGTTCCGTAAAGCCTGCGGGTGGAATCACGAACAGCTGCGATTGGGCAGTTCACTGAGCTGCCGATTATCTCGAATCCTTCGGGCAGTATGTCAGCGTAGTCCCCGTGGCTCATCCACGAAGTGATTTGACTCTTCATACCTCTAAAGAGGTCGGCAGTGTCTTTGATTTCCAGCTGTGTTTTTCCATATTCGCGGCGTCTTGTTGCTTGGACGTGGCCCCCCAGCGTTTGGATCATTAACTGCATTCCATAACAAATGCCAAGCACAGGGATGCCCAGTTGGAAGATTTCTGAATTACACTTTGGAGCGCCGTCATCATAGACACTAGAGGGGCCTCCCGACAAAACGATGCCTTTGGCGTTAAGCTCCAACAAATGCTTCGGGGCAATGTCGTATGGAAGTAGTTCCGAGTATACCTCGCATTCCCTGATGCGCCTGGTTATGAGGTGTGAGTATTGGCCACCGAAATCCAAAACGGCGATTAGTTCTTTCGGCATCGCCCATCAGATAGTAGTATGGGACTCCTTGCATTAACCTTGTCAGTGCTAGCTGATGCGCTTCAACCCTTTGGGATACCTTAGAGCCAAGTCAGCGTACGCGTCCTTGTATTTGCCCCAAAGCTGCTTATCAGCATCGGTGACGTCTCTGATTATTTTGGCGGGAATTCCGACGGCCACTTTCCCGTCGGGCACTGTTTGGCCACTTGTTACGACGGCGCCTTCTCCTACGATGCTCCAGACCCCTACGGTCGCGTAGTCACTTACGACCGCCCCAACTCCCACGACGGCATAGTCTTTGACGACGCAGTTGTGAAGCAGGGCCCCATGCCCGATTTGAACGTGGCTGCCTACTTCGCATTTCTCATTGATACGAGCGTGCAGAACACAGTTTTCTTGGATACTGGTCTTGTCGCCGATGGTTACAGTACCATAATCCCCTCGGATCCTTGCACCCGGCCCAATATAGCATTGAACTCCAATGGTTACATCTCCCACGACGCTGGCGTCTTCATCAACGTACGCTTTAGGCGAAATCTTCGGGACCCTTCCCTCGAACTCGAATACTCCCATTCTAAACTCGCCTAGCAAAATGACCTTGAGAAATGGTGGCTCATTAATGTGCATGATGCTACGTATGATATTTCTCCATGCAGTTGTCCATTGTTTCCCCCACTTCTTGTTCACGTTGATGCCATTTTGATAAAAAACAGATATACGAGCAATCCAAATGCGTAACAGTTGAACGAATACGTTTGGCGATTTGAAGAAACTACTGATGAATGGACGCTGGTCGCCCAGAGCAGCCTCAGACATGGCTGGGAATGGCGCCCCTGAGAACGAGTACAATTACCTTCAAACTACACCAGCGAACTCAAATCAAGGTCCCGAAGGGACGAGACAGGGGGGTCAGGCTGAACAGCTGTTTTGCCCATGCTGCGGATCTCATGTAATACATGAAACCTCCAACGGCCTTTCTTGGTCCCACAACGTAGAAACCTGCCGGCTCGTCAATCTGGCTTTGTCAGACATGGAAATCAGTCTGGACCAATCCATTCGAGTGGACATCTACAGAAGCTCGGGCCCTTTGAAGGGCTACTACTCACCAGCTGATCCGTACACGATTCACGTTTCTGAGGAGGCCTACTCACGCTACCCTGAATACGTCATATTTCATGAAACGAAACACTTGGTTGACTGCATCATGAAAGGTTGGAGTGAGGAAGACACACCGGACCCATTTGCGCGATCGTTGTGCGTCAAACACGGCTTTGGGGTCCCTCCGCCACATCCGAACTTCGCTCCTGCGCAGTTCTCCTATGCCCCTTGGCCGCGCTCTGTCTAGCGTCAAGAACCAGTGGCTAACGTCTTAGAATAAGGCCGGACTAAGCGTAGGCGCTTATCTTTTCCTGAAGTTCGCTCTTTGGAAGGGCACCGACTATCCGGTCAACTTCCTTGGCATTCTTCATGACGAGCAACGTCGGAATGGCCATTATGCCAAATTTCTGTTGGGTCTCAGGGTTCTCGTCGACATTCAGTTTGCCAAAAACCACCTTTCCACTGTACTCCTTCGCGAGTTGCTCGACCACTGGTGCTATTGCCCGGCATGGCGCGCACCAAGCAGCCCAACAATCAACCACAACGAGTGGATAGTTCTTGATTGTCTGATCGAAATTACGGTCGCTTACAATGATTGGTTTGTCAATGCTTGGTGTGGACCCTTGATCCATTAGTTCACGCATCTTCTTTACTCGTATATCCCCAAGTTCGTCCATGGTTGGACCTCATGCAGGAGCTTCACGCTCAAAGGTCCCTTTCGTTATAAGGTTACCCCGTAACTAATTCAAACGGCGTTACCTTCGATGTCATACGCGCCGGCGAAGAGCCCATCGAGAAACTCACGGACTCTGCCATCTATTTGGCACCAGATGTGCACTGCGCGACGCTGAATTGTCAAACGGCCTGTGTCAAGGTCCGCGCGAATGCCTTCATGCCCAAACCCAAGTGATTCTTGCATTGAGGTAAATTCGCAGGGGTTTTCTAAGAATTTTGTCCTTCGAGGTAATGACGATCGCTTGCGAGACGTGCCCCCGAACATGTTGGGATCGGCCTCTCATCGCAAGTGCAGCAAGCACAATCACCAACAGTGCAAGAGCACCAATCATGATCAAACTGTTCTGCTGCAAAGTTTCCATCAGTCCACCTGTCGTGGTTGTTGCACTCTGAGTGATTGTCGCTGTTATCGTTAGCACAGCGTTGGCCGCCCTTTCAAGTCCGCCGCCCGTACTATGAACCACGAGAGTGTACGACCCTGACGGCGTGTTGCCCGGTATGGTGACCGTCAGAGTGGCAGGGAAGCTAGGCGTTCCTGAACTTGTGCTGAAAACGCCGTTCGCTCCAGATGGCAGCCCAGTAACTGAAAGAGAGACTTGAGTTGAAACCGTTGATGCTCACAACATTGATGGAATAGGATGCGGTCTGGCCTTGTGCGGCTGATTGCGAAGCGGGACTCAAGTCGATAAGGAAATCAGGAGCCTGCGAAATTTGTATTTCAGTCTCGCATCCGGGCGTTCTTTGTAGTTTTCTTGGTCTCACAGTTCCGTGTTTCTGCTGGGGAACTCCGACCCTGTAGATGGTGGCCGGCGACCAACTACATGGTCAGGAAGGGTAAGGTGTCTAACACCCCTGCGGGGGGGTGCGCGCACTCTGTAGATGAGAAGAACGCCGGGCCTTACTGCCGGAACCGAATGAATTTTGTCGGACACCAAGACTTTAGGGTCAGACAGAATTAGGCGACCCGGGTGAGAGCCCAAGCACTAATGCACGTTTTTGTAGACTGTCAGGCGTTACGCGTGATATTTGCGGGGTGTAGTCACCCAATAATTAGGTGATGACACCTACCTTGACCTGTACAATTCTATACCGTGTTACTGTTTCTCGAGCATCGCCTCAAGGTGCAATGCATCCGATGTTTGGGTGTAATGCACCCATGAACGGCAGTGGCGTGTTCACCCTCTATTGGGTGTGCCCACCCATCAGTGGCAATTTCACGGCTTTAGAGGGGCCCATAAAATCGTTATCAGTCTTTGTTCGTTGCCTTTGTGGTCCTGAGGGTCGCAGGCATAAACGTCCCCCGGTGGTCCAGCAAATCCACCCGGGTTCGAAGCTTGGGCTTTCTTCATGAACTCGCCCCAACCTTCGGGCAGCTTTCTGTATGGGCCCTGAAAAACATACCAAGCAACCTTGCCATCAACGTGCATCCAGGCCGGAAGCTGCCCCACCTGCACGTGAGCGTTAGCGTAACGATCGTATTCCTCGTGAATCTTATCACAATGTGCCAAGGTTTAGATCACAACACGCGTAC
The DNA here is from genome assembly GCA_049513715.1 of Bathyarchaeia archaeon. Classification (GTDB taxonomy): domain Archaea; phylum Thermoproteota; class Bathyarchaeia; order 40CM-2-53-6; family 40CM-2-53-6; genus FEN-987. The sequence goes on along the minus strand of JBEKVV010000002.1, from coordinate 307,359 downwards.
AAACGAGCTAAGAGACATGCGTTATCGTATGGAGGCACTATGCTGACAACATCTCACAGGAAATTCCGGCAACTCAGTCAACTTATATTCGGTCGTCACCTTCGGGTTTTCGGTGTCTAGTTTGTTTTCGCAGCTTGAGATTGAGTATATGAAGGGCCAGCGCTTGTGTAGATTTGCGACGGTCTCCCCAGATGGTCAGCCTGACGTTGTTCCCGTAGCCTTCGAATTCGACGGCGAATACTTCTACGTTGGAAGCCACAGCCAGGACATCTTCCTCAGGACACGTAAATACAAGAATGTGAGAGACGGCAAAAACATGGTGGCTCTCGCTATCGACGATTTGCAATCCGTTGACCCGTGGAGACCCAGAGCAATCAGGGTGTATGGAACTGCGGAGGTTGTGGAACGCAAAGGGATGTTTGGTTCTGGAAAGTACCTGCGAATAACCGCGAAAGTTTCTTGGAGTATGGGCATCGAAGGCCTGAAGCTGAAGAAAGGAGAATGGAGTCTCAAGACACTTCATTAGCGGAATTCTACAGACCTACGTAATGGTGTCGAAGGCCGCGAAGGCGTTCTGAAAGTTCTCACAAATGTTTTGCGCCAGTTCATTTGAAATCTATGAGTTGCCGGCTCTTCCTGAAACTCACAACTTCAACCAGAAACTTTTGACTTACCTCCGACGCCATTCGATTGATATCTCATAAGCAGCAACTACCCTGCCATACTTGATGAGTTCAAGGATAATGCTCTCCTGTGCGAGGATCGTCTCTTGAATTCGGTCGATGATAGAACTCACTCGGGGTCACCAGCACTCATCAGTAGGCCTACAGGCGTATTGGACTGGGCGCACGTTTTACTTGCTTCTCGTCAACCTTAAGAAGAGAACTCAATACATCAGTTTTACCTCGTGAAAATCAATGACATTAGACTTCAATTTCAGCGAAGAACAGGAACTCCTCCGCCGAACCGTACGCGAATTCGCACGAAAGGAGATTACACCATACATACGGGAGGCCGAAGGAAAAGGCGAGTTTCCGTGGGAACTCTACAGAAAGCTGGGCAAGCAAGGCCTGTTAGCGTTAAGGATACCCAAGCAATATGGGGGTCAAGAAATTGACGCCGTCACCATGGGAATTGTTACAGAAGAACTCGGGCGTGCGGGATGGCAAATCCCACTCACCGACATCATGGCTGAGATTCTGGCATTGCATGGGCCAGAGCATTTGAAGCGAGAATGGCTCCCCGAAATTGCGAGGGGAGAGCGCCTGCTTGGGATAGCAAATACTGAGCCTTCTGCTGGGTCTGATGCTGCCGCTATTACGACCCGCGCGGTTAGGAAGGGGGATAATTATGTTCTGAACGGGGAAAAACAATTCATCACTGGTGTGAACGAGTTCGGAGCCTATTGCCTTCTTGCAAAAACAGACCCGGACAAGGGATCTAAAGGCGTGAGCATGTTTTTCGTCGAAACGAACAGGCCAGGAATTGAGAAGTACAATTTCGATGCTCTGGGTTGGAGACTCTTCTCGTTTGGTGGATTAGTTCTGAAGGATGTGACCATTCCTGCATCGAACTTGATCGGAGAGGAAAATCACGGGTTCTATTACGTCATGGAAACTTTCGACCTTATGCGCTCCCTCATCGCAGTGTGGTGCGTCGGCATAGCCGAAGCGGCGCTTGAAGAGAATGTGGAATATGCAAAGCAGCGTAGGGCGTTCGGTCGGCCGATTGCCAAGTACGAGTCTGTGCAAGGACGGATTGTTGAGGGCTATACGACCCTTGAAGCCGCTAAGTTACTCTGCTACAGGACTCTGTGGTTGAAAGATAGGGGGCGTAAGATAACGAAAGACTCTGCGATGATCAAATGGTATGTCCCCCAGCTGACATTCCACATCGTCAACGACTGCCTTCAGAATCACGGAGCGACAGGCTTTACAACGGAATGCATGGATGAGTACCGTTTGAGGGAAATTCGGGGGGCCATGATTGGCGACGGTACAACGGACATCAACAAAATAGTTGTGGCACGGGAACTTCTGGGAAAGGAATATCTGCCCTACCGCTAGATTCCAGACTGAGTACTCTAATAGGTCGCCGAGATCAGGCGGCCTTCAGAGTGCTATTTGCCTTCACTGACGATGGTTGTCAGGGTCGACCGGACTTTGTCTAGCCTGCGGACCTTCCAGGTGATCACTTCTTTCAGGCGGTCCATCGAGTCCGTCTCAATCTTGGCAATGACATCGTAAACCCCATAGACGAAGAAGGATTCCTTAACTTCGGGAACCTCCCGCAGACTCTTCAGTATTTCAATTTCGGAGCCAGCATCAATATTCATGAAAACGAAGGCCTTTGGCATTCCCTAAACACCACGAAACAGTAGTGCTGATGAAGATTAAGAGATTACCGGCTGGATACTTGCCCTAGCACAGACCTCGCTTTGAGGCACAACCAGACATCCCAATCCCGTTGTCAGAGGCCATACGTAGCGTGGCCTGAGAACACGAGAGCAATGAATATGTTGCTTGCTGGTCTTGACAGGGGAGGGTAGGGTGCGGCCGCTGACAGAACTTGATTCTTCGCTAAGGCGCATTGGGGAACTCGTTCGGAGGCGTTCAACGAGTGATCGTAGGATGGGGAAAATCTGGATGCTTGCCCCAATACTTCCCATAATAATAGGAATCACGCTGGTCCTCTCAATCATCCGAATCGTTTTGTCCAACTTCCTGAATCTCCAGTCCCTTCAAGGTTCCGAAACCGCCGTCCCAGCGGTCGCAGCTATTCTCTCCCTCTATTTCCTTGGAATTGTCGCACTTTACATGGTACTGCTCATCGACTCCGTCTCAATTTATTACCTGTTAGACCGCAGAAACAATCACTTCAAGCGCCAACAGCAACTCTTCGCCATGCTGCCGAGGTACCTTACAGCTTGTTCGACCGTACCAGTCGAAAATGCTTCCAGACTGGCAGAGATGACTGAAGACGACCTAACTGAAGAGGAAAACAGACCCGCGGTTATATGGGCGATACTCAACTTTTTCGTTTCGCCTATTGTGAGCCTCATTGCAGCCTTTAGCCTAACCCAAGACCTACGCAAACACGAAGACCGGCAGCAGAATTACCAAGTGATGCTTACGAGTACACTAAACCAGATGAGTATTTCTCTTTCGCCACTTCCCCCAGGGAGGCTCCACAGACGGGACCCGTTCCTATTTCTCATATTGACGGCAATTACCGGGGGACTTTTTTGGATCTACTGGTTCTATAAGTTGCTGGAAGATTACAACGAACACTTCCAAGACCAAGCTTTGTTCGAAGACCAAGTCCTTGCCTCACTCAAACCAAAGATCCCAAGCAAGCAGTGCCATAGCTGCAGTGGACCAGTTCCGGAAGAGGCCAAGTTTTGTCCGTTCTGCGGGAAATCGCAACAGACCTAGGCGAGGCTGATGAACGCTCTCACCGAGCTCCGCCTGATCTTCGTACGGAACAAGCTATTGATCTCAGTAGTCGCGTTGACATTCTTGATGGTTACTTTTCTCTCAGCAATGATCGCATACATCTTCCTCCTGACATCGCCTGAATTGGTGAAGACATTTCAGACAGCTATTGGGACGACACGGCAGCTTGTCGCTATCCCGCCCCCGTACACACCTGACTTGTACAGGCTAATCTTGCTCAACAACATCGGCCATTTCTGGAACCCCACCCGTGTATGGGTGTGGATCCCTGTTGTTGGTGCCTTCAGCTTGGGATATGAACTGCTACTCAACGCGATAGTTATCGGAGGCGTTGCGTCGTTCGCGAGTGTAACACGTGGGGCCGCATACACTGTTGCAGGGTTAGCACCACATGGAATCTTCGAGATTCCAGCGTTCATCTTGGAGTTCGCTGGACTGACGCGTTGGCATGTGGCTTCGACGAAAGCCATTTACACAAAATTGAGCGGCCGGAGTCTTGACCGACCGCTTCTCATTGAGGGGATTAAGGATACGCTGGTGCTTTCGTTGTTGTCTGTTCTGCTGTTTACAGTGGCAGCGTATGTTGAGACTTACATTACGCCAATGTTCCTGGGTTTGTGATTGCACCAGTCTAGGCGAATTCATACGTCACCTGGACCGTTGCTGTAACTTGCAGTGTGCCGGGTTGTATCGGTGTCTGGGCTGCGGAGGCGGTTAGTCTGTTAAAGATTGGTTGGTACACGTATCCGGGGGTAACTGCTATTGGACCAACTATGCGTATACCGAGACTTGAAGCAACGCCCTTTGCCTGAGCGTCTGCGTCTTGTAGTGCCAGCTGCATAGCCTGTTTCTGAAGGGTCTGGTACGTAGCCGTAGAGAATGTGAACATGATGCCTCCAATTTCGTTTGCCCCTGCTGAAATTGCAGCGTCCAGAACCTTGCCAATCATGTTGTAGTCAGTTGCTGTGATGGGAAGTGTGATTTGAATTTCGTTGCGGACTCCGTAACCTACAATCTTGGGAGGATTTGTCTGGTCCGGTGTGTTTTCATATATTGGAGTCAGCGAATACGCTGTGGTTTCAATAGCGCCTTTGCCCACGCCTGCACCGATCAAAGCATCCAGGACCTTCGCCATGATTGCCGCATTGTCACTTGTGGCCCGGGTAGCTGTTTGGGCCTGTGATATGACGGCGAGCGAAATGACAGCCTGGTCAGGATTTGCAGTCACCGTTCCGGTACCGCTGACTTGCAGGGTTTTTGGAGTTGGGGGTATCCCGGTCCCTGTCTGTAGTACTGGTGGGCGAATTGCGGCTAAGGAGCTGATCAGAACAATTGCTACTATCGCGACGGCGGCCAAGTAGTACACTTTTCGGCCTGATTTCTCACTCATTTATTGCATCTCCGTTCCTTGCAACTGACTGGAGAGAGTGTTCTCTGTGCAATAACACCACGCTTTCGAACAGAGAGTCCACAAATTAGAACAGCCTCAATCGTCAATAGGTCCCCAGGGGTGGGTTCAGGTGGAAGCGGGTTCAATGGACAGGTATATGGCCAAATCGGACTATTTGCTCAGAGGTTTCATCGGAGTTCGCGGATGAAGTTTTATCTGACCCCACTTTTCACTTAGGCTTCCAAATTGTGACGACTATTGTTCAAAGTCTTCATCACGAACCGAGTATTGGAACGTATTTCACGTGACGTGAACCGGCCCTACGAACGAATCGGCCTACTTATGGGCGCATTAGAGGATACCTCTCTTTGGGTGAACGATATCATACCAGGGGGAAGTGAAATGAGCGAAGTCTCCTGCGCGTTCCCTCCCAAACGCCTTGCCCAGGTCGCGAATGACATTGTTGAAGGCAAGATAAATGGCCGAATCGTTGGATGGTACCATTCCCATCCAGGGCACGGCCTGTTCCTGTCACAGACTGACCTAGAAACGCACATGCAGTTTTACCAATTCTCCACTTATGCGCTGTCCTTGGTGGCTGACCCCAAATCAGAGGAATTCGGCATCTGGATATACGAGAACGGAATCGGAGTCGTGCAACTCCCGTCCAACTATATCCACATCATCTGATTCGTGTCGTACCAATCCTCTTGGCCTCGGCGATTATCTCACGATGAATACGCCTAACCGAGAGAAGCTCTGATTGCCTGAGTTTGGCGTTTGTTCCATCCCATAGTTCCCTCAAGAGTAATTCTGGGTACCCTCTGCGCCGATATTCAATAACCTGTAGAAGTAGGTCCAACCCGTCAGCAGCATGCACGATCTTCGATTCGAGAGTCTCATCTGCATCAAACTCCTTTTGCAGGCGAGTGTACTCGCGGGCTAGGGTATCATTCTTGAGTCCATCGGCGAGGTGCTTCCACGCTGAGCGTTCCAGTTCACTTTTGATGGAGGCACCTCTCTTTCCCAAGTAATTCAGGTACCCCTTACTTATGTCGAAGGTCAATGACTCCGCCATGTCGTGAAAGATAGCCATCCTAAGAACACGTTCAACATCCACTTTTGCTCCGCGCGCAACTTCTAGGTCTGCAAGCAACAGTGAGAGCGCTGACGTTGAGAAGGAGTGTTCTGCCACGGATTCGACATCATTCAAAGATATGCCGTGGCTAATCCAGCCACTGCGGGGAATTGATTTCATTTTGCTTATGTTTAGAAGGAAATTAAGAATCGCCTGCGCCTCCTTCAGGGAACCAAGTTCAATGGCAACAGTTATGGCTATGGCTTTTGTTCTTCCGCAACGGCAGCAGGTTGGATTCCATGAAACGCGTCCACTTTGCAATACTCATCATAGCTCTTTACGGTTTGACCATCGGAATCTTTTGGGCAACATCGGTGGCGACCTTAACGATCTACTCGATGAAGGACAGTTACAGTTGGCAATCTGTTCCAAATGCCAACAACGGCGGGTCGGATAACTTCGAGATCATGTCGTCGCTGAAGAACCCTAAGAACATGCGTGGGTGGGTGCAGTTCGATATTCAGAAGATTCCTTCGGACGCGTGGATATTGGGTTCCACCTTGCGGCTCCGTCTTTGGCACAAGACCACAAACGACCCCTCGCAAGGAATCGGCGACAGCACAGGGCGCATTTACGGAGCCTACCAGATCACACAACCTTGGGAGGAGATGGATGTAAACTGGAGTAACCAACCCAACTATACTGAAAACCGTCACGCGACGGCTACCGTTCCAAATGCTCAAGGAGGCTGGGATGGCCCATTGGTCTGGATGGACTGGGACGTGACGAACATGGTGAAGGATTGGCGGTCGGGAGTACCGAATTATGGAGTTGTGATACGCGATACGCAAGAGAATTCACCAATCCTTTACTCAACACAGTTCTTCACCCACAACAAGGTTCCAGGCCAAACATATTACCCAAGGCTAATCGTTACATATCTTGAGCCGCTCGGGTTGGCACTTCTTGTTGTTGTGTTCATCGTGGAAGGGGTGTTTATTATTGGCCTGTGGCGAAGGCAAAACAAGCGAACTCTCGTCAGTGGGGAGGCAAAGTAGTTGGGAACACTGCAGGAAGGGGCACGTAACGCCGTTGAAGTTTGCATGTCTGTCAAGAAGGGTGAACACGTTCTAATCGTGACGGACCGCACAACACTAGAAGTTGGCCGAGCAATCTCAGAAGCCTCCGAGAGGGTTTCAAAAGGAAACGTGAAGCTCCTCGTCCTGGAAGATTTCACGGAACGCCCTGCGAAAGAAATACCTAAGCAGATTCTAAATGCAATCCCATGGGCGAACGTAACATTCTATGCTGCAGGGAGCAAACCTGGCGAACTTGCGGTTAGGGGTCCATTCATCAGAACGGCGCTTCAATATGCACGCCACGCCCACATGCCAGGCGTGACGAAGGCGCTTATGGAAACAGGAATGTGCGCTGATTACCAAAAGATCTCGGAGCTCACCAAGAAAGTTGAGCGAGCAGTGAAGGGCTGCCGAAAAGCAAAGGTCGTCAACAATGCGGGAACGGACTTGAATGTTGAATTCCATCCCGATTGGAGATGGAAACCATGTGACGGACTCTACCCCAACAAGGGGATGTGGGGCAACCTTCCCGAAGGAGAAATCTTCACAGCTGCCTACAAGGCGAACGGAAGGATTGTAATCGATGAGCTGGGGGACTGGTTCAGCCAAAAGTATGGTGCACTCACAGAAACCCCAGTCACACTTCAAGTCAACGACTCACGAGTGGACCCATCAACAGTCACCTGCAAGAATGAGCAGCTGAGAAAGGAACTGATTGAATACCTTAGAACGGACCCCAACAGCAATAGGCTAGGTGAATTCGCAATCGGAACCAACATCTACCTCCAAAAACTGTCCGGCGTTCTGCTGCAGGACGAAAAGTTCCCTTCGGTACACTGCGCCTTCGGCGATCCCTACCCCGACGAAACCGGCGCAGATTGGAACTCGAAAACGCACATAGATGGAATAATCCTGAAATCCTCAGTCTGGGTTGACGGAAAGAAAATCATGGACGAAGGCGAACACCTGATCAAGTAACAGCGCCGCGATGTGAGCCTTCAAATGAACGAAAGCAATAAGTAAGCACCTTCGATATCACAGCCCGCTTCCAATCAAGTCGAGGAATTTGCGGTGTCCACGTTCAAGCCCGGAAGGATTGAGCGAGTGGCTGGCCCAGTTGTTGTTGCATCGCACATGCTAGGCGCTCGTATGTACGAGCTCGTGAAAGTGGGTACCGTAGGGCTCATCGGCGAAATCATCCGAGTAGAAGCGGACACGGCAACAATCCAAGTCTATGAGGAAACCACTGGAATCAAACCGGGGGAAGTAGTTGAGCGCACTGGTGCGCCACTATCAGTGGAACTAGGTCCGGGACTGATCAACCAATTCTTCGACGGAACACAACGGCCATTACCAGTTCTTCAAAACTTGGGTGGCGCATTCATCCGAAGAGGCATAACCACCACACCTCTCGACCGGAAGAAGAAGTGGGAATTCACTCCAATCCTTAAGAAAGGTGATAAGGTTGTGGGCGGAGATGTGCTAGGCGAAATACCCGAAACCACTCTAGTCAAGCACAGAATCATGGTTCCTCCGAACCTAACTGGAACTCTCAAGTCCATAGCGTCGAAAGGAAGTTATACTCTGGAAGACCCGATTGGGGAAGTTGAGTCAGCACAGGGAACTGTTCAGGTTTACTTGATGCAATCTTGGCCCGTCCGAATCCCGCGCCCTGTGAAAGAGAAAGTCCCCTCAGACATACCACTGATAACAGGGCAGAGGATTATCGACTTTTTCTTCCCGATTGCGAAGGGCGGAACAGCCGCTATCCCTGGAGACTTCGGTACTGGGAAGACAATTACGCAGCACCAGTTAGCGAAATGGGCTGACGCAGACGTAATAGTCTATGTAGGTTGCGGCGAACGCGGGAACGAGATGACAGAAGTCCTCGAGACATTCCCAGAGCTTAAGGACCCGCGATCCGGACAACCTTTGATGGAGCGCACGCTTCTGGTTGCAAATACCTCAAACATGCCGATCGCGGCGCGAGAGGCAAGCATGTACACTGGCGTGACGCTTGCCGAATACTTCCGAGATATGGGATACAATGTTGCCTTGATGGCGGATTCAACTTCGCGTTGGGCTGAGGCGTTGCGTGAAGTCTCAGGCAGATTGGAGGAGATGCCTGGCGAAGAAGGTTACCCGGCTTATTTGGCATCAAGGTTGGCGGAAATCTACGAAAGAGCAGGCCGCGTCAAAGTGCTCGGCAGAGATCCAAACAAACTGGGCTCAGTTTCCGTCGTCGGGGCGGTGTCACCATCCGGCGGTGACTTCTCGGAGCCGGTGACGCAAAACACGCTGCGTATTGTAAAGGTCTTCTGGGCGTTGAGCAAGGCACTTGCAGAGAGGCGGCATTTCCCAGCCATCGATTGGTTAACCAGCTACTCCCTATACGTTGACTCATTCGAGAATTGGTATCGCACACAAATCGGCCCTCAATGGTCCTCGCTACGTAAGGAAGCGATGGCTCTTCTTCAACGAGACGAGGAATTGAGAGAAATCGTCATGCTCGTCGGCCCCGACGCCTTATCAGAGAACCAACGCGTCATCCTTGAGGCTGCACGCATGATCAAGGAAGACTTCCTAATCCAAAGCGCTCTTCACCCTATCGACAGTTACTGTCCACCCGAGAAAACCTTCCTACTCATGTCACTCATCATGAAATTCTACGAGAAAATGCGAACCGGTGTCGAACAGGGAATCTCGCTCCAACGTGCCCTTGAAGTTCCGGCGAAAGAGGAAATTGCTCGCGCGAAGATTCATCCACCTGAAACATTCCGAAGCTTCGCCAAGGACATTGAAGCGAGAATGGAGCAACAATTCCAAGCATTGTCCAAAGAAATTCTAGAGGTCGCTAGGTGAGGAACAGCAGATGTCTGTAGTAGTTAGGGAATATTCTACCGTCAACGAAATCTCGGGCCCCTTACTTTTCGTTCAGAACGTTAAAGGCGTTGGATTCGGCGAACTCGTGCGAATACGTACACCAACTGGTGAAGAAAGGAGGGGTCAAGTTCTTGAGGTTAGAAGCGACTTGGCAGTCGTGCAAGTGTTCGAGGGCACCTCAGGCCTCGATATTCCCTCAACAAGTGTCCGCTTCTTGGGAGAAACCGTGAAGCTTCCCGTTTCAAGCGACTTGCTAGGGAGAATCCTTGACGGAAGCGGCACACCCATAGACGGTGGCCCTCGCATCATCCCCGAAGAATATTTGGATGTGCACGGTGCACCCATCAACCCGTACGCTAGAACCTACCCCCGCGAATTCATCCAAACCGGCATATCGGCTATTGACGGCATGAATACACTCGTCAGGGGGCAAAAGCTTCCGCTCTTTTCCGGGGCTGGCCTCCCACACAACCGTGTCGCGGCCCAAGTGGCCCGACAAGCAAGAGTCAGGGGAACTGAGGAACCATTCTCAACAGTCTTTGCGGCCATCGGCATTACCGCGGACGAAGCGCGGTTCTTCCGGGAAGACTTCGAGCGGCAAGGAGCCTTAGAGCGCGTCACCATGTTCATCAATTTGGCTGACGACCCCGCAATCGAAAGAATCCTCACCCCGCGAATGGCCTTAACCGCAGCCGAATATTTCGCGTTCAGGCTCGACATGCATGTACTCGTCATTTTGACTGATATGACGAATTACGCTGAAGCCCTTCGAGAGATTTCAGCGGCCCGGGAAGAGGTGCCTGGCAGAAGAGGTTACCCTGGCTACTTGTACACCGACCTGTCCACGATTTATGAACGTGCAGGTAGAATACGCAACGCTAAAGGTTCCATCACGCAGATGCCGATTCTAACAATGCCTCATGATGATATCACCCACCCCATTCCGAACTTGACGGGTTACATTACCGAAGGCCAGTTGATCGTGGACCGGGGCTTGCATAGAAAAGGCATCTACCCACCGATCGACGTTTCACCCTCGCTATCCCGCCTCATGCGGGAAGGGATAGGCAAGGAGAGGACCAGACAGGACCATAGGGAGACGTCTGACCAACTCTATTACGCCTATGCCGAAGGAAGAGCATTCAGGGACCTAGTCGCCGTCGTTGGTGAAGAAGCGCTGTCCTCCAGAGACAAGATTTACCTCAAATTCGCAGACGACTTCGAAAGGCGATTCATAGGCCAAGGCGAGTACGAAAACCGCGACATCGAGAAAACGTTAGACCTAGGTTGGGATTTGTTGGCGGCTCTGCCTGAAAGCGAACTCAAACGGGTCGACCCCGCGACGATCAAACAATTCCACCCGAAGTACCGGGCTGGGAAAGCTCTTGCCTGAGCTCATCGCAGGTGTTCACCCAACCCGCATGGAACTACTCACACTACGCAAGAGACGAGCAATAGCTGAAAGGGGTCGCGACCTCCTCAGACAGAAACTTGACGCCTTGATGATAGAGTTCTTTCAGTTCGTCAAAGAAATCTCTGTCCTCCGTGCCAAAGCACAGGATCTCTTGGCAGGGGCTTACGACAACTTTGTAGAAGCACAGATGGCTATGGGATCCATGAAACTCGAACAAACATCGATTGGCGTCGAGGATCGTTTCACGATTGAGTCGAAGAGCAGAAACGTGATTGGCGTTACGATACCCTACATACAAGTCAACATAAAACCTCTCACGGGATTTCCCTACGACATTTATGACACATCGATTACCCTCGACGAGGCGACTTTGAAGATGGCTGAGGCGATCAAGGCCATAGCAGAGCTCTCAAGCGCGGAAGCAGCCGTGAAGAAACTTGCGGAGGCGATAGCTGCAACGAAGAGGAGAGTTAACTCGCTCGAATACGTGATCATACCCCGTATGTTAGCCACAATACGCTATATCGAAATGCATTTGGAAGAGGGGGAGCGAGAGGATTTCTTCAGGCTTAAGAGAATTAAGAGCAGGATGGCCAAAGTGGAACGAGAACAGCTGAAGACATCTGCCCTAACCGCTTAGAGCATGCCCTAGAGATTTGCGCTCTTCAACTGGAGGATGGCTTTGGCGAGATCCCCTCCTGCATCAAGAAGAGCCTTCTTGGATTCCTCCGCTGACTTTCCAGTCTGCTGCGCCACCAGTTGGACGTCAGCATCTGTAGGCCCGCTGGGTGCTACCTGCGCCTGAGCTTGGGCCTCTCTAACCTCGCCTCCCGCCACCTGGTACATCTTCTGACCCTGAACAACCACAGCGGTGACGCTGGGTTCAACGATCACAATATCCTTGGTCGACGTCCTTATGACGACCTCGGACACGCCTTGGATTTCATCAATCTTCATTCCCATTTTCTGCATCATACGCATAGCGTCCCGCCCTCCCGGAACACCTCGCGCTGCTTTCAGAGCTTTGTGCGCCAATCTAAATCAACAGCCGAAGCTTCAGGTACCGCAACCCGATAAAAATTTCGGAGAGGCTACGCAAGAGGCCCGACAGCAGCCTCAATCGCCTCGACCAGACCACCATCAGAGAATAGTCGCAACTGTCTCGATATTAGCCGACAAGGGGCGATCCTCGCGAATCATTGGAACCTTCTCTCGCTATAGCTCCTCTCAAATCGCAGCCAACCAAAAACTACGGTGCAGAGACTTATATACACCCTAAACCGTAGCCTCTCAAAATTCGTGAAACGCTTGCGGTTTTCACTTATACAATCACCTATCTAATTCAAGAAGGCTGCTATGACGGCTTGTATCTGAAGCACAACCATGAGAAGCTTCTTCTCGCCATTCTTCTAGCGCTAATCGTTCTGTTTTCAACCCAAAGCGCTGGAGCATCGTCCCTCCCTGACGGTGTGATGCTGTTGCGTTCTAAGTCCGACCCAACCCTGCGAACATTCCTCGCTGGAAATGTTCAAGGGATCCAAGAACCCGTGAGCGTCATTGTGGTCTTCTCCGAAATACCGAATCAGGCGGGCCTACAGATTATCGATTCAATTGGGCGAATCCGAACCTTCACGGGCCATGTTGCAACGATGGAAGTATCCCCGTCTTCACTGCAACAGCTTGCAAGAGTTAGCTTCGTAGCTCGCATATCCTCACCGAAGCAATTGAAGCCTCAGGCGGAATTGAAGGTCACTGAATCTTTGTTGAACCGATTCCGGAGTGCTGCAGAAGATTTACATGGAAACGCCATCAATGGTTCAGATGTAATAATTGGAATAGCAGACACAGGCATTGACTACGCGCATAAGGACTTCTATTTCGGGAACGGAACCAACAAAATAATCTACATTTGGGACCAATCTTCTGACGGAATACATCCAGTAGGTTTCGGGTACGGCAATGAGTGTGGTCCAACAGACATTCAGATGAAGACTTGCAGCGAAGTCGACAGTTCTTTAGGGCATGGCACCGCTGTTGCCGCAGTGGCCGCGAGCACGGGTCAAGCTCCTGGAAACTATCTTGGCGTCGCGCCAGGTGCATCCCTAATAGCCGTGAAACTGAAACAAGGAACCGAAGACTTTGAGATTGACGCATTTAGCTATCTAATTGGTAAAGCACGCGAACTTGGTCTCCCCCTGGTCATTGACTTTAGCTATGGCGACTCTCTTGGGTCACATGACGGTACGGAGCCACTCGAACTTGCAATGACGGATTTTGCAGCTGAAGGCGTACCAATAGTTGTCGCGGCGGGGAACTCTCGTAATGCAGACCTACACGTCAGCGGACGGCTTTCGCCCGAACAAGCTGTTTCGGTGAGTTGGATCCTTGATCCAGAAACAACAATTAGCACGACCGACATATGGTACTCAGTTTCAGATACTCTTTCGATTTCTGTAAAAACACCGAGCGGAGAGACGATATCAGGTCCTACTCTCGATGCTGGGATTGATACTCCTGACGGAAATATCGCAATTCAATCAGGAGAACGCTCTACTGGCAGGGAATGGTGGATCCAAATAACCGCTGCATATGGGAGAACATTACAACAAAGCCCTTGGATGTTCACCTTAACAGGCGCTATCGTAGCAAACGGCAAATGGAATGCTTGGACTGAACCGGGGCAGTATGTCAACAATGAAGACTCAATTTCTGGGCGATACCTTATCGATCCATCAGATACGATCGACCACCCTGGAACGGCAACTGGGGTCATCACAGTCGGCAGCTACCTGAGCCGAGTACTCTGGTATTCATACTGTAGCAAGTGTGTCAAGGGGCAGCGCTGGGGCGAACTCCCAGCACCAGCTCTCGGTGATCTCGAAGCCGGAAGTGGAGCTGGTCCGACGCGAGATGGCAGAATGAAACCAGAACTAACGGCACCCGGCGCGAACATTATTGCTGCAAGAGCAAACACATCCCCCGTCAATATGTGCCAGTTCAACAATGCTCGTGTGGCGTGCGACCCCGATGACTACCACCAGATCTGGCGCGGTACCAGTTTCGCTGCCGCAAATGTGACCGGCGTTATCGCCTTAATGCTGCAAGTTAACCCCTATCTGAGCCCCAATGAGATCAAAAACATCCTGACTCACGACGCCACGCGGGACACATTCACCGGGATCATAGGCGAAGCTGGTTCTCCGCTTTGGGGTTGGGGAAAGGTCAACGCATTGACCTCAATTTTGGACGCGCCCAAGCTCTATTCAGTTAAGGTTGAACTGTTACCAACGATTGGAAACGCGCAGACTATCATAACCCTTGATGGCCACAATGTTGCACCTGTCCCACTCAATGCGACGCATGTGTTAATCCTTGAACTGAAGCGCGATGGGACGCACACCATAGAACTCTCAACAGTCATACAGGTTAGAGATGGAGCCCGTTACGTTGTGAACGGGACCCCCTGGCAAGTCTCTTCAGGCGGTAGCAGAGTATTCCAGTACAGATTGCAGTACCTTCTCGTGGTCAATTCGCAGTATGGTGTTGCCGCGGGGGGTGGGTGGTATGATGCGAATTCCACTGCGACCGTCAGCGTTGACCCTACTGAGGTTTCGGGCCATCGGTTCGGAGGTTGGTCCGGCTCTGCGAATTCAGAATCGCCAATCGCTGAACTCAGAATGGATTCACCCAAACAGGTCACGGCGGAATGGGTGACAGAATTCCCGACATTGCCGCAAATAAACATAGAAATAGTATTGGTGTTGGTCGCAATAATCAGTGTGGCATTGGTTTCCGTTTTGCGAGCTAAAGGCCATCTGTGGAAGCACTCTCTTCGCGCACGGTCGACTCTTCAATGCCTTTACGGACTTTGACCGCTACGCCTCGCTTGAAGTGCTTTATGTCATATCCGCTGAGCAATGTTCTTCCTACGCCCATGAGATGCCCATCTTCGCCGGTTACAATGGCTTCTTCTCCTGGCCTCAGGCTCTTTGTTGCGCGTACGACGTGTTTCGCGAAAACATCTCCCCCGACTCTTATGAATTCGGCAACGTCATCCTGAGCAATCACAAGATTAGCAAAGAATTTCATTTTGGTGAGCAGGATTTGGGCGCCACTCACGGTTAGCGCAAAGGAGCCGTCTTTTGGTCTCAACGTGGCGATCAACTTGCTTTTCCTGTAGATGTATCTAATCCTACCCGTGCGTTGTGAGCATGCGATTTTAATGCCCTTGTCAAATAGGGCGGCCCCGGCGCCTTTTCCGAATTGGTAGTTCGCGATTCCTATCAGTTTACGGAATTGCTGCTTTGTAGGGTGGTCCAAGGCGACCTGAAGGCAGTATTCGCGAGAAACCAATTTAAGGTTCCAGCTGCCGCTGAACCCGTGGGAGCCTCTTCATTTGAATTGTGACATATGTGGGCGACAAATCGTCGATCAAGCATTTCGTGTGATGGTCGAAGGGGCGAAGATGCTGGTCTGTAGTAAATGCCAGGGACTGGGCAAACCCTACCAAGAAGAGCCCCAACAGCCGCGACTGACAGGCCCCCTTAGGCTGAACATCCAACCCAGAGTGAGTCCGAGAAGATTGGCGGACCTTCCTAAGGAGATGAATGAGCTTGATGTTGCTGAGAACTTTTCTGAGTTAGTTCGAAAGCATCGAATGGGGTTGGGGCTATCCCAGGAGGATTTGGCTAAAAGGGTAAAGGAGAAACTGTCCGTAATTCAGAAGATTGAGATAGGTAAGGTGGCTCCCAACTCTAGGTTATGCAGAGCGCTGGAACACGAACTGAAAGTGAAGCTCCTCGTACCGAGGAGAGAGGCCGATGACGTTCCCAAGTCTGCTGCACCTTCTGAAGTCACCCTGGGAGACATCATACGAATCAAAGGGAAGACAAAACCAGAATTCTAGAGCCCTTCAACTTTCTTGCCATGCGCTCTCGGAACAATTCGCAGCTTCCCATTTGAGAAATCATCCTCTAGCAGGCTGTGTTTGAAGAACCAGTCCAGAAATACTCCTAAAGCACTCACCTCGCTGATCGGTTGATTTGTAATGGAAACATTCCAGTCAGCTAATCGAAACATCTCACCAGGAACCTTCTCAGCACCTACGACGACCAATTTGTCGACCTTGGACTGTCTTATTTGATCAATTACTTTGGGGAGAGGTAAGCCGTATGCAGACAAATGAATGACCATGCCGCCAATCCGCTTCCATTCATGAACAATTGACCGCCATGGTCTTCCAGTCTCTATTGTGAACTTCCCACCGAACTCTGCGGTAACCCGATTCACAGTCTCCTCAAGTTGTTTGTCGTGCGTATCGGAGACGAGGATTCCGTTTGCACCAAGCGCTCGAGCGGTCAGACAAACGTGTGTGGTAACCCGGGTGTCACGGGGGATCCTGTGCCCGAGCCGTAACACCGTCACATTGCAGTTGGGGCGTCGGTTTATGCTCGCCATAAAGACCGGCTTAACGGGTTTTGATTATCAGATAAATCCCGACGAGAAAGATTGCTGAGCCCAGTAACTCCATGATACCTACTTTAAAGTAAACTGCGGCTGGGGTCCCACCTTGGGTTACAAACGTGGAACCTGCGATGTCAAGCATCGAGCCGGCAAAGAACAAGATAAATCCCAAAGTGGCAAGTGTTTCCTTCATTTTCCTAGACCCGCGAACGCTTACACGAAGCTGAATCGTATAAAAGAGTTACCTGCCCCGAACGACCAGCGAATCTGTTTAACAAGAAGAATTAATTGAATGTAGCACGTAAGGGACTCCGTAACCTTTTCGAGGGAATAGAGTTTGTCAGTACTGGATGAGGAACTTATCAAAGTCGCAAACCTCTTCGGAGGAGACGAAGCTGTCACAGTTGTCAAAAGCCTGAAGAAACTAGGCGAAGGAACTGACGAAACAGTCTCAAACGACTGCCAAGTCAGACTGAACACGGTCAGAAAAGTTCTCTACAAGCTCTATGATCACGGCCTCGTCTCTTGCACCCGTGTCAGAGACGAGAAGACTGGATGGTTCATTTTCTACTGGAGACTTCAACCGGACCAGCTTGACGCATTCATTAGAAGCCGCAAGAAAAGAGCGCTCGACAAATTGAAACAACGCCTAGATTACGAACGAAAGCACACTTTCTTCATTTGCAAGACGGACACTGACGTTCGTGTGACCTTCGAGGAAGCAATGGAGAGTTCGTTCGCATGCGCGAAATGCAGTAACCAGCTTGAGAGTTCTGAAAACGCAGAGGTTGTTACGGTCCTTGAAGGAAAGATAGAGAAACTCGAGGCAGAACTCAGCAGATAAGAAATACTGAGCAAAATGAAAATCACACTCCTCCAAAGGCCGGGAGAGCTCAAGGTAGAAGACTTCAACATATGCCTTCAGACTGCGCTCTCAGCCCTCAAAGGCTCACTCACCGCTTCCACGCATCTGGAGGGGTTCACCCGGGGAGGTTGGGCAAAGCTCGAGGTGGATGGACCGGACATGGAGATTTTCCTGGAACTTATCTCAAGAGAACTGGGGCTTGCCCAAACTGAGCTGAGTACTGTCGACCTCAACGAAACCTACCCTGCAACCATCAGCGACATAACGGGTGGGAACTTGGAAGTTGACCTCGGTGTGGAGGCGCCCGCAGCCCTGAAAGTAAGGGTCAAACCCAGAACTCTACAGGCCCAGTTGGCTGATGGGAGGCCGCTCCCTGCTAGAGAAATCCTAGAACATTACTGCTTGTTTCCCCAAAGTAGGACTACGGTCAGGATAACGAAGTTGGATCGACATGAATTGGTTGCAGAAGGATGGTTGGGGGATCCTCAGATTGATCTGTTCTCGGATTGGGTTAGAACTGGATTGGACCGCATTCAGGTGTACGCCTGCTCAAGGCAGGGTGTCGAATCTGCTTTAACAAGAGCCCGGTTGGAAAGAGATATCATCGCCCTAGAATCGATGACGCTGACAGTTCACTCACTTCTTTGCAAACTTGGTACTGATGCCGTAGGCCTCATCCCAAAGTTAGGGTCGCTCCTTAGGAGGCGAGAGTTGAAGCCCTTCTTACCCAAGAGAATACTCAGCAGATGTCGTCCTTGGTGATGCATCGGCTTCCACCAGTCACTGGGCGCATTCTCAACTTAAGCTATCCAAGCGCCTTCCAGAACCTCGCGCTCGAAGAGGCGCTGGCGACAGGTGACTTGTCTTCACCAAGTACAACTGTCAGACTTTGGGAAAATCCCCCCGCTGTGATCGTGGGCCGATTCCAGAACCCAACGGATGAGGTGGATGTTGCATTCTGCGAGAGTCGAGGTATCAGGATCGCTAGGCGCTTTACCGGCGGCGGCGCAGTTTTCCATGACCCAGGGAACCTAAATCTAACGATTGCTGCCCCAAGGCCAAAGAGCAGCTCCCTCACCGAATTACACCGTGGCTACACCACAATAATCTTGCGTGCACTCAAGAACTTCGGCATTCAAGGAAGTTTCGCTCCTCCAAATACGATTCAGGTTCTGGGCAAGAAGATTGCAGGAGGAGCAGCTTGGGTGGGCAAACAAAATGTCCTTTGGCACGCTTCGATCTTGATTTCGACCGACACCCAGACGCTGATTCAGGCTCTCTCACCAAGCAGGACAACCAACACTACCGACTTCATCCGCAGCAAATGGCAACAGGTAACCACGCTACAGGAAGCTACCGGCAGACTGGTCGAATTGGCTGCTGTGAAACGCGAACTCACCAGTACATGTGAGCGACAACTGCAATTCAAGCTTCAAGATGGACAATTGACAGGGGGCGAAACACGCGGAATGACAAAACTACTCGCTGAGAAATATCTAAGAGATGATTGGAACCTTCACGGCCATTGGGAAACGAGGGGCTAAAGAACTGCCCCAAGGTTCAGGGCGGGTTGGGGTTTCTTCACACAACAATCGCGGTGTGAGTTCTTTCCACACCTTTCACAGCCTGTACTTTCTTCATGACAAATTCAGACAGAGATGTCATGTCATGGAGTTCTAAGTACGCGATCACATCGTACACGCCTGTGACGGCATGCACCATTTTGACGCCTCGAGCTTTCGCTATTGTTTTGGCAACTGACCGGGACTTGCCCAGCTGCGCTTGAACGAGAACGTAGGCTTTCACTACCATACAAACCCACGGCTTCTAGGTGTGGGACCAAGGCCTACTTAAAGGGAATCGAGACACGCGTCGAACACAAACAATTTGCGCGTTGGCTGGCAGAAAGCCAAAAATATGGAGAAATTCCCATAGATACCAGATACGCTTGAATACAAATTACCTTCCTAAGTTAGCGATAATAGTACTTGCTCTAAGCGCCGGTTTCGTTTTCTTCTCAATGCAACCTGCTCAGGCAGCCGCGACAACGTCCTCTCCCCAGTATGGATGCTCAATGGCCTACTACGACTCCTCATACTACTGGTACGGCTACCCTTACTACTATTACGACTACTACGGGCCTTACTACTGCAATTATGGATATTACGGCTACTCCTCCGGGTACTACTATCCCTACTACAACTCAAATTACTACGGATACCCGTACAATTACAACTACAATACCAATTACTACTCAACACCCTCCAACTATCAACTGACAGTCACCACTGACCCAGCAAGCCTTGGAACAGTCAGTGGAGGAGGAACATACACTCAGGGCACGTCAGCCCCATTCTCGGTTACGCGAGACACAATCCAAGTCTCCTCGAACGTTCGCTACGTGTTCTCACACTGGACCGGCGACTTTTCCGGCGTAGGAGACAGCGGCACCATAACGATGAACGGCGCGAAGAAGATCACCGCCGCATACCAACAACAGTTCAAACTAGATGTGGGTGTGCAACCCCAAAGTGCTCCGCTCCCGCAGGGTACAGGCTGGTATAACGCGGGCGACACGGTTACGGTAACATCCGGAGGTCAGATGATAGGGAGCGGTAACGATAGGAGCCGACTCGTCTTACAAGGATGGAGCGTGGACGGCCAGACAACTCAGCCCGACGCTTCCCTTATGCTCAAAATGGACACACCGCACGCGGTAACCGCGGAGTACAAGCAGCAATACTACTTGAAGGTCATGACAGATCAGGGCTCGCCGTTCGGGGAAGGTTGGTACGATGCGGGCACAACAGCCCAGATTTACGTTTCAAGCCCGGTTAGCACAACCTACGGAGTCAGCATACTCTTCAATGGATGGCAAGGCGACCTTCAATCCAACAGCCAATCTGCAAGCGTACCCATGGACAAACCGAAAACCGTCATCGCTTCGTGGCGGTCAGACACAACCGTTCGGGACTGGACGATTGCCTTAGGAATAATCGCAGCGGTACTGATTGCTGCCGGCATCATAGCATACGTGGCACTTAACAGCAGGAACCGCAACAATCAAGCAACCCTCAAGCCCATCCCACAAAGCACGCCCGCACCAGCAGCAACCCAAAACCAACCAGCACCGACGAAGAAAAGAGTGATTCCAACGAAAAAGAAGCCTAATCCACCAACCGAAGACACAAACGCGCCTCCATCACAGTAGACCCAAACCCCACTTTTTCTCTTCCAATCTCACCTTGCAATCTGCCCGGTGTAAGCTCTATAACGGACCTTATCCCGCAAGCAAGGGCGGGGTAAGACTTGAACCTCGACGAGGTTAGAGACCAAATCCCCCTACTCTCGAAGAACGTCTACTTGGACAACGCGGGGGCAGGGCCCCCACCGATCGTCGTCCACAAGGCCATGCAATCTTTCCTAGACGAATGGAGGGATTACGGTGAGAAGTGGGATGCGTGGCTGCTTGAAATCGTAAAGGCGAGAGAGCGGTTTGCCCAATTGATAGGCGCCAAGGTTGAAGAGGTTGCAAACGTTCCAAACGTTACGTCAGGATTGGCTGCAATCGCGACCGCACTGGACCTCAAGCCTAGGAACAATGTTGTTGTGAGTGAGCTGAATTTTCCCACGAATGTATACATGTGGCATTCGTTGAAACGCAGAGGTCAAATCTCAGATGTAAGAGTATTGAAGGCGAGTGATGGTGAAGTTCCGCTTTCCGACTTCGAGAAGGCGATTGACGACAACACGGTAGCCGTTTCTCTGGACTACGTTTCGTGGATCAATGGCTGTCGTGAAGACATACGGAACATCACCAAGATCGCGCATGCGCATGGGGCACTAATGTTGGTTGACGCCTTCCACGCACTGGGAGTCATTCCGGTTGACGTTCACAAACTCGACGTTGATGTCCTGACTTGCGGGACATACAAATGGCTAATGGGGCCGCATGGAACAGCTTTCCTCTACGTGAAGCATGAAGTCTTGAATGAGCTTCAACCCGCGATTGTTGGTTGGCACGGGATTTCTGATTCAGTTATTTCCAGAGCCCTATCAAACCAGGATACCTTTGGCCGTCCATTTGACCTGACCGACGTCAAAGTTGCGAATGACGCGACCCGATTCGAATGGGGAACCTGGGCCGTGATAGCAGTCGCAGGAGCGAAGGCGGCATTAGAGTTCACCCTCAAGTATCCGCCTGAAGAACGAGAACCCATCATCGAACAATTAACAGAGCATTTGATTGATGGGTTGAAGAGACTGGGTAAACGGGTTACGTCGCCAACGCAAAAGGAACGGCGAAGTGGCATTGTAACTGTTGAAGTGGAAAATGCAGGGCGAGTGGCTAAGAAGTTACAGGAACAGAACGTAGTCGTCGCCCCGAGGGTTAATACCCTCAGAATTTCACCGCATTTCTATAACACAAAACGGGAGATTGACACACTACTCGAGAAACTGTAATTCACCGAGTCTCTGTCATCCGGGCTATGCGTGGTTAAGCTTGGTGAAGAACTTCTCGGGAACTGCCGGTCGATGCCTTTGGCAGTAATGCTCGACTTTGCCGAAGAGCTCAACCTCCCACTCCGCTTCTTTACCACATAGCGCTATGTTGCATACCGGCTTGGCTTTGGCATTTTCAGTCTCCGTTGTGTTCAATGTTCCTTCAGGAGGGTGGACCGCGAGGTTTTTCTAATCTCTTTCGGTTTCCCTAGCAACTAACTAGCAAACAAGGTGCACCCCCCATTGCAGACTCTCCAGGTAAACGGCGTTGTGAAGAATTTCGGAAACAGGAGAGCTGTCAATGGGGTGAGTTTCTCTCTTAGTAGCGGCGAGGTCCTTGGGTTGCTTGGCCCTAACGGCTCAGGAAAATCCACACTTATGAAAATGATTGTGGGAGTGTTGAAACCTGACATGGGTAACATTCAGGTCCTAGGGGTCGACGTAGGAACAGACCCCGTTTCGGTCAAGAGGATGGTGGGCTTTGTCCCAGAAAGCCCTAGGCTCTACGAGTTTCTGACTGGGATTGAATACTTGGATTTCATTGCCGACGTTCACGCTCTAGACTCCAGTACCAAGCGCGAACGCATTCCCGAATTTTTGAAAGCATTGGACCTTGAGGGACGTGAGAACGAGCTGATCAATGGTTACTCTCAAGGGATGAAACAGAAGTTGGCCATAATTGCTGGGTTGTTGCACCGCCCGCGTATCCTCGTACTCGATGAGCCCCTAAACGCACTAGACCCAAGGTCAGCGCGGATAGTCAAAGACCTAATTCACAAGCTGAGG
Organism: Bathyarchaeia archaeon; assembly: GCA_049513715.1. GTDB lineage: Archaea > Thermoproteota > Bathyarchaeia > 40CM-2-53-6 > 40CM-2-53-6 > FEN-987. The sequence continues at coordinate 284,443 of JBEKVV010000002.1, read as the reverse complement.
GACGACGGCGTCCCCACGATTTTCAGCACACACGTTCTGGAAATAGCGGACGCGATCTGTGACAGAATCGTGATCATGTACGAGGGAAACGTGCTCGCAGAAGGGACGACGCAAGACTTGAGATCCAAAGCGGGCACCCGTGGGTCGACATTGGAAGAGGTGTTCCTAAAGTTGACTGGAACGGCCGACACACATGAAATCGTCGAGGCCCTGAGCCGATGAAGCTCAGGTCCGTTTACAGGCTTGCGATTGTTCTCACGAAATCGCAAATGCGTGGTTCCCAGAGACCCAAGTTCATGCGACGTCTGTTCGACGACCCACGCATCATACTGATTGCAGACGTTGCCATTGTTCTGGGATTTGGCCTGCTTGGAAATCGTTTTCTCTCTTTGGGGTACCTTGCTGACTTTCGTGCGATGATAAACTCAACGATATTGAATGCGTTGGTAGGAGTGCCGACAGCAATTGCGTTTGCCGTAATCGTCTTCGGCGTCTTGTACGAGATAAGCCAGCCAGTCCAATCACTGAGCACTGATTTGGTGAATTGGTTGCCGATTTCGCCCTCAGAATATGTGGCAGGTTCAATCGTTTCTGAATCCTACATCTACTCATTAATGCTTAGCTTGTTTCTGGGCGTACTACTAGGACCCGCCTTGTATTTTGGAATGAGCGGCGTTTGGGTCGCGACAGCGCTAATGGCGGTCACTTCGCTCTTCATCGGGTCTTGTGTAGTCGAGTTCTTGGACACGCTGACGAACCGGATATCCTCCAGTTTCTACAAGAAAAGCGGCCGGTCAGGAATCGCGTTTCGTCTTGCCATGACGATTTTTGTTTTGGCCTTTGTTCAACTCATGTTCAGCGGCCAGATTGCGGCCTACGTCCTTCAAAGCATAGTCCGCACGGTGACTGTGGCTTGGTTTGTGCCGGTGATTTGGCCTTCCGTAGCGGTTGTCAGCACTTCACAGGGCAACGCGTTTTCCTCCTTATCCTTTGCCTCGCTATCCCTAGGATTCTTTTTCGCATTGTTCGGCTTGGCCGTAGAATTTCGAACTCGCTTTTGGGTTCCTGTTCCAGTTTCGATTAAACTGACAAGCCGACCCTACGTTCCCGGCAAAGTAGAATCCAGACTTCCAGGTTTCGGTGCGGTTGAGTCAGCGATTTTCCGAAAAGACCTGCGCTCCCTCGTTCGCAGGCGTGAGATGGCTAGGTTTCTGGCCATACCGTTCGTTTTGGCGATTTCGATGAGCCTTCCCCTCTTCAGCATCGGTGGCACATCAATGGCAGGAGGACCAGATTTCGTTGCGTTTATGCCGCTTTACTTGATGCCGATAGCTATCTTCTGCGGTTTGATGGCAATGACCAGCATCGGCCAAGAAGGCTCGGCTGTATGGAACCTTTATGCAATCCCCATTTTGCCCCGTCAGCTTATGAAGGCCAAGCTAATCATGCCCATTAGCTTGGGTGTGGTTTTCAGCACCGTTCTGATTGGAATTCTGAACTTCATCTTGAAGGTTCCACTGCCAATGTTCGTGGTCCTCGTGGTGCTTGGAGCCATTGTAGCGTTCGAGGAGGCTGCTCTAGGGCTGTATTTTGGGTTCAAGTTCCCTGACTTTCGTGAAAGCGTCCGAGCTAGATTTGTTAGCGTCTGGGGTTCAATGTTCGGCATGGTGACGTGTGTGGCCGTCGCGCTGATCACCGCGGTCCCGATATTCCTGAATTTACTCATCTTCCATGATTTGATTATCGAAATGACGATTGTTTCTCTCGTGATTGGTGTCGTGGTTTTCGTGCTGGCTTTGAAGCTCGCAGAACGCCAAGCCGGAATTCTCTTGGAATACATTCGGGTATAGCACCACTACAATAAGCCGATCCCAAACCCTGATAGTTCCCTTTAGCGATAAGTTAGGGCGGCCATCATGGGAGACCGTAGCAGCGAAACATGGTGTTGCCCTCCGACAATCGCCCGCATATCCTCGTCGATCAAATGAGGCCCTCCATACTCCCTGATGAAAAAGCCTGAACGTCAACATTGTATAAGACTTCTTGAAGATCACTTGGTGACATCGGATGAAAGGATGGGGTTCGAGCAGTCTTACGAGAACAACCGGAAGAAAGAGAGCTCTCTTATTGTTAGCCGTCCTCTTTTCGTTTCAGCCGGCAATTTCCTTCGAAAGAATCCCATTCACAACCCCAAGCCATGAAGCGGTCTCCGTCTGGAGTAAGATAACTATCGGGATAGCGGACGCTTATTCTACATTTGGTCAGCGTCCGATCGAAGATTGCTTGAGGCCCCAACGTGTAGATTGCTTCTCCGTCCAGCAGAATTTTTGGATATCTGATTCGATAGGGAACTCTGTGTTATGGGCCCAGAACACGGTTGAGTTCGCTAAGCTTGCGAGTACGATTTATTACGGGACCTTCACCTTCCAAGTTTGGAACAGCTCTACAGTACGTCAACCTGTGTTATGTGAACCTGAATCGAGCATCACTGATCAGTGTCGCGCTCTGTTCTACACAACTCCGGTTCCCTTCCCTCAATCACTCATCTTCTACTCTCATGTTTCGAACGAAGGCTCAAAGTACGTTCTTCAGATGTCAAATAATCTCGGAGCGATAACCTGGGACATTCCAAGTTCAGTAAACTGCCCATGTTACATTAGTACGGTTCTCGAAAAAGCGCCCCCATGGGGTCATTCACCATTCGAGCTAGTAATAGTCGGGATGGTCAATTCGGCAATTGCAGTTTTCAGGAATGACACCTTTGGGACTTTCGGGCCGATCCTGGTTGAATCTGCCGACGGATTCTGGCACGATGGTTCCGTGAGCGCGATTCACTGCCTCCTACTGAGTGATTGTTCAGCTCTGTTAGCTACAGGCGAATCCTCAATGAACCTGATATGGAATGATACGAGCAGGGAATTTCATTGGTCTGAACATGGATCAGATCAGGGTGCCTACATATCCGCAATCTCAGCCGGTGTGGTGGATAGACCACATCTGCCTGATCCCATCGCTGAAACTTATCTTTACGCCGAATTCAGGTCGCTGTATGCCTACCTCACAATATATGACGCAAAACAAAGAGCTCTTGGAATCGACCCCCAAACAGGGAACCGTGTCGAAGGAATCCCCAATGCTTCGATCACTCACAACTCTTCAGAAGACCTCCTAATCGTGAACCCTAACGGCACTTACGAACTCGTGATAACGGCCGGAGGCAACACTGCGTTTCACCTATTCGTGAGCAAGGCAACGAATATCGGCAATGCCCTGGTAGCGCGACACCATGACGGAACGCTAGGCGTGGGCCAAACCGAACATCTCTTTCTAACCTCCGGCGACATGAGTCTCGCTCCCGAGAAAGCCACCATCAGCACTATCCTGCAACCCATTGCAGGGATCGTGGTGGCACTCGCCGGATTCATAGCGATAATTGCCGCCGTCCTCTTTTTCTGCAGAAAACGACGAGATGAAGAGTAGTAACATATCTGCGACCGCTGAAAAGTAGTGTGCGTACTATCAGAACCAGATGGTGGGCCGGACCGGACTCACCCTTGCGCTGGGTCACATCCAACCCAGCGGTTGACATTTCAAACAACTTTTCTAACTAATATTCCAACTGGCATATCGGTTTGTTGGCGTAACCAATGAACGCTGGTTGCGGTGGGCATTAGCGAAGCATTTCCCAGATCGAGGGCTAACGGTGAATATCAGATTTATTTGGGAACCTGGGTAACGGAGCAGACAATCTCCTAGCTGCTTTCAACTTGACAAGGCCAGTGCAGGTCTTATGGCGCGCGCACGAAGAGTCCGAACCTTATCTCGGTTTTCATATCAGAAATAGATCATTTGCAGTGTTAGCAACCTCGATCATAACACAAATCAGAAATCCAACTTGATGCAGCATGGTTAATGCGATCCCTAGGAGGCCTATTCATGCAGTCCCGCATTGCGTTCGCCTTTATGCTGATTCTCGCTTTAGCTCCAGCAGTCACTGTTGCACCGATGAACGTGTCGGGCCAAAGCTACGTAACCTTCACAACCCAAGTCACGACCACAGGACTCTACACCTACCCGACCACGACCCTTTATGAGACAAAGACAACGTCTAGCTATGTTGGCGTCTCCGCACCTGTTGACTTCGCGCTCAATGTCTGCGGACAAGGGGCCAATGCCCATCAGGCATTTAATGCAATAGCGGGGCTGAGTTATCACATGCAGTGGACAACTAAGAGCAATCTTCCGGTCAATTTCTACATCACAACCGCATTTCCTCAATTTGCCACAGGTGACTATGGCTGTAATAGCGCGGGGACTGGCCCTTCCTTCTCATCCTCAGCCGTGCTCCTCTCTAAGAACGGCCCCATGGGCTCGGTTGACTGGGTGGCCCCTAACGCCGGCAAATTCATTGCATGGCTCTGGAATTTCAACCTTGACTCAGTTGCGGGCACTTGGTCAATACAGAGACCTTTCCCAACGACGGTTTCGTCCGTCAGCTACGCTACCGCACCCACCACAAAGCTCACCAACCTTACGCTGACAACCACGATCTCCCAAATTGGTCTTCCATTTGGAAACTTGGGTTTGCTATTAGCGATTGCCGCGGTCGTGGTAGTCGCATTCGTCTTAGTCTTCGCAAGAAGAAGGAAACCAGCAGCCACGTCGAAACAAGAACACCCAACTACAGTCCAAGAGTCACCGAGAAAGGCCTTTGCATCTCAACCAGCCACCGAGGCACAGGCTATTCAAGCTCAACCAATCATCTCGACAGGCTACTTGGATTTAGACAAAGCGCTGGAGGGAGGAATCCCTGAGAAATTCAGTATTGTCATTGTTTCTCCGTCCTTTGACGAGAGGGACCTGCTCCTAAGGAAAGTAATGAACTCAGCCCTATCATCTGGAAGATTAGCGATTCTCGTTTCAAACGATCTTCGCAGGACAGAAGACATGGCGTCTAGGTACCCGAAAGGGTTCTACGCTCTCTGCCCGCAGGCCGACAAGATCTCATCCCATGGCCCGAACCTGCTGAAGATACCAAGCATTGAGAATCTTAGCGACGCCACCATATCGTTGGGTCTAGCCCTCAAGGATATTTTGGCAAAGGAAAAGGCAACCAAGCGGGTCATGATCATAGACATTTTGTCAGATCTGTTGCTCCGCTATAAGTCCATTATAACCCGGAGGTGGTTAGCAGATTTTGTTGGAAAACGAAAGGCTGAGGAGTTCACGATCATAGCGACCCTCAACCCATTGACCACGACCAAAGAGGAAACTCAAACCATCATCGACTTCTTCGACGGAGTAATCGAAATCTTCGAGAAACCACTCATGGAGAGAGCAAGGCGTTTCCTTATCATAAAGAAAATGTATGGCCAAAGATACTCAGAGAGCGAAATGCTCATGGACAAAGACAAACTGTTCTAGAAAGATTCGGCGATTCATTGTCATAAAGAAAATTGGTGGGCCGGACCGGACTTTCGCCGGTTTTGTCGCCGACTCGTCCATTTTGCGACTCGACCGGATTCGAACCGGCGACCTTTGCCGTGTAAGGGCAACGTTCAGGCCAGGCAAGCGCCTTCTAACCAAGCTGAACTACCGGCCCAAGCAAGCGCAGCCTTTCAACACCCCGTTTAATCTGTCTTATTGAGCCTCATTGCGAACCATGGGTTGAATCTGAAGTAGACGTTCGCAACTTTGCTGTGCCCCCGACGCACTGAAGGAACCATTTTATACGATTCTCGCTTAGACCGACGGGACCGCCCTTGCTCGTAAAAGAGCCGATCGTATACGTCGATGGTGAATGGGTGCCCAAATCACGAGCGTCAGTTTCCGTCTTCGACCATGGATTACTCTACGGTGACGGAGTCTTCGAAGGAATCAGAGTATACAATGGTGTAATATTCCGGTTCAAGGAACACCTCGAACGCCTATACAGCTCCGCCAAATCTATCAGGCTACAACTCCCACTCTCGCCGGAGGAAATGACGAAGGCAATTGTTGAAACGGTCAAAAGGAATGGATTGAAGGACGCCTACATTCGATTGGTTGTAACGAGGGGTGTAGGCGACTTGGGTGTCGACCCTAGAAAATGCCGCAAACCCTCTGTCGTAATCATTACGCAATATGCGGATCCTTCTTTCGGTGCAATGGCGAAAGAGAAAGGCATCTCGGTCATTATATCGTCTGTGCGCCGCGACGCCGTAGATGCCACCACGCACGAGATTAAGTCCCTGAACTACCTCAACAGCGTGTTGGCGAAACAAGAGGCACTAGACGCGGGCGCTGACGATGCGCTCATGCTAGACCGCAACGGGTTCGTGTCTGAAGCAACGACCACAAACCTCTTCATCATCAAGTACGGCGAAATCTTCACCCCACCCTCAACCGCAGGCATCCTTCCAGGCGTCACGAGAAGACGCATCATCAAACTTACGCGAGAACTCGGATTCAACATGTTGGAGAAGGGGCTCACGCCCTACGATGTGACAAACGCAGACGAAGCATTCCTGACAGGAACACTATCCGAAATAGTTCCACTCGTGAAAGTTAAGGGAATATTGATCGGAGACGGGAAGGTAGGCCCGACGACAAGGAGAATCATGGACGCATTCGTCAAGATTCGATCCGATCCCAAAGACGGCTTACCAGTTTACCAAGAAGCCGAGAAAATCGTAGCCCGAAGGTAAAACGGCAAAACTACGTACCACCTTCACTAATGCCTGTCCAACGCGCATACTCCCGCAATCCTGGTGATTCCCAGCACAACCTCTGGGGAATAATCGCGAGTCACAGCGTTTTCATCATCGCAATTTCCGGTCCCCACTTTCAAAATGTGGGCGACAAAAACTGCCCCGTAACTTCAGAACTACGCGTGGTTCCGCGCTCTTAGTTGGCGGCAAGTTTATATCTTGTTACCTTTGGTAACGAAAAACAGAGGGAAAACCATCATGGTCTGGACATTCATCAAAACCACTCTACTAATCGGAATCCTCACGGGCATACTGTTTGCGGTTGCATACTTGCTAGGGTTGTCGCCACTGTTAGCCCTGGGTTTTGCAGCTTTCATGAATTTGATCATCTACTGGTTTAGCGACAAGTTCGTTTTGAAGATGGGTGGTGCACACTTAGTAACCGAGGAAGAGGCACCACGAGTCTACTCCGCCCTCCGAAGCCTCACAGCTGCATCGGGAACGAAGATGCCCAAGGTTGCAATGGTCAACAGTGCGATTCCGAACGCTTTCGCCACCGGCCGAAGCCCCAACAACGCCACCGTCGCAGTCCACACCAGTCTATTGAGCATCCTAAACGACCAAGAACTGGAGGCCGTTTTGGCGCACGAGCTGACACACGTTAGAAACTGGGACACATTGACCACAACCATTGCAGCAACGGTAGCTGGTGCAATCAGTTACCTTGCGCAGTGGGGCTGGTTCATGGGAGGCGCCTTCGGCTATGGGGGTGGAGGTTACAGCAGCCGCGACAGACAAGGAAACGTGATCGGCCTGTTGTTGATGATGGTGCTCGCGCCCGTTGCCGCTATGCTCGTGCAACTTGCCGTCTCTCGGACTCGGGAATATTCGGCGGATGAAGGTGGCGCCAAACTCTCAGGACAGCCCCGAGCTCTCGCGAGTGCACTTGAAAAGATAGAGATGTATGCCAAACATAGGCCAGTTCAAAGTAAGGCTAACCCTGCACTCTCCTCACTGTACATAATCAATCCGTTCAAGGGCTCCCTCCTAACGGGAATCTTCTCAACGCACCCTTCAACGGCTAAGCGCATTGCCCGCCTTGACCGCATTGCCCAATCAATGGGCTACTGACTAGTCTACAAGCAATGAGCACGCGCAGCCTAGTGTTCGGGCTTTGTGAAAGGGCACTACCTCGTGTAGGACGCACTGTAACTTTGAATTTACCGCGCCCCTCCCAGTGCGGTCGCAGGGATTTCACTGAATCTACACTACCGGCTCTCTGTAGTGGAAAGTGCCAATTTGGAATTTGTAGAGGAAACTTCATATCGGTCGCGAGTAGCCCGACTCGTGAAGAACCATGAAAACACAAACTGCAATACTTCTCGTTCTCCTTATCGCGTTGTCATCGATTTCCGCACTCGCTTTGAGTCAATCAGCACAAGCCCAACCCACTCAAGTGACTAACAACGTTAGCTTGACCTATCTTAACGTGCAATTGGGATATCCGTCACAAATCAATCCGGGTCAAACAATTACGGTCAATGTTCAGGCAAGCGCGAAGAACACTTTCACCCTTCAAAGCCTAACGCTCCAAGTCTACTACGGAGACGGAACTAGTCTTCACTCAGTGACCACAGCCACTGTTGCTAGCAACATGAACATGAACAATGGCGACAAGATCAACAAGGACATTCAGGCAACTGCCCCAGCGGACGCACCAAGAACCTCTCTGATCGCTTTTGTGTCAGAGAGTGTCATGCCAAGCTATGCCAACAACTACTATTCGAGTTACCCGTATGACTACAATTACTATTACCCATACTACGACAGCTATTATTCGTACCCCTACTACTCATACCCATCATACTCTACCTCCTATACATCCTCAACTGATTCTGGTCTAGGTTCACTCTCGTACATCAACGCCACGACTCCCGAATACATCAGCCTCCAATCGCAGTACCAAGCACTTCAGCAACAACTGAGCCAAGCTCAGTCTCAAAACCAACAACTCCAACAGAACCTGCAAAACGCACAGAACCAGGTTTCACAGAAAAACGCCACAATCTCTGACTTGAACAACCAGCTCGCCTCAACGCACAACAACGTCCTGACCTTCGGAATCACATCAGGTGTTTTGGTAATCATAGCGATCATACTTGGAATTGCGCTGGTATTCAAAGGAAGAGAGAAAGCCCCAAGCAAGACAACAACAAGCAAGACCACTGAACAAAACACGGAAAAAACCGAAAAAACCGAGCAATAAGCGAACAAACGCGCCTACTGCTCTCCCGCCTTTTTCTTTCTTTCATTCTAGTCGACGACGGCAACCGCTCGGACTGGGGAGCAAGCTAGCCCTATCCTCAGAGGTAGGGCGATCAACCGAAATCTCTCGGTTTCAATTAGATCCAAGTTACACAGTTCCTCCAGGACCAGGATCCCACTTCGAAGTAGAACGGTGTGAGCTGGGGAACCCTTGTCCAATGGGTCGTCTAGGTTGGGTGTGTCCACACCCACAGCGCCGACGCGTTTGAATTCCAAATACTCCGCGCCGTTCGCGCTCAGAAACGGATACTGCTGATCATTCTGCTCGGCATCGCCCCAGCCCGTGTAGAGTATGACTGCCTCGCCTTCTCTCACACCCACGCCAGCCTCTTCTTCAGCCGCCTCCAAGTCCTCATCATCAATTTGCTCTCCAGGCTTCGTGTGCGTCAAGTCGAGCAGTACAGCGTCTTTGAACAACGCATCCGGGCCAAACTGGTCTATTGTCTTCCCGTTTCTGAAGAGGTACGCGGGTGCGTCGACGTGAGTACCGCTATGCGGAGTATGAACCAGAAGGTCCAAAGAGAACGCTTGCGTTAGGTCGATTACCTTCAATCGAATGCCCTCGCTGCTTAGGTGTGAGGGTGTACCACACCCCCTTTTGAGTGTACCACACCTAATAGTGGTTGAAGCGCCTTCACGTACCCATGATCAAGTCCCGATGCAATCATAGCTGTGTGTGACCCCCAGAATAAGGGCCAAGAGAAGTTTTTAGCAACCCCACACAAGGTGATGATTTAGATGCCTGAAAAACATCCAGGAGAATCAATTGATGCAGACACCCGTGCCACCAGGCCAATCCTTAGCGAGGCGGTGGGCAATATATGCAGCATTTGGTGTCCCTCGCATTGACATAGAAGCTTGGCGATTAACCACAAGTGGATTGGTTGAAAGAGAGCTAAACCTGAGCTTCACCGAACTAGAGAACCTTCCACAACTCAAACTCACAAGGGACTTTCATTGTGTTACAACCTGGAGCATCAAGGATGTTGTGTGGGAGGGTGTAGCATTTCGCGAGCTTGCCAAAATGAGCGGCGTCAAGCTTGAAGCGAAATGGGTAATGTTCCGTTGCGCTGACGATTACACAACCCCCGTACCGCTTGAGGATGCCCTGGTCGAGGATTCACTCATAGCTTTGAAGATGAATGGCAAGCAGATTCCTGTTCAGCAGGGTTTCCCTGTTAGACCGTTCATTCCTCATCTTTACGGTTGGAAGAGCGCGAAATGGCTCACCGGAATCGAGTTTCTCGCGGAGTACGAAGACGGGTATTGGGAAAACGTTGGATACCATGAACGTGGAAACATTTGGGACGAGGAGCGCTTCAAAGGGCAAGGCGGGAAACACGTGCGCCACCGCGGCCTTGGAACCCTACCCATCTGAAGAACCGTAGACGAAGAGGTGAAACTCGGAAACGGGTGCCATCAATTCCTTATTGGTGTCTCGTACCCGATCCGAACCTCGAATCCACGGCAAGAAGTCATCAGGTCCGTAAGGAGAATGACTTTTCAGTTGTCGGTTTTGTTGGTTGTTGTGGTTTTTGTAGGAGAGCTTGATTTCTTCAACATTTTGTCTCCACTGTTGGTGGATTACTTTCCGGTCCCAGAGCGAGAGGGTACTGGTTGGTTTGATACACACAGAACCCTCCTGTTGGACTTTACTTGTCCAGAGTTACTTCGAAATTTTCTAGGAGTCTGAGCTGATGCCATTCCCGGCTAAAGCCCACGCCGCGCATACTCCTTACCCGGACTAGGTCGTTCGCGATATTTCCTGGTGCGGGCACCTGAATTTGAACCGTCGTAGCCGTAAGAATCGTATGGCGCTCATATTGAATGTTCCCGCACCAAGAAAAGATAGGAACCGAGTTAGTATTAGGGAGCCGGGGATGGAAGTCGAAAAAAATGTTCAATTCCCATATTTCTGGCTCACAGGCAAACATTACATAGGGAATAAAGATAACCCAGATATCTGTGCTCTCTACTCCAAATACAATCACTGCTTGAGCTTTGCGAGCTGGTCTCGTTACTGTTCTCATTCTAGTTGTGGCTTTAGCCTCAGTTCAATCGCTAGCTACATCGAAAGGAGGCGCCTTCTCCCCTAGCCAATACGCAAACACGCAGGTGACTTACACCATCTCCCTCAGAGGAGCGGACAAGACAACACTTTCAGTTGACGGTGGAGCAGCGGTCGACTTCTCCAAGACAAGGACCGTCACTTTAGACGGGTCAAAGTCGCACACATTCCAAGTTCTGCAAGTGATTTGTCAAAGCGGATGGGAGTGTGGGAGCAAAGTTACTGACTGGAAAAATGGCAAAAGATTCGTCGCCAAGGAATACGTTTGGACGGTCCCAGCAGGCAGCCTGCAGACATACACCTATACACAGACGTACACAGATTACGTCGCTTATTGTGTGTCTTACGACTCCCACGGAAGTTGCCTCTACTACTCGTATTACCCATATACATCCACCCAGACGTATACACGGACAACGTTTACGCCTCCATGCAAACCATGTCAGTTCACCTTCGAGTATACAGCCCAGTATCGATTGGTGTGGGAAGATCAGTACAGCTCCGTGTGGCTTTATGAGTGGTATGATTCCTGTGCATCGGTTACGCTTCTGCCTCCCAGCGGGTATAGCGCTCTAGGTCATCCAGACGCGGTTGCAGGCGCCGCTGGCGTACGGCATGCCTTCAACGGTTGGGCGATAGATGATTCAGGATCTGTAGCGAATCAGGTTACGATGTGTGCGCCTCACAAAGCCACATCCACCTATCTCACACAATATCTTCTGGAAGTCGGCGCTGCATGCAACGAGCTTAATCCACAAGGGGGCGGCTGGTTCAACGATGGTGAAACTGCGACCATCTCAGTCGACCCCCAGGTGCCAATACCCGGCTGGCAGGGAACGCTAGGTGCAAGATTGATTTTTGACGGATGGGAGGCAAGACCTGCTGGGAACATTGCATTTCAGACTCCTACAGCGAGTGTTGTCATGAACGGGCCCCAAAACTACTTCGCAAGATGCAGATACGACTACGCTACGCCGGCTATCCTCATCGGAGTCATAGTCATCATAATGGGCGGAGTAATCATCGTCGTTATCTGCAGGGTCTTCCGAGGCCGATGGATAATCTGTAGGATTTTGAGACGCGTCTTCGGACCCTTCGGAGGGGTACCAGGAGGAGGCCCACCGCCGCCACAACCGCCACCGGTCTTACCACCGAACGTTACCGGCAACGCCACATTGACCGGAACGAACGGAACCCAGACCCAACTGACCACTGAGAACCTGAACCAGGTTGGTCCCGGAACAACCGTGGACACCGGGCCCCAGTCTTTTGTCCGCGTTCAAACCCCGATACCGTCCAATTCACAGTCCGTAATTGGACAAGACTCAAGAGTGGGCTGGCTTGACCCTAATCCCAAGACGCCGATTCCCTGGTTGAGATTCCCCGGACTATCGCAGATCTACAATCTAGGGAGCTTGCTTCTGCGACTGGATTTTGGGAAACTGCTACTCAACTGGATGGAGCTGGGGGCAGCGCAAGAGGCTGTGATTATTCTCCCTGCCAGCCTGATCGGGGCAGCCGCGGCGGCGACGACGAGTAGGTGGCTTGCCCGTATCAAAGGAACCATGGTGCTTGTTGAAGCTGTTCAAGACGGGACGGCCGCAGCGATAACAGTTCTCGAAGGAGAGGGATCCAAAGAGAGCAGCGCGGAACTGTGGCGAAGCGACGACCTGAAGGTTATTGAAATTCACGCAGGCGAACGCGTAATTCTAAAAGCAGGTCGGCGCCCAACTAAAATAAATGTTGATTTGGCAAAAGGTTTGAGACAGCAAATACAAGATCCATTCAATATCCTCCACAAATGGTGGACCCTGCCGCCTATTTCAGACGAAACCAACGCCGCCCTTACAACACCTCTCCAAACATCCTCTGGAACAACAGCCGGCGAAAAGACGACCTTCTGCACTAACTGCGGTAGGGAAATTCCAGATACCGTAAAATTCTGTACCTACTGCGGGGGGCAACAGCAACGCCCGAAATAAGAGAATTGGGCTCTTGAAGGCTCACATTCGGTTCGAACACCTCTTGGAGGCGACGACTTGAGCAACCCATCGTTTTGTCCAGTGTGCCGCGCCAGGCTTCCGAGCGATGCTACGCTGTGCGAAGAATGCGGAACCCATATCAACAAAAAGGCAGTAGGTGCCGTTGTACGTCATAAGAATCCCTGGCTGGCAGCGATACTCAGTTTCTTCATTCCAGGGCTTGGCCAATGGTACCTGAGGAAGTGGAAGCGTGGAGCAGCATGGTTCCTCGGCTCCATACTGCTTTTTATTCTTCCCGCGTTCACGTTTTACGCGTTATCGTTTGAGCCCACCGGGCCTACAGAACTGTTACTATTCGTAGCCTTTGCGATTCGGGGAGCCAGCGCATGGGACGCAAAAAAACAGCTGATTGTTTAGAAGCGAGGATGACAAAATGAAATATTCAAACTGGGTGATCGGACGAGAGCGTTGGACTGGATCAAAGATAATTGCGGCAAAACCAATCTCGCTCATAGTTCTGCTCGGAGTTCTAATGTTATCAGTCATGCCAACCTCAGCTGGTGCACAGGCACCCACCACAACCATCGCCTCTCTCAACTACCCCGCGCAGACCGTATTGCAGAACGAAGTGGCTCAGGCCACGGTCACGTTTACAGTGAATTACAGCGGCCTTACGTCAGGCGACGGGCTCATATTTGGGGTATACCTGAACTCTGCAGGCAATTACTCCAACCTTATGGGATCTGGCACCTCTGCACCTGACCAATGCGTATTAATGACCAGTTCGACTCTGGCTGGCATTGCGATCTGCGGCCTTGTTCCACCCTCAACTTCTGGAACTGAGTCCGCCTCGTTTGCGATCACATTAACCGCCCCGCCTCAGCAGTACTCTCTCGTCGCGGCAGCCTTCGTGTCAGACCCCGTCCACAACATCAGCATCATCCGAAGTTCGTTAAGCCTCCAGGGATTCACTATCTCCCTGGTCGCTCAGACCGCTTCAACCGGGCAACCAACTTCGGAAACGTCTGAGGCCACAACCACCACGACCGCATCTATGGCAGACCTCCTATTAGGCCTCTCAATACTCGTACTACCCATAGTCGCAATTATCGGACTGATCGTCTTTGTCGTTCGACGAAGAAAACGCGCGAGCAAAGGGGTATACGCAGAACTGGGAACAGTGAGCAGACCCTCTCCCACGCGAGTGCCCGCGGTCGAAGGAAACAAGTTCTGTATAGCTTGCGGAGCCAGCCTTCCCACAACCGCAAGTTTCTGCGGCGAGTGCGGAGCGGAGCAGAATTGAGAAATTTCGGCGGAGCTCTGTAAGTTGATTCTGCCTCAGCCTTCAACGCGAAGATGCGCTCCGGCGTCAACCCGCTCCAGACCAAGAACCGACCCAGCCAACCCAGGTAGGTCATGCGGGTCTCCTCCAACTCTGTGACCCCAATCAACCAATCCCGAACCAACGGACTCAACGCCAAATCCCTAAGAACATCCTCCGAAACCGACCCAGGCACCGCATGACCAAGCCCCTCCCCCGCCCCCATCAAATCCCCCAAAACCCTAGACTTCAAACAGAAACCACACCGGCACGACCACACAACCCTAACTATAAAAAACCTACAAGCTCGTAAGGGGAATGACTTTTCTTCAACATCGGCCGCTGGTTGCGGCAATAGAACGGAGCGGGAACCTTGGCTGAGCCATTACTTTCCGAATTGAAGAAGGCATTGAGCGGCTGGCTCATTCCTTACAAATATAACGTGGAACGGTGGGCGTACACCCTTCAACGTATAACCGGCATTATTGTGACTGGATATTTCCTAGCGCACATCGTAGAGACCGGAAACGTGGTCGGTGGGTTAGCGGTGTGGAGCGTTCCGTCTGCTGACTTTGCTAGCGACATTTGGACCGCAACTTTCCATTTCCTGGAGAACCCACTCTTTGATGTCGGGCTCGTAGTAATTGGATTCATGCTCGCTTACCACACCGTCAACGGAATCAGGCTGACGCTGACCGAGTTTGGGTTTCTATTGGGTAAACCGAAGCGTCCTGACTTCCCGTACGAGCCTCAAGCCTTCAGCTTAGCTCAAAGGGCGATATTCTGGTTCAGCATTCTCTTTGCCGCCGCGACGGCAGTATACGCAATAAACGTGTTCTTCGGGGTTTAACAGATGAAAGAATCGACAAGAATGCTACTTCATTACATTACCGGCCTTGGAATTGTAATCGTCGGTGGAGTTCACCTTTTCACTGTTTTCCTAACGGGGCCGTACTTGCAGAATCTTGCGTTCATTGGCGGGTCATACTCCGTCATCGCGGTTTACAGAAATCTGATTTTGGCGGCCACACTGGAACTGCTATTGATCTTCGTCGACTACCATTCAATGAATGGAATCAGAGTGATCCTCCTCGAGTTCCACCAAGGCAGCAAGTGGGAACGCGGAGTTTCATGGGTACTTGCAGTGACCGGAATCTTGCTACTAGTGTACGGCACTAGGACCATCCTAATTGCGAACGCAATCGCCTGAAACCCCCGCTCAACAGGCGGCAAACGTCTCAAAATCCGAGAGAGCCCGTGCCAGGGAGATACTCAAAATCCTCCGCGAGACACTACCAATCCGTGATGAAGACTTCGCTTCAGTGGTCGTAGCCAAGGAATCGAGTGACCCATTCCGTGTTCTGGTCGTCACGATCCTTTCACAGAATTGCACCGACATAGCCGCAATGAGAGCGTACAGAAACTTAGACAGACTGGTCGGGGTGACCGTCTCCAGACTCGCTGGCGCCCCCGCAAGAATGATTCAGAGAGCGATCAAGGTCGCGGGTTTGCACAAGCAAAAAGCCAGAGCGCTCAGAGACCTCGCGAGGCAAGTGGCGCAAGAATATGCAGGGCACTTGACACTGATCTTGCACGGCCCGGATGAGGTCGTTCGCACAAATCTGCAAGTGTTGCCTAAGGTCGGGCCAAAAACAGCAGATGTACTCCTCAACATCTTGGGAAAGCCAACAATATCCGTTGACACACACGTCAACCGAGTTTCGAAAAGACTCGGCCTTGCCCCACCTAAAGCCAAGTATGAAGATATCAGGGCTGCTCTAATGCGACTTTTCTCTCCAAGAGAATATCCGATTGTGCCACTACTCTTCATGGCCCACGGAAGAAAAACGTGCAAGGCCAGAAGACCACTCTGTCCAATATGCCCAGTAAGAACCATCTGTCCGTATTCAAACAAAACGAGACCGCTTTAGCTAGAGGCCTCAGGTCAGTTACAAATACAGACACGCACTCCACCTCCTATCACAGAGGCCCATCCATTGGACTACGATTGCGTGCGCCTCGGCCATCATGAGGGCGCAATGCGATCCATGAACACCTTCAGGAAACGTTCGCCGTTGACGCTTGTGCACACTTTAGCGTTCGGTGTCGTCGACACCTGTATCGACGTCCAAAATGATTTGCTTAGGCATCCTCTTCGACACTCCCTGTAATCTTATCAGAGCGCTTTTACAACTTGACCTGCGTCGAAAAAAACGCTTAAGCAAGACTGGATGGGATTATGTCGCCGAGTAACTATGACATCGCGTTCTAAGGTCTTCCTAAGAGACGCCACCGGGTTAACGAAGAGAGTTTCGTTGCTTGACGCGATTGCCATTAACGTGAGCTACATGTCGGTTGGTGCTGCACTCGCGCTGATCGGGTTTACGATGCTTGCCCTCCCGACGGTATCCGGCGTTAACCTGGTATACGGCTCAGCGATTGCAGCCTTGCTTGCAGTTCCTCAAATGGTAACTTACACAATGTTATCGAGACGAATATCTAGAACAGGAGGAGACTACGTTTGGCTCTCGCGTTCACTTGGCGGCTTTGTGGGCAGCACGGTCACATTCATGGGCATCACGGTTGAGACCATGCCCTATCTTGCACTTATCGCCCTATCCGCCGTGTTCGCAGTTGGTTCAGTAGGGCTTTCACTCGGTAACTCGGCTATGCTCGGTCTCGCGCTGCCGGGTAACATACCTGGCGCGAGCCCATTCTCACAATTCCTGTTGGCTTCAGTAATACTCGTTGTGTTGATCGCAATCAACATCCTGAAACCGAGGCTTGGGTTCAAAATAATCTCAACCTTCTGGACGATCGGCGTGATCGCCGTAGCTCTTGCCACAGTTACATTGCTTTCTGCAGGAACGAAAGGCGTGGAGAATTACATCAACAATCTGAATATTCCGAACGTCACCTATGCATCTCTCGCCAATTCCTACTCCGGACCAACCTTCGACCTGAACGCAACTTTGCTTATGATGCCTTACTTTGCTCTCTTTACCTATCCATGGTTTAACGCGGCGCCATCAGTTGGCTCCGAGTTGAAGGGCAAGGCTCCCAGATGGAACGTGCCAATCTCGCTCCTATTCGCTTTCTTGGTTGTGACAATTCCCTATGCAGCAATGTACTACGTGGGAGGATATCAATTCATAACTGCAGCCTTCACAAACCCCACGCTTGTGAACAATTACTCCTTCAACTTCTGGACATTGGCGATGGGTGTGTCATCCAACTTTGTTCAGTCATTCATAATTGGGCTAGGTTGGATTGTACTTACTATAGCGATCTTGGCGTTCGGCATAATCACGATCTCCAGATACATGCTCGCGCAGGCTTTCGACAGTTTCCTCCCGTCTCAACTGGCATATGTTAGCCCGAAGTACGGTTCCCCCGTTGTAGCGCACTTACTTGATCTCGTAGTGTCGGTGATTCTGATAGGTCTCGCAGCGTTCCTCTATGGAACCGTTTCTTCCCTCTACGGTGCTGTGATGGCATCTATGGTCTACTTCGCCTTCGTAG
Source organism: Bathyarchaeia archaeon (assembly GCA_049513715.1). Classification (GTDB taxonomy): domain Archaea; phylum Thermoproteota; class Bathyarchaeia; order 40CM-2-53-6; family 40CM-2-53-6; genus FEN-987. The sequence continues at coordinate 266,536 of JBEKVV010000002.1, read as the reverse complement.
GACTCGGCGCAGCAGTCTATGCTGTAAAGAGGGAGAAAGGTAGCTCCAGGATTCTTCTGGCCGTTGCGGGGGTACTGCAAACTCTTGTCTTCGTGTACTTAACCTCCGAGTTCTTAGCCTATCCAAGAATCTGGGGCGGCAACACACTTGCATACGGATACATTACAGCCACCTTCATACTGGGCGCAATAATCTACATCACTGCGAAAAGTAGACTTATGAAAGAAGGACTAAACCTAAGCTTAGTCTTCAAAGAAATTCCGCCAGAGTGAGAAGCAGCCGCAACCGCAATCTTAGCTACATCACCAACCTGTGGCACCGTTGATTGAAAGCTGGGAAGCAAAAGCAAATTTGCAACGCGGACGCTAGGAGTTGAGCGATTACCTTGCTCAAGACCCTCGTGATTGGCGCTGTAAATTGGGACATTAACCTGTTCGTGAAGAGATTCCCCCAACCAGGCGAGGAAGTCGTGGTCACGAGAATCACCCGCGTACCTGGCGGTAAGGCGGGAAATGTCGCTGTGGCCGCCGCACGCCTACTTGGCCCTAATCAGGCTGCAATTATCGGCGGGCTAGGTAAGGATTCGATTGCTTCCGAGCAGGTCAAAATCTTCGAAGAAGAAGGTGTCGTTGTTTCAGGCCTCAAATTCAACGAAAATGTCGAATCCGGTCAGGCGTACATCGTCATCGATGAAGAGGGAGAGAACATAATCCACACACACTTCGGTGCTAACGCAACGATTACCGCCGAGGACTTGGATACTGCGGAACGTCGGAGATTGGTTTCTGAGGCCGCGGTGATCACGATAATGGACCCACCGTTCGAGACGGGACTGAAACTTGCCAAAGAAGCAAAACGCTTAGGGAAAACCGTGGCCTGGGACCCGGGCATCAAATCCACCCTCGGAATTGAATCAGTGAGAAACCTAATCGAGAATACGGACTACGTTGTCGCCAACCAATCAGAAATCGAAAACTTGACTGGAACAAAGGACCCTGAACAAGGCGCTGCAAAGCTCATGAGACTTAACGCGCGTTTGAAAGTGGTCACCAAACTGGGGGCGAAGGGTGTGCAGATGTATCACGAAAACAAGAAGACAGTTGTTGGAGCGTTAGACTTGAACTCACATGGAATGAGGGCCGTGAACACAGTTGGCTGCGGCGATGCTTTCCTCGGCGCATTCGTTGCCGCCCTCTCCGAAGGACATACGGACCAAGAATCTCTCGGATGGGCCAATTGCGCTGGCGGAATCAAAGCAACAAGGCCCGAAACACGTGGAAGCCCGAATCGAACTGATCTGCTCAAACACCTTGACAGCGTTTCCTAGCCCAACGTGTATCCAGACATGAGTCTAGTCCAGAGAGCCCAGGAAATCAAGAACCTCTCGCAATGATTTGATCCTGGCGTCTGGATGAATCTCCGAATCTGAGATATGCTTCGTTCTGGAAAGGGCGAACAGCGAAGTCGGACGTTTCTTGAAATCATCTGGAACATCGTACTCAAGAAGCACAGCCCTCATCCCAGCTTGCTTTGCTCCCCAGACATCCGCTTCGGGATTATCTCCAACATGAATCATCTTTGTGAGGTCGGTTTGCAATTCATTTGCGGCTGTTTCAAAGATCCGCCTGTTTGGCTTGCGGGTTCCAACCTCGTCGGAGAAAATGGTCGCGTCAAAGAATCTCAAGAGCCCATATTTTTCTAGCACTTGGCGTAAAGAAGCGGCTGGACTACGGCCGGTATTGCTGATCAAGCCCACTCGGCCTACTCGGCTGCGCGCGCCCTCCAAAGCGAATAGGGCATCTTCCTTTAATTTGGGAGGTGAGACGAGAATCGGATCAACATAGGCGCTTTCCAACATTCGAAGTGCTTGTGAATCCTGCGGCAACGAGACCTTGCCTTTGGTAGCAGTCTTGAGAAGGAGCTCAATCTGTTCAATCGGCGTTGGATTCTCGTTACGGCTCCATGCGGCATCGAGCTGCGTGTCAGTTACATCGTAGGCTTTCTGGAGATCCCCCAATGGAACCTTGATTCCCATTCCGTCTAGTACTTTGTGAATACCCTCGGTTCGCATTCGACCTCTAGCTACATCGAGTTCCGATTCGTCCGCGATGAGCGTTTCCCACAGGTCAAATGTGACACAGACGTCTCGTTTGGGGTTCATTCGCTAAACCAGCTTTGGAGGTTCTTGAATGTTCACTCAGCTTACTTGTAAGTGGCAACGCCCCAGGTGTCAATTGCTCTCTGAAGTTCCTTATGTTCACGGGCATAGTCATCTAGATTTAATCCGCTGACGGCGACTTCGACCGCTTGCCTAAGAGCCATAGCTCCAGCCCTTCCGCCGTCTGGATGCCCCCAGATACCTCCACCCGCTTGGATCACTACATCAGTTCCAACGAGTTTAACGAGCTCGGGAACCAGGCCGGGGTGGAGGCCACCCGAGCACACAGGGAAGACAGCTCTCTTTGTGCCCCAATCTTGGCCCAGGCTCGCATTCCCTGGACTAACATTCCTTTGCTGTAGGTTGTCCCTGAGCGCTAGAACTTCCTCCTTTGGAGATTCGAGCTTCCCAATGACAGTCCCAATGTGAAGTTGGTCTACGCCAATCAAGCGCGCGACATCAGAGACCGCAAGCATGGACATGCCATGAAGTGGGTTTCGGGTGAAGGCTGCGTGAAAGGCGCGGTGGGCGTGAATCGCGAGCTTAAGGTCCTGACATGTCGCGCGGAGCGTTTGAAGGCTGGCCCATCCGCAGGTGATTATGTCGACCATCACGTATTCGCCCCCCGCCTTGGCCACGGTTTTCGCCCGGCGGAGCATCTCGTTCGTTTCTGCGGTTATGTTGATCAGGTAGCTCTTCCTTTCCCCAGTTTCATGCTCAGCTTTGTCCCGCAGTCTGAAACACTCGGTCACTCTTTTCTTGAATTTGTTGAATGGCTGTGAGGTTAAGTTCTCGTCATCTTTCAGGAGGTCTACCCCACCTACCCACGCTTCGTACCCCGCTTTCGCATGCCCCTTTGCTGTAAGCCCAAGCTTGGGTTTCGGTACTGTGGCAGTGAGAGGCCGGTTCTTTACCCCGAAGAGCTTGCGTATTCCACTCAAGCCAAGCCTCGGGCCAGAAAAACCGTTCAGAACTGTCCTAGGCCAATGAACAGTTTCCAACCTTAGGTTCTGAACGGCTTTCATTCCGAAAACATTGCCCGCAACTGAACTCAGGATCTGGGGCATGTTTCCGGGCTCAAATAGGTCTGGTGGATAGGCAACCTTCACAAAGTTCCCTTGGATTTCGTACGCCTTAGCCATTAACCGACGGATTCTGTCTCTCATTGTGGTGAGTTCGGTCCAAGTCCCGACCGACGACTCAGATGCGACCCGGCCCGCAGCGTCTTCGATCGAAAAGCCCGCTGCAGGTTCAACACGAAACAAGCACAGCAGCTCATCTGGTCCGGGCTTGTGGCTGGTGTCTACGAAGTCTCGGTACCATTCCGTCATTGCCATTCTTCACCTTGTGTGAGCAAGTGCATGGTTTCAATAAAGAATCGCGCGCAACGTGAATTCTCCGTGTCCTAAGCCTCCTCCTCAAGTGTGTATGTTTGGTAACCGCGGAGTTCCTCTGGTGTGACAACCCCCAAGACGTCTTCTAAGATCAACAATGCGCCAAGCGGAGGAATGATCCCGCGTTCAGTGATTATCAGGTCAATGAACTCAGACGGCGTGACATCGAATGATGGGTTGCGAACCTTAACAGCTCCGAGTTTTTTCAGCTCGTCTCGTGAGATTACTTCCGTTGTGTCGCGCTCTTCTATTTTGACAAGCTCTCCAATCATCGTTTCCGGACTGAATTTGTAGGTTTCAGCAGCAACGAACACCCGGACTTTTGCTTCATGAGCCGCCAACGCCACAACTGAGGTTCCGACCTTGTTGACCAAAGCGCCGTTGGCCGTGATCGCGTCTGCGCCGACAATGACTTTGTCGACATCTTGCATGAAATACCTAACCGCATCATCCAGAATCAGCGTAACTGGGATACCTTCTTTGGCTAGCTCATGCGCTGTAATTCGGCCTTGAAACCTCGGCCGTGTTTCGGTCACCATCACCTCGAAACGCTTGCCCTGACTCCATGCAGTCTTCATAATCGAGAGCACTGCGCTACTATTGCAGTGTGTTAACAAGACATCACCATCCCGAATTCTTCGAGCTCCGATCTCACCAATGCGTTGCAACGCAGTCCTTGTACTATCAATGAATTCTGAAGCAGCATGCATCGCAATTGCCTGAACTTCCTTCACAGAGGAAGCGCCAGATTTCTTTTCGTTAACCCGGTGCATCACATACCTTATCGCATTTGGTAGTGAAACTGCGGTCGGCCTGGTTTGGAGCAGAATGTGGGCGCTGTTATCAAGCTCCTTCAGGAAGTCATCGACGCTCTTAGCCTTGGAATTTTTCGCGACTATGCATAGAGCTTCAACCGCGGAACTGGCAATGTGCCCCGCGCCGCGAATGCGCATGTTCCTAATGTCTTCGGCGATTTTCTCAGCTTGCTCAGGAAGAGCCACTTAACCCCGCCTTCCTAATATGCTCCGAAATTAGCGGAGCCACGCTGACATAGCTGATTGGGCTCGGAACCGTGTCAGTTCCGATAACGTTTTGGGCTCCTGCCTCGTAGATTCTGGCCAGCGCACCACCCGCCAGAATGGGATGAGTGCAGGCAACGTTCACCCTCTTTGCGCCCTGCGAGTAAAGTATCTTCAACGCTTCAACGATCGTTCCGCCGGTGCTGATAATGTCGTCCACAATCAGGACATCCCTGCCATTCGCGTTCTCCCTACGCGGACGCACCTGCACGTCTTTATCCCCGAACCGCTTTTTCTCGAACACGTCAAAGTCAGCCCCCAGCTTTTCGGCCGCCAACTTCGCCCATTGTTCTGCTTCGGCGTCAGGCCCGATAACCAGAGGTTTCTCCAGTTTCACTGTTCTTCCGATATACTCCGCCAGTAGTGGCATAGCAGACAAATTGTGGGATGGAATTTTGAAAACTTCAGATGACTTCAGTACTCTGTGCTGGTGCATGTCGATGGTGAAGATCTCGTCCGTCCCAACACTCTCCATAAGCTTACTCACAGTCCTGAAGCTCAACGCCTCGCCGGGGTGGAACCTTTCATCCTGCCGTGCGTACGCGAAGTATGGAATGAAACTAACAATCCTCTTCGCACCGAGGTCTTTCAATGCATCCACGAGGAGCAAATATTCGAACAGAAGCTCATCGGGCGCGTGGTGGATCGACTGGACTACGACGATTTCCTGATTCTTGACATCTTCCAAAACACGAAGATACTTTTCACCATCCGGAAATCTGCGGATCTCCAGTTTTCCAGATTTCTGTCCAAGCGCCATTGCCACTTTAGTGGCGAGGGCTTCTGACGTTGAACCGCCAACAATAATCAACTAGCACAACCTAGGACCCGTATTTCATAGTCAAATAAAACCTGTTTGAGAGAGCTTCAACTTCCTCAAACGCCAAGCTTGATGCATGTGGACCAAAGCAAGGCCCATTATCATTGCCCCTGTGGAAGCGTGCGTCCAACAATTCAATGAATGGTTTAAGTCTAGGACAGATGGCGAGGATTGAGGCGAATCACTTTGTTGAGGAGGGTCACAATGGTGCTTGCGGAATGGTGCCCACATTGTGTTCCGCTGTCACTGGAACGGGGCCACCAAATGGAAACGGCGCTCAGCGTCCCGTTGCGTGTGTTGGATATCGATGATCCTGAGGAGGAGAAATTGGCGGATGAGCTTGTGCGGAGGTACGGCGATTTCGTTGAGGACTATTTAATTCCGCAGGTATTTGCTGAGTACGATGACGGCACTGTGAAGCATGTCTTCACTGGGTTCTCGGAGGCCGTAGACGTGACGAAGGCTAGGTGGGACGACTTCTTCGCCAGCGAGTTCTACAACCGAAAGCTGACTCCAAACTGACTAAGCCCTGCTCCGCTTCCTCTGACATGTAGGACACAATCGCTGGTCGTCATCGCTGCTGTGAATAAAGAGACCGTTGCAGGACCTGCAAAGAGAGACTGCCTGCTGTTTCTCTTCTTCGGTCTTTGGATACCTTCTCCAATAGGCTTCTGTGACGGTGGCGCCATGTCCCAGTCTCGATTCAATGACCTGTGTTGCGTCGGAGCCCAGTTCCCAACCGTGGCGTGTAGCGATTCGAATATCCCGGGAACTGACATTCTCCTTTCCTACTTGGTTGGCGAGTAGATCTTGGAATGCTTTCAAGTCTGGTTTGACGCTGAAGTTGACCACTTGGGAAACAAAGCCGTCGGCGCAGACATAAGCCCCAATAACGTGAGATGAGCCCTGTGAGAGAAACTTCAACGAGGTTGGCCCGTCGCAATGTTTGTAGCATTTGCCCGCGAAGCTTAGGTGCTTTTGGACGAATTCTGGAAACCACTCCATGAATGCCACCCGAGTTGGCGTTCTCGCAGGTGAGGGAAGTTTAAAACATTACACTTGTGAGTTTGAGCAGACCTCAATTGCGGCCGCGTATGATCATAGCAATCGCGATGATTTGCACGGGGACGGCACTTGTCATTTTGGCCATTGGCTCATTCATCGCGCATTATTCCTTGAATTGGACCATTACAGGAGGTACGGGCGCGGTGCTGCTGGTGATCGGTGCCTTGATTTTGATCACAGAACTTATGGAGGTTTGGTTGTCCCGCGGCCAGACAGCTCTAGTTGATGGCTTACAAGCTGGGTAATCTTGGAGCTGATCTGTTGGAAATTGAAATAGAGCTAATGGAAGTTGCCTCACATGCGGCCGAGGAAGCGGGCCGGCGACTCCTTGCACTGTTTGGCAAGGGAAAACTTTCTGTCCGGCGCAAATACGACTACCCAGGTAGCATCGTAACCAACGCAGACAAGGAGTCTGAAAGGCTCATACTCGCCCGAATCAAGCGAAGCCGGTTCAGGGGCATGGTGAAGTCTGAGGAGTCTGGGACACATGATTTTGGTTCACACAACATAACATGGGCCGTGGACCCCTTGGATGGAACATTGAACTTTGCGAAGAGAATCCCATACTTCTCCGTATCTATCGGCGTCCTAGTTGGCGGCAGGACCGTCGCAGGGGCAATCTACAATCCTCTATTAGATGAAATGTTTACCGCAGCCCGCATGCAAGGTGCTTACAAGAACGGAAAACGAATCCATGTTTCCAACACGACAGCGCTTCGAAACGCATCATTGATTTATGAATGGTGGACCCCAGAGCCTTCAATACCTGACCCGTTGGGCTTCGAGAAGAAACTTTACCATTTCACTCATAGCATTCGATCCCCCGGTAGTGTGGCCCTCAACCTCTGCTCCGTGGCCGCGGGAAAGTTTGATGGAATAGTGACGGTTTTCCGACGGTCGCCGATCTACGAGACAGCAGCAGGGTGCCTCATAGTACAAGAAGCGAGTGGGAAAGTGACAGATTCCGATGGCGGAACTTGGGAGAACTTCTCACGGTCAATCTTGGCAGGGGGTGCAGGAATTCACCGACGCCTTCTGTCATTAGTTCAGGCAAACTGATGTTCAAGCCTAAAGGCCGTCGCGTGAAAGTTCTTGGATAAGTTCGCGTTGTCGCGATGTCAGCTTCGTCGGGGTTTTCACTTGCACGACCACTATCTCGTCGCCTCGTCCTGAGTCCCGCAACGCAGGCATACCCTTCTTCCTGAGCCGAAACAATGCGCCGGTTTGTGTTCCAGGCGGCACCATGATCTTGGCCGCACCGTCAATAGTCGAAACTTCGACCTCCCCACCAAGGGTGGCCTTTGAGAAATTGAGATCCACACGGCAAATCAGGTCGTTGCCTTCTCTGCGAAAAACTTCATGGGGCCTGATGTCCACAACAACGTACAAGTCACCTCTTCGCCCATCGCCGTTGGGAGCGTCACCCTCACCGCGCATGACAAGTTGAGACCCACTATCAACACCGGCAGGTATCCTTACGCTGATTCGCCTTCTTCGCTCGATGATTCCTGTCCCGCGACACGTGGCACATGGTTTCTCGATGACGACCCCTCGTCCACGGCATTTGTTGCACGGCTCTATTCTGGCAAAATGCATGAAACCAGAAGTCTGGACATGCTGAATCTGCCCAGTGCCACCACACTGGGGACACTTCTTCGGGGAGGTACCGGGTTTCGCTCCTGAGCCACCACACTCAGAGCAGCGCTCAGTCCTTGGAACTTCAATCTCGGTCGTGAGCCCTGAATAGGCTTGCTCCAACGAGATCTCCAAATCATAACGCAGATCCTGCCCTCTGACAGGACCACGGGTTCGTCGGCCACCTCCTAAGAAGGCGTCGAAGATTGACCCGAAGCCGCCGCCGACCCCAAACCCGATGTCTCTGAGAATATCATCGAAATCTACACCCCGGAATATGTCCTCGGTTGAATATTGCGAGTCAATGCCGGCATGCCCGAACCGGTCATATTGGGCTCGCTTCTCATCGTCCGAAAGAATGGCATACGCCTCGGAGATTTCTTTGAACCGCCCCTCAGCGTCGGGTGACTTGTTGCGGTCTGGGTGATATTGAAGGGCAAGTTTCCTGTACTGGGTCTTTAACTCGTCTTTCGTAGCATTTCTCTGCACATTGAGTATGTCGTAGTAGTCACGTTTGGCCAAGTAGGATCTGCCGCATTGTCACATCTACTTCTTATCGTCCACGACCTTGTAATCCACATCGACCGCTTCTTTCGTCTCACCCTGCGGAACTGCACCCGCTGAGCTTGGCCCGCCAGTAGCTGCCTGCTGTTGTTGGGCAACTTGCTGGTAAGCCGCAGTGCCTATCTCCTGCAAGACTTTCTGCAGAGCGTCCATCTTCTGCTTGATTGCGCCCGCATCCTTCCCTGCTAGGGCTTCCCGAAGCTCCGCCACACTCTTCGTTACTTGCTCAGACTGCTCTTTAGAGAGCTTTGCTGCAAGTTCCTTCGTCAATCGTTCCCCACTGTAGATCATGTTGTCAGCCGCGTTGCGAAGATCCGCCTCCTCCTTGCGCTTCTGATCCTCCGCTGCGAATTGGCCTGCCTGCTTAACCATCTTCTCGATCTCGTCCTTAGGAAGTTTCGTCGAGGCGGTTATGGTGATTTTCTGTTCTTTGTTTGTGGCCAAGTCCTTCGCTGCAACATTCATGATTCCGTTGGTGTCGATGTCGAAAGTGACTTCAATCTGGGGCACTCCACGAGGCGCCGGTGGAATGCCTGTCAAGTTGAACATGCCCAGCGAAACATTGTCAGCGGCCATCGGGCGCTCTCCTTGAAGAACGTGGACTGTGACTGTGGTTTGGAAGTCGGCTGCGGTTGAGAATGTTTGGCTCCGCTTTGTCGGGATGGTTGCGTTTCTCTCAATCAGTTTGGTGAGCACGCCTCCCAGCGTTTCGACTCCGAGTGAAAGTGGCGTTACGTCCAGGAGGAGAAGGTCACGCACTTCCCCCGCAATCACGCCTGCCTGGATTGCGGCGCCCATTGCTACGCACTCCATCGGGTCAACTCCACTCTCGGCTCCTTTGCCCATGTATTCTTCAACGAACTTTCGAACTATGGGCATGCGGGTGGGTCCGCCCACGAAGATTATCTTGTCAATGTCCTTCGGTGTCAGCTTCGCATCTTCAATGGCTTTCTCCATCGGCCCGCGACAACGGTCAATTGTTGGTCGAACGAGATCTTCTAACTTGGCGCGTGTTAAGGTCATGGTGAGATGCTTAGGGCCGGCGGCGTCAGCGGATATGAAAGGGAGGTTGATGTCCGTAATTACAACCGTCGAAAGCTCGATTTTCCCCTTTTCAGCGGCCTCACGGACCCTCTGAATGGCAACTTTGTCGTTTCGGATGTCTATTCCGTTGCTTGCCTTGAACTCTTCGGCAATGTAGTTGATCAAGGCGGTGTCCATGTCGGTTCCCCCGAGCTGCGTGTCCCCATTAGTCGACCTGACCTCGAATACTGGTGGGTCTTTCGGGTCTGGGCGGCTTACGTCCATTATGGTCACATCGAGGGTCCCTCCGCCCAGGTCGAAGACCAATATCTTCAGCTCTTTCTCCGCTCGGTCTAGGCCGTAGGCGAGTGAGGCGGCGGTGGGTTCGTTTATGATTCTTTCAACTTTGAGGCCCGCGATTGCGCCTGCGTCTTTGGTTGCTTGGCGTTGGTTGTCGTTGAAGTAGGCAGGAACAGTAATGACGGCCTGCTCTACCTTGTCCCCGAGAAAAGCTTCGGCGTCTCGCTTGATTTTCTGAAGAATGAATGCGGAGATCTGTTGCGGTGTGTATTCCTTGCCAAATACGTTGACCTTGTAGTCGGTTCCCATCTTTCGTTTGATTGCGTACACAGTCCCCTCGGGGTTAGAGACTGCTTGTCGTCTAGCTGGTTCACCAACGAGCAACTGGCCGTCCTTTGTGAAGGCCACGAATGAGGGGAACGCTTTACCGCCAACTGATGTACCCTCAGCGCTTGGAATAATCGTTGGACGCCCCCCAATCACTGCAGCGGCAGCCGAGTTACTGGTTCCTAGGTCAATTCCGATTATCTTGGGCAACTAAATCGCCCCTCCATGTTACTTCTGGTAAATAAAATATGCTGCGGACCCGTCTATACCCCCTCCTTAGCATCTCAACATACTGACCCTTCTCCCTGATTGCCAGCAACCTCTAGGGCCTGCCCACGCGTCAGATAGGTCTGACCACAATGAGAGCCCTATTGGCGTGATGACGGACGTAGGCGGTCACAAACCTGCGTCTCTCACCCAACCCACATGCCCCTGCAGAGTGGCAGGGTCATTCCCCTTCCCGGTCTTGATGAATGTGCCCACCGCTACTGATTCTTTGATAGTTTTGGCCTCTCTCACATAGAAGTCAAGGTCTATCATGGAATATCCCCCCATATCCAAAGGCATCGCACTTGGTCTGAATGGCTAGATGCCAATATGTTTCCTAGATTTGCAGTTAGACCCGGTATCCCAACTGTTCAGGTGTAGGCACTGTTTGACATGGTATAAGGTACGCAGAGGGGGTTTATTCAAAGTCAGGTGAGATGTTGGGCTGAACAGAGCTGCCCGTACTGCAACGGTTTAGGAGCTCACTGGCAGATCGTAAGAGAGCAGAAGCCAGACGTTAGCTACTCTGATCAATGTCACTACTGCTCAGGAACGGGAAACCCTGGGATTGAGCGCGCCCGCTAAGTGCTAATTTCGACTGTGCTTGCAAGTTCCGCGAGCAAAGCGAGCCTTACGTCTTCTTCAATGTTAAGCACGACAGCTCTACCAATCACGAGCGAAACCACTTCGTTGCCCAACGCCTCGCAAAGCCAATTTGAAAGGAGAGGGACTTGAGATAATTTCCGAACCTCTGCAGACAGCGTAACAATGTGAGGCACCCTTGCATCCCATTGATCGGCACCGCCTGCGTACCTGACCACCAAGTCCGCGGCCAACCTTCTTTCCGCGTCAGTCGATCCCCGAGGATGGTTGAACAAACGTTCGACTAAAGTTGGGTCGCTTGTTTCCACCGTGATGGAGACATGCAAACAGAACTCACGGCGTGACAGTCAGTGAGTCGGCAGCTCTTATCATTAATGCACTTACAATCAATGCTATTATTGCTACTTCAGTTTTTGTGACTCTCAATTACGATTTTGGTTACCGCTTTCCTGCGATTACCATGGTGCTCGATTCGGAGTTTTCAGTAACCGAAACTAGGTGTTCTCAGGTTTTTTCGGTTCATCTTGTGAATTCTTTCGCCTGTTTACAACAACCAAGCTTGCGCGAATCACCTTGCCGTTCAGAATGTACCCTTTCCTGATTTCTTCGGCCACAGTGTTTTCGGAGGCATCGTCCGTTTCGACGTAGCTGACTGCTTCGTGGAGTTCCGGATCCAGGGTTTGGCCGACCGCTGGAATCTCTGTCAATCCCTCGGCTTCTAGCACTTCAGCCAACTGTTTGCGGAGCATAGCTAAACCCACCGCCATTTCTTCGGCCGGCAACTCTTTGCCGGAATGGGCGATTTCTTCGGCTTTGTGGAGCGAGTCGAGGATTGGTAAAAGTTTCACTATCAGGCTTTCAGAGGCTTGTTTGGTCACTGCCTCGACTTGACGTTTGGTGATCTTTTGAAGATTCTCCATGTCTGCCTGTAGCCTTGTCAATTTGTCTTTGTACTCGGCTGCTTTTCGCTCACTGGCTTTCTTGGCCTTCTCGAGTTCTACCACTCTTGCACGTAATTCCTCAAGAGAATCCTCTTGGCTTTCCGAGGGTTCCACTTTGGCATCATCTTCTAGGGGCATTCTGAGGCCGACCACGAGTTGTTGATCAAGAATCGGAAATTGGTTTTAAGGATGCTTTCTTAGCCTATCCACCCAGCACATCCCTGGTCAAGTTAAGTTCTACGGGTTCAGAATGACTTCCATAGGCCTCTATGAGGAAGCGTTTTGCGGCGGGCCGAGGGTTGTTCGGTCTTTCAACCTCTCAGACGCATATTGAGGAACGTACGTTCCAACAGAGACTATGGCCTCAGGGGTTTTTCGGAAGTATTGGTGCGCTATGAGCGTTTCAGTCTTGGCGATTCCTGGCACCCCCTCAAACTGGTTCACAGCAGTTTCCAGAATCTGTTCCACGTGTTTGCTGTGCAGGATGGTGAGCAAGTCCCATTCACCCGGAATTATGTACCCTTCCACGACATGGTCGAGGCTCCTCAGGCCGGTCAAAACGTACGGGAGTGGCCCCTGCGCTCTGAGGAGGGAAATGGCAAGAGCGTCGTTTTCATCGACGGTGTAGTCCTTCGTGAATCCTTCGAAGGGAATGTGTGTGCTCGTTGCCCTGATGCCGGGCATCGCTCTGATTTCAGAAACTGATCTATACAGGTCAGAACGTTCATAAAACCCTACTCGCACGAGCAGGTCGAACCTTCCGATTAGCAGAGCGCCTTCCTCAACTTGGTTGAGTTCCTTCACGGCTTTCACTACGTCGGAGATTTGTCCGCGCTCTATGCCGGCGAGAATGTAGGAGATTGATTTCAGCAATGAGCTCAAATTTGACCTTCCCGAATAATCTTGCTCCGCTAGTCTGGGGTTTTGATTAGCCAACCTCAAGCCTCGTACTTAAATCAGTACAATGATCCCTGATTATCTCCATTCAGGGAATCTCAGTGAAATGGATTACACGCGAAAAAGCCCAAGTTGACCGAATCGCCTGTCCATGGCTAATCAAGAAATTCGTTGACAAAGACGCAGAATTCCTGTTCGTTCCGAAAGAACAGGTTCTGGAGATGGCGAAGAAAGAGAACGCAACGCCTTTCGATACTCCTGGAGTTGAGCTGACACATTACGAAGAGAATGGAAGGAAATGCGTGAGCTTCGACGCGATCATCAAGAAATACAAAATCAGAGACAAGGCACTGGATGAGTTGGCCGAGATTGTTAGGGGAGCGGATGCTGACATTGCGGATGCGCCACCAAAATCAGTCGGGCTTGAGGCTGCGGCCCTAGGTTTCAGGCAAATGGCCAGGGATGACTTTGAGAATATGCGACTCCAGTTCCCCTTTTACGATGCCCTTTACAGTTACTGCCTCTGGAAACTTGAGCACGCAGGTTCGCTAGAGCACTCTGTCAGAAAATAGGAAAAACAGATTAGGAATCATGCAGGGCAGGCCTCGTAGCATTAATGCTCGGCGCAGGTTTCCTAGATTAGAGGGAGGAGCTCCAGTTTGGATTACGGCAAATGGATCAACGGTGACGGCAAGCTTGTGTTTGCTGAGAAATGCGTCCGAACGGTTCCCTACGGTTTTCTCGGAGCCTTGTACGCAGTCTACATGGACAAGTTAGGGCTCAGCGTCTTCGCGATCGGAGTTGTTCTGACGGTAACTGTGTTCACTAGCTCATTCTACACCTTCATAATCAGTTTCATTGCGGACCGGATAGGGCGGAAGCAAACCCTCATCTTCTTCGCGATGATGGACTTCGTTGCGGGAAGTGTGCTGTTCCTATCCAGTGCCTGGTGGTCACCAATAATCGCTGGAATCGTGGGAAACATGACTGTGGGCGCAGGCGAGGTTGGGCCCTTCCTGTCACTAGAGCAGGCTATTCTCCCTCAGACTTGCGATTCTAAACACAGAACGTTGGCCTTCAGCGTATACAACCTAGTTGGTTACGCCTCTTCTGCCGCAGGAGCATTGCTGGTTGGGATACCACAATACTTCGGATCCGGGTTGGAAGCCTATCGTCCACTCTTCCTCGCCTACTTGGCTTCAGGTCTGGTGGGCGGCGTCGTCTATTCCAAATTGTCCAAGAGCGTTGAGGTCGCGGTTGCGGCGCGCGTGCCAAAACGTCAAGTATTGTCGGAAAAATCTAGGTCAATTGTTGCGAAGTTGTCTGCTATCTTTTCAATCGACTCGTTCGGTGGTGGATTCATTGGCACGAGTATCATTGGTTACTTCTTTTTCTTGAGGTTTGGCTTGCAGCTTGAGTCAATCGGGCTGATTATAGCCTCAACTCAGCTGGTAACGGCTGCGTCCTTCCTGCTCTCTCCGAGAATTGCGAGACGCATTGGTTTGCTGAAGACCATGGTCTTCACCCACATTCCATCAAACATTTTCCTAACCGCCCTCCCGTTCGCCCCGTCCGCGGCCGGGGCAGTTGCTCTTCTGCTGTGCAGGCATTCGCTGTCGCAGATGGATGTTCCAGCGAGGCAGTCGTACGTGATGGCGATTGTTGATGAGTCGGATAGAACGGCGGCTGCGGGTTTCACAAACGTTTCCAGAAGCGTCGCATCCTCCGTAAGCCCATCATTTGCTGGATACGCCATAGCGAGCATTTGGGTTGGAAGCCCGTTTGTTTTCGCGGGCACTTTTAAGCTGGCTTACGATTTCCTCGTCTATGGTGTATTTCGGAAAGTTAAGCCGCCTGAGGAACAGACGAAGAGTTCTTGACCTGCCACTTTTCCCCCTCAGTTTTCGTTTGCCCGCACGCTTGATGGGGGCCGGGGGGCTGACTTTTGTGGGGACGGGTAAGTCGCGGAGTTGTTGTCGGCCATTTGCCCATACGTTGACGGGACGCTGGGTCGCTGGACCGTTTGATTTCTTGGCTGAATTCAGGTTTGGGGTTGGTTTTGGGTTTGTCCGTGAAAAAAAAGGTGTTACGTAGCTTTCGCGATGCTCATATTCTGGTTCCTGAATACCACCGGGTTTTCCGAAAGGTCAAGTTGAGGGTACGGGTTGGAAAGAGGGACAAAGCCGGAAGGCATGGTGCGGCGTGCGAGGCTGCGACGCGTCACAGTGGACCCGTCATTTAGGGTAACGCCTGACCTACATGTACCCCAACCGGGCTTTGGTTCGCTCACGAGCATTACACCTCTCAAAGACGGTTTCTTTCGCTACCCGGTAACCCTCAATCCGAAGTTGGCTGAGGAAACCTACCGGGAAGCAGGCCTTAGGCTGGAGTTTTCACCCCAAGCCCTGAAACTGATTCGCGAGCATAGGGCTGTCGAGTTCGAGTATGATCCGGCTGGTTTCGTTTGGGTTAGGACGGTTCGGAATGATTCGTTGAGCGATATGCTTGACGAGCGAACTTTGAAAACGTATGTTGTTTGGAGCCCTTACTACGACGCTTACCGCCTTCGGCAAGCAGGGTCGTTCAGGTTCGCCAAGGATGCGTTCGAGCGAGAAGGACTTCGAGTCAACCTCAGGAACTTTCCACATGGACGCATGCCGTTGAGCAAAATCCGCGCCCCGCGGAGAATCAATGTCACGTTGTACCCGTTTCAACAGAAGGCAGTTGATTTTATTCTACAGAATGACGGCCGGGCTTGCCTGTTCGACGAAATGGGGCTGGGGAAGACGATCACAGCTACAACAGCCCTACTGGAGCTGGTCAGGAGAAAGAAAGCCTCCAGGGCGCTCATTGTTGCCCCCAACGCTGTTACTGAGCAGTGGCGTGAGGAGTTGGTGGAGAAGTTCAACCTGGAATCAACCCTCGTTACCTCAAGAGCCCACTTGAAAGAGCGGATGGGACTCTACAGCAACCCGCTAGTCGTAATGAACTACGAACTCCTGCGTACCGACCTCGAGCTCATTCTTCAAAAAGACTTCGACAGCGTGATCCTTGACGAGGTTACCCGGGTCAAGAATTGGGACACACAAACCAGCGAGGCAGTAAAGAAACTCATCGTGAGGAATGTCATTGCGCTCACAGGAACTCCGTTGGAGAACCATCTCGGCGAGCTCTACAACATCGTCAACATTGTGAAGCCAGGTTTCTTCGGCAGGTACAGTGAGGATTTCCTTGCCCGGTACACATTGAGACTTCATGGGCAGGGTTGGGAGGCGTCCCGTCCCTTCGTAAACTTGGAAACTCTTCCCGAGCTTAGGAAGCAACTTCGCCTCATATCCATACGACGGACAAAAGCGCAGGTATTGAAGCAGTTGCCGTCGTTGACAATGCAGTACGTTTACACGGAGCCAGCGCGAAACCAGAAGAAGATCTACGATATTCTCCAAGCAAGCCTCGGCGAAACAATCGTCGAGGAATATGCGTTCAGCGCCAGCGACAAAGGAGGAGCCAACCCATTTACTCGAAACCGAATAAGGCTCTACACGCTTTTGCGCGAGGCATGCGCCGACATCAGCATGATAGCAGGTTACCTCCACCGCAAACAACGCGAGGACAGTGAAGACGCGATTGCCCTACGAGAATCTCGAATCTTCAAACGCCTAATGCGCGTAATTGACAAGCTAGAACCCGAGAACGCTAAGCTCGTGGAATTGAAGGAGTTGGTGAAGGATTTCACGGAGCAAGGCCACAAGTTAGTGGTCTTCTCCCAATTTGTTCCAGTAGTGAAGCTGATCCACGACGAATTGATGAACGAGGGCATTGAAACGTTGGTCTACCACGGCCAACTCTCCGGCGACGACCGTACTAAGCACTTGAAGCAGTTCATTGAGCAGCCAGACTCATGCGTCCTAGCCAGCACTGATGCAGGGCAGTTCGGGTTGAACCTTCAGGCCGCCGATGTCGTCGTGAATTACGACTTACCTTGGAATCCTGCCCGACTTCAACAGCGCATCGCTCGTTTGCACCGGATTGGACAACCCAACAAAGTCCTTGCAGTAAATTTCATCGTCAAGGGTACCGTGGAAGAGCATGTGCGCGATGTACTGGAACGAAAACGGAAACTCTTCAAGGATATCACGGTAAGCGACATTGCTGAGAGCGAAGAACTCAACTTAGATGAGTTGAAAGACGTTTTCGGGTTTGACATGAGAAAGTTGGCGGACAAGATTCGGGAGCGTTACGGATTGCGCATGGAAGGCCCAACCGCCAGCCAAAGTGGAGCTCATTAAGACTGCAACCGAATCACATTCACTCATCTCTCCTGCGTATAAGCCGAAGAGACCCAGCTTCGACCTGGAAGTTGGACTCTTGTGTGAGGCTTGCGCGCCACCACGAATCGGCAGGTATGAAGGCCGAAGATTAGTACTCGAACGAGTAGACTGCGATTGCCAATGCCCACACACGATCTTCGAAGCAAGAGGGCCCCGATGCCCCCAATGCAACCACTCGGTGAGAATAGAACTTACAGACCGCTGGGAGGATCCATTCATCTGGATAAACCCCAAGACTCATAGACCTGTGAAGGTCGACGACATCCAGCAAATGACGCTGGCCTGAGCTGAACAATTCAGGCTTCTGGCGAACCGGTTTTCCCACGGGAAAAGGTAATTAGCTTCCTTGGTCGGAAGCTTGACGACCCCAATTGGTCTCTGAACTCTCAACCGAGAAACTGCGGTGGACGTGCGATCCTAAGATTATTGCTGCGAAAACCACGGAGGAACTGAAACCTCTTGAGGTAATGGTCGGCCAACCCCGAGCCTACCAGGCCCTAATGTTTGGTTTCCAAACGAAAGAGCAAGGATTCAACATATTCGCGGCAGGCCCTCAAGGAACGGGTAAAACAACAACCACAACGGACTTCCTCGAGGACATAGCTCGAAAGATGCCTACACCATCTGACTGGTGCTACGTGCACAATTTCGCGAATGAATACGAGCCCAAGACACTTCGCTGCCCAGCCGGTTTGGGAAGACAACTCAAACAAGACCTACGCGAGGTAGTGCAGGCGGCCCGAATCGCCATTCCGCAGCTGTTCGAGGGGGACGATTACACAACCAAGCGCGATGGAATCCTAAAGAAAGTGAACCAGAAACGCCAGGACAGCATTGCGCAAATGGCCCACACAGCCCAAAGTGAGGGCTTCACAATGCAACTCACGGCCTTCGGCATATCATTGGTCCCAGTCATCAAGGACCATCCACTGACTGAAGACGAGTTCCTCGCACTTCCCAAAGATACGCAACAGAAACTCACACAGAAACGAGAGGATTTGAAGGACAAGCTCACGCCGTTTGTCAGAGAGCTGCGGGACTTGGAGACGAAGGCCCACGATGAAGTCGCCAAATTCGACAAGGAAGTGGCCCTGTATGTCATCGAGCATCTGATGTCAAGCCTTTTGGAGAAGTACAAGGGTCATGAGGAGATCACGAATTTCTTGAAGGAAATCCAGAGCCAAATAGTTGCCGACTTCGACAAGTTTCGGGGCCGCACCGGAGAGAAGAAGGAAGAATTGCCCCAGTCCGCGTGGCTTGAGGAAATGGCGTTTCGTGTTTACGACGTTAACGTGGTCGCTGACAATTCGAACTTGAAAGGCGCCCCGGTTGTTGTAGAACAGAACCCCACTTTCGATAACCTTCTCGGCCGGATTGAGAAAGAGAGCCAGCTCGGTACTTTGAGCACTGATTTCACGTTGATTCGCGGTGGCTCCATACATAGAGCTAACGGAGGATTTCTCATCATACGTGCAGAGCAGCTACTGCGGGACTTGAACGTCTACGAAGGCCTGAAGCGTGCCCTGAAATCTCAGGAGATTCTTGTTGAGGATTTGCCGCAGAGGGTCGGATATGCGAGCATTAGGAGCCTCACGCCCAAGCCAATTCCTTTGGATATGAAAGTTGTCCTAATAGGAGATTCGCGCACGTACCAGGTGCTGTTCGCGTACGACCCTGAGTTCAGGGAACTTTTCAAGGTAAAGGCCGATTGGGACTCTACAATGGATAGGACTGATGCGAACCTGCGAAACTACGCCGGCTTCTTCACGACGTTGGCTTTGAACGAGAACCTCAAACACTCCGACGCCACCGCAATCTCTAGGCTGCTTGAACACAGTTGCAGATTAGCCGACGACCAGGACAAGTTGTCAACCCAATTTGGGATAGTCGCCGATGTTGCACGTGAAGCCAACTTCTATGCCCTTCAAGATAACTCAAAGTACATTACTGGAGCTCATGT
The DNA here is from genome assembly GCA_049513715.1 of Bathyarchaeia archaeon. Lineage (GTDB taxonomy): Archaea > Thermoproteota > Bathyarchaeia > 40CM-2-53-6 > 40CM-2-53-6 > FEN-987. The sequence goes on along the minus strand of JBEKVV010000002.1, from coordinate 247,172 downwards.
TGAGAAAGCAATTGAAGCCAAGATCTACCGTTCGAACTTGATTCAGGAGAAATTGCGCGAGTACATTGACCGCGGAATAATCTTCATCTCAACAGACGGCGAAGCAGTAGGCCAAATCAACGGTCTCTCGGTCCTGAGTTTAGGTGACTTTTCCTTTGGTGCTCCTTCTAGAATTACCGTAGCTGTTGGGCTGGGAAAGGAAGGGCTGATTGATGTTCAACGGGAAGTGAACATGAGTGGGCCCATCCATGGGAAGGGCGTGATGATAATTGCAGGATATCTGGCCTCGAAGTTCGCCCGCGATAAGCCCCTTACTTTGTCCGCTCGAATCGTTTTCGAGCAAAATTACGAGGGCGTAGAAGGAGACAGCGCCTCCAGCACCGAACTGTATGCAATACTTTCCGAGCTTTCAGGGGTTCCAATCAAGCAAACCTTCGCTATCACCGGCTCGGTCAACCAGAAGGGTGAGGTCCAACCGATCGGTGGGGTCAACGAAAAACTGGAAGGATATTTCGAAGTTTGCAAATCCAGAGGCCTAAACGGGAAGCATGGCGCGATGATTCCGGAGAGCAACGTCCGGAATCTCATGCTCAAGAAAGAGGTTGTCGAGGCTGTAAATGCAGGGAAATTTCACATCTACCCCGTAAAAACCATCGACGAAGGAATAGAGGTCCTGACAGGAAAACCCGCAGGGAAAAGACTGCCAGACGGAACGTTTGAAAAGGACTCAGTGTTCGACCTCGTTGATAAGCGACTTACCGAGATGGCGGAGACGAGTAAACGATTCCACGCTTTCGGGATGTAGCTTCTAGCCTTGTAGAGGGCTCAGCGCTTTCTTTTCAGAAGGATGAGCACGATTCCCGCAAGGATGGACCAGAGGACTATGTCTATGACAAGGTTTCCTGTGTTGACGGCCCACGGGAAGTACTGTGGCGCAATGATCAATCTCGACAGCCAGTGAAAGGGATATCCGTAGTGGCTTGCGCCGACCAAGTTGGGTGGGGTGTGGTCAATCAGTCCAGTGATAACTGTAATTGCGACTCCAATGATAGCGGCGAGGATTACGTCCCTTGTTCTCATGCAGAACAGCTCAGCCTATTCGAGGACGTGAATGTTCTTCTTGTTACACAGGTCTTTGAGAATCTTTGGCCAAACGGTTACGCTGACTTCGCCCAAGTGTGCCTTCTTCAGAAGCGCCATAAAGGTTCGTGATTGACCGATTCCGCCCCCAATGCTGAGTGGAAGCGTGTTGTTGACAATGCCTTGGTGGTATGGGAGTTTCAGGAAATCAAGTTGGCCCGTGATTTCCAGTTGCTTCTTGAGTGTGTCCGCATTCACTCGTATACCCATCGAGGTCAGTTCGTGCCGACGTTTTGTGACAGGATTCCAGACTAAGATGTCACCGTTGAGGCCATGCATGGGTCGCCCGTCCTCAGATTTGGTTTCGGTGACCCAGTCATCGTAATCAGCCGCCCGAAGTTCATGCGGATATCCATCTTTCAAAGTCCAACCCACGCCGATGATGAAAATTGCTGGATACTTCTGCAGAACGGCTGTTTCGCGTTGCTTTCTCGGGAGGTCTGGGTACATGTCGAGGATGTCTTCGGCGTGTAGGAACCTGAGCTCCTCAGGCAGACTCGGGAACTTGGAGGTCTTCAGTTGTGGGTACAGCTTCTGAACATGTTTCTCTGCCCCCGTAAGGACCTTCCAGATTCTCCTAACAGTGCCCTTCAAGTTGTCTAAGTTGCGTTGGTCTGCGCTGACCACCTTCTCCCAGTCCCACTGGTCGACGTATGCGCTGTGGTCGTGGTCAAGGAAGTAGTCCTTCCGAACGGCACGCATATCCGTGCAGAGGCCCTCGCCAACCTTCATGCCGAACTGCTTCAGTGCCACCCGTTTCCATTTCGTTGCAGCCTGAACAACTTGTGCCTCAATCGGGTGCTTGTTGTGATCGTTCGAGATGTGAAATTGAACCGGAGTTCTCGACCCGTCTCTATCTAGGAGGTCGTTGACGCCGCTCTCGACATCCACAATCAGCGGGACCTGAACCATCATGAGATTGAGTTCTTTGCACAGATTCTCCTCGATGTAGTTCTTCGCAGCGAAAAGAGCCTTCTGTGTTTCCTTCGGATTCAGAAGGGACATGTAGTCTTGCGGCAGTATCTTTTCCAGTTCTTCGTAGCTTCCGATGCCCGGTCCAGCTAAGTCTGCTTTCTTGCTCGACATTACCAATTCTCTCCTCGCCGATAGACTTCCTGCAAATTAGACTTATCCAACTGACCGCTGAAGGGATATTAAACAAATAGTTTCCCCATCCAATCTTAGAAAACTCAGACGGCCAGACACCGCACTTGTGCTTACAAGTGGAGAGTTGGATACGACACATTGAAGAGGAATCGCAATGCGTATCTGCACGTTTTGTCCATTCTGATTCTGTGCCGCACTTGCGCCTACTGTTTTGGACCTTGGCAGTGATCACCCTCTCAATTGCAGTTGGTGTAAGCGTAGCCACCTCGTTTTCATCGGTCAAGCTCAACTCTCCCTACGGTGGTTGCAGCACATACGCGCCCACAGAACCTCCTGCTGCCTGCGCACAACTCGTGCCTTTCTTGGTCCTAGTTGCTGTCTTGCTCATGGCAATTGCAGCGGCCTCTTTCACGTTCCAGCTCCTTCGCAAACCCCGCAGAACAAGCAACCGGGTTTAAGACATAATCGCCCGCAGCCCAGCGTGATCAACTCAACTTGCCCGCTCTTTGCCTCCGCAAATCTAAAGGCAAAGCCATAGGAGAGTTGGACGGGGAGGATTGCATGAGGATACTCAAGTATGGCGCCGTGGCGTTTCTATTGCTAAGCATAGCCTTCTCCTCGACGCCAACCATTCACGCTCAAATAGGATTGGTTGTTCCTCCGGGCTTCAGGATTGACGTTTTCTACCCCGGACTCACAAACCCGACCTCTATGACGTGGGGGCCTGACGGTAACCTCTACATTTCTCAACAAGGCGGGGAAATCATCCAACTCGCAATCGGGTCTGACGGCTTTCCTAGCGGATCGCTACTTGTCGGAAAGGTGCCTGGAGACCTCTTGGGCCTCGTGATTGTTGGCGACTCTTTGTTCATTTCCTATACTGGGAACGTAGCGCGACTGTCAATCCAGAATGGAGCCTCTAACTCAACTCAGGTCATCCTAAGCGGATTACCAACGGGGAGACATCAAAACGACGAAATAATCTACGGAAAAGACGGATACCTTTACATGGGCATTGGCTCGACGGGCGACAGAACGAACGGCAGTGATCCAAGAAGCGCGACAATAGTGAGATTCAAACCGGATGGAAGCGAGTTTGAAGTGTTCGCAAAGGGCCTTCGAAACCCCTACGGATTAGCCTTCGATAGCGAAGGAAACCTATTCGCCACAGATAACGGGCCGGACGACCCTTCTGCACCCGACGAACTAGATTACATTGTGAAGGGTGGGGATTACGGGTTTCCGAACTATTTCGGTACCCCTCCTGCTGGAAGTGGAACCATGGGTCCTGTCGCCCTTCTTCAGACCCATTCATCCTCCGATGGTTTCGCCTTCTATTATGGAACGCAGTTTCCTGCGGAGTATGTTGGGAATGCGTTCATCGCCCAGTGGGGGGCAAATGGCGGGGACCCAAGCATTGGGCAGCGAATAGTCAGAGTCCCATTGGACAAGGGAGCTGATGGATTCGAAGGGCAGGAAGTAGTGTTCGCGACCGGGTTCAACCATCCCATTGATGTGATCGAAGACCACATGGGAGGCCTACTCGTCGCCGACTATGGCACCGGAACAGTCTACCGAATCTCATACGAATCATCACCGCCAACAGCAACGACCACCCAGACAAACCCCAACGCCCTAGAAAGATACGCCCCGGAAATCCTGCTGACAACCCTGATTGTGTTGATTGTTGCGATAATTATGTTACGCCGACGCGTTTTGAAAACGTGAGGCCTTTGCCGCGGAGAACCCGCTGGTTCGATCCGAACGTCCCGGCCCAATCCCGCGAAGGACCTCACCGAAATCAATCCGCGAAAGTCAAGAAACAGTCTCTAGGCTCGGCGGTTTACCTTAAGCTAGAAGACCGCTTGCCACTCATCATAGCCGTCGGATTAGAGATGCGCTCGGTCGAAGTTAAGCTTGGACGTGTAGAAGTCGGTAGGAGTTCCAAGCTCTACGTGCGATATCATCAACGTAAGCGGATGTTTCCCTAACAAAGCTGGGGCCAATCTTTTCGATTTTCTGTATCAACTCCATGTCAACTTGTGGGGTGAGTAATCGTTCAGCCCATGGAAGGAGGATGTCTTCCTCTTTGCTCACGTGAGCATCAAGCAGAGTTCTCAGCTTGCGTGCAACCTGAACAACCTTTAACCTACTGGACGCATCGTCGACATCGTATCTGTTCACGGCTTGCTGAAATTCCTGGATGAGCCTCCGCTCTTTCTCGTGCTCAGCCATCACGAGGTCAACGGCGCTGGGCCTCTGGACCTCACGCCTGCTCAGAAGAGGTAGGAAGACTATGTCTTCTCTTCCTCGATGTGTAATCTCTTTGAAGTTGACCATGAAGTCCAAGATGCTTTGCAGGACTGATGGTGACACTGGATCGCCCAGCTCCATTCTTTCCGTAATCACATGCAATATGTCAAGCACATGGCGGATGGCTCGGTGATCCTCCTTCAGACTGACAATCGCGGACATCAAGCTTCCCACCTAACCGTGCCAGCTATCAATGGGAAAGTTGAATCCCGAACACGTTCGGATGGACGAACGACATTGCCTCCATGCCGTTGAGGCAAATGGATCATGAACATTGGCGGTACATCACTGTTTCAGTCACGAAACATTAATATGCCTTTCTCCATGCCGGCTAAGCCGTACTTCTCAACTCTCAAGAAGCCTGGGTTTGGGTTCTGTGTGTGGTGCCAGCATCCGAATTTGAACCGTCAATTCGGGCGGTTTTTCGTGTGTGTGCGCACCATCAGACCCACAAGCAGGAATTGCACGTCTGATTCACAGCATCATTGTTTGGGCTCGTAATGGTCCTGCCACCATTTCGCAATGTCGATTCTGCGGGCCACCCATACCTTTGGTTTGGCTTTGACATACTTGAGGAATCTTTCCACCGCAACCGTTCTCCCTGGACGACCGGAGATTCTGACATGAAGGCCGACGTTCATCATTTTCGGTTGCGTGCGGCCTTCTTCGTACATCAAGTCGAACGAATCTTTGAGGTACTGGTAGAACTCCTCCGAATTGCTGAACCTGTTCGAGAAATAGTGGAAGTCATTGATGTCCGGCGTGTACGGGATTAGCAGGAAGTTCTTTCCGCCTACCTTCACGTAGTGTGGGAGATCGTCATTGTAAACATCAGAATCGTAGAGAAACCCCCCTTCCTCAACTAGGAGCTCAATGGTGTTTTCGCTGGGCTCTCTACAGTACCATCCCACGGGTCGTTGGCCTGTTGTTTTCTCAATGGACGCTACGGCTTTGCGTATCACTTCTCGTTCCTCGTCCCGCGTCAAGGTGAAGTGCTCTATCCACCGGTAGCCATGACTGCAAATCTCATGCCCCCTACGTACAATTTCTTTGGCCGCCTCAGGATTAGTCTCCAATGTCTTCGCGGCGGCGAAGAAGGTCGTTTTGATTTTGTATTTTTCGAATGTTCTGAGTATTCTCCAGATGGCTACACGGGTCTCGTATTCGAAGATGGATTCAATGGCAAGGTCCCTTTTCGGAGGAGCCCCATAAGCTGGGAACTCTCCGAATGTCTCGGCCCCTTGGTCCCCGAAGCCGACTGCTCGCTCGGACCCAGCTTCGTAGTTTATTGCAAAGGTGAGCGCGAGGCGCGCGTTGTTCGGCCATTTAATTTTGGGAACGTTCATTCCGTACCCAATGAAATCTCGGCTTATGGGTGCCATGTCGCGGAAAATGTGGTTGGAGGGCATTTAGCCTTTTCACGGTCGCCTCCGGATACACTGAGGAATTGATTTTGCGAAACGTCTTAACCTTGCCAGACAGAATGTGGTTCGTCGTTTGCAGGTTGGATTCTAAGTGGATATGAGAAGAAGAGAAAAAGAGAGAAGGTGGGAAGGAAACTGGTTTCGTGGTCTGTGCTCTAGACTGGCGGTAGTTCTTTGAAGGCCATTTCGATGTCGAGGCCGCGCTTCTTATGGTAAGCTAATGACGCAAAGTAGACTATGAAGCAGGCGATGAGGATACCTACTGCTATGCCTATGCCGGATAGTGTTGGCGAAGTGATCAGTGGGTTCGTGTAGGCAATGTAGCCCATGTACGCGAACGAAGCCGAGGCGAGTACGCCGAGTATGCTTATGATGGGAACGCTTCCGATCTTCTTGCGCATGAATTCAGGTGCTTGTTCAAACAGGTCCTTCTTTGTAAATGGAAAGACGATGGTCGCTAGCGCTGGCACTATGTAGGCTACTCCCCACAGAAATGTTCCGATAGTGAAAGCTGTGGGCCAGCTCGTGAACGCGTAGAGCCCAAGTAAAATCACTGAGAGTACTGTCATAGCCCCCACTGCTATATGCGGTGTGTGGAAACGCTTGCTTACATCAGCGAATCTCGTAGGGATGATCCTGTCAAACGACCATGCGAAGAAGTATCTGCTGGGGACCCAGAAGTACACGAACAGTATTTGCACTGACCCGAAGAAGTAGGTAAGGAAGATCAGCGCAAGCAATGCTGCGCTTGGGTATGCAATTACTGAAAGCAGTAGTGGTTGTGATGGTGGGAAAGGAAGCAAGGCGCCATAGGCGGCGGGGTTATTGTCCCACAAGTACGCAATTGAGTAGAACCAATTCTCCCCAACGGCGTTCAGTGTCAAGAACCCGGAAACGCTCCAGTAGACAATTCCCAGAATTAGTGACAGGAAGAGAGCTAAGGGCACTGTTTTTCGTACGTCTTTGATCTCGCCTGCAATCACGTTTCCTCCGAAGTTTCCTCCAAAGAGGAACAGGGACGCTAGAGGGAGTGCACCCATTACCGCGACCAAGCCACCCACAGGGGGTGTCCAACCGTTTTGTGTCGCAGCCTGTTGCAGGGCTTGGTAGGTCGGATAATTGGTCATTACTGCGTTCCATTTGGCGGCGAACATTGCTGGGTTCGTTGTTCCTAGAAGCCACCACATCAGCACGATGCCCAAAATGGCAGCTCCCCAAGATATGTAGAGTAGGCCTTTGATCAGTCGAACGCCGAAGATGGCGAATACAGCGAAGAGCAACGTGAATCCTACGGCGATGTAGAATGCTCCTATGGGTGAACTGAGGAAGTTCCCCATAGTAACCAATCCTGGGTTCTGGAACAGGAGGCCCCACATGGTGACTGCTATCGACAACGCGTACGAGAAAGCACTCAAGCCTCCGACGTACGCTGTGATGAAGACAGCGAACATGTACAGGAAGGACCAAGCGAAACCGATAGAGGGGTGAAAGACACGGCTGACCCAGACGTAATCAGATCCAGATCTAGGCATGATGACTCCGATCACCCAGTAGACGAGCATTAGGAAGACGAATGGGATCCCTGCAATGGTTAGTGAGAGTGCAAGGTTGGCTCCCGGGTTGAAACCGTAGAACCAGGGAAATTGAGTTGTTGTGAACACAAGTCCGAAAACCATCGCTGAAGCAATGAGAATCAAATCCGTTGCGCCGAATTCTCTGACTAGGCCACTAGCTTTTCTAACGAAGTACTTTGATTCCAAGGTTTTTCATCCGTAATAGGTAAGGTTGAGCGTATAAGAAACTGACGATACGAGCTCCGCAATAGAACGTAGGGTAAATACTTGTACTGAGGCCACTCTTAATACTAATATTCAATCACTAAGACACCTACCAGGGCGCGTGCAGAGTGGCCACGAAGATACGTCTCTTCTTCGCAACGGACGTTCATGGTTCAGAGAAATGCTTCCTGAAGTTTCTGAACACACCGCAACCGTACAAAGTCAATACCCTGATCCTCGGCGGCGATGTTACAGGGAAGATGATTGTTCCAATCGTCAAAACCGCTGAGGGAACATACACTTCCGAGTTTCTCAGCAGTAAATACACTCTCAAATCCGACAAAGAGGTCGAAGACCTCGAAAAGAAGATTCGATTCACAGGATACTACCCATACCGAACAACAGAGGACGAAATGTCAGAGATGAGGGCTGACCCGACGAAGGTCGACGCCGTCTTCACCGATGTCATGATTGAAACCCTGCGACGCTGGATGGGTATGGCGGAAGAGCGGTTGAAAGGGAAGGGCATCAAAGTCTTTATGACTGGTGGAAACGACGACCGACCAGAAATTGAAGATGTCCTAAAAAGCTCAAACTATGTCGTCGACCCCGAAGGCGAACTCCTAACCCTTGAGGGGGGGTACGAGATGGTGAGCAGCGGTTGGAGCAACCCGACCCCCTGGAAGACACCGCGAGAATGCTCAGAGGAGGATCTGGCTGCAAAGCTCGATGCAATGACAAGTAAGGTTCAGGACATGAGCAATTGCATCTTCAACCTTCACGTCCCACCCTATGACACAGGGCTGGATACCTGTCCGAAGCTGGACGAGAACCTGAAGCCAGTTTACGCGGGCTCAGAAATCATGATGATATCGGCGGGAAGCACAGCGGTGCGTAACGCGATCGAAAAATATCAACCCCTCCTTGGGCTTCATGGCCACATACACGAATCGAGAGGTTTCATAAAGATCGGCCAAACCCTCTGCCTGAACCCTGGGAGTGAATATACGGAAGGCATGCTACGAGGGGTCGTGGTCGAACTGGACGACAAGAAAGTTAGAAGTTACCTCCTGACAGTGGGCTGAAAGACGAGAAACTCAAACGCAACCGCATTTTCTTCAGAGGCCTGCCTGCATTTGACCAGGCCTAGTGGAAGTCGATCATCCGTTCGGTCTCCCACGGAGTGACTCGAGCGCTGTACTCATCCCACTCTGCGAGTTTCATCTCAGCGTACTCGTCAAAGAACGCCTTGCCAAGAGCGTCTTTGAATACTTCGTCCCTTCGGAATTCTTCGACTGCCTCGTAGAGGCTCTTCGGAATTGGTTTAATTCCGCGCTTTTGACGTTCAGCCTTGCTCAAGCGGCTAACATCGTCGGTTATTGGGTCGCCTGGATCAAGCTTGCGTTTGATGCCATCCATGCCTGCGGCGAGTAGGCAGGTGAATGCGATGTATGGGTTGCAGGCTGGGTCGGGAACACGGAATTCGACATGTGCTGTCTCAGATTTGCCAGCGATGCGAGGAACCCTGACTGCAGCCCCTCTGTGTCCCACTGCGTAGAATACGCCGTCCGCGGCCCAGTGGCCGGGGTGAATTAGGCGTTTGTATGAGTTCACATTCGCTGCGACAGCTGCGCAGAGCCCGCGGGTGTGTTCCAGAACTCCTCCGATGAAGTAGTAACATGTTTGGCTGAGGCCCAGGCCTCGTTTGTCGTTTTGGTCGGCAAACAGGTTCCGGCCAGTCTTCGGGTCGCTGAGGCTGCTGTTGAGGTGCATTCCACTACCTGTGAATGGTTCTCCGATTTTGGCGAGGAATGTCGCGACCAGGCCTTTTTGTTGGGCAATGGCCTTCGCCGCATCTCTGAAGGTGACAACGTCGTCTGCGCATTTGACTCCTGGTTGGTGGTGGATGTCAATTTCGAAGTGGCCTCCATAGGTTCCTCCACCCTCGGCGTGTGCTTTTGTGATCTTGACATTCATTGCTTCAACGTTCTCAACCACCTCAGACAGAAACTCGGCTCCAACCTCAAGCCCATGCTGCGACTGCATTCCCGCCGTAATCCATGGTTGGACAGAAGTTCCATCTCGTTTGACTACATTGAATTCCATTTCGGGTCCGCCGAAGTACTTGTAGCCTAAGCCTTCCACTCGCTCCAAGTAGTTGCGGTAGGTGTGGCGTGGGCATAGTTCCCAGCTCGAACCATCGAAGTTCTTCAGTTCCCCCATGAATCGGGCAACTTTGTTTGCATATGGTGGGACGGCGAACGTTTCCAAGTCTGGAACAAGGTTCGCTTCCCCGGACGCAACCGTGTACCCTGGTTCGGCCGCTATGGTATCGAACGCGGTTATTCCAAAATTGCCTTTCGCGAAACCGACCCCACTTTCAAGGAACGCGTCTAGGTCTCCGACGGTTCTCGCTTTGGATCTGGAGATACCTCCGAAATCCACGTACTCAACGCTTAGTAAGCGAATCTGTTTGTCGTGTATGGCTTTGATGACCGAGTCGCGTGACAAGAAAATCCCGGATGTTTAGTGAGTTTCGCTCGCGTATAAAAGAACTGAGACTAAATTACTGAACAAATCTGGGGCTTCACATAAGTCCAACGTGGTACAGTTCGTTTGCATTCGTGAAAAGAATCTGCTTGGCTTTTTGGTTACTCTCATTCTCATCGAAGATTCCTTCCTGAATCAACCTCGTGAAGCATTGTTCCAGAATCCGTTTCCCAATCTTCACGCTCAACCAGAACAGTTCGGGTATGTTGAACCCGTCTGAACCATACATGATCTTAGAGGACGGTGCGATCTGGAGGATTTCCAGTAAACGCTCGTGGCTCGCAGGGTTCAGAAATGGAATTGTCAGAGAGAAGTCTAGGAAGACGTTTGGTAGGGCTGAGGCCATGAATGATGCGTTTTGATTATTCGGGAAACCTGAATGAACAAGCACAACCGTAGCATGGCGAAGCTTCTCATCCTTCAGAAGCTCGTACATCAGGCTCGGGTCGCATTCATCGAGCACAATCTCATAATCGCCCACCCCTGTGTGGATTTGCATTGGGACATTCAGATCGATCGACAGCTCCAGTGCTCTGACGACTAGGAAATCGCGGAGCTTCTTCACCTTTGGGCCGTACCATGCTAGCTCTGCGCGGCCCTTCTTTGCGGCAAGGAAGTCTTTTTTCGCATCCTTCAGTTCGACCCGTCGAATCTTGAGCCCTGTTCGGTACGCGATGATGGACTTCAGGCCAACGTAACCCTGCTTCTTGATTGCGTCCCTTATGCCCCGTTCATATTCGGAATGGAATTCGTTGAAGGAATCGTGTCGGGCGAGGAGGTCTTTGATGAAGGTTTCAAGTCGAAAAACCCTGACCACTTTGGCCGGAAATCGTCTTAGGTCTTCCTCCTTCAAAGGTGGGTAGCCACCGTCCAATACCAACCCACGAATTCGCGCATCGAGGAACAGTCCCTTGACATACTCCTCGAAATTCGCGGCTCTCGTGCTTCTCGCGGCCGCGACCGCTTCAAGTTCAGGTTCGCATTGGAAGAAACGTGAGAGCAGTCGGATCATGTGATTGAAGAAGGGCTGTTCTCGATACATCCTCGCAAGCCTAGCGCGAGACAGGTCAAGCTGGTCTTTGCTTGGGGCAAATTCCCCAGCAAGGAAATCAGGTTGAACAGACAAAATGCTCGCGTACCGAGCAAAATCATTTGCGCTCAGTACTCTCGGCGATTCAAGGTAAGAGTGGCAGTGGGCATCAATCACTGGGAGGTCGGAGAGAACGATCACGGCACAGCATCAGCGAAGCACGTGAGCGCGTCAACTTCTAATAATACCAACGGAACAGTCCCAAAAGGTGCGATTTGCCCCAATTCAAATCGGGCATAGTAGTCTCGGCCCACCCGTTGGCAACGAAACTTGGAGTGAGCATTCTCAAGAAAGGCGGTAACGCTGTAGATGCGGCCGTTGCTACTGCGTTGGGACTCGGCGTAGCAGCACCGGCCTTCTCCGGCATTGGTGGCGGTGGGTTCGCGCTAATCTGGTTAGCCAGAGAAGACAAGGCGTTGTTCGTGGACTATCGGGAGCGAGCACCTCACTCTGCAAGGGAAGCCATGTTCCGAGTAACTCGCACAGGTAAAGTTGTCCGCGATGAGAATTCTGCCGGATACAAGGCCGTCGCGGTTCCAGGGGCCATTGCAGGACACTCGTTGATGCTAGAGAAGTATGGCAGAATGAGCCTAAGAGAGGTAATCACCCCAGCCGTATCCTACGCTCGCAAGGGAGTGCAAGTAACCAAGGCCTTGGCCTTTGCGTGGAAACAGAGCGCGCCCAAACTGAAACGGTTCAAGATGTCCAATGCAATCTACCTGAAGAAGGGCAAACCGTACCGTGAAGGAGACAAGATCACACTCAAGGAATTGGCCAAGAGCTACTCAGCCATAGCCCAAGAGGGCCCTAGCGAGTTCTACAGTGGCCGAATCGCCAAACGAATCATTGAGGACATGGAGTCCAATGGGGGTCTATTGTCTAGCGAGGATTTAGAGAGCTTCAATCCAACCGTACGGGACCCCGTTCACGGAACCTACAAAGACTTCGAAATAATATCGGCACCACCTCCTAGCTCTGGGGGTTCCATAATTCTAGAGACCTTGAACATGCTGGAGAATTACCCACTGCAAAGCTGTGGCCACAATTCAGGACAAGCCCTGCACACCATAGCCGAGACACTGAGCCGAGGCTACCTCAACTGCCGAGCACACATATGCGATCCTGATTTCTCTCGAACATCTCTAGACCGATTGATTTCGAAAGAGGTCGCGAAGGCACTCTCTTCCACAATCAAACCAGGAGCGGCGTCGCTGCCACTCAGACCTGCAGACCTCTCCTCAATGCCCACCTCTAGTACGAGTCACCTCGTGGCAGTCGACTCGGAACACAACATTGCATCCGTGACAGAGAGTATAGAATGCTACTTCGGCTCCGGCATTGTCGTCCCGGATACTGGAATCATTCTGAATGATACAATGCATGACTTCGACCCCAACCCGAATCAGCCGAATTCCGTCGCGCCATGGAAGATACCCATGAGCAGCATGAGCCCCTCAATCATCCTGAAAAACGGAACACCATTCTTGACAGCCGGGTCAGCGGGCGGGACGAGAATCGTTTCATCGACACTCCAGGCCATCCTCAACGTTCTCGAATTTGGAATGTCCATCAAAAAAGCCGTTTCGGCACCGAGAATGCACATCCAGCAAAACCAGGTCCAGTTGGAAAACGGTGTAGGAAAGGACTCTGCTGCGAGCCTTTGCGGGATGGGGTATGATGTCAAAGTGAAGCGGCCGACAATTTCGCAGGACAGAGGCATGTACTTTGGCGGTGTCCACGCAGCCATTATCAATCCTGATAACACACTAGAAGGAGGCGCGGATCCTAGGAGAGACGGATTAGCCCTTGGGATCTAAAGCCAAGCTGAACCCATACGCACGATATCACTTGTCCCGCTAACACATCATGCAGGAACGAGAAGAGGCATTGGTTTTGATGGTGGGCCCGGAGGGATTCGAACCCTCGACCAGCAGGTTTCTCCGTTCTTCTTATGAGCTTCGACCTTTGGTTTTCTGTCGCTCTAACCTAGCTGAGCTACGGGCCCCAAGCGCTATCAGGTCCTATTCTTAACTCAAAAAGCTTCTCAGTGTTCTACTCATCGCCCTGTTTCACCACATTAGTCGATGAGTTCAGCCCGCCTCCGCCGTGATGCATTCGCCGGATTATTTGCTCCTGAAATATCCAGGACTTGGGATTGTGTGGACGATCTATTGGCCCCAGTTCATCAGAACGAGTTCTTTGATTTCGGAAAATACTAGCGCCATGACCACGCCAGCCAGTATTGGGCCAAACCAGAAGCGCCAGTAAAGGGCAATAAAAGTGAACGGCATGAGGCCCATCCCAAACACAAAGTGATGAATATGCGTGTTCGGGACATCCTTCTGTCCGCCAATCGCCTGGGAGGCCTTGCCAAACACGGACTTGGGCTGAGACTGCAACGGCCTTCCGACCTTGATCTTCCAGTCCTTGAAGTCTAAGTATAACCGGAGTTTGACGGAGTCGGCAAGAGTTCGGACTAGTATGTAGGATATCCAACCTGACATAAGGAACAATTCGAGATCGGTAAACCTAGGAACATCCAAACCAGTTCACCGTTCAACATTCACTTTGATGTGGCTTGTTCGTGAGTTGAATGGATTATTAAGGCGTTGGATGAAAATTCCACCAAATGAAATCTATTTACAGAGCTCGGCAATTGCGTTTGGGATTCTGATTGAAACCGTTCACAATTGCATCACATTAACCGCACTTGCTCAGTTGAGACTACCCTGTTAGACATGCGCCCCAAGCCTTCCTGAAAGCCTTGCTGGCTCCAGCCACAAAATCACGAAGAACCCCCAACCCTGACTGTGACTTCGAGGTTGGATAGCTGAGTGCTCCAAGCGGTTTTCGCGACGATCCAGCCGCGGAAATCGTCTTTCTTTGGCTTGAAGTCGTTCGGTAACACCAGAGAAACTCACAGGTTTTATTCGGATATATGATATCTTTGAACCCTCAGCCTGTGACAAGTTGTTCGAGCCGTGGGGGAACTGAAACGCGTTGCCTGAGACCGCAGCTTCGAAGCAATTGGCAACTCTTGCCGCCGAGTACTGGCAAATTCGTATGATCAATGAACCGCTTTACGCAACGGCACTGGGGGATAGACGATATGACGACCAGCTACCACAGATCACTCCGCAAGCGCTCACACAGAAGGAGGGACAATACGCATCCATCTTCCAGCGGGCCCATGAGATTCCTGAAAAGAGTCTTTCCGCCAAAGACCAGCTGACGCTGGCTGCGCTTCTCGTTGACGTTGAAGCACTGCTTGATGATATGCGGTGCCACCTTGAGGAATGGACCGTGGACCCGCTTAGCGGTCCGCAGGTTGAGTTCTTGAACTTGGAGTCATACCAACCCGTGCGCATCCCCGTTGAAAGTCGCGCGATGGTGAAACGCTGGCAGAGGATGGGCCAATATCTTGATCACCACATCGCAAATCTCCGCCGCGGCCAAGCCGCCAACAAGGTAGCCATCCAGGTATGTGTCGAGAAAGTCATTGACGAAATTCGGGAGTTGAAAGATAAATCGGAGCAGGAGTGGGCCCTCTTGCGTCCACTCACCGTCCCTCACGATGATTGGACGGAAACGGAACGACTTGAGTTTAGGGATGCCCTCACGAGTGCTGCCCGCGAATTTGTACGTCCGGCGTTCCTGCGGTACCTCGCATTCCTCGAATCTGAGATCCTACCACGATCCCGCCCGCAACAACTTCCAGGGATTGTCTACGTTCCGGGTGGCGTTGAAAGTTACCGTCAACTTATCCGCGTCCACACATCACTCAACCTCTCCCCGGATGAGGTCCACGACACAGGCCTCCGCGAAGTTGCCCGAATCAACCATGAGATGGAAGCGCTCGGAGAGAAAGTATTCGGAATCCGAGACCGGAAACAGATCTTGCAGCGCCTCCGAACGGACCAATCACTGTACTTCAAGACGCGGGCTGAAGTTGCCGCGAAGGCAGAGGCTGCGCTGGCGCGGGCGAAGGCTGCAATCCCGAATTGGTTTGGACGGCTTCCGAAGGCAGACTGCGAAGTCGTAAGGATGGAGGAACATGAGGAGAAGCATTCCACAATAGCCTATTATCGTCAACCGGCTGCCGACGGTTCTCGGCCAGGGCGGTACTACATTAACACGTCTGCGCCCGAAACCAGACCTCTCTATGAGGCGGAAGTGCTTGCATACCATGAATCAATTCCCGGCCATCACTTACAACTCGCCATCGCACAGGAACTGGAAAACCTCCCAGCGTTCCGAAAGTACAGTGGCGTCACCGCTTTCATTGAGGGTTGGGGATTGTACACTGAGAGGCTAGCGGATGAGATGGGTCTCTACTCCAGCGAACTGGACCGAATCGGTGTTTTATCCTATGACGCATGGCGAGCATGCCGACTCGTAGTCGACACGGGCATGCATGCGAACAAATGGACCCGGCGACAGGCAATCGACTTCATGATTCAGAACACAGCCCTCGCGGAGAACAATATCGTGAACGAAGTAGACCGGTACATCACATGGCCCGGTCAAGCGGTCGCATACAAGACAGGGCAACTTGAAATCCTCCGCCTACGCGAAGAAGCAAAACAACGGCTAGGCAACCACTTTGACATTCGAGAATTCCACGACGTGCTGCTGGGTAACGGCGCGATAGCACTGGGGACCCTTCGACAAATCATCGAAGCCTACATCAATCGACGCTTAGGCATGGGATGAGCCATTATTGCTTGGTGGGCAAAA
Source organism: Bathyarchaeia archaeon (assembly GCA_049513715.1). Lineage (GTDB taxonomy): Archaea > Thermoproteota > Bathyarchaeia > 40CM-2-53-6 > 40CM-2-53-6 > FEN-987. The sequence continues at coordinate 231,033 of JBEKVV010000002.1, read as the reverse complement.
AACTAACCCTCCCCACCCTATGGGGTCCAAGAAATCGGCGCACGGCCCCAAAATTCGTTTGAGGTTTGGTGCTCCGGGCGGGATTTTCAGCGGTTGAGCACTCGCTTTTGAACCCGCGTCGCTGACTCTCCCCGTCATGCTCGAGAGGCCAGCATACTCTCGGCGACTAATCGCCTTGACCGGGCTATATTCGGTAGCAGAACGCTTCTACCGGAGCCCACAGTTGCCCGGAGCAATCCGACTATCGAGAGCACACGCTATTTTAACCGTGTGCAAACGCGGAAAGGAATAGAAGAAGGAAGAGTGGAAAGGGGGTTTAGTATTCTGGCATTTCGCCGCCTCTAGGAGGCGGTGTGGGTGCCGATTTCGCTGCAGCGATCACGTCGTCAATCCTCAGAATCATCGATGCCGCTTCGGCTGCAGATTTGATTGCCTGCTCCTTGACTCGAACTGGTTCGACGACGCCTTGCTTCTTCATGTCCTTGACCCCACCCTTCAGCACGTCCACGCCAAATGTGACACCGGTTTTCGTGTCGTGTGCTGAGCGGAGGGCCACCATTATGTCGATTGGGTCGAGGCCTGCGTTCTCAGCGAGCGTTTTGGGAATCATCTCAAGCGTATCGGCAAAAGCCTCTATGGCCAGCTGTTCGCGGCCGCCAACCTTAGCAGCGTAGTCCCTGAGCTTCTTCGAAAGCTCTGCCTCAATTGCGCCAGCACCAGTGACCACTTTGGGTTTCTGCACAACATCGATCAAGACTGAAATCGCATCCTTCAACGCCCTTTCAGCTTCATCCACCAAACGTTCGAGCCCAGCCCTGATCAATATGCTAACGGCCCTCGGGTCTTTGCAGCCTTCAATGAAAACCATTTTGTCGTCACCGATTTTTCGTTCCTCAACTAGCGCGGCCTTTCCAAGGTCAGGGGCTTTGAGGTCGTCGAGGTTTGTGATTATTCGGCCGCCAGTCGCCCTCCCCAACTTTTCCATGTCTGATTTCTTGATTCTCCGAACGCCTAGAATGCCCTCTTTGGATAGGTAGTGTTGTGTGGTGTCGTCAATACCCTTCTGGCAGAGCACAACGTTGGCTCCAGAGGCTTTGATCTTGTCCACCATATCCTTCATCATATGAGTTTCCTCATCCAAGAAGGCCTTCATCTGTGTTGGGTCGTTAATTCGAATCTCAGCCGAAATCTCAGTCTTCTCGATTTCAAGGGCAGCGTCAAGCAGTGCGATCTTGGCGTTCTTGATTTGCTTCGGCATTCCTGAATGTACGACTTCTTTGTCGACGATGATGCCCTTCACCAGTTCCGTGTCGAGAAGGCTCTTGCCCTCTTTCTTGACCAGTTGAATGTTGTCGATATCCGCATACCATGAATCTCCGCGCTTCTCCTTAACCAGTTGAACCGCTTCGAGGGCAATATCGGCGAAGTGTTCGCGAGCTCCCCCGAGCCCTTTGCTGTGCATCGCAGTCATGGCGACCTTTTTGAGGCCGACCTTATCATCAACTTTGATCGGTTCGGACAGCGAGTCGAGAACTTGAACCGCTTTGTCTGCTGCTTTCTTGTAGCCCGCCACGATAGTTGTTGGATGGACATCGTCGTCCAACAGGTCCTGTGCTCGTTTGAGCAAACCTCCAGCGAGTATTACCGCGGTCGTGGTTCCATCGCCGACCTCATCATCCTGAGTCTTAGCGACTTCAACCATCATCTTGGCAGCGGGGTTTTGAACGTCAATTTCGTCGAGAACTGTGGCACCATCGTTAGTAACTGTCACGTCGCCTAAAGTGTCCACGAGCATCTTATCCATCCCTCGTGGGCCCAAAGTACTTTTGACGACTTCAGATACGATGATTGCAGCGGTGATGTTACTATGTTGCGCGTCTCGGCCTCTGTTTCGAGACGCTCCTTCCTTCAAAATGAGAATAGGTTGACCAGTGAGATAGGACATTTTTTTGTTACCTCAAGTAATTCCCTTTGCATCTAACCGCCGCTTAAATAAGCATTATTCTAAGCGCGCCCGGAAAGGACACCTGCGGCGAACAAGACCTCTATATCGCGGAAAAACGAATGTCACGGTCTAAAATAATCCACCTTCGGCGTTCAAGAGATTACGTTTCGTTTGGAATGGGCCTAGCGAAGTTATTATACTGCGCCAACCATTCGTCCGCGACACAAGTTCTGTGAACTTCTCCAAAGTAGCTTGAGGAAAATTGCATTTGCCCGTCAACTTCCTAGTTCGCGCAACCAACCTGCGCAACTCAACGCTGATCACAGGCTTTCACGGCGTTGGTGAAACAGGGTATATCGCCGTCTCATATCTCGTACACTCCCTAAATGCCAAAAGAATAGGATTCGTTGATGTAGCTCACCCACCCCCTTTCATTGCAACCTCCGAAGAAGGATTGGTAACACCATTCGAAGTCTACCAAGCAAAGAATTTCGTCTTGCTCAAACTCGAATTCTCGCCACACAGAGCGGAGGAATCTGAATTTGCGAAGACTGTGGCCCATTGGGTAATGGATAACAAGTTCAAAGACGCCGTTCTAATCGGTGGCCTGGACGCAAGCCTGCAATCAGGACGGGATGGGGTTAGAGTTGTCTCAACCAGCGTCTACTCTGTGAAAAAGAAGAAAATCAAACATTCGACGCTTGAGGCAGGCCTATTCGTATACGGACCGCTCGCAGTTATGCTTGGCGAATTCGAGAAGCGCAACTTTCCAGCGGTCGCTATTTTGCCCTACGCCTCGGCGAATCACGCTGATCCGAAAGCGGCTGCAACTGCAATCAGAACCGTGTCTAAAGCTTATGGGCTTAAGGTTGACGTGAGAGACTTGGAATATGACGCTAAGGATATTGAGGGGGAAATTGACAAACGGCTTCAGCAGACTGCGCGTTCACTGCGCGGCATGTACGGTTGACCCTAGATCAGTCCCTCTTTCGAAGCTGGAAGGTCCCAGCAACAAAACACAAAGAGATTAGAGATTAGCTGATTACTGATGCAATTACGGTTCCTTGGAGCATGTCAAGAGGTCGGTAGGTCCGGCATCGCTGCAAAGACTCAGCGCACCCAAATCCTCATGGATTATGGCGTGATGATAAATCACGACGTAGGTTTTCCCGTTCACATCTCACCAAGAGACTTGAACGCGGTTGTGCTAACACATGCACACCTCGACCACAGCGGCCTGATTCCACTCTTCTATGTTCACACATCAAAGCTGCCCCTCTACGGTGTTGAACCCACCTTCGCACTTACCAAAGTCCTCATCCGCGACATGATCAAACTGAGTGGTTACTACCTGCCATTCGAATACATCGACCTCGAAAGCATGCTCAGCCACGTCGTCCCGACCGATTACCATTCGGAGTTCAAGGTCGGCGACATGAAAGTCACATTGGTGAACGCCGGCCACATACCGGGCAGCGCCCAGGTAATCGTCGAGTCTGATGGAAAACGTGCTCTCTATACGGGCGACTTCAACCTCGTTCCCACACACCTAGTTACGGGCGCCGATAGGGCCTACAAGAATCTGGATGCAATAGTCATCGAGAGCACATATGCGGCAGAAGACCACCCTGATAGAGCGACATCGGAGCACAATTTCGTTCTTGCCTGCAATGAGGTGGTCGAGCGTGGAGGCACTGTGCTTGTCCCAGCCTTCGGTGTAGGGCGTTCACAAGAAATCATTTGCATGCTCGCCGACAACAACTTCGCTCACCCTGTCTTCGTCGACGGTATGGCGTTGGATGCGATCAGAATGCTTGAGGAGTATCCGAACTCGCTGAGGAATGGCGAACAGTTCGAGAGGGCCATGCGGGAGGCCGAGCAAATAACTAACTGGCATGGCCGAAGGCGAGCAGCTCGCACCGCAGGAGTGATAGTATCGCCAGCGGGAATGCTCAAGGGGGGAGCATCCGTCTTCTACATGGAAAACATAGCACTCAATGAAGGCAATGGCATATTCTTGGTCAGCTACCAAGTCCCAGGATCGCCAGGCAGAATCCTTCTGGACGAAGGGCATTTCATACTGCACGGCAAAGCACAGAAAGTCAAAGCCAGAGTCGAAAAATACGATTTCTCCTCACACGGCGGAAAAACCCAACTCCACGAGACCCTGAAGGAGCTAGACAAAACAACACACGTGTTCGTAATCCACGGCGAGGAAGCAAACTGCAAGCTCCTGGCCGACTGGGCGACGAATGAGCTTGGGTTGAAGACAACGACTCCTCGGCCTGGTGAAACTTACGACGTCTGAGTCACTGGGCCTACTGCAAGTAGGTGACAGCTCCGACCATTCTCTAGATGCCCTCATGGATCCCCTACAGTCCAAGTATCCCTGGTTTGAAGTGGAGACACTTCCGCCATTCTTGGATATCGCTGAAGCCTTCGACTCAAGGAGAATTCAATATCACTCCACAAGAATTCTAGCACTGCTTGAGAAACATATCCAATCGACCCAAGTATGTCGCTTATTGGCAATTACTGATTATGACATCTATGCCCCAGGGATGAACTTCGTTTTCGGTGAAGCTAGACTGGCCGGACGCGTGGGTGTGATTTCAACTCACAGACTGAAGGCAACAGGCTCGGAGACGCATAGTCTGTATGCAGAACGCATGGTGAAGGAAGCTGTCCATGAGGTAGGGCACACGCTAGGGCTAAACCACTGCCAAGATGAGTTGTGCGTAATGCATTTGTCTGAATCTTTGGAAGACACGGACATGAAAGGTTCTAGTCTATGCGGAAAATGTCAGCAAGCATTGGTGGAGTTAAGGAATGAGTAAGGATAAAGAGTTCAAAGCAAAGCCGGGGCAATTGCTCCCGGAAATATGTGCGGTCATTTTGGCTGGCGCGCTGACTTTCAGTCTTCGTGCTTCTAACGCCTCCATTACACCGATCACGGTGTTCCCAGAAACGCCTGGTGGAATTACGTTGAACGCAGGGATCTTTGTCGTATTGATGGCGGCCGCTGGGACTCTGATGTACCTCCTCATAAGATTCGGACTGAAACGCGTGGTTCGGTATCTCATCAACATCGCCATGTTCGCGCTGTTGTTCTTCCTCTTCACTTGGTATGGAAGCCTATACGCCGATTACTTGCCTGCCGTCTTGGATCCGACGGGGTGGCTCTGGCTCCTCATAAGCCTGCTCGGAGCCATCGCCCTAGGTCTTGCAATCTACAAAACCAAAGGACCATTGCACCTAGTCGCGATAGTTCTCATCGGGGGCATGACCGGAACATTCCTCGGCGTATCCATACCAACACTTACAGCGATCGCGCTCTTGCTGGCGCTGGCAGCGTACGACCTATTCGCAGTGTACAAAGGCCCCATCGGAAAAATGGCCCAATCAACCGACCTAGAGGAATTCACAGGGGCCGTCTTCACATACGGCGACTTGACCGTTGGCATGGGGGACATGGTCTTCTACTCTATGTTGGCGAGCAACGCAATGATCAGCTTCGGCTTGATCCCGTTCGTTGCCGCGGGAATCGGCCTCATTCTTGGAGCTTACTTAGGATTCAAGATGCTCGAGGGCCGTGACATGTTCCCAGGACTCCCGTTCGCAGTTGTTTTGGGGTTGGCCTTCATGTACGCAGCGTATCAAATTCTGGCGTTGTGTCCCACCTGCCTCAAGCCTACGTAGAAACGCCACTGGAAAAGCCTCGGAAAGCATTAAGAAACTCGTCCCGCTTTCATGAGCAAATTGGATGTTGTTCGCCGTGCCCTCTGCACGAGCGGTGTCACTCGCTCTACTACTAATTTCCGCGTTCGTGGTTCTGGGCTTCGCGGTTCCTACAACCACAGCCAAAGTCACTGTTCACTCAGAACCTTCCAAGAAGCTAGGAACACGACTCATATTACAAGCCACAGCACCCACCCCCGCCTTCGGCGATTCGGTCACACTCTTCGGAACCATCAACATCACAGCGCGGGTGAGCATCTTCATTTTGATCCAATCACAATTCCCCACCATCAACCAAACAGTGTCCGCAGAGAACGGCACGTTCTCGTACCTTTGGATCCCTGCCGCGGCAGACTCCTACAACGTATCCGTCGTTTGGAACGGCGACGGTACCCACGCCCCCGCAGCCTCCTCGCTTGAGATCGTCGTAGCAAAGGAAGGTACAACAATCTCACTCTTCCCGCTACGCGTCAATTCCACAGTGGGCACTGCTGTCACGTTTATTGGGACGATTTCACCAGCCGTGCCTGAGGCGATCGTGACCATCACGATAACCTCACCTAACCTCACAAGATCCATCAGCACCTTACAGGCCTACTCGAATGGAAGCTTCAGGTTCCTTCTACTCCCATCCCAAACGGGCACTTGGACTGTGGCGGCTTCTTGGCAAGGTGACGGAAACCACATTGATTCACGGAGCGCCAGCTCAATCGTCACGACAAATTCTGCCGTCGATGTCGGTTGGAATCGATCGATCATTGTCGGAGTAATAACGATCCCCTTGTCTCTCGCTGCTGCGTTCTTCGTCTACAAGTATGCTGCAACGCCAATCCAACTTCCATTAGGCCAGATTTTGAAACGCCGAGCACCGCCACACCTACGCCCCTTACGGGTTCTAAACGGCGCAATATGCCCGATCTGTTTCCGGCCCATGATCTATGAACCCAAAGGAGCTGACTGGCACTGCGAACATTGCGGAGTTTACTACGAAAGCCCGTAACACCAAACCAGATGAGTATACTCTTGCCCGTTAACACAGTCGTCCATGCCTGCTGTGGGCGGCTTTTGTATTTCCGCAGTAACATTGGTAGCTACTACGTTTGTAGTAACTTTTTTATGTAGCAACAGGGTAGCCGCAACCGACTTGGCCAATGAGAGGGATTAGTGGAGTTGCAGAGAACATTATCGATGCCTGAACGCGTCGATATGGAGAAACTGCACTCAGACCTTAGGAAAGTCTACCAGGTCTCCTCATATCTCGACTTCCCCTTCACGGCGAACGAGGTCGCAGACTATTTTCTCCCCGCAATGAATATCTCAGGTTCGCAACTCCAACAATTGCTGACTTTGAAAAGATTCGCGAACATCCCGTTCCAAGCCAGTGGTGGGTACCTGCTTACACACCATGGCCAGTCATTGTTGGAACGGGTGGAGAGAGAACGAATGTCCTCGGCAAAGCTCAACTCCGCCAAGAACTTCGCAGCAATCCTGTCTAAAGGGATTCCCTTCATAGAGACCATCGCCGTGACAGGCAGCGTTGCCTACGGAAGCGCTGAGAAATGGGACGACATAGACCTTTTCATCGTCACAAAGCGAAAACGACTTTGGATCTCGGCGCTCATGATGCTCGTCTACGTTAGGCTGACCAAGCTGTTCCGCCTTCGGCCAGCATACCTATCACAATTCTGCTTGAGCTATGTTCACGATGAACTCGGAATCGCAGGAGAGGAGTCAAGAAACATGTACAGCCCGCTCTTCGCGCGAGAAGTACTCAAAGCCAAACCAGTCGCCGGAAAGGACCATTACAGAAGACTACTTCTGCAATACGCTTGGATCAAGAGAATCTATACAGCACCGTACTATGAGAAACTGTCAGAATTCGAGAAAAATGGCATCGATGGAGTGTCCCACAGGGAAGGAGGCTACACAGGACTTGAGATCCTTCTGGACTGGGCAGAGGGACTTGCATTCACGTTCCTAAGCCGCTACCTTCACCTCCGAGCATACTTGACCAACCTAAGACTGAAGTCGGAAGGCCGAAACAATCGAGTCTTCAAACCTAAGCTCAGTCGAATATCATGCGTATACACCTCCAACTTTTACGAATGGCTGTATTCCCTCTGGGGCCAATAACCATGAAACACGACAAGGCGTGGTGCTAGCAAGAAAATGGCGACCCTCCTAACCGTGCCAACAAAGTCTAGCACCGAGTCACGAAATGACTTCTCAATAGGAATATGCGCCGCGGACCAAGCGACTAACCTTAACAATCTGCTGGCGGCAATAATGCGTGAGCCGATCCCAGAGGGATACAATCTCAGAAAAATCATTCTTGTCGCCAGCGGCTGCGACCCGAATTCGCTCATGCTCGCTCGTGAATTGGCCGAGGGAGATGGTCGCTTCACGATTATTGAGGAACCGGAGAGGCGCGGCAAGGCTGAGGCTATCAATCGAATTATCGACTCCTTTGAGGGTTCATTTCTCGTCCTTGTAAATTCAGACGCGCTGCCGGAGCAAGGAGCGATTTCAAAGCTGTTGACTAGTATTGGGAAAGACGTTACGGCGGGCATGATTTCAGCTTCTCCATTGGTCACCCCGAAGGGTGGCCTAACCCAAGGAGTGCTACGGTTGATGTGGGCGGCACACAATCAATGTCTCGAAGAGCTCACACGCGACAACACGAACAATCATTGCTGTGATGAACTTCTCGTAATTCGGTCTGAAGCGCTTCAGAAGCTACCAGCAGAAACCGTTAATGATGGGGCATACATGGCGGCGATTTCAACGCGTGGTGGATACTCAGTGAAGTTCTGCGAATCTGCTAAGGTCCACATCGATGTACCCCAACACATGGTTGACGTGATAGAGCAGCGAAGAAGAATATTGTTTGGTCATCGCCAAATCTGGGAATCCGTCGGACAACCACCAAGAACACTGGAATCCATGCTCATCACAAATCCTCTTCTTAGTCTCTCCATCTTGATCAGAACACTGGCGCGTTCTCCCGAATTGGTGCTGGCTTTGCCAGCGGCAATAATGAGTGAGGCAGTTTCAACATTTCTAGCGTTAGTTGATACATTGAATTCAACGAATCGCCACAAGCTGTGGACCAGGTTTGGGAGCAAGTCTTGATGCTCTCTCGAATTGATCCAGTTCGGATGGAGATGAGTTGAAATGGCAACTCAGGTTTCACAAATCTATCAATCCATACTTGCAGAGCAGACAATCAAGGTGCTGACTGAAGGACGGACGACGCGGCTGCCGCATATAGCGAGAGTCCGATTTGCATTCGTAGATGGCTCATTCTATCTCATAGGCGGGGCGGCTCGAAGCGACTGGGTCCTGAACGCTCTCAAGAACGGAAAGGCGAAGGTGAGGACACATTCTTTCATGTTCAATGTGAGAGCAAGAGAAGCCAGCCTCGAAGAGAGAGCCCAGACTGTCCGAGCATTCACAACCAAGTACGGCGCAGGGACCGTCCGCGGATGGTACTCGAATCCAGGCATCTGTCTACGTATGACTCCTGACGCCCCTCCGTATACTAGAGGAGCAGTCAAGGGTGAAGGAGAGGCAACAACAACCTTCGCAGAATGGTCCGTAGAGCATAAGGACTACTTCCGAGGAGTCGTTGAAGCATTCGATTCGGCCTCGGAAGAATATGATTTCACAATCGGTCATAACTTCATAAACACATGGATTAGAAAACGCTCAATCACTGAATTGCTCAAACACGTCGATCCAGACGATACATTGGTTGAGGTCGGCTGTGGCACTGGGGCGGAGACCGTTGAAATATCAAAGCACGCCGCAAGAATAGTGGCAACGGACATTTCAGAAAAAATGATAGACATTCTGAAGCTCAAAATAAAAGCGAAACGACTCTCTGAAAGTATAATACCATTCAAGGTTAGGGCAGCCGAAATATCACAAGTTGCTGACTTCTTGGGAGAGCGAAATGTGAACGTGGTTTACTCGTTCAATGGCGCACTCAACTGCGAACCGGAACTGGACAAGTTCGTTACGGAACTTTCCTCGCTGCTAGTGGATGGCGGATATTTCGTTTGCTCAGTTAGGAATTCGTTCTGTCTAAGTGAAGCCATCTCGCATGCCGCCGTCCTACAATTCGACAAGATGACCCCAAGAAAGAATCAACCCGTAATGGTTTCTGTGGGCGGAATGGACATCCCCGCATTCTACTATCCACCCAAAGAGTTTGCGGAGCATTTTGAGCGTCATTTCAAGCTGAAAACGCTGATTGGCCTACCGGCTTTCCTTCCTCCGGCCTACCTCAGCGACCACTATCTGAAATTCAGAAAAGTTGGACTGCCGCTTGAGAAGATGGAAGAAATCCTAGCCGACCATTTCCCATTCAACAGGTTCGGCGACCAGTCTTTGTTCGTGTTTCAGAAGCTAGCTTCGGCTCATCGGATGGCTACTGCTGAATGAATATTCGCAGCCGATTTGCCCAACGTGAAGTTCTTCTGAGCTTGCTTCTCGGGGTACTCATCCGTGAAGCATTTTCGTTTTGGACTGGGCATCCTACGGATTTTGAGTTGTGGGTTAGGTTAGGTTACGCGATGATCCACGGGGGAGATCCGTACAGCTCTCTGCCACCTGCCCCTGGACTGAGCTTTGCTTCTTCATTCTCCATCAACAACACTCCCACGATCGCCTATCTTCCCTTCTGGCCCATCATTACTGGGACGGTTTACCTGATGTATTCAGTGGTGGGGTTCGGAAACAGGTTCGTCTACTATTTCCTGCTCAAGCAACCGGTAATAGCGGGAGACATAACTCTAGCCTACCTTCTCTACTCATACGTCAAATCCAGAAAAGCAAGTGGTTCCATCTGGGTTCTGCGCTTCTGGACATTCTGCCCTTTCACGATAATAATCTCAGGAATCTGGGGGATGTTTGACTCAATAGCCATGAGTTTCATAATGATCGCATTGACCTCGACCAGCCAGATCAAGAAGGGCTTCTGGGCTGGACTTGGAAGCTTCGCCAAGTCCATTCCGGCGATCTACTCGATACCGCTCAACGTTGGCCAATCCAGGAACCTACGGGGGCTCCTTGTTGCAATCGCTTTACCCACGATTGCATCGCTAGTGACTTTCACCGTGATGGGTTGGCCTCTTTCAATTGCGGACAGGACGCTCGGGTCGACGATTGACAAAGGTGGCGATTCCATGTCAGTGTGGGACGGCCTCGCCTACCTCGTAAACTTAGGAATCATACCGCCATTAGAGCCGCGGACGACCGAAATCCTAGGCGCAATCTGGATTCCCGCAATACTCATCTTCACAATCATCGCTGCCAGGAAGTTCAGGTTCGAGACTGACTACGGAGTTCTGCAGTCTCTTCTTGTCGTGACCTTGGCATTTTTGATCTTCAAAGGTCGGGTAACGGAACAATACGCAATCTACCTCCTAGCACTCTCAATCCTTGATGTTAGTCTCTGGAACCCGCAACGCAACAAATTGTTCAAACTCTCTACGGCAACTGCTTTAGCCTTTCTTGTTTCAAACAACTATTTCTTGTTGAGGTTCGCCTCGCCCACATATCCTCAGGTAATCCAAATCGAAGCTCAACTAGGCCAGTCGATAGGGTCAATAAGGTTGGGAACCAACTTCATCTTGGGAACCGTATTCACCGGCCTCAACATAGCGTACCTGATAGTATTATTGAGACAGGGTAATAGCCAGATTCATGCAACTCAATAGAAGGAAATGTGTCGTTGAATAAACTCAAGATTCTCGTTGCGGTTTTGCTCGTTGTCCTAGTTGCCGAATCCGCTACAATCATCATCCTCTATAATCAAGTCAACCTGCAAAGAGGCGCCCCCAGGGAATTCGTTTATGATAAGATGGTCTCCTTTTCAGTTCCCTACGGCAAATTCAATCAACCAATATCAAACGACACCGAATACAAATTCAATACGACCTATGCCGGCTCTTGGAAAATGAGTATCCAGAGCCAACTAGTACCTCCAGCGAATGGCGCTGCAGGCTCAGAGGCTCAGTTCGCCTTAGCGCCTGAATATCCAAGCGAGAATCTATCCATCCCAACCATCATCGTGCAGATGAGAGGCGATGGGTTGCTTCGAATCGAGTACTTCTCCCAGAACTGGAACAACACCTACGGGTTGGTGTTGTACAATTCAACTTCACCCAGCTGGATTAGCGCCAATAATGTGACATTGCAGTATGTTAACTATGGCCCACCATCACCCGTGAATCCGCAACTCGCCTCGAGACCAAACGGAAACCTGACAATAACAGTCGGCAATACAGTCGTCCTCGCTGATTTCCCAATAGCCTGGGCCAGTTTGTCGTCGCTCTACATCTACGGGTTGCGCGGATCAGCGTTCACTGGTGGAAGCGTCATTATTACAGTAGCGAACATTAACGTGAAAAGCTGAGCTTTCATGCTCATCGCTCTTCTCATATGTGCGCTACTGGTCGGCTCCTCAACCGGAAACGTAGTGGTGACCCCGGGTGTCCTCCTCAACCCGCCCGAGGGTTATCAAGCCTACAACATTGACCCGACCCTAAATTCCACAGACATCGGCCCCATTTACGACGCAAACTTCATCCCCGGTTTTGAGGTTGGGTTGACTAACATCTCGATCACTTGGGACTCGGGGCCAGGTTATGGGCGCATAGGATACTCTGTTGGTCCCTGGCAGGATTTGCATGTTGGAATGCCGCATTTGGCCGTAGGTCCGCAATGCTGCAACTTCAAGGAGGTGCCTAGAACCCAGCAATTCAGACGTGTCGAATGGGGCGACTACTACACCGTGAAGGGCGGATTCCATCCTCCCGCCGTAAACGAGGCAAACTTCACAAGCGATTTCACAGCTCCCGCATACGTAGGGCTGCGAACAGATTGGCAATGGACCGTAAGCGTCTCCCTCGATTGGGGACCACCGAAGTTGCTGAGTTCCACGAATGAGTGGGCCGCAATAGGCATCTCAATAACCGAATACGTTCCAAACGCCCCTCACAAACTCATCTACACTGTTCTCAATTTCTGGATGGACGGGAACAGCTCAAGAGTTCTGGCCAAGTCAGCCACAGGATCTGATGGCTTCCTGATAGTTAGCCCACAAGTTGTTGTCTACAGTCTGCTCCAGCTCAACGCCAACGGTAACCAGACAATTATGTTGAACATTTCACCTTACCTCGAGAATACGTTGCGAGTTCTCAACCTGACGACTCCTAGCCAGCAGCCACCAGTCATATCCTATGTTTACCTCAACGTGGAAGGTTACAACTTCGTTTGGAGATCAACCCTCTACTCGTTCTTCGTAATGTCAAAAGGAGGCGCCCAACAAACTGGCGAATCCCCACCATTCCAAATGTACTACCTCGGCATCGTGCTTGCCGGGTTAGCAATCATTGCGGTTTTCAAACTCAAGTCATATAAGAAGTCCGACGGCGTCGACTCCAAGACTTCCTTAATGTGATCAACAACACGGCCGCCACCACAGCCACGGAAATTGCTTCTAGGAATAATGGTGTTGCATTCGACTCCGAAGGTGGCGTGCGCGAAGGGCCAGTTCTCGCATATGGCAGGTTAGCGAATGGAGTTTGAATTGGTATTGGATAGGAAGCGTACGAGTATGGTCCAATTGGCTGGAGGATTATCGGTGACCGAGGTGGGCCGCTGAAGTAGAAGAAGTCCAGCAGGTTGTTTGAGTCGGCTATGTTTTTCGTTAGTGGTGGAGGGCGCCAGTTGTATTCTATGAATCTGTCGATGGACATGTGGTTCAGGATGGTTGTGGATATGTAGTTTTCTTTTGCGTAGGGCGAAATGACGAGAAAAGGCACTCTTTGCCCATACCCAATCAACTCATGGTCGAAACCGTGGTCTATTTTGAAAACTTGCGGTGGGGGTACATGGTCATAGTAGCCTCCTCCTTCGTCCCAGGTTACGAAGATTGCGGACGACGGCCAATAGCTACTCTTCATGATGGCGTTGACGACTGACACGGCCCACAGCTCGCCCGCAGTAACATTCTGTGGTGGATGTTCATCCAAACTATCAGAACCAAGAGCCATAACAAAATTCACGGAAGGCAATCCACTCCCATCGGATAAATCGCTGAAGAGTGCTGAAACATCTCGGACCCTATTCAGGTCGTCCGGGGTCATGCCCAGGGTGAAGTTGATCGGATACACATTTCCCACAGTGCCGTACGCGCTGAGAAAATCATAGTAACCCCAAGAGACGCTGTGGGCGGAAAGTTGTCCGACTATCGTATTATTGTACTGAATAAAGGGTGGTGGGCCATAGTTTTGGGAAACTGGCGAATCCCCTGTAAGCAACAGGAGTCTGTTCGGCGTCGTAGTTGTTAGCGCTGACGCGAAATAGTCATTCGCTAAGCCATATTCCTCGGCATAGTTCCAGTACGCTGCTACTTGATGGTAGTCGAAGTAAGCTAACGACTGAACTCCAGAATAACGACCGTACCCATCCATTCTACCGCCGTCAAAATCATTCTCGTATGTCAGCTGGCCCTCAACAGGATTTGCTGTGCTGCTTCCATTCACCCAGTAAGGTGACACGCAACCTGCGTCCAAGGGAAGGCACATCCCTTTGGGAAAACCGGTGACGTTCTGCAGCCGCAATGTGAAATCATTCTCAATGGTTCCGTTTCCGGTCGGATATGTTCCGAAGTAATTGTCGAAACTGTGATTCTCCTGCATGATCACAAAAATGTGGCTTAATGGTGTCTCAGTATTGCTCGCATGCACGTGTAGTACAAATCCAGACCCAACTACCAGAATAAGAAGCAGAATTGCCAGCCAAGCTGGAGTTTTCTTTAGTGCTGTTGCGATGTTTACGCGCTCTCCGGCTTCTAGTTTGTGATTCGGTTGGAGAGTGGTGCAGAAAAGGTTTCTGAACTCTGAAATTCACGAACTTGTCTCGCAATCTCTGTCGGTTGTCGCTGCGAATGCTTGTTAAGAGAGTTCGCGTTAGTTCAAGTGCGGCATGACGTGGATTAACTGACCTGCACCGAGGCCCCTCACGCCAGATGAGGAGATGCATCTCCGCTGACCGCAACAACACTTATACTAACAACGGAATCTCTGCGGTAGCAATGGTGCCCTGATGTCAGAGACGCGGGCGTATGTTGCCCCAAGCTGGGATAGAGTCTACGAAATGCTCATGGACATGGCGCTCCAGATTCGGAAATCAGGGTTCAACCCCCACATAATTGTCGGTGTTTCGAGGGGAGGTTGGGCGCCCGGCCGAATTCTATCGGACCTGCTCGAGAACACGCACACTGTCAATGTGAAAATTGAATTCTATGTGGGCATAGGCAAGACCGCGGGCAAACCAATTGTCACGCAACCAATTGGTGAAGACATTTCGGGGAAGCGTGTGTTGGTGGTGGATGACGTTTCTGACACTGGAAAAAGCCTGAAGGTAGCTATGGAGCACATGCTCGAAAAAGGGGCTGCAGGGGTCAAGACGGCTACCATCTATTTCAAGCCCCACAGTACTTTCAAACCCGATTATTTCGCCGACTCCACAGCCAATTGGATCATTTTCCCTTGGGAGAGACTGGAGGTGACCAAGCTTCTCATCCAAGAGGCGAAGGCAGAGGGGCGTGACCTCGAGTCTGTTCGCCGAATCCTCGACCGATGTGGGTTCGATAGCAAGACCATAGAATCGTTGATTCAGCTTACCGGCGACGGGTCATAACATTTGATCCTAGAACTGCCCGAAGTGTCCAAACACGTCTGGATATCAGGGTTCAACATTGACCTAGACAACGTAGACGAAGTGCTCGGCGGGGTTGGAAAGCGATTTCCCGAAGTGTGCGTGCAGCTAGTAGACCTGAACCGAGTTGCTGGCTCGCGATATCTGCTACTCGCGATCCTCAACGCCGTCAAATCATTTCAATCTAAGCAGCCAATAGCCAAGACCCTGAGCATGGAGATCCTACTGTACGTTGCTGCCAGTAGACAAATCAGCGAAGCAATCAAACGAGTAGGAGTGGCTGGCAAAACAGGCAAAATCGCTGCGCTTGCCGTGGGTGCTAAACCGCAAGAAGTGGCAGATGCGGGGGAATTCTTGAGCCAACTTCTCAAGCAACCGAGCAACGACGAACTGGTCAACCAGTGGACGCAGCCTCGAATTGAGTCTGTTCGGTCAACCTTTGGCATTGGAGAGCTGGAGCTGAAAGCCGCACTCCGAAAAGACGAGAGGGTTGAGGTTGCCGTTGAAAAGCTCGCGACCGAAAGATCCGCGATGTTAACAATAAAGAAGTAATCGATCAAGCTGCCCGCTTGGCCTTTTCGATTGAAAGAATATCGTCCTGCGTTATTAGAGCTAAACCCGCCCGCTGACTAATAATCTCAATCAGAACAATCTTGTCAGGTGAATCGAGGTTGACTGTTCGCTCTATTTTCTTGGCCACTGTATCGATTATTGTTTTGCTGGAAAGGTCGGTGTGCCGCTTCTCGACTGTGATCCGGAATTTCTCTTTCGGCGCAATTCCACTCGCAAGCGCCACGGCAGCCTCTTGAAGTTGTGGCAACTGGGCTTCGACCACTTTTTGGATTGGAACCAGTTTGAGTGTATACTTGAACTCCCAGGGTCGCTCCTTCAGCAAACTCCTCAAATCCCTGATCGCCTTAACTGGGTCGAGTTTTGTTTTCGCAACGACCAACCCGATCACTCCTGTGGTCTCGATGAACGAGCCGCGGTCTCCGACCTCACCGAGTAGGTACCACATCTCGCTGCAGGTGTTCTGTTCATTGCCTCTGCTTGTGGAGATTACTAGGTTGAAATCGCTTAGCAAACGTGGCACCGGGAAATGGCGTGATGTACGCTTTTCACGTTAATAGCTATCTTGGCCTCGACTTTTCAAGCACTGCATAATCTCTCGCTTAGCAATTGGCCCCTCCCGAAGAATTATGAGCCGGTCCTTGGTTAGGTCGGCTACCGTGGAGGAAACTCCGATCGGAGATTTACCGCCGTCAAGCACTAGGTCGACACTATCGCCGAGAGATATTACAGCATCCCCCGCTTCGATTGCGGGAGGCTTTCCATTCAGGTTAGCGCTGGTCCCCACCAACTTTCCAGAACATAGCCCCAGTAGGTCTAGGCAAATGGGGTGTTTAGGCGACCTGACCCCAACCGTTCGTTCCGGCGCAAGAAGTTGAGGAACGGCCTCCTTCGCGGGCAGCACAATCGTTAGTGGACCAGGCCAGAATTTCTTGGCAAGCCTCCTCGCGCCGCCTGAGAAATGAGCAATCCTTTCCGCGTCCTCAAGTCCTCCAACAAGGACTGGCATCGTTTTTGTTCTGGAGCCTTTCGCTTTGATGACTTTCTCAATTGCCAGGGTGTTGAGTGGGTTGCAACCCAACCCGTACACTGTGTCTGTTGGATAGCATATGATTCCCCCGTTAGAGACAACAGCAGCGGCTGCCGCTAACCCGTCCATGTCAGCTTTCAGCACACGGACCAAACAGCTAACCAACTCTTACCTCAACAAATGCGCAAATTGCTTAAAGATTAGTCCGGTACACGGAATGGCTTCATTCTGACGGATAACTACTCTACAATAATCGGTGATCATGGTGAGAGGAACGATCCTTGTTCATGGCGGTGCTGGGTTCTGGGGGAAGGCGATACGCAAAGGAGTGGTGGGAGTGGGAAACGCTGCCTCATGTGGCGCGGAGATTCTATCGAAAGGTGGGTCTGCACTGGATGCCGTAATGGCAGCAGTCAAGGTCATGGAGGATAACCCTGTCTTCAACGCAGGACTTGGAGCATCCCTGACGGTCACGGGAACAGCGGAGCTGGACGCCTCCATAATGGACGGCAGAGACCTCTCCGCAGGCGCCGTCGCCCTGGTCCGGACAGTCAAGAACCCTGTTCAACTAGCCCGCCTCGTGATGGAGAAAACCGACCATGTTGTACTCTCGGGCGCTGTGGCTGAGAAACTGGCTGACGCCTTTCACCTACCAAGACGAAACCCCGTCACCAAAGAGAGGCAAAAGATGCTGAGGCAACTGAGGAGTGGAACCAGAAAACAGAGGGTTCGTTGGGTGAAGAATAACCCGGAATTGCTGAAGGCTCACCCGGAAATCCTAGGTGACACTGTAGGCGCTGTTGCCGTGGACTCCGAGGCCAATTTTGCTGCTGCATCATCGACGGGCGGAGTGATGATGAAACTGCCTGGGAGGATAGGGGATACCCCCCAAATTGGGTCCGGGCTCTATGCGGACAACCTTGCCGGCGCCGCAACCGTAACAGGCGTAGGCGAGATAGCCATCAGATTGACCCTGTCGAAGACCGTCTGCCTCCTGATGGAGCAAGGGCTTGCTGCCGAGAAAGCCGCTACGCAGGCTGTGAGATCTGCGTCACAACGCCTAAACGGCGCAGCCGGAGTAATCGCAATCGACCGAAAGGGCAGAGTAGCCGCTGTCCACAACACCCCATACATGCCATGGGCACTGGCCCACGCGAACTCAAAGGATCATGTTGCAAAGGCTCGTGGGAAGATTGTCGCAGCCCTAAACTAGCTTGTCCGACCTGAACTCCATTGCGCAAAGTTGATTGAAGGTGTACTGATCTGAGAACAGGAAATGTCCCAAAATCAGCCAAAAATCTTAAAGACCCCCCCCTAGGGGGGGTAGGCGTGCTTTCGCCTCGGAGATTTTTCTCGTGAGTGAAGAAGATAACTGGGACAATGGCGAAGAAGATGACTGGACAGACGATGAGTGGGGAGAAGAAGAGGGATGGGGAGAAGAAGAGGAGTGGTAACTGAACACAGCCTCAAGACTCCGTCTGTTTTATCGAATCATTAGCGAGAATTCAACTTTCCCTTTCAACGGAGGTTAATCCATGATACGTGTAGCCACACTTGACAAGGAACATTGCAAACCGGATGACTGCGGAATCCCTTGCTACAGGTTCTGCCCCGAGGTTCTGAATAGACGATACGCGATAAAATTCGTCGCCGGCGAGAAGAAGCCGATCATCGACGAAGAGCTCTGTACCGGTTGTGGGATTTGCATCAAAAAGTGCCCCTTCGACGCCATAAGCATCGTCAAACTGCCACAAGAACTCGACGGGGAGTGCATTCACAGCTACGGCGTGAACGAGTTCAAACTTTTCAGGCTTCCAGTTCCACGCAGCGGAACCGTCATCGGCTTGATCGGCAGAAATGGAACTGGAAAGAGCACAGCACTCAACATCTTAGCTGGAGAACTGACCCCCAACTTCGGTGAACTCGAAACCAAGACGAGTTGGGAGAACGTTCTTTCAAGGTACCGGGGAACATTACTTTACGAATACTTTGGGAAGGTTTCAGAGAAGAAACTCAAAGTCATCCATAAGCCCCAACACGTCGACAAAATCGGGTCGCTGCTTGAGGGGAAAATTGGCGGGATACTGAAGAGGGCGGATGAGCGAGGAAAACTTCCGGCACTGATAGAGGAACTGGAGCTGAAGCCACTTCTTGATCGGGATGTGAAGGTTCTCAGTGGCGGCGAACTGCAGCGCGTCGCCATAGCCGCGGCCATGTCGAGGGCGGCGGATGTGTACGTTTTCGATGAACCCTCAAGCCACCTGGACATTTACCAAAGAATTCGAACCGCCAGAACCATTCGAACATTGGTCGATGAAGGCAAGTCTGTGCTCGTTGCAGAACACGACTTGGCAATGTTGGATTACCTTTCGGATGAGATCTACCTGGTTTATGGCCAACCAAGCTCGTACGGCGTCGTATCCCACGGACACCCCACAAGAGGTGGAATCAACGATTACCTGACTGGATTCCTCCCAGACGAAAACATGCGTTTCAGAGACGAGCCGATTCGGTTCCACGTAAGGCCCCCCCGCGAAACCAGTGTCGAGACAGAGGCTAGGCTGGAATGGCCGAAGATTTCGAAAACGCTAGGCAACTTCAGTGTTGAGGTGGACGCGGGCTACATGAATGCGGGCGATATTGTAGGAATTGTTGGGCCAAACGGGATTGGGAAGACCACGTTCGTCAAAGAACTCTTGGAGTACTACAACAGGACCAGCATGAATGAATTCCTGGTCAGTTACAAACCTCAGTATATCTCATCGGATTATGAAGGGTCGGTGGAGCAACTTCTAACCGCAACCGCGGACGACTACTCCTCCGCCCTGTTCACGGATGAGGTAATTCGGCCCCTATCAATCAATAAATTGCTGGAACGGGAGATTAAGAAACTTAGTGGTGGGGAGCTTCAACGTGTGGCAATTGCTTCATGCTTAGGAAAGAAGGCGCAAGTCTACCTCATAGACGAGCCGAGCGCTTTTCTCGATGTTGAGGAGAGGTTGAACGTGGCGAGAGCGTTGAGGCATTTGGTCGACTCGCGTCAGGCTTTCGCTTTCGTTGTGGAGCATGATATTGTGGCGCAGGATTTCCTCGCCGACCGCATGATGGTTTTCAGCGGTGTTGCAAGCAAGAATGGGCATGGCTCGAAGCCGCTGCCACTACGCGAGGCCATGAACCTCTTCCTCGCTGACATGGGGACAACGTTCAGGCGAGATCCGGAAACGAAGCGGCCGCGAATAAATAAGCTGGATAGCAAGTTGGATAAAGAACAGAAAAGTTCCGGGGAATTCTATTACGTTTCTGCGACTGAATAAGCTGCTACAGGTTTAACTACCGCGAGTTTCAGTTACAAACTCGGAGAAACAGTTCAAAGTGACCACTAACTATTGTCTAGAGTGTGGCGGCGTCCTAAGTTACGACAGCGCCCTGAAGCAGTACACGTGCAAAAGCTGTGGGCTCACCGTGAACTCCCAACAGTTGATGGAAGGCAGAATGAAAATTCGGGAAAGAGAGAGCCCTGAAGAGCAAAGGAAACGACGCCAGAACGACTACCTGAAATGGTGGCTCTCGAAAAAAGGCGATTGAAACCCTCAGGACCCCACATTCTGAGAAAAACGTTCCCTGCTACCCTTATCCTAGTAGAGAATACTGTTTAACCGTCGGCATTCGAATGTGACGGCCTTGGTTGAGGCTGTTCAGAATTGCCATGCGCCGTTGAAATATTATCCATAGGAAACGAGCTCCTACTTGGGAACACGGTCAACACCAACGCGTCCTGGATTGCGGCCCAAGTTACTTCGCTCGGTGGGAAAGTTACTCGGATCACGACCGTTGCCGATGACCTAAGGGAGATAGTTGATGCCGTTCGGGAGGCGGTTCGAAGAAAACCGAGCTTCCTGATTACGACGGGTGGGATTGGGCCCACGTTCGATGATATGACTTTGAAAGGCGTTGCTGCAGCTTTTCGGTTGCGCTTGAGGCTTGACGTGAACGCTTTGGCGATGGTTCGTGCGCATTACGCGCGCCGGTTTCCGGGGGAGACGATGCAGCTGACGAAGCCGCGGGTGAAGATGGCGGTGATCCCGAAGGGGAGCGTTCCGTTGCGAAACCCTGCGGGTACGGCTCCAGGTGTGAGGCTGACGGTTCATAGGATTGAGGTGTTTGTGTTGCCCGGTGTACCTAAGGAGGCGAAGGGTATTTTCAGGGGCTCAGTGGCGAAGGCAGTGAGGTCGAAGGCAGCGGGGACGGTGTTCTTGGAGAAATGGATTCTTGTTCAAGGGATCATGGAGTCCGCGTTGGCGCCAATGATAGACCGCGTGATGGAACGTTGGCCACGGGTCTACATTAAGTCCCACCCGCGGGGGGTGGAGGCTGGTAAGCCGTTCATTGAATTACACTTCTCAACCACATCGGAGAACGCGATGAGGGCAGAGCGAGATGTTCAAAGTGCAGCCTCGAACCTTTCGAAGGCCCTGAGAAGTTCACACGCAAAGCTCACTCAACGATAGATGCCTGGCCGGGTTTTGGTGGCCGTACGCGCCTGCTTGAGAGGAGGGCGGGTGGGGGACTGACTTTTGTGGGGACGGGTAATCGGCTTGGGGGGGCGTTGTGGCTCGTTTTGTTTTGGAGCTGGTTGGGTGTTTGGGCGCGGTTATGTGGGGTTTGGCCCAAAAAAACCAATTGACTAAGTTGTATTTGTCTCCGACGCAGGCGACTCACAGCTCCCGGTGTGAGCGTGAGAGGCCGGATTCTTTGCGCAGTTGCGATGGGAATTGCTAATTGCGCATCGAAGGTTCATCCATTAGCGGCGGCTTGTATCAGCAGGCTTCATACATCGCATCCACGTTATCCTGCCTGACTGCAGATGACGCATGCTGTGTTCGTTGTTGGAATGGCGGGTTCCGGGAAATCCTCCCTAACCGCTGCTTACTCGGAATGGTTGAGGAATAGCGATCAAGATGTTCTCGTCGCGAACTTAGATCCGGGCGCAACTGCACTACCGTACAATCCTGACATTGACGCCCGCAAGTACGTGGACATACAGAAGCTAATGGAGGAATATCAGCTTGGCCCGAATGGGGCGTTAATCATGGCGTCGGATTTGATCGCCGACAACTTGGAGGATATGCGGGATGAGATTGAAGCCGCCGACCCAGACATCCTCCTAGTCGACACACCAGGGCAGATCGAGCTGTTCGCTTTCAGAGAAGGCGGGCGCTTCATAACAAAGGGGCTGGGCGATGAGAATCACGCGATCATTTACCTTATGGATGCACCCTTCACACGACACCCACTAAACTTCGTCTCCAACATCTTCCTAGCCGCCGCCATATACAGCCGAATCAACCACCCACAAGTCTACGTCCTCTCGAAAACCGACCTCATCCAAGAACATGAGATACAAAGGATAGTCTCATGGGTAACCGAGCCCGAGTCTTTCGAATCATCCCTTCGAGAAGTAGAGGAAAAGAACCTCTCCCTAATCACAAGAAACCTGGCGGACTCAATATTCTCCACAGGACTACTATCCGAACCCATCCCCGTATCCTCAAGCACCAATGCAGGATTCGTGGAACTGAACGGCGCCGTCACAAGAATTCTAACCGGCGGAGAAGAAGTCTCGTCATAATCATAATCTCGGAACTTCACACGCCGTAGGAAACTTCCGTCAAAGTTGAATGTATTCGCCGGCGCATAGATTCACGCGGATGCGAATCATCTTCAGTTTGAGCGGTGACGTTATACATGACGCCCTCTCCTGGTGAATGTTGACTGAATTGCCTACTATCGTCGAGCGCATCATTCAGAAAGCTGTCGAAGAGAAAAGAAGCGCGCTGCTTGAGCCTGAAGCCAAAATGGTCTGCCAGGCGTACGGGATGCCGATGCCTGAGTTCGATGTTTCCACGAACTCATCTGATGCCGCGGAAATGGCAGAGAAGCTGGGGTTCCCAGTGGTCCTCAAAATCGTTTCGCAAGACATTCTTCACAAGACGGAGGCAGGTGGTGTACTGCTAAACCTGAGGTCTCGACCAGAAGTTGAGGACGGTTTCGAGCATGTTGTTTCTTCGGCTAAGACATACAAGCCGAATGCACGCATCGACGGAGTTCTTGTGCAGCATATGGCCGAACAGGGTCTTGAAGTCATTGTGGGGGGCATAAGGGACAGTCAATTCGGCGCTACTGTTCTGTTCGGTTTGGGCGGAATCTTCGTTGAGGTTCTGAAGGATGCTTCCTTCAGAGTGGCCCCCATAACCGAACTTGATGCCCGTGACATGATACGTGAAATCCATTCATACGCAGCCTTAGAGGAATTCAGGGGTCGGCCACCGGCCGACCAAGACGCAATCAACGTAATTCTCTGTGGGACTTCACGCATGATAACGGAAAATTCCATAATCAGCCAAGTAGACTTGAACCCTGTGATGGCCTACGCGCATGGCGCAAGCATAGTTGATGCCAGGATCATTCTGGGTGAACAGGCATGATGGACCTGTTGGAATTCTGAGCAACTTATTATATAGGGCGACTCGACTTTTCAGCGGCATCTGTTAGACCGCGGGTTGCCTTTGAAGCACACAAAAACTTGTGCTCTTGTAGCACTCATCATAATGCTGGTACCGATTCCCGCTGGTTTCTCCTCGACCGAACCCACCCAAGTGAACTTCATTCCCACACGGAGCGTCCCCCTAACGATCAAAGTAGTCCTGGTCGGCTTTGACCCGGCCACTATCGACCAATCCTACTTGGAGTGGAAAGGAAATGAGATTCAGACGTCCATTAACAACTTGTTGGATAGTGGAAACATCACGGGCGTAACCTACGACCTAAGTTACGACTACGTTTACGCATCACCCAGATTCGGAAAGCTGCTGACCAGTTACCTAGGTTCCATCGAGCAGGAGAAGTTGTTATACAATCCTTGGTTCAGGGCAGTGACCCACAACTACCTTTATGATGCCAACAAGGTCCAGGATTGGCTGGCAGCCAACAATGCCAGCTTCGGCGGCTTTCCCACTCGCGGTGACGCTTTCATTCTAGCCAACCTCACCTCTCTACCCTCCATAACGGAAACTCAGCTGGATACCGAGGCAGCACTTGCAGCGACTCCTCACTACTACTTAACAGCCTACAGTGACAAGGACCTTGGTTATACTCTGCCGTATAGGCAGTTCACCGTTGCGTGGGGCGGTGATAGTAGGCTATGGTTCTTGGACATGGCCGCCGGTCCCGAATACTGGACATGGACAAGCTCAGACACGGCGCCCCACATCCCAATGCAGTTGGCATTGAATCTCTTCAGGGTGGATATTCATACTCCGGCCGGAAAGCAGTGGCTGACACAGTTTGTTGCAGATTACGTCAGCGAGGTTGTGCAAAATCTGGCGATACCAGTCTTCGCTTACCAACCTGTGTATAGCCATGCGTATCGAATTGTTGTCAACATAATCGACAACAGAACGACAAAGGAAAGAAACACAGTGCATATTGAAGACACATTTCACCCGGAGCTAGTGCGGGCTGCATTCGCTGACCTGATGCCATACGCGAGTATCCAAGTGGACACCAAGGTGATTTTAGCGAGCGACAACCCCCCGCTGCAAGCCGCAATAGTACGAAGCACGGTCACTCCTCCAGGTGACATAGGCATCCTTAGCTACGTTGACCTGCGGCAGATGTACATATACCTACAACAGCACCTCTCAGATTTTGTTGGGACCGACAGTAGGGATTCCACAGAATTTACGCTTCCCGTCTTTGCTTTTGCATTCAGTTCATCGATATACTTCGGATATTCGTACAAGTGGTATGTCGCTGAGCCTGACACTTTCAATGGTAACTTCCTCGGCATATCTTTAGGAGATATGTCGATCATAGGCTTAGCACAGTACATCTTGCAGGAAGGAACCCACTCCACAACACCCCAAATTGGCAAAGGGGTAGGTTTCACGCAAACTGTGATCCATGAAACGGGCCATTCGGTGGGTCTCATGCACCCGCACCAGTTCGGTTCACTCGAAGACTTTGAGGCATCACCTATGAGCTACTGGGGATGGGACTACAAGTTTAGCCAATTCGACAAGGACGCAATCAACCGAGCACACGCAGACCAACTCATCCTCTCAACATCATCCACACTCACACTGGCCCAGAATGAACTTGACAGCAAATCCAACTATGGCCCAAGCCGAAATGAGGTGGCCACAGCAAACGCTCTACTAGACCAGGCCCTCGCGAGTTACAATTCCATGAAATATGTTGACGCAGTAGAGATCGCATCTTTGGCATCACAAACCGCAAACAACGCTCTGGCAGATGCCGCAACCTCCACGAACGATGCCATCGCAATTGCGTTTCTATTTCTGATCATTGGCATCGTAGTAGGCTCATCGCTCATCTTTATCGCCATGAGGAAATATTCGCGAGAGGTAACCAAAGGAAGGTGAACGGTTTGGAGAGTGAATCAATGGATTCGAACACGGTCCAGAACCCTGTCGACGACCTCTACCGTGAACTCGACGACCTTAAACAGAAGAATGTAGAGAAAAGAACAGAGATCAGACGTCTGCGAGAAAGGGTCGAACAAATCGTCAACGAGCGAGACGCCCTCAACTCTGAAGTAAAGCGTGTTTCAGACACCGTTAGGAAGCTCAAGACAGAGCGGGACTCCCTTAACGCCAAGGTTAGGGAACTGAAGCAGAAACGCGACGAATTTCAAGCCGCTGCCGCCAAGAAACGCGAGGCCCTGGCAAAACTGCTCCAGCAGGCACAAGAGTCTTCGGAAGAGCTCCACGGAAACATGTCAGAACTTTCTAGGGAAGTAAAAAGCCTTGAATGGTATATCCAAACAAACCCACTTGCCCCGAAAACTGAAAGGGAAATCGTGGCCAAGATCAGCGCGCTGGAGGCAAACTTAGCTAAGCATAGAGGCCTCAGGAAGTTACGGGACAAGCTCCTCCAACTCAAAATCGAAGTCCCTGGATTAAGGAGACAAGCTCAAGCAGTCCACCAAGAACTCACGCAAAAAGCCGAAGAGAGCGAAAAAACACATACTGCGATGCAGGAGCAAGTTCGTATTCTAGCGGAGAAGAAGAATGAGGCGGACGCAAAACACGCACTCTACTTAGACCAGAATAATCTACGGCACGAGACGATAACGGCGCTGAGGCGAAACATGGCACGAATAGACGAGATCCACTCACAGATCGGAGAGGTTAAGGTGAGCTCGAAAGTCGACAAGGCAGAGAAACTCAAGTTGAAGTATAAAGAAGCCGCGAACGAAAAACTTCGGACCGGCAGGAAATTGTCCTTGGACGAATTCAGGGCTCTAATGGGTGACACGCTTTCGGGGAGCGATGATGAGTGAGGTAAAGGATGTAGTCAAAGAACATGCCAAGGATCGCGGTAATAGGTGGAAGTGGGTTCGAGAGTCTCCTCCAAGGCAGCCGCGCCCTTCGGATCGGCACGCCCAACGGGCCCGTTCCACTCATCACTGTAGGTCTCGTTGGGAAAGAAGAAGTTGCCTTTCTGCCCCGGCATGGCCCGAAACACGACCTCCCACCACACAAAGTCAATTACAGAGCCAACATGCGAGCCCTCAAGCAGCTTGGCATAGAGCGCATAATAGCCACTAACGCCGTTGGCTCGATAAACACCTCCTACAACCCAGGAGACCTAGCGATCCCCGAAGACATCATCGACATGACCAAGTCCCGAACAAGCACATTCTTCGAAGGTTCACCGGTCACGCACATCGATGTGTCCCAACCTTACTGCCCAGAACTTCGGAAGATACTGATCGACTGTACAAAGGGGAGCAGGTTAAAGGCTTGGGGGAACTCCGTCATGGTGACCACAGAAGGCCCGCGCTATGAGACACCAGCAGAAATTCGCATGCTACGAACGCTCGGCGGAGACATAGTCGGGATGACTGGAGCCCCGGAAACTTTCCTAGCTCGCGAGCTTGAAATTTGCTATTCAACCGTCTGCTTCATTTCAAATCGCGCAGCTGGGCAGCAGGATAAACTATCCCATATCGAGGTAGTCGAGATGGGAAAGAGAGTCATGCCCGAGGTAACGGCGATCATACGGAAGTCCATAGGAATCATTCCTATGAAACGGAGTTGTCCCTGCGCTAAAGCAATAGATCAGGGCCAAGTGTGAAGCATTGCTACCAACCCTGCTCAAGGCCGTTGGGGCCTACAGGTTTTACGAGAGATGGCTTGAAGAGACGGTCACTTCATCAGAAATGCCCGAACATGTTGGCGTAATCCTGGATGGTAATAGAAGATGGGGATTCGCACTTTACGTGGATAAGCTGAAGGGCCATCACTACGGGGCGAAGATTGGCGAAAACTTCCTCGAATGGTGCCTAGACTTAGGCATTAAGACTGTAACGCTCTACGTGTTCTCCACGGAAAATTTCCTGCGACCACAAGCCGAAGTTGCAGCTATTCTTGGAATAATAGAAGAAGAAGCCAAGAAACTGGTAACCGACCCTCGAATACACAGCAACCAAGTGCACGTGAAAGCTATCGGCCGCCTAGAAATGCTGCCAGAGTCTCTGAGAGCCGCACTGGCCGAGGCTGAGAGGGCGACGGTGAACTACGATAAACGCTACCTGAACATTGCCGTGGCATATGGTGGTAGGGCAGAAATTGTTGACGCCGCGAAACGCATCATCGACGAAGTGCAGAGCGGAACCTTAGAGGCGGACTCGGTTGATGAGGACGTGTTCAGAAAATACCTATACACCTCCCACCTTCCAAACCCCTACCCTGAACTAATCATCCGCACATCCGGCGAAGAACGGCTCAGCGGCTTCCTGATCTGGCAAGCCGCGTACAGCGAATTCATTTTCCTAGATGTTTACTGGCCTGAATTTCGGCGCATAGACCTCCTACGAGCCATCAGAACCTACCAAGGCAGAAAACGCAGGTACGGAAAGTAGAACGAAGCAACCATGCCTGCATATAGCTACGCAAAGGCCATCCCGGCCTCTTCCTAGTCACGTTTCTCCACGTCGTATACCTAAAGTTGTCATACTTGAGCAAGCACGAAAAGCAGCGCTATGCCAAATTTGACATGGGTGAATCCAGACAAATCATCATGAAGATGTAACCAAGACTTATCTTCGCTACTTTGGAGCATCCCCTAACCCACGGGAGTCACTAAAGTTACAAAAACCTGCATATTGACCGCGGCGGCCTGATCAAGGATTGGTATATATCAAAAGAATTGACCTGAGGGGTTTCAAGACCTTCGGGAAGAAGGCGAGCGTTCAGCTGGGCCGCGGCCTCACCATCATAACCGGCCCAAACGGATCCGGGAAATCAAACATTCTCGATTCAGTGAAATTCGCGCTAGGCGAACTCAGCCCCAAGGAATTGCGTGGAGAAACGATTGGCGACCTAATCCACAAGGGCGCCCAATCAACATCCGCTCATTCCGCTTACGTCGCCGTACAATTCGACAACCACGACCGGCGAATTCCGGTGGATTCCGAAGCCGTCACAATTTCCAGGGAATTTCGACGTGGCGGGGAAGGCATCTATAGGCTAAACGGGCGCAGAATCTCCAGAAAACAACTCACCGATATACTCTCCTCAGCTGACGTAGATGTCTCAAGCTACAATATAGTACCGCAACATTCCATAACCAGACTCGCTGAAGTCACGGCTGAAGAACGTCGCAGAATAATCGAGGACATGGTCGGCATAGCCGTATACGACACCAAGAAGACGTCTGCGCAAGCTGAGCTGCAACAAGCTGACCTGAACCTGCAGGTCGCGTCCGCCAAGATCGAGGAAGTGCGACTTCGAGTCGAGCAACTCGAGAGGGAGCGAAACGCCTACCTCAAGTACCAGCAGATTCGCAAAGAGATTAACGAACTTCAAGCCAAATCGATATCACATAAGATCAAGAAAGCCCGAGAAGAAGCAAGCACCCTAGAGTCCGAGCTGGCAGCGCACCAGAAGCAGCTCCAGGAACTCAAGGCCAAAAGAGACCAGCTAATCCACCAGAAATCTCAACTCGAGACAGAAAAGAGAGAATATGAGGACTCGGTCAGCGAGAAAGGGAGCAGCAAGCTACTCGAAGTTCAGCGCGCAATTGGGGACGTCAGCGCCACCATCGCCACTCTCCAAGCACGGAAAACCGGCATTGAAGCGAACATCAAGTCGCTCCGACAGCAGAAAGATGACCTTCAACGAAATTCGGTAGAGATCATACAGAAGATAGTCAACTCAAAGAAAGAACTCGTTGAACTCCGAGACCAGCACAGTAAACTGCTTAAGGCAATTGAGGAAAAGCAGGCGATTGTTGACGAATCATCGAAAGCACTCATGGAGTTCAGGAGCAAGCTGGGTGAAAACAGCAAAGACGCGGAAGACATTGAACGCACCATCAACAATCTCACGCACAGGGTAATCAAATTCAACGCGCAAGTCAAGGCCAGCGCCACAAAAATTGACATCCTCGAAGGCCACCTTCGCACGCTCAAATCGCGAAAGGAAGAGTACGAAACACTGGTGCAAAACGTCACCAAGCGCCCTCAAGAATTGGACGCCATAAAGCGAGATCAAAGTGCCAGAATTACTGAGACTGACAAGAAAATCGCCGAATACAACGACCTCAAGATACAGCGGGCTAAGGAGATACAGCACGCAAATGAAGTGGCAAAACGAGCAGGCTCCGCATTAGTCGAGATTGAGACACAGAATAGCATGGCAGAGAACCTTGCCTCCGACGACAAAGCGCTCAAACTGATCGAGGAAATGGCGAAGGCAGGGGTAGTGTTGGGAATCTATGGGCGATTATCGTCACTCGTCAAGGCCAAAGACGCTTATGGAAAAGCTATGGAGGCCGCGGCAGCTGGATGGATGAAAGCCATCGTCGTAAAGAACACCGAAACCGCAATCTCATGCATAGAAGTCCTCAAGAAAACCAAGGCAGGACGCGTAAAGCTCATACCGCTTCAAGACCTAACACCGCCAAAGAAGACACACACCACCAAAGATTTGCAGGAGATCATCGGCCCAATCACAGAACAGTTGAACTTCCAAGAACGTTTCAGGCCTGCAGTTGAGTATGTGTTCGGCGACACGATTCTTACACGGAACCAAAAGTCAGCATTCGTCGCATCGTTGAGAGGAGTTCGAGCCGTTGCGACTACAGGCGATCTATACGAGCCTGAAGGTGCGATGGAGACTGGGTACTTTAGGCAGCCGTTCGATATGTCAAAGCTCCTCCTCAGCAGCCAAACGGTCGGCCAGTTGAAGAATACTCTCTCCTCCTTGGAAAAGCTGGCAACAAAAACCGAAGAGGACATCGCTCGACTGGAACAGGAGATATTGGACCAAACAAAGAACAAAACGCAAAGCCAGAACCTGATACGTTCCACCGAGCGAGAAATCTCAGCGGTCAAAGAAAACCTAGATCACGCAGAGAGAATAATCGAAGACACTGACCACCGGATCGAAGGAATCGTGCATGAAATTGGGACAGAGCAGGCAATATTGGAGGCTAGCGTAGCCCAAAAGGCAAAGCTCCAGGAACCACTCACTGAGCACGAGCGCATGCGGGACGCCCTGAAGCTTCGCACCCGATCCGCAGCCTTGCTCGAGAAAGAGAACGAACAAGCCAAATTGCGCACCGAATTGAACGACCTCGTCCGACAGAAAATCGAAGCCGAGAGCAGAGTTGAGTCCTTAACCTCCACTATGACAGTCATCGAACCATCAGGCGAACAAACAAAATCTCAAACCTCAAGCATCGACAGACAACTCGAACAACTGAGCACGGAACTCTCGACCCTTCATGCTGACCTCCCCATTGCCGACGAGCAGCTGAAACGGCTGGAAACCGACCGCGACCAACTCAGCGAGGAACTTTCCGGTGCCAAAGTGAAGCGTGCAGTATACGACGCTCAATTGAAGAAGATGGACACAGAAATCAGCGAAACCCTCGACGATTTGGACCCATTGAACGAGAAAATTGCCGAGGAAACGGCGTCACAAAAGCACTTGGAAATGCAGGTTGACTTCCACATAAACGAACTAAAAGAACTGAATTACACAGAGACGCCTGAAGTATCTGACGAGGAAATCGAGCGAGCCGAACACGAACTGCCCATACTCAAGAAGGAACTTACCTCTATCGGTGCCATCAATGAACTTGCGGCCTCGCAATACGAGGAAGTGAAGGAGAACTACAAGCACCTTGCCTCAAGGATCTACGACCTAGAGAAGGAGAAGCTCTCAATCGTTCAATTCATGAACGAATTGGACCAGCAGAAAATGGAAACATTCATGAAAGCCTTCAACCAGGTCAGCCAATCCTTCAACGAAATTTTCTCAACGGTCACCAGCGGAGCCGGAAGGCTCTTCCTCGAGAAACCTGAGACCCCGTTCGAAGCAGGTGCCGACATCAGGCTTCAATTTCCAGGAAAGACTGAGATGACGATTGGAGCCGCCAGCGGCGGAGAAAAGTCGGTCGGAACGGTCTGCTTCATTCTTGCCCTGCAAGCAATCCACCCGATGCCGTTCTACATGATGGACGAAATCGACGCCCACCTTGACATCGTGAACGCCCAGCGGCTTGCGGAGCTTCTCAAATCAAAATCGAAAGGGTCTCAATTCATAATCGTGTCCTTGAAGGACGTAACTATCTCCCGGGGCGACGTAGTGTACGGCGTGTTCATTCAAGAGGGAACGTCGCAGGTAGTTGCTTTGCCAATGCAGGAGGCCAAGGCGGTTGGAAGAGCTAGGTAAACCGTTCTGGCTCAGGCCCCCATACCTGATCCTCTTCGACCTCCTCAGGCTTCATAGAGTGAAGCCTTGGGACATTGACATAGCCTTCCTCCTCAACTCCTTCCTCGCAGAGATGAAGAAGACTGGCTACGTAGATTTCTCAGCCTCAGGAACCGCACTTCTCTCCTCGTCGGTAGTGCACCGAATGAAATCCGAGCTGGTACTGAAGATGGAAGAGCCACCGAAACCCCCGACGCCGAGGCCAACAGAAGAAGTACCACCACCCCTGCCATTTCCATTGAGATTCGAGTACACCTCAACCTCAGTCGCAGAAATTCTTCGCACACTTCAAGAAGTTCTAATGAACGAAAAGACGATCCTCGCCAAGAAACCATTCGTCCTCTCCCCGCCCTCAGTTTTCGAGCAGATGGACGAGTTTCTGGCACATATTGAGGAAAACATTGAGGAGTTCTATGGAAAAATCATCAACCAGAGCATACACGGAGTTCCGTTGTCATTCCGTAAGCTTGTGAAGGGCCAGTCGCTTATTGAGATGGTTCGCGTTTTCATTATGCTTCTCTTCCTTGCTAATCAGAAGAAGATTCTGCTTGAGCAGGATGAAAGCCTCGACATTCTCATACGCTTAGGCCAGGTGTCACCGCCAATTGTCTGAAACGCCCAGCCCGAGCCTCCCTGCAGAAACTCCGGCCAAAATGAAAAACAAGGTTGCCCTAATCGAGGCCGCCCTCTACGTAACCGGCCGACCCATCGACATCAAGACACTCGGCTCGGTTGTCAAGTTCAGGTCCGAGGACAAGGTCCGAGAAGTCGCTAGGTTCCTCAAGAGCAAATACGGAAGCGACGGCAGCGCGCTCGAGGTTCTAGAGTTGAGCGACGGAAGATTCGTAATGCAACTCAAACCACAATACGTTCGGGACGTTAAGCGCCTTGCGTCAAGGCAGTTGTTGACGTACGGCCCCATGAAAACACTCTCGTTCATCGCATACCGGCAACCAGTAACCCAATCCTACCTCGCCAAAGTTAGAGGGAACCTCGCTTATGGACATGTGAAACAGCTCAGAGAAATCGGCTTAATATCCGAAGAGCGACTAGGACGCACGAAAGTTCTTCGCACAACCCCAAACTTCGCTGACTACTTCAACCTCAGCCACGACATGCCCGCAATGAAGAAACAACTCGAAAAACTCTTCCAGAACATCAAAGCGGAAAAGGAACCTAAGAAACCTCAACCCAAAGCGGATTAGCTGTCGATGAACACAGCAGTCTCAGTCTTGACACGGCACAACTCTCTACGGTCACCCGCCGTCCTGGCTTGAGAATAGCCAAGGGGTTTCTGTATTCATTTACGGGGTTTTGTATGCATAATTATGATTTGGCGCAACTTTTTCTGCGCCAGGTTCACCATGCGATCAGATACAATGCAACTACATGTGCTGCACGCGGCAACAAACTCAGAACACCAACAGAAGCAGAGATCAGAATCCTAATCTCTTGTGTAATTACTTGCCCATCTTGCCCTATTGTCTCCTTACATAAAACGCAAGCAAACAAACGAAAGCCACAGTCGGCCCTACCAGACGAGGAACTATCAGAACAAGTTTACAACAACCCTTAAAAGAATCGCCGATTGCCTCTCACCAAAATCTGAGATTGGAGTAAGGTTGCACAATGCCCCAATGGCACGGAAACCAGCACAAACGCAAGAAGAC
Organism: Bathyarchaeia archaeon; assembly: GCA_049513715.1. Classification (GTDB taxonomy): domain Archaea; phylum Thermoproteota; class Bathyarchaeia; order 40CM-2-53-6; family 40CM-2-53-6; genus FEN-987. Next base: position 197,541 of record JBEKVV010000002.1, on the reverse strand, counting down.
CGGCGGTAAGAAGCACATTTTCAGAGGTAAACGCGCCTTCGAAATGGGCAGCGACCCTGCTGAAACTATTGTTGGAGAGCCTAGGGTTACGAAGAACCGTGGCCGCGGAGGAACGCCGAAGCTGCGCACTTTGGCCATGAATTATGCGAACGTCACCGACCCAGCAACCGGAAAGAGCCAAAAAACTGAAATCCGTTCAGTAGTGAAGAATCCTGCCAATGTTGACTACCAAAGACGGGGCGTCATAACGAAAGGCGCCATTCTTGAAACGCCATTGGGACAGGCAGTAGTCACCTCCCGACCTGGACAGCATGGCGTTGTAAATGCGGTTCTAGTTCAAGGAACCGCAAAGTGACGCGCTGCACGGGTGTCCGCTAGGAGCGTACCCAGCGGAGAGGGAATTGTGAATTGAAGCTTCATGGAAAGCGCGTCATTTGGCCCGCGAATTTCGATTCTACGAAATCACGAAAAGAAGGCCGCAAACTCACTAAGAGTTCGTCGGTGCAAACCCCTCGACTTGATGAGATGAATGAAGCCGCGAAAAGGCTATCCCTAGAAGCTGAAGTGGTGCCGGCGAAGTCACGGCCGCGCACGTGGTGGGAAAGAGGCGGCTACCTCATTCTTCCGAAAGGAAAGACAAAGACTCAACTCCTACGAGCGCTGGCTAACGAAGTGAGGAAGGTTCGAAGCCAGAAAAGTGAGCATGAGAAGTAATCTGCTTTTCTACATTTGTATTTCCCCAATTACTGCCACATCAACCACCTGCCCTGCCTCAACTGAGGCAACGCCTTCTGGGATTGTGACGATTCCGTTCGCGTCGACCATACTCATTAACGCTGAAGAGCGTTGGATCTTCAATGGCTCTGCCAGTAGCCCGTCCGGTGAATGACTGAGCGAGACCCTGACGTAGGTTCTGTTGCCCTGGATTCCGTTAATCGAACCTTTCAGTACGGCTTTGACAGTGAGCTCATTCTGCATTTGACCTCCAGAGAGCCGTTCGATTAGTGGTCGGCAGAAGGCGCGGAAGGCGATCATTGCTGACACTGGGAAGCCTGGCAGCGATACTACGGGCTTGCCTTTGACTACTGCAAGGCCTGTTGGCAGAGCTGGACGCATTGCCACCCCGTGGATGAGGATTCCCGGCTTTCCGAGCTGATTGATGCATTTCGGGATCAAATCCCTCTTCCCTACCGACGACCCAGCGCTGATCAAGACCGCATCAGAAACCTTCAACGCCCTCCGAAGAGCATTCATGATTTCTCCTTCGTTGTCCTTTGCAATTCCTATGTCAACTGGCACAGCCCCCAATTCTTCAGCGAGGCCTGAAAGGATGGGACGATTCAGATCCACTATCTTTCCCAGTCTCAACCTGGCAGGGGAGTCTACCAGCTCATCACCGGTCGAGATGATGCCGATTCTCGGTTTCTTCGCAACCCGCGATTTTGTGTGGCCTAAAGCCTTCATGATGCCGATGTCCTGTGGCCGAAGGCGCCTACCTTTCCGTAGGATTTGCTTTCCTGGTTCGGCGTCTTCGCCTTTCCGGGAAATATGCTGACCTGGCAATGCGGAAGCCCGAACTTTTATTCGGTGATCTGGCAAGGCAGTGGTTTCTTCGACCATGACAACTGAGTCGGCCCCAGATGGCATCATGCTGCCCGTAGCCATCGCTACAGCCTCTCCCGAAATCAAGGCGAGTTTGCATGGCTTGCCGAGTCGGCTTTCACCGACTACCTTCAGTGTAGCGGGTTTTTCCTTCGAAGTGTTTTGAAGGTCCGCTGAACGCACCGCGTATCCGTCGACAACTGAGCGATCGACTCCAGGCAGATACCGGTCTGAGATAACATCTTCACCCAGAACCCGCCCAATAGCTCGAGCCAGTGCAACAGTCTCGACCCTAATTCTTGGGTTGCCCACTGCATCAAGGAAGACTCGGAGTCCCTCGTCGACGGTGCTTACCCTTTGGAAGCCCTCGGTTTCAAGATGACCCATCAGTTTCCACTCAGGCCTGCTTCGTTCTTGCGTTTGCAAGAGATATGTAGACCTACAATTCAACCTTCACTGGTGGCCTTCATGGACGAGACGATTGTTGCAGTCACTGCGGCTGCCGCTGTGCTGGTTCTAATCCTTCTGTCTCTCTGGCTCAGGAGGAGCAGACAGTTGAGCTCAGCGGAGCCATTTATTGAGCTTGAGAAGCTTGTAAATTGCAAGTCATGCAGTTCGCTGATTCCCGAGGGCGTTCGCAAGTGTGCTTTCTGTGGAGCTGCCCAAAAGAAGGAATGAACGGAATGTTTGATTCGGGAAGTTGACCAATCATTAATAAAGCGCTGAAAGGGAAATGGCTCGAACGCCGCCGAAAGGCACGAGCCGCCGTATACGCAACCGCGTAGACGCCAGCTCAGTGGTTAGAGCAGCGGACCCTACCAAGCCAGTGGGGGCTGAAGCTGTTAAGCTGCCAGAACACAGTGACCCGTTGGTCGCAGGTTCGAACCCTGCCGGCGGCGCCAACATTCACGCCTCTTTGACCGGGGCGCTCTAGGAAGCTCCAAACCCCTCTTCGAGAATCTGTGCCGAAACGTCCATCTTTCTGCTTTTCCCTTATGCCGTAACAAAGGGCGTTCCTGCAATGCGTATCCGAGAATTCAAGATCAGTGACCACGAGAGGGTGACCCGACTGTGGAAAAATGCTGGGCTAATCATCAGGCCCGGCGACGAACTAGAAGGAGTCGAGCTGAAACTTCGGCGCGACCCTGACTTATTCATTGTGGCGACAGATCATGAGGAGATCATAGGAGTTGTTATGGGTGCTTGGGACGGCCGCCGCGGCTGGATCAACCACCTAGCCGTAAAACCCGAACATCAACGAAAAGGAATCGGCAAGCTCCTGATTGCAGAACTGGAGATACGGCTGAAGAAGAAAGGAGCAAAGAAAGTGAATGCGCAGATCTACAAGTCGAACACTAAGTCAATCGAGTTCTTCAAGGCGGTTGGCTACGAGGTCCACGCAGACCTCATCATGATTGGTAAAATTCTGCCACGCGAGTAGTAGTAGGCTCTTACTTCTCTGTTAGGCGCGTCTGTACGTGGCTAGCTTGCTGCTCTGCCTTCTGGGATTGGGAGGTATTCGCAGATTTGTGAGGGCCTCTCCATTATCCTGTTTATAGTGATCTCACCGATTATTCTGCAGTACTTGCTGATCTGGCCGAGGTTCCAGACTATTATTCGTAAGCTGGTGGCCACGCCAACATCCTTCAAAGTGAGAATCTTCTGCGTGAGTTTCCTTTCATCGTTCTCCGCAGTCTCCACCAACTCAACAGCCTCGTTCGAAAGAATAATGTCCGAGGTTAGTAGCGCTTTCATGCTCTGTTCAGAAATCTTGACGACCTGCGCACAGAACCTTGTAACATCATGTATAATGGCCTCGCTCACAATTTCCTTGTCCTTCAGTACCAAGACCTCGTTAGCAATGCTCTCGGCTGAATCCGCCATCTCCTCCAGCGTCTTCGCCACGACCCTGTTACCGGGTATGTGGATTGGCGATTCGATGCCAATCTTAGATCCTACGCTGCGGTCGCGTATTGCGAGAAGTAGCTGCCGAACAATCAACCAATAAATCCTATCAGACTCCTCCTCCATATGAGCGACTTCGCCGGCAAGTTCAGGACGCCTCTCAAGTAATGCCTTCATTGACGCATCTAGCATGGATGTGATGATAATGTGTAGGCGGCGCATGAGTCCATAAATCGGAAAACGAGTCGGGTCAACAAAACTCTGAAGGGTCACCGATTTGAGGGTTTGCTCGACAATGCTTAACCCCGTCAAACGTTGCGTCGTCGTTCGCACTTCTTCCAGATGATGTTTCTTCAATTCGTCCTTGGCGAGGACTTGAATTGTGTCGTGCCCGAGAATGTAATTGGCGGTTATGACTCGGGTGAGAAGGTGATCGGAGTTACACATGTCCGCATTGACGATGCAGTTCTTGACCTCGTCCCGCTTATGCTCCGTTCCTGGGATCAGTTTTAGGGTCCCGTCATCTTCCCGTTTGATTGAGACAATGTCGCCGGCTTTCAGTTTAACATCCTCGACCCAATCCCTTGGCAGGGACACGGTCAGGGTTGAGTATCCAACCCTCTGAACTTTTCTAGCTTCCAACCACGTGCACGAATCGAATATAAGGTAACGACTAGAATATAGACTTCCGTACTGTTTCCCAGAGTCTAAACTAACATACTTTTCGTATAGAGATTTTTTACGTTTTTTTCTCTATACATGTAACTATGTACCATATAGTGCAGTTTAGACGGCTTTACTCTTATTCAGGCTAGGCAGCCATGGTGAAAGCAAACGAAAACACGTACTCTCCCATCCGTCTCATTCCCTGCTGAATTCGTTGTTCAGGTTCGCTCACGAATGTAAGCCTCACATGGCCCGCCCCTTTCTCCCCGAAATACGACCCCGGCACGGCGATCACGCCTTTATGATATAATAGGCGATTGCAGAACTCCTGTTCGTCCCGGTTCATAACAGCCAAGTATCGCTTGACATCGAGAAAGAAGTAGAAGGCCCCATCAGGCCTTACTGTCTTGGCCTCGGGCAGGTATTCCTTGATGGCTTTCTCCATGAAGTCCCTGCGCTTCTGGTAAGTTGGTATGACGAAGTCGCGCAAGTAGCTTTCCTTGACCCCTCCAGACAGGAACCTTACCATTGCATGTTGGGCGATTGTGTTAGGAGCTAGGCTCGTGTACTGTTTCACCTTCTCCATACCATCAACAACCTCCGCAGGCCCAAGAGCGTAACCTAATCTCAATCCGGGAACGGAGGCTTCCTTCGAAAAACTTCCCACCGATATTACTCTCTCATGGGCCGCAGGCAGAGACGTAATCTTGGGTTGAATGTCACTGCCGTAAATTATGTCACGGTAAGTGGCATCGTTGACAATCCAGAACTCATGGTCGACGGCGAGGTCAATTAGGCCTTTCGCGAAATCCGAATGCACTATCCTTCCTGTGGGGTTGTCGGGGCTGAGTAGGATTATGGCTTTTGTTCGCCTGGTTATGAGGGACTTTAGGGCTTCGAGGTTTGGCTGGTAACCGTCCGCTACGTCAACCGAGAACTTGGTCACTCTAGCCCCGGCCAGTTGAGCGGCTTCAATGTAGCCGAGGTATGTGGGGTCTGTCACGATGATTTCGTCGTTCTTATTGAAGATCGACATGAAGGCGCTGAAGATCCCTTCAGTTGCACCATCCGTCATGATCACCTCTTTCTCCGGGTCGTACACTTCACCCTGATGCTTAACCCAGTCGTCTGCGACGAGTTTTCTCAGCTTCAAGTAGCCTCGGGTTCCCGTGTACACGCAGGTCCCTTGCGGATCTTGTGTCATTCGTTTTGCGATTTCTTCGGAAACCTCCTTTGGTGGTGGTAGACTAGGTGCGCCGCCTCCGAAGGAGATCAGTTCCTTTCTTGTTGTTGCTTCTGCGACGAGGGCTGCGACCTTGCGGATGGGTGAGATATGGAGCGAGGTAACACGGTCAGATAGCGTTACCAACTTTCCTGCTTCCTGAGGCCCGATTCCATTGCAACGGCTATAATATTTCCAATTTAGTGTAAATACCATTTTGTGACGGGCCATGCCCTCGCACATAACGTAATACCGAGCCGAGTTTCGTAGTACATAGCGCAACCTGCCTATCATCCAGGGTGAGTAATCCACCGCGAAACCTTTGTAGCAATGAGCAGACCAAGATTCCAAAGCCGAAGGCCCAGTTCGGAGAAGATGCATGCAATGTGCCTTAATTTCGTTCAGGGCGGAGGATGCAGTGTCCTTGGAGGCTGTTGCATACTTGGGCTGAATGGCTCTTCGGCGCGGAATGAGGACGGGCGTTGTGAGCTGCACGGGCGATTTGACGTCTGGCTGAACCAGGACGACACTGTTCTCATCAGTGACATGGGATTCCCTTCAGATGAACCAAAGCAATGCCTAGCTCTAGGCGTCAATCGAGCTCTCGCAGAGCAGATTGCAGAGAGAAAAGCATGCGAGCTAGGAACGAAAATTGAAACGACCAGGCATGAGTGCATTCGGTGCGGCAAACTGTTTTGGACCAGCAAACACGATGAAGACCTTGGCCTCGCAAGAACCGGCCATAGTTACTTGTGCCCCGATTGCATCGACAAGAAGGATGATGAAGTTGTAGGGAACAGACTGGGCGTTCTGCACTACTGGTGCGGTTGAATCAATTTACTACTGCGCTGCCCAGCTAGGAACGCAGTGAAACGGCCACTCAGACTTCACTTCAGGTACTGGGTGTGCGCGAACGTACTCCTTTCCTTTCATGATCGCTAAGTGGTTAATTGGAAGCAAGCTCTCTTTTTTGCCTGCTAGGAAGTGTTTGAGGGATTCCTTGATTCGGTCGTCGCTGATTTGGGGGGCGCAGAGCTCCATGAATGCACCGAACATCACCGAGTTAGCGAACATCTTCGTATCATGAACCTCCTCAGAGGGCAATTCCTTCTTAAGGGCCTCAGCGATCTCTGTGACTGGAATACCCAGTTTCTTGACGTCATCTCGGTCAACACCTGTGCTTACCAGGGAAGTGTTGTATACGATCATCCCGTCCTTGCGAAGGTAGTTCAGGAAGTCCATGGATGGTTCGTTCATGATGAGTTCGATGTCTGGTTCCTCGGCTATTGGGTTGTCCACTTCCTCTTCAGAGATTATGACGTAGCACTTTGCTTTGCCCCCTCTCGTTTCGGGGCCGTATGATGGCGTGTATGCTACGTGTTTTCCTTCGAGCATGGCGGCGTATGCGATGTAGTCGCCAAGCAACATCACTCCCTGTCCGCCGTGGCCTGCGATCAGAAGCATAGTCTTGCTCATTGTTTCTCAACTCCAAAAGTGTCCTTGTAAAGACCCAACGGATACTTCTTCATGAGGTGCTCCTGCACGTACCGCTTCGAGTCCAGGACCGACATCTTCCAGTTTACTGAACAAGTGCTCAGGAATTCCACGAAGGCGAAGCCCCCCATCTGTTGTACTTTGAATGCGTTGACCACTGATTTCTTTGCGTCCAACAGGTTCTTGATGGTGTACACTTTTCCTCTTGACGTTGAGAGCTCTGTGACAACTAGGCTGGCGCGCTTTACGTATGCAGGTCCATCAAGACCTGCTACGAGCTTAGAGGCGTCGAGCTCGGTTCCAGTTAGTGCTGGGTCCCGGCCGTATGGTGTCGTTGTTGTAATCTGCCCTTCGAGGGTGGTTGGGGCCATTTGGCCGCCTGTCATTCCGTAGATTGCGTTGTTGACCATGAAGACAGTTATCGGTGTATTTCTCTTCGCCGCATAGATGAGTTCCAATAGGCCTATCGAGGCCGCGTCTCCATCACCCTGAACCGTATAGACCATCAAATCGGGTCGGACGCGTTTGAGGCCTGTGGCGACGGCGGGGGCCCTACCGTGGGCCGCGATTATGTGGTCGCAGTTGAAGTAGTTGTAGGCTAGTACGCTGCAGCCGACCGAGTCAATCATGACGGTTTTTTCTCGTATTCCCAGCTCGTTCATTGCTGAGGCGATGAGTCGGGTTAGTGTTCCGTGTTCGCATCCTGCGCAGTAGTGCGTAGGGTTGTCTGTCAGTGATTCGAGCTTACCTGCCTTTACTTTGAGGGTTAGTTGGCTCATGCTGCAACCACCTCCAAGCGCCGAATCTTACTTTCAATCTCCGCTTCCGTTGGAACGAGGCCGCCCCATTTTCCCAAGAAATCCACAGTAACACCATCACCCACAGCGAGCTTCACATCCTCAATCATCTGCCCCGTTGTCAACTCTACGTCCAAGAACCGTTTACCTTGCGAAGCGAGCTTCCGGAGGGCAACATGCGGGAACGGCCAAAGGGTTATCGGCCTAAACAACCCAACCTTGACGCCCTTCTTTCGAAGCTTGTTAACGACACCTTTGGCGATGCGGGACACTATTCCAAACGCCACAATCACCGTCTCAGCATCTTCAGTCATGTAATCTTCAAATCGAACCTCGTTCGCTTCGGCTTGCTTGTATTTCTCGAAGATCTTCTCAATGTGTTTGTAGTGTTTCTGGAGGTCGAGTTCTAGTGAGTTCAAGATATGGGGCGCTCTCCCATCTGCTCCTGTTGTTGCCCATGACGAAACATCGTATTCTGGGGGTTTGAAGTCTGGAAACTCTACGTCTTCTTTCAATTGCCCTGTGAAGGCGTCACCTAGAATCAGTGTGGGGTTCCTGTACTTGAACGCCAAGTCAAATCCAATTCGTGGAAACAGGGCCATCTCTTGAACAGAGGCTGGCGCCAACACGAACAATCGATGGTTGCCGTGGCCACCGCCCTTAGTCGCTTGGAAGTAATCACTTTGCTCTGGTCCGAGGTTGCCCAAACCTGGCCCAGCTCGGCAAATATCAGTAATCAGGAACGGCAACTCCATTCCCACAGCGTAGGAAAGGCCTTCCTGTTTCAAGCTGTAGCCGGGGCTTGATGTGGCGGTCATTGTTAGCACCCCACCGGAGGCGGCTCCCAAGACCATATTTATCGCTTCAAGCTCGCTGGCGGCTTGAAGAAAGAACTTGAACTCTGGGTATTTCTTGCTCCCGAATTCCTTTGCTAATGTTTCTGGGATTTCGCTGGACGGGGTGATCGGGTAAGCAAAGTATGCGTTCAGGCCTGCTTCCAACGCACCGTACGCTAGAGCCTCGTTACCTTTCAAATAGACTCGTTCTTTGGCCATATCATACAGCAACCTGTACTTCATGGATCGCGAAATCTGGGCAAACCCAGTAGCAAATTGCGCACCCCGTGCATTGCCCTTTGGTTCCTTGGTACGTGAATTCTGCGGGGTGAAAGCCCGCGTGGTTCAGTCTTGTTGATAACTTCAAGTTGCCTTGCGGACACGTTACAACGCAAAGCTCGCAAGCCTTGCAACTTTCATCTAGAATCTTGACGTTAGCTCGTGGGTGAAAAACAGTCGTTTGACTCATGCTTTTACTGCCTCTTTCTTTTCAACGAAATTCTCTAGCACATACCGGAGCAATCCGTAGTGTTCCTCCTCGTCCAAAGCGAGCATTGTCAGCAGCGACTTCAAATGTGGATCACTCACCTGCGTGGTTGCTGATGTGAATAGTCTAAGGGCTTTCTCCCCCATTTCCATAAGCCGAAGCATCTCCTCGCGCGTTTCTTTGACGGGGGCCAGTGCCTCCCACTGATCCCTAGCCAAGTACAAGATTGCGCCGTTCAAGACGTCAGCGTGTTGCATTGAATCTCTCATTAGCTTAGCGAAGACTAGTTTTGCGACTGAGTGCTTGGTTTCTCGGATTTTGCGCGCGTAGACCTCGGTTTCTTGCTCTTCGTGGTCGAGCTGGTCTTTTAAAAGTGCCATTAACTGCTGGTTTCGCATACGCTCGCCATCCGAGAGAACCGAATGTAATTACTCTTAGGAGTTCTGTTGGTATTCTATATAAAATAGCTACCGATCTACTACATCTGCCGACAACGTGACATCTACATTCGGTCAGTCAAATCAACGATTTCGCAGCAAACCGCTTGGATGTTCACTTGAAGGCTCATTTCTTCCTCGGCCTGATCAGCACAAATGCCGCCACCGCGCCAAGCAACGCCACGCCCGCACCCGCGAGCAAGGCCAAGAAGAAACTCTTCGTAACTTGCAAAAGATATCCCGTCAAAATAGAAACCACAATCCCGGCAAGATTACCACCAAGGTTCTGAATCCCTCCCATCGCCCCGGTCACTTCCCTCGGAGTTGACTCAACCATCGCCACCCACAAAGATGGCGTCGAGAAACCCAAACACGCGCCTGCTACGCTGATTGCGGCCACAGCAGTGTACGGGTCCGGAGCGTAGGCAGAGGCGAAAAGCATGATCGCCGTCAATACCATGCCGACTGAGAAAAGATTCCGCCGAAACCCCACGGGTGAGGCACCGCGTTTCACAACATAATCGGAAGCAACCCCACCTATGAGAAGTAACGTGACCACAAGCGCAATGAATGGCAGGGTCGAGAAGATTCCAGCATTAAGTATCGTGAACTTCTGCTGCCTTACCAAGTACGTGGGCAACCACAGGTTCAGATAATATGCCACGTAGCCCTGGCCGAAGCTAGCCAACGCGAACCCAAACCCTAACGGGGTAAGTACAGCGAGAAGACTTTGGCGAATGCTTAGGCTCTTCCTCGCGGGCCCTTCTTTTCTTCGTGACGACTCTGGAGGGTTGTTTTGGAACCCAATGTACCAGGCAGTGCACCAAGCGATTCCGAACAACCCCGTCACAAAGAAAGCCCACTGCCAACCATAGACCACCCCTAACCAAGCTGCGAAAGGTAGCGTCAACACCTGGCCGAATCGTCCGCCAGAAATCCAAATTGAAGTAGCACGAGCTTTCTGACTCTTATTGAACCATTCGGAAGAGGTTACGCTCGCACCAGTGACAAAATTCGGGGCCTGCGTCGCCCCAATGATAACTCGCATACCGAGGAGCGCGTAAAATGAACCTGCAAAACCGGAAGCTACCGTTAGAACCGACGTGGCCATCCCTCCGAAGAGGAGACTCAGCTTCGCTCCATACCGATCCGTAATCAGGCCTGCAACAGGCTGCATGAGAGTGTAAATCCAAAGCGACCCAGACAGAACTAGTCCCAGCTCAAAATCAGAAAGATGAAGGTCCGTTGAGATTAGCTGCCCAATCGGTGAAATATTGAAGCGAAGCATGTAGGTAACGAAGACGCCAGCACTGGTCAACGTGGCAATTGCCCAACGGTTACGCAAAGACATTTTTCGAAACCCACCGAATTCGGTTTACTGATGGATGGGAACTCTGTTTGATAGAGCCATGTCGGCTAAAGTGTATTTCCTCAAATTAGCTACTTGCAACGGGGTAAGAGTTGTGCAAGCAAAGCCCCAGTGGAATGAAATCCAATCACCAGGCTTCGCGCCGTTGACGAAGCTTCGGCCTTGGGCCTCGAATGCGACTTTCGCTTTAGCGGGCTGACCCAATGACAGCTTCCCGTCATGTCGTTCTACGGGTTCGTATTCTACGATCAAATTGCCCTTATCATCGGGGCCGATAATTCTTCCCCAAGAGATTTTGCACTTATCCATCATCTTCCCAACTGTGTCGTCGGGTCCAGTCCCAGTTGCAAACGAGTCCGGAACCGTACCCATTGTGGAGAATGCGTTGAAGACGTGCAATGCGTGATGGGGGAACGGTGCGTATGGTTGTGCTTCGAAGAGTTTCTTGACCTGCTCCTTCGTGAACTTGGCCTTCAATCGCTCCCTCAAGTGATCATAGAACCCGTCCAGCGGTATCCTTTGCAGGGCATCATTGCCAATCCAGTACGCCTCAACTACCCGGTAGTTGAATGGATCATCTATGCCCAGAGATTGGGCGATGAATTTCAGGTAAGGAAACGCAGCCTGGAACCCCTTCAGGGCCTCGATTAGCGGTTTGCTGCTGCGGTTGTTTACGCAGGCATCGAGCAAGACATCATTCTCATCCGGGCCGCAATAGCCGAGGCGGTTGGGCATGAAACTGTGACGTGCGGCTAGAATCGCTCCGTCCGTTCGAGACGGCAATTCTAAGGCACCTCCGGCGAGTTTTGCAGTTCTCGAACCATCTTCCAAGTCTCAAGCGTCTCTAGGGCTTCCTTTTCGGGAAGGACTCTAATGGCGAATCCTCCTTGAACGAGAACGTAGCTTCCGAGCTGAGCTTCCACGAGAGATACGTTAACGTTTTTCCTAACGCCGTCTTCACCATAGTCGACCGTGGCCAGTTCCCCGTTGATTTCCATTATTTTTCCTGGAAAGCTGAGGCACACGTCGACTGCATCCCACAAAACATTTCATATGTCATAGCTATATGTTTGTGACGCCATACCCACAAATGGGATGAAGCCAACTCCTCGACCAATATATCCTCGATGCCCCATTGCTGAGGAAACCAGCAATCACGTTCATAACGAGGACGACGGACTTCCGAATCGTGATCACATTGACCAAACTAACTGACGTCATCACCGCCTCCGAAGGCGAAGTATACGATGTCGAGCTCGAAATCAATATTCTAAGAGAGAATCAACGCTTGGCAAACGAGAACAAAGAACGCCTCGAATCCCACGGGGTTCACGCCATCGATGTAATGGGGTCAGTGGGTTCTGGAAAAACCTCGCTAATCAAAGCGGTTGTTTCTCGGTTGAAGAAGAAGCATCGGTTGGCAGTGATTGAAGGGGACGTCACAACCACCATAGACGCCGACATCATCGCTGAGGAGGGCGTGCCCACAGTTCAAGTAAACACGGGCAAAGAGTGCCACTTGGACGCAAACCTCATCAAGAAAGCACTGGACAAGATCCCATTGGACAAGCTCGATCTTATCTTCATCGAAAACGTTGGAAACCTCATCTGCCCCTCCGAATTCCCGTTAGGAGCTGACAAACGCCTAGTCGTCATCAGCGTAACCGAGGGGCCGTACATGGTACTCAAGCACCCCATGATTTTTTTGGGCGCAAACGTAGTTGCAATAAACAAGGTCGACCTTGCAGAGGCCATGGATGTGAAACCTGAGAAGTTGATGGATGACATTGCAAGACTCAACCCTAAAGCAAAAGCAGTTCCGACGAGCTGCAAAACCGGGCTAGGGGTGGACGAGGTCATCAAGCATCTCGGCCTGAGCTAGGCATAGATGGCGCATCGCATGCATGAATTCACAATCACAACATACCTGGTCGAAGCACTACTAGACTTGGTTAAGCAGCAGGGCCCGAAGCAGGTGCTGGAAGTCCACCTGAAAGTCGGGAAGCTCAGAGCACTATCGGTCGAGCAGGTGAAGTTCTCCTACGAGATCCTTGCGAAAGGAACAGTGTTGGAGGGCTCGAGGCTGATTACGGAGGAAACCAATGGCACTGTTCACTGTTCAACCTGCAATTACCGAGAGGAGTTCAATCCTGAGGATCCACCGCTGTTCCACTACGGGCTGCCGCGATTGGAGTGCCCAAAGTGCGGAAACCCCCTCGCTATCGAAGGGGGTGATGAGTGCGTAATAACAAAGGTTCGGATGGTGCTTCCTTCAGAGGCTAAAGCGGAAGTTCAATGATTTAGAGGTACCAAAAGTTCATGCTTGTTTGGTTGCGTGATTCGTGTCGTGCTTTCTCTATATAGAATGCCGTCGAAATATATAACAGCACTACCCACCCCAGCCTAGTTCGGCACTAGACATCTACTAGGCCTCACGTCAAAGTGAAAAAATATTGGAGATTAGAAAGGTCCAGAGAGTCGGCCACTCGACATTAACCGTATCACTACCAAGAGATTGGGTTAGGCAAGTGGGGTTAAAGCAAGGAGGCGTAGTCACACTTCGCCTCTCCGAATTCGGCGAGCTAGTCGTAACCCCTGGCAGCGAAATGGAATCCGAGGAGATGACTGTCTGCAAGATCAACGCAGACGCATGCAAAGACCGCGAACTCCTAGAGAGAATGATTACAGGGAATTACATCCTCGGCCGCGACACAATCATAATCTCTTCCTCCAACGAACTTACCCCCGAACAACTCGCGGAAATCCGCGATTCCACTCGAAGGCTGAGCGGGCTGGGAATAGTAGAGCAGACTCCGAAGGAAGCAGTGATTCAATGCTTCTTGGACCCCACAAAATTCCCGATCACGGGACTCCTTGGACGGCTGCACAAAGTCGCAGTCTCAATGCTAGAGACAGCGATGCAGGCCCTGACGGATAGGAAGTTCTCACTGGCCCTAGAGGTCTTGGAACTCGAGAATGAAGCAGATAGGCTCTATTGGCTTATTCTGCGGCAAATATTCCGCGCCGTCTCAAAGATCCCGTTGTCACGACACGTTGGGATAGAATCTGCGACGCATGCTATCGGTTACAGAGCTGTCTCGAAATACCTAGAAGAGATGGCGGATTGCAGCGAGTCTATTGCAAATCTCATACTGTCCCTGGCAGACGAAAAGTACACACAATTCTCCGCAACGATCGATGACGTCTGCAAGTTCGGCGTCGAATCCCTAGCAATCGCCAAAGGCGCCATGGATGCCCTAAGCGTGCTCGACGTCGACCTCGCAAATCGGGTCATTGAACGAACCAGACACATTGAGGAGATGGAAAAGACCCTCACAGAGGAAGTCGTCGTGAATGTTCAGGACCGCAAAGTCGCACTAGCCCTCAGGGGGGTCGTGTGGAATCTCGCGGAAATCTCCCGCTCTGCTCAAATGGTCTCCGAGGTCGCCATGAACCGCTATCTTGAAAGCAACAACGCAGTCTGTCAATTCTGGAAAGAGCGGAAAAGCGGGGGAGACATTCAATACCTAAAGAAGGTAGTCGCCTAGACTCGTTCTTCGAACCAAAATCCCTGGCAATAGTTGGGGCTTCATCTACGCCGAGCCGAATCGGCTACGTAATGGCCCAAAACATGGTTACGAACAGGAATAGAGGTCTCTTCAAAGGCCAAGTCTACCTAGTAAACCCCAACCACACCGAAATCCTCGGTGACAAATGCTATCCTACCGTTTCAGCGATCTCAAAACCCGTTGAGACAGTTCTTGTGGCTGTCGCTGCACACCTAGTCCCGGGCGTCATTGATGACGCTGGGAAAGCGGGGGCCAAGGCAGCGATCGTAATCTCTTCCGGCTTCGCAGAGATCGGAAACCACGAACTCGAACACCAAATAGTAGACATAGCTAGAAAGTACGATGTGAGAATAATCGGGCCGAATTGCCTAGGAATCTACGACGCTTACACGGGAATAGATACTCTGTTTCTGCCAGAAACGAAGTTCCTCTCAGATGGACGCGAAGTGGTAGCAACCCCAAGGCCAAGGCCAGGGTCGGTTTCATTTCTCACGCAGAGCGGCGCGTTCGGCGCAGCCGCACTTGACTACATGGCAGGCCACGGGATGGGAATACGAGGTTTCGTGAGCTACGGAAACCGATGCGACGTAACCGAGGACGAATTGCTCGAGTATTTCGGGCAGGACGATAAGACTGCTGTCATTCTAATGTATGTGGAAGGCTTGGCGAAAGCCAGGGAATTCATCGAGAAAGCAAAGACCACCTCAGCGAAAAAACCTGTTGTGGCTTTGAAGTCAGGCAAAACAACTGCCGGAACCAGAGCAGCCACTTCGCACACAGCCGCCTTAGCTGGAATGGATGCGATTTACGATGGTGCATTCAGGCAGGCAGGCATAATCAGGGTCCATGACGTTGAGGAACTCTTTGATTTCGGGCGGGCCCTAACGTTACAGCCACCAGGCTACTCGAAATCCGTGGCAGTTTTGACCAACGCCGGAGGGCCGGGAATCATAGCTGCAGACGCTCTAGAAAGCTCAGGCCTCAGGGTGGACAAGTTCCCGGAACGCATCCTGTCTAAATTCGCCGATTACAAGGCCAAGAATCTTCTCCTACCCGTACTTTCAGGTTTCAATCCGATGGACTTGTCCGCTGAAGCTTCAAGTGAAATGTTTTCGTTGGCGTTGTCTACGATTTTGGAGGATCCTGAAATCGGGGGGGCCGTAGTAATCGCACTTCATCACGCCCCAACGATTCTGGATGATGCGGTTGGGGTTATAGCGGAAACGCTGCCAAGATACAAGAAACCAGTCACGGTCTGTGACATGGGTGGAACCGAGATGGCTGAAGCTATGCGATCCGCCTTCGAGAAGCGAGGAGTACCATCGTACTCGGTCCCCGAAAGGGCCTCCCGGGCCCTCTGGGCGCTGATCTACTACGGAACATATTTGAGGGAACACGGTCTTTCAGGAGGAAGCTGAGCGAATCAATAGCATGGAATGAGGTCTGCTTTGCCTGTCACAAGGTTGCCGAAGTACGTGGAGGCTTTACGAGAGCAACCAATTGAGCCCTTCGTTTCAGAGCTCATACAGACCCGCCCGGACAGCCACCTCTCCAAGGTCATCGGTTTACTATCTGAACGGGGCAATTACGAGGTATTCTTTCCTGAAAGCAACAGGTGCGGAGTGATCTCAGCCCGAAACGTTCTGCGGACGAGTATTGAGACCACAAAACTGCCAGACTTAATGTCATACGTGCCGGTTCTGAGAAAGGAAGCTGTCATCGGAGAGGCCGCGAGGTTGATGTCAGACTACCGAATCAGGGCAGTTCCCGTTTCGGACGAACACAAAATCATCGGCCAAGTGAACAGCATAGAGCTGCTTCAGCAATTGAAGGGAAAGCTCGGGCAGGATTTGCGGGTCACATCCATTGCGACCAAGAAGCCGTTCACCATAGATGCGGAAGCATCGGCCGCCAAGGCTAGGGACCTGATGGTTCGAAAACGCGTCGACCACCTCCCCGTGACACGAACTGGACGGTTGGCGGGGATGCTGACCTCGACAGACGTTGTAATGCGAATGGCCCAGTCAAAGAGGATGGGGCCCAAATCGATAAGGCCCGAAACACGGGGACCCTTGGACTTTCCCGTCGGCAATGCTATGGACTTGACTCCATTGACATGCACCCCAGAAACGAGCGTAGAACAGGCTCTAGAGAGCATGCTGAAGAGCGCAAGAACGTATATTCTGGTCACCCAGTGGGAGGAGATACAGGAAATCGCAACCCACCGGGACTTCATGACTCTGCTCGCGGAGCCGGAGCCCAATACAGAGGTTCCAGTTTTCATGGTGGGGCTACCCGATGACCCGTTTGAAGCAGAAGCGACCAAGGCCAAATTCAAACGAACAATTAATCATTTGCACCGAATCTTTCCGGACATTCTCGAAGCAAGATCGGTGATAAAATCCAAGTTCACAAAGCCTGGAAAGGAACGGGGAAGATACGAGGTGAACGTGCACATTAGGACATCAACGGATTCGTACACCTATTCAGAAGAAGGCTGGGATCTTCCCGCGGTGTACGATTTAATAACGGACAGGCTTAAACGATTAATGACCCAAAAACAAAGCCGCCGCAGAGACCGTGAGAGGGAAGCACCCGAAACAACCGAATAGTCTCTCAAAGAACTCAGGAGATTCACCAAATTGCTTCTACCGACAAGAATGAGACGAGTCGAAATAATCATCCCCCAAAGAAAATACGAAGACACAATGCTCTACCTCCGTGAACAAAACACCCTCGAGCTCCTCGACGTAAAAGAAATGATCAAGGGTTATGGAGGAGGAGTAACCTCCGCCAACGTCTCGGACAGACTCTATCGCCTTACCACACTCGAGTCAAAGATCAGCTCAGTAATCGCATCATTGGGAATTGATCCGATTCACGCCGAGCCAGTTCAAGTCAATGCCCGGATGTCTGATGATGAGATCGCGTCGGTAGAGAAGAAAGTGACAGAGATCGAACAGCAGGTAGCCTCTGCGACGAATGAGGTGCAGGCACTTGAATCTTTAATCACTTACGCCGAGCGACAGCTCAAGATCAACATTGAGGAAATCTCCGAAATCGAGGACGTAAATTCTCCTGAGGGGAGGCATAAGCTGGAAGAGATTCTATCAGGCATCTTCCAGACTCTGAAACCCTCCGAAATCAAGCCCGCCGGAGTCCTGAATGAGATCATTCAAGCGAAGGCATTGGAAGACGCGGTCGTGAATGACATCGCGGATAACGTTGTCAAAATCATGGCTACGAAACGCGACGAAGCAGCCATCGCCGACACCATCACACAAACCCTGAACCTGAAACTGAAGGCCATTTCGAAAAGCAAGCACTTTTCCTATGAGCCGACCAGCCGAATCGAGGAATCTAAGAGACGCCTAGAGCTATTGAAGGCGAAACTCGCCGACATCAGCCAGAAAGACAGTGAATTCCTCTTAGTCAATCGAGAGGTTGTTGCAGCCGAGCGTGCGTTTGAACAGGCAAAAGGGTACTGCGGGAAAACAGAATCAACCTACATGATTGAGGGATGGATGCCCACATCCAAAGTCAAAATGATCGGCTCGAACCTTCAAACGATGTGCGAGGGCGAGGTGATCATGAGGGACTGGGCGGGTAAGAATGGGCCGACTCAGATGAATAACCCGAAACGTGTCTCCATCTTCCAAAAACTCACTGTTGGTTTTGGGATTCCGAAGAGTGACGAAATCGACCCCACAGTTCTTTGGGTTATCACTTACCCACTTTTCTTCGGTTTCATGTTCGGGGACGTAGGTAATGGCATCGTAGTTATGATAATCTCATCAATCATCTACTATTACAAACGCCGAGGGCTCGTCATATCAGACACGGCGTATGGCGGAATGGGCAGCGTCTTTAACATGGTCGTTCAAGGTTCAGGATTACTGATATTCAGTGGCGCCGCCGCAATGGTCATCGGTTTCCTATACGGAACGGTTTTCGGAAACATTGAATGGTTCAAGCAATTAACAGGCCTGCCCGGGCCTTTGTGGTTTGAACCATTCGACAACATTCGACTCATGCTCCGGCTATCCATCACAATTGGAGTGATTCACATAATGTCCGGCCTCGTGCTCGACATAATCAATAAGGTCTACGTGCGCGAATACCGTGAGCTAATATCTGGACCAGTTGTGTGGCTCTGGTTCTACGGCGCTTTCGGCATCACGCTACTACAGTACGGCTTGAGATTCCCCAACTACCTCTTCAACTCCGCCAACACGGTTGACATATTCCTTAGGATGGGTATCCCCCTGATTGCGATGGTGGCGTTGAAAATATGGGCTGAGGGCCCCATGGGCGGAATGAGCGCTTTCGAATCGCTTCTAGCGTCGCTATCACACACAATATCCTACGTGCGAATTCTGGCCATGAAACTTATCGAGGACGTATTCTACCGGCTCTTCCTAGGCGTTCTAGTGTTCTTCGTGGCATGGGGATCAATTGCCGGCGACGCAATTGGGTATGCACTCTTCGCAGCCCTGAGCATCGTGCTCATATTCATCCTAGAAACGGCGTTTGTTTTCATGCAGTCGCTTCGACTTCACTGGGTAGAGTGGTTCCTCAAGTTCTACTCAGGGAGCGGAACTGCCTTCAAACCATACGGCGCAGAAAGAGTCTACACGCGTGTTCGGACCGGCATCGCATAACAAAGCCCCACAAAGCACTTGCCGCGAAATCAGAGTTGAACCGAGGAGCCGTTGCTTAGGCGTTCTCTCAGGTTTTGCAGGGCTCGGTCGAGTTCAGCCTTCAACCTGGGCCGAGCATGTAGCCCACCAATTCGCCTATCACGCCGTGGACACCACGCAGCCAAAAACTCAACAGCAAGATACTCCGTAGCCTTCATGGCCCCTTGCATGCCACTCTCTGAGCTCACATCTCTGAGACCCACACTTCCTGTTTCGACAGGTTTCGCGCCCTCGGCTTGCTTTCTGATATTACTGACGTCACTTTGTTCCAGTTTCTGTTTATATTTGGCCGTGTCGCCTCCGTACCAGACAATGATTTAGGGGCGCAATCCACGAGCTCACTTCAGGGCGAAACCGTAGGCGACATTGTCGCGGAGCTGCAGGAATACGGCCTGACAGGAAACGAGGGACGCGTACTCGTCTTCCTCGCCAAGACAGGGCCCTCGAAAGCAAGCGAAGTTGCACGCGCGGTTCAGATCAACAGAACCGAAACCTACCGGACCATCAGAAACCTCCAACGTCGTGGTCTGGTGGAAGCGACTCTGGAAAGACCGATTCGGTTTCAGTCGGTGCCGTTCGACAAGTGCTTGCAGGTTCTAATTGATGAGAGGAAGGCGAGGCTTCGAATACTCGAACAGCGCGGCGAAAACCTGCGCCACCTATTCGAGGGCATACGAGTGGAGCGGGTCACGCAGGAAGTTGACCGCTTTCAGGTGGTTGAAGGCCGAATTCGAATTGAGCAGCGACTCCAAAGCATGTACGCCCAAGGCCAAAAATCCGTAATGACGGTTCTATCGCCCTCGGAAATCGTGCGTGCAGACACGTCGGGACTTCTTGATATGCTAACCAAAGCCGCCAAAGGTGGCCTACGCGTCCGAGTAATCACCGAAATCAACCAATCAAACCTAAACATTGTCGCACGCCTTCGTGAAGGCATCGAAATCAGGCATCTGGACTTGAAGACGAAACCGATACCGCGAGTCTCAATAATAGACGACAAAGAAGCTCTGTTCGAAATAACAACAACCGACGAAGCCCAACGCGGGGGCGAAGAGGTTGCCCTGTGGATAAACAGCCACGCTTTCGTAAGAAACCTCCAAGCATATTTCGAGGAAATGTGGAATTCTGGCACACCATCCGATGGGCGAATAGAGGTTCTTCGGAAAGGGATACCGTCTGAAGACCTCAGGATCTTCAAAGGTAGGACCGAGGTCTCCAGAAAGTTGAACGAGATGATTGCCTCGTCCAACGAAAGCGTTGAAATCTGGACTACAATGAGGGGCATCCAAGCTCTGGCAGACTTTCATTTCGAGCAACTCAAGGAAACGAAGGCACGGGGCACAAAAGTTCGCATATTGGCACCCATTACCAGTGAGAATACTGAGGGAGCCCGCAAGTTGGTTCCGGTGTCAGAGCTTCGTTATTCAGAGGCCTTGGGGCCGGCAGGAATTGCCATAGCTGACCAGCGTGAATTGATGCTCTACGAACGCCTCCCAGACGACAATAGCGCCGATGTTGGCGCGGACGTGGGCTTCTGGACAAACAGTAAGCGCTTCATTGAAACGATGAGCAGAGCTTATGATGCAATGTGGAAGGGCGTCTTCGCCATTTACGCGCCAAGAAGGCGAGGTTTACGCAGATAGGCAAGAACCCCATAGCAACAAGAACTACAGGTTGCGAAATGCTCTCCAGGGCTATGCTAGTTGACTAGACTGAAGTATGGTTGTCAACTCCCGCAAGAAACCGACAACTTCGACCAGTTAGTCGAAACTGCCAGGGCTTGTGAGGAGCTCGGTTTCGACAGCGTTTGGGTTTACGATCACCTAGCTCCGTTCTGGATCAAATCAAAACAATGTCTTGAAGGATGGACGGTTCTAGGAGCTATTGCGGAGCTCACCGAGGAGATAAAGGTGGGCAGCCTTGTCACGAATGTGAATCTTCGAAACCCAGCACTATTTGCCAAGATGACCAGCACGGTGGATAGAATCAGCAACGGCAGGTTAATCGTCGGTCTCGGCACCGGTGACAGGCTAAGCCGAGTCGAGCTGACCTCGCACGGCTACAAATTCCACGGCATCGAGGAAAGAGTGGGGCGTCTGAGAGAGACTATTTTGGTGTTGAAGGCCATGTGGACACAGGAACCAGTATTCTACGAGGGAGAGTACTACAGGATATCCGGAGCAATCAATCTGCCCAAACCACTGCAAAAGCCTGGCCCACCCGTCTGGGTCGGAGGAAAACATCAGAGAATCCTCGATGTAGTCGCTGAGTTAGCTGATGGGTGGAATTACTGGAATTTGAATCAAGCAGAGGCTAAGGAACGGGTCAACTATTTGTCCGACCAATGCAGACGAATCGGCAGGGATCAAAATGAAATCATCTACTCTTGGACTGGTTCACTAACACCTCAAAGCAAGGAGACTTATCCGATCATTGTTCAAAGGTTTAGGGCGGAGCTGGCCGGCAAAACCGATCCCCGGACGGCTTACTTCATTGCTTCT
The DNA here is from genome assembly GCA_049513715.1 of Bathyarchaeia archaeon. Classification (GTDB taxonomy): domain Archaea; phylum Thermoproteota; class Bathyarchaeia; order 40CM-2-53-6; family 40CM-2-53-6; genus FEN-987. The sequence goes on along the minus strand of JBEKVV010000002.1, from coordinate 175,956 downwards.
TTAGGGCCCAATGCGAATACTAAGAGTTATGAGGCGTTTGCTGACGCAGTAGGAAGCTTGGATTAAGACCGCCTCGTTGGCCGATGTCATGCTGACCCCCAAGTCGAGAACACGTCAAATCACAATGGCCGCAGTATTTGCCGCGGTCTACTTCGTTTTGAGAAGCATCCCAACATTCGAAATGGTTGGTTTTCCGTCACGGTTCACAGCGGGCGACTTCATGCTCCCGGCCATAGCACTTGTCGCAGGGCCATGGGCCGGCGCCCTCTCCGTGATCATTGGAACGGTTCTTGCTTATGGAGTCAGACCGCCGACATTCTTCGGGCTGGATTTTCTACCTGGGGCGGTCGACGTAATAATCCTAGGGTCCATTCTATCAAACAAACGGCAAACAGCGCGGGCAATATTTGGTATCCTTTTAGCTGTCTTTCTTTTGAGCCCTTACAGCTTACTCTTTGCCTACGTCCGGATACCGTACACATGGCTGCATATTCTCGCATTCATCATTCTGATTTCCCCTCTTGCATCTAAGATTCCGATTTGGCTGAGGCGAACTGAGTCGTATCAACTAGTTTCGATAGCCCTTCTCGCGTTCGTGGGCACAATGGCCCAACATCTCACAGGTGGCTTGCTGTACGAAATCGCGGCGGGGTATGTCGGTGGAATTGACCCAAATGCATTTCAACAGGTCTGGCGCGTAATATTCTGGCTCTACCCCACGGAGCGATTTACAATCGTTGCAGTTTCTACATTTATAGCCGCCGGAATATACAGAACCCTGAGGCAGATCCGTTTCTAGCCCAGAACCGCTTCGGGTGCAACAGAACATATTCAGAACCGCACGTTGCGGCCGCCTGTTTGGCCTCAAACGCGTACCCGCGACTTCACGTCGCCCATCAGATTAAAGTAACTCGAAAAGAGCCTCTTGCTTCCCATAGATAGCCTGTCAATCTTAAGCTAGGTGCTGCCTGACATGAAGCGCTCAATGAAACTCTTCGAGCGGTTATTGGATTCAGACGTGAAAGCAGATCTGTTGACGCTATTCCATAATAACGCGCACCTGGCCGATACCTCGGAGGGACTTGCTAAGAGAATTGGGCGAAACGCCACCGAGGCCCAACGAGAGCTAGAGGACCTAGTAGAACTCGGTATCCTGAGAAAAGTCGAAGTCTTTTCTTTCGGGGTAGACAGGGATAAGGAAATCCAAGACGCCATATCAAAACAACTAGCACTCGGAGAACTTCCAGAGAGCATCCAAGCAGAGGCCTCAAAGGCATCGGCTGTTCAAATTCCTAAGATGCCAACTGGACTTAAGATATTGGACGACGTGCTTCCAGACGGATTACCATCTGTGAACACGATCTTGATTCTTAGCGACCCGGGGGCAGGGGAGGAACATCTATTGGCGCATTTCGTAGCCCAACAAATGGAAGCGGGGAAGTCGATTGCGTACGTTACTCTAGATAATTTCCCAGCCAACGTTCGCCAATCTTTCCAATTCTATATGTCTAAGGACACCCCAGGTTGGGGATCGTTATTCTTCGTGGACTGCTACTCGAGGACGGTTGGTGTTGAAAGCGAGGAAGAGCAAGCAGTTGAGCCCGACAACCTCACGGGAATCAACATCGCCCTCTCCGACATAATGAGCAAGAGAGCAATCTCAATGATCGTAATCGACTCTTTCAACACTCTAATTCGGAAGAGGGGTGGCCACTCAGCTATTGAATTCCTCCGCGTCCTCGTCGCCCGTAGCCGCCAAGCGAAGTGCCTAAGCCTCCTGACCATGAACAGGAAGGCGTTCCATCCAGCAGTTGTCGCGTCGGCTCAAGACGTCGCTGAAGGGGTGATTGAGCTGAAGATGGAAGAAACTCAGAGTGGCGCTGAGCGATCGCTACGAGTGCTTAAGATGGTTGGCGCGAAGCATCTCAGCACTTGGAGGCCTTACAAAGTCTCTGATGATGGGAGCCTCATTGATACGGGCCCGGACGGCAACCCTTGACCAGACGAGGGATGTTTCGTCTCAGCCTAGCTCTTTCAACCTTGCGGGCAAGTACTTGTCCACTATGAATGCGAGACCGTATCGGCTGAAAGCTTCTTGCTCGGATTTGCGTTTGACTTTGAGGAATGTGTCAATCTCGTCCTTCCAGAGTTGTGAATTGTACCTTGGATCCTTCTGGAGCTCATAGAGTCTCTTTATGTCAAGGTCAGTCAGCGGGTCGCTAGGGAGTTTGTAGTCGACGATGTCCGATGCATAAACCCCCGCCCATTTCGCGTCGGGCGTGTTCAGTTCTCGCAGGTGTGCCGCGTTGGCTGAGCCGGAAATTATAACGTTTGCGATGTGCATGCCCCATGGGTCGGCGTCGCAAAATATGTAGACGGGTATTTTCAGCTCTTGGCTCATTCTTCTGATCAACGCCCTAGTTGCACGAGGCGCTTGGCCAGCAGTGTGAATCAGTAGGGCCTTGTACTTCTCGTGAACCCCCTCCTCAATGAAACGCGTGAACAGGCCGCCTTTCTCTATGGCAATGATCTTGTCGGCTTTGCAATCCACGAATTCCGAGTTCGTCAATGCGGGGCCAATCATCATGCCATCAGGGTGGGAAGCGAGGTTGAGCCTTTTCCCTTCATAACCTCGAACCGTGTATTGGATCGTTAAGTCGCCGAAAATTGCACTGCGCTCTTCCGGGTACACATTGAAGTCCTCTCGGGCATAACCCAGCACCGTCTCCAAGTCCGTGATAATGTCGTCGCTCTCAGCCTGATCCGCGAAGCTCATGTCATATGCCTGCGCTGAGTAGAACACGTCTCGCAGAGTGGAAGTCTTCCCCTGCTGTGTTAGTTCGTCCACGAATGACCCGGTCCAGACCAGTTGCGTCAAGGGGCGTATGTGCCTGATGTTTCGGGCGCTCCGTCGAACGTAGTTCTCCCCGAGTACATACTGTCTAACCTTCTGGTCATAGCGGATGTTGTTTATCGAACGGCTGGGCATACGTACCCAGGGCCATTGCTTATGGGTAAGTTGGGAATACCATTCCTCTCCGAGGTTTCTTAGGCTAGACAGCACTAGTTGCTGTCTTTGCTTGACTCTACTCTGTGTCTTGCTTGTCTTCGTCTTCTTCTTTTTCATACCTTAACACACTCCTCAGTAACGGTGACACATCAGGCGGCTTACCCTTCTTGGAGAGTTTGGCGGAGAATTCGGCTATTTTCGGGAGGTATTTCTGGAAAACATCAAGCCTATGCTTGTCGTGCGCCAAGTGAATTTTCTTGGATAGGAAAAGTGAGAGGCGGCGCGCGACCTCGCGAACGGCGTTAAGGACCTCTCGCTCAACGTCTGGCCTGTCGGCTATGAACTCCTTCCCCACAGTCTTGTAGGGAACCTTCGTAGAGCAAATGTGAACGAAGACCGCGATTGGCATGTCGGCGCTGGCCTTGTAATGCCGCCAGTCAATCTCAGTGCTGACAACCTTCCATGAGACATCACTTGCCTCATCAAAGAGAAGCGGGATTTTGTTCGCGAACCTATAGAGCTTAATGCCTGTTCCGGCCTGGATTTGTCCTCCGTAGGCTACTCCCACCTCCACAATGAACGGAAAACCCGCGTAGGCAGATGGTTTCCTTTGATAAACAGCCACGAATTCCGGTGAGAGTTCTTTCTTTATCCCAGCCTCAAGCAATTCCTCACCGAGCGGTGATAGACAGCTCGCGTCTGGAGCCAGAAACTTGTAGCTTTTCATCGCGTTTACGATGCGGACGATTTCTTCCGGTTCTAGCTTCTTCGGGTTCTTCTTGCCGGCAACTTCGACCTGTTGCAGGAAAGCGGTGGCAATCGTTCTTCCAACCCGGTGAAAGTGTGTTTTCATGAACCCGACCATGGTGCGCTCTTGCGTTAGGTCGATGAGCCGTTTCATTGTTTCAACATCTACCCCATACGGGTGGGGCAGGGTTTCATGCGGTGGTTTCGGCATTTGGGTCGTGGCCCGCTCGAACCTGTACAACCTACCCCTGGGGTCAACGTAGGTTATTGTTGCATAAGGAGCCACGATCGCGGTTTCCATCAAGTAATCGAGAATCTTGGACATCGCCCGCGTGTAATCGGCCTCAGTGGAGAATTCAATGACAGTTCCGTGCCAGCGGTTTTCGTTCGGGTGTGTTTTGTGTCTGATTATGTCGGGTTTGTTCTTCTGAATGTCGATTGTCAAGTCGTATTGGTGGATCTTTGTGTGCCCTGTGCTGGACATTATTGTTGCAATTCCATGAGTTGTAATCTGACCATAGAGGATGGCCATCTTTCCGCCCAAGCCGAATGTCCCTCGGGTCTGACGGAGTTTGTACTTCGAGCCGAAAAGGACTTGGCCGAATGCTGAGGGTATGATATCGTGTGGGATTCCTATCCCATTGTCCTCGATGTGAATTCTGTAAGTTCCCGGGCCGTCCGTTGGACCAGCTTCATGGGCGACGCGCAGGTAGATGTCCGGGGGTATCTGTCGAAGTTCGCAGGCGTCTAAAGAATTCTCAACGAGTTCACGAATGGTGGAGTAAATCGCTCTGGATGGGTTTGTGAATCCGGCAATGTCCCTGTTTCGGTAGAAGAAGTCTGCCGCGGATATTTCTTGGAATACTTCTTGAAGGGACATCAGGGTTCGCCTACATTCTCGGGCATCTGGAATAAAGCTGATGGTGGTTGCTGACTGTCATGTTGGTGGTTTCTGCCAGAGTTCAAGGGTTTCTCGCTTTTTGCTTTCGCTTTTTATCTTTCTAAGGAGTTTGTACACGGTGGAATGTTGTTTGCCCTTGAGCAACATTTCTATTGCTTCCCTCGCGGCAGTGACGTCCTCATAGACGCCGATCATTGAGATCGTGTGGCCATAAACCGAGACCCGCGCACTAGTCATCTCTTCTATTAACCTGCGAATCTTTCCTTCGCGCCCAATCACTCGACCCTTCAGGCGAGCGATGTCGCGTTCGTTTCTCCCAAACGTTTCCCGAAGGTCGATGATGTCCAGAACGATGTCGTCGTCCACGAGTTTCAACGCTCGTTCAGGTGAGAAACCGCGTGCGATTGCGAGCACCACGTCTCTTGCTCGTAGGACTGTGGTTGGGTCTTCGGAATTCTCTTTCGGGACTATGTCTACGACGCCGCTCTCGCTCTGGACTTGGAGATGTGAGTTGAAGGCGTGCTCGATTTTGCTTTTCGTTGAACCTTCCTTTCCGATCAGTACCCCTAGTCGTTCAAGGGGGATCATGGCGCTAACTTTCGTTTCCATCTTCACCAGTCACCCAAGGAACCAGTCTCTCCATCGGAACAACCGTCACACCAATTTTCGTGAAATACTCGTTCATTCGGATGAGGTCTCTTTCGAGGAACTGCCGTGCCATGGGATGCTCTGGGGGAACAGCTTGCGCGAAGTCGAAGAAGAGTGGGTCCGAATCAACCATCATGATGTTGTACTCACTTAGGTCACCGTGGACTAGGTGTGCCTTCTGATAGAGTTTCTTGATAGATTCGGCAATCTTGTCATAAACCCTACCCGGATGGTCCAGTGGGGATTCCCTCAAGAGCGGGGCGGGAACTCCATTTCTACCAATGAACCCCATCAACAGAACGTTTCCTTCGACCTTCAGGGGAACCGGCACGTTAACCTTCGCATACTGAGCCTGTTGAAGATTCCTGAATTCTTTCAATGCCCAGAGGTTCACAAGGGACCGCGTATCCTTCCTTGTGCTCCTGAACCTTTGGTCTCCCTGAATGTACATCATTCTGCCCTTCTTGAACTGGTGGGACGTAGTTAAGAAAATCTTTATCGCTACTAGTTTGTGTCGACGGCCCATTCCCCAGTATATCCTAGCCTCTTTCCCCGACCGCACGACTCCATTGATGTTCTTGATGTAGCCACGGTTTAGGAGACGGTAGACAATCATCAAGGTTGACCGGTCGAAGACTTCCTCAAGGGATTCCATTTCCTCGCTGCGTTTTTCCCTCATCAATCGTTTGACTTCGTAGTGAACTACCTTTCTACGTAGCTTCCGCTCAGCTGTGGACTCCACTTTAACCAACCCTCGAAGTCATTGACAGATTGCTAGACCGCGAGTTGCCCTTTGCTGCGAAGCCAGTTTGCCTGGCTTTCCGTATATCGCCAAAGAATATCTCCTCTGCTGTCTGTTTGGAAGTCCCATGGAGCCATCAAAACAACATCCCCAATCTTGATCCAGACCCGACGTTTCATCTTACCCCTGATCCGGCAAACCCTTTCGTGACCGTCGCCACATTTGACCATGAGCCGGTCGTATCCGAGCATTTGAGTTACAATCCCCAGCATCTGCCCCTCGCCAGGCATAACCATCTCTCGGAGGTCGCCCTCACTCAGAACCTTCTTCTTCCCCAATCTTTCACCGACGTTAAGTTACGCTGAATATTGGGTTAGAGTAAATAAGCGTAGTAGATTGGATACGGCATCTGGTCACATTCGAACGATCTGCACGTGTGGAACGCCGCCGATATGGGCAACTGCGGATGGGTCAACCAGTCTCTCCCTTACGGCAGCTTCAATGATTGCCTTCCCTACGAGGTTGGCGATGTCTGCTTCGTCGATGGCGCGAAGAGCGTCTGGGATGCTGGTCTGGATGCCTTTGTAGAAGCCCTCTTTCACTTCGAGCTTGAGCTTTCCCTCTTTGAATGTCTCCCCCAGCAGTTCTGCGTCGCATGCTGCAACGAGTGTGTGGTCTGGGCCATTGAAGACTCGGAGAAAGACTCCGCTCACGAGGCTGCACTTTCTCAGGTTTGGAGTATTGACGACCTAGCGCCGCAGGCTTCGCATCTAAGAAACAGATAGCGGCCCTCCTTCTCAATCTTGGTGTCCGGCCGCCTACAAATGGGGCATATGACGTACCGTTGCGCGTAGATGCCCAAAAGGCGTGTTACTGTTTGAACATCGAATCTTCCTTGGAAGATCGCCCTAGCACCGTCTAATGATGCTGCTGTGGCCAGCTCCTTTGAAAGGAATTTCAGCAAGTGGTGTGGGTCCCTGTTTATTCTGCTGCTTATCTCACCGAAATTTTGGAGGATAGTTCGCCTACCCATCCTGATCCCTACTACCTTCGGAATCTCAAATCTCTCCCCAGTACCCACTACGGCTGGCAACTTCTCGTATGCTCTGTCCAGCAGCTTAGCGTAATCTACACTCAAGTTTGATTTCCGAGAACAGCATTTGCAGGGCCCTATTTGTCAGTTCCCTTTTTCCGCTTGGAAAGAAGAAACCAATCGAAACCAAGAACAACGTTATAGAACCAAGGAGGCTCCACCTATGGATTCAGCCTCTTGGAGGGAGCTTCGATGGGAAAATGGATTGTAAACGCTGCCTGGCCCTACGTTAACTCTGTTCCGCACCTTGGCACGTTCCTGCATCTTGTCAGCGCCGATGTCTACTCCAGGTACCTCCGCTTGAAAGGGGAACAGGTTATAGCGGTTACAGGCTCCGATGAGCATGGAACCCCAATTGAAGTGGAAGCCATCAAAAGGGGCATACCGCCGAAGCAACTAACGGACGGGATTCATAGCGAGATATGCAGGCTACTCGAAGCCTACAACATACGGTTCGACAACTACACGCGAACAGAAAATCCCGTCCATATTCGATTCACTCAAGACCTCTACAAGAAGGCCTACCAGAACGGGTACGTGTACACTGAAAACGTGAATCTGCCGTACTGCGAGAAGGACCAAAGGTTTCTTCCGGACAGGTTCGTTGAAGGCACATGCCCCTTCTGTGGTTTCGAGCAAGCCCGAGGAGACCAATGCGACTCCTGCGGGCGCGTGCTAGATCCCCTTGAGTTGAAAACTTCCAAGTGCGTTTTCTGCGGGACAACACCAACCGTGAAGACGTCCACTCACTGGTTCTTCGACCTCCCAAAGTTCCGGGACAAACTGTTGGACAGCGTCCAAAACAACAAGCAACTTCCCGAAAATGCTCGAAATTTCTCCCTTCGATGGCTTGAGGAAGGGTTGAAACCACGGGCTCTAACGCGCGACAATAAATGGGGAATCCCCGCACCGTTTCCGGGCGCGGAAGGAAAGACCATTTACGTTTGGCTCGAGGCGGTTCTGGGCTATGTTTCCGCCTCAATTGAATGGGCTGAGAAATCAGGTAAGCCAGAAGCGTGGAAGGATTTTTGGTTTGACAAAGCAACGAGGAACGTGCATTTCATCGGGAAGGACAACATTCCTTTCCACGTGATCATATTTCCCGCGCTTCTACTCGCCACGCACGAGGACTATGTTCTTCCGTGGCAAGTATCCTCAACGGAATTCATACTATTCGATGGGCAGAAGTTCTCGAAGAGCAAGCAAATTGGCGTATGGATAGATGACGCATTGAAGGTCGCGCCAGGAGAGTATTGGAGGTATGTGCTTATGGCAATAAGACCCGAAGCGCGTGACGCAAACTTCACGTGGAGGGATTTTGAAGCACATGTGAACAGCGAACTGAATGATGTGCTTGGGAACTTCGTACACCGTACTCTCACATTCATCAACAGATCCTTCGAATCGAAAGTACCCGAGCCTCACGGCTTTGACGAGAAGGACGAAGCCCTCAAGAAAGAGATCGAGGCCACGCCGACAAAGGTCAACTCGCTCCTCGACCAATTCCAACTGAAGGTGGCTTTGGCTGCGATAATCGGGCTGGCGAGAACCGGGAATCAGTATCTTAGCGAACGCGAACCGTGGCACCTGATAAAGAAAGACCAAACGAAGACAGCCACAACCCTCTATCTTGCCATCCAATTAGTCCACACAATAGGGATTCTAATTTCACCTTTCTTGCCTGAAACCGCAGAGCAAATCACGAAACAACTCAACCTAGACGAAGAATCTGGGAAGTGGTGGAACGCAGGAAAACTGAACCTGAAACCGGGCCACATGATCGGTGAAGCCAAACCACTCTTCCATAAGGTGTCCGTTCCCGCGGTCAAGTGAGGTCGGATAATGCCACTTCTGAAGATTGACATGCACGTTCACACGATTCGCTCAAAGGATGCGCACACGAAAATTGAGGACTTGCCGGGCATAATCAGACGAAAAGGATTGGACGGCGTAGCCGTCACTGAGCACGATAACTTTGACCCGCCGAAAGTTGACGCCCTTATTCTACCCGGTATTGAAGTGAGCACCAGCGACGGCCATGTCATAGGACTCGGGGTTGGAGAAGCTGTTCCACCGGGGCTTACGGCGGATGAAACCATTACGAGGATCCATGAACTTGGGGGCATCGCAATTGTTCCTCACCCATACGACCCCGTATGTGAGTGTGTTAAACTGGCGCGATTGAAGGTGATGCCGGACGCGGTTGAAACCATGAACGCGGACGCGCTCTCGTTTTACCTTTCGAACTGGTTTGCTGAGAGGGACGCGCGGAGGTTAGGACTCCCGCAAGTGGGTGGAAGCGATTCCCACATACCACAATCAATTGGGGACGCGTACACGGTCGTGGATTCAACAAGTCGAGATGTGAAAGATGTGCTTGGCGCGATTAGAATGGGTCGAGTGCGTCCCGAAGGCCATGCAACGTCAGCAGTTAACAAGTTGCGTAAGCTGAAGTTCAAGTTCACTTAGTCTAATAACGCCTCGAGCTGGGGCATTTCTAGTTTAATGCTGAGGCGGTCATCGTTGCCAGATTCTGGCTCCATCTCAAAGATCTCAGCCGGAACGCGCCGGTATCCACCCCAAGTGTACGGAAATGAAACGCCCGTGGCGAGAAGGCTGATTCTCGTCAGCCCCAGCCCATCGTGTTCCACATGATGCGCATAGAGAAAGTCAGCGTCAGGATTAATCCTCCGAGAAACCAATTCCAGAGTTGGAGCGAGGTCTGATTCGTGAAGACCACCATCACCCAATATGCCGAGGAAAACACCATCGACCTTTGCAAGATCGCAGTGAGGAACAATATCCCTAATCGCTGTCAGAGCCGCTTCTTCGACGCCGCCGCAGGAGCACCAGTCGCTCACACCAGCCTTCGCTAGTCCGCCTTGCCTCAGCATTTCTCGAAGATCGCTAATGTCGGAGCTTAAGCTGCTCGGATTGTGAAAGCTGCGGGTAATCGATGATACTAGTGAACAAGTCGTTTGCCCAGCAGTATCCAGATCAAACGGGAAGGGTAGCGCATGCGATGCTGCCCCCGCGCCGTGATTGTCAACTAGAACTACAGTGTCACATGTTCTCAGCAGAGCTCTAAGGCTATCCACGGCCAAGTCGACTCTTTCAGGGAAGAACGGTTTCGTCACCAATCCTACAACAAGGGCACCGCTTTCACGGGCAAGTTCCGCAGCCACTGGGGCTGCCCCTCCTCCGGTTCCGCCACCCATGCCTGCAAGAATGAAAACCAAGTCCACTCCGTCCACCGCGCTTTTGATCCTTGGAAGAGCACCCATCGCGGCTTGCTTGCCGACGTCCACATTCCCTCTCGTCCCACCATCAGTTCCTGGCGCTGCATCCAAAAGGATCTTGGAATGTGCCTTGGTTATGTGGAGATGATACCGATCTGTATCTGCGGCAACGCAGTGAATCCCTTTGACGCCTGCGTCCATCAGGTGGGTCAAAGCATCATTGCCGGCTCCTCCAAAACCCATGGCTAGGGCTCGGTAACCGTAATCGGGCTCTGGCCGTAACTTTTCCTGAAGGGAACTCGTCGTGGACAATCCACCTTCTAACCAGTAACGAGGGTTCGATGCTCAACCTAGGCGAGTCCGCTCAAGTGCCTATTACGTCTGAAACGCCATTACCCTCGTCCGGGAACGGTTCGAGTGGGCGTTTGTAGAATTTGAGCGATGTTTTCTTTCCACAAAGTACGAAAGATTTCATGGCGTGTTAATTCTGATTGCTACGATAATGCTCAAGAGTAGGCACAACGTGAGTCCGCGGAATAACACTCTGTTCGTCCATGTTGCTGCGCCTTAAAAAATAACCGCGGACCACTGCTCCGCGGCCGTGAAAAAAGAAAAGCTGGGAGGGTAGTTGTCTTAGTCTTGCTGTTACGAGATGGTTATGGTCGAATCTCCGCTGTACCAGATCGGCGGAAACTCGGCTTGGTTGATTTCGCTCCCAACAAGGTAGGCGTAGAACGGGTTCAGCAACTTCATCACTGATTGGCGTACAGTTAAGCCCTGTGCAAGGTAGGAGAAGACTTGAGCCACTGCGGGGTCAACTATGGTGAACGCGAAGTAGCCGTATGTGTTTACTACTGCTGTGACACCTAGACTTAGCATTGTCTTGGCGAAATCGCCCAGATTGCCCGTTATCAGCACCATCAATTTGATGCGGCTGAGGGAGTTCGGTCCAAGGTGGGCGCGCAGAAAGTTGCTGTTGATGCCAAGAAGTCCAAGTGAGTTGTCCAACGTTCCCGTAGCGAGATCTGCTGCGTAGGGGGCGACCGCGGCTGGGCTGCTATACTCTCCAACAAAGAAGTAGGTTGCATGGTCAAGCCTCGCGTAGCCGTCCGTTCTCCAAAACACTACATCATAATTGCCGAGCTGGTTCAATAGAACGTCGAGTGTGACCTCTGTGTCGTGCAAGTAAGTTACTTGGTAGCCTATGCTCGTCAAGCTTGATTCGACATTGCTCCTCATATCGAAAGGATCAGTCTTCTCGACGGAGGACAAGATCAAAGCTTGGCGATGGGTTTGAGCCAAGACCATAGTCGTAGTCGAAATCGGTAGAATCACTGATAGAAGGCAGATTGTCAATAGCAACATTGTTCGCATACTTTTCATCTGCTACAGGAATCGGTGGAGGAGTCATCAGAACCTTGTTTTTCCGGCACCCTCACAACTTCACGTAAAGCTCTCACGAAGGAAAATCTCAGAATACGGCTGGCGCACTCACACGTGGATGCCAAGCTACGAACCAGAGCCGCAACGCGGCACAAGTCGAGTTAAAGAAACACCATTGAAGCAAACACAACAACTCACTGGACTTTGATTGGGCAGGGAAATGCGGGCGCGGAGTGCATTTCTCTCTGAAGGCCATTGGCAAGCACATGTCATCTTGCTGACAATTCTGCCATGTGCACTGGAACAATCACGACAATGCCTCAGCGAGCATGGTGGCGGGTGAAAATAGAAAGCTAGAGCTGCGGACAAGCATGTTTCGTGTTTCGTTCGGCAGTTTGGTGCTGTTTTGGGGCTCGTGGCCAAGAAACATGGCATAAGATCGGCACGTGCGCGTTACGTCATGTGAACTCCATCACAGCACATTCTGCAAGAATTCTTCTTGTCATCCTCCTCCGACAGGCGGGATTACGGCAAAGGTTGACCCGTCGCTGAGTTTCGTCGCGAACCCTTGGAGGCTCGATATGGATGACCCATCAATAATGAACTGAAGGTATTGTTTGGGGGTTCCGGTGTTCGCGTCGAAGAGGTATGTCTTCAGCTTGGGGCCGTGCCGTTCGGCTAAGAATTCCAGCAACCCCGTCACATCGATATCGTTCTGCACATCCAGCACCTCTTCCCGAAGACCAAGGAGTTCCCTTAGAGAAGCGAAATACTGAGCTTTGACCTTCATCTTGCGAATCTCTCTCCTACCCACGCTCTCCGCTATTGGTTCAATTGCTCGCGAGGGTCTTTCTCCAATTCAGCTGTATCGTCTTCGGCCTATTCGCCCGAGCCTCATCGATTCTCGTCACGCTGGTTGAGTGAGGGCTCGTCGCAGGCTGATTTGATTTCCCGTAGGCTTCTTGGCTTATTGTTTCGAAGGCTTGAATCATTTTGTCGAGTTCCTGCCTGCCCACAGTTTCGGTAGGCTCGGTCATCATTGCCTCTTCAACAATCAATGGGAAGTAGATTGTTGGTGGGTGGACGCCAAAGTCAAGCAATCGCTTGCCGACCTGCAAAGCAGTAACACCAGTTTCCTTCGCCAATGTTGACGCAGATAGAACGAACTCGTGCTTTCTCGGAATCCCTTCAGCGTACGGGAGAGAGAAGCCTCGAACTTTCCTAAGTTTCTGTGCCATGTAATTCGCATTGAGAACAGCTATCTCGGAGGCCGTCTCCAACCCTTCCTTCCCATGCAACAGGATGTAGACGTAGGCTCGGAGAATGACGGCCGCGCTCCCCTGAAAAGCCCTGACCTTGCCAATGCTCTTGGGTCGGTCGTAGTCCAAGTAGTATTTGTGACCGTCGAATTCGATTGTGGGAACAGGGAGGAAGCCAGCCAAGCGTTTGGTCACACCGACTGGGCCGGCTCCCGGCCCGCCTCCGCCATGGGGGGTTGCGAAGGTTTTGTGAAGGTTTATGTGAACTACGTCGAAGCCCATATTCCCCGGCTTGGCCTTGCCCATGATCGCGTTGAGGTTCGCGCCGTCATAGTAGAGTAAGCCTCCAGCGTCGTGAACGGTTCCCGCGATCTCCAATATGTCTCGTTCAAAGATGCCGAGCGTATTTGGGTTAGTTATCATCAACCCCGCGGTCTGTGGGCCAACCGCGCTTTTCAGTGCCTCCTTGTCAACGCAGCCTTGCGAATCTGAAGGAACTTCAACTACCTTGTAGCCGGCCATTGCCGCGCTTGCAGGATTTGTCCCATGTGCCGAATCGGGGACGATGATTTCGTCGCGATCCTGGTCTCCCTTACCGTGGTGATAGGCCCGAATCAACATGACACCTGTGTATTCGCCGTGCGCGCCAGCGGCTGGCTGCAGCGTTATCTTATCCATTCCGACGATGTCTGCGAGAAAACCAGCTGTCTCGTACATTATTTGCAGAATCCCTTGGACAGTTTTCTGATCCTGGTACGGGTGCACATCCGCAATCTTGTCAGAGGCTGCGATTGCATCGCAGATCTTGGGGTTGTACTTCATAGTGCAGCTTCCTAGGGGGTAGATTCCCAGGTCGACACCGAAGTTCTCCTGCGAGAGTCTAGTGTAATGCCTGATGACCTCAATTTCGGAGACTTCGGGCAACTGCGGTGGGTTTGTGCGCCGGATTTGTTGAGGAATTGATCCTAGTTTGCTGGTGGGGTGTGACTCGTGAAATCCCACTTTGCCTTTGTGGGACAGTTGGATGATTAAAGGTTCGTTCCATCTGGCTTGGGCAAATGCCATTCTTCTCACGCCCCCACGATTTGACGTAGTTTGTCTGCCAGCGTGTCAATGTCGGCGCGACTGTGAATCTCAGTGAAACAGTAGAGAGCGGTTTCGCCTAGTTCAGGGAAATATCTCCCAACATCCAAGCCACCTTGGATGCTCTCTTTCAGTAATCCCTCATTTATCTCGGAAACTTTCATCCTGGTCTTGTCGAAATTCACAGTGAACTCCATGAAGTGGAACGCATCAAAGGAGGGAGCGGTTATTCCTTGGATTTCCTGAAGCTTTGTTGTTGCGTATTGGCAGCGGTCCATGATTGTTGAGCAAAGGTCTTCGATCCCTTTTGGCCCCATTAGGGAGAGGTAGGTTGATGCTGCCAGCGCCAACAAGGCCTCATTAGTGCAAATGTTTGAAGTTGCCTTCTCTCTTCGGATATGTTGTTCACGGGTCTGGAGGGCCATGCAGTATGCGTCCTGTTTCCCGTCTTGAGTGGTTGTTTTTCCAATGATTCGTCCCGGCATCTGTCGGAGTAAGGTATCGCCTCTGCAGGCGAAGATCCCGAGGAGAGGCCCGCCGTAATTCATGTGGCTTCCCAGGGGTTGGCCCTCACCCACAACAATGTCGACCCCAAATTCGCCCGGGGGCTTTAGGGCGCCAAGGGAGACGGGTTCAACGCCAACGACGAAGAGGGACCCGTTCCCGTGAACCATTTGGCCTATGTTGTCTGCTGCCTCTTCAACGAAACCCAAAAAGGAGGGGTATTCCAGATACACCCCCGCTGTTTTCGGACCAAGCTTCTTTTTCAAATCTGTAAGATCGATCATGCCGGTCTTCCTGTCTTGGGCGACTTCAACGATCTTGATGTCCGCGGGTTCGGTGAAGACTCTCAACGTTGAGAGTCTCTCTGGGTGAATGTAATGCGGAACGATGAATTCATTCCGGCCTGTAAGGCGAACAGTCATCCTTGCAGCTTCACCTAGAGCAGTTGACCAGTCATACATCGAACTGTTCGCGTATTCCATTGCTGTCAGTTCGCATACCAAACTCTGGTATTCGAACATCGATTGGAGCATTCCCTGAGATATTTCGGGCTGGTAGGGCGTGTAGGAGGTTAGGAATTCGCTTCTGTTGACAATTGCATCAACAGCCGCGGGTATGTGGTGAGGCCAGACACCAGCGCCGAGGAATGATAGAAAATCCCGTGTCGAGCGGTTTTTGCTAAGGAGGTTTTCAACATGTCGCCGAACCTCCATCTCCGACATCTTGGGCGGAATCGTCAGACCTGCCTTTGACCGTATCGCGGAAGGGATATCCTTGAACAATTCCTCCACTGAAGCGACACCAATTTCGCTGAGCATCTGGTGCGCTATCGCGTCGTTGCTGTTCGGAATGTAGGGATGTGCTTTCGGCAAAGCTGCCACACCTATGGCGCGAGTTGTTATGGGAGGTTCATATTATTCAGTTATGGTTCGTGAAGCATGGTGGGAACAACTTCTCTCATAAAGTGAATTAAGCGCCTGCTCCGGCTATTGTGGCGATGGCGATCCTGTTGAGTTCACGGAAGAAAGACCTAACCGCCTCTGTCGAGAACGCACAACTCCTTGCTGCCGGTACAGAAATCCGCGGTGGTGCTAGGTTGACCGGCGAAGTAAGAGCAGGTGAAGGAGTCATTATCGATTCGAACGCAGTCATCTTGGGCCCTGTGACTATTGGTCGGCGCACCTACATTGGACCGAATTGCGTTGTTGGATCTCCGACCCTCGAAGAACTCAACGATATTCGAACCCAGGGACGTACGGTGAAGAAGAAACTAACTACGATTGGTGAAGAGTGCATCGTGAGATCCGGCAGTACAATCTACTCGAACGTCAATGTTGGCGACGGCGTCCAGTTCGGCCACAACGTCATGGTTAGAGAGGAAGTGAGCATTGGGAGTGGGTCAAAGCTCGGAACGAACACCGTGGTGGACGGGTGGAGTAAGATAGGCGCCAAAGTCTCCGTTCAGACGGGCGTCTACATATGCACTTTTTCCACGGTCGAAGACGCTGTTTTTCTGGGTCCCTGTTGCGTTTTCACAAACGACAAGTATGTTGCCCAAAAGCCCTTCAGGTTGGTTGGACCGACAGTCAAGAAAGGGGCAAGCATCGGCGCCAATGCACTCCTGTTCCCAGGTGTGACGGTCGGTGAAGGTGCGGTTATCGGATCCCAAGCCATGGTCAACTCGGATGTTCCGCCCAAAACAGTTTTCGTTGGAATCCCTGCAAAGAAGCTGCGGGATGTCCCTGATGACTGGCGCTCGAAATTCTTGTGATTTTGATAGTGCCCGGCCTTAGCAGAATGAATAAATATTGAACTTCGCATTGACGGGGCAGTCTAATCGCGGTAACCCGATGAAAGCGGAGCTAAGCTGAGGTTGAAGTCCAAAATCATCGTAGCATTCCTATTGCTAATGGTTGCCGCCACGGTTGTGGTTCCGCTTCATGCGCAAGATCAACCTAAACTCGTCATAGACATAGTGCGCACAATGAAGAGCGGGCAATACGGTGTCGTGCATGTTACCGACGACTTCAAGTTACTCAATAATGGAACCACACCCGTTTCATACCTTGATGTAGGTTTTGCCCGTAAATTCCAAAACAACGTGTACTACGTTGACGCAAAGGACAACCAAGGACACGAGCTTACCATAGATCCTGACGTGAACCAGACATCAGACTTCTATATGATGCGGGTCCACTTCGCGAATGACCTTACCTCTGAACAGAGATATTTCTTCACAGTATCGTCAGTTCTTGGAAACGTCATAACCCCAGTTTCAGGTGGGTTTGAGTTTAACTTTACAGCGGCCCCCGTTCTGACGCAAGATGCACACCTGGCGAACGTCACTTTCATCTCTGCCTCCGCGTCCAACTTCAAGTTCCCCCTCAACACGACCTACGGAGTAACTGATGTTGCGGGTATCCCAGCTGCGGTTCGCTATTATGCGCCATGGAAGGCCTACTCGAAGGAAGAGTTTGTTGCGCCCTATGCCACCGTCAACCAGGACATCCTTAACATAAGATGGGCGCAACGAGACATAATGATTGGCAACGACGGCTCACTACGCGTGAAGGATCAGTATTACATCTACAACCCTTCGACAGATGTTACAGCTTTTTCGATAACCCTACCCGACGGTGCGAACAATGTAATGGCGTATGACGTGGTTGGCGCCCTGTGGACTACTCCCCAAACCCCCGGCATCCCAGCACAAGTCACAGTGTCACCAAGGTATGGCTCAGGCATCAGGACGCAAGAATCATTCAACTTCACTCTAACATACAACCTTCCACAGTCAAAGTACCTGAAACAGTTGAACTGGTGGGGAACCTACAACCTCACACTGAGTTTTCTCAACAACCAAGACGACTTCATATTCGACAAAGCAACAGTCAATATTGATGCGCCGAGCGGGTTCAAACTCAGTGAGTTGAAGACGATCCCGCAATCACCCGTTGCAAACCCCATTCAAATCGGACAGAACGACAGAACGATTAACCTTCAAAGAGTCACCGACCTCAATCCCCTTTCGTTCGGGTTGACATTCAGCTACTCAGCATTCTGGGCAGCCTTCCCAGTCTTACCTTGGATACTTGCGCTCGAAATAATCATCTTCGCAGCAGCGGTGGTCCTCAAAATCCAACGCGGCCCTGAGGTGGAAGTCCCAATCCCCGTTGAAAGGCTTCGAGAGTTTGTTGGCCTCTATGACGAGAGGCTTGCATTGACTCGAGAGTTAGTCATAATGGATGAGGACGTGAGCAGGGGAAGCTTGGTCAAGCACGAGTTTAGAAGGAGATCGAAAGTGATGGAACTAAGGCTCGACGAATTGAACAAATCCTTGATGGAAGTGAAGAGCGAGCTACGCGGAATCAGTTCAAGGTACGAGGATTTGATACGCAGAATCGACCGAGCAGAGGCCGAAATAGACGCTTCACGAGCAAGCATGAATCAAATAAGGGGCCAATACAGGGCTGCAAAGTTCACGCGGGAAACCTACGATTCCATGGTCAAAGACATAAACAAGCGCATTGACCGAGCGCAAGAAACCATGGAAACGATTCTGATAACGTTGCGAGAAGAAGCCCGTTAGGCTCCCCGAAAACAACCCACTTATACCCAAAAGACACGGTCATACCTGCGACCACTCTCATCCGCAGACCTCAGTGTCCTCAATGACCGAACAAGTTCCAGTAAGCAAACTACGCGACTGGGTCCGGAAGTCCATCTCATCCGAACTTGCACATGTAGAAAGAGAGAGCGATAAACTCTTGACCGAGACAAGTCGCGTCTTGACTTCTCTCCCGGAATATTGCGCGCAACTGGGTCGCAAATCCGAACAGGATATGGAATCGAAGCGCGACAATAGGGCACAGTATAGAGCGGCTAAGGCCGTTGGACGCCTGACGAGCATCATCTCAGGGATATGCACGGGCGTCAATGTTCCCGTAGTGAAGGATACGGTCAGCCTCAGAGCCCTCCAGCGGGATACATCGAAGTTCGCCACGGAGGCCGCTAGAGTCAGAGAAGAATGGCTTCACCAGATCAGGCCATACTACATCCTCGACATGATGACACTAGGCGGCAACATAGACAAAGTTCGGCGGCTCAGCGACGAACTCCACACATTCCTAATCGGCCGCGGCGCACTCCTTCACTCACTAGAAGACCTCGATACAAGAATTGAATCACTAACCCGGGTCCAGGGCACACGTGATTCCATAACTGCACAGAAGAACGCAGCTGAAGGGAAACTTGAGGAAGCCCAAACAGAGATAGACTCGCTCAAGCAGGAGGCAGTAAGAATACGCCAGAACCCGAAAATCAAAGACTACATGCAAATCGACGCTCAACTGCGCGACCTCAGAAGCGAACTGCTAAGAACCGGGTTCA
This sequence comes from Bathyarchaeia archaeon, assembly GCA_049513715.1. GTDB lineage: Archaea > Thermoproteota > Bathyarchaeia > 40CM-2-53-6 > 40CM-2-53-6 > FEN-987. Next base: position 156,958 of record JBEKVV010000002.1, on the reverse strand, counting down.
GCAGGCTCGGGAGGCCACTCAAGAGGCTCATGTCAATATCCGAGCGCGGCGAATACCCGACTCCGATTGAAGTCCGCGAACGAGCCAAGGAGTACACTAGGAAACCTTTCGCCACATTCCTGAAAGAGCAGGACGGATTACCAGGCCTGAAGGCCGTAATGTCCGCTCTATCGAAGGCAGTATCAAGTGGCAAATTAGCGCTCAAGCAACGCGAGGCGAAGAAAGTCGTTGAGCGAGCGGAGCAAGTTGTATCAGGGGACCTTCTCGCAAAGATTCACGCTCAAGCGAAGGAACTCAAACGCGTTCACGATGACCAATTGGCTGACGCTGAAACATCCAGCCTCGTACAAAGATACCGTGAATTACTCAAGAAAGGCCGGGCAACCCGTAACCTGAAGGAGGAGTTGCAGGCAGAGCTCCAACGAGTGCGGGATAGCGAACGCAAACTCGACGAGCAGATTAACACATTGGCCAAGGAGATTGAGGCGTATGCCCGCAAACTGGCCGATTCCAACGTAAAGGTGCTAGTCTCCTGACTTTCAAATCATGACCCTGATTCGTTGCTTGGAAACCAGACCTCTTAGAAGGCTGCGTCCCAAATCAGATTTCTTTGAAACGTGAATCTGGCTTCTCTTGCCGATGGTTGCGGAGAAAAGGTATTCGTCCCCGACGTAGACATTGGCCACCTCACCTGTGAGTTCTTCGCCGAAGACCAGATCAATACGGTTACCCACTTCCTTGATCTCATAGCGTACCTCTTTTCCTGACACGTTCGCTGCGAGAGGTTCAACGTCGATCTTAACGCCAAGCTTCTCCTCGAGTTTGGTGACGGTTACGCCCTTCTTTCCGATGATGATTGGCACGATTTCGTTATCCACGCGTACTTGGACTCTGTTGTCTGAGACCATTTTGACTTCCGCGTCAGGGTCGAACTTTCTGATTTCCTGCAGAATCCGTTCTTCAGCAAGCTTCCGCGCGCCACTTGTTGCTGGCTTCGCGTCCGAAACTGGGATGATTACGTTCTCTTCTCCGAAAGTGTAAATTTCGAACTGCAGAGCTCCTGTTTCGAAGTCTTGAACCTCAACTACAGGTCTAGCGAGGTCGGCCTCGGTCATGCCTGTGGGACACTTTACGGTTAGGTTTAGCGTGTATATGTTTCGCACTTCGCCGTATTGAATGAAAATGATTGTGTCGATTATGTGCGGGATCATACCTAACTCAACTCGCCCGATAAAGCGCTGAATTGCATCGATCGCTTCACTCGCGTGAATAACACCAATCATGCCCACGCCAGCCAAGCGCATGTCTGCGAAAATCATGAAGTCCTTACTTTTCCTGATTTCATCAAAGACCGTGTAGTCAGGCCTGACGAGCAAGAGAATCTCAGCTGTCTTTTCGAAATCGCCCTCTAACGGACCATATTGAGTAATCTCAGGGCCGACCTGCAAATCTCGCGGTGACTCAAGTGTCTTGACGATCTTGTTTTGCTTCCAATAGAATTCTGCCAATGAAGACGCGAAAGTTGTTTTACCAGACCCTGGGGGTCCTGAAATCAGGATGCCCTCCGCGCGAGTTCCAAGCCGCTCCATCAGTTTTTCTGAGAGCTTGTAGTCTTGAAGGGTCAAGCTCACCACCGGCCGAACGATGGTTACCTCTAACCCGTCTGAAAGTGGGGGCCTTGTGATGGCGATGCGGAAGCGGCCAAGTTGAATTACCATGGCCCCCGGCCTGTTGATTTCCACAAAGCCCTCCCGGCTGGCCCTAGCGGCTTCGGTGATCTCACGAATTATCTGCTCAATCTCGCTGGTTGTGCTGAGCGATTCTGAGATCGTTACTAGCTCAAACTTACCGGGCTTACCCCGCTTAGCTAGCGGTTTCGTTCCTTCCTTTACATGAATGCTAGAGGTATCGGGTGTGAAGAGTTTCTCAAACGTTAGGTCTGTAGTCCTGACTATACCGGGGACATGCTTCACTTGCACGCCGGAAGCTTCCGCTACCAGAGCCTGCACGTAGTCTGCGGTGAGTAGAATTCCGTTCTCTGTTCTGGCGACGTCGGTGATGAGTGCGTCTAGGCGTCCACTTCGTGCGAGCCTGATGTCGTCAAAGCCTGGCCGTTCTCCCAGAAACGTGAGTTTGATCCCTTTGCTCTCGCAGAACACTCGGAGCTTCTTGATTTCCTCCAAACCAACGAAACCTGGCTCGCGGCCCTTTGAAGCCTGGGCCTGAAGTTCGTCGAGGACTGCTCGAGGGATTATGATCTCTATGTCTGTGGACTCTTCTTTGGCAATAATGTTCGGAACCTTTCCATCAATAATTATTGATGTATCCGGAATGAGTTTCTGTGTCAATTGTTAACGAATCCTATTGTTGCTACCAGTAAGGCGTTGTCCATAAAAACAGTACCAAACCGCAATTCGCCTCTGATTTATTCGAGCTGGCTGGAAAACGTATGACGATACCGTCAGAATCATACACACTCTGGAACCCTAGCGACTCAAGCTTTGGTGAGTTACCTTCTCCGTGAATCCGATGACAAGGCGGGTTTGGGTGCACCAGTGTCGCAACTGCGATTCGCCGCTCTCTTCAAGACTGGAACTTGAAACCGCCGAACGTCTCTTATGGCGGGCACAGCCTCAAAGTCAGTTGGTCAAATTGGAGAAGCGCACATCCTCTTCTAGGCTCTACGAGGGGCGAATTCTGAACCTGCGAGTTGACCAGGTTTCATTGGAGAATGGTCGGGCAACTGTACGTGAAGTAGTCGAACATCGCGGCGCAGCTGCAATCGTCCCGATCCTGAATGATGACAAGGTCGTTCTTGTCCGGCAGTACCGGTATGCAATAGGCTCGGATTTGCTGGAGATCCCCGCTGGAACATTAGAGATCGGTGAGGAACCTGAAATCTGCGCTAGACGTGAACTAGAGGAGGAAACGGGTTACAAGTGCAACGAACTAAGCAAGATCCTAGAGTGTTATGTTGCGCCGGGCTATAGCAGCGAGAAGATTCACTTCTACCTCGCGAAGAAGCTCCAGCAGTCTGTGAAGAAAACTGAGGAAGACGAGCACATCAAGGTTGAGGTACTGCCCATCACTCTCGCATTGGACAAAGTGCGATCTGGCGAGATACATGATGCTAAAACTGTGTGCGGACTCTTTCGCGCGCTGGACTACACTCGAGCGCGATAAACCAGTCACGCACCAAGGTCGATCTTGAAGAACTTCGGTTGAGAAGCGGCAAGCATTACACTGACCTGCGACTTGATCGTATCGAGGTCCACTCCGCCATAATTCCCTGCATGGCGTTCCAATTTTTCTTGGGCGCGCCTCATCACGGACAGTGCTATGTCGGGCTCGTCCTTCTGAAGGTGAACCAGTGCCGCGGCTAAGAGAATTATGCCTTGAAGGATTTCCTTTTCGGTACCTGAGGCCTTCCTCCAAGCTACCTCAAGTGCTTCGTGGCTCTCCCAGTACCGTTCCCCATTGAACAACTCAAGCCCAAGCCTGACAGCTTCTCGTTCACCAATTTCCGGGCCTTCAACATCCAATTTTCTCAGAGTAACCGCTGGGCCTATGTTTTTCTCCAGAAACACCATCGCATCCTTTAGGTTCGCTTCGGATTCCAGCAAGAGATCGAGTTCTATAGCGGATTTGCTGACGCGAAGGTTTCCGATATCAGCCCCGAGGCCTTTGACTACGTTGTATGCGACCATAGTGAGCCGCCTCTTGTCGGCGGGGGAATACTGTTTGTTTTCGAGTCTTACGAGGAAGCGCATGCTCTCTACATCTCAGGAGACTGAATTATGCGTATTCCACTTTCATGGATTGGGACATTACAATGTTTAGCTCCTTTCGCACTTTATCGCTCTGGCCACTGGAAAACGTCTATTACGGTGATTTTGTGTGTAGGCGGGTCCGTAATTCGGTCGGGTGTCTTTGTGTCCCAAGCGAACGAGTACGTGATCGACGGCGTTGCTGTGAACAAGTTGCTCGAGCAGTACAACTTCGAAGCCACTCAGCCTACGGCGCAGCTTCACCACATGCTCCCTGGTCAGGTGTTTGACGCGGTTGAGAAGAAATTCGTCAAGAGCCTGTTGGACGAGATAGAGAAGGCTAGCCCGCAGTCCGTGAGATTCGTGAACCTGGAGGCAATCGCGACAGGCCCTCACAAGGACTACGTTAATCCCATCTGCGGAGGGTTGAGGGAGCTCATTGACGCATTGAACGCCAAGAAAATTCAAGTCAGCGGAGAGATTCAGAACCCTTGGATCCTCCCGTGGAGTCTGGTAGCAAAGATTGACCCAACCTTCAAGGGGCTACCCGCACCAGGTCAAACAACGCCTCCCTAACTGTGCTGCGAATTGCCACAACCACGAAAATGCAAAGCTGTCCAGATGGAACGGCACAAGTCAACCTTCTAGCAACATGCCGAGGTTAGGTTACCACTCGTGATCGACGGATTTGTTGTCTCCGTTAATGTGGGAAAAGCTGGGAAGGTTCACGGGCAAGACCGGAACGTGACTACTGGCATCTTCAAAGAACCGGTCGCCGGTCGGGTAAAGGTGCGGAGGCTAGGGGTGGAGGGTGATGAACAGGCCGACCCTACGGTTCATGGGGGACCCATGAAGGCAGTCTACGCGTATCCCTCAGAACACTACGCCTACTGGAAAGTAGAGTTGGGTCGTGAGGCCTTACCTTGGGGAATGTTTGGTGAGAACTTGACAACACAAGGACTTCTGGAAAACAGCGTACGTATCGGAGATGAGTTTAGTATCGGCACGGCCAGTATGGAGATTACACAACCCCGTTTTCCATGTTACAAGCTAGGGGTCAAATTCGAAACAATGGAAATGGTTAGGAGATTTCAGGCAAGCGGCCGTTGTGGGTTCTACCTTTCTGTTGTAAAAGAAGGTGATCTAGGAGCCGGAGACAGAATTGAGCTAATTCGTCGTGCCAGTTCAAACCCAACAATCTCAGAGTCATTCTCTTCCAAATTAGAAGAATGAATTAGGCGACTCATGTCGCAACCGACATCGTATCGGAATTCTTTGTCATCGTGTGCAGAGCCCGGCGCTGATGGGAATAGCGCAACCTCCGAATCATGGATAATGCTTCAGCCCAAGCCCGATTCAACGATGAAAGGGCATGGATAGAATTCGCCCTTACCAGAGCGATTCCCTCATCCTACACGCGCAAATCTACAAGCATAGACGGCGTACTAAGAGGGGTACACAGCGAGTGGGCATATAAGCAGCTAGAAGCCGCCTACGACGGAGCCATTGATCTCAGATTGGTTGATGAAGGTGAATCCACGAAGGACCTAATCCGGATTCGAAGCATGCGCGACGTATCCCATGACAGAGACTGGCACGAACTTAAGATTGGAAGAAATTTCGAAGTAACAATTCAGAGTAAGTGACCAATGGATCTTGGCAGATTCCGAGTAACAGTTAATTCCAGGTATACTTTCGCTATGACTGTGAGTCAGAAATGTCTGTGAGTGAAGGGCAGAAGCCGCCTGATTTTCAATTACCTGACCAGGATAAGAATCAGCGCTCGTTGAAAGATTTCCTTGGGAAGAAGACTGTGCTGGCGTTCTTCCCGGGCGCCTTCACGGGGGTATGCACGCGCGAAATGTGCAGCTTTCGGGATTCGTTGAAGGGCTTCACAGCTCTAAACGCCCAGGTTGTGGGAATTAGTGTGAACGATCCATGGACGAACAAAGCTTTCGCCGACATGAACAAACTGACCTTCCCTCTCCTTTGCGACTATTCGAGGGAAACCGTTAGGAAATTCAACCTCTTCCACAACGACTTCGCAGGGTTGAAGGGGTACACTGTTGCAAAGCGGTCCGTATTCATTCTCGACGAACAAGGGGTAGTACGTTACAAATGGACCTCCGAGGACCCAGGTAGAGAGCCGAACTACGAGGAAATCAAGGCTGCCCTGAGCAAACTCTGAATCTTGGGTCGCAGAGCTCGAGTTTGATTATTCAACACCGCGGAATTGCTACGGTTAGGGCTGATTTCACATGGTATCGAGAAATGATTTGGCAATCGGTGTGCTCCTAGCCGGGATCATCATTTACCTTTTCTCTCCTGCTGGGCCGCTCTATGTGCCAGTGATGGAGGGCGACATGATGTCTGTTGAGGCGCACGCCAATACACACTACATCGGAGGAGCATTCGCGATATTTTTCGGCCTCAGCGGTCTTGCGGTATACAAGAAGGTTAGCAAAGTGACTGTAGGAATCTCAGTGTTAAGCGTCGTACTGGGCATCGTTTTCGCCCTTCTCGCACCTGGCGGCCCATTGTTCCCAATAATGCAACCGCATGGTTTAGTAATGGAGTCCATCGGTGGAGTTACCGCACTTCTTGGTTTGGTTGGAATCGTAGGATCCGCCGCTCTAAAACCCAAGAAGTAGAACAACTAGAGCCAGAGCCAACAGGCACTCCAATCCTCTTTTTTCTCTAACATTCAACGTTCGTTCTCAAAACGAGGTAACATCAATTGCAGCTGGGACGATAGAAACGCAAGAAAAGAAGGGGGGCTGGAGAGGCGCTGCTCTCCTAGTCGATTTTGATTTCTCTGCCCCGAGGCTTTGGGTGCGTCTTTCGGAGTATGATTTCTAGGACGCCGTTGTTGTAGGACGCTTTGGAGCTGTCGGGGTCAACGCTTGATGGGAGATGGACTTCCTTGTAGTACTTGTGGGCCGCTGAGTCCACTTTGATGGTTAGCGTGTCTTCGGCTATGCTGGTCTTGATGTCGGATTTCTCTACGCCTGGCAGCTCAGTGAGAACGCGCACTTGTTCGGCCTCATTGATCACGTCGACCAATGGCTCTCTGGCCTCTGCCGGCTCTAGGGCGGGTTGCTCGATGCCGAATGCGCCTGGCCGTTTGGATGGTTTGACGTTGCCGAATTCTTGGATTATGGGTTTCCCGTCTGGGCCCATGGTCATAGAGTAACCGTACACGAAGGGGCCGAATTGGCGAACGGTGGACCCGTCTGGAAGTTTCTTTTCGTTCATGAAGTCTTTGGGCATGCCTTTAGCCATGTCTTGGAACATGCGCTCGAACACTTCGTCGAAACCACTTGACCAACGGTCCATCCAACCGAACGGCGACCTGCGCCCACGGCGCGACCTAAACCAATCGGGGAAGAACTCATCGTCTGATGACATTTTCATGCTTCACCTCACTTACACTTTGTTACCATTAGTAACAGACAGATATAAATTTTGTTACGTAAGGTAACGTAACGTCTTAGTTTGGTAGACCGATTTTTTTGGGCTGTAACAAACCGTTTGGTCGGTGGCGTAGAGCGTTTGTAAATCGGTGGTTAAGATGGCGTGTGACGAGGCATCTACGGAACGAGCTTGGCTTCTTCGAGATCATACTCAAAATGGATGGAAATGACGCAAAGGCTTTTCTGGCATGGTACATGAATCATCCATATAGAAAAGGGATAGAGGAAGTGCTCAGCATTGTCAGAGAAGGAGCAGATAGATAGACTGAAGGGGGTAGCTCTACAATCTATGCCTACGTATGCGAAATGGGCAGATTATGAAGCTAGAGTATCAGCAGTTAACGCTGTCGCCGCATTTGGTGTAACTGCTATACCTGCGTTAATCGAAATCGGTGAAAAAGCCTCGGTTGGTGAGGTGAAGAAGAGGGCGCTTGACTGGATAGCTCTCCTCAAGTCGCCGAACAAGACTTGACAAGACTTCCTAAGTTTATCGAGAACTGGGATTAGGTTTTCTCTTGACTAGCGTTCTGTATGATTGTTAGCCATTTGTCTTTGCCCTTGACTTCTATTCCCGCTGCTTGAGCGGGTGTTCTGTTGTCTAGTGCCATGTGCGGCTTCACAAAGTTATGGTAGATTTGTACGCCCTTGAGTATTGGGCTGTCTTTGATTTCTAAGCCCCGCATCACTTTTTCTCGGTCTCTGATTTCCCCGTTCATGCGCTCCATCTTGTTATTGTTGTAATCTCCTGCTAGTCTGATGTGTCGTATGTGTTCGGTTCTGTTCTCAAGTTTGGCTGTGCGGAACTCTTTCAGGTATGCTTCATGGAAATTGGCCGCACCGTCAGAGACGAGCGTCTTTGGTTGCTTGCCTGCGATTTGCTTGGCGAGTTGGAATAGTGGTCGAACGTCAGCCGTGTATTTCGTATCCGCAACCTCTTGAGCTATCCAAAACCGTGTTTGCTCATCCATCATAGCGTAGAGATACTTCATGTTCCCCTTAATCTTCAGAAATAATTCGTCTGTGGCCCAAGTGTCCGAGACTTGAGGCGTAATCTTGTCCAGATATTTCTCCATCAATGTCGTGTACTTGGCTATCCACCTGTAGATTGTCTGATGGCTCACTTGCGCTCCAATCAAGCGTAGCGATCTAGCCGTATTCCGTAGACTTTCGCCTGAGAAGTATAGTTGCATGGCTGTCGTTATCGCTTGAGGGCTGTGCTTCATCTTCTCAAAGCCTAGATTGATCGTGAAGAATTTGCCACATGATTTGCAGGAGAATTTCTGAATGTCGCCGTACTTGTTGTGGCGTAAGCCCCAGCGAATTATGTTCTCGGATTTGCAGAATAGGCAAGCGTGTATGTCTGTTATTGGCTCAATGACTCTAGCCTCGACCTCTTTCCTTACGGCTAGGCTGAATTGGACAGCCCAAACGTGCTTACATTGAACGTTACGAAACTCGAAGTCGGGGCAAGTACATAACCATCCACCGACCTTGCGCTTGGTCACATCATACATTCCATTGCCAGACTGAGAAGTTACACGGTAGAACCGTTCATCCAATCGAACAATTTGGTTAGACTTTTCGGCAATTATTCGGCCCCTTTCTTCACGAGTTCTGAGGACTTGCATTGGTGGTTTACCACTTAAACACCTATACGCCTCTTTCCTAGATAAAGCTGGTGGTAAGGGGGTAAAGGTTATAAGTGGTAATGTGTCTATATGCTTTCTGAGGGCTAGATGGTGTCTCCAAGCGTCCCAAAAGGCAAATCTCGAATAGATGTGTATTTGCCAGCAGACAGAGAAAAGCGGTTCAAAGAAGAGGTTTTCAAGCGTAAAGGCATGAAAAAAGGCAACATCTCGGAAGCTGTCGAGGAAGCCATTGTTCTCTGGATTAGCGCCGACCCGTCTAAAACTGTTAGAAGGAAAGAGGATTAACGACTGTAACATTGGATAGGCGAACAACAGGGTTAAATGTACAGTTGTTATTTTTCAGGAGTAGAGAAAAATGGACTATTTGAACTACCTAATGTCAATGGGCGATCTACGCGAGTATGTAGGCAAATGGATTGCGCTCGTTGGCAAGGAACTTGTTGCATCTGGTGACAGCGGAAAAGAAGTGTTCGCGGAAGCCAAACGAAGGTATCCAGACAAGGAGCCATTCGTTATGAAAATTCCGTCCGACACCGTAATGCTGCTGTAACCTAACTTGTCCTCTCTTTTCAAAGGTGCTGTAGTAAATCGTTATCTTTCATATTATCATCCCCTGCTTAAGCGAGCGTTTAGGGTTCCGCTTCTCCATGTCAGACTTAGGACAGCAACAGCAAGTCTAACAACTTTAGGTCTTGTTGATTCAGGAGCGACCAATACATTCGTCCCAACAGACCTAGCAGAAATCTTAGGTCTCCAAATAGACCCCAAAAAGGCAACACCATCTATAGGTGCAGGCGGCGGGTTCGACACAGTGATTTTCAACCTCACCATCGAGGTCTTGAAAGCGGGAAATAATATAGCAACTTTCGCAGACATGCCTGTCTTCGTCCCAGTCAATCCAGAGGCTATACCGTATACTGTACTGGGTCGGGATTCAGTCTTCTTGAAATTTGACATAACTTTCAGGGAACGCATACAACGCACAATTCTCAGGCCAGCCAAGGCGAAGATTAAACTTTCTCGCTACGAAAGACGCTACTGAACCAAACGAATTGTTACACAGCTACGAGATGCTTTCACCAAACGCAGAAGTGACGTTACCTTACGTAAGGTAACGTTACCTTCACGGTTGATGGGCCATCCAGTATTGTGAGCTTGTCGATCTTCCACTAAGCGAATGTTATTTCAAAGGTGCAATATGGTGCGCCGAGTGCTGTGCAAGCGACCTGTTCGCTAGTTTTTGCCTTCTTGTGTAGGTATGCTTCAAGAAAGCCTGTGTAGTTTCCTCGGATGAAGTGGCACATGGGCTCATTTTTCCCATGCGTACCAGAAATCGGATTGCCTTCGGTTCTTATGCTGTATGCTAAACCTCTCATCTCAAGCTTCTCTATTGCCCTACATCTTCCCCAACCTCTTTCCGCCATCACAATGTCCATCGCACTGGCCAGATCGCTTTCAGATTTCACTTCGTCTTTCAAATAGCCGAACAAGCTTCGACCTACGTCGATACCCATCTGATGAAGGACAGTGGCACCAACCGTGCCCCCTAGTAATTCCATGAGCCTATCCATCAATTGCAGGAAGGTTTTGGTTCGGAATGTAACGACCTTTTCGCCGCTAATGCTCTCGACGATTAGGCCTGTTTCTGCGTCTTTGTCAAGCGTCTTCAACGGTACAGGCTTAGCATCTGGCAACTATCAACGCACATTACGCACATTTGTATAATGGCAATTAGACTTTACGCAACGAGGATCAACCCCCTCATAAGTTACCAAGTGCACGTATATAGTTCGACAAACAAGAAGTGAGAGAGAACTACCCGTTTCGACTTGCGTCTTGAATTATCGTGAGCCACTTGTTTTCCCCCTCAACCTTGATTCCTGCAACTTCCGCAGGGGGTTTCCCTTTCAGTGCCATGTGCGGTCTTATGTAGTTGTGGAATATCTGGATACCAGTGAGTATCGGTGTGTCTTTCCTTTCTAAGGTTCGCATTACTCGTTCTCTGTCTCGGATTTCCCCGTTCATGCGCTCCATCTTGTTGTTATTGTAATCGCCTTAGAGTCTGAGGTGTCGTATGTGTTCTGTTCGGTTCTCAAGCCTAGCTGTGCGGAACTCGCTTTTGTATGCCACATGGAAATTCATCGCACCATCAGATACGAGCGTCTTAGGCTGCTTCTCTGTAATCGCTTTGCCTAGCTTGAAAAGTGGCCTTAGGTCGGCGGTGTACTTCGTGTCAGCTACTTCTTGAGCAATCCAAAAACCTTGTCTGGTCATCCTTGCAGTTGGCCTAAGCTTGGGAAGGGCCTATTTCGAAGGTTCGAATTCCCCCCTGCGAGTTGAAGCTAATGGTGAATTTGTATGTGTTATTGCCGGAGAACGCTGTGCACAGCCTGCTCCTTTGGTCTCCTTGAATTTTGATTTCATCTATTGTGCTCCAGCCGGTCCTGGCCTTGACTTGGTCAATCATGTTGCGAAATTCCGTTTCACAAATCTTGCAGCAGAAGAACATTCGTTGGTCTTCCACCTCGGCCCAGTGGTTGCCCCACGTGGCCCCGCAAATGGCGCAGCCTTCAGGAACCTTCAAACTGCTTCCCTCTCTCCAAACGGGCCATTAAGTAATAGTCGAAGGCATGGATGGATTTTAGGAACGTTGCCTGAACGTTCTCCGTTATACCGAGTTCTGCGGAGTACTTGTCAACAAGTTTCAGGGCTTCTTCAGAGTGCTTGACGTCGGCCTCGTAGCCTTCCCTGAGGAAGTTCTTGGTTCCTTCCGTTACGTCCTTGCCCTTCAGGACCTCAGGGTCAAAGTAGTGAACCGAGGCCCCTTCGTTCGTTAGGTTCCGGTCGGCTATCAGTTCGAGCCCATGCATCGCCACCATCGTCTCCAACCAGTGGTCCTTCTCGGCGATACTGTTCCAGGTATTGATTGCCGAAGCCGTATCAGGTAGCGGTGGTGTTGCAAGGGCTTTTTCCCTTGGCAGGCCCAGGCTTTCGCCCATTCGCAACAGCAGCTCATAATGCGACGGTTTTCCGACACCACTGCCGCCGAATTCGGTGTTTATGTTGTCAAGTTCGTAAAGCGTAACGTCGACCTTATCGGTTTTCGCAATAATGTAAGCGCACGAACGAGTCCACTGCCTCAGGAAATGTTGGTGCTCCACGACGTAGCCTAACAGCGTGGCCCTTGAGGGGTGTTGGAGGGCGAGCACGAAGGGGTGTGGGTTGGGTCCGTAGAATCTCTCAATGAATCTTTTCTTAATCCAACCTTTCAGGTCGTCATGCGTGTCGAAGTATTCACCCATCAGTTGTGAAAGCTCTGCCGCCTTCGTTTTTTTCTTCGTGATGTTCTTGTTCAGCCACATCACGTGCTCCACATCGCTTCTTTCAGAAAATTCATACAAGTGGCTTGCAAGGCTGCTGTAGTCTCCCCTAGCGAATGCTTCTCCGCATACTGAGCATTTTGTCAATCGTGAGGCCTCCAATCTCACAGTGGGAAATCGCCAGGAAGCTTTCGCCTAAGCGCCATGTACTCCTCCCCACCTTCATGTTTCAATCGTTCCAACATTTCCTTGACTTCAGCAGAGGTGAGGCCTCGGGCAGACCCAACCATGCCCACTGTTTCTTCGAAAGTCGCGTGGCACGCTTTGTAGCAATTAGCCATTCCCTGAAGTAACTCGCGTTCCTTTGGGGTCAAAGCCTAACGCCCTTGGGTGGTTGATCATCAAGGCCGCTTCATCTGCCTTTTGTCGGGGTGTTAGAAATACCAGCCCACCAAACGAAACCAGACTGCGAATGTTCGACTCAAGTGTGAGAGCTATCCTTGAATTGACAGAAGGCTTGCCGAAAATCGAACTGGAAAAGGAACAGCTAAACTCCAATAATGCGGCGTCCACCTCTGGTGAACAGACAGTTATCTCTTAGGCCGATATGCCCATCAAGAAGTTTATCCTCAGGAGGACGTCGCAGCCTTGAAACCATCAAACCTCCGAGATGAAATATTCTATTTGCTCTATTCGCAGAACAGACCCGAGCAAGCAATCCTGCAGCTCAACCGCATCATCAAAGTCACACCCGAAAACAGCCAAGCACTTGCCCTCAAGGCCTATGCCCTCAACAGACTCGCCAACGCTCGCCGGGAATGGAAATACTCGGAAAACGCTTTGGAACACTCGGAACGGAGCTTAACTCTGAATCCTGACGATGACATCGCGCTCGTGAGCAAAGGGTGGGCTCTCATCGACCTAGGGAAAGCCCATGATGCCATACCGACGTTGGAGCGAGCGGTCAAAGTGAACCCGAACAATGAGTACGCCTGGTTCAACCTTGCGTGGGCACAATACTTGACCGGAAAGGCTGAAGCATCCTCGCAATCAATCGCAAAGGCTCTGCAAATCAACCCCGCCAACCCAATCATCAAGCGGGGCAAAGAGATGATGCAGAAAGGCAGACTACCCGCTCACCTCAGAAAACAACCCGCAACAAAATGAAGACCAACAACAACCAAACCGAACTAATGCGAATGTAGTATTAGAGGGGTCTAACCGAGTGTGACAGTAACAGCCAGCACCCAAGTCTCGCCCGAGAGTGAGGTGACATCACACACCTTCCTTGTCAGGGTGTATACACCCAAACGTTGGGTGTATACACTCCAGCATAGGGGTATGTTGGGGGGTATGGTAGGGATATTATTTCGAATGTATTACTAGGGTACTACATTCGAGTTTGTGGTGCTGGCTAGTTTTCAGGTTGCTTGGCCACTCGTTGAGTGGCTTGGAGCAAGGCGGTCTCTTCGCTGTCAGGGGCTCAGGAGGTCTCAGTGACATATTCGGCCAGTTCGGTGAGGCTCCTGAACTCGTGATCGGCTTGCAGGCCTGAAGGTTTAGCTTCCTTCTTTCGGTTTACCCAAGCCGTGCTGAAACCGATCCTGTGTGCGGGTGGAATATCGTACTTGAAACCGGATGAAACATGAAGGACCCGGTCAGGTGGGCAACCAAGTTTTTGCAGGGTCACTTCGAAAGGCTTTGTGCTTGGTTTGTAGGCCCCAACCTCTTGGGCGGTAACCGTTAACGCGAACTGGACTCCGACCTTGGCTTTGGTCGCTTCGATTATGTCCGTGTCAATGTTTGAAATGATCCCCAACTTGCATTTCTCTGCGAGTTGTTCGAGTGCTGGTTTGGTTTCTTTGAAGACCGGCCATGTTGGAATCGACTCGGCCAGCCTCACCCCGTCCCGGGGAGAGTAAGGTACGTGGAACCGCCTGCAGGCCTCCTGCAAACTAAGGTGCAAGAACTCCCTGTAACTTTTGTATGGGCTTTGAATCAGTTCAAACTCAGCGTCTTCTCTGGCCTTCAGCAAATCGTCAATGCGCACTTTGGCCTTCTTCTCACTGATTATCTGATTGAGAACAGTTCTGATTCCTGTTTCCCAATCAACCAGAGTTCCATAACAATCAAACGTGACCCATTCGGGTTTCAATTCTCAACCTTGACCTCTACTGGAGCGGCAGGGGATTTCTTGAGGTTAAGCCACCATCGCCAGGCGAATGGCGCTAGTAATCCTACGGTCAACAAAGCCGTGAAGGCGACAGCTTCAACTTTCATCCCGCTGTCCGCTATCGTCACGCCGGACTTGCTCTCGAAGTTCAAGAGAATCAGCAAAATCACCATCATAACATCGACTGGTACGAGAACTGACCAGATTCCGTGACGCCGCAGCTTCCCACCCAAGTCGGTCACCATAGCCCAATCAAGCGTTAACGCTGAGTCAGTTGAACCTACGCGCGCTTTTAGATTGATCGGAAAAAAAGCCGTAGAAACCCCGATTCTGATCCCATACCTGGACTTCAGCTTTCATTGGCCTGCAGAAAAGATGTCTAGACTATGCTATACACTGAGGTTGAGTCGACTGCAAATCTTCTTATGCGATAGCAGGCTTTTGTCGGGCATGACTGCCAATAAGTACCAAAGTATCGGAACCAGGCTTGTGGCGCAAATCGTCGATGGCGTAATCCTGTTCATCCTATTTTTCCTCGTTGGATTCGCAATGTCAGGTTCGTTCACGTTTGATTACCAAGGGGCAGCTGCATCCCCATTCCTAGGCGCATACGGTCTGATCACTTTCCTGTACTTCGTCGTCCTCGAGGGAGCAATGGGAGCAACAGTTGGCAAGAAACTTCTCAAAATTAAGGTCGTCCGTGAGGATGGGTCAGCTTGTGGGTTCGGCGCAGCCATCGTCCGCAACATACTCAGAATAATCGATGCTCTACCATTCTTCTATATCATCGGAATCATTCTCATCGCACGGTCAGATAAGAAACAGCGGCTCGGCGACCGATTCGCCAAGACAGTGGTCATCAAAGCCTAGGCTGACTCGAACAACAACACTACCGCCGCAAAATCGCGGTAAACTAACCTTTCGTTACACCAATCGGGACTAGCCTTGCCACTTTGGTCGCTATGCCGAGCTGGTGGCTCACCTCAGCCACACTGTCCACATTCTTGTACGCCTCAGGAGCCTCTTCGCTCACTGTCCCGAAATTCTCAGCTCGAATCATAATTCCCTTCTTCGCTAGCAACTCTTCTACCTGCCGGGCAGGGTTTCGTCTCTTCGCTGCGGTTCGACTCATGGACCTACCCGCACCGTGGGCCGTGGTACCAAAGCTGAGTTCCATAGCCTTCGGTGCCCCAATCAGAACCCAAGACGCAGTACCCATACTGCCAGGAATGAAGACCGGCTGGCCAATTTCCCGGTACTCCGCAGGAACTGCCGGATGTCCTGGCGGAAATGCTCGTGTGGCTCCTTTGCGGTGAACGTAGACTTTCTTCATTCCACCGTCCACTGCATGTTCCTCGATTTTAGCGATGTTGTGGGCCACATCGTAAATCAAGCCCATGTCAAGCTGGTCAGCGGATTTTCCGAAGGTTTTCTCGAAAGACTCCCGCGTCCAATGAGTGATCATCTGTCGGTTGACCCAAGCGAAATTCGCCGCCGACGACATTGCACCGATGTAATCTTCAATTTCATTACTTTTGGCTGGGGCGCAAGCCAATTGCCTATCCGGCAAATTGATACCATATTTGTGTACCGCCCTTTCCATAACGCGCAGGTAATCGCTGCACACCTGGTAACCGAACCCACGACTACCAGTATGAACCAGAACCAGAATCTGACCCTCCTTTCGAATCCCCAGCTTCTCTGCCACAGGCTGATCAAAGATCTTGTCGACCTTCTCAATCTCAAGAAAATGGTTACCGCTCCCTAGGCTGCCGAGCTGTGGGCTCCCCCTCTGTTTGGCTGTTCCAGAAACCTTGTCGGGGTTTGCGGTTTCCAAGCAACCATTCTCCTCGCAATGCTTCTGATCCTCTGCCCAACCGTAACCGTGGTCAACGGCCCACTCAACACCCTCACGCGTAACCTTCTCCAAATCCCCAGCAGAAATTCTCCCAACCTTCCCTCGACTACCCAAACCAGAAGGAACATTCACAAACATAGCATCCAACAATTTACCCAAAACCGGACGAACATCAGCTTCCGTCAGGTTCGTTCGGATCAATCTGACTCCACAATTTATGTCGTAACCGACACCCCCGGGGCTTACGATGCCTTCGTCGTAGTCGCTTGCTGCGACTCCACCTATCGGGAACCCGTAGCCTTCGTGGCCGTCTGGCATCGTAATGGACCAGTTGTAGAGTCCGGGGAGGGTTGCGACGTTTGCGCATTGTTGGAGTGTGGCGTCGGTTCGCATTTTGCCAATCAATGCTTCATCGGCGTATATTCGGCCTGGAACACGCATGCCGCGCTGAGAATCCTTCGGAATCTCCCAAATGTACGTGTCTACCCTGTTAATTGGAACTCGCTCGGAGCTGTGGCCGTAGGCGCCTTGGGACATATCAATCACCAGTGTGAGATTTTGTGAGAACAGCCTTCTCCTCATTTAATAGGGTTCTGAAAACCGACCCGGCCAGCCTGCGAGGCACCCCGGAATTTTCGTTGTCGCAAATTTCCAATTCGCAAACATCAATCCCTCCACAAACCTTAGCGCGAATTCGACACGCAGCCTCGAAACATGTAGACCATTAACAACCACGCTCCGACCCATCACCTGAACAGCACTGGGTTGATCTTGGCTCCCCATCTTTCGTTCAGGATTCACCATCAACTTCATATGGCGTTGATGCTTGCTCAATTTCATCAAGAAACTGCTCCAGTAGACTGCTGGCCCAGTGGTCGTTCTGAGATCGAAAACGGCCAATGGAACCAAAGGGGTTCTAACGTTTAACATTAAACATTAATGATGGCGGTTCAACAGAGTAACAACCCCATGCATTCTACTCTGTGGATTTGTGCCGACTGTTCTGCTCATTCTTGACATTATCGGACGGCCAAGACCATCCATGGACGCCTACCTTCCTCGGAAAGGATATTACCGGAAATACCAATTACATTTCGACGTATCTTGTCAGACAGAAGAAGTTTCTTCACGAAGGCGGCAAAGATCCTGCTTGGAAGCGCTGTCGGTTTGGCAGCACTACCACAATTACCCCAACTTGTACAAGCCACAAGCCCACCAACTTTCGCGATCGGTACGAAGCAACTACAGCTCCTGCTAGCCTCCCAGAACCTGATGAAAAAGACCGGAATACTGAAAGCTCAATCAGTCTTCCAATACGGCAACGACGGCCAAATCATGATGGATTGGTCCATCGTAATCCCACCAGAAGAAAACATCAGCACCAACGATGCGAACATTGCACAACAAATTCTAAACATCGTTGGGCAGTCAGTCTAAGAACCTGACACGGCCGCAAAAGCCCCTTCTTCAGCACACACTAACTCAAGTGGGTGTGGGTTGCCTGGAATCGCGAATTTTCTCGAATTCTTTTAGCGCATTTTCTTGTTCGATCGTTTGAATCGACCCCGGCCGCTTTTCGCGTACTAATCGAATGGCATCATCAGCCCCTAGGCCATGTTTCACCAGGTAAGCAGCCAAGACTGTTCCAGTACGCCCTTTACCCTCACCGCAATGAACCAAAACAGGTTTGGATTGGGCGTTTTCGCGCTCTATGAACTTGACCAGCTCTTCCAATTGCTTGGTGGTCGGCGACCCGGACATGTGTGAATGCAGATAATCGAAACCTAGCCGGCGTACAACATCTGGGATGAGTGGTGTCCCAGTCAACGAGACGATAGCAAGAATCCCTTGCTCCCTCACGGCCTTCAACTCCGCTTCACTTTCTGGCCGGGCACATCCGGCCAGTTTAGATGGCTCGAGCCAACTGAAGTTCTTTGGCACGAGATCTTCCTCGTTCAAACAGACACCAACGGTTGCTCCATTCATCTATCACGCCCTGCGATATCCGTTTCGGCCGTCGTAACCCTGAACCAGTTGCCGCTGAGCTCTGTCACTTTCACTTCTCTCTTCCACCTAAATTCTCACGTACCAGAACCTACGCGGTGACTTTGATGGGACGTACGATTCCTTCCTATCGGATGGCAATCGACATGGAAATCGCAAAATGGAAACCTTTCAGGGACGCGTTACGAAAACCCGAGAAAGACATTTTTGAGAACATGCTTTTGCGGTCTAAGCTCTACGCTTCGGCTGGAGGCATGGCAGTCAGGCCTGTCGTGCTCGAAGCGGTGTTCATGTCAATTTTGTTTGACCACCATATACGGCTTCTAGAGTTAGCCGCGGAGATTGAAAGAATCAAGACGCCCGAAAGCCAAAAAGAACCTAAAGGTATCGAAAAGTTTCTACAGCCACCACCTGCAACCTCCATCGAATCATGTCAACATGTCATCGAGGATACCCCGCCGCAAGGAAACAGTTAATCGCATTCCTCCAAACACAAGGCTACACCGTTCACCCTAGCGAGGTATTCTGCCCAACCCCCAACCACTGCTGGGTGGATGTAGCCGCAATCAAGGGCCAAGACTACTGCGCGTTCGAATACAAGTCAAGAACTGACTCCATCCGGCGAGGGCTTAAACAATGCTCTGCCTATGCGACAGCGTTCAACTACGTGGTGATTGTCGCAGACCGATACCGCGTCACGCGAAGCAGATATTTCGCTCGTTTCAAACGGTCTGGTTTTGGGGTTTGGCAACATCAGGGCTCTGCATTTCACGCACTCATTCCTCCGAAAAGGAGAGCCACAATCAAGCAGGCAAAGACGGTCGTGGAGAGACAATTCAAATCATTAATTCGCGAGTCGAAGGGCACTTCTCAAACCAAACTCGCCGAGTTCTTCGACACATGACCGGAACCAAATCTCATCTAAGATCTCGAACGTTGCCAAGTGAGGCATTCTGGCAGTTGGTAATCTGGTCCAAGGCCTCAGTAAGGCTTGCCACACCGACATAGCGGTCAGGAACGTGGCAGTCATCCAGGGGTTTTCGTACCAAGTGAATTGATTGTATTCCAACCGCTCTGGCACCTAGGATGTCTGCATGCAATGAGTCGCCAACGAAGACAGCTTCTGAAGCTTTGATGTTCAGTGAACTTAGCGCTTTCATGAAAATATCCGCCCGTGGTTTTCTTAGCCCTATTTCGGCAGATGTTATCACTACATCAAAGAACTGCCGAAGGTTGAACTTTTCAAGAATCGCGCTGACGAACCAATCGCTCTTCGCATTCGATATCAGGCCCATCCTCAATTCTTGCTCGCGCAGGGTTTCCAATGTTTTAATCGTGTCTGGGTAAAGTTGCCAAGCTTCAATTTCCGGCTGGTAGAATTCCATCATCGCATTCTGAACCAAGTCTACTCCCAGAACTTCCAACTTGGCTTTACGTAGGGTCTTTGCGATGATTTCCTGCATGGGGATCTCGACTTTGTACAGACCCGCCTTCTCAGATGCGTCATTGAATTGCCGCATGAATGTTTCTGCAAATTGCTGAAAATCTAGCTTCAACCCCAACTTTGTGAGGTAGCTGTGGGCTGCCTTAAGATTGTCGCGGAAAACGTCATCCCAAGGACGACTCAAGTGAACTAGTGTATCACCCAAGTCGAAGACGACAGCCCGAAGCAACTCCACCACGCTCCAGTCGGAAAGGAGACGCGGCAATTCATAACTCTTTATCGCAGCCCTTAGTCCCACGGCTCACTTGATATAAGCAAGCCCCCTCACAGGGCAGAATCGTGCGGTAAATGCCAACAACCCAGGCCGGCATCACCTTCTACGGCGGCGTGAACGAAATCGGTGGAAATAAGATCCTCATAGAAGACAGAGGCACGCGGGTAATGCTCGACTTTGGAATGAGCTACTCAGACCGACGGAAATTCTTCTTCGACCCGATGCTTTCACCCGGCGACGAACGAGACCTCCTTGAGTTGGGCATTCTCCCCACCATCAAAGGAATTTACGAGTTCGAAGACTCAAAACCCTCAATCGATGCCGTAGTCCTCTCGCACGCGCACGGCGACCATTGGGGATACACATCCTTCCTGAAGAGGAGCATTCCAATCTACTGCGGCGAGACCTGCGCACAGATACTGAAAGCTGTATCAGCTTCAAAGGTCCGCCACTTCGAATCAGACATGCGCGGAGTCGAGCTCCAGACATTCAGGACCGGCAAATCCCTTATGATCGGCTCCATCGAAGTCACGCCCTGCCATGTTGACCACTCAATTCCAGGCGCGTATGGGTTCATACTGAAAACCTCGCAAGGCTCGGTTGTGTATTCAGCTGACTTCAGACTTCATGGAACTAAACCTCAGATGACAAGCGACTTCGTTGAATTGGCCGCCAAGGCAGACCCAGCAGTATTCCTCGCAGAGGGAACGAACATTCTCGGCGGCGAAGTTTCGAGCGAGCCGGAGGTGGAATCGAAACTCAACTCGATCGTGTCCGGAACGAAGAACATTGTCCTCGCCAACTTCTCAAACGTCGACGTTGACAGAGTGCGGACCTTCTACCAAGTGGCAAAAGAGAATGACCGAGTCCTAGCGATCTCACTAAAACAGGCACACATCCTCA
The DNA here is from genome assembly GCA_049513715.1 of Bathyarchaeia archaeon. Classification (GTDB taxonomy): domain Archaea; phylum Thermoproteota; class Bathyarchaeia; order 40CM-2-53-6; family 40CM-2-53-6; genus FEN-987. The sequence continues at coordinate 136,093 of JBEKVV010000002.1, read as the reverse complement.
GCGACCTCGCAAAAGACCGAACCCTAAACCTACCCGAAATAGCCGAATCCGAAGAAAACTTGGTCGTGTTCAGGAGAGCAAAGAAAAGGTACTACGGTTGGGAGGAAGAAGTGATGAAGCACGCCACGACGATCGACAGTCAAGAACTCAGAAAAAACCAAGGAAAGTTCATTGTAGCATTCTCAACACCAGATTTCAAGGAACTCGTCGACATCCGGCCAGACCCGGGCAGCGTCTTCGTTCTATCAATGTCGGAACCATTCAATGAGGAGCAAGAGTTCGAATTTCAACGCTTACAGAACTGGTTGGATCATTTCGGATTGCCAATGTACCATGTCCACTGTTCAGGGCACATAATGCCAAGCGAGCTGAAGAAGACGGTTGAGAAAATCAAACCGAAGAAACTGTTTCCGATCCACACAGAATATCCGGGGCTCTACGCCAAGTACATGTCCGACATCACGGCCATAGAGCAACCCACCAAAGGGCGAAGATACGACCTGAAAGCCTAATTGCGCTCGAATTCAACGCGAAGCGTCATGCCCTTCAAATCTTGGGCAATCTTGCGCACCATGTCCAAGTTCACAGGCATATTCCTCGGCTCTCTCCCAGTCAAGATGACCTTCGTCTCCGTCGTGCCATCCGGAATCCAAATTGTGTTTATCGTGAGAATCGATAATGGGCTGAAGAGGTCTTCGAGGAATCCCCGGTCGTCACCACCGAAACTGATGAGCTTCACTCTCTTCCCGAATGTCTCACTGAGATCCCTAACCACCTTCGCTCCCCCACCCAACAATTTCGGCATGTCCTTCTTGTCGACAAGGACAACCATCATGTCATCGGCCTCAACGGCCCTGTGGTAAGTCACGTCTTCAAGCACGGGGTTCTCTTTCTCAAGTTCCACAATTCTCTGAATAACCTTCAAGTCCAGCTCTGTGATTTGGCCCTTGTCCAGTTTCTCCTCGCAACGTCTGCAGAGTATGCCGGACTTCACGCAGAAAGCGTCTAATATCGTCTTTACCATTCGGTCTCATCTTATCTGTTTCCCGGGACAGCCCTTCAACCGAGCGCTCTGGTACCCGCGCTATGTTTGAGCACGAGGTCCCCAGCCTATTTGAAGATGATGCATTTCAAACGCCGCTTCTTCACCAAACTTCGGGCGCGGGCAATCAATTGTGACTGCGAAAATTCGGCGACTGTTTTATTACTGAACTGAACAGTCTAAGGCCGATTCGTCACGCGAGCGTTGACTAAAATTGAAACTGTTCGAATATGAAGCCAAACAAATAGCACAAGAGTACGGCCTACCAGTCCCGAAGGGCTTCGTTGCCTCAACTCCTCAAGAGGCGAAAGACGCCTTCTCGAAATTGAACCAACCTTCCATGGTGAAGGCTCAGGTTCTCGTTGCTGGGCGCGGAAAGGCCGGAGGAATCAAGCCTGCCTCAAGCAGTGACGAGGCAGCTCAGGTTGCTCAATCCCTGCTCTCAATGTCAATAAAGGGCGAGAAAGTTGCAAAGGTTCTTGTCGAACAGAGACTGGCCAGCAAGCATGAACGGTATGTCAGCATTGTAGTAGACCGTGCTTCACGGTGCTACACGATTCTATGTTCAACTGAGGGTGGAGTTGACATCGAACAGGTTGCCGGAGCACATCCTGAGAAAATAATCCGCCGCAAGATCGACCCTCTGTTCGGTTTGCGGGAATTCGAAAGTCGAATGGTTGCCAAACAACTTGGGTACTCAGGAAAGCAGATGGGACAGGTAATGTCGGTCATCGGCAAGCTATTCCAAATAACGTTAGACCTCGACGCGGAGCTGATCGAGTCCAACCCGCTCATCGAAACTGAGAGCGGCGACCTGGTCTGCGCGGACCTGCGCATTCTCGTCGACGACAACTCACTCTTCAGGCACCCCAAGTTCTTGGAACGCATGAAGACATTCGAACCAGACATGACCCCACTCGAGGTGAAGGCCCGAGAGAAGGGGCTCGCGTATGTTGAGCTTGACGGCGATGTTGGGATTATTGGGAATGGTGCGGGGCTGGTAATGGCGACATTGGACATGATATTGGATTGCAAAGGCAAGGCCGCAAACTTCTGCGATGTAGGCGGGGGGGCAGATGAAGCTAGAACTGCGGCAGCATTGGAAATTGTGCTCGCCAACCCTAAAGTCAAAGTGCTTTTCATCAACATAATGGGCGGCATCACACGATGCGACGACGTCGCGAACGCCATTCTAGATATTCAGAAGAGAATGGGCATAACAAAACCCATGGTAATACGCCTAGTAGGCACCAATGAAAAGGAAGGGCAGAAGATACTCGCGGCCGCCAACATTCCTTCTCTAAATACGATGGAGGATGCAGCGGCAAAGGCCGTGGAATTAGCGGCCAAGGTGAAGTGAAAATGCCAATTCTAGTTGGAAAAGAAACGAAGGCAATAGTGCAAGGCATTACTGGAGGACAGGGAAGCTACCACACGCAACTCATGCTTGAATACGGTACCAAGATCGCTGCAGGCGTTACACCCGGAAAGGGAGGAACGACGTCTCAAGGGCTCCCAGTTTTCGATACCGTCCAGGAGGCGAAGGACAAGTTCGGTGTGAACGCTTCCATCGTTTTCGTTCCGGCCCCCTTCGCGAAGGACCCGGTGCTCGAGGCGATAGCAGCTGACCTAAACCCAATAATCGTGATCACCGAGGGAATACCAGTCAAAGACGAGATTCAAATCATGCAGGTGGCCAAGCTCAAAGGCACAACGATCATCGGTCCGAACACGCCAGGCATCATTACTCCTTCCGAATGCAAGCTCGGCATCATGCCTGGGCACATATTCAAACCCGGTAAGATTGGCCTCGTATCCAGAAGTGGAACGTTAACTTACGAGATAGCCGCAAGCCTAACTAACGCAGGCCTCGGGCAGTCCACATGCCTCGGTATCGGAGGCGACCCAGTCGTGGGGTTGAACTTTGTCGACGTCCTCGAGATGTTCAGGATTGACACTCAGACGAAAGCAATCGCCATGATCGGTGAAATCGGCGGCAACGCTGAAGAGATGGCAGCGGAGTATGTCAAGAAAACGAAATACCCTAAGCCGATCGCGGCTTACGTTGCTGGACGAGCTGCACCACCAGGAAAACGAATGGGCCACGCAGGCGCCATCATCACTGGAAAAGCAGGTACGGCTGAAACAAAGATCCAATCACTACGAGATGCTGGTGTGAAGATTGCTCTTAGACCCGGGGAAATCGCGAAACTGCTAAAGTAACGCAGCATACCGCGGAAGAATCCTCGCAACCACAATTACCGAACGTCGCCTGACATATCTAGTTAATAGCGCCAGCCTCGAACGTTAAGCGGAAAGGCTGCCCTTGACGCTCAAACGAACACACTACACAGACGAGATTGAAGGCGCAAAAGAAGAGAAGATCGTGCTTGCAGGTTGGGTCCATGACATAAGGGACCTGGCAAAGGCACGTTTCATTTTGCTCAGGGACAGTCATGGCGTTGCGCAAGTTACCGTTATCAAATCAAAGGCAACCCCGGAAATTCTCAAGGAATCCGGGACACTAGGAAAAGAGGATGTCATCGCCGTCGAAGGCATACCGGTGAAGGAGCGAATCGCGAAGGTTGGCGCCGAAATAACTCCAACCAAAATTGAATTGATTGTGAAAGCCCAAGCAGCAGCACCTCTAGACATTTCCGGTAATATTGAGTCAAACCTTGACGCACGCCTTGATTGGCGAGTAATCGACCTTAGAAGAAGAGAGAACCTCGCAATATTCCAAATACAATCGAAACTCGTGGAGGGAATGGTTGAGTACCTGAACAAACACGGGTACATGCAAGTATTCACCCCATGCCTCCTGGGCGGAACATCGGAGGGAGGTTCAGAAGTTTTCAAAACTGACTATTTCGGCAAAGAAGCATTCCTCAGACAAGACCCACAATTACACAGACAATTGTGCATCGCTGCAGGCTTTGACAAAGTCTACGACCTTGGGCCAAATTGGAGAGCCGAACAATCCCACACAACCCAACACCTCTGCGAGCACAGGGGCATGGCCGTGGAGTTCGGATTCATGAACAACGAAACAGACATGATGCGAGTTGAGGAGGAGCTCATCGTTGCAGCAATGACGAAGGTAAAGGACGAATGCTCCGGTCAACTGGAACGAGCGCATGTAGCACCAGAGATCCCAAGCACACCCTTTCCTGAATTGAGATTCCCAGAAATCTACAAAATCCTCGAGGAGTACGGAAAGAAGATTCCTTACGGTAACGACATCGATAAGGAAGGAGAAAAAATCCTCTGTAAATACGTCAAAGAGAAACACAGTGCTGAGATTTTCTTCATCAACAGGTTCCCCTTCAAAGTGAAACCCTTCTACGTAATGCGCGTAGACGACGACCCACAATGGGCACGAAGCGTAGACCTCGTCTACAGAGACGTTGAACAATCTTCAGGCGGACAGAGGGAACACCGGCACGAGAAAATCATGGAGCAAATGAAAGAGAAGAACGTGAACCCTGAAGGCATGAAATGGTTCACCGAGCCCTTCAAATTCGGTGTCCCACCACACGGCGGCTTTTGCCTAGGAATAGAGAGGTTCACCATGAGCTTCTTGGGCAAAGAAAACGTGAGGGAAACAACACTCTTCCCAAGAACACCAGAACGACTGCTCCCCTAAAACCCGAACCAGAATGTTACGTTAATCATCCAACAGACACCATTTCCAGAGTACACGCATCGAACAACGATTAATATGGCACGCTTTTCCTGTGTCCGGAAAGCTCGAGGAATAGAACAGTGGTTTCAAAAGACGAGGTCATGGCGAAACTGAAGGACGTCATGGACCCAGAACTTCACATCTCGATAGTCAACCTCCAAATGGTCAAGAAGGTCGACATCGAAGCCGACAAGGTCAAAGTCCAGGTGGCCCTAACTGTTGGCGGATGCCCCCTTTCCAAAACAATTTCTGGCGACATTGAGAAGACCCTGCTGACGGTACCTGGGATCAAGCACGTAGACGTCGATACAACAGTCATGACCAAGCAGGAGCTTGAGGAACTTCGTGTTAAGATTCAGTCTGGGATGGCCGCGCAAAAAGGACAAGCGCCAGCTACTGGATCGGGTATGCCTCCTGGCATCAACCGCCTAGAGAGGAAAGGCATCCGAAATGTCGTCGCTATCATGTCTGGAAAGGGCGGAGTAGGTAAGTCCTTCGTGACAGGATTTCTAGCTGTTCAGCTGACACGGCTGGGGTACAAGGTTGGAATTCTTGATGCGGACATAACTGGGCCCAGCATAGCGAAGATGTTTGGCCTCAAAGGCCCGCTCTTCGTCACAGCGGACAAACACGTCTTACCAGCAGCGAGCCGATTGGGAATCAAGGTCGTCTCAATGAACCTAATTCTCGAGGAACCGCAAATGCCCGTCATAGTCCGCGGCCCAATCATCAACAGCGTCATCCGCCAAATGTTTCAAGACATAGAATGGGGAGAGCTACACTTCCTGCTGGTAGATCTCCCTCCGGGAACGTCTGATGCCCCGCTTACTGTTTTCCAATCACTCCCATTGCAGGGAGTGATCGTGGTGACGACCCCGCAGGATTTGGCGTTGATGGTGGTTGGGAAAGCAATCAACATGGCCAAAACACTTAGCGAACAACTCGCCGCGGTAAAGATTCTGGGTTTGATGGAGAACATGAGCTACGCCATCTGCCCACACTGTGGATGGAAAACCGAAATCTTCGGCCCAAGCAAAGCCCAAGAAGCAGCAAAGAAAGCGGGAATTCCGTACCTGGGCGCCATTCCAATAGACCCTGAAATCGCGAGGCTAGCAGACGCGGGGAAGATTGAGGACTACGTGAACCCGTTATTCGAGGAAATAACCAGCGCGGTCAGGGTTAACGCAGCGAAACTGCTTGAACCAATTCCCGGAGCCATGCCAATAGCATGGTCGAAGCAGAAGTAGCAATAAGGGTACCCCATTCGGATATCCGACTTGCCGCGAGTTCAAACTAAGATTAATAGGTAAGGAAGACGCGGAGTTCCACCGTAGGAGAAAGCAAAGGCCGAATCGTGGGGGTGAATAGTAGTATGGTTACGAAAGACGAAGTCATTACCGTATTGAAGGATTGTTACGACCCAGAGATTCCTCTCAACATCTGGGACTTAGGCCTGGTTTACGACATCAACATTGACGGCGAGAAAGTGGGGGTCAAAATGACCCTGACCGCGCCGGGCTGCATGATGGGTGGGATGATTGCTGATGAGGTCAAGGCGAAGCTGAAGGCGTTGAATGGCATTAAGGACGCTGAAGTAAGCTTAGTTTTCGACCCGCCTTGGAGCCCAGACAAGATGAGTGAAGAAGCCAAGGCCCAAATGGGAATCGCGTAGGCGGCTTAGCCCACGATTCCTTCCCCGTTTTGATTATTGTTTGGCCTCGTAATTGCGGTTCTGAGATTCGAGTAGGAAAGCTTAGCTTCTCTTCCTATTGATTCGGCGATATTATTCGGCGGAAATGGGCAATCGCATCCGACAGAATCCTAGACCTTTCGTCTCAAGCCATGTACTCGTCTGCCTTTGGCGGTAAGGCCGTAGCTGGACGGTGCGATGAGATCTCTATCTACCAAGAACGCTATTGCGCGTTGAATCACTTCGTACGGAGCTTCTTTCTCGAAGGCCTTGTACAACGTAGCTATGTGAATATTCAGTCGGCCTCGCCTCTCATCCTCTTTGTGGAAGAAATCAAGAATCTGTTCAGACAATTTTCGAAGATCGACCATTAAACTCTAGACCCCTCGATTCGGCGTTTCTCTATGCATCGTCACCCAGTAAACAATTCGAACCCTGACCTTTGAGTGCGGGGTGCGGGTGGGATGCTGGCCACGCTGCCAGCATTAAGAACCTCAAGGAACCCTAAACCTACTTGGCGCCGAGTTCGCGTTTCTTCCATCTAAGGTTGTGGCCGTGGCATTTCCTGCATCGGCTTGAGGGGCCTGGGTTTCGTGCGCCACAGTCCCTGCAGACTTTGTAATGCAACCTAATCTTTTGCGCGAGTTGCTTCTTCACGACATCAGTAATGGGCATTGAACTGTCCCTTGAATTGAGTTCGCTTGGTGAAGCGAAAAGAGACATATATACAGTGCGTTGCCCGCAAGGAATCAACTCGTCAGTGCCGGGGAGAGTTGGTTCGGACGGAAGATTCGCTTGAAGTAGTGGCAGCGGAGGTAAATGCTTGTACGAAGTGCCGGCTCTGCGAGACAAGAAAGAACGCCGTCCCCGGTGAAGGAGCCAAGAAGGCCAAGGTGATGTTTGTGGGCGAGGCCCCCGGTGGGGAAGAGGACATCCAAGGTCGCCCGTTTGTTGGTGCGGCTGGAAGACTCCTCACAGAGCTTCTGGGATCAATTAACCTGAAACGCGAAGATGTCTATATCACCAACGTTGTCAAATGCAGGCCGCCAAACAACAGGCCTCCTAGAAAAGACGAAACAACCGCTTGCAGGCCGTACTTAGACCGGCAGGTTGTCTTAATCCGACCCCAAGTTGTCTGCCCAATGGGCAACTCCGCCATCCGAGCATTCATCGATTCGGAGAAATCTGTCACAGGATTGCACGGGATACCCTTCGATGAAGGGCCCATAACCTACTTTCCCATGTACCATCCAGCCGCCGCCCTCTACACTGCCAGCTTGAGGCAGGTGATGGAAGAAGATTTTAAACAGTTAAAAAGATTACTGAACACTCTACCTTAAGGGGTTAGGTGTGGTATGCGCCAGTGGCCCGCACTGTACTTCGTGGCCTTAACCCAGGATCCACCTAGCTTCCAGCAGGTAATTACGTGATTACTCTTGTTGATTCGCTATGTGTGAAGTCTCCGAGAAATGTGGTTATGGTGGTAGTAATTCATGCCCGCATGTTTGGCATGTTTCTGAATCATCATCCTTTGAGAGGGGGTTGCCGCATGTTTCGCAGACCTCGTAGCGTTCATGGGTGTACACGTCGAAGTGTTCTTGCGTGGTTGTTTCACCTCCCTATTGTCTAGGTTTCCAGTTTGGACACGCACTATTGTCGCATAGCGGGCAAACGTCTGGGTGAGGCATTTGGAGACGCGAAGCAAGCTGGGGATATTGATTCTTGAAGGCCACAAGTTCGGAGGCTTTTGCGTTTATCGCTCGGATGAGGAAACGCGGGCATTCCATTGTCTCGCTAATTGAAGAGACCCAAACACTCCTTTCCGCATTGGGTTTGTAGAGGCAGGCTTGAATGATTTTCTGGATCTTTATCCTATCTGCTCCGGTGGCCTCAAGCGTGACAGAATTACCAGAGGGGTCTACAAGCTCACCATCCATTACACCATTTCCAATCCTTTTCTCAAATCCTTGAGGCGGAAGTAAACAGCCGTGGTTCTCTACGAGTTCTTTGACCCCGCCTAGGAACGCAAGTCGATGAAGGATCTCGAAGATACGCCTGCTCTCCAATGGGAAGGCTTTGGGTATGAATGCAAGACAGACCAGCATCGGCGCGAGACGAGAGGGTGACGGCAGCTTCGAAATCACTTCTTCTTCAGCTCTTTGAACCATGTGACATTTTGTCTCTCTGAGTATGTCCAGAGTTGAGGCCGTATCCATCCTCAGATCGTGCAATTCACGGCTCTCCACGTTCGTCACCGCCTAATCGCGCTTCGGAATTGCGCGGAGTAGGAGTTGTAGACTTCCACAAAACCCGCAAACCCGTGACTTATGATCACCAAATTCACAAGTCACGAGATTTTCAGCAGTAATATGGCTGAAGCAACTTAGGCATGTTGCAATAGTACGTCCGAATTGCTCAGTATTCTTGGCACAGCCGTAGTGATAAGCAAAGTCGTTCAGATAGAACAGGTTCCGCAGAATAACTCGTCCGCAAGCACCGCATAGCTTCTTCTCCACAAGCTCTTGCATGGTTCGATTAAATGAACCAAATACATATAAAGGGTTAGATTAAATTAACTGATAGTAAATTAAACCATTGAGGGCATATTCGTGGCAAGAAAAGGATATGCAATTGAAGGTCAGTACCCAAGTCGAATCCTAAACCTACTGTCTGAGGAGAAGCCGGGCATTAGGTGGTCAGAAATATGGCGACGCTCGGGCATCAGCAAGCCGACGTTAGCCAAATACCTGAAACTACTGGTTGGCAACGGATATGTGCTACAAGAGGATGGATTCTACAGAGCGAACCCAAGTCACGAGATTCCTGCCGTAGAAGGCAGAAGAGCATTCGAGACTGCTTACAGAAACAGGATAGATGACATAAACAAATGGACACACCAAACCAACGAAGAAAAGGGTATTGATGAGTCCCTTGAGACCATGTCCGATCCAACTCGTCTAAGAGAGTTTGTTGGTCGTCAGATCGCAAGAATCTCAGTTCAATTCATAATTGCACTTGACGAGATCGTAAGAATCCACAAAAGATCCGCGGCTCGCGAGAACATTGATCTCTTTCTGAAAATTGATGTGATTCCAATGCTCCAAGCATGCGCGAGGGATATTTGGGAACATAGAAATCGAGTGCCGGTGAGATCACTGGATGGATACGTTGCGCATTTGCAAGCAGGAGAGAAATACTTGGAAGAAGAGGAATCTAAATAAACAATATCCTGACTTCAGTTTCATTCTTCTCTGACCGTTGAGTTTCAGTCAGGTTCCCCGCTTAAGTCGCAACTACGAGAACGATTGGCCCGTGATTCAAAATGAAATGTCCCAATTGCGACGTGGATTTACTCGGCCAAGACGGTTTTCCGTTACTACATTGCCTTCGCTGTAACCTTTGGTATGAACTTCAAATGGGCGGAACGATTGTTCCGTTGAAGCTAGATGCTGTCACGAGGATTCTCCATTGACCGAACAGGTTTGCCCAGAATGTATAGGCGGCCTCGGTCACTGGTACAAAGTCGGAGACAAAGGTTACTTCAAGATATGCGAGGTCTGCGGAGGTAAAGGAAGAATCCTCCAAGAAGACTACTGCCCAGCTTGCAAAAGGGAAGGAAAGGTTCCTAGTTTGAATGTGAGGATGTTTCAGGAGTGGACGTGTCAAGAATGCAACGGAACGGGGAGAAAGCGCCGCCCCTAGCCGCCGCGCGGGTAACGTCAACTTGTCGGTTGCTAGGAAGGGTTGCGAATCTGATTTGGGATTCTGAAGGAACTCGCAATTAACGAGAAGAACAAGAATACGTGAAGTGGGTCGAGCCGCTAGTGAGGAGAATCAAACAGTGCTGAGAGATTTTAGGATTGTATCACAGAGGATGATTGCTCTAGTTGCCTCATTTGTGAAATGGTTGGAGGAGATGTAATTTCGTATGTCGTAGTCTGCCCGAACTCTTTTTCGCACTAATTGTCTGAGGTTCTGAGTGATGTCGGGTCTCTTCAAATCCCTTGCTAACTTGTTTCTTACTACAGAGTGCTCATTACTGCACCCGCGAAAAGGCTGAAATAGATTCGGATAGCGTGACCGAACTTTTTCTCTAGCGGAAAGATGAGCTGCGTAGTAGGCACGGCCTATGCAAGTCCGAGCACTTTTCTCATCTGTAATGGGGATTGATTTAGCATAGGCAAGAAAGTCGCTAGGTGCAAACAATCTATTCGTCTTCCATCGTCAAAGTGACCTTGTCGAGTACATTTTCCGGTAAACCCGTCAGTACCTTAAGCGAGATTGCATTCCAAATCTTGATAACTTCGTCATAATGCTTGTTGGCAATCTTATACTCAACAATAAGCGAGTTATCATCATCTTCTTCAGGGTCGGAAAATGTCGTTATCGAATTGGAAAATCTAAGCTTTCTTGTTCTAAGTTCAGAATCAACGGCATTACACAGGTTACTCACAGAGTCAATTAGTTCGGATTCAGAAGCGAACCATGCGACAGCTTGCGCATCTGAGTAATCTGCTAGTCGAGCAGGCAAACGAATCGCATTCCAACTTCTGCTTGTATCAGCTAATGGAAAAATGAATGATTCAATCGAACAGTTCCAGAATCTAGATGGGCGATCTAAAAGACTAACTGAGTGCCATTCTTGAGGGGTTCCGACCTGCACTATTTGATCTGTATAGACAATATGAGACGTTCCCATGTGAGGCACAGGGTAAACGCGAAGATCATTTGAGAACCCAGATGTGTTCACGATGATTGTTTGAGCCTTGGAACTAGTTCCGGTAATCGAACCTGATTGTATCGGGAACACAAGACCATGAACGTAGAGCACCTGCGAGCCTACGAGTTCGTAGCCTTGAATATCGAAATTGGATGTTGTCAATGGCACAACCTCGTCATGAGTGAATATCTGAGATATGAAAATGACCTAGAAGACGAACATATGGTCGATTTCTTAAATAGTTGCCTCATTAACCGTCTCAGAGAGAATGACATTGGAGCCCACTGTACCCGACCCTAGCGCAGTCGAGTTGAACTTTGATACTGTCAAAGAGGGTTGGAGTATATACACAATCAAGGATACGGTCGATGTCGCGCTCAAAGTCAAGCTAATCTTGTTGAAATTCTTCCTTGAAGGACTCGATTCAGAGGGAAATGCCCGCTTTGGAGCGGGGGCAAATATCATCTTGACCACTTCCGTGCCGAAGGAACTCAAAGGTGCGAAAGACACCCAGTCTTACCCAATTCAGGAAATCGCCAACTCCGTAGTTGCTGAAGATATACCGTTCGATACAGTCAAAGAAGAGTGGAACGAATACAAATCGTCAGAGGGAGTTATCTTAGGCGTGAAATTAGTCGTCACGATGGTTTCACGAACTAGCAAATATGATATGAATGGTGACCCAGTGTACTACGTCAAACATCAAGCGGTACAAAAGGCAAAGATTCCCCCCGAAGCTCGCGACAAATTGAAAAATATTCTGGATTCGAGGACTCAATAATTTTCTAACAACTGGGTAGTTACCACAACAACCGACTTTTTACAAGCGGAGATTTTTTTCCTTAGCAACCGAAGAGTTGACGTTACCGCCGCGCGAGTACCTCAAGTAGGACTAGAAGCGGAAGAATCTAGTAGCGTGATGTTCTAGCTTTGGAGACGTGCGCCGCATCGATCGCAAAACCGCTCCGACTTTGGAAACCATATCCCACAACTAGCACAGTATGCTCTTGACCGCCAATTCGACCATGCGTTCCCGGCAATTGTTCCACTAGCAGCACTAGCAACTGTGAGGGCTAGTTGAGCTATAAATTCAGGATTACAATAGAGCGCTGGATGGCTATAGGGAAAGCCTTGCGACCCTGAAACATTGTTTCCACAAACTCGGCAGAACCGGTCACCTTCGTCTAAGACAGTTTGACACGCTCGACAAATTCCCATAATGCAGGCTGATTGTTAACTGCTTTTTACGTTTTGGGGAGCGCGCGTAGAACAAATCAAGGGAGAGTTGGCCACACACTGGTTGACCCCTCTTTCGACATCCAGGCTTTCCCACTGTTCCTGCGTTGGGGCATAGTTTCATTCTTCTCTGACAGGTGAGTTTCAGAACAATCCTCTTACATTGCATATGCTAGATAATGTGGCAGTTGACTTGAATTGGTGCAAGTCACAGATTGGATTTTGGCTACAGTTTCAATAGTAGAAGCGGTGGCCACTTTTGCGTTGGTCTACTTTGCCGCGGTGACCATTAATGAAGCTAAGAACGATAGAAAGAAGGCTACGATCGAACGCAAACTTGAGAAGATTTACTTTCCAATGTTGGAGATTCTGGACCGGGCACGCAACGAGAAGGCTAGAGCCATAGTCAGGACGTCGGTCGTTAAAAGGGCCGACTCAAATGATGCCGGCGCAGAGTGGGCTTTTGTTCTTACCTCTCAGGAGTTCGAGGAAATCCGTAGGATGGTGGAGCGGTTCGGATACTATCTCAGCGCGACGGAATTGGGGAGGCTCAGATCTGACTTCGAGACACATGAGTTTGCAGGTTCGTTTTCGGATATGCAGACTGGCTCTGCTCCGTGGATTCGTCTCAGAACCGATGTCTTCGATGAGCACTGGCGCTACTTCAAGTCAAATTGCGAGAAGCTAACAGTGGAACTGGAACGTTTGACCGGAATCAAGAACGGCTAATTGGTTTAAGAACTGTACTTTTGGTAGCCTCTCAGCTCATTACTTTTCTGTTCTCATCGGCTATCACCGAGAACCTAGACGTTACACCGTGTGGTCTAGATGACTGAGAAAGAATCAGAAACCTGCTTGTCGTGCCTAGGCGCTTTTGGGCATTGGCATATCGTTGGAACGAGAGGGTACTTTGAGGAATGCAAGGCCTGCGGTGGAACTGGAAAGGTTGCAGCCCGGGAGAGTGGTTGAGGAAGCTCCCTTCTTCCCTCCTGTATTATCGAGAATTGAGTGGCCAATAGCGTTTCTATAGACAATGCACACTTTTCAGGAAAATGGGGAGAATTTGGCAAGTGTTAAGAGCATTCAATCTCCTACAAACTCCTAGGTTTGAGGTTATGAAGAGGTTCATCCCCGTGACCTTAGTCCTACTGTTCCTATTCGCCTTGCCCCATGTGGCGGCTTCTCCAAGCGCCGTCATTCAGAGCAACACTAGTAGTTACTTCGATGAACTTGGTTACCTACATGTGGTGGGGGAAGTGCAAAACACCGGCGATATTTGGTTACGATATGTGCGCATTGACGCCACCTTCAAAGACCAGAACGGCGCCGTAGTGGACACTGCCTTCACTTACACGTTGCTCGACCGCCTGCCCCCCGGTGTTACCTCAGGCTTTGACGTGTTCGAATATGACACGGCGAAGTCGGCGAATATTCGAAGTTACACACTCACAATCGAGTTCCAGATAGGCGAACCATTGACCACTGCCCTAGAAATTATCAATACCTCCTCATCAAAGGATAGCCTCGGATATCTAGAGATAGTCGGCGAAGTCAAGAACAACGGCGACACAATCAGCGAATACACGAAAGTCGTAGCCATCTTCTTTGACGCCGACGGCAAAGTGGTCGACGTGGGTTACACGTTCACTGAACCGACTACCGTTCAACCGCACACCCAACAATCCTTCAAACTTACACTCATGAGTGCCAGCAGAAGCAACTTAGCCACTAAGATGACCCTTGACACACAAAGCACCGAGTATGCAAGTATCCCAGAGACCACGTGGCCAGCAGTCATGTTGGCGACAGCCCTGTCTCTATGTGGGTTTGCAATACGAAAAAGTCGTGACCAAATTTCGAGAACTATTTCCTAAGAGGTTTATTGCATTGCGCCCAATCGTTTGGGGTTTTATCATTTGCGTGATTGGCACTTTCTTCTGGTTCATTTTCACCCTCGGATTCGGAGTAATCTACGGAATCTCGGAGGCGGCAGGTGGACCCTCCGCGCCGTCTGGGGTCTATGCGCTTGTTGACGTTGCGGGGTTGGGAATGATTTTTGGAATACCTGCAGGTATCGTGGGTGAAATAGTCAGATGGCGAAGAGGAAAGAAGACAGAGAAAGATGTTACAGCACCACCTCTCCAACAAGCGACACCCGTAAGGTATTGTACCCAGTGCGGGAAAGGAACTCAAGCGAATCTAGCTTACTGCGGTCACTGCGGCGCAAAACTCTAGGCCTCCTAGGCGTTGTCGACTTTCCGCTCAACTTCTCATGATTTTTGGGCGACCGGGCGGAATTGGCCTCGAAATCACAGCCCACTAGGCTGCTTGGTCAGGCTGGTTTTTCGTTACACCATTGTCTTCGTGCCAAGTGACGCGGACTCGACATTCTGGGACTTTCCACAGTAGCCGCAGAGAGATTCGCTCCGTCGGATTATCAGGTTGCAGAATTGGCAGGTTCGGCCAACTTCAGTTATGGGCTCTAGTTCGCTGCGACATTTCCTGCAGTAGAGTTTCTCGGAAAAGAATCCCTTCCTGATCTCCACGCAGCTGGTGCAAAGTTTGCCACCACATTGCGCACATTCAAAGAAATTCAGCTCGTTCTGTCCGCGAGTCGCCATTCCGAAAGTCCTTGTGTAGTGTTTATCACATGAGCGGTTGGAACAACTGGCGCAGGTCAATGATGCGTAGTCTCCACAGGTTGCACAGTCCCAGTTCTTTTGGTGAACGCATGGTCTACACATGAAACGATGCCCACCGAGACTTGGAACGGCCGTAACACAGGATTCGCAGAAGTCAACCCCGCCACACTCTGTACACCGAAAGCCTTGTGTTGTTTGAACTGGTCTCCCGCAGATGGGACAGTGGTGCGCTCGGATGTCCGTTACTACTGTGGCGTCAGAGGGTCGGACAATTTGAAAACGGGTTCAGCAGTGTGTACATGTGTACTCATTGGGATTAGTAGTCGATGCCGCCGCAGAGCCGCATGTTGGGCAACGTATCGCAACCACAGCCAAGGGACTTATGACCTGCCCCAGAATTGTGGGCATCAGCAGATATGACTGTTTGCGCTGTCCGCTTATGCATGTTCAGACTGTAAAGGGAAGGACAAGGTTAAACCGGGGTTTCCCACAATGAACTCACAATCTCGGATCTTCGATCCACGCTGCGTTCTTGGCCTATCAACTCTTCGGTCTATTGACTTGCCTCTAGACTTCATTTACCGGAAATTACGTACGACATGCAAAATGTTAAGCCTATTCAAACCTAAAACATAGCAAGTGGTTTGTTGACTGAAGTCAAGACGAAGAT
The DNA here is from genome assembly GCA_049513715.1 of Bathyarchaeia archaeon. Lineage (GTDB taxonomy): Archaea > Thermoproteota > Bathyarchaeia > 40CM-2-53-6 > 40CM-2-53-6 > FEN-987. The sequence continues at coordinate 120,408 of JBEKVV010000002.1, read as the reverse complement.
GGGGCCAGAGGGGCTCGTCGCATTACTTGGATATGTAATGATGGCCGTTAGTGTGTTTCTTCCTTGGGTAACGTTTGCTGCTCCACTGCCAGATATTGGAATAACCCTTCAGAGAAGCTCGTCTTTACTGCAACTTTTCGGGGGAATCTCTAGCATGATTTTTCTCGGAGTCGCTGTGGTGGGCGCATTGGCAACACTGCTCAAGAAGCAGACTTCATCGACTGGGCTTGGGGACGTCGTCTTAGGATTCATCGTGCTGTTGCAAACAGGATACGAGATGAGCTTTCTCGCAAGTGAATCCGAAAAGCTCACCACCCCGGATGTGACGGTCAGCCTCGGTTCAGGAGCTTATCTGGCGCTGGCTGCAAGTCTTCTAATAATGGTCGCAGGGATAGCGACCGTAATCAAGGTGAGGTCTAACAGGACTAGACAGACTGTCAGAGAATTACATGAATACAAACCAAGTACTGGTTTGCAGGGGCCGTTTCCACTCGATGAGCAGGCAATAAATGAAGAAGTTGGCACCGGTTCGCCCGGTGTGTATGCTCTTGGCCACAAGCCGGGTAAAACTTTCTTCGTCAAATATTTTGGCCGTTCTGATTCAGACATCAATGCTAAACTGAAGGAGCATATCGGCAAATATGATTCATTCAAATTCGCATATTTCGATTCTCCAGAGGCTGCGTTCACTAAGGAATGCGAATTGTACCATGCTTTTCGTGGGCCTGAAGGCAGACTCGATAACAAGACCCATCCAGAGAGAACAGCAGGCACGACTTGGCTTTGCCCCAATAATGCGTTTGATTCGGTAAGTGCTGCCCAAACTAAGAATCAATTCTGCGTGAATTGCAGAGCCGTGATTCCTATCGGCTCAGAGTTCTGCTCCAAGTGCGGCACTGCCCAGACATGAAGGGCAGTTCATTATGTCTGCGGAAACGCTGAAGACCGAAAATAGGATTCAGATGTTCTGCTACTACAATACATTGGCATGGGAAATCTTGGGGGCTACCCTTGCCATCGTCATCGTCTTAGCAACCCTCCCATTCGTTACCAAGGATATACCCAGTTACAAGACGCTCTTTGCGCTCACTGATGCAATTGCGTTGTTGCTTCTCATCGGTGGAGGATTTGCAGTGTATCATCTGCGAGGTCTTGCGGTCAAGTGGATAAGTTTCCCTTGGGAAAATCCTGCCATGACGCCTCAGGCGTGGATAGACTACGTAGAGACAGGCCATTGGCAAATGAATCGTTCGCATAGGGCAATTGAAACCTATGCAGTATTGTTCAGTCTTCTCATTGCGGGAGTAGTATACATCCTAGTTTCAGCATGGTTCTGGTACTTCGCTCACCCATGACCGCAAACGCATTGCTCTAACGATGCTGAATCCAAATCAGAAGCTGCTAACCTATCGAACGTTCTCCTTCCCAATCCAAGGTTGAAGTTCTTCTAGGTATCCGTTCAGTTTGCGAAGTATTCCCTCAGGGTACGGATCTGCGCCGACACGTGCTTCTATCATCTCAATGATTAAGTCAGCATATTGCCGTTTGAGTGCAAGCGGCTGAAGAACCCTCCAATCCCGCATCATTCTATCTATGATTTCCATCGACCAAGCCCTGAGGTGTTGAAGTTGGTCCTCGGATTCAGCTTGCGCTCGGTTTGATTGTGTCATCAGTTGTAGAACCTACTGGTTTCATGGCGGCTCGATGCTGCTGCAGCTTCGCGTCAAACTCTTTCATTTCTTCCTCCATCCGGGCCAAGCCCTCCTTCATTTCTTCCAGGTGCTGGAGGTCAGCATCATAATCCAAGAGAACTTTGCATGCTGTAGTTATTGCGGATGATTGGCGCGTGCCAATTCGCCCCGCGAGCGTGTACGGGATCAAAATCGTCCGTATGAATTTGATAACCGATGCAGGCTCCTCAAGGTTCAGCCACTCAGGCATGGCAACTCGTTTGGACGCATTCCGATTTCCCGGTTGACCACCCTCCCGCCTAGTCGTTTTGTGTACCACAGACTTCAATCAATAAAGCCCTCCAACGGTAACCTGACTAACGGAAGGAGACCTACAAGCACACCCGCGCCCTCAGCCCGGGCAGGGCATAGTCTTATCCTCAGAGAGCGAGAGAGAGGGTGTGATAATGTAAATGTGTTCGCATGGATGGTTTTCAACTGTTTCGCCTCATTTTGTGGCGCGTTTCCGGCGTGGTGTGTAGGGAAGGTCTCTGAAATCTTCGGCTTCATGTCGCAAAGGTTCGGGCAGATCTGGGTAGCGATGCAGCAGCCAGTACTTGAGCCATATCTGGCGGGCTTTCCATTCCGCGACGCTAAGATTACCGCTGCGGAGGGCTTCTATGTTGCTTCGGACATCGCTGGCTGCGGCTTCGGCGCATGAACTGACGATCGCGTAACCTCTTTCAGTTCTCGCGAAGGCGCGGAATTTCTGGTTTGCTTTCCACGCTGGCTCTTCAACGGGTTTACTCGGTGGAACCGGCTCACTTGTCTCTGTGAGAGTTCTCGTAACCTTCCGACCTCCTATCGGTAGCAGATTCGAATCGAACAGGCTCACTTGACCCAGCCCCCGGCAGTTTGAGCATACACCGCCCACGGCATTCCTGCCCGTACCTTCACAGTCTTCGCAAGGGGAACCCCAATTCTTTTTATCAACTTGAGCTGATTCTTCCATGTTCTATACCTTCATGAGGGATGCCGCCATTCCAGTGGCGGTGTCCTGACAGGATTCTCAGTCCATGACCTCCATTGACTCGCTAGACGATGTATGTAGCCCCCTGATCCGTCATCGTGGTTTCCCGTTGAACTGAGACTTTCAAAAAGTCGTGAACGATTGTCAACCTCGCACTTTGAACGTTCAGGTCCATGAGGGCACTTGCCAACTTCTCCTCGATGTCAGTTAGTACCGCCAAGATAGCTGGATTCGGCGACTGCGGAGTAGGAGGTTTCTTCCCTCGTAGGGACAGGGAGGAATCCGGCAGAGTATTGCGACCGCTCCCGGTCGGCTCGCGAGTATTACAAACGGTTCGCTTTCTGACCTGTGATCGTCTGTGGCGCTTCACTAGAGCTCATTCCTTAGGTTTCAAGTGAAATCGGCGCCTGATTTGGTCTTCAAGTTCGGGCAGCGGGACCTCAGCCTCATCCGCGTCTTGGTAGTGTTGCTGTGGAAGTTCCTGAACCTCTCGCATTTTTTGGTCAAAGCTGCGATCGTCACTTTGTTGTGGCGCGGTTGCTTTTCTAGGCAGGCCCATTCTCAAGCGGATAGCGTCTTCCAAATTTTCGGTAGTCTCAGACATTGCTCTGGTCCCCTCCTTCCTTTCCCTTGGCGACTAAGATGCCGCCGGTGATTTTGTCGCGAAAGAAAATGATTTCATCACCTTTCGTGATGTTCAAAAGTCTGAAAACTCGCTTGCCGAGGTCTTGCGGAGTCATTCCCTGCCGCCTCTCCTGTATGGGTTCGATTTTCTAGGGGTGAGTTCAGCGCCTTCCTCGGAGCGCTCAAGTAGTCGTCGCAGAATCGCATCGAAAGAGTCTTCTTTGGAGCCTAGCTTTGCCAGCTCGTCTCGAACTTCCTTGGAGACTCTTAATGTTGTATCAGTCATCGTCATCAACAAACCCTTTGTGCGCAAGGCATACATAGGCGGGTATGCTTAACGCTACTTAGTACCGAAGTGCGAACTACATGGTACATCCCACATACAAGAAACAAGAGGAAATCAAGAAGAAGATCAGAGGTTATCTCGGGCCTCCGGGGGAATCAGGCAAGACTTGGAGCGAACTCAAGAAGAAGGCCGAGGCTGACGGACTCAGTCCCACAACCCTGAGTCGCTACCTAAAGGACGGTGAGAATGAAGGGTCAATTCGACGAAACGTGAAAACGGAGTCGCACCCTCCGACCGTAATATACGGCCTTAACATGCCGAGCACGCCATCTAAACGAGAAGCGAAGGAGATTCTTGAGAAACAACTTGCCCTCCACGCGAAGTACGCTGCTAAAGGAGAACATGCAGCAATAGGGTACTATGACAAGTTCATCTGGATACTATTTGACATGATAGCAATACATGTCTGGGCCTCAAGATTTCGTAATCCGAAAGTCGCAGGCAATTGGATCCGCGTGGCAACGGAGATGATGCTCAATGATTGGTACAACTTGGGGCAAGAAGCACCCATTCTCTTAAAGCACCGCGAGGCAGTTCAGGCTTCGGCGAGAGATTACCTAGTCTATTTTCTGAATCGTTTTCCAAAAGGAAGACTAGAGCGCCAGACTAGCAGACTAGATGCAAAGTTCATCGAGGATTACCTTGCGTTTGACCCAGTCCCGGGTCTGAGGCAGGAGATGTAGACGAATCCACTAGGCTTTCTCACGCATCAGAACCTCGAACCGGCCTTCAAGCGTCTTGATTTGCTGCTTCAAAGCCTGCATTTCAAGATCTCTAGTTTCCAATTCTTTTTGCGTAGCCTCATTGAGCAGCTCGCTTTCAATGTAGGCTCTCCACTTCTGCCATTCCTCAAGAACCTTCGTAGGCTTCTTCGCCAACTGCAGGTAGTAGTTCTTATCCACTGTATGCCCTGTCATGAACTGCAAGTATTCTTGAGGTATCTTGGCGTTGACAAATCCATCCGTCATCATCAAATCTCTGTATAGGTGAGGTCTAACCCCGTCCTCGACCCCTGCCCTTTTGCATGCGTTATGCCATACCTTGTATAGGTGCCAGCCCTGCATCGGTTTACCTTTCACTGTGAAGGGCATCGGGGCGTCCTTGAAGGGTTCAAGGATCTTGGCGGGTATGAACGTGAAGAACTTCGAGTCTTCGCCTTCATTGCTTTTCCTGAAGTTGTAATCTAACTGTAATATGGTACCGTTCCAGTCTCTGCCTTTCATCTGTTCCTTCAGCCGAGGCCACATCGCGTTTATCAGTAGAACCTCTCGCCTTCCCAGTCCGCCGTATATCTGGCAGGCGAATAATTCCCGGTAGGGACTCTTCGATGCTTTCATTATGTCCCTGCCCTGGTCAAGGGTCATGTAGGTTGTTTTTGGCTCGACGGCGTTCTGATCGGTGTGGTTCTCTGCAATTTTGAATTTCTCTGCAGGTAGGGCAACTCGATTGTGTTTGTAGAATGCCCGAATGGCCGCGTATAGTAGCTCTCTGCGCTTCCGGCTGAGTTCATGGATCCTAATGGTTCTCTCAGTCTTTGTGCCGGTTGGATATTCTCTAACCGTGTCTATTTCGCCGTGCTTGATGAAATCTTGAGCTAGGTCCAATGCGTTGTAGCCGTTCGTGGCTTTCTTTGTTTGAGTGGCTTCATCTTCAGCCTTTCTTTCCGCTAGTAGTTGGTCGGGCGTTCTCTTAGCCCACTGCGAATACTGCCATATCGCGTAACAGTAACTTTCCTGACTTGATTCTGCGTCCACCTTGTCAAGGAATTTCTTCATAGATTGGTTGGCTTCAACGAACGGTTTCCCTATCTTGCCATTCAGAAATGAGCCGTTGGTCATAAGCGTAAACCGACAGCTGAATAGCGTCATTCAGTAATATAAAACATTGGTTAAAGAAGACTTCAGGAAGCTCAGGGCATTGCTTGATTCAAGCGCTCAGTCTTCATCAGGCTGAGGTTTGTTTCCTAAAATACCGTCGATTCGCTCCATCAGCTCTGCGGACAGATTCTGAGCAACTTCCGCCGATTTCATGTTCTCCACAACCTGCTCAGGTCGGGTTGCGCTTGTTATCACCGTGCTTATGTTCGGGTTCTTCAAACACCAAGCTAAGGCCAGTTGAGGCATGGTGCATCCGAGGTCTTTGGCTAGTGGTTGTAGCTGTTTCACCTTCTCAATGTTTTGCGGTGTGAGGAGGTATTGCCGCAACCATTCGTACCCTTTCAGGGAGGCGCGAGTGTTGGGAGGAATTCCATCGTTATATTTTCCGCTAAGTAAACCCGAGGCGAGCGGGCTCCAAATGGTCGTGCCCAACCCGATTTCCCGGTAGAGTGGCAGGTACTCCTTTTCCACTCGATCCCGGTGCAACATATTGTACTGCGGCTGTTCCATCTGCGGGGGAGTCAGGTGCTGTTCTCGGGCGATACCGTGGGCGCGCATTATGTCAGCCGCGTTCCACTCCGAGGTTCCCCAATACAGAATCTCACCCTGATGAACCAAGTCGTCCATGGCACGAACCGTTTCCTCAATGGGCGTTGTAGGGTCTGGTCGGTGGCAGAAGAACAGGTCCAAGTAGTCAAGTTGGAGGCGCTTCATGGAGTTTCGGCAGGCTTCGTAAATGTGCTTGCGGCTGAGCCCTTGGTCATTAGGTCCCCCTCCGCCCCAGAAGACTTTGCTGGAAACGACTATGCTCTCGCGACGCCAGCCCAACTTCTTAATCACATTACCCATGACCGTCTCAGCATTTCCGCTGGCGTACGCTTCTGCGTTGTCGAAGAAGTTGACCCCAGCGTCGTACGCCGCGGACATACACTTCAAAGCCGCGTCTTCGCCCACCTGCCCGCCGTACGTAACCCAGGCACCCAAGGAAAGCTCACTGACCTTCAGGCCTGCACTTCCTAAACGGCGATAATTCATGTAAACGTCACTGGTTCCCACATGAAAAATCCGATAATTAAGAATGGCCTCGGACTTCACAAATACCTATCATTCATCTTGCGGTTGCTCGTCCTCTGGATATATCACCTGCTTTGGGGCTGTAATATAGGTCGAAGGTGAGGTTGGCAACGGAAAAAAGGACAAAAACAGCAGTCAGCGGAAGAGGCAGATGAGGAAAAGAGGCCGCCACGACTATGAACGGGAGAATCATTGAGGCAGCAGCACCTGAAGCATACATCACCGCCCGTCGGCCAGGGCTCACTGCACTCAAGGACTTGAGGTCAACCACCAACGTCAGAACCGGAGCACGCGCAGCAAGTAAGCTCACCACGGGCAATCTGAGTTTGCTGACACCCGACCTTCCCAAGTAATAGAATTTGAAACGTACACCAACAGTGGAACCTACGAGGAAATGCGCCAAACAATGGGGAAAGAATAGGAAGCATCCCCATGAAATCAAGTACATGAAAAACCTGAGATAGAGATTTGATGCGTCCGCCGCCAGAACCAAAAGATAGATTGCGAGGAGAACCCCCAGAACTTCAACACAATTCCCGAGGCCCAAAGGGATCTTATGTTTAGTCAATGCCAATCATTGGTTCAAAGCTAGGGAACGAACGTATGAAGCTTGGCAATACCATTATCACGGCGACCTACCTCAGCCGGCCGAACAGATTCATGATACTCGCAAAACAAAACAACAAAACCGTCAGATGCCACCTTCCCATCCTTCTCTAGTCTATTCTCCAGCGATTGTCATGTCGAGCACTTGGGTTGTTGGGGCGTAGACGGCTCCTGAGCTGTCTAAGTCGTTCGCCCTCAAATCCATCTTCCCTTTGAGGATTTCGAAGAAGTTCGCCGTCACGATACCGCCCTTGACCGCGGCTCCGAGCTCTCCATTTTCGATTTTGAATCCGCTGCTGATGGCTGCGCTGAGGTCGCCACTGATTGGGTTGGAGAGCCATTCGCCTATGGTCTCTACGATGTAGACTCCTTTCCCAGTTTCTTTTATGACCTCTTCTGGCGCTGCGGTTTGGGGTTTCAATATGAGGTTGTTTGGGTATGGGAATGGCGCTTGCGTGTAGTTCGGGCGTGTGGAGAATAGCCCACCTTCTCTGCGGGCATTGCCGGTGGACTGTCGGTTTTCCTTGGACGCAGTGTAAACGTCGTATAGGAAACCCCTCAAAACTCCCTTCTCGATTACGGGTGTGCTTCTCTGCGGTGTTCCGTCATCGTCGAATTGTCGTGTGCCAAGGCCGCCCGGCATTTTTCCTTCGTCGATCAGGGATACCTGCTCACTGGCAACGGGTTGGCCAACTTTCCCCACCCAAGGTGACCTGTGCTTTTGAACAGCGTCTGCCGTCACTGTTCGAGTCAGCATTGCGTCGAGTATGGCTGCGAAGGCATCGTTTCTCCAGACAGCGTCCATCTTTCCATTCGAAATTGAAGTTGCGTTGACCATCTTCAAGGCCCGCTCGGCAACAGTTTCAGCAATATGCTCGGTGTTCAAGCTCTTCCAAGACCGTGTTTGTCTCGCTTCGTGGCCTATGCCTTTCTTTCCGGAAGAACCTGCAGTTACCGCAATCCAAGTAGAGGCAAAGGTTTCCTTCCTCTCAAGTTTGCATCCGTGGCTGTTCGCGATTGCATTGGAGACAATAGTGGTTGAAAGAATTCCTCGCGTAATCGAAAGCGACGAATCCACTTCAGTGACGGTGTCAACCGCTAGTTGGACTTCCCCGACGAGATCTTTAGCCGAGAGGCTCTCAATCCTTTTGTCGAAGACTTTCTGCACTGCGGCTTTTCCATGCTTGCGGGTTAACGACTTCCAGTCTTGGTCCTGTGTGTTGGCCTTCGCAATCTTCAACGATTGCTCGACGGCGTTCTCTATGTCAGCTCGCTCCAATGATGAAACCGAGTAGAACCCTATTCGTTTGTCCACGACACCCCGAATGCTTAGACCCGCGATCGTGTTGCTCATTGTCGCCTCGATCGCGTTGCGGTATATGATTTCACGTCGGGTTGTTTTTGTGCTGAAAGCTTCGGCCTCGTCGAAGCCCCTCTTCATGGCGAGTTTGACGGCGGCTTCCGCTGCGGCAAGAATCTTGGTCAATCAGCTCTTCCTCCTATCGTAAGCTTGCCCAACCTTACGTGTGGGCCTCCGTCACCGACCTTTGCCAGCTGGCCATCTTTGCCGCATCCGCCGAAAACACTCGTAGTTACGCTGAAGTCTTTGCCCACCGCATTGATCGTCCTGAGCGTTTCGAGGATTTTTCCAGCCAAAGTGACAGCTCGCACCATGTGTTTCACTTCGCCTTTCTCAATCAAGTAGGATGGGCCGGCGCGGAAGGTGAATGTCCCTCCTCCCACATCGACCTGCCCCCCCAAGCTACCTCGGCCACGAATGTAGAAGCCGTAATCAATCTCCCGAACTAGGTCCTGAAATGGGAAGTCCCCCGGCTGCATGTACACGTTCGTCATGCGAACAATCGGCTTGTTCTCGAAGTTTTGGGCTCTAGCGTTGCCCGTCGGTTCCAATTGCAGTTCAGGTGCTGTGTCTCGTGACAGGAGGAAGCCCTGCAACCTACCTCTTTCTATGATGGTGGTCTTGGTCTTCGGAACTCCTTCGTCGTCAAAAGGAACCTGATAACCACCATCAATCGCACCATCATCGTACATCGTGACATTTTCATTGGCGATGGTTTCTCCCACACGGCCTTCAAGAACTGATTCCTTGGAAGTGACTAGGTCTCCTTCTGATGCGTGGCCAAGCGCTTCATGCAAGAACAGGCCAATGAGTTCTGGGTCTAGAACCGCAGGGTAGGTTCCAGCGGGCGGCATTGGCGCGATCACAACCTTTGCCGCTAGGTGGGAGACTTCAGAAGAGAACGTGTTCCAGTCGCCAGATTCGATGAATTCGTAACCAGCGCACTGAGACCTTTGTTCCGGAACGCGTTCCATAGACCCATTCGCTTGAGCGACACTGAGTTGTCCAAAACCGGACATGGTTATGTCCGTCCTGACGTTCGCGCCCTCCGATGATACGAACATTCGAACGTCGTGGTGGAAGCCCAACCGTGAGGTTGAGTTCTTGATTTCTGGTCCTGTGACGGCTGCTTTGTTGGCTTCAAGGAGAAGCTTGACTTTGACGTCGGGAGGGACATCATCAGGGTTGGTCTTAATGGGGAGCTTGACCGTGGCGTCGGCAGCCTTCACTTTGGCTAGTTGAACAGCTCGGGTTAACTTCTTGGCGGCTTTAGCCATTCGAACTGCCTCCGCCACCTTCTGCCTCATCACAGTTTTGGTCAGAACTGAGGAGGAGGCTATTCCCCAAGCCCCACCGACCAGAACCCTAATGCCGACTCCAGTCAGCTTATCTGATTCGTAACTGCGGATTGCCCCATTCTCCACAACGACAAGCGTCTGCCTAAGATCTTGAAATCTTGCATCTGAATATTGGGCGCCCAAGTCGAGAGCTCGGTTAGTCAATGATTTCAGTACGTCTTCCATAGGGCAGACTTCCGTTTGAAGACGCTATCGAAAAGCTCGGCGAATATATACCCTTAGAGCACCGAACCGTTAAGTGAACGGTTACTTTCTTTCTCGGAGCTTCCAGATTCCAAACTCGCCTACAGTCTGGGCGGTTTCAACTGGGTTGTACCATTGGCGTTTGGCCCCGATGACTGAACGCATCTTCCACCCTGTGCTCTTTGGCTCGGCATCAATCGCCTGCAGAAGTGCGTCCAACTTCGACGTAATATCTTGCTTGTCTTCTTCAATCAGATTCTGCAAGTCGAGAACATGCTGATGTAGTCCTTTGATGTTTGTTGTGGCAGTGTACCAGAAGCCCCAGTCCGACGAAACCAGTTCCGCGACAAGTTTCGCGTTCAACTTATTCTTCTCTTCACCTGAGCTTATTTCGTGCGCCCGGAGCAACAACATGGCGTCTTTCACGTCCTTCTCGGCTGGGAAGACTATCTGCAACTTTTCGAGCAACATGTCGATTGGCGTTATCGTTGGGGAATCAAGGTCCAGCCGTCCTCTGAAATCCAGTGGGTGGTTGGCTGCGAGCAATTTGTCGAAGAAGACATCGACAGAGAACCAGCCCTTCGGGTGGAAGTAAATGTGGCGTTGGGTTGCTGCGGTGGACATGGTCGTGGGTCTTTTCTCGTAACCCATTTCACTGAAGAACTCCGGCATCTTCTTGCGCAACTTGAAGTAAGACATGAAGTCGAGGTCGGTGTACTCCTGCTGCCCCTCACCAAGCCGTGTCAGTTTCTTTGCGAAGTCTGCGAATTCTGCGCAATGAATTCGAATCGCAACGCCCCCGAGCATCCTCAAGGGTAAGTCTCGTTTCGAGGCTTCCTCGACGAGCCGCTTACCTTCTTCAATAAAGACCTCTGTTGGCACAATTCCCTTCCATTCGGACGGCATTTCGACGTGACGTTCTTCCATACCTCAGACCTCCACTCAAAATAACGAACTACCGCTTCCCTACGAGCTGTTCTCTCCGCCTTCAGAAAAGTCTTAACATTGAAGGAAAACACAGGCCGCCTAGGCGTTTGAAGATTGCAGAGGGACGGAGTGAAACTCGGCCGTGTGCGAGAAGCGATGCGGCAGGAGCGGCTCGAAGCTTTGATTTTGCGGATCCCTGAGAACGTCACGTACCTTTCATCGGCCTGGTGCGGCCGAGGGCTAAGCTACCTGGTCTTTCCTCTTGAGAAAGACCCGATCCTCATCCATCCCGGCGGGGAGACTCTCCCGCCGACTTGGGTTCAGGATGTGAGGTTCTACAAACCCGAAAATTACGAGCATCTTGGAAGCGCCCTCGAAATGGGCACGGACTACGTCCGTAAAGCGTTGTCAGACCTCGGAATCAACTCCGGAAACGTAGGCGTTGAGCATGGGTGGGAATTGGTCCTTGGAACACCTTTACGGTACGAGATGAACGTGCTCGGCGAAAAGACTCTGGCCACTCTGAAGCAGAAGCTCGAGGCTTACAATTTGAAAGATTCAACGGCGCTGCTGGTGAAGTCGAGGTCCATAAAGACGGAAGAAGAAGTGAAAGCGCTGAGAAAAGCGAACCGTGTCGCAAGAATCGGCTTGGAAACATTCCGGACAAACATCAAAGCAGGGTTGACTGAGATTGAATTGTCTGCGAAGATAGAACACCAAATCATTACGGAGGGTGTGCTTAAGCACAACGCCCACCGAGTCGTGGCATGCGCATACGTCGCCTCTGGGCCATTGACTGCCGAGGCTTACAAGTACGTGATCGGAAACACTAAGCGAAAGATGCGCCGGGGGGATTTGGTGATGTTGGAACTTGACGTGGTTGTTGATGGCTACAGCTCTGATACGACTCGAACATTCACGGTTGGAAAACCGAGCAAGCAACAGAGGATGCTTCTTGAGGCCGTCTTGGATTCGGAGAGGACGTCCATCGAAGCCATCGAGCCTGAAGTGAGTGCTGCAGAAATCGCAAGAACCTCAATCGAGGTGATCCAACGTCATGGGCTCTCCGCATACCTTGTTCATCGACTCGGTCACGGCATCGGCGTCAGCGTACACGAGCCGATCCCAGCATTACACATCGAATCGAAAGACATCCTTCAACCCGGCATGGTCCACAGCGTGGAACCAGGAATCTATGGTAAGAAAATTGGAGGAATCAGAATAGAAGACGACATCCTAGACACGACGAGAGGCGCAGAGTACTTATCGAATTTCCCTAGACTTCCAGAATGAAACGACCTAGGCCTAGAGGTTTTTCCAGTTCATCGGGGGACGCTCAACATCCATCTGTGACAGAAGAGCGATAAGCTCGTCCCGGTGGTATGTAAATGCGATACTCGAATGGGCAGGCTGTTTGATTGCGCATTCGTTCGGAGGCCGTCGAATAGCTACGTGAAGTGCGTTTCCTCAAATCCCGACAGAGACAAGATCGATGTAACATTAGCAAAGGAACAGCATCGCAACTATATCTCAATACTCAAGGAGTGCGGCGTGGAGGTCGTAGAACTCTCCCCTTTAGAGGATTTTCCAGATTCGGTATTCATGCAGGACCCCGGCGTGCTCGGCAAGGGTTGTTCTGTGATCGGAAGGTTCGGCGAGATAACCCGCAGGGGTGAAGAAAAAGCTCTGTTGGGGGAGCTGGAGAAAGGAAGGGTAGCGGTGGGGCCGCCGTTTATTGTTCATGAACCCGGCACCCTTGAAGGGGGCGACATCGTGGTCACCGAGCAAGAGATCTTCGTCGGGCAGTCTTCACGGACAAACGCCGATGGAGCTCGGCAGCTCGCTGGAGCGCTGAAGCAACGAAAGGTGATTCCGTTGAAAACGAGCCTTTTCCATCTTCTCTGCGGATGCGCCTACCTCAACAACCGCACAATGATCATCGCACCTGACCTGCTGGATCAAGACTCATTCCTGGGATTCAGATTCGTTACCATTCCAAAGGAAGAAGTGTACGCAACAGACGCCTTGTACCTGGGAGACAGTCGAGTGATGATTCCATCCGGCTACCCGCGGGCCAGAGCGAAACTGGAACAGGCAGGCTACAAGCCTATCGAAGCGGATGTTTCGGAGTTTTACAAAGGCGACGGCGGAGTCACTTGCTTATCTTCGCCAATCTACAAAGTCTTCTGAGCCCACACCATTCCGTTACCAATGTTCGTAGTGGACTACTTGGCTGACGGGGCGGTGCCCTCTCTTGAGTGAAGGAGACTTGATGTCTTCAGCCGGATACCCGAGTGAAATCACACCGACAGGGTGGAAGTGCTCTGGAATCCGGAGCAGCGCTTTCATTTCTTGGACACGGAATACGCCGGTGAAAGCTGCCGCCAAGCCCTTGTCAACTGCTCCGAGTAGAATCAGCATGCAGGCACAACCTATGTCGAAATGCCAGTACGGGGTAGGCCACTCTATTTCCGTTCCGTCTTCGTTGAGCTTGTCAGGTTCACGGTACCGCTCGTGGTAGAGCTCTTCGCTGGTGCAAGCAATAATCAGGACGGGCGCCTCTGATACAAACCTGTGAAATCGCTTCTTGGCGTAGAAATCCTGTTCACCTTGCAGATCCCCAACCTTCTTGCGCAGATATGCATCGGTAATTACGACGTAACCCCAGCCCTGACTGAATCCTGCGCTAGGGGAGTGCTGCGCTAACTCCAGAATGCTCTCAACTAAGTTCTTCGGAACAGGTTTTGGTTGGAAATTGCGAACCATTCTCCGCTTTCGCACGGCCTTCTCAAATTCCAAGTCAGAGTCCTCAGGTGCTCTTCGCATATTAGATGAACGAGTAATGGATGTGTGCCCTATTAACGATAGAAAGGAAACAAAAGGCTGGATAGAAAGGGGACGCAGACGACCGTCGCGTATTATGCGATCTAGTACCGTCTGTGTTTTTGGTAACAGTTTCTACAATATACTGGACGGCCTTGCGTCGGCTTGAACGGGACTTCGGTTTCAGCGCCGCAGTCAGAACATGTGACCTTGTACATAGTTCGGCCGCCGTATCCTTCTTGACTCATACTTACACCACTTTGCAGTTTAGTTACGCGTCAGATAGTACTCAGAAGTAGAATCCGCAGCGTACCGAGGCGTAGTGAGTGCGTGAACGTAATTAAACCTATATCACAAGGACATGTTGTGCGAGAGGATGGCTTAGGAAACAGAAATTTGCAAAATCAACTGCTTCTTGCGTGGAAATCGGCTCGCGATGGTCAAACCGAGAAGGTTACATAACGGCGGCCATAAAGCGCTTCAAGATGAGAAGATTGGGGTTTGCGGTGGTGACTTTGTTTGAAAAGTAGCTATTGGTACTGGCGTCGGCATGGTCCACCACCTAAGGAGGAGACGAAGCGTAAAGCTTAGTCTCGGATTGATCTCCAAGATCGGATGTCCCACTCGCAGCACCTTGAGGTTGATTTGAAATGAGAATTGACGAGATTCGAAACGGAATGAGGGGCGTTCACATCGAGGGCAAAATCGTCGACATGAACCAATTCATGCTTGTTCTTGAAGATGAGACTGGGCGCACATTTGTCAGGTACAATTACAGAAACCTAGTCAAACCTGTTCAGACGGGCGATTATGTGAAGGTCGACAACGCTGAAGCAGTTAACTACTCTGGAATCCTCCAGCTGAAGTTGCCCCGTAACGGGTTGATAACATCCACTCAATAGTACACCGCCCGGGGTTTTCACGAAAACTAGTTCGAACAGGATGCTCCATAGATGGCTTTGGCGTCACGAATCTTCCGATTGAGCAGAGCTCAGTTCCTTCCCGTAATTCTCACTCCCGTTTTAGTTGGAAGTGTGCTCGCATGGTGGACTGAACGTAGGTTCAGTCCATTCCTCTTCGTCATCGTTGTTCTCGGTGGAATTTTCCTCCACCTCGGCGCGAACGCAATAGACGACACGTTCGACTATCAAAGCGGAGTCGATGTGATTTCGAACAAGATGTTTCCACCAGATTTCGCAGGCTGGAAAATACTGCCGCGTGGACTGATGACATTCAAGCAGGCCCGTATGGTTGCTTATCTTTTCTTTTCTGCTGCAACAATCATCGGGCTCTATCTGACGATAGCTACAGGCCCAATAATCCTTCTATTAGGAGGCATTGGACTATTCTTTGCTTACTTCCATGTAGCGCCTCCACTGCGATTGGGGTATCGAGGCTTAGGTCTCAGCGAGCTAGGAATCTTCCTTTCGTTTGGCGTTCTACCGATCATAGGGAGCTTCTACGTGCAGACCGGCTACGTTTCTACCCTCTCCCTCTTGTTGGGAATTCCATTGGGCTTCTTGACTACCTCGATTCTGATCAACCACGACCAGATCTTCTTTGATGCATACCAAAAAGGATCGAAGAGGAGCTTTACCGTGACAGCCGGTAGAAAAAAGGCGATGGCGACTGCATTCACCCTGACCGCGGCCTCATTTGCGATAATTGTCTGCGCAGTAGCCCTGAGGCTGCTTCCAGTCACCGCGCTACTGGTTCTGGTTACTGTGCCCCTGTTTGTTACTCAAACCAATCTCTACCGGACACCCGCGCAATCCCCCTTACACTACGTGAAACTGACTCAGACGACGTTTGCAATGTCGGCCGCTTTCGGCGTGCTTCTTGCCTTAGGGCTCCTTCTCGGCTAGCTGAAGGGGGCTATCACGAAGATGAGTAGGTCGAATAGTACATGGGAGATAATAGTGGGGACTAGGCTGCCGGTCGCCTTGTAGATGTAGCCCCAAGCCAGCCCCCCTATCAAGGCCGTCAGGATTAGTGGGAGATTCAATGTGGGCAAGTGTACCAACGCATAAGCACTGGCGGTGAATAGGAAACCAGCCCGCCCGCCGATTCTCTCCATGAACCTCCGTTGAATCAACCCACGCCAATAGATCTCCTCGCCAGGAGAGATCGGTAAGAGAAGAAGAATCGCAATCATCACGGACGGTGTTGCCGCTCGGAAATTGTAGACGTGAGCTATGCCCTCATTGAAAATGGGAATGGACTTCGTCAACACGAATCCAGCATAGAAGAACAAGTAAAGGCCAATGCCACTAAGCACGCCCAATAATAGCCATCGAAAACTCAGATGACCCGTAATTCTTTCACGATTAACAAGAATGGAAATGGCCATCAGGAGAAGCGTTGAAAGGCTGAGCATGACCCAGAAATTGAACGGCCGCACGAGAAATACAAGAATCCACAAACCAGTCGCTAAAGCCAGTGATAATGCCGCTGAGTGGAATTTGTTCATGATTGTAAGGACCGCGCAGTTTGAGGCTCATTGTATCGTGAAGGATTCTATGGCAGTTTTGATGTCGCCTATCGGCATCAGGATTGGAAGGTCAACACCAGCTCTCCTGTAATCCTTCAGCCGCTCGATGCAATGGTCGGGGTCACCCGTTAAGGTCAAAGCCTCAATAACCTCATCCGGCATCGCCCGCGCCGCGGCTGCCAAGTCCTTCTTTCGCCAAGCCTTCTTAATCGGTTCCAGATCCTCTATCTTCAATCCATACGGCTCGAATATTTCCGGCTTGAGGACATCTGCCACTTGATAGATTAGGAAGTAATAGGATTTCATTGCCTGACGTGCCTTCTCCAAGTCTTTTGAGACCGTTGTGAGCACGTACGATGCGACGTCAGTTCTTTTTCCGGAAGATTCTTCCTCCCTCACGAAACGCACTTTCTGTCCAGTGATCTCTGGCGTCATTAGCGCAGGTGAAATGATAACCCCCTCTGTCAACTTTGGCGCCATCCTGAGCAAGCGTTCTCCAAAAGCTGCAAGGTAGAGCGGTGGTCGGTGTTTTGGTTTAGAGTCTAGTTTGATATCAGTGACCTTGAAGAATTCGCCATCGAGGGAGATTGATTCTCCTCCAAGGAGTTTGTCAGTTATTGTGAGGAATTCTTTGATACGTTTGAGGGGCTTAGTTTCCTGAACCGGGAAGACTTTCACACCAATCTTCGGTAGCCAAGGAAACCCGCCGAGGCCTACGCCCATCCGTACTCTTCCGCCGGACATTTCATCTAGGGATATGAAAGTCGACGCAACAAGCAAAGGATGGCGAGTTACTACACTTACGCAACCCGAACCTATTTTGATGGTCTTTGTTGCGGAAATGGCGCTTGCCATTAGGGACACGGCGTCTTTGATGAAAGGGTTCTCGTGAACCCAGAACGATTCGAAACCATGCTTCTCTGCAATACGGGCATATTCTGCGGCTTCTGTCCCACTCGTATTTGGGTTGAATCCAACGGCGGTTCTATCCAAGGTGCGATCCGTTACCAGTCTTTCGTAGACAATTTATCATTAACTGGCAAGAGGAATTCGTCCTGTTTTTCACGGTGTGAATTCTCTGACTGTGGCCTAGCTTAGGAAGATTCCCAGTAAGGGAACTCACGCGTGGTTGTTATTTGAGGGTGGGCTGTGCAGCAATTGCAGAACTCAACCATGGAGCAGGTTGGAGGAAATGGCCAATATCGATAAGATGTTGAACCCCAAGGTCGTCGCGGCTATTGGAGCATCGGAGACTGACGGATCAGTCGGCCAATCGATCATGAAGAATCTGTTGCTTGGCAAGGACCGACGGAAAATTATTCCCGTCAACCCCAAGCGTGATACGATTATGGGGCTCAAGTGTTACCCCAGCATTTCCAAAGTCCCCGAGCATGTTGATTTAGCGGTCGTCGCCACTCCAGCCAAAACCGTACCGGCGGTTGTGGAGGAATGCGCAAAAGCAGGTGTGGCAGGCGTCGTCATACTATCAGCCGGATTCCGTGAAGTAGGCGCAGAAGGCGCCAAGTTGGAAGAAGAAATCCGGCGGATTCAAGCCAAGTACGACATACGTGTTTTGGGGCCGAACTGCGTTGGAATTCTAAGACCACAAATCGGTCTCAACGCAACATTCCTCAGAGACAACCCGGCACCCGGACAGATCGCTTTCGTTTCGCAGAGCGGCGCTCTTGGCTCCGCGATCCTGAACTGGGCTGTGAGCACTCGAATAGGGTTTAGTATGTTCGCATCGTTAGGCTCAACGCTTGATATCGATTACGGCGACCTAATCGACTACCTCGGTGAGGACCCTAACACTCGAAGCATCATCATCTACATGGAAGGAGTGGGCAATGCAAGGAAGTTCATGAGTGCAGCGAGAGGCTTTGCCCGCACCAAACCAATCATTGTAATAAAAGCTGGGAAACATGCAGCAGGCGCTAAGGCTGCTTCCTCGCATACGGGTGCACTGGCGGGCGATTACGCCGTATACGATGCTGCCTTCAAACGTGCTGGGGTTGTGTTGGTTGACGAGATTGGAGACCTATTCAACTGTGCCAGTGTTTTGGATTCCAGATTTCTCCCCGCAGGCCCGAGGCTAGCCATTGTGACAAACGCAGGGGGACCAGCAGTGTTGGGCGCTGACTCTGTGATTGGCCACGGCGGCGAGCTGGCTCAACTCTCGGACGACACGATGAAGACGCTGGACGCGAGCCTTCCACCGTATTGGAGTCATGGAAACCCCGTTGACATAATTGGAGACGCTGACGCCAAGAGGTATGAGACCGCTGTGAGAGCGTGTATTGCAGATCCGAGTGTCGACGGCCTGCTGGTCATCTATACCCCCCAGGGCACAACACAACCTACCGTACTCGCTGAAACGGTAACGAAGATTGCCGCTGACAGGCGGAAGCCAATGCTTACCGTTTGGATGGGTGAGGACAGCGTTAGAGAGGCCCGAGACATCTTCCACAAAAACGATGTGCCAACTTACGCAACTCCAGAGGAAGCGGTCAGAACTTACATGTACATGTACCGCTACCGACAAAACCTAGACCTACTCTACCAGACCCCAGAAGAACTCTCAGTAGACTTCTCACCACCGAAAAGCCATCTCAAAGTCATGGTCCACAAAGCGGCCAAACAAAGGACAGCCCTCACACAACCCGAGGTTGACAGATTCCTCGACGCATACCACATTCCCCGCGCGAAAGGGCGCCTAGCTAAAAATGTTGAACAGGCATCCTTGATCGCGTCGGAACTCGGTTATCCCGTTGTTCTCAAGATTGCGTCACAAGACATTTTGCACAAAACTGACATGGGAGGGGTAATCTCCGGAATTGATAGCGCGCAGACGCTCAAAGAAAAGTATCAGTTGCTTATGGACCGCGCTAAGAAAGCGAAACCTGACGCGAGGATCGACGGCGTATACGTACAAGAAATGGTCAAGAGCATTGACTATGAGCTAATTGTAGGATCAAAGAAGGACCGGGACTTTGGATCGATCATTCTATTTGGTATGGGCGGGATCGGCGTAGAACTCTGGAAAGACGTTTCGATCGGGCTGCCGCCCTTAAACCAAGTTCTGGCGCACCGAACAATTGAGGAAACGAGAATCTACCAAGCTCTTTCAAAAGGCCTCAGAAACAAACCCCCAATTGACGTGAGGGCGCTGGAAGAGGTGATGGTTCGCTTCTCGAACATAGTCGTCGATTTCCCTGAAATCGCTGAAATGGACATCAACCCCCTCGTAGTTTCCGAGGGTAAACTGGTAGTCGTTGATGCAAGGATAATTCTCGACCCGAATGTTCCGGCCCACGCTGAGGCCTACTCCCACCTTGTCATCATGCCCTACCCATCGAAATATGTTATACCCTGGCGGTTGAAGG
This sequence comes from Bathyarchaeia archaeon, assembly GCA_049513715.1. Lineage (GTDB taxonomy): Archaea > Thermoproteota > Bathyarchaeia > 40CM-2-53-6 > 40CM-2-53-6 > FEN-987. The sequence goes on along the minus strand of JBEKVV010000002.1, from coordinate 100,656 downwards.
ACGGAACAGAAGTCACCCTCCGTCCCATTCGGCCGGAGGACGAGCCTATGGAACTCGAATTGATCCGAGGTCTCTCCAGTGAAACCAGCAGGTTTAGGTTTTTTCAAATCATCAAGGACCTACCCCACGACGCATTGGTGCGTTTCTGCAACATCGATTATGACCGGGAGATGGCGTTCATTGCCGAAACACGCGATGGAGACCGTAGGATCGAGATTGGCGTAAGCCGACTGATTCTTGAATCCAACAAGAAACGTGGAGAGTTCGCGGTCGTAGTTGCCGACAAGTACCAAGGCAAAGGCTTGGGCATCAAACTAGTGGACATGCTAATCGAAGTCGCCAGAGACAAGAATGTCGAAGCCATCTACGGCATCGTGATGACCGAAAACACGAACATGATTAACCTGTGCGAGAAATTAGGCTTCACAACCAAACGGGAACAAGACGGTGTTACTGTGGAACTGAAACTCAAGTAAAAAACGAACCCTAATCCGGCGAATGTCATTTGACAATAGTGGTGGGCCCGCCCGGGTTCGAACCGGGGATCTCCGCCGTTCTCATATAATTCTCCGAATGTGAGGGCGACGTCTTAACCAGCTGGACTACGGGCCCAACTGAAACGCGGACTTCTACGTTTCTACCTAAAAATCTGTTTGTGTGGAGATCCACGAGGGTGGATTCTCCTCATCACCACCAATGACCTAGGAGTTGGGGCCACCGCAGGCCAAAGGAAGTGAAGGTTCGGTCGGAGGAAAGCCAAAGTATACCTCCGCATATGCTTTTGAATGTACGCACCTGATTGATACTCCATGAAGGCCACATCAATCTCTGCGAAAAGCACCGTTGAACTCAGAGACGTGCCTATTCCCCGCATCGCCAATTACGAGATTCTGGTGCACATGAAAACTTGTGGCATCTGTGGGACAGACCTTGAGAAGGTGCATGGCGACCACATAACGCCCCCGGTTCTCGGACATGAGGTGGCTGGGGAAGTTGAAGAGACTGGGAGTAGCGTTCATGATTTCAAGAAAGGTGATAGAGTTGCGGTCCATCACCACATCTCATGCAGGAGCTGCTACTACTGCAAGAACGGCCTCGAAACTCTCTGCGGTTCCTACCCAAAGAGTAACCTTGACCCATGCGGCTTCGCAGAATACTTCCGGGTTCCAGAGTCACTCGTCCGTGGAGGAACGGTTTACAGGCTCCGGGAATCGATGAGTTACGAGGAAGGTTCGCAAATAGAGCCGACGGCCTGTTGCGTCAGGGCTTTGATGAAGGCAGGTGTAAGGGCTGGGGATAGTGCAGCGGTCTTCGGTGTTGGGCCGGTTGGGCTTACCCACCTTCAACTGCTGAAACTCTACGGTGTCGCACCCATATTCGCGATCGACGTTCTGAAAAACAGAAGAAGAATGGCGGAGGAAAACGGGGCGTATGTGAGTTTTGACCCACAGACTGACGACGTGCCAAAAGCGATATCATTGTCAGCAGCTGAAGGCGGCGTTGATTATGCCATCGTCGCCACAGGTAACCCGAAGGCAATTGGTCAAGCAGTGAGTTCCGTGCGTAAAGGCGGGTGTGTCGTACTCTTCGGGGCGCCAGCAAGGGGGGCCCTAGCGTCTTTCGACCTAAGTCAACTGTTTCTCGAAGAGGTTCGGTTTCAGTCCAGTTACTCTACGTCAGAAGCTGAAATGCAAATCGCCTTAGACCTGATCGCATCGAAACGCATTACACCGACTAAATTAATCACTCATAGGCTGCCACTGGGTCAGGTTCAAGAAGCCTTCCAGATCGCGGAGAAAGGTTTCGACTCAGCCAAAGTGATAGTTGAAAACAAATGAGGGCTGCGTAGCTTAATACCAAATGGAGTGTTCTCGTTTTTCTCATGCCACAATCCATGCTCGCTATGCGTTTTTACAAACCTGGAGACTTGAAAGCAGAGCAAGTACCCATTCCGGAGCCTAGCGACGGCGAGCTTGTAGTTCGCAGCGCTGTAGCCCTCACCTGTGGGACCGATGTTAAGATGTACCGACGGGGGCACCCTCTCGCGAAACCCCCGCAAATCATGGGACATGAATTCGCGGGCACGGTGACGGCGGTTGGCCGCGGGGTTGAGAAGTTCAAGGTTGGCATGAAGGTTGCGGCCGCCAACTCGGCCCCGTGCAACAAATGCTTCTACTGCCTAAACCATCAACCCAACCTCTGCGAGCACTTGAACGAGAGCCTCGTTGGTTTCACGTGGCCGGGTACCTACGCTGAGTACGTTCGACTTCCTGAAAAAATCGTGCGCCAGAATACGTTTCAGATTCCCGATGGCGTCCCGCTGGAGACAGTTGCGAGCTTAGAGCCGTTAGCCTGTGTTGTCCATGGCTGGGACCTGATCAAGTCGTATCCGGGCGGAGCTGTCGTGATAATCGGCGGAGGCCCGATTGGGTTGCTGCACGCCCAACTCGCACGCTTACGTGGCGCGAAGAGGGTCGTGTTGTGCGATGTTGTGCGGCAAAGGTTGCAAGAGGCTCAGGGAATGGGAATTGATGAAACAATAGATTCATCGCAGGAGAATCTGAATGACCGAGTCTTGGCGCTGACTGAGGGAAGGGGTGCGGATGTTGTTGTGGAGGCGGTTGGGAGGCGCGAAACCTGGGAATCGGCCTCCGGCCTAGCTCGTAAGGGCGGAACCGTCCTGCTCTTCGGGGGTTGTGCATCGGGGACGAGTGTCTCCTTCAACGCTGAAAAAATCCATTACGGTGAACTTCACATCCAAGGAGCGTTTCATCACACACCCGCCGCAGTCGAACGAGCCTTTCGGCTAATAGCCTCAGGGCAGGTCTCAATCAAGCCCCTCATCTCACATGAAATGCCACTTCACAAAGCCAGTGAGGCGTTGGAGTTGATGGGCAATGGAAAAGCGTTGAAGATCGCGCTCCGCCCGCCCACATGACACCCGAATTGGCATTCTCGAAACAACCCCCCTGGACACCACCCACACTTTTCCACTGAAGTGGGCCAAAAAAATCACCCCACTTCAAGCCTGCGCGTGGGAAATAGGTAGCCTAGAACAGAGATTCAGCTTCCTCTAAGTTGCGTTTCAATTCCTGCAGGAACTTTGCCGCCGGAACCCCGTCCACTATCCTATGGTCAAACACTAACGTCAGTAAGGTCGTCGGCCTGGACGAGACCCGGTCTCCCACAGCGAATGGTTTGTACGCGACTCGCCCCAACCCGAGAATCGCACATTGTGGTGGATTAATCACTGGAGCGAATGATTCAATGTCGTAAGCGCCGAGGTTCGTCACGGTGAACGTTCCTCCAGTCAACTCTTCCACCGTGAGCCGGTTCTCCTTCGCCTTTTGCGACAGCGCGTCAATCTCTGAGTTGATCTCTCGAGCGGGCTTCTTGTTCGCGTTCTGAATGACGGGTGCCACAAGTCCTTGCTCGGTGTTTACTGCGACGGCAATGTTGATGTCGGAGTAGGTTGTAACCTCGTCGCCCTCGATAGTAGAATTAATCACAATATGTGATTCTAAGGCCCTCGCCACAGCCTTCACAACCAGCGCCGTGAAGGAAACATGGTTCTCTCGGTTCTTGAGATTCACGAGTTTGCTTGCGTCTGCTTCCATTGTCAAAGTGACAGGAACGGCTGTTCTTGCACTGAACCCCAGCCTCTCCGCGACTGTTTTCCGAATGCCTTCCAGCTTGGCCTTGCGCAAGATGCTTGGCTGTCGGGACTTGGTAACGGTGGAGGCGGCAGCAGTAGTCTTCTGTACTGTCGCGAGAACGTCCTCTCGCGATATTCGACCCCCTGGCCCAGTTCCACTCAAATTCGTTAGGTCAACACCATGCTCTTGAGCCAACCTTCGGGCCGCGGGAGACGCGATGACGCGATCAGCTTGGGTCGTAGGTTTCTGTTCCATTCGCGGAGGCGACTCTGGCTTGATTTGACTCTGAGTTGTTAGGGGGCTTTGGGGCTGAGCTGAGGCTTCGCCGATTATTGCTACTGGTCGGGAGACTTCCACATCGGTTCCTACGGGAGCTAAGATCTTGCTAAGCACTCCGCTGTCGGGCGCCTCCACTTCAAAGGTAGTCTTCTCGCCCTCAACAACGAGAATGGCTTCGCCCTTCTTGACGTACTCCCCCTCCTTTTTCAGCCACTCAACTATCTTGCCGGACTGCATTCCCGGGTCGAGTCGGGGCATTAGAACTTCTGGCATCAATAATCCCTAACCCATCACTTTGTCTACGGCTTGGATTATCTTGTCGGCGTTGGGCATGTACTCCTGTTCGAGGGGTGGGGAGAATGGGATTGGAGTATCAGGGCATGCAACGCGCATGATTGGGGCGTCAAGGTAATCGAAGGCAGCTTCGCTGACTGAGGCCGATATCTCTGCCCCGACTCCACCTGTTTTGATGTCGTCGGATGCAACAATCAATCTTGACGTCCGTTTAACCGACTCCACAATCGTTCCCAAATCTAGAGGCTGCAATGTTCGAATATCAATCACCTCCGCTGAGATACCGTTCTCTTCGAGCTTCTTTGCAGCTATGAGCGACTCGCCAACAAGGCGTGATATTCCCACGATTGTCACGTCATCTCCCTTCCGTTTCACATCCGCTTTTCCAAGCGGGATCGTGTACTCCTCCTCAGGAACTGGCCCTTTGGTTCGGTACAGGAGTCCGCCTTCCAAGAAGAGGACTGGGTTCGGTTCACGTATCGACGATTTCAGGAGGCCTTTAGCATCGTAAGGCGTGGCAGGAAGCACAACCTTCAGGCCGGGTACTTGAAGGAACCATGCAGGCGTGAATTGGGAATGCTGGGCTCCGTGTTGACGCCCAAGGCTGTACTGTGTTCTGAGCACCATTGGCACCTTCAATTGCCCACCGCTCATGAAACGCATTTTCGCAGCCTGCGTCGCAAGTTGGTCCATGCAGATGGGTAGAAAGTCCATGTACATGATTTCAGCCACAGGTTTGAGGCCGGCGAGCGCCAAGCCGACTGCTGCGCCGGCTATGGCTGCCTCGGAGATCGGCGTATCCCTTACACGCTCGGGCCCAAACTCGTCCAACAGGCCCCGTGTGACCTTGTAAACCCCGTTGAAGACACCGATCTCTTCACCCAAAAGAACAACCTTCGGGTCTCGGAGCATCTCTTCACGAAGTGCTTCTCGTAACGCGTCGGCGTAGGTTAATTCTCGCAAGGTTGTTGTTCCTCCGCGTAAACGTAGTTCCTGATTTCGCTGAAAGGCAATGGAGAACTCTGCGTTGCGAATTCAACAGCCTCCTCGACCTCTTGCCGTATTGCGTTTTCAACTTCGTCAATTTCTGGCTGCGTCATCAGGTTCCTCTTGAGCAGTCGTTCCTTGAGTACCTTGATTGGATCCCTCTCAAGCCACTTCGCAACTTCATCTTTTGGTCGATATTCGGCTTTATCGTAGACTCCATGGCCTTTCATCTTGTAGGTCAAGCATTCTAGGAAGACTGGCTCAGAATCATGGCGTGCCTTCTCAGCTGCGGCTTTCGCTGCTACGAAAACCGAAACAACATCATTTCCGTCCACGACCATTGTCTGCAATCCGTAAGCTCGCGCCCTGTCAGCGATCGTGGGGCTTGAGACGGCACTCTTGACATTTGTTGACATTCCGTACTGGTTGTTCTCGCAGAACAAAAGAACCGGCAGCTTCCACAGAGCAATCATGTTTGCCCCTTCATGGAAGGCCCCCGTGTTGGTAGCGCCTTCACCGAAGAAGGTAGCGACTATGTTCTGGCTCTTCTTCAGTTTCAACCCTAAGCCGACGCCAGCCGCAATGGGTATCCCACTCCCGACAATGGCGGTGGCGTATAGGGACCCTGTTTTGGGATAGATCGCGACGTGCATAGACCCACCCAAACCTTTACAGTTGCCTGTTGACTTCCCGAAGAGTTCAGCCATGCAAAGCTTCGTTGGGACATCCTTGGCTAATGCGTGCCCATGCCCTCGATAGGTTGTGATCGTTAGGTCGTCTGGCTCTAAGGCCATCATAGCTCCGGTGGCGATTGCTTCTTGCCCTAGGTATAGGTGGGATGGCCCGATCAGCAGGCCCTTGACTAGGTAGAGTTCCTCGACTTTTTCTTCAAATTTCCTGAGTAAGAGCATTTTGTGCAACATCTTGCCAAGACGATCTTTCGTCAACCCGTGTTTGGCGTAGTCGCTTTCGGGTATGTTTTGGATTATCGTTACGGTGGTCATTGGGGAGTCAGTGGCTGTGCTACCGCAAACTCAGCCTTTAGCTCTTCGCCGCATCTTGAGTGAAGGATTTAACGCCGCCTCAACTTCCAACAGTGATTCATTAGGGTTGGTCGGATGGGCGAGTCGCGAATACTCTACGGAATTGCGGAGAGTTGCCCATTCGACGCTCTACTTGTTAGGAATATGAAACGGGCTGTTGACTCGCTTTTGCAACTTAACCTGAAGAGATTCAGGGTTCCGCAGAAGGATATCACTCGCTATTCGGCTCTTGACGTAATGAAGCAGGCATTGGAGCTTCTCTACGAGTTTTCACCTTCCGAGAAGAACTACCGGGAAGCGATGCGCACAATCCTAGTCTACTCAGAAGGGGACGAAGAGATGCTTCGGATACTGCTGGAAAACTTCGCTCTAATCGCCAACGCCGTCTACAACGCCTATAGCGGGCAAAGGCACGCTGAATCCCTGGCTCCAGAAACGCTCTTCCTACAAGGGATCCCGTTCGATTCAACCGAACTCCAACAAGCATTCAGGTTCGTGGGAGTAAGGCCGCCTGAGATAAGCCCACCAAGCGTCAAGAACATCATCTACTTGGACGAAAACTTCGAACCATACAAGCTGCTCTTCAACGGCAAGATTACTGCTCAACGGGCCGAGGCGGGCAGGGAGGAACATTGGGCTCAAGTAATCGAAACAAACCTCGCAAAGAGCACCGGCCCTGCACTGATGCGGGCAGGCTCGGAGCACATTGACACTCCAGAATTCGTGCTGTCGAGATTCGTGTCAAGGTTAAGCCATAGAGGAACTAGCAGACTTCCCGCGCTTCTGCGAAAACGAGGAATTCAAGTTCAGATTGCTGGCAGGACCGCTGATGTCAACGCCGTATTCGGGAAGAGATAGTCAGTACTCAGACGCCGAACTTCATTCCCTCGTACCCGAGAGGTAGGAGCTGGTTGCTTTACCTTTTCGTCTTTCGTGGGGTTAAGAGGTATTGGTAAGCGAAACCGGCGAGTAAGGCGCCGACTATTGGACCCACAATGTAAACCCAGAGGCTTTGGTAGGCTCCTGACCAGATGGCAGGGCCGATTGAACGGGCCGGGTTTGCTGAAGCACCTGTTAGAGGCCAAGCGACAATTGTGAGACCCACAAGAGTCATTCCAATCACAAGGCCAGAAATGCCGTTGGAAGCCTTGTCAGTATATGCAACAGCATAAGAGAGCATTAGGAAGAATGTGATTATCAACTCGACAACAAGTGCCACCATGTCACTTCGCCCAATGGGGACGCCGGGAAGGGTCGCACCGAATTCAGTCATAGCGCCCGCCTCAGGTAGAATTACCACATGAGCCCCGACCGCCAAGACCGCGCCCACAACCTGGGCCACGATGTAAAGGACACCGTCATCTACCTCCATCTTTCTCAGCGCCACAGCTGTGATAGTTACCGCCGGGTTCACGTGGCAACCGGAGATTGGACCCAGCACGTAAACCATAGACATCAGGATAATCCCAAAAGTCAGAGCAATCCCGATGACCGATCCCGCGGGGGAAGATAACCCAAGAATAGCAACGAACACGGTTATTGAGACTGTGCCAAAGAATACTAGGGCAAACGTTCCAATCAATTCTGCTAAGTAAGCCTGCGGTCCCATCTTCATCTCAAACACCAAGGGTTCAGCTAACCATCTGGGATAAGTATAAAACCATTCAGCTTTCGGTTACAAACAAAATAGAAGCAAAGACAAGCCCTGCACCAAGCAAAGTCACAGTATTGTAAGTCTCTCCAAGAACGAGGCCAGAGAGAACCATCGCCGCAACAATCTCAAGCATCCCCACAACAGAAGAGATAGTTGCGGTGACTTGCTTTAATGCAGCAATCCAGAGCGCATAGGGAACGATTGTGCATACTATTGCAGTGTACGCTACCCAAACCCAACCCTCCAATGGAACCGCGCTGGAGCTCAGGTTCCCGAAGAGAAGAGCCATGGGGAGGAGGAGCAGGGCTGTAGTGAATAGGACAAACGTTGAAAGTTCGATGACGTTTCTGTCCGCCCGCAGCAGCAACCGCTTGTTGCAGATTATGAATAGCGCCCAGGCCAAGCCGGCGAGAAATACCAAAGCGTCTCCCAACAGTTCCCCTTGACTCAGAGTTGAGAAGTCACCATTGGTTGTGATCATAATGGCGCCGACTACGCTGAGCACTACTGCGAGCTGTTTGCGTAGTCCGAAGGTTTCGTTGAACATTCTCCAGCTTATGATGGCTACAACTACGACGTTCACATCGACTAGTAGCGCGGTCTTCGCTGGAGTGGTGAAGATTTGGCCGACGTATTGGAGGGAAAAACCAAGGCCGTTCAGAAGCCCCAACATCCAAACAAAAGGTTCCCTTATCGACTTTAAGTTGAACCGGCCACAAAGAATGAGGGCAGTAAGGAGAATCGCGGATGCCAGTGCCAACCTCAAGAAAGCGAAGCTGTACGCATTCACGTATGCGAGGCCGATTTTCACGCTGACGAACGAGCTGCCCCATAGAATGTTGGTGATTAGTAAGAGTACAATTGCGGATCTCTCACTGGATTGCTTGGGCAGCTTCAAGCTTTTCGATTAAGCGTTAAACGGCCGCGTCTGATATTAGTGTTAGAGCTGCTCTCCAATTTTGTATCCGTAAATCGTGTGGCCGAGCAACTCATCGTAGACTATGTTTGGTTTCCAACCTGGAACCTTGAAATCATGAGAGATTACGCGCGTGCCCGGTTTCAGCTCCGCCTCCAATTTGGGTCTCAAACGCTCATTCGCGCTTGATGTCAGGTAGAGGGTGACCACGTTTGCGTCGGATATGCTCACATCGAAGAAGTTGCTTTGAATCACTGTCACTTTGTCTTCCAGGTTCAACCTCTTGATCTCCGTCCTAGCCCGCTCAATCAAATCCTCGCGGAGATCTATCCCGGTTGCCCTTGCCCCAACCTCCTTTGCGGCTAGAATGATCAGACGCCCGTCGCCGCAACCCATGTCGTATAGAGTTTCGCCGGGCTTGATTTGTGAGAGGTCAAGCATCCTCTTAGCAACCTCTAGCGGGGTTTGTACAAAAGGTGCGATGCTCATGAAGGAAACCTGCTGGCTCCGCGAGTTCTAAATCAGCAATTTATGCGTATCGTCGTTCAGCCTCAGACCGCTCACTTCTTGGCGCCTTCGTACCGGCGGGCGCGCTCTTCTCCTTCTTACCGGTCCACTTAACGTCCTCTTCCAAGAACCGGACACACACGTCCTTGAACTGCTTGTAAATCTCTTTCAACTCTTCCTCGGTAAAAGTCTCGATGAAGGTTGGGTTCCTAAGCCAACTGTCCCATCCTCGAACGCTCTCGAAAAGGGCCGAATTCATCCTAATCAAAGAGGCATACAGGCCCAACCTGTCGGATGGCTCAAGTTTCTTGACGTCTTCAAGCGCCTTTGAGCGCTCTTCAGTCCAAGACAAACTTCCGGAGACACCTTCTGATTCCACGAGCAGTATTCCAGCCGCAATTTAGCCTTATTCCCAATCCAACAGAAATATCAGGGTTAGAATTCGAACCAACTCTGCTTTTCCATTGTTTTCCATTCAGGTCAGGCCATGCGTAAGTCATTTCAGCAGTTTTATCTTTCATCCCATGTAACCAGTCAAGCCAAAGAATCAATTGGTTAACGAGTGGTTGTTGGAATGAAACAGATAGAGCCTATCGTAGTGAAGTTAGCAGAGACTGGACTCAACGCTGAGGGGGTTAGGGCAATGGCAGAGCACTACGGCGCTGTTGAATGGTTGAATAGGGCGAAAGAACTTCAGCCAAACGAATCAGAATTTCTAATTGAGTTGGCGGGGCGCGCCTGTTACCGCAGTTTTGGCGTGGGCTTGAATCCTAACGTAACGAAGATTCGAGACAATCCTAGAGACTACATTACGAATGTGTTGGAGAAAGGCGATGGAAGCATTCTGGAACATGCAACTGTCACGTTTGCGTTCCTGAACGTAAGCCGGGTGTTCACGCACGAGCTGGTACGCCACCGTGCTGGAACGGCTATGAGTCAAGAGAGCCTTCGGTATGTCCGTCCTCGTGAGGTCAATCTTTGGGTTCCACCTGACCTTCAATCAGCTTCGAGCGAATTTCTTGCTAGCGTTGAAGAAATCAAGAAGTTATACGCCGGGCTTGAAGCCAAATTCGATTGGGATAAGATGTCATTTGACCAGAAGAAACGCGTCACATCGGCATTGCGCAGAATCCTGCCAGATGGGATAGCAACGAACATCATTTGGACTGCGAACCATAGGACCTTGCGTTGGATCATAGAAATGCGGACAGATCCGAGTGCCGAGGTTGAGATTAGGAAAGTCTTCGGCCAGGTTGCTGAAATCTGCATCAAAGACTATCCTCTCCTTTACTCTGACTTCACTAAGACCAAGCTACCCGACGGCACTTGCCAATACTCACCTAAGTTCTCCAAAGTGTAAGAAGAGGAATTTCTTGCCTGAACCTTTCTGGAAGACCGCCATCTCCAAAGTTGAACCAAACAAGATTCTTGTTCGCGGATACAACCTCATGGACCTAGTCGGGAAGTACAATTACGCTGACCTAACCTACCTTCTATGGCGTGGGGAACTACCCTCTCCAAGCTATTCTCGCGTGATGGACGCGTTGCTGACGGTTTGCCTTGAACACAGCCTTAACGCACCCTCGGTTGACGCTACGCGGTTCGTCGCCTCATCTGGGGTACCATTGCAAGCGGCGGTTTCTGCTGGAGTTGCGGCTATCGGTGACTGGCACGGCGGCGCCATTGAGCAGTGCGCCAAGATGCTGCAAGAAGGCGTCACTCGCACGAAAAATAAAGGTGGCTCATTGAAGCGTACCGCAGAAGAAATCCTGCAGGAACACAGAAACCGCAAAGTGAGAATTCCCGGGTATGGGCACCCGACACACACTAATGACCCTCGGACCGGGAAGCTTTTGGCAATCGCAGAAGAAAACCAGCTTCGCGGCCAGCATGTGGAACTCGCTCAGGCAGTGGAGCAACTCACAGAGAAATTCTTCAGGAAGCACCTCATCCTGAACGTGGATGGATGTATTGCGGCGATAATTTCTGATATGGGGTTCGATTGGCGGCTTGGAAAGGGCTTCTTCATTGTTAGCAGAACACCCGGCCTAGTAGCCCACGCTTACGAACAGGCATACTTTGACACTCCATACAAGGCTGCAAAATGGGACGAAATAGTCTACACCGGCCCGCCAGAAAGAACTCCACCGAGATAGCCTGATCACTCTAAGGTTCACTCGTGCTGGTGGATAGAAAAAGGGGAAGTGGAGGGGGTCGTATCGCGTGCTCTTTGAAGTTACCTTAGGAACTTGGATACGAATGGCGATGTCTCGCCTCTCCGCATGAAGTGGCCGGACGGGCCCTCTCCCAGGAACTCGGAGAACCAAGATTCATGCTCAATTTCCTCGTTGAGTATCGCCAGAGACAAGTCGTAGGTCCTATGGTCCTTACCAGCAGTTATGTTGCAGACGTTTGAATAGCCTCGTACCGCACAGCGTTCCGCGTTGAGAAGCACGGTCAGCATCGCCTTGATGTCGGTCGGATCCTTGGGTAGGTTAGCCGGCGGACACGCCGAAGAGTCATGGAACACTTTCATGTCATCTGGAAGCTTGCCTCCAAGTTCGTATATACGTGGAACCAGAGCTTCGAAGTGGTTTCGATCTTCAATTCGTGCTGTTTCAGCGATCTCTTTGATCCCTTCCCCTTCCAAGCCTATTAGATTGCAGCGAAGGATTGTATAGTAGTAGAACGTGGTGAGTTCCGCAGCTGCGTTTCTAACCAATAAGTCAAGAAGTTTCTCGACGTCTACGCCCGCCCTTTCAACCATTTCTCTCGCTACTTTAACCATAATTTCACCTCACTTCGATGTGTTTGCTGTTACTTTCTTAGCACTTATCCATAGAGAGTATGTAGTTTGCTGAGTATTAGCGTTCTTTCTCGAGTATCTTCACTTCACACTTCACGAGTTTCTTGAATGCCTCAGCGTCACTTTTGCTGCCAACTATTGCTCCGAAGTGCATTGGAATCACAATCTTCGGATTGATTGACGCCGCCGCTTCAGCTGCCTCCTGCGCCGTCATGACGTATGTTCCCGAAACTGGAAGGAGAGCGATGTCTGCTCGTATGTTTGCCATCTCAGGGATGTGATCGGTGTCTCCAGCGTGATAGACCCTTACGCCTTTAACCGTCACAACCCAACCGACCTTACCATCTTCCTTTGGGTGGAAAACCTTGCCAGGCTCTCTGAACTTGTTCAAATTGTAGGCTGGGACAACTTCGATAGCAACATCGCCTAAGCTCAACTTGTCCCCCGGCTTCACAATTCTAACTTCTTTCGCATTTATCTTGGACAATTCCGGCTTCGACTGACTATGGGCAACGATTGTTGTGTTCGGGCCGACTACTTTCTTCAAGTCGTCGACGTTACAGTGGTCGAAGTGTTCGTGGCTGACTAAGATGATGTCTGCCTTGGCTCCGCCACCTTCAATCTGGAACGGGTCGATGTATATGACACTCCCATTTTGAATTCTGAACCCGTCATGTCCGAGCCATGTTAATTTGATTCCCTTATACTCAAACATCTCTGACACCGAGGATAGCTAGCGGCGAAATTCATTTAAAAAGAGCACGTGTCCAGGTTCAACGGCCTCGCACGGTTTCGACCGTATGCTCCTCCAAGGTTTTTGAGGACCGCGCGGTCCTATTGATTCTGAGTTCCCGAGCGGGCGGCAAAGCTGTCTCAACAAGTCTTCACCCAACTCTCCAAGGAAGTGCAAGCTGCTCTAGTTCAGTTTGGGTTTGAGACGCCCACACCTCCGCAAAACGCTGCAATCCCCCAAATCCTGATGGGGAAGAATGTTCTCCTGATAGCGCCGACTGGTTCTGGGAAAACCGAAGCCGTCCTCCTACCAATCTTTGATCAGCTCGTGAAGGCGAAAGATAGGCAGGGAATCTCCGTAATCTACATCACACCCCTCCGAGCGTTGAATCGAGACCTGTTGAAGCGGCTGGATTTCTGGAGCAGGAACCTAGGGTTCACTGTAGAGGTAAGGCACGGTGACACACCGCAAAAGGACAGGCGAAGACAATCAATCAAACCGCCCGACTTCCTGGTCACAACCCCCGAAACACTTCAAGCCATCCTCCCCGGAAAGCGCATGCGAACACACCTTAGCAGCGTCCGCTGGGTCGTAATCGATGAGGTGCACGAGTTAGCCGACGACAGGCGCGGCGTTCAACTGACCGTCGGCCTGGAGAGACTGAGAGAAGTGACACACCAAGATTTTCAGAGAATTGGCCTATCCGCCACTGTCGGCAACCCAGACCAAATAGGAGCCTTCGTGGCCGGTAACCGGCCGGTTGAAGTGATCCAAGTTGCACCGACCAAAAGGGCGGATTACTTCGTTGAATTCCCACACCCAACAGATGAGGATTATGTTATTGCGCAATCTCTCTACACAGCACCCGAAGCCGCTGCTCGCCTGAACAGAATTTGGGAACTGGTTGAAGACCACGAATCCACACTAATCTTCGTCAACAGCAGGACGAACGCTGAAACGCTTGGCTCCAAATTTCATCAACTCAAACGAAACATCGCCGTCCACCATGGCTCTCTCCCAAGAGAAGAGCGGGTTCGGGTTGAGAACGGCTTCAAGGACGGAAAGATCAAAGCACTGGTCTGCACATCGACCTTGGAACTGGGGATCGATATTGGAAGCGTAGACCTCACGGTTCAGTATATGTCGCCCAGGCAGGTGGCAAGCCTCATCCAGAGAGTGGGGCGGTCCGGGCACAGACTGGATCAAGTATCGCAAGGAAAAATCATGGCAGTCTCGACAGACGACATTCTCGAATCGGTCGCGGCCATCCAAGAAGCGAACGAGAACCATGTTGAACCCGTCAAGATTCATGAGAAGGCACTGGACGTTCTTGCCCACCAGATTGCTGGAATCATTCAGGAATCGGAAGAAGGCGTGCAAACAGATCACATCTTCAGGATGGTACAACGAGCCTACCCGTACCGGGACCTGACAAGGAAAGAGTTCGACGGTGTTGTGAGTTTTCTGGAAAAAACACGCCGCCTGAGATCCGACAATGAACGGTTGCTCAGGGGAAGTAGAACTCGCCAATACTATTACGAGAACCTATCAATGATCCCCGATGAACGGCGCTATCGAGTAATCGATGTTTCAACTCAGCAATCCGTCGGCATTCTTGGCGAAGAATTCGTGATGACTAAAGCCAGGCTGGGCATTCATTTCGTTATCAAAGGTAGGGTCTGGCAGATCGAACAAATTTCCGATGACGCACTCGTGTACGTCACACCAGTCGAGGACCCTACCGCTGCTATACCTGGTTGGGATGGCGAATTGCTGCCTCTCCCATTCGAGTTGGCTCAGAGAGTTGGAACGCTTCGGGCAGAAGTTTCAAAGGAACTTGATACGGCAGCTACAACAACCGTGGTGGCCACCCTCTCTAAAAGATGGCCTACGGAACGCTATGCCGTTCGAAAAGTAGTCGAAGAGATTGAAGGGCATCGAGACGCGGGAGCACCGGTTCCCACAGACAGCCGAATTGTTCTCGAGGCATTCGACAGGTTCCTGATAATTCACGCTTGTTTCGGCGAGACCGTCAACAACACGTTAGGCGAAGTGTACGAGGAGCTCCTCTCAAGAAAAGGTTTGGTGAGGCAATGGTGGGCCGATGGCTATCGAATTCTCCTAGAGCTAACAACACCTACTCAAGAGCTCGCCCTTGACGAAATTCAGGCGACGTTGTTCGGCGTAGGGGAGGGAGTCATGGAGGGCATCTTCAACGGAGTCCTCCACAGGCACTTTCCATTCGGCTATTACATGAAATTCATCGCAGAACGTTTCGGCGCATTGAGGCGCGGCCTAATGTTGGGGGGCGACAATCTGCGTGAACTTGCCCTTCGGTTCCGGATGACTCCGATATATGATGAGACAATACGTGAAGCGCTGCTATTACACGTCGATTTCCCGCGCGTACGCGAAATCTACAGATCCATAAGGAACGGTTCAATGGAAGTTGCAGTCTTCAAAGCGTTGGACAAGCCAACTCCTCTTGCGTTTCATCTCCTCAACAAGCACATCGACATTCCGGAATTGATAGCCCCTGAGATCGTTGAGAAGGACACTATCGAGAGGCTCAAGTTCAGCTTGGATAATATGACCGTTGACTTGGTCTGCTTCGAGTGTGGCAGGCTAGCGCAAGCGAAGGTTGTCAAAGCCCTCCCACGCAAGCCCAAATGCCACTCCTGCGACTCTGGACTCTTGGCAGTATCCTCATGGTCGACTGATTTCCTCCTCCGCATACTGGAAAAGAAGCTGAAAGGCAAAACGATCGAAGACCAAGAACGAGACACCCTGGCGAAGGCCAGGCGCTCAGCTGACCTAGTGTTGTCGTACGGACGCCGAGCCATAGTCGCACAGTGCGTCTACGGAATCGGTCCTCAAACTGCGAGCAGAATCCTCGCCAAGATGCATGACGATGAGAGAAGCTTCTACAAGGACCTTCTGGAAGCCAAGCTAAAATTCATAATTACAAGGCCCTTCTGGGACAGGCAATAGGTAGAAAAGTGGAGCCTTATCCATTCTCTCTAAACAATCGAAGTGCTCCAAATCACCTTAAGTATTCCAACCGTGCCGTCGCGCTCAGGGGATTTGGATGTACCACATCCACTGTCACGAGTACCATCACGCGATGCCTCTTGGCGTTATGAAATGCGTGTACTGCGGAGCACAAGAAGTGCGGCACCAGCATACCTCTCACACCAACACGTAGGGAATTAGAAACCCCGAAAACGTTCCATTTTTAAAGCCTGACCTTCTCAGCTTCGACAATTCGAGGCGAATCGTAATGGTAGGTGACCTTGAGCGTCGGGTCAACGACCTCCGGTATTTGGACGGCGTTGAGAAAGTTGAGCATGTGCCTTATCGGACGGGCGACGAGTTCTGGGTTAGGTTCAACCGCCCTTTGGATTTGAAGAAGCTTGAAGAGATTGTCAGAAAATACAACTACCAAATGATAAGATTCGCAAGCCTCCCATCAAAGCTGCCCCGTGCTTTAGCTGAAATCCTTTGGGACGGGGTCGCCTACATCATCTGCCGGAAGATCGGCCCCTTGGCGAAATTGACATCCTCTTTGGGATTTGAGCCCGAAGGAATCGCAAAGATCGCGTACGACCTACATGGGCCATACCAGATATTCATCGCGACGAACGAGGAAGGTGTGAAAGTGTTGTACGATTACGTAGGACTGAAGTATGTCGCACCTGCACCCCCACCGAAACCCGTCGTAGCTGCGAAAGCACCAACGCCCGGCGTTGCCAGACCTGTTCCACCTGCAGCCCCCAAACCTACCGCGACGCCTGCCCCAACGCCTGCCAATCCACCTGCTGCTGCCCAACCCCCACAGAGTACACCAGTATC
The DNA here is from genome assembly GCA_049513715.1 of Bathyarchaeia archaeon. Taxonomy (GTDB): domain Archaea; phylum Thermoproteota; class Bathyarchaeia; order 40CM-2-53-6; family 40CM-2-53-6; genus FEN-987. Next base: position 83,929 of record JBEKVV010000002.1, on the reverse strand, counting down.
ACCGCCGCAGCCTTCACAGACCGCTGCGCAGCCGAAAACTGACCAGCTGAATCAGAAAAAGGGAAATAGGGATGTGCCGGCTCAGAGCACAGCTTGACTCAAACGGAAGCGTCGGGGAGTACGTCTACTTTCTTAGGTTGTTCGGCGAAGGTCACGTCTTCGTCCGCGTCTAGTGAGCCTGAGTACAGAACCTCGCCCTGTATCTTGCACCTGGACTCGATTCTTACGTTGACGCCATGCACGATACCGGCCCGGCTTCGCTCTTCTATGGTTATGCGCTGTCCGTAAACGGATTCCACGTCGCATCGTTCTCCAAGCTTAATCATGTTTCCAAAGAGTGAGCCTCTTACCCGGCCACGGTCTCCAATGGTTATGGAATCAGCTCTGACACCATTCTTCGTTGAGAGGGAGCCGCCTACTTCAATGTCTTCAACTTTGACCTCCATTGCTTCTAGCCATCCACCAATCTCGATGCGCTCTGCGATCAAGGTTCCTCCGACGATGCATTTTCCCCCGACTTCTAGGCTGCCCACAAGGTTCAGGTTACCACCTACCTGGAAGACGCCGCCAACATCAACATCCTCGCCCTCACCGTTTCCCTCGATTTCGATTGTTCCGCCTACGTCAATGTCTTCGAATTTCAGGTTTCCAGATACCTTGATCGTTCCACCTATGTCTATGTCCCTTCCCGAGCTGTCACCCCGAAGATGAACAGCCCCGCCAACGTCCAGGTCATTGAATTCAAGCGGGGCAGTGGATTCAAAAGACCCACCTACCTCGATTTCCTCGCTAACCCTCCCCCCGCCAACAACCACAGAACCTCCGACGTCAATATTCTTGCAGTTAACTTCCTTCGCAACTCGCACTGATCCCCCTACGGATATTTCCTCGGCCTCAGCGGATTCGGAGATTTCCAATGAACCGCCGACCTCTATAGACCGCGCCTTCACTTTGCCGTGAATTTCGGCTCTGCTGCCGACCTCTAATTCTTCGACGGAGAGATCTCGCGACACTTCGAGATGTTTGTCTACGTCTACGTCCCGGGCAGAGAGGGAACCGGAGACGTGGAGGCTTCCATCGGAAATGCGCACGCCATCTTCAACAGTTAGGTCGCCTCGAACATCAAGATCACCGTCGTCTCCATCTATGTCTCGTGCCTTGAGGCTGCAGTCGAAGACAACATTTCCTTCTGTGTCAACCGAGCCCTCCACGATCACAGTGCCGCTCTCGGCTGAGATTACGGCATCGTCCTCGATCTCCAAGTCGCCGTCTATGTGATTGAGGGTTGTCTTCGTCCGCTTTGGAACTGAAACGTCAGGCAAGTTTCTCTGCTCGCTGATTCTAGCGATTGTTCGCCATGGGCTGGATATATCCTCTACCCAGCTTCTGATTCATTTCAGCACGGTAGGAGTTAATGCTGAATCTCCTGTGGCTCGGCGGTACGAAGGGCGCTCCGCCCCTTGCTTTGGCTACTAGCTTGATCTCGCTCCATGCGCTTGCGAAGATGGCGAAGTTTTGGGTCAATTCGAATACTCTTTCTCGGAACATTTCCATTTCATCTGATGATGGGTTCGCTCTGGCCCAATTAAAGAGCAGAGCACGTCGCGTAATGACAGACGGTGGTCACAAAATGTGTGTACTACCTGGGGGGTAACTTAGCGCTGTTTTTCTTTCTATTATTGTTAGGTGTGGGGTGGGGGGCAGTAGGGTAGTTTTGTATCCCATCATCGTATTTCGGACAACGTTTACGCCAGAATTATTGGTCGGTTCCGAGAAATGTCATGAACCCCTGGACCTTTCTGTATGCGCCAAGGAATTCCAACCCACGCCGCGTGACATGGAAGAACCGGCTCTCGCCCGCTAAACGGACAGAAAGAAGCCCATAGTTGGCGAGGGTTTCAAGCATCGGCTTCACCCTATCGACAGGAAGGCCTGCCCCGTAGGAAATTCTGGTGACGAGAGAGCCCTCTGGGCGACGCTTCAGAACCTCCAGAATATCTGCGTAAATGTCCACACGGGAGCGCTTCTTCAACTGCCAGCCAATTCTCCAGAACTCGTCTTAACTCTACTAAGCTTTCTATAGGCTTGTTGCGTTTTGAACTTTTACTGTCTGAAGGCTTCCGCGCAAGGTTTGACTGGCATCAGACTAAGACCAGCTCCATGAAGAGAGCGCCCTGTATTGGATTGAACCGGTAAGGCGAGATTTCTTTGAAGCCCATCGCCCGATAGAGCTCGACCGCCTCCTTCATCGACGGTACTGTATCCAGCCGCATTCTCCCGTATCCTCTCTTGCGCGCTTCATCGATTATCGCTTCCGCCAATGCTTTACCGATTCCTCTGCTCCGAAATTCTGGGCGAACATAGAGCCGTTTCATTTCGCACGTAATGTTTGATAGCTTCCTCAATGCGCAGCATCCAGCCATCCTCCCCTCGTCCACAGCAAGGAGCAAGCACCCGGTGGGTGGGCTATAATCCCCCGGAAGCCCTTTCAGCTCTTCCTGGAAGTCTTGAAAGGAAAGGTCGAAGCCGAGCGATGCAGCGTACTCGGAGAATAGGGTCCTGATGTCGCTGAGCTGCGCATCTGATTGCACTCGGGTTATCTGGGCCAATGTGGAATCAGCGATTTTGCAGGGGCTTCGATTGCCCTTTGGAGGCCTCGACTAGATACCAGTATCGGCCTTCCTTCAGAGTCGTAGACCATCCTAGCAGTCTGAGTTTTCGTTCGACAAATGTGGGGGAAGGGATGTCTTTGGCCGAGTGTGGTGTCACCGGCGACTTGGTCGGCTTCCAATCCGCTACAATTACTTTCCCACCATGTGAGGTGACGCGTGCCATTTCGCGCAGGGCTTCCAGGGGGTTGGAGAAATGATGTAGTGAGAGCAGAGAGACAACCAAGTCAAAGCGCCCAGCACGAAAAGGCATCTGCTCCGCTTTGCCTTTCTTCAGGAAGACGCTCTCTCCCAATCCTTTGCTCTTCAGCATCTCTCGCACGGATCGAATGACCTCTGCCGAAACGTCTATCGACCAAATCCGTCCCATCCCTCCGAACCTCCGTGCCAAAAGCTCCACACTGGCCCCATAACCCGTGCCAACATCCAGTACATGCCTTGGCGATAGCCCCGAGATGGACCGCCTTAGTGCTCTGCTCACATCTCTATGCACTGCAACCCTCTGCTTTTGAACAGCGGGTGAAGGCGCGCGGTGATCGGCCATCCGCTTGCCTTTGAACAGGAAATGCGACCGAATCTCTGAGTGCACCGTGTTCCGAACCAAGAGAGAAACCTTCATGGTGAATGAGGCCGCTTCAGGATCGACGCCTGAAGTTTAGGGCTAACAGAACTAAGAAGACCATGCCACAGAAAATCATCCACATCACGAATGGAGCGTTGGATTGTGTCGGTTCATTGCTTAGGTGGGTCCATTCTGCCTGCACTGTTTTCGGAGAATCCACGAACATGGAGAGGCTGGGTTGAGAACCAGTAGCGTCGCCCGTCCACCGGGTGAACGCTACACTCTCTTGCCCAATTATGGGTGGTTGAACTAAGATCGTGGCTGTGGAGTTTTCGTCATACCAGCCCGACCCGAGAGGCGTTCCGTAAGGAGAGATGACAGTCACGTAGTATTGTTTTCTGTAGAAGGCGGTGAACGTCGTATCATTCTCCAAGCTAACCTGCCTAAGGGTTGAGGTATTGGAGTCATCCCACTGGGTGAAAACAAGCCTAGTCACGTTCCCATCATAAACAACAGGCTGGGCTTGAAAAATATGCACGGCACGTAAGCTTTCCATCTGAAGTTGGCCAGTTTGATCTGCCGGGTATGGGGTTCCATCCATCAGGAACGTAAGGTTGGGCACATTTGATGCCAATTTGAGAGTTACCAGGTCGGAGATAGTTACGGTGACGGACCGCGGCTGCGCCGCAATCGACCAATGGCCACCGACCTCTTGCATCAGGATTATGGTGAGTGATCGAGTTGTTGAGTTCCGTGGGCTTACAACCAGGTCGACCGCTGCCTTTCCGCTCGAACCCAGCGTGAAGCTTTCGGCACTCAATGGTTCGGCATGGGACTCGTCATATACAATCAACGTCAAGGGTCCTGTTGATTGAAAGCTCTGGCTCACATCCACACCAACTGGAATTACATCTCCCGGCGCGATTCGCGGAGGCACTCGCACTGACGTGATCTCGAAGCTCCAGTTCCCTACAGGAGCTTCCGATAGGGACCCTAGTTCGGGGGTGAGTTGAAGCGCTTTTGATTTTTCGATGAAGTTGATTACCATGTTGCGAGCGGTGGTGCTGTATTCGCCACTGTCACGAACGGTCCAGACCTCATGGCCAACCTCCTGCAGGACGTAGAATTCCTTGTGATAGTAGGATGAACTCTGCCAACCTTCGGCCGGTGCATTGTTGTAGAATTGCTGGCCTGTGGCGACGAAGTCAGCCAGGTTCCCTCCGAAGAGGAATAGGAGGTTTGTTTTGATGCTGTGCGCATGGTTGATTGCGCTGTTCGCAAGTGGGACAGTAATCAGGACCACTGAGTCTGCGTTGGTCCAATTCCCTGGATCTCGGATAGCAACTTCCATTGCGGCTGCTTGGCCTCCAACTGAATACCCCATCAAGACTGTGTGGACGTAGCCCTGCTGCTTGATCCAGCTATGAACGTCTGCGATTATTGTTGATTGAATTTGATAGAGCTCCTGGTAGATCGTTCGATTTGCCGCAGCGTTGACCTCAGCGTAAGAACCCTTCTCAAGGGCGATCATGCAATAATAGGTAGAAAGCTCCTGAATGAAATGAATCGTCCCGAACGACTCATAGTCGAATGGGTTTACCCAGTAGTAGTTGTAGCCGCTGGAAGTCTCCTGAGAAATTCCCCCCCCAAGCCACAGGATGCACGTATCACTCCGCGCCTGATTCCAATAGTACCAGTAAGCGTCGCCGATTTTCACGACAGTGGCATGTGGCTGTACTGGGAGTTGCGCGTGCACTGGTACTGTGAACGCGAAGCTTACGACAATGAGGCATAAGATGGCGACGGGCATTGTTGCAGGGTTGAATCGTGTTGCTGGCGATTGGCTCTTTGATGTTTGGTGCTTTCTGTAAACGTAAGCAGCTCGAATTGCGAGCGGGACCGCAGCTAAGAGGATTATCGGTCCAACGGTCAGTTGGTCTATTTGTGTTCCCGTCTGTGTCCAACGTGCGCTGACGGACTTCGGGCCGTCCATGACTACTGATGCTGTATTAGCGGTTGAATCACTGTCTCCCATCCAGCCGGTGAAGCGATAATCGTATGTTAGGAACCCCGACCAACTTGTGAGACGATATGTTGTTGCAAGGACACCGAAGGTTGCCACTGTACTTAGTGCGTACCAACCCTCCCCAAAGGGTTGGCTTGCGTTTGATGTTAATTTGAGATAGTATTCTGTGCCGTACAGCGCCGTGACATTAGTGTCAGTGGCGATTGCTAACGTTCGTGGGTTTGAGTTCACGCCGTCGCTCCAACCATTGAAGACGAATCGTTCACCCTCCCCTCCTGGAATTAGCTGCGTGGCCTGCAATGTGTGAGTTCCAAGTGCGAGTGTCAAGGCTAGCGACTGCAAGTTGCTTAGTGCGTGAGAAACTCCGTCCACGCTTACAGTGGTGGCGGGGACGGTTGACGATAAGGTAAGGATGGCATTGGTGTTTGCGGATATGACTGAGATGTCGAATGGCATCGTTCCGCCCTCAGGGTCTTGGTACCATGCGTCTTCCCACCATACCCTTGTCAGTGCGATTAGATGCCACTTCGGTTGGGAATTCGGAGCTGTCAACTGGAAGATGAAGTTGGTCTTGCCGGGGCCAGTGAAACTACTGATGAGAGTTACACTTCTAATCATGACCCCCGCTACGGGATCCCATACCCCAACATCGGCCAGGAACTTGTCGGAATAGTCGACGGTGACGGTCACCTCGAACGGTAACCCAGACGGCACACTACTTGGGTGAGTCACTGAGGCGACTGCCGCTTGGGGTGCAAGAGCGTACACTGAACCGGCTTGTCCCACGAGTATGGATATTATGGCGATGGTCAGAAGGCAAATTGTTGAGGCTGTAATTCTCACGCTGCCATGCACCAGAATTCTCTTTGACGACTGTTCATCAGGTATGCAAAGCAATCGTATTAAGCTGCAAGGCGTCTGGGCTTCTTATGAGCGGTCCACAGATAGATTCCTTCCACCTAGCCGAATGGGTTACTCACTACACGGGCCAAATCAAGCACAATTTAACGAACAGCTCCATCAAACCACCGCTCCTGAAGGACATAGTCTAGACATCTTTTCTGGCTCAGGTTGCCGCTACCAAGTCACGCCATTCGGTGAGAAACTCTGAAGTAGTGGGGGAGGTGGATGTGAGAGGCCTCAATTGGCCGACATGCTATTCTAGAGGAACCATATTGGATTTGCACGTATGGTTGCCGGGGTAGCCAAGAGACCGCAACATTGGTCTGGTAGCCTGGTATGGCGTCGGCTTGCTAAGCCGATGACTCTCTGAGTCTCGTGGGTTCAAATCCCACCCCCGGCGCCAACTCCTTCACGTAACGTTGCTCATGCGACAATGAGCACGGCTTGTCACGAGTCAACAGTTCAGTCTACGGCCTACCGAATAATCGAGTCTCGTATTCATGACTCATAAAGAAAGGCTCGATGGAATCGTTGCTCGCTCGTGCTGATTGGCTGATGTCCGGCTGATGCAACCAGTCTCAGGGATAATATAGCTGTGGGGAGTGATTGTGCGCGAATTAACGTGACCTCCGAAGGCGCCTCGGTCAGTTCTATTCGGACGAAGGTTTCAACTGGTTACGGTAGACTGGACGAGGCTCTACACGGGGGGTTCCTTTCTGGTTCCATGGTTGTGCTGAACGCTCCAGCAGGCGACGAGGTGCCAATTCTGCTGGGTAAGTTCCTGAAGAGCGAGCAGCCTAGCTTACTGATATGCCGTAACCTCTCCTTCGCCCAAGTGATCGTGCCAGATGCGGCTGAAGGCACGGCATGTCTGATTTGCAGCGACAAACCCGTCTCACCCGCAAAGGGCATCCTGCCCGGTAAGGGAATCGAGAACCTCACCGACTTGAACCTTCAAATCAACGAAGCCTTAGGCGCCACCCACCCGAAACGCCTCGGCTTGGATATTCTCTCGGACGTATTGCTGAGGCATAAGGCGCTTCAAACGAGGAAATGGCTCAACGAACTCTTGGAACGACTCCGTGGAAGGGGTATCACAACCCTCGCAGTTCTCAATCCGTACATGCACACGGCCGAGGAGACGCAGGCGTTGGAGGACGTGTTCGATGCGAGCATAGAAATCTTCGAGAGAGATGTCGAGGGACGACAACGGAAGTTCTTCCGTATCAAGTGGGCTCATGGAGTAGAAATGTCCCAGAGAGAATTCCCGCTGGAGGGACTCGTAGCTGAGAAGAGGAGCGTGAGCAAGTCAGAGCTTGAGAAGACTCGAATCGCAGTCCTGCCATTCGCTAACATGAGCCCGGACACAAACGACCAGTATTTCGCGGATGGCATAACTGAGGAGATCATCTCCATTGTGTCAGGGATTAGTGGTCTTAGTGTCATCTCGAGAACATCAGTAATGGGATACAAGGGGACCGCGAAGAAACTAGGCGAGATCGGTAGAGAACTGGACGTGGGTTCCATTCTTGAGGGCAGTTTCAGGAAAGCGGGAAATAGGATACGGATCACTGCCCAGCTTATCGATGTGGCAGGTGATAAGCATCTGTGGGCTCAGAACTATGATAGGCAGCTGGAGGATGTTTTCGCCATACAATCGGAGATAGCTGAGAAGGTGGCAGAGGAGCTCAGGGTTCGTCTGGTGGACTCCGAGAAGAGAACTCTGGAGAAGAAACCTACCGAGAACACTGAAGCGTACACATTCTTTCTGCGGGGCCGGGAACTTTTCAGGGAGGAGACTAAGGATTCTCTTAGGCAGGCTATAAGTCTCTTCGAGAAGGCCATCGAGTTGGACTCCGAGTTCGCGAGGGCGTATGTGGGTATAGCCGAGTGTCACCTGGCCCTTGCCGAATCCGGACAGGATTCTTACGGTGGTTCCCTCTCAAATGCGAAGGCACCGCTAGATCGTGCCATCAACCTGGACCCCGACTTGCCCGAGGCTCACTCATGTCTCTCGGGATGGTAACGTAACGTCTTAGTTTGGTAGACCGATTTTTTTGGGCTGTAACAAACCGTTTGGTCGGTGGCGTAGAGCGTTTGTAAATCGGTGGTTAAGATGGCGTGTGACGAGGCATCTACGGAACGAGCTTGGCTTCTTCGAGATCATACTCAAAATGGATGGAAATGACGCAAAGGCTTTTCTGGCATGGTACATGAATCATCCATATAGAAAAGGGATAGAGGAAGTGCTCAGCATTGTCAGAGAAGGAGCAGATAGATAGACTGAAGGGGGTAGCTCTACAATCTATGCCTACGTATGCGAAATGGGCAGATTATGAAGCTAGAGTATCAGCAGTTAACGCTGTCGCCGCATTTGGTGTAACTGCTATACCTGCGTTAATCGAAATCGGTGAAAAAGCCTCGGTTGGTGAGGTGAAGAAGAGGGCGCTTGACTGGATAGCTCTCCTCAAGTCGCCGAACAAGACTTGACAAGACTTCCTAAGTTTATCGAGAACTGGGATTAGGTTTTCTCTTGACTAGCGTTCTGTATGATTGTTAGCCATTTGTCTTTGCCCTTGACTTCTATTCCCGCTGCTTGAGCGGGTGTTCTGTTGTCTAGTGCCATGTGCGGCTTCACAAAGTTATGGTAGATTTGTACGCCCTTGAGTATTGGGCTGTCTTTGATTTCTAAGCCCCGCATCACTTTTTCTCGGTCTCTGATTTCCCCGTTCATGCGCTCCATCTTGTTATTGTTGTAATCTCCTGCTAGTCTGATGTGTCGTATGTGTTCGGTTCTGTTCTCAAGTTTGGCTGTGCGGAACTCTTTCAGGTATGCTTCATGGAAATTGGCCGCACCGTCAGAGACGAGCGTCTTTGGTTGCTTGCCTGCGATTTGCTTGGCGAGTTGGAATAGTGGTCGAACGTCAGCCGTGTATTTCGTATCCGCAACCTCTTGAGCTATCCAAAACCGTGTTTGCTCATCCATCATAGCGTAGAGATACTTCATGTTCCCCTTAATCTTCAGAAATAATTCGTCTGTGGCCCAAGTGTCCGAGACTTGAGGCGTAATCTTGTCCAGATATTTCTCCATCAATGTCGTGTACTTGGCTATCCACCTGTAGATTGTCTGATGGCTCACTTGCGCTCCAATCAAGCGTAGCGATCTAGCCGTATTCCGTAGACTTTCGCCTGAGAAGTATAGTTGCATGGCTGTCGTTATCGCTTGAGGGCTGTGCTTCATCTTCTCAAAGCCTAGATTGATCGTGAAGAATTTGCCACATGATTTGCAGGAGAATTTCTGAATGTCGCCGTACTTGTTGTGGCGTAAGCCCCAGCGAATTATGTTCTCGGATTTGCAGAATAGGCAAGCGTGTATGTCTGTTATTGGCTCAATGACTCTAGCCTCGACCTCTTTCCTTACGGCTAGGCTGAATTGGACAGCCCAAACGTGCTTACATTGAACGTTACGAAACTCGAAGTCGGGGCAAGTACATAACCATCCACCGACCTTGCGCTTGGTCACATCATACATTCCATTGCCAGACTGAGAAGTTACACGGTAGAACCGTTCATCCAATCGAACAATTTGGTTAGACTTTTCGGCAATTATTCGGCCCCTTTCTTCACGAGTTCTGAGGACTTGCATTGGTGGTTTACCACTTAAACACCTATACGCCTCTTTCCTAGATAAAGCTGGTGGTAAGGGGGTAAAGGTTATAAGTGGTAATGTGTCTATATGCTTTCTGAGGGCTAGATGGTGTCTCCAAGCGTCCCAAAAGGCAAATCTCGAATAGATGTGTATTTGCCAGCAGACAGAGAAAAGCGGTTCAAAGAAGAGGTTTTCAAGCGTAAAGGCATGAAAAAAGGCAACATCTCGGAAGCTGTCGAGGAAGCCATTGTTCTCTGGATTAGCGCCGACCCGTCTAAAACTGTTAGAAGGAAAGAGGATTAACGACTGTAACATTGGATAGGCGAACAACAGGGTTAAATGTACAGTTGTTATTTTTCAGGAGTAGAGAAAAATGGACTATTTGAACTACCTAATGTCAATGGGCGATCTACGCGAGTATGTAGGCAAATGGATTGCGCTCGTTGGCAAGGAACTTGTTGCATCTGGTGACAGCGGAAAAGAAGTGTTCGCGGAAGCCAAACGAAGGTATCCAGACAAGGAGCCATTCGTTATGAAAATTCCGTCCGACACCGTAATGCTGCTGTAACCTAACTTGTCCTCTCTTTTCAAAGGTGCTGTAGTAAATCGTTATCTTTCATATTATCATCCCCTGCTTAAGCGAGCGTTTAGGGTTCCGCTTCTCCATGTCAGACTTAGGACAGCAACAGCAAGTCTAACAACTTTAGGTCTTGTTGATTCAGGAGCGACCAATACATTCGTCCCAACAGACCTAGCAGAAATCTTAGGTCTCCAAATAGACCCCAAAAAGGCAACACCATCTATAGGTGCAGGCGGCGGGTTCGACACAGTGATTTTCAACCTCACCATCGAGGTCTTGAAAGCGGGAAATAATATAGCAACTTTCGCAGACATGCCTGTCTTCGTCCCAGTCAATCCAGAGGCTATACCGTATACTGTACTGGGTCGGGATTCAGTCTTCTTGAAATTTGACATAACTTTCAGGGAACGCATACAACGCACAATTCTCAGGCCAGCCAAGGCGAAGATTAAACTTTCTCGCTACGAAAGACGCTACTGAACCAAACGAATTGTTACACAGCTACGAGATGCTTTCACCAAACGCAGAAGTGACGTTACCCTCGGGATTGCTCTTCGATATGGACGACATGCCGGGTGCAGAGGCGGAGGCAAGAAAGGCGTTGGAGCTTAACCCGAGTCTCACCGAACCATACCGTTGTTTGTTCGAACTGGCTGCACTCAGAGGGAACGAAGGAGAGATGGTTAAGCAAATAGAGACAGCCTACCGCTTAGACCCACTGAGACCCCACTACATCTGGCTTGTTGGAGAAACATACCTCTTTACGGGCAGGCATCAGGAGGCACTAGAACACTGGAAGAAGACCGAGCAACTAGCCCCAGCAGAGGTTTACAGGGGCATGACGGATTACTACCTAACCAAGGGCGACATCGAGAAAGCTAAGGAGTTTCATGCGAAGGCGGAGAAGCTTGAGCCCACTCGTCCCTGGGTCATGTGGGTGAGAGGAGTCATTGCAGCTAGGGAAGGCGACAGGGAGACGGCGCTGCTCATGATAAAGAGGATTGAGGACGCGAAAATGGGACCGATCTCCTTCAACTACATCGCCTACGTCTATTACGCCCTCGGAGACCTCGACTCCTTCTTCGAACTTATGTACAAGGTCATTGAAACCCATGCACTAGTCCCCTTATTCCTGATGCACTCACCACTCTTCGCCCAGGCAAGAACCGACCCACGATACTCGGTGCTAGTGCGGAAAGTCAGAGAGCACGTGGGTATAACGAAATAGAAGTCGCCGTCTGCTCAGCTTACGCGGACAAGAGTTCGAACTCAACATTGTCCAACGTTGACCTAAACAATTAGTGCTAGATATGCAATTAGTGGAACATGAGTTTAGTTGTCTAGCGAGAAAGAATCAAGCCCCAACAAACTTCCGGGGTTCATCCAGCCACGCACGGGAACTGCGGGGGGTTCAAATCCCACCGAATACGCAAACTGACGAACCCAGTACACTCATTTCCACTGGATAACTGCGAGCCCTACCTCGAATTTGTGCCTCTGTGATTTGTAGCTCCTCCTTTTGCCCGATTATTAGGGCCACTGTCTTGTTTCTGATTCATTGATGAACTTCTAGGAAAGCCCAAGTACTTGAGAGAACGATTCAAGCGTGTGAGGAGATAAGGGATGTATGCGAGAGCGGTGAACGTCCAGTTTCAATCCGGGAAGATTCAGGAAGCAAGCCGCATAGTCAAAGATTCCATTGTACCGGTTATGCAGAAGCAAAAGGGGTTCAAAGGTCAACTTCTGCTTACACAGCGCGACACCGGGAAAGCGATCTCGATCAACCTATGGGAAACGCAAGACGACCTGACACAATTCGAAACCAGCCCTCTTTACCGGGAACTGATGGACAACCTTGCAGGGGTTCTTGCTGGGCCACCCACTGGTGAACGCTACGAAGTCAGCGTGTTCCTGGATGGCATTCATATCCTTTAGTTAGGGTCTCTGGAGAGTGGGGCTGTTGAGCAGTGCGGTCCTCCTAGCATGTCTAGGTAACTGTCATCCCATTTCTTGACGCGGATTCCGTTTTGTTTCAGCGCTTCAAGGGTGGCTGTGGTTCGGGCGTAGGATATGACTGTGCCCGATTTTACTGTCACTATATTGGTTGCGCCGCGAGTCTGCTCCATCAGCGCGAGCATCAGGTGCTTCATGTCGTTCTTCTCCTTCGGTTCCCCGCCCACAAAAATCAAACCGTCCTTGTCAATCTTGTCCTCTTTGATCAGGAAGTCTACGAGGCTCACCTCACGCCTCAGAAGCACGGGTTCATTTCGTTCACCCCTGACGTACACGTAGCATTGACCCGCTTTCTCGAACGCGGCGGGGCCTACAACATCATGCATGGGCCTCGCATCGCGTTCCGATTGCGCCCTTGTGGCGGCGAGCAGTTTCAGCAGGAGTTTTTTCGGGGGCATGTCTTTGACTATTTCGCTCTCAAAATAGTAGGGCATGATGAGCGCCTTCCGGTTTGCTGGAAAGTTGATGACAACATCTAGGTGCATGTAGTCCACTGCTGGATAATCAGCATTGAAGACCGCGCAAACATACTTGACCTGCTTATTCGGATCAGTGGAAAATATTCTCTTGGCAAACTCTAAGAAACCTGTAAAAGTTGACCGTTGCCCGAGGCCAACTGCTATGGTCTCTTCATCGATTATTTCGGTATCGCCTCCCTCAATGTTTGGTGACTCTGTATTTGCTATGGTTAGGTCGTTCGCGTCCCAGATTAGGCTGACATTCTTCTTCAGGACTGGGTCGGACTCGTATGCGAGTTTCACAACTTTTGGCTCAAGTAGTCTGCTGTATCTGCGCATGTTGCAGATGACCGTCCCTATCTGAGTCGTGAATGATGTGTCCCTGGTGTAAGTCCACGTTGCTCTCTTGAAGTCGGGAAGTATGACTTGATCATTAGCTTGGTCGTAGTATGGCGTCGGCGGGTAGCCGTCAGTTATGTGTTCAACCTTGAGTTCAGCGGGGGATGGAGCCCGGGGATTCTCGCCCCAGAACATTTTGATTATTTCCCTTCGTCCCGCTTCCGATGCTCGTTCGATAGCCTTCCTCAGAATCGAGGTGACTTCGAACACTTGCACCCCTTCTTCCTCGAAGAACTGTCCCAGTTTCAACCATTGGTCATGTCCCCCGGCGTCGTAGTCGGCGTGGGGGCATCTGGGTAGGTATTGTAAGTTCGATTCTCCGCCGACGAAGGGCAGTTTGTTCTCCCAGAAATTCCTAGTCGTGTCCTGTATGAGGGCTGCGTGAAGCGTCCCAGATTCCGACTTAACGGTCCACATGATGAAATTAGCCCCTCATGTTCATGGCTACGTCATTGTCAGGGCCAGTACGGCCTTCTCGGTGTGCATACGGTTCTCAGCTTGATCCCAGACTGCAGAGTGAGAACCTTCGATGATCTCTTCAGACATCTCTTCCCCTCTATATCCGGGGAGACAGTGCATGAAGATGTAGTCTGGCTTTGCAGCTTCGGCCACATTGTGGTTCAGCTGATATGGAGCGAAGTGGCGTATGCGTTTTTCTTTCTCCTTCTCTGGGCCTCCCATGCTGTGCCACGTATTAGCATACAGGACGTCCGCGTCCTTCACCGCCTGCTTAAGGTCGTCCGTGATTACGATCTCAGCACCAGTGTGTTTTGCCTTCTCCGTTGCGAACCTCATGATCCTTTCGTTCGGCTCGTAGCCATTTGGCCGTGCAATATGCAGTTTGAAGCCGAAGATGGAAGCACTTACAATGAGGCTGTGGCAGACGTTCCAAAGATCACCTGCATAGCAGACCTTGACGGTGTCTAGTTGTTCTTTGTACTCAAGTATCGTCAGCATGTCGGCTAGGCCTTGGCAGGGGTGCGTCAGGTCGGTTAAGGCGTTGATGACCGGGTTTTCCATGTATCTGGCAAACTCTTCGATCCGATCTTGGCCGAAAGTGCGCATGACCAGTGCATCGCAGTATCGGTCGATCACTCGTGCAGTATCCTTTACTGGTTCTCCTCTGGCGAGCTGCATCTCATCGGGTCTCATGTAGAAGCTTTGAGCGCCCAGGTGAGCGATGGCAGCTTGGAACGAGGTCCTAGTCCTCGTGGAGGGCTTCTCAAACAAAACCGCTACGGATCTACCTCGTAGATATTCGTGCGGTTCATGCCGTCGCAACTTTTGTTTCAGGTCTCGCGCGGTGTCAAGAATCGTCTCGATCTCAAGTCGCGAGAAATCCATCAAAGTCAAGAAGTCGCGTCCGCGAAACATTCAGTTCAACCTCATATGATTTGGAATCATACCGGCAACACACCGAGTGTGAGACTTCCGTATAGGAACGAGTAAGTTAGGATGGAGCCGGCGATAATGACGGTCACCCCCATGAAAACAAAGTCCCAAGCATGAAATCCCATCTCTTCCACGTACGTTCGCTTCACCGGAGCACCGAAGGCACGGGATTCAATCGCCACATCCATGTCAGATGAACGCCTGAGCAAAGTCAGGATTAGTGGAACGAAGATTGGCAGGTACCCCTTCCGAATCTTCTTAATCAAGCCCATCGAATCGACGTCGTGGCCACGCAGTTTCTGCGCCTCGATTATTTCATGATACACCTGGTCGATCAGAGGCGTAAGCCTGATCGCCATTGCGAAAGTGAAAACGAACTTGTATGGTACCTTCATCTTTGCCATCGCCGCCATCAACTTCGACATGGGAGTTGTCATGGTTAGAACTGGCACGAGACACACAACCGCCAGGACTTTGAGGCTTATTGTAATACCGAAGATTAGCCCTTCCCACGTGAACGGATGGCCGAGAACGAAGAAGATCGGAGTCTTTCCTCTGAAATACATGAAACCGTTAACGAGAATGTAGACAACGAATACGACAGACAGCAGAACGAATACCTTCCTTAACACTGAGAGCGGGATCCCCGAGAGACGCCAAAGTACCACAGACACGATGACTATCAGTATGACAGATACCAAGTCAAACATGACTAGCGCGACGGCCCAGAAGGCTACTAACAGGAAGATCTTCGTTATGGGGTTCAGGCCGTGTACAATTGTGTCTTTCTTTATGTATTCTATCATCGCCATTTCTTTTCACCCCTTTGTCAGATTCGAATAGAGTTCATCTACTGTGAGGGAACCGGACATGGCTGGGACGCCGATCTCGTTTGATAATTGAGTGATCTGTGGCGGGCGGAGGAAAGTCTGTTCTAAGAGCTTAGTTTGTTTAAAGATCTCACGTGTTGGTCCCTCTGCGATTATCTTTCCTAAGCCCATGACGATGGTCCGTTTGGCATACCTGGCCACGAGGTCCATGTCATGTGTAATCATTATCACAGTTGAGCCCGATTCGTTTAGTTGCTTAGCTATCTCGGCAAGTTCATACCTACCGCGGAAATCCTGCCCAGTTGTTGGTTCATCAAAAATCAGTATCCGGGGTTTCATGGCTATGATTGCGGCGACAGCCACTTTGCGCCGGTCCCCGAAACTCAACCTGAATGGGTAAATGTCCCTCCAAGCCTCGAGGCCTGTAGCCTTTATGGCTTCGTCGATTCGTGGTTCGATTTCGCTCTCAGGCACGCCGATGTTACGCAGCCCGAACTCAATTTCTTCCTTAACCGACATCTGAAAGAGTTGAGTGTCGGGGTTCTGCAGCACGAGCCCTATCTTCTTAGCAAGCTCTCCCGGCCGCGTGCCTTTGATATCATTACCATCAACGACTATCCGGCCTTTCTTTGACCGCAGAATGCCAAGCAGGCATTTCACCAAGGTTGTCTTTCCGGAACCATTCTGTCCGATGAGAGCCACGAACTCGCCGTCGTAAATGGCCGCGTTGACGCCTGCCAAGGCCTCTGTCGCAGCTTGGGGATATGAGAAATGGAAGTCTTCAACCTCCACGATGGGCTTCGCTACGGATGACCTCGATGCTATCTCGACCGGAAAAGTAGTTCTGCTCACGTTCACCTTCTGAGCTATCCCGTCGATCACACTGTGCGCTTCAGGTATTGTGATGGGATACTTTCCGGTCGGCATCTTCTCTTTCATTTTCCAAGCGAGCATCGTGACATCTGGAACCTTAACGTACACTTTCTTGAGCATGTCTACATTCCCGAAAACTTCATGCGGCTCGCCGTCCGCAACAATCTCGCCATTGTTTAACACCACGATTCTGTCGGCGAATTCAGCAGCGGCCTCACTCTTGTGTTCAGCCATAACCACGGTCATGTTGTGTTTCTCGTTGAGGTCCTTCAGAACCGAGAAAACTTCAGTTGTTCCGACGGGGTCCAGCTGCGAGGTGGGCTCGTCCAAAACGATGACTTCGGGTTGCATGACCAAGTTGGCTGCGATGGCTAGCCGCTGCTTCTGTCCTCCGGACAGCTGCTGTGGGCTTCTGTCCTCCATTCCGTCAAGACGGACAATCTTGTTTGCCCATTGAATGCGTTTCTCGATTTCTTCACGAGGTAGGCCCAAGTTCTCTGCTGCGAATGCCACTTCCGCTTTGACGTCTGAGCAGATTAGTTGGGCTTCAGGATCTTGTAGTACTACGCCGACCTTCTGTGCCATTTCATAAACGGGCCTTTCAAAGGGGTTCAGGCCCGCTGAGGTAACCGTTCCCTCGACTGTGCCTCCGGTTATGTTCGGTATAGTTCCATTCAAAAAAAGGGAAAGGGTTGTTTTTCCTGCACCGTTTTGACCCATGATGACTACGTACTCGCCCTTTTTGATGGCCAGGTTGATGTTCTTCAGTGCCAGGGTCCCGTCGGGATACGTGAACGAGAGGTTCGAGATTTTGATGTAATCCTCCTCCACTGACGGGCGCCAACTCATTTTTTTGTCTTAGGGTTGTTACTTTCGCTTTCCAGTGGCTAGCCAGACGAGTACTAGTATTACGCCGATTACTGCGGCGATTGCTGCTGAGTAGATGTTAGTTTGCGTGGCTGTTTGGTAGGCTTCAGTTGACCAGTAGATTGTTGCCAGGCTGAGTCCTCCGTAAACAAGGAGGATCGCGCCGACTAATCCTGGGAGCGTTTGTTTGAGGTATTTCTTTCCTTCTTCGTTCATGTTTGTTTCCTCCTTCAAACGATCCCGCCGGGTGGTCTGCGAAGTCCGCTCTTGCGAAGCGCTTCAAGTACTACTACGCCCACTATTGTGGATGCGACTACCATGGGTAGGGTATAGGCCCACCATGAGACCAGGTTGTCCGCTACTACGACATCTGACGGATATTTCAGAATCCCGAAGTAGATGATCTTCCAAGGAACCATCCACGCTGTATTCGCGATGAAATTGTAGATTCCGAGCCCTGCAAACATCTTGCGGCGAGGAGAGCCTTCCTTGATCCAGTTTGGTATGAACTTGATTCCAAGCGCAAGGAAGAGAGCGAAGCCGATGTATGTCCACAACCAACTCACTGTGTACGTCGGCTCACTTGGAGTGGCAAAGCCCCCTGCAGGGCCGGGGAAGTGGTACGGCCAGATTATGGCTATTGCAATCCACATGAGCCAGAAAGGAATGATGATCTTTGTGTACTTCTTGTTGACGAGACCCCAGAACAATGGGATGAAGGCGCCTGAAAGGTTTGCATCAATGAACCCTAGTGGGAAACTCGCCGGTGAGATGAACATGCCTATTAGACCACCTATCAGCCCTGCGATGTAACCCGCAAAGGGCCCGAGTACCATGCCCGCAATTGGCCCGAAGATTACCATCCCTACTGACAGAAAGCCTCCGCCGAAAATGTAGAAAATCATTGGGATAAGTGACGAGAAACCGATGAGCCCTCCGAAAAGGGCAACCCATGATATCGGTGCACCTAGAATTGTGGCTAGTCCACGTCTTTCGTACTTTGTCAAATTTTCACCAACTGATGGTGCTCCTTGGTGAGTATTTGACAATTTCGATTTCGTAGTAAATAGAGCGCATATTCTACTTGTCTCGACTTCAAACAGGATATATATTACGGGTTTCGTAACAGTTAAGCCTGTGGAGTGCAGAATCCTAATGCCGATTCTCATGTTGCGTTCACTTGACGAGATTGATGTTCAGATCTTGCGTCTGCTTCAAGAGAACGCAAGAGTCCCTTTCGCTAAAATCGGGAATCAGATAGGACTAACGGAGGGCGCTGTGAGGGCACGGGTGAAGCGGCTCCTCAAGAACAAGGTCATCGAACGATTCACCATCTCCCTCAACCAGCAATTGACTGGAGAAAGACTGCTTGCCCGGGTTGGCGTCGACGCGAACCCGTCAGATCTCAAGAAGATCGCAGCGGAACTCGCTGAGTTTGACGAAGTCTACTTCTTGGCCGTGGCAACGGGCACCCACGACATCCTAGTGGATGTGCTGACCGACGATATACAAAGCTTGAAGAAGTTCCTGATCGACAAATTGGGAAAGATTCAATCTGTCCGCGGTAGTGATACCTCAATCGTGATGGATGTTTACAAGTGGAGAGGAGCTTACCACTACAAGATCTGAATACGAAATGCACCCTTCGGTTTCTGAGGTGCCATGCACGAAAAATGCTGCTATTGCACGACTGCCACGCGAATTGGATCGCCTATTTTCTCCTGAAGTATGTGAAATCCCTCGTTAATCTGTTCCAGGCTTATGCGGTGGGTTATCGATTTTGATAGGTTGAGTCTTCCTTTCGAGACCAAGCCCACGACTGCTACCAGATCATCGTGCGTATGGTCGATGGAAGTCTTGAGCTCAACTTCCCTCAGCAGGAGGTCCATGGAATCTAGTTGAATCTGTCCGGGATTTATTCCAACTAAGACTGCGACTCCACCTTTTTTGACCATTCCAACCGCCTGTTTGATTGTTTCGGGCTTTCCTACGAAGTCGAAGACCACATCAACGCCCTCTTCACCTGTGAAGGCGCGGACTGATTTGACTGGGTCTTCGTGAGCAGAGTTTACCGCCAGTTCGGCACCGATCTGTCGCGTCCTTGCGAGTTGCTGGGCAGATATGTCGACGGTCATAAAGCGCACGCCAATCAGTTTGCTAAGGAGGGCTGCGTGATAACCCACGCCTCCAATGCCAATTAGTACAGCCGTCTGATTCTTCTTCAGACCGGCTCGCTTGAATGCATGGTAGGGGGTTGATACAGCACAGCCTAAGATTGAGGCCTGGTCGAACGGGAGGCTCTTGCTGAACTTCACAAGACTCCTTGCTGGCACGAGGGCATACTCCGCGAAGGAACCGTCAACATCAAACCCGAAGAGGTTGGAGTTTGAACACAAGTTCTCACGATGGGACTTGCAGTAACCACATTTTCCGCAAGATTGGACATAGTCTATGACAACAGGCTGTCCCTTCTTGAAGTCCTCCACGTGCTTTCCGCTTGCTTCCACAATTCCAGCCCCTTCATGCCCCAACACAAGTGGCAAGCAGGACGGGGGCAGTTCTCCATTCATTGCATGCACGTCAGAGAAACATAGTCCGCTGGCCTTCATTTTGACCAGAACCTGATCAGCTCTAGGGGTTGCGAACTCCATACTCTGAAGTTTCAAAGGGGAATTAGGCGCGTACATTCTCGCAGCTTTTCCTACAATTGCCAAGTTAGTTCAGTTTTGCAATTGCGCGTAGGCCTTACTAAACCTCGACAGTGCTTTCCGCCGTGGCTTGGTTGCAGGGTTATCCAGTCAACAGCCTCATTTCGGAATCCGTAAGATAGAGCCTCATTTCGGAATCTGTAAGATAGAGCCTCATTTCGGAATCCGTAAGATAGAGCCTCATTTCGGAATCCGTAAGATAGAGCCGAAAGTCTTTTACAGATTGAGCAGGCCAACAAACACCTGAGACGTTATGACTCAGGAACTTTTCCGACGGAAATCATCCGGCCTTGTCAGAGAGATGTCGCTTTTCGATGTCGCGTGGTGGGGCATTGCAGGCTCCGGAGGGTTCTACCTCCTGTTCTACTTCATGCCCTACGCGCAATACTACCTGCCAGGCGCTGACCTTGGATGGTCGATTGCTCTCTGTCTACTCGTTATGCTTCCGCTGTATGCACTCTATGCAGGCCTCGGGTCATCAATGCCCAGAGCCGGCGGCGACTACGTGTACCAAAGCAGAATCCTGCATCCAGCTATCGGCGTGATTTTTCCGTTGGGCTGGTTCACGGTAATCTGGATTGCTACCTTCGTGGCGTTCGGAGGTTACGTAATTGCTAGCCTCGGCCTTGCCCCCGTGTTCCTCCTAATCGGCACCCTCCAGAATAATGGCACATTGATAGGGTGGGCGAACTGGCTCCAGATTCCGACCGGACAGTTTGCTGCTTCCGTAATTACGGGTATACTTTCGTTAGTTGTAACCGTTGTGCCTTTGAAGTGGTGGATTCGAAGCCAGCGGTGGATTCTGTTCCCCTTCACCCTAATCACAAACATAGTTTTGATCTATCTCCTGGCTGGCGCGAATAGCCAAAGCTTCCATAGTGCGTTCAATTATTGGGGCAATTTGATGGGAAGCCAGAACCTGTACGAAGCCATAGTTCAAGCAACAACTACTGCCGGTTACGTTGTCCCAGCGTTCAGCTGGCGGAACACATTCCTCCTGATGAGTGTTCTTAGCATTTACATTGCTTGGACGATGTGGGCGTCGACTGGGATTCTAGGAGAGGTGAAACGGGCTAACGATTTCAAGCGGTTGTTCCTGTCATTTTCTGCCGCAGGCCTCTACCTTCAGTGGATTGCGCTCTTCGTCCCGATTGCATTATTCACGAGTGTAGTCGGATGGGACTTCTTGAACCGAATTGCGAACGCATACTACTTGCCCAACAGTGTCGTGCCCTTCTACCCCACTGTCAGCCTCTTGGTGTCAATGCTGACCACAAACCCTGTTCTCATTGTACTGGTCTCCTTGGGATTGATTGCTGGCGGGTTCTTCATTGCAGCAAGCGAATTCGTTATCGTCACAAGAATCTGGATCGCGATGTCCCTTGACAGGATGCTACCGGCGTGGATGGGTTCTGTTAGCTCGCGAACTCACACACCCATAAAACCGACAATTCTGTGCTTCGCAGTCAGCCTAGTCGCAGCTTACCTGTTCGACTTCTGGCCGCCGTTCTACTCTGTCATTGCGGTTGGAGCCGTAGCAGGCCCCACAGGGGTGGTGTTTGTGACCTCACTGGCGGCGATTGTCTTCTGGAAGAGGCGCCGGCAAACCTTCGAAGCATCACCGATGAGCCGTTACAAAGTAGGCCCTGTTCCTCTAATCACCGTAGTTGGAGTCCTAGCGGCGATCGCCAGCGGCTCTCTAGTCGCAGTTTACTTAACGGCCCCCGAACTGGGTTACAATGCACCAGTGCCAATCGTGTACACAGCGGGAATTCTCCTCGTATGCGCCATCTGGTACTTTGTCAACGCTGCGTATCAGAAACGAAGAGGAGTCGACATCAACCAGGCATTCAAAGAACTTCCACCTGAGTAGGCTTCCGCGACCTACTCAGGAAACTCTTTCCCGGCAATCTTGACGATTTCCCTGACGGCGTAATTTACGAGTTCTTCACCAATTTTCGCTGAGGATGGAAAGACGGAGGACAGGACGCCGGATTTCGGGATGAATTCGCTGCTTTCGGGTAGGACCGTGTAGTTCTCCCTTCTAATGGGCCTGTCATTTTTCATTCGGTTTTTCTGAACGCTCCTTTGGTTCAAGGCCATCATCACTGAGGTCTCAACCTTGGACGCGTGTTCGTACATCATGCCTTCGAAGTCTTTCCCGAAGTGTTTCATGAAGAAACTAGCAGGAATTAGTTCAAACCACCTCGCAATCACTACTTTGACGCGCTTTGGCATGCATAGATCTTTTAGCGCCAAGTCTACACCTTCGTTGATGAACAGCGCGTTCTCATAGTGACCGTCTAGAATCAAAATCCGCCGGACTTTGTGCCGGACAAGTTCGCGAACTACGTCTCTGACCAGCATTGTAAGGGTTGAACCGTCTAGGCTGCAGGTTCCCGGGAAATTGTTGCCGGCGGAGGACCCTGGTTGGGGTTTGAACCCGTAGCTGATTTCTGGAACAACAATTCCGCGCGTCCGCTTTGCGACACGATCTGCTAACCCCCGTACTGTGATCGTGTCAGTTCCAAGGGGGAGATGTGGGCCGTGCTGCTCCAGGGAACCAATGGGCAGGATTACCAGACGGTTTTGGTTGACGGCGCGTTGGAAATCCGCCCAACTCATCAAATCTGCTCGATATTCCATAGGTTCTCAACCGTGATTTGATGTTGCTCAGCCAGATGTGAAAATGTAGTTCTTGATTCTGCCATTTTCAAGATTGACGGCTACGCCGCGTAGAATTCCGTCTGAGTATTCGCTCCCTGGGTTAACGCACAGGGTCCTTCCAATCTTCTGTGCTGCTTTTGATTCATGAATATGACCATGAAGCCCGAGCAGGGGTTGATGTTTTTCAATTGCTTCTGCAACTGCAGTACTACCCACGTTCACAACGGAACCTGCGACTGGTTGTAGGTCTTTCAGTTCTGGTGCATTGTCGAGTAGTGATCCGTAGGGCGGGACGTGGAAGTTGAATATTGCCGTCTCCATCCTAGTGACCTTGCTGGCGAGTTCTTCGATTTTCTTGCCCAACTCCCCCTCGCTGCACTCCCTAGGCGTGTTCCATGGGGTTGGGTTTGAGAAGGCTGTGGTAATGACTTCGTAACCTTCAATATTGATTAACCTTTCATTCATGTTTGTAACCCGGTCTGAACGATCCAGCACGGGGTCAATGGCGAACGGGTCATCGTTCCCAGCCCCAATGTAGACCTTGACTTTTGAGCCTCGGAGTTTCTCGTCTGCGACTTGCATCCAGCGTTGCAGCCTTTCGATAATGAGCTTCTGAAATAGCTCGTCGTTCTTCTCAGGATTCTTGTACACTTCCTCGACCTCTTGTGGGGAGGCTACGTAGCTGTAGTACCCTATGTTGGCAATTTTCGCTTGCAGGTCAGCTAGCTCGGTGGCATTTCGGGCTACGAGGTCCGAGCCTAGAACTTTGCACGTGTATGTCTCGTCCTTCTTCTGGATTGGAACTGTCACTTTTCCGGAGAGGTCGCCTAGCAGGAGAGCTACGTCGATTTTGTACTCGCGGATGGCAGCGAAGAATTTCCGGAAGCATATCTCAGCCCCGTGAATGTCGGTTACGTAGAATAACTTCATTGTGATCATCCTTGTGTTAGCACGTAATTTCGGAGTTTGCCTTTCTCAATGTCCATGATTGCGCCATGTAGGAGCCCTTCGGCGTATTCGCTGCCGGGGTTAACGCAGAAGGTTCGGCCGATCGTGGTTGTGCCTTTTGATTCATGAATGTGACCATGAAGCCCAGCCAGTGGCTGGTATTTCTCTATGACTTCTCTGACTGCGTGGCTTCCGACCGGTATCATCACGGGTTGTCCCATTTCGGTTACGATCTTCAAATTCGCATCCAGCTTCGGTGCCAAGTCTAATCCTGAATCATAGGGCGGAACGTGGAAGTTGAACAAGGCAGTCTGTGGAGATTTGATGGCGGCACAGGCTGTTTCCAGCTTAGCTTCAAGCTCAGTTTCTTGTATGTCCCTTGGGCAACTCCAAGGCGTTATGTTCCCGAAAGAGGTGCTTGCCATTTCATAGGTCCCGTCTATAGTGATTAATCTGCCATCCGGGTTCACTATTCGCGAGCTTCCGTTGAGAATTGAATCTATATCCATCGGATCATCGTTGCCGGGCATGATGAGGCATATTGTTTTTGAGTCTTTGAGGCGTTCCTCAGCGAGCTGCACCCATTCACGAATTGCATCCATGAGAACCTGCGCGAAGAGTTTTTCCCGCTCGCTTTCCGCCGCGAACTTGGATTCCTCTCCTCTTTCGAGGATGACGTAGTATGAGCCGGTGAAACGGATTTTCGCCAGAAGCTCTTTCAGCTGTAGTTCTCCACTAACTGTAACGTGACGTTCCTGGAACTTCGCAGAGTAGCTGTCAGGGCCTTCCTTGAAGATGGGGATGATCAGTTTGCCTGAGAGATCGCCACCCAAGATGATTATGTCAGCCTCATAAGCTCTGGCGGAGTTGAGGAATTTCTTGAAGCAAGTAGTTGAGCCATGAACGTCTGATGTGTAGTACAGCCTGATTCTCTTCTTTCCCGTCTCAAATGCTAGAGGCTTCACGCTCAATGTTCGCTGCAGCCCACCTTCCAATTGTCGGCTACACAGGGTCGGCTAGGTGTCTGGAATACGCCGGAAGTAGATGAATAGTGCTCTATTCCGGCGGTATCTCTTTGAAGGCTAGCTCTACCGGGACACCCTTTCTCTTCTGATAAGCCCTTGTTGCATAGTACCAAACGAATCCCAGTATGTACAGGAAGACGATGAACCCGACTGAAGGAGCGGTGTTGACTCCACTCCATGGTAGGAGGTAAAGGATTGTTACGAAGCTCATGAAGAGAACCGTTACGATTCCATTGATTGTCATTACCGGGATGCCGAGTACGCGTTGGTTGGCTGGGGAGGATTTGAAGATGTCTTTGGTGGATTTCCTGTATGGGAAGAGTATTCCTGCGACTCCTACTGCTATGAAAGTGATCGTTCCGCCACCTATGAAGGCGTTGAACCCATAGATTGAGAACCAGCCCGTTGTGAAAACGAAGACACCTAGAAAGACCAGTGCGAGAAGGGTTGATAGTAGGATTGCGTATGTTGGCGTGTGGAAGCGTGAGTTCACTTCTCCGAATTTCTTCGGCGCGAGTCGGTCGATTGTCCAAGCCAGCATGCACCTGTTAACCATGAGCATTGATTGCGGCGCGTAGAGGAAAGCCCATGCGAGGAAACCGATTCCAATCAGCAAATCCAAGGTCAAGTTTGGTGCCAAGAGTGAACCGAAGAAATTCGTGCTTGGAGGAATCGAGAGTGGAGATGCACTTGGAGCGTTGTAGAAGAGAAAGCCTGTGGCGCCCATGAAGTCGTAGCCGAAGACCGCCACGGACAGATACCAGAAGATCAGAAGGAAGACTGCCATCACGACTAGGCTGCCAACTATCGAGAGTGCGTTGGTTTTGAATCGTTTTGCGTCCTTAATCTCGCCGGAGATGTATGATGACCAAACCGAGAAGCCGAGTGGCTGGAAGGCGATTGCGATTGCCATGATTGTGTTGGTCCAATTTCTCGTCCCGGCCGTGTAACCATTCTTGACTGCTGTGCTAATGGCCGAATCGTAGGCGCCGGGACCGACGAATCCGTTGAAGGCGTTTACGAACGCCTGTTGGGACGAGGTGGCCAAGACGAAGATGAGTGCGAAGATTCCGATCATGCCGATGACGAAGGCTACTTTCATGACATTGAAGAACGGGCGGAGGCCCATGAACGTGATGAAGCCGATGAACAAGACGACTATGGCGCCAATTATGAAGGATACGAGAGGTTGCGCAGCCTGTGTACCCAACGCGGTCCAGTAGTCTGACTTCAGGACTGTGCCAATTATTGTGAAGACTGATGAGGCGTATACGGAGCTTAAGATCCAGGAAGTGTACGCGATCCAAAACAGGTTCCAGACGACCATGCTGAAGTTCACGGAAAAGCCGAGGCTGGGCGTCAGGCCACGGCTGTTGAAAACATAATCTCCGCCAGAGCGAGGCATCATTGAGGAGAACTGCGCGAAGAGAACGGCGTTGAAGAGGCATAGGACGGTGGCTAGGATTATGGAGACGTCAAAGTACGATCCAGGGAACAGGGACAGGGCCCAGATGAAGGAAACACCAATCCAAATCATGTTCATAGTACCAATGCTAGTCAGGAACCCATCAAACCACGACGCATGGCGTACAAGACCGCTAGCTTTTCTCGCAAAAACCTCAGACCTTTCCGAGCTCACCGGAAATCCCTGTTGGAGTCAGCTTGGGGCCTAGTATTTGACAATTTCGATTGCCTTGCAAATTGGAACCCAACTCTACGTATTGCTAATGTTGGATGCGTCAACAGTTACGTAATTCGTAATTATTCTCCGCGAAACGTAACGCCACTCCAGTCGAAGTATCAATCTCTTTTAATGTGCTGGAACGCAGTTCTTGCTTGGAGGTTAGTCTCTGTGAAAATCATTGATCTCTCAGGAGAGATTGCGGTTGGGGCCTGGACGTATGGTTCGCCGTTTCCCCCGATTGAGATTGAGAGAATCGCTGAGATCGGGGTGATTGGATACGACGCATACAAGATCGTCATCGCAGATCATGTTGGCACACATATAGACGCACCATCGCATTTCTTCGTAGGTTCTATGCGAAGCTCTGAATTACCGCTGGACTTGCTCATGGGAGAGGCAGAATTGCTTGATTTCAAAAACAAAGGAAAACCGCTGAGCTGCTTAACCCCTGAAGACTTCGACCGCATAGGGTCGAATATTGGGAAGGGAGACATTGCACTGGTTCGAACGGGTTGGGAGAGCCATTGGGGGTCGGAAGATTATGTGTCGAATACGCCGCATATGTCCAATGAGGCTGCTCAATGGCTGGTTGAACGCAAGGTGAAACTTGTCGCAGGTGACGTCGCTCTGTTTTGCGACCCCCGCATTCCACCGACTGAATTGATTCCGGACAAGATTCTGCTCCGGAATGGAATACCGTACATTAATGGACTGGTGAACTTACAAGCGCTTTCCAAAACACGGTTCAAGTTGATAGCTCTCCCTCTGAAAGTCAAAGGAGTAACAGGCGCCCCGGTAAGAGTAGTGGCAATCGAGGACTGACCAGAGGAGTTTAGTCCAAGATATGCACTATGTTCGTTCGTGAACCGATTGTCCGACGAGAAAAGCTCATCCAACAATAAACATCCGGTGTTCATCCAGCCAAGCACAAAAAGTGCGGGGGGTTCAAATCCAGCCGTGGGGTGTTTCGGACACACCCACGGGGTGAAAATCCCACCCCCGGCGCCACTGACCGAACCCGCGATTTTCATTCGCAGCATTGAGTTTCTTCGGGAAATTCTATGTTCCCTCAGCAACCTCGGCCGCATCCATGAAAACCAATATTCTGGTGGTTTGCTATCAAGTAGCAGCACACCAGGAGTAGTGACGACCCTTCCAACCAATCGACCCTGCTCGCTCGAAGAGTTTCGTTCCTCCGGCATTTTCTCACACTCAGGCAACGCTTGACAAGCATAGGATCGCCGTGTTGCCGCTGCAAAACATGAGCCCCGATCCGAATGATGAATACTTCGCAGACGGTATGACGGAGGAGCTGATTGACAGGCTTGCCCAAGTGAAGAGTCTGAAGGTCATAGCTCGAACGTCGGTGATGAAGTATAAGGGTTCTCAGAAGGGAGCCTCGGAGGTAGGAAAGGAACTGAATATCGGATCTCTGATAGAAGGTAGCGTAAGGAAAGCGGGAAACCGGGTCAGAGTCACAGTCCAGTTAATCAACGCAGCCACCGAGGAACACCTTTGGTCCTCCCACTACGACAAGAACTTGGACGACATCTTCGCCGTCCAGAGCGAGATAGCGGAGAAAGTCGCAGGAGAACTCAGAACACAGCTCCTCGACTCTGAGAAGAGAACCCTGGAGAAGAAGCCTACCGAGAACATCGAGGCGTACAACAACTTTCTCCGGGGCAGGGAACTGTTAAGGGAGGCCACCGCGGCCTCAGCCAGACAGGCCATAGGCCTCTTCGAGAAGGCCATAGAGCTGGATCCCAAGTTCGCGAGAGCGTACGTAGAGATTGGAGAGTGCCACACATTGCTTGGTGACGGTGGCTACGAGCCCGCTGACGTCTCCCTCTCAAATGTGAAGTCAACAGTGCCGCGTGCCATCGACCTCGACCCTGACCTTGCGGAGGCTCACGCGGCGCTTTCGAACATGTTATTCACCGAGGACGATGTGCCGGGCTCGGAGGCGGAGGCGAGAAGGGCGCTGGAACTCAACCCCAGCCTCCCAACCCCCCATCGCTTGCTGTCCGAAATAGCTGGACTAAAAGGAGACCCGGCTGAGATGGTGAAACAGATTGAGGCTGCCTACCGCTTGGACCCCATCAGCCCCAGATTGATCTGGCTTCTCGGGACGACATACCTCTGGGTCGGGAGGGAGAAGGAGGCGCTAGAGCTTTGGGGTACAACCGAGCAGATGGCTCCGGCGTTCACCTACAGGGGCATGATGGAGTACTACCTGATCAAGGGGAACTTGGAGAAGGCTAGGGAGTTCCATTCAAAGGTCGAGAGGCTCGATCCCACCAATTCTCGGATCATCTGGATGGGAGGAATGCTCGCCGCTTGGGAGGGCAACAGAGAGAAAGCGCTGCTCGCTGTCAAGAAGATTGAGGACGCCAAGATGGGGCCTGTCGGCTTCAACTTCATGGCGTACGTCTACCATGCCCTCGGAGACCTCGACTCATACTTCGAGCACCTGAACAAGGCTCTCGAAGCCCATACGATAACTCCCTCAACGATGATGTACTCGCCACTCCTCGCCAAGGCAAGAGCCGACCCCCGATACCTAGAACTCGTGGAGAAACTCAGGAGACAGTGTGGCCTCACGAAATAAGTCGCCGTCGGCTCAGCTGGCGCACAGGAATTTGACCTCAACATTGTCCGATGTTGACCTAAACATTTAGTGTAGGATATGCGATTAGTGAAGCGTGAGTTTAGTTGATCGACGAGAACGGCTCGCGCCCTGACAAACTTCCGGAGTTCATCCAGTCAAGCAGGGAAAACCACGGGGGTTCAAATCCCACCCCCGGCGCCAGCTTTCTTAGCGTACGCGCTGGGGTTCGCCACTAATTCGATTAAGTATTGCCAAGATTCGATAAAATCGTTTCTACCTATGTTGCAATCTCTTAGAATTCTGTTTAGGAGACCCGCCCGAATTTCCTTCACTGGTACTGTGACGAATGTTCCATCCCGTTCCAGTGCTATATGACTGCCTTTTTGTCTAACTTTGACGAAACCGAACTTGTTACAGAGAATCATGAGTTCCCCTCCCTCAGTGGGACGAAGATAAGCTTGGGTTGCGATAGACCGTAACTATTTTGGGCGGGCTGAAGACTAGGTGGGTTTAGGCGTCTGGGAATTTGACTAACGAAGGGGCTTCGATCAGTCCTACCTTACGGGCTAAGGTTTCGACGGGTTACGGTAGGCTGGATGAGGCTCTACAGGGCGGTTTTCTTGCTGGTTCTATGGTTGTGCTGAACGCTGCCGCAAGCGACGAGGTTCCGGTTCTGCTGCGGAATTTCCTCAAGGGCGTTCAGGAATCTAGCCTGCTGATCTGTCGAACGCTATCCTCGGCCCAGTCTATCGTGCCGACTGAGATGGAATATGAGCGTTCACTTATTTGCAGCGACAAGCCCGTTCCGCCTTCCAAGAACGTGATCCCGGGTAAGGGGATTGACAATCTGACTGACGTGAACTTCCAGATAACCGACGCACTAAGTTCGGTTCAACCTAAGCGTGTAGTGCTGGATATCTTGTCTGATGTTCTGCTTCGACATAAGGCTCTTCAAACTCGAAAATGGTTGACTGAGCTCCTAGAACGCTTACGAGCGAAGAACATAACGACGCTGGCTGTCTTCAATCCGCACATGCATGCCGACGAGGAAGTCCAAGCCGTTGTAGGGCTCTTCGACGGTAATCTGGAAATCGTCGAAGAAGGGGAAAAGAAATCACTTCTCGTAAAATGGATGCAAGGAATAACCGTAACTGAAAAGGAACTTGGGCTTACTGAGTTAATGTTCGAATATGCTCCAAGCGAGGAGGCGTCGATTCCTACCGTTGCCTTCCGGGAACCTCGTTGGCTAACACCCCTTGTGAACCGAACGGATGAAGTTTCGAAGCTCAAAGGCGCCCTCGACGACGCATTCAACAACAAATCATCCATAGTAGCACTCCACGGTGAAGCCGGCGTAGGCAAAACCCGTCTCATGCGCGAATTGGCATCGTACGCGCGGTCGAGGGATGCGACCGTTTTAGTGGGAAGAGGATCTGAGGATAGGATCCCATACGCTCCGTGGGTCGAAGTGAGCCGCGAGTACATCGGCGAGGCTCCTGGCGAGCTAATTCGTAGGATGCTGGGCACGCACGTTTCAGATTTTGCTAGGCTAGTGCCAGATATAGCGGCCAAAATTGGAACTGTTCCACCGTCTAAGCCGCTCGGCGAACAGCAGGACAGGATCAGGCTCTTCGAGTCGATAACCCATTTTCTAACATCCATCTCTAAGGAAACGCCACTCCTTCTTCTGTTCGATGACTTGCAGTGGGCTGATCAAGCGTCGCTTGATCTGCTCGAGTATTTCGTGAGGAGTACGGGCAACCTTCGAGTTTTGGTAGTCTGCACGTATCGAACCGAAGATGCTGGGCCCGACACACCAATCCATAAGATGTTGGCGAAACTCAACAGGGATAGGCTTCTTGAGAGCTTGCCGGTCAAGAGTTTAAGGCAGGAGGATACAGTCGAACTCATCGACCGGATCTTCGGAGAAAAACAGGTAAGCACGGAGTTTACAGATATCATTCACAAGACAACCGGCGGCAACCCCTTCTTCGTAGAAGAAGTGCTCCGTTCACTTGTCGAGGACGGTACCATATTCCGCACCGAGGGAGGTTGGGACAGAAAACCGATTCAGGAGATTGTTGTTCCTGAGAGCGTAAAATCTACGTTGAGGTCGAGGCTGTCAAAGTTAGAGCCTGACACTCTGGGTGTACTGGTTTGGGCCGCCGTGATTGGCCCCGAATTTGACTTCGAAATTCTTCTGGAAGTATCGAAGGCGACTGAAGATCAACTGGTTCAAAGGCTGGAAGCAGTTATTTCTCAGGGCTTGGTCGTCGAAGTTCCCCGTGAGAAGAGCAAGTTCAGATTTTCGGATAATCGGATCAGAGAGATGTTGCTCGACGACTTGATCCAAATCAAGCGAGCTAGGTATCACCTCAAGATTGCCGAGGCGATGGAGAAACTCTACTCAAAGAAGTTGGACAGGCATGCCGAAGCCATAGCGAACCATTTCTCGGAAGGCGGCGACATAGAGCGCTGCATCAAGTATTCAGTTATTGCCGGCGACTTGAACAAATCAATTTACGCTTACGAGCCCGCGATCAAAGACTACAGACGGGCAGTGGAGCTCCTCGACCTCGAAGGAGAGAAAGCAGGAGAGACAGCAACCTTGTTAGAGAAGCTAGGTGCATGCTACGCGTTCACTGGCCACCTCAAGAACAGTACACAATCCTATGAACAGGCGCTCTCAATCTTCGAAAAATCACATGATAACAAGGCATGCGCACGAACATGCAGGGAAATCGCCGAAGCGATCACCACCGTGAAGAGCGAACCGGGTGCTCAAGAGGCTACGATCGTCATGAAGCGTGGCCTCAATTACCTGCAGGGCGAACCCGATAGCTCCGAGGCAGCCTCGACCTACTATTCACTGGCATGGTTTCTTGGGCTCATGGATCAATTTGATGAGGCAAACATGTGGGCTGAGAAGGCTCTAGAAGTGGGGAAGAAGACGAACAACACCCAAGCCGTAGCAGGCGCACTTAGCATGCAAGGGTCTTACCTAACTGACACAGGGAAAATTGATGAAGGTCTGCCGCTCTGGCATCAAGCGTACGAGCTAGCTTTACAGCACGAAGACCTTTTGGTAGCGCGGAATTGCGTCTTCAACTTGAGCTTCTACACCTACCCTAGGAACTTAGGGAAGGCACGTGAGTTTGCCCTGAAGGCCGTCGAACTAGCCAAGAGCGCAAACCTGATGACTTCGGAGGCACGAGGCTTGTGGTGGTTATCGGTCCTCGACTGGCTTCGAGGAGACTGGGCGAGCGCTTTGGAACAATTCCAGAAATCAGACGCGATCATGGAGCGACTGGGAATCGGAATCGACATCACCACAGTCGAACACGAAGCCTGGAGAGGATGGTACGCCCTGAGCATGGGAGACTTGGGAGAGGCTGAGAAAATTCTTCAAGCAGCCGAGCACCTGACCGAAAAAGTCCCCAAGATCACCGTCATCGTGACCACAAACCTAGCTTTAGGATTACTGAGGCTGGAACAGGGCAAAGAACAGGAAGCCAGAACACACTTCGAAAAATCCGTGGACGCGTTCAGGAATTGGGAATTCACCACGGAACCCTTGCTCCACGTCGAGACCCTCCTTCAGCTAACTTCGCTCCACGCAAAAGGCGGGAGATGGGAGGAGACTCGGAAAATGTCTGAGTGGGCTAGGCGGCTGGCTGAAACGTTGAAGAGTGATGCGGGCTTAGCTATGGCATCACAAGCTGAAGCCCTCGTCCTGTTCGCGCGTGGCGACCGGAAGGCTGCTGAAGAAAAATACTTGGAATCTCTTAACCTGTGGGAGAAGGCTGGTTGGCCATACTACCGCGCCAAAGCCTTAGTTGAATATGCGGAAGCAATCGCGAAAGCATCCCCCGCCGAGTCCCGAAGACACCTCGAGATGGCAGTTGAGATCTTCAGAAAGCTTGGCGCCAAAAGAGACCTAGAGAAAGCGGAAGCAGCACTCCATAGGCTTTAGTTTCATCCGTTTTCGTGTTTGTCGTCTCAGTCGGGCAGATTTGAACCTAAGAGTTTAGTGCGTGATTGCCGTAGCTTAGCAGGTGAACCTGATTGTCCAGGGACGGTGCTGTCGAAGACAACGAACATCGGGTGTTCATCCAGCCCCGCACAGGAACTGAGGGGGTTCAAATCCCACCCCCCGGCGCCAACCCTTTTTGGTTTGCCTTGCGGTTTCTTTGCAATCTGCAATTATGTAGATTGTTCTTCACCATGGTGGGAAATATGCCTAATATGTGGGACAGCAAACCTCTAAACTAGATGACGCTTGGGCGAAGTCGCACTGGACGACAAGTGTAGAGTCGTTCTCGACAAGAAGACACGAAAAGTCGCAGGCATCAACAAGGGAGATAGACTTGTCGCTATTCCCTTCAAAGGGGGCGTGATCCTAGTAGCACTAGGTGACCGCAAATTCACGGCTAGCCTAACAGGATTTGAGTTTAAGGAAGAACGACATGAAGCGTCACGCTTCATATTCCGAAGGAAAAACTAGTTGCCCGTTCTGGATACGGTTGTTCTCTTCGCTACCGCAGATTCGAACGATAAACACCATGAGCGCGCTAAGAAGCATCTGCAGCTAGTGGGTGAACAAGAAGTTTACTTGGGCGCCTTCGCACTCTTCGAATTCGATATCACTTTGAAGAGTAGAGGCTTCACATTCGAGGAGAGAATGGAGAAATATGCCTTACTCCTACGAGACTATCCCCTTATAGACCGAAAAGTCGCGAAACTCAGTCCTTCCACTTTCTACATGACGTCAAGACTCGAGGAAGAAACAGACCTTGAGTATTTCGACGCAGGCATTGCGGCCGAGGCCATGCAATTGGATGGGTCGGTTGTATCCACAGACAGAGCATTTGACAAAGTTAGAGGTCTCACAAGAACATGGTAGGAGTTCGGTCCCAAAATCGTCTGTAGGCCTCCCGGTTAGAGAGGGCTTGATTGAGTCCTGCATTTTGACTTCACAAGTACTGCAACCGTCAGGACTGCGTCCGCTAGAAGAGCGGCGAAGATGACTGGCGTAAGGCTGTTGCAATTGGCTTACAGACTTGAAATCGGAGTCGACTATCTCTTCTTTTTCTTTCCTTCGCCTATTGCCGGCGTTTTTCACGGCTTCGCTTTTTCAATGGTTTTTCCAGCATACTTGGCTATGAAGAAGACCACAACTACTACTATCAGAAAATCAATGATCACGCCGACAAAGTCTCCTACTGCGAAATTCATGCCTTGGCCTATGGGCAAACTGACAACCGCTTTCCTCCAATCGCCCCCAGGTATCAGGGCACCGGGAATGGGCATAATGATGTCCTGAACGAGCGCTGAAACTACTTTCCCAATGTACGTGCCCATAATGAAGCCAACAGCCAACCCTATGACGCCAGCTTTCCCAATAAAATCCATAAACTCTGCCCAGATGCCTTTCGGCTTCGCAGGAGGTGGAGGAGACTTCGGTGTCATTGCCTCACGTATCTTCCTTAATTCCTCCAGAATCTCGTGATCGCTGTTCATAGGAATCGGAACTTCAATTGTGGGAATCGGATTTGTGCCTTTCGAACCAACCGTAATGACTCTCTTTACCGGATGCGATCAACAACGACCACGCTCTCACACTTTCTGCTGATTTCATCGCTGTTGCAGGTTATTTTGGCTGGCGAATTTGATCTGATGTTGTATGGAGATTATCTGGGCCAGCTTGTGGGACAGGGTGCTGCCAAGGTCGACATTCACCTTAGCGGGACCCCCTCCACAGTGCTGGTTTCATCAATACTGATGCTGCACTAGCTGACTCATATGAGGGCAGGTAAGTTTCACCTGACTCAGGTCAGCTCGATTTTGGGTATCTCCTTCAGCCCTATTACTTCCCCTGCGATTACCCACAACACAGCTAGGCCAGCTATGGCTCCGCCAATCAAGATGGTAGGAACAATGCCAAGGTACGTGCCGAGTAATCCTCCTATGATTGAGCCGGCCGGCAGGGTGCCCCAATTTACTGTTCGAAATGTCGCGTTCATTCTACCCTGCAACCTATCCGGGACTATTGTCTGACGTAGGCTTACCTGGTTAATGTTGTAAACTGGCAACGCCAAGCCAGTTACGAAGCCGATTCCTGCGATTATTGGAAACGCCGCGCCGTAAAGCGCAAGCGGTGAAAGCACATTGACGACTGAAACGACGATTGAAAGGGCGATTGATGGACCTAGCCCAATGCGCTTTGTTATGTTAGGGCTGAAGATTGTTCCCAAGAAGAAGCCGACTGCCCCTACGGTTCCGACAATGCCGATTAGGGCAGGCGAGAACTTCAGCATATTCAGCAAGAAGATTACGAAAACGGCACCGCCTATTGCGCCCCCGAAGTTTGCGGTGGCAGTACAACTCATCAACCTCCAGAGGAGTGAGTGGCGGAATACGATCCCCACTCCCTCCTTCATCTCAACAAAGAAGCCGGATTTGTGATTCGGCTGAGCATCCACGATAGGCTTTTGTTCGTTCTTCCTAATCGAAAACAATGCCAAAGCTGAAGCGAGATAGCCTGCGGCGTCCACTGCAATTGTGAGAGCGCCGCCTATGAACTGGTACACGATCCCAGCTATGCCTGGACCAACAACCTGCGCTCCAGAAGCACTGGCTTGCAACTTGGCGTTACCTTCCACCAAATCAACACGATCTATCAGAACGGGGAGGTATGATTGGTAGGTTATTTCGAAGAAGACTGTGAAGATACCGTTCACAGCCGCAACGACAAACAGCTGGTAGAGTGTCAACGCGTTCAAGAAGTAAGCTATCGGGATCGATGCTAAAGTTGCCATGCGGCCAAGGTTACAAGTGACCATAATCGGACGCTTTCTCAGTCGGTCAGCCCACACGCCCACGAACAAACCGAGAGTTGGAAAGGGGATGGTCTGGAGTGCCAGGAGTAAACCTAGGTCGAAGGCGGAGGCATTAAGGGAGAGCACAGCAAGGATTGGAAGGGCGAGGCCTGTAAACTGGTTGCCAAACTGGCTGACCGTATCACTGAACCAGAGCCGCTTGAAGTCACGGTGCGACCAGAGTCGCCCGCTGAACCATGCTTTCACATGTTACACCTTCCGATGGCGGTTCGTCATCAGCCAATTAAAGACCAGAGCACATCGCGTACGGACGGATTGTGGTCACAGAATGTGTGCAGTTTAGCAAGCGCTGTACCGCGACGCTGAATGCGGACACGCTCTAGCTCTTCTATACGTGTGACAGGTACCAGTGTTCAGGTATTAATCGCGGCGGATAGAGCGCTAGATAGCGTGCTAGCGCTTTGTTCTCCTGTGAAATTGCTAACGATGGACCCGTCCTTTCCTATTACGAAGAAAGTTGGTGTTGAATTCACTCCATAGTTGCTGAACACGTTGCCTGACGAGTCGTAGACGTATACCCAGCTGGTCCCGTAATTGTGGATGAAATTAGCGGCGTCGCCTGCCGTCGCGCCGTTCCAGGGCCCCGCTACTGTAATGAAAGTCACGTTGGCTCCATATTGGGCATAGATGCTGCCCAGGACTGGGGCCATGTTTTGGCAATGCGGGCACCAAGGTTCCATAAACTCCACCAACACGACTTTGCCTCGAAACGAGGACAATGTGACTGTCTGCCCAGTCAACCCATTGGATCCAACCACAGGCAGAGTAAAGTCGGGGGCACCACCCGATTGAGTCAAAGAAGGCGTAGAGGAGTACGTAACCGAAAGGCTAGTCGCCGCTGGTGCAGGTTGGCTGAATGACCAAACGGCCCAGATTGCAATTATGATTATGATGGGAATGGCGACCTTCTCGCCCTTGCTGAGTCCGTGACCCTTTTTCGGAGCGGGAATCTTGTTGGCTTTCTTGGAACTCAATGTGCTCACACGGAAATTACGAGCAACCAAAACAAACGCTTAAACTTTGCCTAATCGCCGCATGAGACCATTTCGGAGAGTAATTCACTGCAACAGGGAAATCCTCACGTGAGTTCTCACGTTTTGTGCTTCTTGCTCCTTCTGTCAGATCTGTAGATGACGACGAACAATGCGAACAGAATCAGCCCCAGTATATGCGCCAGTTCACAGTCTGAGCAAATGGCATGGATTACCGCGAGTTGAATGTAGTCTAGGTATATTATCGCTGGGATGCACAAAGCCCCGATACCTAGGCCAACGATTGAGGCGCTTTGGATGCCGTATGCCCTGATTCCAGCAATCAAGGCTAGCAAGGTGAACCATGCCACAGCGAGCAAGTGAATTGGAACCCCGTAGAAATATGAAAATGATGTCTGAAACACCTCTGGACACTGCGTTCCGAGAATGCAGGCGGTCAGAGCGTTGGCGGAAATGTACCACTGAAGTAAGTGCCAACTCCAAGATGCACCAACGACGCCTACCAGTATGGCTGAAAGCGCAACGAGCCTCAACAATTCACCAACATTCGCGGAGCGTGACGGGGTGACCAAGTTACCGAGCTAAAAAGATGTCTCGGATCATCAACCACGGTTGTGTCAACGTTGCTCGGATCCACATGTTCCGCAGAATCCTGCATTTTGCCGTAGTTCGCTCCCACAGTTCCAACAGTACCGTTTGCCCTCTTTCACGTCAGGCTTCGAGGGCGCCGGCGCTTTCTTACGTAAGCATGTAACCAACTGCTGCAACAATAAGAATCGCAGCCACCGTCACTACGAGCAAGCCACTTGAGTTAGAAAGCGCAGGCAGGCCGTTTTGTGCAAGGGGTGTAGTCACATTTTCAGTTCCTGTCTGAGAATTTGTCAGAGCCGTGTTCTGCGTTACTGTTTCTTGACTTGTCGAAATCATGACTTCGTTAGTGGTTGTTGATGCTATGGTGGTTGTGGGTTCCACGACAAAAGTGGTCAGCGAGTTGGATGTTGGACCGGGAACTTGCGCATTGGATTGTACATCGTCCCAAAAGATGAATTGGCTGGTGGGAATGATGCCGTACCCGAGAAGCTCCAAAGCCACCGTTACCGTGGCTGGCCCTGACCCGAAAATTGAACCGACCGCTGCCGCGCTGAACATTGTTCGGAAGTCGGCGCCCACATCTCGGGATACCTCACACCAAGAGATGCAGTCCCAGTTTGACAGGAACAAGGATTTCGTGGTATCCGTGTCGCCGGAGGTCGCTGAGGTGAGCGGCCCGAACTTAACGTAGTAGTTCAATGTGAGGTCATTGATTTTCACTCTGACTCTTGCGGCGGCTTGCGACGTAAGAATTTGTGTCACGTACCAAGCATCAATTGTGAGGCCGCGAAGGTTTGATACCGACGCGGTCTGAGAAACGCCGACGACCGTAGGCGCAAGCAAGTTACTACCTGGTGGAGGAGAAACCAACGTCGTCGCAAGCGCGCGTGATCCTGAGTGGATGACGGATGTGGAAATGGAATCGTATCCCGAACTTCCTTGCATCAATTGCCAGTTAGCCGTGCCATTTTCGAACCCGCCATTTTGAAGAATCGTGATGGTTGTGAGAGATTCAGGTGGTTGTGCGCTGCCAACTTGAATTGTGAATGGTTGCTGTGCTGCTGACATTAGGTAACTTCCTCGATAGAACAATGCTTCTGCAAGCAGAGACCAGGGCCCTGCCAGGGATGGAGCGTTAAGGTTACTCGTCACTACTCCACTTGCCGCGCCACCACCATGGGCGAAAGAGTACCCGCTCGCGAACTCACCAGTTGAAAGAGCCATGTTCGAGGCGGCGTCGACGACGTCAACCCGAACTGAGGTGAAGTCTGGAAGCTGTGCGGGGCAACTCGCCGTGACATGAGTGTTCACTTGAAAACTCTGCCCCGGACCGACAGAAGTTGGGTGGTCCACGCTGTCAACCTGAACTGTGCAATAGTATGAATAACCCGCTGGAATCGCAACCAGTGCAATCACAGACCAGATGAGGATCATAATCAAGTAGATTGGCTTACGCAAGTATCTCTCGCCAACAACCTTTGGCGATTCTCGCCTTTTACAGCTTACCTATGCGTCACGGATTTGGCGAATATTGGTGGATGGAAGGATGGCTACTGTAGGTAGATGTTACCGGTCTGTGAGTCATATGTGATCGGAATTCTTTGCAGCGGGGATGGTGCTGGGCCGGCAATAACCGCGGCTGAGTTGTTGGGGTCGAAGACTGCCCCATGGCATGGGCACGCAATCTGACGAGTCCCAGGGTCGAATTGAACTTGGCAACCAGCGTGAGTACAGATCGCGCTATAGGCCACAAATTGTCCGTTACTCAAATGAATCAGGAGGAAGGGGCCAAAAGAAGGATCATCAAGCGTAATCGATTGACCGGCTGGGATGCTGCTGGCATTCGCCAACACTTTCCCCCCTGCTGCACTGGGGTTCAAGACATACGACGGTGCTTGGGGTTGAGGTGTGGAAGCAATCTTCATCCAAACCAAGAGCGGTACGGCGATAACTGCAAGCCCCATTAGGTTACGCAAGAAGTTTCTTCGCTCTCTCTGAGCCCGCTCACGTGTGTGGACAGCTTCTTGCCTGAACGATGTCCGAGACAGCAGTACCCGCAGTTTAGGTTTTGAAGAATAGACGGAAGTTATGACTTCAACCGGGACCCGAAGTCCGTACTTCTTTCTGAGTTCTTGCGAGAATTGTTCGCTCTCGGATTGTCCAGACATGCTCTACAGCCTCGCCTACTGTTAGGGTTGGTCCCATCCGCTTCTGTTCACGATATTATTGATACCGCTCAGAATCTTGTTCGCCTCGTTTCGGTCTACTCCGAGGCTGATTACAAATGCTCGGACGAACTCCAGAATCGTTTGGGTTTCTTCATGTGAAACAAACTGCTGCTCTATCCTTTCGAATGCTCTGTTGACTTCAGCCACTTGTTTGGGGTAGAGTTTCGCTCTCTCTGGGACTGGAACTTGCACCTTCGTCGGGGTTGGACTTTCAACCACGCTCTCCGCAGCAATACCTGTCTGCACCGTAGGCGGGACCAACCATTGCATGGACTTCACCCGCCTCGCCAAGACCCCATCTAAACTGAGTCGCGCTTGCGGGCCTGTGAACAAAAGCGTGAGCCAAGCGAAAACAAACACAATGTCCGACCCGAAATAAAATGGGAAGGCATTCCAAGTTGCGGAGAGGAAGAACGTGAAGTTCAACACGAGCCCGAAGAACACGGCGATTCTAAATAGAAAACCAAGCAGAACAGCTACTCCAATCAAGGATTCCCCTACGGCTACAGCGTAGCCGAAGGTAACGGCGTTCGGTGCAACAACGCCAAGTAGGAAATCGTGAATTGGTGAGCCAACCGCGTACTGCGATATCAAATGCCCAATGTAACCTGGTTTCGAAGGGTCAAAGTAGGAAGGGTCGGTCAGATGCTGTATTCCAGCATAGAGGAATGTGACACCCATAAAAATCCGCAGTGGCAAGATCAGATTTGCAGGTAGCAGAGCCTGAGGTACAGTCTTCTTCTTAACCTGTGACAACCAGCATCCTCGAAGGAAGCGGCAAGTTGCCGGCCTTAAAACAGATTACGTTTCCACTCGATACAAGAACACAGTTACCTGTCGCAATGAGTCACCAAATGAGGGACCTTCAAGATGGAGCCTGAATACGGTGAAATCAGAGCGAAGGCCTGTGATTTCCCAAGCCTAGAAGTAGTGGTGTATGACCTCTTGGATGTTGGCCTGGTAATCTCCGAATGGAGAAGGTGAAATGAACACATCATCCACACCAGCCTCATGGTAAAGCTTCACACGTTCTCTCAGATCCTGTACCGTTCCGAGGAGCACCATTTGATCTATCATCTCTCGGCTGACGATTTTCTTAACGGAATCTTTGTCCTTGGCTTTCCAAGCTTCAATCATAGCCTGCGCCTGCGACCTAAACCCCAAGCTCTCGAAGAGTTTGGAATAAGCTGGGGCGCTGGCGTAGAAGCTCACTAGCTCCTTTGCAGCATCGAGGCCGCGTTCATCGTCGCCCAAGACATACGAGTAGAGCATAACCGAGAGCATTGGACGATCTTGTCTCCCGCTTTCCTTCCAACCTTTCTCAAGAAGTGCAATTGCATGTTTGATCCTTGCAGGTGGGTATAGGTTCAGAATGACCCTGTCTGCTAGGAAGGCGGCCTTCTTGATCATCTGGTCGTTCAGAGCCGCCAGCGCGATCTTCGGCGCAGGTTTAGTTCTCAGCCGAGCGTTCACGGGGGACGAGAACGCACCCTGATGGCTGAACCTTTCACCCGAGAAGTATTGGCGCAAGAGTTTGACGGTTTCGTCGATTCTCTCCATGGGTTCCTGGAAGGGTTGTCCGTGCCAACTTTCCACAATTGCCGCGGTGCTGACGCCTAAGCCGAGTGTGAACCTTCCACCGCTATACTCGTTGATTGTAGCACCCATCAAAGCTAGCTGGCTAGGAGACCTTGTGAACACGTTCACAATAGAGGTACCCAATGCAATCTTCTTGGTGGCGCAGGCTGCAATGGTGGCTGTGACCGATGCATCTCGAAGAGTGGTTTCCCCAAACCACAATCCGTCGAAGCCTTTCATCTCGGCTTGGGAACTCAGGTCTGCGACTCGCTGCGAGTTCAGCTCCCCGTTTCCACTAAACATGATGCTAGTAGACATGGCAATTTGCGTGCCGTGTCATGGTTAGGTTAAAAACTTAACGAAATCTTCGCGACTGTAACGACAAAATGTCGATGCGTGCCGTGGGCTCACTTTGCAGTGAGTTCTGTAAATCGGAGGCCGGCGTCGTCTATGGTGAATGGGTACCATTGCGCGCTGTGGGGTGCACCTCGCGTACTAAAAACGCGAAAGAGTCTATTCGGCTCTTTGGCGAGCTCCTCGAACTTCATTTGAAGGACTACATCAGAGAGAACCTGAAGACTCCGAGTTATTTGGGGCGGATGAATACCAACATCATAGACCATCAAAGCCAGAACGTTCGAGCCGTGTTTTGTGAGACGAGCACGTTGGTCGAGTACCCATGGAGGGAGCACGTCCGGTTTGAGCATCATGCCCAACGTGGAAAGGGAGTCAAAGACCAGTCGGATTGGCTGGCCCTCGGATTTCGAAATTGCCTGGTGAATTGAGATTGAGATGTCGTTTATCAGGCGTGGCTTTTCCATGAAGAGGTTTACCACTTCTAGACCAGCGTTTCCCCCGGCGGATTCCGCTTTCTTTCTCAGCGTGTCGCCTGATGTGTCAGTGACGATGTAGATTCCGTGCTGGCCCTGCTGTAGGCCCTCCCAGAGGAATTGCTCCGCAAAGACGGACTTACCTATGCCCGGTTTGCCCGTTAGAAGGATAGTGGTTCCCGGTGGGAAGATATGCGTGTCTAGGCTTGGGACATTAAGCCTGAAACCGGGGAGAGCCTGCTGCAATTCACTCGATCTCGTTTACAGTCCAAGCCCTTTTCATCAAGACCATAGCGGCAAAAATGAACAACGCTGAGGCAGTGATGATGGTGTCATCTACGTCCTCAAAGAGGCCGAATGAAACACCCATGACGTCCTTTAATGCGATCAATACAATCCCTAGAAAAAGTAATGCTACTCCGCCCTCGAGCACGACCCAAGGTTTTTCCAGCCGTGGTATGTGAGCGAACGTATTCTTGACTTTGAAAACGTACCAAATGACCAAGACGAATAGCACGACTGCTCCGAGGATTATGAGACCGTGGCCGTGAAGGCCTGCTACTAGAACCGGGAGGGCGGCCAACTCTGTTCTTGTGTCAGGTCTCTGGGAACAAGTTAAATTCTTATCTAATCCTGAGCAGCGCTCACACCAATAGCGTCTGTAGAGTTCCGCGGGGATTACCGCTTCTGGGTGAATCTACGCGACGTACTCTTCCTCTGTTGTCTCGACCCTAGGTGAGCTCTCTGTGATCCTCAGCTTGCTCTTCTTCTTAACCAACGGTTACACCTCATTCATGATTGAGTTTTCCTAGGATTTAAGGGGGCTTGGAATCAAGGGAGAAGATGTCACTTTTCTACTTGCTCTTCCGAGAGCATGTGAGTACGCTTTTGGAAGGACAGTGCGGAGTCAAATTACCTGGGGAAAGAGCTTTTATGATCGGGGGTCAAACCGCTGGAAACAACAATAACACAACCACCACTCACATTAACCGACAAATCCCTCGCCCGAGTCAAAGCGATACTCCAGAAACCGGAAAACGAAGGAAAAGCGCTCAGAATCTTCGTGATCGGCGGCGGTTGCGCTGGCCTCAACTACAGCATGGCCTTGGGCTTCACGAAACCCGACGACTTCGTCTTAGAATCTGA
Source organism: Bathyarchaeia archaeon (assembly GCA_049513715.1). Classification (GTDB taxonomy): domain Archaea; phylum Thermoproteota; class Bathyarchaeia; order 40CM-2-53-6; family 40CM-2-53-6; genus FEN-987. The sequence goes on along the minus strand of JBEKVV010000002.1, from coordinate 40,804 downwards.
GGGATGCAAGGTTGTTGTGGACCCCAAGAGCATGGAGTTCCTGAAGGGGATGCAGGTCGATTACTATGAGACCGTACAGTCATCTGGTTTCAAGTTCAACAACCCCAACGCCGTGGCCAGTTGCGGCTGTGGCCTATCCTTTAAGACCTCCCAGAAGTCTGAGATGCAGAAAGCGAAACCCTGCCACTAATACAAGAACGGCGATCTGAACTGGTTTTCGAACATTTTGTGTTTAGCGATAAAGCAGACTCTAACGCGCTAAGCGCATAGGTAGGGTGTTCTAAGGCGGCGGCACTCTCTTGATGGCCAGTTGAATGTCCTGAGCTTTTACGGTCTTTCTGCCTGCATGTTTCGCCAAGCCCGTAGCTTCCGTCCCGACTTTGACCGCGAAGTCCTCCAGTATCTTTCCGAGTTCCTCAACCGCGTCGTCGCCAACTCGGTCGGCTCCGGCCATTTCGATTAGCCTACGGACTGCGGCTGTGGAAAGCTCATGTGGGGCCATCAAAAACCACGATTCTTCACGCGAGGGGATTGAAGCTATTAAAACTTCTTCATTAGAGGGAATAGGGCACGTAGGGCTAATGTTTTGTTATTCGTAGCCTACATTGGGGGATGCGAACGGTTTTATTGCAAAAAACAAGCCCATAGCCCCAACTGCCCCCTAGGATTGAGTTATATTCAGCAATAATTCCACTTCGGAAGTTTCCCAATTGACCTACATTGACGCACACCTACACGTAGCCGATCCAGGTTACGCTGGCCAGGTCGAATTCATCGTTCAGGACGCAGTAAGGAACAGTGTTTCGCAACTGCTCTCAAATGCAGTGGACTACGAAACGTCTGTGGAAACCGTAGCTTTAGCAAAACGCCACCAAGGCCTGATTCTTGCAGCCGTAGGGGTCCACCCTTCCACAGCCACCAAGACCGAAGACTGCAAGCTCAGAGAATTCGAGAAGCTCCTCCAAGAGACCCACAAACACGTGAAAGCCATCGGCGAGATAGGGCTAGATGGAACGTACACTCAGGACTTGGAGCGTAAGAAACGGCAAAGAGAGGTATTCCAGTTTTTCCTTCACTTGGCAGAACAAAACGAGCTGCCTGTGATCATCCATTCCAGGTCTGCGGTCGAAGATGTGTTGAATGTACTTCCGAACTTCCGGCTTCAGAGGGTGCTCCTGCACTGGTTCGATGGAACGACCGACCAACTCAAGATTTGCGGAGACCGTGGTTACCTGATCTCGTTTGGCCCGGCGTTATTGTACTCGCGCAGGCTTCAGGAATTGGTCCGCTTAGCTGACATCAGCACCGTACTCACGGAAACCGACGGCCCAGTTCGATTTCGTGGTCCACAGTTCGAAGGCAAAGTAACGATGCCATCTTTCGTAATCCATGTGGCCCACAAGATCGCCGAAATCAAATCCATCAGCACTGAAGACACCCAAGATGCCGTGTGGCAGAATTTCAAAAGGCTTGTGCCGAATTCAAGTGAAGCCTAGTTCACAAGAAAATCAAAAGGGAATGCAGATTTTCCACAACTGTGTTCGCCCACACATGGGATTGGATGGAAAGACGCCCGCAGACTTGGCAGGGATACAAGTTGAAGGACAAGACAAGTGGCTCACTCTGATCCAAAATGCCAAGTACAAGAAAGTTACACCATGAACATAGAGATTGAAGATTGAACCTCTCAGATGCTTTGCCTTCCATATTATCGACACTCGCTGGAGTAATCGTTGGTTTCTTGCTGGCTCAATTGAGCCAATGGTGGAAAGACAACCGTAGAAGTCTGCGGATCAAACGATCTCTTCTAGCAGAACTCAAAGCGGTTCACATTACTGTGTCCAAGGCAGCCAACGAAGCTGCTAAGACAGGGGGTCATACGTTTGCGATATCGGTCTATGAGTTTCCTTTCATAACCGCTACATACGATGCTATGCGACCTGAACTTGCAGGGCTACTAGGCATTGACACTTGGCGCAAGGTGCAAGAAGCATACCGTTTTGTTCCCAGACTTAATGAGCCAGTGATGCAACCAGACGGAGGAACCAACAATTACGGGTATATCAGAACCATCGGCACGGATTCCTACATCTATATGAGTCCAGATCTGTACGCCCTAAAGATCGATGCTTTGGTAGGAGAAGCCATCCAAGCACTTGAAGAAGAACTTGATTGCTAGGCTCAATTCGATTTTGTCAAGTCTATATCGGCTAATTATGGCTGTAAATTTCAATAATTCGGAATGCAAGCGCTAAATACAAAGATCCAAAGCAGTGAAGTTAGAGGCAATTCAGATTTGAAAGGATTGACAAGCAAACAAAGTCTCTTCGTGCGGGTGCTGCTCGTAGTCGCCATTGCAGATACGGTAATCTTCTACGCTCTCTTGAGGAACCATCAACTCGTAACATGGGAGTTCGCTTTTGCTGCGACTACTATGACCCTCGTAGCGCTTACTGTGAATCTACTCGTTTGGTGGAAGTACCAACGCAACTGAAATTGACTATCTCATAAAGAAGAACAAATGGGTAACGCTAATCCAGAACGCTTCTCAGCCGACGAGTTTTGACACCCCAAAGAAGCCGACAACAACTTGACAACACCCCTATTAGCAAAGTTTATGTGAGTTACGGCGTGCTCATGTCAAGTTCCGCGCAAGAGCTGTTGCATTTGGGTAAAGTTCGAACTGAAACCGTAAAACGGGTATCCCGTGAACTCTTGAGGCGATATCCCGACCACTTTACGGGAGAATTTGAATCAGACAAAGAAGGCGTGAATCAACTGGTAGAGACCCCGTCCAAACGCCTTCGCAATAGAATAGCGGGTTATGTGACTAGGCTAAAGGTTGTTGAAGCGGAACGCGCAGCAGCTACGCAGGGAGCGGCGGAAGCCTCAGAATCTGGTCCGGACGATTCCGAATCAGATAATGAATAGGCCACATGCTCCATTAGTTGCCGTCATTTCGTTTCAGGAAACACTAAAAGGTTAGACCGTGCCCTCACGCAACGAAAAATCAGTTCAGTCCAAAAGAGGCTGAACCGACCTTAAAATCATCTAAGCAGGCTGAAGCGATTTGCATATTGTGGTCTGCGTCAAACACGTTCCCGATGCAACCGATATTCGTTTCGACCCGATCACACTAAATCTGATTCGTGAGGGAGTTCCCTCAATCGTCAATCCCCTCTGCCTTAACGCCATCGAAGAAGCGATTCGACTCAAGGAGAGGCTGGGTGCCACAATCACTGCTGTTGCGATGGGGCCACTCCAGGCGCAGGAGGGCCTTCGGGAAGCTCTGGCAATGGGCGTAGATCGAGCATTCATGGTGTCGGACAGGGAGATGGCTGGCGCAGACACGCTTGCAACCTCATACACACTCTGGAAGAGCATCACCAAAATCGCGGAGACAAACCCGTTCGATCTCATCATAACCGGAAGAGTCGCCATTGACGGAGAGACCGGGCAAGTTCCCCCTGGCCTCGCCGTGAGGTTCAACGTCCCGATAATCTCGAATGTGACCAAGATTGAGAAGCTGGACCCTCAGGCTAGGACAATCGTCGCCAGACATCGTTTTGACGACGGAATTGAAACCGTCAAAGCTAACCTGCCCGCAGTTCTGACGGTCACAGAGGAAGTAAACAAACCGAGGAAGTTCACTATCCAGGGAATGCTCAAGGCAAAGCAAACACAAATTGAAATCTGGGACAAGAACAAGATAGAGGCCGAATCAAACTTTCTAGGCTTGAAAGGCTCACCAACCATTGTGAAGAAGGTTTTCCCACCCCCAGGCAGAAAGCAAGGCGAGGTCTTCGACGGAACCTCGGACCCGCGAGGTGCAGCAGAATGGCTGGTGAAAAAGCTGATTCAAGTCAAGGCATTCGGGACTTCGGAACAGACGGCACCACCGGTTTCTACGCCTGAATCTTTGAGTGCTCCCACAATGGCCAACCAAGGTAACTTGAGAAAGTTTGGAGAGGTCTGGGTTTTCGTTGAACAATTTCACGGTAAGCCTGCCCCAGTGGCCTGGGAACTTCTTGGTGAAGGAAGACGATTGGCGCGAATTTACGGCACCAACCTGGCAGCGATCGTGATTGGCAACAATGTTTCGCCCTTGGCGAAGGAAGCTTTCCGGCATGGTGCCGACAAGGTCTACGTAGTTGAAGACGAGCGTCTAGAGGATTATAGAACACAGCCCTATGCAGTCGCTATGAAAGAGGCGGTCAGACAATTCAAGCCCGAAGCGCTGCTAATAGGCGGAACCATCCGCGGGCGAGACTTAGCTGGCTCAGCCGCAACATTCTTAGAAACAGGGTTGATCGCCGACTGCACTGCATTGGATGTTGAGATTGAAACTGGAACATTCATGGGGACGCGGCCGGACTACGGCGGCAATTTGATGTCGACGATCATCTGCCCCAAACATCGGCCAACGATGGCCAGCGTGAGGCCACGCGTCATGAAAGGCCTCCCACCGATGGCTGGCCGTGCCGGGGAAATTGTCAACGTGAAGGTGGACCTCAGACCAAGCGACGTGAACACGGAAGTCATCGATTTCGTGCCAATTGAGAAGGTAGGCGTCAGGTTAGAGGACGCACATGTCATCGTGTCCGGCGGGAGAGGGCTAGGTTCAGCCAAGAACTTTGGCTTGATCGAGGAGCTGGCGAGTGTCCTGCACGGGCAATTTGGGGCCTCGCGGGCCGCTGTGCGGTCGGGTTGGATTGGTTATGAGCATCAAGTGGGCCAGACAGGGCTAACGGTTCGGCCGCGGCTCTACATTGCCGTTGGAATTTCGGGAGCAATCCAACACATTGTCGGGATAATGAACGCGGATTACATAGTTGCCATTAACCGTGATTCAAACGCACCTATCTTCAAGATGGCAGATTTCGGCGTAGTAGGCGACCTCTTCAAGATTGTCCCAGCACTAATTGAGGAACTAAGGACCGTTGGCATAGCTGAGTTGGCACCATGGCAGACAAGTTCGACTCAGTAGTTGTCGGGGCGGGACCTGCAGGCATCGCAGCAGCCTACACGATGGCGAAGGCTGGCCTCAACGTTCTCGTCCTGGAGAAAGGCGAGAGGCCGGGCGCCAAGAACATGTTCGGCGGCGTCATCTTCAGACACCAAACTGAGAAAATTGCCCCTGAGTTCTGGAAGACGGCCCCGGTTGAGAGACATGTTGTTGAGTACCAGTACTGGTTTCTCTCGAAAGATTCACATCTCCTACTCAGCCACAGGAACCAGCGCTTCAATGACCGCTACAACGCGTTTACCGTGCACCGCGCAAAATTCGACCCATGGTTTGCTAAACTCGCAGAAGACGCAGGCGCCACAATAATCAATAGAACCACAGCGGACGATGTCATCAAGGAAAACGGGAAGATCATTGGGGTCAAGACAGAACGCGGTGATGTCTTGGCGGATGTGGTGGTGGCCGGTGACGGCGTCAACTCCATGCTGTCGAAACAGGCCGGGTTGAGGGAGGAGATACCACCTAACGCGGTAGTCCTCGCCGTAAAGGAAGTTCTGGCGCTACCGAAACAGAAGATCGAGGAGCGTTTCAACCTGAAACCGGACGAAGGCATCGCAGCGCTCCTAGTTGGGTGGGGGCCTGGGATGCATGCCGGATTCATGTACACTAACAGGGACACCATCTCGCTGGGAATCGGCGTCAGCATACGAGACCTAGACAAGAGCGGCCAACGCCCCAACATCCTGATGGAACAATTCAAGAACCACCCATCAATCGCCCCGCTCATCCAAGATACGGAACTGAAGGAGTACTCAGCCCACTTGATCCCCGAAGGGGGTTACGATTACGTATCAAGAATCTACACAGACGGCATGCTGGTCGCCGGCGACGCGGCGATGCTTGTCAACGCCATCAACTGGGAAGGCACCAACCTCGCAATGACTTCAGGGATCATAGCGGGAGAAACCATCATCGAGGCAAAGAAAAGAAACGACTATTCATCACGCACCCTAGCCAACTACAAGCGAAGGCTAGAGCAGAGCTTTGTCCTCAAGGATCTAAGAAAATACCGAGAGATACCGACATTCTTCTCATCAAACCCATACTTCTTCACACTCTATCCTGAGACACTAAACGAACTAGCGTACATGTGGCATGTCGTTGATGATGACACAAAAGCTGCCAAGATGAAGGAACTGAAATCAACATTGTTCAAGCGCCGCTCTAGGCTTGGGCTGGCACGCGATCTTTACCACATATGGAGGCTCTTCAGTTGACCGCGCAGAAGGCCTTATCGATCGAGGACAAGCTATACCGCGACCGCTTCAAGGTCGACGAAGAACCCCACCTGTGGATCAAGGACCCGAAGATGTGCTTGAAATGCCCGTTCAACTTCGTCTGCATCAGGGTGTGCCCGACAGATGTCTACAAGTGGGAAGAGAACAGGATCACCATAACCTATGATGCGTGCGTCGAGTGCGGCGCGTGCAGAATCGCCTGTTATGACGTTGGCTGGAAGAACCCGAAGGGCGGGTTCGGAATATCCTACAAATACGGCTAACCGACCCGCGACTCACAGCCTAGCGGGCTGGAACTGCACTTGTAGGGCCCCCCGTTGATGGTTCCAATGGAACCTAGGAACACGCCTTCTAAGCCTCTTGTAACGTTGGCTCAAAGCCTGGACGACAACGGGCAAGGAAATTGTTGCATCGGCGAAACATTGGACCATTGTGGCGCGGGCGTTGTATTTGCCCCAACTCTGGGCTTCTTCGAAAGTTGACCCGCTCAACCCACCCCACTGTGGAACATCGGTGGTGAACTGAATCGCGAAGTTGTGCGTGCGGTCGTGCCGTGTTTGGTAGCTGGCAATCACGGCGGTTTGTTGAATGAAATTCTTTGGGACGCCCCCGCCAACTATGATCACCGCGGTGTTCCTCGATTTCTCAGTTATTCTAGAGCTTTCATCAACGTCCCTCATGTGGTCGACGATGATGTGGCGCTTCCTTCGTCGATTGGAGAACATCAACGAGAAACCCATACCACTGTCGCAGAATGCGGGCACGAATATTGGGACGCCCGATTCGTAAGCGGAAATACAAATTCCGTCTCTGCCCCCAGCCATCTCGGATACCCATTTTCCGAACTCATGCATGACCTCCCTGGAGGAATATGGCCTTCCAGGCTGCAGACGGGACGAGAATTCTTTCTCAATCATAACGTCCAATTGGTAGAATTTCCTCTCGTCTGCGTAGACATCGTAAACCCTGTCGATTCTGTGCCTTCGCAGCATCACATTATCAATTTGATCTGTTCCGAGAAAGTGTTTGCCGCCGATGCTCTCGTAAGCGTCATGATAGAGGGTTGCACCAGTTGTGACGAGGACGTCGATCATCCTTCGCCTGATTAAGTATGTGATAAGTTCACGCATGCCAGCAGGAACCATGGCACCAGCAACGCCCATCCAGATGACTATTTCACGTTTCTTGAGCATCGCAGTCCATGCATCAGCTGCTTCTCCGAGCTTGCGGCCCTGAAACCCAGTCAACGCCATCTCGCTTACCAATTCGCTGACAGTTTTGTCTGGGTCGATCTTAATCGGCCGAGTAGGGTGCCTCAAAACCTGATGTCTATCCAAATTACTCGCCCAAATAGTGCACTCTTACTTCAAATAAAACCTGCGAAAGCAGCAAAATCATGCAGAGTTGTCGCGGGAGTTAGGCTACGCCAAGAATTTCGTTTACCAATTTCGTTTCGGCCTCGCTCTTTTTGCCTTCCTGGTATTTCTTCCAATGTTTCTCGAACCTGTTCAATATTGCGAGGACATCAGTTACCGGAACCCAATCCGATGTTATGGGATACATTTTTTCTGCTACAGGCGTGGTGCTGAGATTCGTGATTTCTTGCTTGACTTGCTCCAAGTTCATTGTCGTCATCAACCGAGACTAATGTACGCCGCTGTGTAGTGATTTAGCTTATTCGCTGACGCCGTTTTCTTGTCCTCAGCTCACGGAGAATCTGCGCAGGGACCTTTCGTTTTTCATCTTCGTTCGTCTTGATGATTTTCATCTTCAAATGCTTGGGTTTCTTGGCTTTGATGAACTTAGCGATTCTCATTTGCCAAGGTTCTGAAGTTACGATCATGCAAAGTGAGTAATTTGCAGCTTTCAAGTAGCTCAATATTAGTGTTGTAGCACGGTGCATGGTCACTGGCGTAGGTGTTAGGGCGTCTTCGGTCTGTGAGAGGGGGTAGACGTCCAGTAATTCTTGAGGTACCACGCCGAAGACAAGGCCGTATGAGCAAATGTGCAAGTCACTTCGTTGCTCGAGTTTCGAGAGGAAAGAGCCTTGCTCGGGATTTTCTTGGAAGGGTTTCATGTAGTATTCGGGTATGAGTGCAACGTTCTTGACGTGGGCGGGTGGGCTGTATCGTTCGAGAAGGGATTTCTCGTACCGCAGAACTTCTGGGCGGTTCAGAGAATCTGGATCAATGACGAAGGGGCCTTTCTTCTTGTAAACGGGTGTGTTCGGCTCTAGAAGTTCAGCATATTTGAGTAGCCTCTGGAATCCAAGTTGAAGGGCAGGGTGGCTTCGGGACCTAGATTCAACGAGCTCCCAGAGCCTTCCATCAACTATCGCCTGCTTCACAGTCTGTAGCTCGCTGTGGCACGTGTGGAGGTTGTGGGCGGCGAGGAATCGCTCACGCTCCATTAGTAGTAGTTTCCGTAGGTCGTTGGGGGTTTTGTTGTGGCATACTGGGCAGTTGCAGGGAAAGTATTCCATGTCCTCGATCTTCGCTGTTCCCTGAGTGGTCATGTAGCGGCCGTTTCGAGCGAAGAGGGCGTATGAGGCGGAGTCGAAAATATCGCAGCCCAACGCAACGGCTAACGCGAACATCATGGGATGACCTGCACCGAACAGGTGCAACGGCTTGTGGGGTGGGAGGTTCTGTTTCGCTGCCATAATCATGTCGACTAACGTATCGTAACGGTATTGTTGCATTACCGGGGTGGGGCTGCCCAGGGCGTAAACGGAAAAATCTTTCTTGGCCATTTGGGCTGCAGAGTAGGCCACAAGGTCGGGGTACATCCCTCCTTGCACCGGCCCAACCCACAGGGTATCCCGTGCCGAGATCAGTTTGAGGGCGTCATCAGCTCTTCGCAGGGTTTCATCTACAGTCCATTTTGCATATTTCTTCGAAACCTCTTGGCCGGTGGGAATGTCGAGTATTACAGCGATATCGCTGCCCAGCTCCTCTTGGAAACGAATGATCTCTTTCGGCTGAACTTCCACATCGCCATATTGGAGAATCTGGTATGCGCCCGAGTCTGTTTCTATGACGCCGTCAAAGTTGAGCAATTCGTGTATCTTCGGCACTGCGTCCTCTTCCCGGTGCCTCCGCCATACTAGGTAAGAGTTGGTGATTAGAGCGTCAAATCCAAAGTTGCTGCGCAGCTCTTTCGCTGGGATTGTTTGGGAGTTTGGGTTGACAACTGGAAGAAGCAGGGGAGTTTCTATGGTTCCGTGTTTGGTGTGAAGTCGGCCTATTCGGCCGAGTAGGTCTTTGTTCCGTACCTCGAACGACAATTCGGTCAGAGGCTTGGGTTATGTCGGGGTTTGGGCACGCATGAACTCATCGTAAACCTTCTGGACTCTTTCTGCAGCCGGCCCGGAACCTTCCAACATTCCCTTCTCCGAAACCCTAATTCTGTCCATAACAAGGATCACGCCAGCTCCCTCGCTCGTCTTGACCATCCTTGGGAAGACACGCTCAAGCCTTTCCGCTAGGGCTTGGAGGTCGAAGGGTTTCTCAGCGCTGAATATCTGGGCTACGGCGCTGCCGTTGAGGAAGAGTTTGTGGAAGATATGCCCTGAATCATCTTTGGCGTTTGTTAGGCAAATGTTGAGCGTGTGCGAATCAACGCCGGACAACACACCGGTATAATTCTTTCCGCCAGAGGTCGAAATGGTGACCACTTTTTGAAGTAGGACAGTCATTTCTTCCATGAACCGTCGGTCTGGTAACGATGACATTGAAGTTCTCCCCCACCATGGCATGACGGGTTAGTAACATTATCGGAGCTAACCCTTAACAGCAAGTCGGCCCCCGTGCTCACGCGCCTTCATTTCTTGAAGAGCTGACCGAGCCTCTTCAGGATTCTCTGACCGCGCAACAATCTTGGCAGTTTCCATTGAAACCCGTTTCCCACAGTAAGGACATGATCTAGTTTTCTTGTCCGAGACGGCGAGAAGGTAGCGGGCGCATTTTGTGCAGCTAACTACCAAGTATTGCTTCTTTGGTTTCTCCAACCTATTTCACTTCAAGTATCTGAGGAGTGAATGTTCGCGGTTCAACGTGGTTATCCAATCGAAACTCCGACCTTTCTTTCGAGATTTGCCCCTTAGACTGGCCTTCGCCAGAGTCACGCAGCGCCTCACACTCCCATGGGAAGTGTTAATTTCGAAAACAGGCCTCCACCCATAGTAATCTACCGCCTCAAGCAAGCAGGCGTCGAGAATTTCTGCGAGCAGGTTTTCTTGGACCTTTTCTTGTTTCCACTTCTTCGCTCGAAGTCGAGATTTGAGTACCTTGGGGTGGCAGCGTAGCACGAGGACGCGTTTGACGAGGCTTTTTGGGGCTATCACGTCGGGTATGTGGGAATCAACAACTATGGTTTTGTCTTCTTTCAAAAGGAGCCTTTTCAGGTCTGCTCGCGTTCTCTTTAGGTCCATCACCTTGGAGTTCCTGCGCACGTCAACTCCACTGTACAACCCGTATGAGGAAACGTGTTGTGTTAGTGGAAGGTAACGCGCGCCTATCTCCTCGGCGAGTTGTCTTGATATAGTCGTCTTGCCTGTCCCAGGCGTGCCTGTCACGATGATGACTTTTTTCATTTTCTAGCGCTCGACGATGATTCTCGTTGGCTGAGGTACGTGCGAATTCCTTCCTTGATGAGCTTGTAGAGCTCTGAGTACCGTAGCGCCTTCGGGTCTTTCACATCTCTATCCCTAAGGTATTGTGCGATGAAGCCTATGAACCGTTCATCTTCGGGGTCAATGTTTTGGGTGTAACGTTGAAACATCCTCACAATGCGCGCGGCCACCCGAGCGACATACTCGAATTCTCCTTCAGGTTGGGACAGAGACAGCGCCTTCCAAGTGTTATGGACTTTACGTGAAGGCGTCTTCCAAAGCCTTCTGATCCTCCCCGCTCAAGGCCCAGCCGACGGCACCTGCGTTCTCCTTCACGTGTTCAAGCGAGGCTGCCTTCGGGATAGTTACGACCCCCTCTTTAGCGATTAACCAATTCAAGGCTACTTGTGACCTAGTCTTCTCGTTTCTCTTTGCGATATCATCGAGGATTTGCCACTTCCCTCCCCGCCCGCCTTTCGGTATTTGGCTTTTCGCGAGGGGGCTGTAAGCGATGACGGTGATGTGTTCCCTCTGAGAGTATTGTAGCAAGTCCTTCTCGATTGACCTGTCAAGAAGGCTGTAATCGACTTGATTCGCGGCTAATGTGGCTTTGGAGAGGGATGCTTGTGCCTCCCGGGTCTGACGAACTGAGAAGTTGCTTACACCAATGTGCCGGACCTTTCCCTCAAGAACCAAACGCTCCATAGCTTTCATCGTTTCCGAAATTGGAATGCTTGGGTTGGGCCAGTGAAGCTGGTAGAGATCTACATAGCTAACCTTGAGCCGTTTCAGGCTCGCTTCGCAGGCCTTCAACACGTCATCGTGCCCGAAATGTTCGGGTGAAACTTTTGTTGCAAGGAAGACACTTTCTCGCCTGTCGCCTATTGCGTCCGCAACTATTTCTTCCGAATGCCCATGCCCATAAAACTCCGCGGTATCGATGAAGAGCATCCCCAGATCCAAGCCCATCCGTAGGGCCTGCACGGCCTGAGCATCCGCAGCAGTGTACCTACTACTGCGGCCTCCTATGCCCCATGTTCCCAAGCCGAGAACTGGAACCTTCACTCCGGTCTTTCCAAGTTCCTTGAATTCCATCTGTCCCAACTGCGTTCTTTGTCCCAGAGTCTAGCACTTTGGAAGAAGCATTGGTTCAAAACCTGATTAATGAATCGTTCACTCAGGAAAATGGAAGCTCCACCAACTTAGTAGGTGCTTGTGCTCTTGGATGCGAGGACGACTACGCATTCAGTTGGAATACTGACGCCCTGGGCGGTTTCATAACGTTCGATGTTCTCACGAGCCTTCTTCACAATTAGCTTTTGGACATCAGGGTCCTCTTCGCTTAAGGAATGCCCGAGCGGTGTCCCCTCAAGTATCATTGTCAGGTATTCCTCGGCGGTATGGGCAGTCCAAACGCCAGGCGTTCGTACCTCTTTGGTTTTCTCGAACCCTACCTTTTGCAGCATCTCGACCAATTCGCCCGGTCCCCCGAGCTCGTATGGTGTGGGTAAGTAGCCGTTCTCATCGGGCGTCGCGTGTTCAAGCATGGGACCAATCAGGACATCTATGGCGGTGGCTCTGTCTCCCGTACTCCAAACTGTGAAGCCTGCACGCCCATTTGGTTTCAGGACGCGAAGGATTTCCCGGGCAGCGACCTCAGGCTCAGTTACGATTTGAAATCCGAAGCACGATACCGCGAGATCGAAGCTTGCCGGCGGCAATTCGATTTTTTCGGCATCCATCGTGAGGAATTGAATGTTTTGGAGCTGGCGTTTTGCAGCGGTTTTCGTCGCGATTTCCGTCATGTTGGCGGATAGATCGATTCCTACGACTTGGCCGTTTGGTGCAACCATTGCGGCGATGGTCATAGCTGGCTCGCCTGGACCAGTGCAAACGTCAAGTACTCGCTCAGCCGGTCGTGGTTTTATGTTATCCAGAAGGATTCTGTGAAACGGGACAAGCTGGCCCTGTAAGGGCACATACTTTTCTGCGCATTCGTCCCATGTCTGCCGAGTGTAGTTCTTGTAAAAGCGTACATTCATAAGTAAGTTATACCGTAGATGGTGCAGGTAAGAACCTTGAGCGACCAATCATGGGCGAAAGAATCCCCCCTCATCGACCAGTGGATTGAAAGCAAGATCCAAAATCAAGAACTAAGCAAACACGCGGTGAAATCCTACCGCCACTATTTGCGAAGACTACTCAGCGGCATGGCCCTAACGCCTCAAGAGGCTTTGAGCCAAGCGAAGCAGGACGTTAACGCCTTCTGGACACACGCCAAAAACTCGAACGGCTTAACCCCAGTCGGCAAACACTTGGCCCTAATGGCGATGAAGAACTGGGTTCGCTTCCACGGGATTTATCCACCCGCGGACCGCCTGAAGCATCCCAAGAGCACAAGGCAGGCAGGCAGCTTAAGCTGGGAAGAGGCTCAAGCGGTCTGTAATTCCGCCTCGAAACCCTACAACGTCATGCTGAAACTCATGCTTCATTGCGGCTGGGGCATAAGTGAACTTCTGAAATTCAACTCACCCGAGACCTGGGAACGCGTGAAAGCCTATCTTGCCAGCAACCCGAGCCAAGAATATTTCAGGTTCAACTTCCAGGACCGCAAGACGAACCCACAACCCTACTTTTCCCTGATTCCAGTAACACTCCTAAAAGAGATCGTGGCATCCGGTGTGACTTTACCGTTCAGCACCGAGAAAGGACACCCCTTCAGCTTTGAGCACTACAACCTAATGGTTCAATATCTGGGCTCAGCTTTTCACACCGCTTTGAAACGTGCACCAATTCCACCAACTCAAGGCCATATCTCGGTCCACGAAATGCGCGACTGCTTCAAGACAAGATGCACGCTCAGCAAGGTTCCTTATGAAGTCGGAGAGTTCGCAATAGGGCATATCCTCGACCAGCGCGGTTACGAGAAATGCTATCGAGATGAGCCGTGGATGTGGTCGGAGCTTAGGAAGGTCTACGCTGGGACGGTTGTTGTTCCCGAGACGGATCTGTGGGTGGCTATGCAGAACGCGATGCAGAAAGACCCGGAAGGGTTCAAGAAGTTCGTTGAGGCCGTGAAGGGCATAAAGGTTTCAGAGAACTAGCCCTTCCCTCAAGCCTCTTTGAGCCAGAGCTTGATTGCTTCCTCAAGCCCCTTGTTCAAAGAACCTTTCTGGCCGCAATCGCCGCATGTAAATTCATTCACCATTTGATTTCACCTCGAAAATGTGAAGGCTGGGCCCAGCTGGTAAACCTAACAAAAAAGCGGGCCGTCATCGCCAGTCACCTTAACGTTGCTTCTTCACGAAATCCCAGGAGGTTTCAACGATTTCGCTGAATCGGCCGCTATCGTTGTGGTACTTGAGAATTTTGTCGTAGTTTTGTTCAATGTCTAAGTTTCCGAATGAATCATTTCGTCCTATGATCCAAGTCCGTGGGTGTCCTTCGCTGACTGTTTTGATGCCCTGGCCAGTATCCACCGACACACCGTTGATGTAGTCGTTGAGTTCTTTGAGTAGGCCTTTGTATCGGAAAATGTACGCTTTCGGTTTTTCGCGTCGTTCAAGCATTCTGATTCGTTGCCAATCTTCGCTGTTTTGGTAAAGTCCTTGAGCTTCGGCCTTTTTGATGTCCTTGGCTATTTCCTCTTGACTTCGGCCAACCTTTTCGATGAAAAGTTCGCGTAACATCGAACCGTCTTCGTGTAGGACGGTCAATTCGACTTTCGCGGTAGCTGAAAGCCTACCAGGGTTGATGTTTTCCAATGGAATTTCTTGGCTGGGATCGAAGCCTATGCTCTTCATGTCGAAGGGTTCTTGCGGGATGCTAATTGCACTCATTCACATTTCACCTCCAACCAGATTTCCGGTCACTGGTGCGTGACTCCGAAACGCTTTTGCAAAGCCGGTTTTATTTCTGCGTTGAACGCCTTTGTCATTCCGTCTTCGGTTCTCACCGGTCGCGCTGCCTTAGCCTCGCTTTCTGATTCGCCTTCATCTTCGCTGAATGCTTCGGCGATTTTCCTTGTTACCTTTTTCTTCCAAGCCGGAGAAACGCGACTCAGCATCTTTAGCGTCTTAACCATGTCGCCTAGGCCTTTTTCAAATTCGGCTTCGGATAGTTTGCGTTCTTCTTCATTCATTTGTGTTCTCACCCCTTCACTGAATTACTCCGCGTTCGCTGAAACGATTGAGAAGTTCATTACCGGCTTTCGCTTGGGCGTCCATTTTGGCTGATTGTTCGTCCGTTGTCACGTTGTAGGCTTTAGATTTCGGTTCTGGTTCAGGTTCGGGAGGCGTGATGATGGCGAGCGCGAAATCTTTCAATGTCAATGCTTCGTAGAATTTGCCGATAATGCGAATGGTTGCTTCAGCCTGTGGAACGGAAACTTCGCCGGTTACAAGTTTCCCAGCTAGTGAGCCAAGAAATCTAACTAGGGTTTCCTTGGTCTCGAATGGTGCAGGGTTGGGCGAGATTGGTTGTTTCTTGAATGGGTTGTGCATTGCTATTCGTCCCAATAGAAGGGGTAAGGGGTGCGTTACGCGCGTTACGTTTGTTGACTCTGAACTGTCTTGCGCGTTCCCTTCCAAGCATCCGCGTACGCTCGATCCGGCAGTTACGACACCATCGACTAGGCCACCGGGCCGGTTCTCCACAATGAGGCGTAAGACATTCCGCCGCGTTCACTTCAAGAAGGTGCTTGCGCAATTGCGACATCTGTTCATCTAAGCTACGCATTTTCTGTAGAACTTGCATCACGTAAACAGCGGTGGAGATTGTCATTTTGAGAACGCTTCCTCTTGGCCTGCTAGGAATTTGCGGCAGCGGTCACATTGAACTTGAATCACCGGTTTCTTTTCCAGCTCGGTTTCGGGAACCCATTTCGTGAGGATTAAGCGACCACCACATTCAGGGCAAGGATGCGGCAGAACGTCCTCTAACAGTTTCTTCAAGGCTTACATCACCTCATTCCATCGCTCAATCGCGCCCGCTAGGTCCGATCCATCATTCACGCCGCCAACGAAAAGGGCTGAAAATTCGCCCTTGTCTTCGCGTGTTTGCGCGGCCCCTTCAATCGCCAAGGCAAGGGCGTTCACCCGGTCGTCCGCGTGGCTTGCATCTCCGTAAATCTCATGCCCGGTGCTTGAAAGATGGAACCGGAAAGCTATGAGCTGGTCTATTGTGGCTTGGTCATAGATTCGGACCTTGCCGTTTTGGATCCATTGCCATAGCTGGCTCATTAGGTGCGGTTTCGCGTCCGCCCTGCCGTAGTCGAAAGCGCGAACGTTCACGGAAAGCCTAGCGTATTCGCTTAGCATTTGAACGCCCGCCTCGCCGGTTGAATCTATGTGTAGTGTGCAGTTTGCCGGTAGAACGGTTAGGGCGCGTTCGGCTTGCCGATTCAAAGGCATACCTCGCGGAAAACTCACAACAAGGTTCTGATGCCAAACACCATTAACCAAAGGACCGGCCATCAAAACAGATTCATCGTGTGTTATTGCGTGGTCGTGCCCTGCAAGCCATAGCGCGTCTTTAGGAATCGGCTCTAACGGTCCAACACTGTGACAGGCCAGGATGCGGTCGCGTTCAAAGAACCTGTTAACGCCCGCAATGGCTGTAAGCTCGTAGTTCATTTTCCATTGAGCAGGCGTCAAAAGCAAACGGTCCGCTTCAACCGCCTCAGAAATCACCGGACCATTAGGCGCTAGAGCATCTTGATATGGAACCCGAATCAAATTGAAACCGTGCTTCCGCGGGGCCTGCGTGATCTCGTACCAGAACCCTTCCGGCGCAAACGCGGTCCCAATCCAGATTCTACGCCCACCACTTGCCGCGGTAGTTGGCGAACTGGCCCGTAGGTCTTCGTCCGGAATCTCTTGGCTTTCGTCAAAGATTAGCAAATCCAAGGTTCGCCCCATCGAGGCCTCACCGTGAGGAACCGCGAACAACTTAGAACCGTTCTCGAAATAGACGTGGGTTTGAGCCCGTCGACGTGGAAGGTTCGCTTCATAGCTTGGATCTCGGTGCCACTTTGACCAGCCATAAACAGCATCCACCAATAGAACGCTTTGCTCATGCCTGAATGAAGCAACCAGCGCAGTTAACCCAGGAACCTGCTTCGCAAGGTAAACAACATACGCGCCCGTACACACGGTTTTACCCGTCTGCCTCGACCATTGCAGGGCGGTCTTCTCATTTAGAAAGAAGGAATCAAACGCCCTAGTTTGGTAGGGGAAGGGGTTGAATGGTTCGCCTTTCTTCAAGCCTGAATAGACCATTAACCCAGATTGGAAGGCAGGCCAACCCTTCGCTAGTTTCTTGAAGTCTATGCGCTCCGTGGGAAGCCTAGATAGAACGTGGTCTATGGCTAAGCGGATCTCATGGGCCTCTTGTTCCTGTAGAGCTAGGCTCAAGGCTGATTCGCCTCTTGTTTCACGCGTGAAACAGGTTGCTGTAATTCGTCCAGTTTGGCCTCAAGCTCCTTGATTCGACGCTTAGATTCCTCGATTAATCGCTTGTTCTCTGCGACTTGGGCAATATCGCTGTGATAGCTGAGGATGATTCGTATTGCGTTGTTTGCTGCGCCCGCGGCCCTTGCGCCTATGCGTCCTTGAAGAACGGCTTCCGTTATGACCTGCAATAGGCGGAAGCAGTCGGAAACCTGGTTCAGATCATAGTTCTTGAGCTCGACGCCTATGCCTTTCATGGCGTTCAAGTTGTCCGGTTGCCCGCCTGTTTTCCGTTGTTCTTCGCTCATTTACACCACAACCAAACGAATATTATCATAGTAACACTCCATCCAATAAATTGGACTCGAACGGTGTACCAAACCCCAACAAGAACCAGCTCTCACAATAACACACTTCCCGGGAGAGTATTTGTGAAAAGTAGATGCTAGGTGATTGTGTGGTGTTATGATTGATTCTTCAATGACACACTTTCTATTAGCATCTATTTCCTGTTTCATTGGCACACTTCCATTCCTCATAGTTGTGTTTGCGTGTCCGTTATTCGTATGAGGCGGCGTCGTTTGTCTTGCGGGTCTTGGATGAGTTCGATTCGGCCTAAGCCTTCGAGGACTGTGTTGTATTGGTAAATTTCGTCGCGTTTTATGGGCCGATCGTAGACTTGGAGATATTTTGTGGCGGCGTCTGCGTGGTGAACATCTCCGTTTGCGGCTAGGGGCTTCAGCACGCGTTCATAGTAGTCTAACACTTCGTTGCTTGTTCCGTACCGGCTTGTTCGCAGTAGGGGCTCTATGAAGCCGTTCACAATCGCTAGATCTCGTTCATCCGCTATTACGTCGCCCTGCTCTGTGCGCTCTCTTTGTAGGGCATGGAACCACGCGACGGCCTGTGTGATTGTTGCGGCCCGTTCATAATCGCGGACGTCGCGGCCTGATTTCCACGTGAACCGTTCTCTCAGTTTCCCGATCACATTGGGGTGAATTACCGTTTTGAGGTTTTGACCCACTAAGTAACGTATTGCATCATGAATTATTGGAATTATCTTACTTGTTGGCGCTTGCCCCGTCGTAAATTCCTGGTCGAGATAGTTGGCGGCGGCCTCATACTTCTGCGGACTATCCTTCGGGCTTAAGTAGTAATGGCGGCTGGTTAGCTCGGCGCCCCATTGAAGCCAAGTCGAACAGTTCACGAAAGCCGGGCAGCCAAGCGTTTTCACGCGTCGGGTTTTCAATGATCCGCCTTGCGTTCGTTCGGTGGTTTGGAGTTCGATGACTGGTCCGTCATGGCTCATTATCGGTTTGAGGTCCTTGATTGTTTCCGGCCTCACGTTGTCAAGAATTATGACAACTTTGTTTCGCCAATCAACCTTGTAATAGTCAATTACTTGTTTCATGGGAATTATGGGATGTGGTTTGTAAATGGCTTCGCCGCAGTAGAACCAAGCCCTCTGCGTAGAGGATCCTAGGGTTTGCACATATTCGACGGGAATGAATGCGCTTGTCTGCTTCGCTAGCCAAGTTTTGCCGATGGCGCTTGAACCCAGCAACATTAGATGAGCGGGCTTAGGTAGAAACGCGGTGAGTTCAATCGCAAAGGTTCCTTGCCGTCCTTCCAAGTCTTCTTTGATTGCGATCTCTAATTCCTGGTCCATCGTATTCCATAGGTTTGGTTCTCTGAGTAGTTTCAGGGCGCTGTCTCGGCTTTCGGGAGAGAACTCAACGATTTCATTTTCAAGCATCAAGTAATCTCCGTTGGCACGAGTGACTTATGCGAAGGCAGAATGATGACTTGGTATTTCGTGGCCGGAAGAATCGCCATCTTATGATTTGTGTGGATGTGGCCGTGTAGGTCGAACCATAACCCCGTGATGTCGTCATGTCTAACGACAGCCCACATTCCAAGCCCGTGGCGGCAAACCCGTTCGCCAGGATTATCTCGGCAGGTCACGCATTCAGCGAGCAGCAATTGGTGACCAGCGTTGTAGAAATTCCGCGGCGTCGGTTCTGCTGAGTTTGTACGTTATTTCTCCTAGTTTCCAACTCAAATTCGAGGATGACTTCAAACGTTCATAGAGCAGTTTGGCTATGGGGATGTTAAGCAGCTCCGTTGTGACGAGTAGGGTGGAAAGCGCCTCCCTCTTCTGCGATTGTTTCCACTTCAGAACGGCTAGCTGTTCATTGGTGAGATCGCTTCCCGAAGCCTTAGTGCCTAAGATGGCTTGCGCTTTCGTGTAATCGGTGCCGACTACTAATTCGAGAATCGCTCCGCAACTTGGGCATTTACTCAACGGTGGTTTTCCTCCAGGTGCGCCCGAATTTCCGGAATCGTTGTCGAGGACTTACGCCAGGGGCAGAACGGGCAACTATACGCGATGTTCATTCAGGCAGAACCCGCCTTAGAATTTGGTCGTAGGATTCGCCTTTCTTCCCTAAGCCAGTTAATTTGTCGTGCACTTCCTCAGTAATGCGAATGTATTTCCATTGTTCCATGGCTATCCAAGCATTGAATACACTTCCAAAGCGTTTATAATGGTAATGTAAAGAACTGTACTGTAGTAAAGCAACTGTACTGAAGTGCCACAAATGAAGATGAAAGAAAAGAAGACGATTTCCAACTTCAAGCCAAATGAATATCAAATCAAAATCCTTGAACACCTAGACAAAAATGAAGAGGGCTCAAGCTGGAAGGAAATCAGGTCCGCCGCGAAAATATCCGAGCGATGGTTCAGCGTAAACATGAATCCGTTGAAAGACTACGGAGCCGTTGACCATGTAGAAAAGAAGTACCACATCAAGGCACTAGGACGTGTCCTCTTACAGACTTCTCGCGGCCTCGAAGTCTCTAAGAACGATGTCGAGGCTCAGAAGCGAAAAGATTTCCGTCGAGTATGGAATGAAGTTCAAAGAGTACACAAGAAAGCCTTCTGGTTTGGAACACCCGCAATTGACTTCGATGCCAACGGGAAACCATTCTTCAAAGAAGTCAACATTCCAGAACGCCACACCTTACCAGGCGGCAGACATGTCGATCTCAATGCCCTCTGGGTTATGGCGTACAAAACGAAAGACGGGGAACCGCGTATGATAGTGAAGATTCCAACGGTGGAAGAAATGCGAGAACAAGGCTTCGACGTGTAATCGAACTCTCAGTATAACGGTAAGTAGATTTAGGCGTCTTTATTCTTGTAGTACTCGTCAGTGTATTTCCAAGACATGTCAAACCAAAATGAATTCATGCAATCCAGCAGAAAACGTTTACCATGAGCACCAATGGAGAATGCTTCACAGTGAAGACAATACCCGTCATTCTGGGGAAAAGGGTGAACTACCCGTTGGCTGCCATTATGCGTTGAAATGTAGCCTATTCACGGGTGAAATGCCGCTATTTCGGATTGCGTCAGGCAGCTCCTGACCAACTGCTTGGTCGCAGGCGACCAACTACCTCCTCGCTGAGAATGAAAGGTAGTAGTAGGGTGATTCCACCAATTGAAGGGTGGGTATGCCCGGCCATTCAAGTTGTTTGAAGTCCCTTGCACCAAGGAAGAATGCTTCCGTCGTGCTCGTTTTAGGTTTCTGATTCAAGATTTTCGTCCGATTATGACAATAGCGCCGCCTAACAGGAACTCTTTCAGTTCGACTTTCACGAATTTCTCTTTCACCATGGATACGATGACCTTCGTTGTTGGCAGTGAGATGTAGGTTGGGACGATCATTCGCCACGGGTTGCCCCTAATTCTTCCCCGGACGGCGACTTTGGCGATTAGGGGCATAATGTAACGCATGTACCACATCGCTCCAGCCCTCTTCAGTTGGTTGTCGGGTTTGGCGATGTCCGCGATAGCGAAACTTCCCTTGCCATCGCATACGCGCGAATACTCGCTGATAGACCTAGACATGTCTAAGCTATCTCTGAAGGCGAAGGAGGTCACGATTCCATCGAAGCACTCGTCCCGAAACGGGAGGAACTCAAACGACCCCCTAACGAACTCAAGCATCTGATTCGAGTTGTATGCCAAGTTCTGCCTCGCGGCCTTGAGTTGCCTCACCGAACCGTCCAACCCTACCAATAGGCCCGAATTGAGCGTTGATAACACGAGCTTTGAGGTTGCGCCTGGGCCAATGCCGCCATCCAGAACGCGCGCTCCCTCCGCTAGTGCCAGGTTTTGTACTGCGTACATCCTAGCCTTCTGCGCTCTTCCGAATGAAATGAGGTCGTTTATGTTGTCGTAGAGTGGGATGGCATCTTCAATTGCTTTGACGACCTCACGCCAGAGGTCCTTGGATAGGCCCCCGGGAATATCGTTGTCGCTCACGTTCAGTGACACCGACAACTCGAGTTGGCTTGCATGAGGTTCTATGGCTGATTGTTCGGCCTATCTACTTTTGGCTTCGTATCATAACCAAGGCCATCTTGAACCGCGTCACCGCTTTGAGTGCGTGCGGCTTCTTTGCTGGCAGGATCGTCATCTCCCCTTCTTTCAGGTGGGACACATTGCCTGAGATGGTGATGTCCACCTCGCCGTCAACAACTATGACCAATGCATCGAACGGGGCCGTGTGCTCGCTCAGGGCTTGGCCCTCATCAAACGCGAAAAGTGTGACCGTGCCACTTTCCTTATCGATCAAGGTGCGGCTTACAATACTTCCCTCTTGGTAGGACACAGCGTCTTTGAGCTTCAGAACCTTGCCGAGATTTTCCAATGCAAATTCCCATACTGTTTGGAAACGGTTCAGCATATTTACATTTGCAGGTTTCCATGCAGACAACTCCTGAGAGGCGCAAGATTCAAGATGAAGCCTAATGGCTGGTAGGAGAAGGCTGGATCGAGAATTGAAGAAAACCACCGTTTTGTTCATTGTTGCTCTTTTCGTGATTAGCGCTCCTTGGCTCTTTCGTCCAGCGTTTGCTACAATCAACGCTCAACTCCAGAAGGAAACCACGTACATTGACCTGAATGGCGATTGGCACGTCGTTGGTGAAGTCTTGAACACGGGCAACGTATGGCTCACCCAGATCAGAATTTCGGCGACGCTGCGAGCCCAAAACGGAAGCATAATCGACTTTCCTGCAGCCTACACTTTCCTCAACAACCTGTCACCAGGCGAGGCTGCTGGCTTTAATGTGATGGAAGATAATGCGGCTAATTCAGGGGCTGTAAGTAGCTACACGCTCAGCCTGGAATTCCACGAGTCCCAGCCCGTGACCTTCGCGTTGAACGCTTACGCGGTTAATGCCACGAGAGACATCTACGGCTCAATAGTGCTCACTGGCTTTGTGCAGAACAACGGCAACACAGAAAGCGATTACACGAAAGTCGTGGGCACGTTCTACGGCGCCGACGGGAATGTCGTCTACGTGGGCATGACTTCGACGGACCCAGCTACCATACCCCTCGCCAACCGGCAACCATTCCAATTGACAGTCCCCGGAGCCGACAGATCTACCCTTGTGACATCGTGGTCTCTTCTAGTTGAAAGCCAACAATTCACAAGCATCCCTGAATGGCAAACCCCAGCGATCATCGCGGGAATCACACTATGCTTAGCTGTTGTAACACTCCGTGTGGCAAAAGTGGGGAGAAAATTACCCCTTTGCATCAGTGCCTGTGACTGTCTATATTGACCATTCTAGTCGTGAGTGATCTGCATTTCGCGAAAGGGCATCATGGCATCTCTGAGTTTGGTGCATTTGACTGGTTGTTACGCGTCGTGAGGCGAACCAGACCTGACGCATTGATTGGGCTTGGAGATTGAGGATGTGCGTGGACGATAAAGAATTGGGAGTTTGACCAGCGAAGTACCTCCTTTCCTCTTTCTTGTGTCGGAATTGCTTATCGATACTCTCTTCGAAGTCTCAGCGTTAACGACTGTAACGTGCCTACACTAGAAGACGAGTTCTCCTTCGCCCTTGTATTCCTGCAGAGTGTTAGCGCCGTCTACGACTATTTCGTGTCCGCTCATGTACGATGATTCGTCCGATGCCAGAAACAGTACTAAGTTGGCTACTTCGTCTGGTTTTCCTGCACGTTTCATTGGGCTGGCAAGTCCGGCTTTCCTTTCCAGTTCTCGTCCTGTGTCTATCCAGCCTGGGCAAATGGCGTTCACTGTTATTCCATATCCAGTGACTTCGAGCGCCAGGGCTTTCGTTAAACCGGAAATAGCTGCCTTGGCTGCTGAGTAAGCTGCGGCCGCGGGGTCGGATACATTCGTTCCGGTTACGGAGGACATGTTGACGATTCTTCCGTACCTCTGCCTTATCATGGTTGGAAGAACGGCTTTGATGCAGTTGAAAGTCGTCTTCAGATTCACTGCAATTTGGTTGTCCCACTCTTCCTCTGTCATGTCAACGAAAAGCTTGCCGAGGCTGAATGATTTTCCCCTCGGTCCTAAACCTGCTATGTTTGCGAGTATGTCGATTCTTCCCCGTTCCTTGAGCAAGCTCTCAACCATCGCAGTGACCTCGCTCAGTTTCGTGATGTCCAACTTGAAAGGTGTGACTTGGGCTCCAAGTGCCCGTAGTTCTCTTGCTCGTTCATCGACCTCGTTCGATACATCGGCAATTGCAAGGATTGCTCCTTCCTGACCCAGTCTTTTGGCCGATGCGAAGCCAATCCCTGCAGGTCCTGCAACTCCGGTTATGAGAGCTACTTTGCCTTTGACGTTCATACTCTTCACTGCATACTCACTGACCAATCATCCACGGGTGCGCGTGAAGAAAAGGTATGGGAACAATTCAGGGAAAGTTCCGTCCATAAGCTCAGTCGGGTGGAATTTCCTTGAATTGTATGTCCATTCTCACTTTGCCGACTCGTGTTCGGTAGAGGTAGTAGCCGTAGAATATCACAACGGGTATGAGCATTAGCGTGAGCACCGTTGTCAAGAATGGTGTAAATGAATACCACACATTTGTTCCAGTTATTGCGGGGAGGAAGGTTGCATATGCGATAAATCCTCCGACAACTACGGTCATCCAGCCCATGTGGACGATGACAGGTAACCCGAGCACTTTTCTTCGAACTACGTCGGGGGACTTTTGGAAGACTTCCTTTCTGCGGTAAGGGAACGCAATCGCGGCAATTCCCAAGATAACCCAAGCTATTGCCCAGACGCAGGTCGTGTATCCGATGAGCCTAATGTACTGCGGGAACCACACGTTGAGTGTAGTCCACACCCACGCACCGAATGTGGCCACGGCTATGGCTCCCACCGGGACTCCTCTCTTGTTGACCTTGTTCACGAACTCAGGAAAGACCCTATCAAATCCCCAAGCGAAGACTGCCCTTGTGCTGAAGTATAGGCCACCGAAACCGATTGCCCAGCTAGCCATTGCGTATGTGTACGTGTAAATCGTGGTTAGGAGTGGGTTGTTCGATGCAATCGCAGTCATGTAGGTCCATACGGGTTCTATGATGAATGGGTTCTTTCCGATCTGGAAGAGGTACGCGGATGCGCTAGTGAAATCACGTCCTCCAATCTCGAATAGGAAGAGGTACTGAGGGAGCCAGTAGAGGGCCATCAATCCAAGTGAACCGAACAGTGCAAAGAAGGTGGCTTTCTTAACTTCCTTAACTTCGCCAGCGACTGTGGCTACTCCCTGGTTGCCAAGAGTGTTGAGCATGACGTAGGTAACTCCGGCGTAGATAGTGGGCAGGGCATAGTATCCCCCAGTCCAACCATTTTGTCGGGCAGTCGTAATTATCGAGTTGTAATCAACACCGGTCATTCTGAGCATATTGGCCTTGAAGAAATCAAGCGAGGGCATACCCATCCATGATATGGCCATCGCGATGAGTCCGATTGTTGAGGCGGCCCAAACAACGTACATTGTCATTACGCTTGCCTTAGTTCCCCTCCACGCTATGAGCCCCATGACCAGAGTATGCAGCGTCGCTAGAATCCAAAGGACCCACGGATTGTTGTAGATTAGAAGGCCCAAGTTGATGAGTCCTTGATCGCCGGTCATTTGGCCTCGTGCGATGAAGTCGACCGCCGGACCATAAATGAAAGTGACCACGCCTTGAAAGCCTGCCCAACTCCAAAAGACCACCGAGAAGGTCCAGCTGGTTACAAGCCCAAGAACAGGCGTTAGTGTCCTGGAGACGTAGATGTAGTCTCCTCCGGAACGTGGCATCGCAACCGAGAACAGGTAGAACACGGCCATGACTGGGAGAAGCACAACAAGCGCGCCCACGGAGGCAGGCTCGTATGAGTTCGGGTACAGACCTGCGCCCCATTCACCCAGGTAAGCAGGGTTCAGGATACCTGGCATCACGAATGCCATACCCAAGGCTCCCCACGGGCTAATGGTTCGGACAAGTCCTGAAGCGGTTCTAACGAATACCTTCGAGTCCGTTGCCAAGGAAGGTCTACGAATCTGTGTTTTGCGACCCAATGTGCATTTGAGAGTTTCCAATATAGAGTTCGCTCCTTAAGTTGAAGAATATACTTCCAAAATCGTCTATATGCCAAGTCCACGAAAAACCTGTTAGAAGCTAATTGATTCTGCGCGAAAAGGGAGTCGCTTCAGCTCTCTGTTTGCCAGGTATCTAATCAGGTCTCGATGATGACTTCGTATGTTCTGCGGAACCCCGGGCTTTTCATAATGTGTATTCGCCTGTAGTCAACATTGTAGAGGTCAAGAGGATACTTTGCAGCATTGGCCTTTGTAACGTGAAAATAACGCGACAGTGAATTCAACAACTTCTGAATAAAGGCCTTAATGGTTTTCATGTCGGCTCCATGTCTCCCGCTTTGTCTCCGTACGTAAGCGTTGATTCGTCTACTCGAGAGATAGCTTGAGGCACCCGAAACAGCCAGCATTATCAGTGCTCCGTAGAAGGACCCATAGAAAAGCCAAACATTCAACCGCGTCATGATGGACACCATAGTTAGGACTACCAGCATCATCGCCCCTACGAGGGACGTGGACCGCATCTTCCAGATCGTTTCTAGGCCCGGGATTGATCTTCCCGCAGCTTCGAGTCGCTTTAGGGACTGATAGGTTTCATCCCAGGCAGTCAAAATATCTGTTCCGAATTTCTTGGCGGTTATATCTTTGTGAAATTCTTCAAGGTTACCGAAAATGAAGTTGCGGTACGCGTCTGCCGTCGTGATCAGGGCTAGGAGATCTTGCACATTCGGTTTCGGGCCTAATGTGAAGTCGTTGCGAGCTGATGGTTCGTCATTCAATTGGCTGGAACGTCACCGGAGTTGTTGTTGCCGTTTTCCGTCAGATGGGTTGCTCTTTCCACTTCCTCGACTTCATTGTACCATTTCTGTTTCGTGCCAACCTTCGCTCTCAACTTCCATCGCAGACTTTTCGGTTGGTTTTCTATTGCGCTGATCAAAGTGTCGAGTTTCTTGTTGATCACCGCTCTGTCTTCTTCTGTTAGCTTGTATGTGTCCATGAATGTTCTTACTTTCCCTAGGTTTGTGGTTACGGTGTAGTAGAAGCCCCAGTCTTCCGATAGCGTCTTAGTGATTAGTTCAACGTCTATCGTCTCTTTGTCACTCTTCCCCATCTCATGTTCGAGAAGTAGCGCGAGCGTATCTTTGATGTCCTTCTCGTTGATTCTCACGATCTGCATCTTTTGAAGAAGAAGATGGGCTAAAGATATGGTTGGGTAGTCGAGATCTAGGCAGTCCTTGAAATCGACCGTGTGGCACATCTGCAGCTGATCGAGGAAGACGTCGATGTGTTTGCCTGGGTCTTTGCTGATGAAGATCATTCGATTAAGTAGGAGCCCTGGAGTGAGCATGGCTCTGAGTTCGTCGTATCCTGCTTGTATTATCAGGTCCTCGATTTTGCTTTTCTGTTTGCTGTACCCAACAAAATCTATGTCCGTAATATCTCTTTTCAGAGTCTGACTCTGTTCAAGCATACGGGTAGCATGGAGGCGAATCGCAATTGCTCCCATTATTCTGAGTTTGATTCCTTGTTTCTCTGCGCTTTCGACTATTCGTAATGCCTCTCCCACGAATGCGTTGTCTGCGGCTTTCACATGATGTCACTTACCCTGCGAAGAATGAATAGTTGACGACTTTGTCAGGGGATAGATTGAGAAGGACACCGCGGAGAATTCCTTCGCCATATTCGCTGCCAGGGTTGAGGCAAGTGGTTTTGCCGATCTTAACAGCCGCTCTGGATTCATGTATGTGGCCGTGTAGGCCAACCAGAGGTTGGTACTTTTCTATGATTCCCCTCACCGCGGTGCTCCCAACGTGAACCATCTTGAACCCACCTTCGGCTCCTGACATCTTGGGTCTGAGTGTTGCATCGAGGTCAGGGGCCAGGTCGATTGGAGTATCGTATGGGGGGACGTGAATGTTGAAGATGGATTTCTTAGGGTCCTTCACTTGGCCTGCCATCTCTTCGAGCTTCTTTGCAAGCTCCTCCTCGGGTATATCTCGGGGGCACTTCCACGGAGTCATGTTGCTATAACCTGAGCTGATCATTTCATGTCCCCCTACCTCAACGACTCGGTCTTCAGGGTTAGTGACAGCTTCACTGCTTCTGAGAATTTCGGAGATCGTATAGAAGTCATCATTTCCACCCGTTATGAACACGCCTATTCCAGTGTTCTTCATTCGTTCCTCTATGATTTTCAACCATTCTTTGAGTCGCTCAATCACAAGGTTAGTGAATATTGCCTCGGTCTTTTCCTTGCTGACTCTAGCGTCTTCGAATTCCTCATCACTGGTCATGTAGGGGTATTGTCCAGAGTCTGCCATGATTTTGTAGACTCTCTGCAGTTCTTCTTCTGTTTTGGCTGCGTACTTGGTCCCTTGGAATTCCGCAGTAAACCCATTCGGTCCCTTAATGACTGGGACAACGAACTTGCCAGTTATGTCCCCGCCAATTATCAGAGCATTTGCCTTGTACGCCTTCGCTCCATTCACCGCCTTCTTCAGACATACATCGGAGCCGTGAAGGTCCGTAACGAAAAGTATGGAGTACTCCATTCAAGTGAGCTCCTCATTCAACAACAGAATCTATCAACCCTTTTCAACAAGTTACTGTAGTTCGGTCGAACTGCCGTCATTCTGCAAAGCATTTCTCAAAGAGTCGCAGATAGTCCGCTTGAGTAAGGGGAACCGCGTTGCTTTTGGTAGCGACGTTCTCAGCAGCATAACTGGCCAAGGTGGGAAGATCCTTTTTATCGACTTTCAATTCTCTGAGTGTTGGTGTTTTCACATCTTTAGCGAGTTGCTTGAGCTTCGAAGCTCCTTCCTTGGCAACCTCGAGGTCTGATCGGGATCCTCTCTTGACACCTAACAGTTCAGCTACTTGAGCATGTTTAGCCGGGTTCGACGGGATGTTAGTTTCGAATATGATCGGCAAGAACATGGAGTTGGCTATGCCGTGGGGCGTATCGAATATTCCGCCAACCGCTTCTGCCATTGAGTGAACCGATGCAACATCTGCACTATTGAAGGCCATACCGGCGAGAGTACTGGCAAGCATCATGTCAGTTCGTGCTTGCATGTCACCGCCGTTCCTGACAGCGGTGAGGAGGCTGTGTGCGATTAACTGGATTGCACGGAGTGCGAGGGCGTCCGAAATTGGGTTAGAGACACGGCAAGTGTAAGCTTCTATCGCGTGAACCAATGCGTCCATCCCAGTGGATCCTGTAACTATTGTCGGCATCTTCACAGTGAGGGCTGGGTCGATTAATGCAAGGAAGGGGGCGATCTTGGAGTTGCCACCTATGCTCATCTTGAATTTGCGCTTCGTGTCGGTGATTACGGACCAGTTCGTTACCTCGCTACCGGTGCCACTTGTGGTCGGGATGCAGATGAGTGGTGTGATGTTTCTTTCCAGTAGCCGTTTGTTGGCGTCCCAATCAACCGGAGTTCCTTCGTGGGTCATCAGGACTCCGATGCACTTCGCGGTGTCCATGGGGCTGCCTCCTCCAAGGCCTACTATGATCTGCACTTTCTTTTCTCTTGCAAAGTCAGCGCCCTTGATACAGTCTGTGTCTCGCGGGTTTGGCTGAACTTGGTCGAAGAGATGTGCCTCGACACCGCTATTTTTGATCAAGGTCATGACTTCGTCTGCTATGCCTGCTTTCACAATTCCTGGGTCCGTTACAACCAGTGCTTTGGTTGCATTCGCGTTCCTGATTTCGTCACCTACTTTCTTTGATGATCCGACGCCAAAGCTGATTCGGGTTGGTGAGTGAAAGATAAACGACATCGTTAGTTGACCGATGATAAATCACTCGAGCTGCGCTTATAAATTCGTGATAAGAACAGTAAATATGATGACGTATCGAATCTAGTTCTCCCTTCTGTTCATTCCGATTCCTCATCCGCCAAAAATACTCCTCCGATAGCACCGAGATTCACAGCAACCTGGCGTGCAATGTAGAGACGAACCCGCCATTGGTGGCGCAATTCAGAACCCAGAATTCAGAATTCACCAGCCCCGCAACCCGATCTGGCCAGATGCAATGCGTGAATGTGCCAACCCGCCGCTTCAATGCGTGCATGAGTGAAACGGATTCTGAAGATGCGATGATTGCCTTGGAAGCCTTGTATCTAGGGGATAATGAGTCAACGAGTGAACTCGGTCATAGGCCATCGTTAAGGGCAGCCGCGCTATTGGGTAGCACAGACAATGAAACTCTTCATATTCGTATTTTCCTACGACTTTCAAATATCTACAAGTTAAATGGCAAGATCCTAGACGCGATCGATGACGCGATCTTCAGCGAAAATGCTCGCACTAATCTAAGGGCAGCTCGCTAGATGACCGGTTTGCGATGCATAGCAGCGACGTATTCAGTGTATGTGGCCTCTCCTGCCTTTGCGCAACTTCGAGCAGGTGCTATCAGACTTCTTCCTCGTCCACCTCAACGACCGTGTACCACTTCACTCTCTCACCCAACAGGCTTCTAACTCTCCATCTAAGCCCCTTCCGCCGTGAAGTTAGTGAATCACGAATAGCATCAACTTTCCGCATTAACTCCGCAGCCTCCATACCGACACATTGAACTGAAACATCAGACTCAATGACTCGCCGGATCTTCTCCAAACTCGCTGTAACGGTTTTGTACAAACCCCAATCCTGAGAGCACAGATGCGCCAAGTAATCTAAGTTCAGGATTTCCTTGGCATCATCGTGTCCGAGCTCATGATCTTCAAGAATAGCCACTATGTCTTTGGCATCCCTGGCCTCGATTTTACCTTCCATCTGAAGCTTGGCCAAGAGAAGGTCGGTTATCGGGATCGTTACATCGTCTAATCGGATACGCTGGCTAAAGTCCAAAGTATGCTGCATACGGAGCTTGTCTAGAAATACATCGACGCTCTTCGCATGCTTGGCACTGACGAATTGTAACCTACCCAGCATTACGGAGTTCATGTTGAACGACGCGTTTGGGGAGTATTCATGCTTCGCGAAGAACAACTCGATTTCCTCACGTTGTTCTGCGAATCCAAAGAGGTCTATATCATTATAATTTCGCAAGTGACCCGAGTGCTTTCCGTGGCAGTGTAGCCGAATAGCCAATCCCCCTAGGAGACGAAGTGTGACTCTTTCCCCTTCCGCTTCGCTAATGATCCTCTTGGCTTCTTCAAGAGGATCCGTATGGATTTCATCTACCTTGATTGACGCTTCATATCTGCTCAGCTCCGAGGCGCGTTCAAAGTCCTCAAGATGCCGCAGTTCCCTAGCTCTCTGAAGAACCTTGATAATTCTTTCAACTTCTTTGACGCTTCTTCCAACATCTAACGCATAGGTTGCGCTGAACTTCAGAATACCCTCCGGGTCAATGATGAATATTCCACGGTTTGCCACATCTTTCTCTTGGTGGAGTATTTCGTATGTCGTAGCTAATTTCCTGTCAGGATCAGCTATCAATGGGTAGTTTATTTCCACACCAGTCTTTTCCTTCACCTCCTCAATCCATCTTAAGTGTGACGCAACAGTGTCAACACTCCATCCGATGAACTGGACTCCTAGGCTATCAAAGACGGATTTGTTCCTCGCGAAACCGAGGAGGTCCATTTCGCAGATAGGTGTGAAGTCAGCTGGGTATGCAAATAGAACAACCCATTTGCCTCGATAAGCTGCGAGAGTGATCTCCCCCTTGTTTGAGTCTGCTAAGAAGTCTGGAGCGGGCTCGTCCAGTTTTGGCATAGGCTATCATAACTGGGTATTCTATTAAGCTCGAACAGGTATCAGCGCTATGAATTGCATGTTAGGACTGCAGTCTGCGGGCTAATCAAATCCGGATTCTGCACCGTAGGCCCGTATAGACGAACCCTAATATTACCTACACTTGTCTTACATTTGTGCAGCTGTTTGTGATAACACAGTTCTCCAACACGATTAGGGATCGGTAACGTGTTTTCCCCACAAAACCACACCACATGTTGAAACGCACACCCAAGCACGCGTCGTCCCATGAAAATTACGTCTAGCATATGTTATACGCGAAAACATGGTGCGGGGAGTCCGCTTTACACCCTCGTTCGAACCCACATAATCTGCTAGTTCAGAGATGGGGTAAGGGGATTTCAACCCCAATTTACCGGTACATATAAGCCGGTTCAAATTTGCTTGCCCGCACCAGCTGACCCACACACACGAAAACCACGGTTCAAATTACGGTGCCCGCACCACTAGACCCACACTCTACCACAAGGACAAAAACGGTGCTCAGAACCACAACTCGAATCGATGGATGAATAGAAAGAATAGCTTCAGTGATACGCTTTCTTTCTGTCTTGTTCCCAAGCCATCTCCTTTTTTCATATTTCGCTTATTTCGAATATTCCCACTTTGTGATGCAGAAAGTGTATGAGGGACGGTTGACTACACTAAACTGCTGGTAGCCCTCTTTAACCCGTAATGAGACTGACGCACCGAGCTTGGAGATGCGTTTCAATAGAACACTTGTTGAATCGGTTGAGGAAACCATAGCCGCGGTTCTGGGTAAGAATGTTGCTGAGGCTTTCGATCGTCATTGCTCTGCCTATCTTGGGCTGTCAAGGGAAGATATTCCGTCACACGTGAAAGAGCTCTCTTCAGCACTTAACGGGTCGTTCGGTGTTGGTGGGGGCGTTTTGGGGAGGGCGATTGTTCGAAGATTATGCGCGAAGTTGGGTTTGAGTTTGGATCAGAAGCAAAATTCTTCGTTTGCTGAATGCATTGAGAATGTAAAGAAAATACTGCTGAAGGAGCAAGGGTAAATTGGATGAAATATATAGCAAGTTACTTTCCTCAGATACCAAGGCGGATCTTTTGATACTCTTTCACAACAATCCAGGGCTAACTGATACTATCGAGGGCGTGGCCCGGAGGATTGGAAGAACTGCTAGTGAGATAGAGGCGGATGTGAAAGACTTGGTTGATCTCGGCGTTCTGGTAAAGCAAAGGTTCGGTAAGTTGGATGTACTTTCTTTCGACACGAATAGGGACAACCAGATTCAAGAAATCATTTCGAATCAGCTCAAAAGGAGGGCAGACTGATCGTGGTGGACCGCGTAAGGACTGGAGTAACTCAACTCGACAAAATGCTCTGCGGTGGCTTCGTTGCAGGCGACACAGTAATCGTTGCGGGAGGTGCTGGGACTGGGAAGACGACTCTTGGCTTGCAGTATCTCGTGAATGGTGCAACCCGGTTCGGGGAGAACGGAATCTTTGTAACCTTCGAACAAATGCCCAACCAAATCTACCGAGACGCGAAGAATTTTGGATGGGATTTGAGGCGGCTGGAACAGGAGAACAAACTCAGGCTAATCTGTACTTCACCAGAGCTTCTCCTTGAAAGCCATGGGACCAAGCACTTCCTTGATGAGCCCATCAGGCAAGTTAAGCCTCGAAGGATCGTGATTGACTCGCTCAGCAATCTTGGAATGTACATTGAAGAGAAGGAGGTCAGAAAGGAAGCTTACCGACTCCTCAACTATTTCAAAACCAAGCAGATTAGTTCGCTGTGCACCTGGGAAGCGCCGGGAATCATTGGCCAAAGCCTGTTAACCAATGTGGGGCTCAGTCGAGTTGCAGACTGCATCATTCTCCTGAGACTGGTAGAGATCGAGTCTACCATGCGGAAAGCGTTGGTCGTGTTGAAGCTTAGAGGAAGCGATCATGACAAAGCGCTGAGGGAGTTCAAGATCACCTCTCAGGGCATCACAGTAGCCAAGCCGTTCACTGGATTTGAAAGCATAACCACAGGCGTACCGAGACGGGTGCAGTTACCAAGAAGTTTTTAACTTTTAATCGCCGAAGTTGAAAGCGGACATCACTAGGTGATTGTGAATGTGCAAGGTAGCTAACACTCCCACCGGTCCTCAGCCTTCCTCACTTTGTCTGTCAGCTGAGAACGTTGGGTCAATTATCAACTCGTCAGGCTTAGTGTCCTTCACTACTCATATTCCTAATGGGGCACTCAACGAGAAGGCGCCTGCGCCGAGAACGATCATCGTCACTGCAAGCAGAAGGTATAGCACATCAGGTTCGTATGCTGCTGCATTATCCCCGATAAGATAAGGCGCATTCATCTTAGTCTTCTTCAATGCGATGGTTCCAATCATCTCTAGGGCGATGAAGAAGGCTACTATTGGGACTAGGAACCCGAGAATGAGTGCTATTCCTCCAAAGAATTCAAGCACGATTACAGCAACCGTAGCGGCTGCCGGAACACCGAGACCCCCGGTCCATTTGAGAGTCGCTTGGGGATTTTTCAGCTTCGGGTACCCGTGCATTACGATTGATGCTCCTACAACCACTCGGAGTAGTAACGCCAGGTAAGGCACGTAGAACATTAGCATATTAAGAAACATGTACCATCACAAACTGCACAGATTACCACACAATTATTAATCTACTGTTCATCGGCTTGCTGATCAGAACAGTCTTTGCAGCCGTTATCGTCACAGTAGCAATTTGGCTGGGCCACTGTCGCATCTGAGCAAGATAAAGTGGGTTATTATCAGGGTCTGTGAAGTAAGCGATTCGAAGCGCACCGTCCTCAATTACATTAGGCAAGAATTGTACTCCTCTATTTCTCAGCTCATTCATCGCCTTGTCGAGGTCTTCAACGCCTAGCCCGATCGAAAGGCTTTCCGACCTGCCAGGGCTAGGGCCATGTTCAATTGAAGGGTGTAATCCAATCGTCAATCCGGGAGCTTCAACTTCCGCAAACTCATTCCCATAACGATTCTTCAATGACAAGCCAAGAGTCCGTGTGTAGAACTGAACGGCACGTTCGAGATCTGACACCATCACCGTAACGTTAGCATACCTGAACATGGATTGAATCTAGTCTGTAGGCTGGCTTGGAATTTAACAACATCTTTCTTTGTGGTTCCTCGCGTGTGTGGGTCTAGTGGTGCGCACACACACACAAAATGACTGGTTCAATTTCCGTTGCCCGCACCAGCTAGACCACACACACAAAAAGAACCGCCTGAACCTACGGTTCAAATTCAAATGCTCGCACCCCGAGTACCACACACGGCATGAAGCCACTAACTGACGACGGAGAGCCTATTTCAGCGCTTGAACCAGTTCCGCAAGAAAAACCATGGTGATTCTACTGATTCTTCCTAAGTCTGCTTCACGTTATTGGCGGTCGTATGGTTTCTCGCTTTTTCGATCTCCGTCTTGATTCTTTCTCGCGTTAGTCCCGCTGACATAGCGCTCCTGAAAATTCCTTTTCTCAACTCTTTGCAGGAATCTCTCAGTGCAAAATAGCGCAGTGAGTTTTCGCCGTTGCCATTCTTAATTTCTTCGAACAGGCCATCACATTCGTCTTCACGTTCAGCTAAGTCATGGATTCTGTTATCGAACTCATCAAAACCTGTCGTCATCACAATCACAGCTCCATTGGGCTGATTGGTATAAAGTACTTAGCCCAACTAGAATCGCACAACCAGGTGAATCATTGTTTCAATGTGCCGTGAAAGCTGCTATCAGCTGAGACCTTTGCATCAGCTCGCGTTGTTTGGTGAAGTTGCGGTCATTACCGCAGTATGCAACTTTCTCGGTTTCCTTTTCTCATCCTCAGGCACATGCTCTTTCAATGACTAGTGTTCACGAGACAGAGCCCGCTTTCCAATGGAGCAGCATGCTTCCAGACATGTGTGTGTCCATGGGGTGCGGTTGTATTGGCATCCGCCAGCCGTGAGCGTGGCGTCGAATCCTTGCGATTTTGACTTGTTCATTGTAGAATCCGTTAACTCGTCATTGTTGTCCGTCTAAGTTTGAACCCGAAAGTGTCAAACCATGAGGGAAGCAGTGACCAGTTACATTATAACCAAGAAGAAGATGCCCGACGGTAGAATCTACGAGTCGCCTCGCATCTATCTCCCTACAAAACTGACAACGGACTCAAACTTCCCGTTCGGCAAAGGCGCCATGTTACATGTCAAATTCTCAGGACGAAGACTCATCATGGAGTCGGCCCCGACCTCCGTGCTGCGACGATTTGGAAAACTCAAAAAGATTAGAGTTCCCCGAAGAACGCGTCGGAAATAGGAATTCAACAAATATCTGAAACGAGAACCGGCTCAGTGTGGTGCCGAATTTCCACTCATAAAATAACTATTGCTAGCCAACAAATCGGGCCGAAAAATCGCCCTCAAAATGCTGCTCAACCAAAGCCGCTCATTCGTATGTTATTAGGCTCTTCTCTTCAAGCGTCTCTTGCAGTTTCGTAACTGCTCGGTGAACTTCCCCCTCCTTCTTCGCTCCGGTGCAAACTAGTTTTCCACTGCTGAAAACCAGAATTACAACCTTTGGATCATCCATTCGATAAATCAGACCCGGAAACTGTTCAGGCTCATACATGGTGCGTTTCAGTGAGTAGGTCGACTTTTCCAAATCAATATGGCCGCCTAAACCTACCGACGCCACAATATTTTGAACCTGAATCTCAGGCTTACTTAGAATGACGATTCCGTTTCGTTTGAGCTCATCTACAACTTTCATGACGGCCTTGCGAGCCTGCCGCTCCGACTTCGCCCCAGTACAGACCATTTTACCTGAACCAAAGATCAAAGTGGTGGCCTTCGGTTTCTTCAATCGATATACTAAGCCCGGAAATTGCTCAGGCCTATATTCTACGCCAGGGAATACGCGTACGATAGAGTTCAAATCAATATTCTGATGGATAGTTGCGGTCGCGACCACGTTCTCTATGTTGATGAACGTTTTGTGTTCGGCCAGAGGGCGCACCTGAGTGATACTTAAGGTGCGCTTTGTGAAGGAAGCCTATATGAATACGATTTTCGGAGCACGCAAGAAGTTCCTGAACCCTTGATGGAGAATAGAATTGTTCCGTGTTGTAGTTTTCGTCGACGCCGATTAGGATTAGGCGTTCGTCGCCTGACACGTTCGACTATAATCCTTATGTGCCTCTTTCCAATTCGTCCAGAAAATCGTCGATCTGAGCCTTCGCCACGCAGGAGACCCTGTCAGCTCCACCGTAATAAGTCAAAAGATCACCATCGCGAATAACTGCTCCTTCTGGGAAGACAACGTTTGGGACAAGACCGCGTTTTTCAAACTCCATTTCGGGTTCAAGTATGGGCTTCCTAGTCCGCGCTAGAATCTTGGCGGGTTCGTCCAAATCAAGCAGAAGTGCCCCTACACGGTAGATTCGCTGCACATTCACGCCATGATAAATCACGAGCCATCCGCGATCCGTTTTGATGGGTGGAGGGCCGACACCAACTTTCCATTCTTCCCAACGATATTTGGGTCCAATAATCTCAAAGTCATCAAAGTGGGCTACATATTCGCGCCAGAACTCTTGGGAATCGATGACTGTATCAAGATTGTCGAAGTAAGCAATCTGAATCTTCGAATCAAGTCGGTGCAGCATTGCAACCTTTCCATTCAATCTCTCGGGGAAGAGGACGCAGTCCTTGTCATCTCGGTCCGGCCCAACCAGCCCATACTTCTCAAAATGCATAAAATCTTTCGTTGACGCCAACGCAATGCGCGGCCCTCGACGCGAAAAGGCGGTGTACGTAACATAGTACGTCCCGTCGAGGGGGGTCAAACGGGGATCCTCGCATCCGAACTCCTCCCAATCCGCAGAGCCTTCAAGAACCGGGTGAGCAGAACGAAACGATATGTCTGTTCCGTTCTGTGACTGTGCATAGCCCAAACGCGAGACCCTGTTAGCGTCCACAGCTCGGTAGAGTAGATGAATCGTGTTCCCTGCAGCGACTGCCGCTGGGTTGAATGTCCCATCATCTTCCCAATCCACACCGGCCCTCGGTCTAATGATAGGATTCGCCTCAATCCTCGTAAGCTTCAGTAAGCTCTTTCACCTAGCATTGCCTCCCTGGAATCAATACCAGCTAATTGACATTTGGTTCTAGACCTACCCCCGAATTTGCTGACCTGACTGTTCAGGACTGTTTGGCGCCTGCCGCAGAAACGCGCATTTCTTTGAATTTTCGCCCCCACTATGCCCTGATGCCATCAGGCTTTGTAAATGTAAGTCGCTTGAGTGCGTCGACGACTTCATGCGTGTGTTTTGTGATGTCGACGTTCGTGAAGACTCGAGCGATTTGGCCTTCTTTGTCAATAATGAATGTCATTCTCTGCGCGTGCGAACCATCTTCACTCAGAACTCCGTAGGTTCTCGAGATCTACTTGTCGTGATCGCTGACCAATGGAAAGTTCAGGCGAGTCTTTCTCTCAAACTTCTTGTGAGATTCGACAGTGTCCACGCTAACACCCGACCTTACCGTCATGAAAGAGCAAAGTATCTAGCCTGAGTCAGCATTCTACTCTAACAGTTAAGTGGTTCTCTACTCGATACATGTTCAGACTACTATTTTCCTTCTTTAGAGACATCAGGTCTCTTGTTGTGTGTGCGCACCAACAGAGGCACACACATGAGACGGCCTTACAATATCCAGAGGCGCATGGACATGCACATATTTCCCGGCAGCAAGTAGGTATCTTGCGTGTGAGCACATGGGATGGAAATCTCAGAAAAGTTGGCTAGAGCATAGACAAGAGATCAAGCGGTTCTAATCAGAGCTTTCGAAATATGTTCACAGCTCCTACGAGGAGTTGGACCCAGTGATGAAAGAGAGAAAGATTCAGACGAGAGTTACATTTACACAGTGCTAGTTTCCATTTCATGTGTCGTCAAACTTTGCGCCAAGAGTTTCTGGAATAATTCGATGTATCTCTCAGCTATCTTCTCAGCCGTATTCTTCCTGACGTACTCTTCCGCTGCTTGGATAGTTTTCATCAACATGTTACCGCTTTCCATGACCTCAATTAAGCAGGCCTCAAATTCATCCGCTGTTCTGTACTTCAGGATCTCCTTATGGAAGTTCTTAAAGAACGGTGAGTCCAGCGCTATGATTGGGCAGCCTGAACCAAGGCATTGATGGGCTGTGCTCGAAACGACTGCTTTCGTCTCAACCTGCCTATTGAGAATAAGAGCGTCGGAGGCGTGCAAGTAGTCGTAGAGCCTCCCTATGTTTGGAGCTTCGTTCCTGATATCCACCTGAATGTTGCGGGCCACTATTCGATTTGGTGCATGGATGCTGACCACTAGGAGTAGGATGGGGTAGCGTATTCCCAACGTTGAGATGCTCTGCAGCAATTCAAGATCTTTCTCGACGTGTTGACCGAATACCAGCAAAATTTTACAATTCAGTGGCAGAGCCAGTCTTAGTCTCGCTTCCGCTTTATTCCCTTTTGCAATGGGGTGACATGGGAAGGGTATGACGTGGATTTTCTCTTCTGGGAAGGCCTCGCGAAGAAACTTCCTGTATCTCTGGTCGAAGCAGACTATAGATTCCCATTGAAACTGGTAGAATGAAGGGTCGGAGGGAAGTTTAGCCTCATGTATTATGTTCACGGTTCTAGCATTCTTTCTAATGCGGTGAAAGATCTTCCTCAAATCGTCTCTTGGAAGCATACCTAGGTTCTGTACAACGAAAATATCATGATCAGAATTCAGTATTGGTCGAGGATCAAGATATCCACTGACTCGGAAACACCTGGTGACGTAGCTCTCATCCTCTCCCACGAATGTGGTTCCATGAAAATCTGATTGACGATAGGAATAGAGCCGGAGATCATGTCCTTTTCTAACCCATTCTCTTCCTATCAGCTCGGCGTGAACGGAGGAACCTGCATCAAGGTTCCAAGCGCCCATCATACCAATCTTCAAAGGTAACATCTACTAGGCATAGACTTTCAATTCAGGAACCTCGGTACTACAATGTCTGCACGTTGATGGAGTTTCTAAAAGGTTTCTTAGTTCCCGCGTTATGAAATAGTATGAGCGAGAAAGATAAAGTTATGTAAGCAGAAGATTTGCAATGCAGTAACCTTCCTTGGTAAGGCTCTAATTGACGAAGACTAGATGGTCTGGAAGAGTTCAATAAACATTCTTGCGATTTTCCCGCTTTCACGCTCTTCGCTGCATCTCTTCGCCGCTTCTCTAGCTTTCCTCCACTCATCTCCCTGTTCGAAAGCCTCTACCAGGCACCTCCTGAACTCTTCCTGATTGGCGTAATGGAGAACTCTGTTCGCGAAAGCTCATGTCCTCTTTGCCATTCCTCAGCTCCCTTAATAGTTCGTCATCGGTGAACGGACCCTTTCGTCCGATGACGCCAATGACAGAGAGTTGTAATGGTCGTGGCCCCCATACTTTTTCCAACGAGCAATCACTTGGCCTAGGCTACCGGCGTACGTACTGCGGCTCTTTCTCTTCTGAGTCTCTTGGAGAATTTCTGGTACCATGCATCGTCTTCTGGGGCTATGCTAGGACCAACTCGTTCCATTGCTTCATCAAAGTCTCGCCTTGAGACCTCTGTGGCATCTACGTCTTCTCGTAAAGCGTTCATGGCCGCTTCTCTGCAGATTGCTTCGATGTCTGCGCCTGAATAGCCTTGTGCTTTCCTTGCGAGTTCGTCCAATGACACGTCTTTAGAGAGGGGCATTGAGCCTGCGTGAATCTTGAAGATCTCTTTGAGTGAGTCGAAGTCTGGCGAGGGCACGTAGATCAGTCTATCGAATCTTCCAGGTCTCATCACTGCTGGATCTAGCATGTCCGGTCGATTGGTGGCTGCGATTACGAGAACGTTCTGCAATGTTTCTATGCCGTCGATTTCAGTCAGGAGCTGACTTATCACCCGTTCGCTGGCTCCAGAATCAGCGTATCCCAACCCGCGTCTCGGCACTATGGCATCCAATTCATCGAAGAATATTATTGCGGGAGCTGCGGTTCTTCCTTTTCGAAAGACTTCGCGGATAGCCTTCTCTGACTCTCCAACCCACTTGGAGAATATTTCTGGACCTTTTATTGAAATGAAATTGGCCTCGCTTTCTGTTGCTACTGCTCGTGCTAGCAGCGTCTTACCGGAACCAGGTGGTCCGTAGAGCAGGATTCCACGCGGCGGATTGATTCCCATTCTCTTGAATACTTCAGGCTTCTTAAGCGGCCATTCAACAGATTCCATGAGTT
>JBEKVV010000001.1:0-896222 GCA_049513715.1 Bathyarchaeia archaeon | reverse complement strand
TCTACAAGTCTATGGAAGCCGCAGTTGACGGTATCATAGATTTCAAGCTTGAAGAAGAAGGCAAACGCACGAGAGACTTGATGCGGATCAGGAGCATGCGAAACGTACACTTTGACCGAGAATGGCACGAACTGAAGATAGGGGACAACTTCGAAGTCACACTAGACCAGTAGTCATTCAGTCGTTATTGTTTTCTGTGTGTGTGCGCACCACTAGACCCACACACACTGAAGCTCTGGGGCAAAGTGGATAGGGCTTTGCGGAATTACGGCCTGAGAGTTGCGGAGGAAGTTACCAGAATCCACATGCCTTCACCCGGCGTGAGGCTTGTTGGATTCCTTGCCCATGAACCGCTAGTGTAAACCCAGACATTATTCGAGTCATAACTTCCCGTGATGCTAGTAAGGTACGTCGAGACGGTTTCAGTCGCCGTAGGGTCGGGTTCCGGCTTGTATCCGATCAGATTCCATCCCGCCGATAACGAATAAGTCGGCGGCGAGGAAACGGGCGGAACCACGTACCCGAGAACCTTCAAGTTACTCGGCTGGGTCATGTATATCCAGTACCCAAACCCGTCCTGCATTGTTGTTAACGAGCCGGAAACCTTGCCGTTACTAAAACTAGCTGAACTCCACTTGCCACTCTGATAGGACCAGACGATTGTGAAATTGTTGCCGACAATCAAATCGTTAAGAACCTTCGCTATTGCCGTGCTTACTGGGACGATTGGAAGCGAAATCAAATTCCAACCCTCAACCAGCGGTATAGACGCGAGGGTTGTGTCGCCAAATAACTCAACACGATCATTGTCTTGGTCAGTTACGTACACGTTGCCGAAGCTATCCGCAGCAACACCATACGGACCGTTGAACTCGCCGTTACCAGAACCAGGTGAACCCCACTGGGATAGGTAGGTGCCTGTGCCAGTGAACTTCTGAACCCGACCATTGCTATAGTCAGCTACGTACACGTTCCCGTATGGGTCAGAAGCAACGTAGACTGGAACGTCGAATTCACCGTTGCCAGAACCAGTAGAACCCCAAGCGAGTATGAATGCACCTGTGCTCGTGAACTTTTCAACACGGTTATTGCCTGTGTCGGTTACGTACACGTTCCCGGAACTGTCAACAGCAACACCATACGGATTGGTGAAGTTACCATTCTGGTTCCCAGAGTGACCCCAAGTGGTGGTGAATGTGCCTGTGCTACTGAATTTCTCGATACGATTATTGCCACGGTCGACCACGTAGACGTTACCGGAATTGTCAACAGCAACCCCATAAGGCCCCGGAGACGCGAATTCGCTGTTACCCGAACCGGATGAGCCCCAATTGGTTATGAATGTGCCTGTGCTCGTGAACTTTTCAACACGGTTATTGCCTGTGTCGGTTACGTACACGTTCCCGGAAGCGTCCACAGCAACACCACTCGGATAGCTGAGCTGGTTGGGACTAGACCCACTCAACTGGGTTATGTATATGCCCGTGCTAGTGAACTTCTCAACACGACTATTGCCCTGGTCGGTTACGTACACGTTCCCGGAACGATCTACAGCAACACCTCGCGTATAGTGGAATTGGCCGTTACCAGTACCAAGTGAACCCCAGGTTAGGAGGAAGTTGCAGATGCTACAGGCATGCACGAGAGGAAGCGGGGTGGCTGAAAGAGTGCCGCTGACTACGACCAGTAATACAAGCATACAGACGAGAACCGTTCGAAGATCACGATGAGCCAAGAAAACAGCTTCTCAGCGGCAGAAGTTACTCACGTTTGCAGTATTAACAATTACGAGGCTTCCAGACCATACGTACTGTAAGTATGCATAGTAAGTACTCAGACCGTAAAGCTCCCTGATATCCTTCGAGACCAATTTTCAGACCTCTTTTTCTCACGGCCGAGGTCTCTTTCTTTAGCTTCCCTTACCACAATTGCTTCGATGGAGAAATCACTTAGGGTAAGTGTGCTTCGAGTCTTTCGTGAGTCTTCCCGTAAATTTCAAACCGTTGTCTCTTCGCGTGGAGACGCAAATAGTGTAGCGTACTCTTTTCGAGGCCAAGGCTCTTAGCCTGCGACGATGTCAACGCTAGAATCTTAGCTCGCATTTCTCGGTCATCATTCCTCACTAGCCTCGGAGCGGGTTCTGCAAAATCAAGCGTCAGTGATTTCCCCAATAGAAATCGGCCCATCTCGTTGGCCTTCTGCTCGATAACAGTATCCCATTTCAGAACTCGGCCTTTGCATGCTACGCCCGCGTTGAACCGTTCACGAATGAGGTCGATGAAACGCTGCTTCGCTTCGATCTCGAAACGGTATCGGTAATCGTCCCCGGTAAAGTAGAAGTCTGATAGACTCAAAACACCTGATTCGAATGCCTGAATCACAGAAACGTCAATCAGCCAGCGGAGTTCACGGTCTCCATCATAGCAGAAGGCACCGGACTGACATTCAAAACCGCTAAGAACTGCCTCAAGCACCTACAAGAACTCCGATGGGTGTCGACCACAAGAAAACTGGGCAACGCCCAAGCCTACAAATTCAACGCAGAAAACCACATGACCCAACTCATCAAATGGGCCACAGACTTCCAACTCGCAACAAATGCAGCCCGCAAAGAATAGCCCACTCGACCAAGCCTCGAGTATAGCGCCTCGCGGGCGACATGTGAAACTGCGACAAGAACAGATATCCGTTGAAATGTTCCCACTGTTGATTTACTGTTCTGCTGAGCTGTGTTCCGTAGGCCATTAGAACGAACGCATATCGCTTTCAATTCTCTCGTCGCAGGATGGAACCTGGTTGGTTTCAAACCTCAACCCACAATCCAGAACGAGACCGTTTCGCAATACCTGATCAGCATTGCAGGAAGCTACGACCAGAACAACGTGTGAATCTACGATAATACAAGTGGAGCATGGATTCGGGCGACAAGCACAACGATGCGTATGCCAGGAGAAGCCA
This sequence comes from Bathyarchaeia archaeon, assembly GCA_049513715.1. Classification (GTDB taxonomy): domain Archaea; phylum Thermoproteota; class Bathyarchaeia; order 40CM-2-53-6; family 40CM-2-53-6; genus FEN-987. Next base: position 893,264 of record JBEKVV010000001.1, on the reverse strand, counting down.
TGTGGATCCTTGCAACATCACCTTCAGGCGCAACACTAAGACCTTAGCCTACAACCGTTTCGTCTCGTAGAACAGCGACCCTACCACCATATCTCAGAGATGGCTCAGGGGATTTTGACTCCAATCTGCTGGTAAATTCGTGACTACCCAAGCTGCTAACTTGCCTCCCATTCGGTGCCAACGTACTGCGATATCGCATCGTCTCGTGTTATCACAATGGCGTTCATTTCCTTGGCAAGCGCGGTTATCAACGAGTCGAAATACGTCAGCCCCTTCACCCTCATTCCGGCAGCTATCAAGTGGGCGGAGGGGGCGGTAGCCACAAACTTCCCTTCCACGAAAGGCACAAGTGCGGCCCAAGTGTCCGCAATCTCGGCCTCAGTGTACTTGTTATTTCGCATTACGAGGTCGAATTCGATCAGGGTCGATGTTGGGACGCGAGTTGCTTCTGAGGCCCGAAGCGCTCCTAGATATGCCATTCCAGTCTTGTGATATCTGCTGCTCGGATTCATCGCGCTTACGAGAACCATTGTATCAAGCAGTTTCACTGCGAGTCTTCCTCGCGGACAAGTTCACGAGCCAATCTGTCTTCCTCGTGCCTACTTTCACTCCAAGACCGAAGCTTCTTCCTCCCCACACGCTGCGCCTTCTGCAAACTGGCCTCAGCAGACTCCAAAGTAATCTTCCCAACGCCTTCAACGGTTACGAGCAATTCCCCAGGGGCCGAGATTCCGCTCTGTTCTCTGACACCCTTGGGAATGACGACTCTCCCCTTGGAGTCGATCTCAACTGTTATCATGCGAACATGCCTGATACATTTCGGGGAATCCCACTTAATCAGATTTGTGGTCCGGAACATGCGGAGTGGGATTTTGGTGCGGGGATGGGATTTTGACCCCAATTACCCGTACATATACGCGAAGTCGTGGGGCTGGTGGGATTTGAACCCACGATTCGTGGGACTAATGACCATTTTAGGAGCCCGAAGGGATTCGAACCCTTCGAAGTGAACTTCAATCGTTGGAGTGCCCAACCGTTCTGGCACGTTCTGTCGCAGCATTATCGTTGGAGTTAGTCTTTCTTCGTCGCCTTTGGGGTGTCGAGTTCTTCTGTTTGTAGTTCTTTGATACGTGTTTCCACGAATTGAGCTACCCTTTGCTGGCCATATTCCTCCATTTCGCTTTGTTTTTTCATGTGCTGTTTGATTGTTCGAAGGAGTTCGTCCATGTTGATTGGTTTGACCAAATAGCCGTGGGCGCCCTTGTTTACTGCGTCTATGGTATTCTGTAATGCAGGGTATCCTGTGAGAATGATCTTGATCATCTCTGGGGTTGTTTCCTTCATGGCGGTGAGAAGTTTTGTGCCTTCCATGTCTGGTAAGCGAATGTCTACGAGCGCGAGGTTGTAGAAGTTGGTTTGGGATTTCTCAATGGCTTCCTTGCCATTGCTCGCTGTGTCTACTACGTAGCCTTCGCTCTTTAACGCTTCAGCGACGACTTTGCGTGTTCCTTCATCGTCGTCTATGACGAGTATTCTGCCTTTTTCGTCTTCACTCATAATGGTTCACCTCCCGTCTGGACGTGTTGGATTGGGAGTTTCAGCGTGAAGGTTGTTCCCTTTCCAACGGTGCTTTCAATGGATATAGTGCCACCATGGGCTTCTATAATGCGTCTGCAGATTGGCAGTCCCAGCCCAATTCCCTTCGCCTTGGTTGTGTATAGTGGTGTCCAAATTTTCTTCATCATGTCTTGGGTAATTCCGAACCCTGTGTCGCGGACGGATATCGACACCTCTTGCTGCGTATTCATACTCAGGATCGACAATTTTCCGCCTTCCGGCATTGCGTCGATAGCGTTCTGAATAAGGTTGGTAAGTACACGTTTGATCTTGGGTTCATCTGCGAGAATTTCTGGTGCATCAGCTGTCGTATCCTCTATTGTGATGTTGTTTGGAATCTTAACATCCGTAAGCGTCTGTCTTACGATCGATTTTGGTGTGGTAGGCACGAGTTGGAGCTGCATTTCTCTTGAAAACTCTAACAGGTCGTTGATGATTCCATTTGCGTGTTGAACTCCGTTGTCTATGACTGCCAGCATCTCTTTCGTGGAGGGGTCGGGTGCGTTTCGGAGATTTCTTCGTATGTTGTAGGCGGCTCCGGTTATTCCTTGCAGAGGGTTACGTAGGTCATGGCCCACCATCGCAGCAGTTTCTCCAATCGCGGCGAGTCGCTGCGATTTGACAAGCTGTGCCTCCAACTTTTTCTGGGGAGTCAAATCGACTATGCAGATCAGAACCTTTGCGAGTGATTGCTCGTTGCCAGGAACTACAGCGCATATCACGTTGCATTGCTTCGTTTCGCCGCGCAGAGTTGTGTTTTCGATTTCTGCTTCATAGTACTTCTTGCCTTGAGCCAACGCAACGAGTTCACCCACAAACGCGCGATTCGAGTGTTCTGTTAAGACGCCGCTTAAACCTCCGATAATCTCAACCTTTGACTTCGCGTTGTAGAGATCTAAGGTGGCTTCGTTCACGTTGAGAATTTTCACCAGTGCAGCGCATTTGGCAATGTCTGTGGGGTGGTTGGCGAAGTAGGCGCCAAAATCTGAAACCCCCTTTTGTCGCAATTCATCTAGGAATTTTTTCACGGCGGAGAAGTCTTCCTCCCAGAGTGATACTGGGCAGGCTTCAAACAGTTCACGATACTTCTCCTCGCTTTCCTGTAGTTCCTTGGTTCTCTCACCCACCAACTCCTCCAAGTGCAGCGAATGCTGCCTCAATTCCTCTTGCAACCGTTTACGTTCGGTGACGTCGCGGAGTATTCCTTCATGGTAAATGATGTGTCCCTGTTCGCCGTGAACGTAACGACCATGGTCTTCTACCCAGACCTCGGACCCATCCTTTCGACGCATCCTGTATACTTCCACTTCTTCTTGGCCTGTGTCCAGAATGTGGCTTCCGCGTTCTTCGGGTGAGAAATACAGTTGCTTCTTGATGTCCGTAATGTCCAAGACTTCCTGCTTGCTCGAATACCTGAACATCTTTACAAAAGCAGGATTGATGTCGACAAATCGGCCCTCGTGCGTGCTGCGGTATGTTCCATCCAGCATCCGATCGAAGAGAGACTGGTAGCGTTCTACCGATTGACGAAGTTTCTCCTCGGCCCTCCTGCGTTCAGTAATATCGTCGAAAACGAACTCTATCGCTGGTTTCTGATTGTAGATGATTTTCGCTCCTCTAACCAAGACTGGGACTTCTGAACCGTCCTTCTTGGTCAGGCTTATCTCATAAGGAGCGACGACTTCGCCACGCAGCCTCTTACCAACGTTTTCCTTTAGCAAACTCCTAGATTTCTGCATCACGACGTTCTCTATTGGGTCAAAAGAAGGCGATGCGAGCTCTTTGTAAGTCCAACCTAACTTGAGGATTCCAGTACTGTTGACGTACTTTAGCACTCCATCCTGGAAAATACCGATCATGTTGGGCGAATTCTCAACCATCGCCCGAAACTTCTCCTCACTCTCCTGGAGTGCTTTCTCCATATGTGTGCGTTCGGTGATATCGATCCCCATGACAAGAATACTCCGTTGTCCACCTTCTTCGAGTACAAGTTGTTTTGGTGGAAGCAATAGGGTGCGGGTCGAACCTTCTTTGCTTCGGAACGCCACCTCAAGCTGTGGGGCTGCTCCGTCAATCAATGCGGCCCGTATTTGCGCAGCTGCTTTTTTCCTGTGCTCAGAGACAACGAAGTCCAGAACATTCTTGCCGAGGATTTCATCCCTTGAGGCGCCCGACATTTCGAGAAGCGCGTTGTTTGCATCTATTATCTTTCCGTCTCGACCAAGCATCAGCATGACCGCTGAGCCGTCTTCACAAAGATACTTGTATTTCCGTTCAGAATTCAACAGCAGCGGTCGCGACTTAATCGACCTGCCCTTGGTTAGGTTTCTTTTCGTCATTTTTCTCGTCGTTTTCTCAATCAACACATGTACCCAGCCACTTGGATGATGAGTTCTGCAGCTTCATCTTCGCCTCGTCAACATATTCGAGCAGAGTGCGACTCGGATTGTCTGTGAACTCGAGCCCCAATTTGAGGTAGAATCTTCTGGCGATGGCCTTTGTTATGGTCTGCGAACTGCGAACGCCAAAAATCTTCTCCAGAGTAGTGAGTAGAGTGTCAAGTCTGTGAGGGATCTCATCCCTCGAAATATAGTGAAATGTTTGTAGATGAGCGTATAGCGCATCAACCACGGCTTGGCTAAGCAGATCAGTTATGGTCTCGTCTATGGATTCGACCAAGGCATCGTTGAACTCTCTGCCGAGTTGTGGTTGTCGCAATTCAATCAGCGGATCCTGAAGGCCTCCATGCATCAGCGCCTGAGAGGTTTATTCCTCGATCTTCACGGTGCCTCGTTTTACCAGAATCGTATCGTGGTCCTTGATGAACACTATTAGGTCGCCGTTGTCAGCTCTGAGGAATTCTCTTACAAATTTCGGGAGCGTCAATTGATATTTTCCCGTAATAGTAGACTTACCAACAACTTCCATGGAATCACGCCTACATGGAAACATGGAAACATGGTCATACGTATTCTGTCACTGCCAAAAAGACCGTTTGGTAACAACCCAGAATTCAATTGTGGGGGCGACGCTGGGGGATTCGAACCTTCGACATCGTATGTCAGCAGCACTCTCGCGGGGCGCGCGTCCCATTGCCGATAATTACGGTCGATAGATGACTCGGAGGCAACTTGTACAGGACTTGCTTCCGCGTAGAGAGGCGGTTCCAGGCGGCAAGCATGAGCCAAGCATTGGATTGAGGTGACGGAGTACCTAGAGTATTTACTATTTGCGACAGTATATTCTTCGCGTGCACAATTTACAAGTTCTGGGGGCCTGCATATTCCGTCAGCTTAGCTGAGGCTGTATCCAAAGAGGGAATTGTGCGTATGGTTGAAGGGAATCTTAGGGGCGGCTTGCGGGTTAGGAAGCATGTACTCTGCGCCTTCATTTCAACATCAATCTTGTTGAGTCTACTGATCCATGCGTACGCCTTTACAACAGGCATGCCAGCAAGCTTGGTGATCGGCCAGACGGATTTTGTAAGTTCCGGTTTCAGTACGACTCAAACAGGTTTGTATAATCCGGTTCGTTTGGGTTTTGATTTTCTAGGAAACTTGTGGGTCGCGGACGCTCAAAATAGTCGTGTGTTGATGTTTAAGCCTCCTTTTGCCAATGGGATGGCGGCCAGTTTCGTCATAGGTCAAACAGATTTCACTCACTCCAGTGCAGTGACAAGTCAGACCGGGCTTGATCATCCGTATGGTATTACCTTCGACCCGTCCGGAAACTTGTGGGTCGCGGACACACTGAACAATCGTGTGTTGATGTTCAAACCCCCGTTCAGCAATGGCATGGCAGCGAATACAGTAATCGGACAATCCGATTTCACACACAATGGTCAGGCAACAACACAGACCGGGTTCGACAATCCGTCTGCTCTAACTTTCGACTCGGCTGGCAATCTATGGGTCTCCGATCAAGAAAACAATCGTGTTTTGATGTTCAAGCCTCCTTTTGCCAATGGGATGGCTGCCAGTCTCGTCATCGGCCACAAGAGCTTCAGCTGGGGCGGGGGTGCCCTGAATCAAACCGGTTTCAATTGGCCTTATGACTTAGGCTTTGATTCGGCTGGAAACCTTTGCGTCGCTGATGAAGTGAATAATCGTATTTTGATGTTCAAGCCTCCCTTCGCTACTGGCATGGCGGCGACTCTGGTCATCGGGCACCCGGACTTCGTTACCAGTGTACCCGGCACAGCTTCGGACCGGCTCCACCACCCCAGGGGATTAGGGTTTGATGCGTCCGGTAACATGTGGGTTGCTGATTGCGCTAATGCTCGTGTGTTGAAGTTTGGGCCTGCCTTAGCGACGGGTATGGCGGCGAACGTGGTCATTGGTCAAGCTGACTTCACCGGAAACGCAGCGGCGACAACACAGACTGGACTGAGTCTACCGATTGGCGTGGGGTTTGATGGAGTCGGGGATTTGTGGATTAGCGACGTTCATGATAATCGTGTCTTGATGTATCAGGCTTCTTCAGGTTTAACTGGGTTCCTGCTGCAATTCCAGGCCGGTTGGAACCTTGTCTCCCTCCCCATCGCGCCTGCACAGACCTCAATTGACAAGCTTCTCAATCCGTTGATTCAATTGCATGAGCTGAAGATTGTTTGGTGTTATTCTCCTACGCCTTCGCCTGCTTGGTCTTTCTTCACACCACCCAGTTCGGGAGCGCTGAAGACGATGGTTGACGGGAAGGGTTACTGGGTGTACGTGAATGACGCGGTGAACATGACGGTTGTGGGGTATGTCATACCGCCTGCCTCAACTCCGCCTAGCTACTCCTTGGCTGCGGGCTGGAATCTGGCCGGCTTCAAACCTGAGCCCACAATCCAAAACGAGACAATTGGACAATATCTGATGAGCATTTCTGGAAGTTACGATCAGAACAATGTGTGGATATACGATAACGCAGGTGGCGCATGGATTCGCGCGACATCATCGACTTGGGTAGTGCCGGGCCAGGCAATGTGGATCCTAGTCACATCGCCAAGCGGCGCGACACTCCGACCTTAACGGTGGGTCCAATATCGATTATGCCACTTCTCGAACGCAAAAGCGATTTTCTCGGTATTGTTCTGGCCGAATCATGGTCGAAGCGTAGCGGGGGCAGTCATTAGGATCCACAATGCCTGCCCGGGTTCTAGCATGTAGCCTGCGTGCGCTCGTATCCAACCCCCTGAGGTGTTATCGTATGCCCAGACGTTGTTTGGGTCATAGTTGCCTGTAATGCTGGACAAATACTGACCGACACTCTCACTCTGAATAGATGGTTGCGGTTTGAAGCCCACCAAGTTCCAGCCCTGAATTAGAGAATATGATGGCGGGGTAGATACAGGCGCGATAACGGTGCCGTCAAGATACAATGTGTCAGCAGTCTGCATGTAGACCCAATACCCAGCTCCGTCCTTCATGGTTGTAAACGTGCTAGCCTTGTCTGGGATGAACACCAACCAGGATCTTGAGGTGGATGAAAATGTCCATACGACAACCACGTTCTTTGTTTGAATCTGCGTACTAAGCAAGATCGTAATAGACGGATTGTCGGGAATAAGCGGTAGCGAGATCAGGTTCCACCCTGAAAGCAGTCTTATCGAGTATAGAGGCGCATCAACAAATGTGGCGAAAATATCCTGTCCGGAAATCGCTGCGTTTCTTGTGTCTGTCCAAACAGCGTTGACGAATTGATCTGTCGACGAGAGCCCGAAGTAATCACCGACATAGTCGCCGAAGTTCCAGGTCGGGTCAGACTCAATCGTCGTGAGTCTACGATTTGTCGTGTAACTGGTGCCGAAATCATTCGAGTACGTGTAATAGATATTGTACTTAAGGTCGGATGGATCGTCGCGCCTATCTCCGAAGATTACGTGAATGCTATTGTCTCTTCGAACCGTAATCCAAGGGAAGAAATGTCCTCTTCCTGAAGAGTCATCATTGACTGTAACGCATGGGGTCCAACTCTTTCCGTGGTCGAATGATCTCAAGATACAGATTCGTGATGTTCCAGTAGTTGATGGGCGAGCTGTCGTCACAATATAGACATAGCCGTTCGGTCCCGTCGTAATGATTGGAAATTGGCTTGGCCATACCCATAGATTGTTCGGCGGCAGAAAGAGTCCGATTTCAGGGAGTGTTGCAGCAATTGATGGCGCTGACCAGGTTGTACCTCCGTCTGTTGATTGTCTGAGAATTATCTGGAATACCCCTGTTTCAATTGGGACCCCGTTTAGCCCTGGTATGCCGTCCGATGTCGAATCGTAGAACGCTACGTAAATTGTGCCGTCGGGACCTACAGCCGGCATTGGCCCCTGTTCCTTTCGGCAGATGGTAGGTGAGTTCGGACAATCGGCACCGGGCAGCGAACTTATTGTCACTGGCTTTGACCATGTCATGCTCGTATCTGTCGAACGAGAAAACAGGATAGACCGCGTATTGGCGGTGTAGTTGAGGCGAGTAAATGTGACATATATCGCACCGACTTGCGGGCTTGAAGACCATCTGTCGACAGTGATCTTCGGGTAGTCGTCTGTTTCATTGTTTCCTAACGGTTGCACTACGATCGCTGGATTAGACCAAGTCAGACCTTTGTCAGAGGATTTCGTAACCGTGACTTCGCCCCATGAATCCAGGTACGCAATGTACGCATTTCCTCCTCCGTCAAACGAAGCTGAAGCGAAGTAGTATGATGGGTAGCCTGTGGTACTGTTGGGCGCTTCCCGGGTGAGCCAAGTTGCTCCCTTGTCAAGTGAGGAGTGAATCTTGATGTGGCTTGTCGGTCCGGAATTAGTGTCGATATGCTCAATATCGGCGATTATGATGTTGCCAGAGTCCAGCGGGTTATCGGCGACGCTGGGGTCATTCTGGGCTAGTGGTGTGGCGAGAGAGGTTATGTTCAGTTCGAATTGCCGAGCATGCTCGGTAGGAGCTTTTGATTTCCATGCAATTCCAAAGCTTTTGTCTCCGGATGGCGCAGGTGAGTGGTTCTGCCTAGTTGGTGCTGCCCTCAAATCGGAAATCGATTGAGGGAACATCGAGAACGCCAACAAAATTACCAGAAATGAGAGGAACTTGCTGCATACCATGAATCAAATCTCACAACTGGAGTGTGGAAGGAGTTTCAGGGAAATGACCACGAACCATTATCTACAAAACTAGGACAGTCAACGAGTTTGAGTTTGGAATCATTGGTCCAAACAACCTTGTTGCTTCCCCAGCTACCTCCGAAAGGACAATGGTAGAAGTAGTTGTATTGACGATTGAAGTTGGCTTGGATACCTGTCGTGCTGGTTCCCGATGAATCAATTGGAGTGCCGTAGAAGAAATTTTGGCCCACTCCAGAATCAGAGGTTAGAGACGGGTCACCCAGCAGCACCCCAATGCCGTTTGGTTCATTTATCTCTATTCTCCCACCGACGATGGTGTTCGTGTCTGCCCACTGCGTTATCCTGAGTGAAACTGATGCTCCCGCGAATCGGCAGTTCTGGAAAAGATTTAGCGTCACGGGTTTTTCAGCTTGCGAGCCCAAAGGAGGTGTGCCGGAGAGTTCCACGCCGATGCCTCGTGTCCAGCCTACGAAAACCCGATTGAAGGTGTTTAGAACTGCATTACCGTTAATCGTCTGCGACGTTGTGACGAGTAAGCCTTGCGCCTTAGTTCCGTTCGAGAGATCATTGGCACGATAGATGTTTATGTTTTCAAAATAGCCGCCGTTAGGAGCGGTCAGAATCAGACAGCGCAATGCTGTCCAATTGCCGTCGATGACTAAGTCTCTGATTGACCCTGTCCAAGGTGAGCCGGCATCCGTCTGAACAATTGTTCCACCCACAAGTCCGGTCCACAGGAGTCTCGTCACAGGGATTGTGACTATCTCCTGAAATGAGGAGTCGCTTCCTTCTCCAAGTAGTGATACACCCGGTTTGAGTGTGAGAGTTCTCGCGAGGTTGTAGGTGCCTCGCCTCAGAATGATTAGCCCCCCAGTCCCGAGAGCATTTATCGTCTGCTGCAATACGGTCTGTGCATCCGGGCCGGCGTAGTCGATCACGCCCGTACTTCCGTTACGAGCCTTCACAACGCCCGCGTCAATGTAGACGATGTAGCTAGACCCCTCCACATCGAAAGAGACTCTTTCCCCAGCTTTGGGGCTTATCGAACCGAACGCACCTTCAGGTGAACCTAGAGCGATACCCGCCCCTCCTAGCGTGCCTGCCATGGCGACTTTTCTGAGAAACCTCCGTCTCGTCACTGCAGGAGAATCCTGACTCTTTCCATCAGAACTAGACATGAAATCCACATTCACGGCTCAGCTTTTATGCGTTTAGCGCATTGAATCCTTTTGGCGTGTAGGCCGTTGTCGGTGGAGAGCCGCGGCGTACTACATGCTTCATTCGATTTATCGGAAAGAAGATGCGAAATAGTAATTTCTCGTAGAGCGTTTGGGAGGATTGCTGAAAAGCTCCACTTCGCGTGTGCGCTGGAAGCAGTGAGCTTTGCTCGTTCTCTACGGTCTCAGTGTCACAGTAATGGTCGAGTTCACTAGTACCCACAATGCCTGATTTGGAACAAGCCAGGTCGAACCCTGAGCTCGAGTCCAATTGGTGCTCGTATTGTTGTAAACCCACACGTTGTTCGGATCGTATTTGCCTGAAATGCTGCTGAGGTAGTCGTGGACTGTCTCATTTGCGATCGATGGTTGCGGCTTGAACCCGACGAGATTCCATCCTGGCACGAGAGAGTAGGCAGGTGGAAGAGAACCTGGGACGATGATGTCGCCCAAAATGTACAAGGTATCCGCGCTCGACATGAAGATCCAATATCCATTCCCATCCACCATCGTGGTTAGCGTTCCTCCTGTTCCAGGCTTGTAAAGCATCCAACTCCTTGAGGAACCGGTACCTGTGTAACTCCACACAACCGTGACCTCACCTTGCGGAAGTTGAGCAAGCACCGCCGTGATCGAGCTGGCCGCAGGAACCACAGGGAAAGAGATCAGGTTCCAACCGACGACGAGAGGAACCTCAGCGACGAATGAAGCAACCTGATATCCAGCCGCTCGCAATTCAGCCGCGGCAGCGTTCAAATCATAGCTGTCCGGGACCAACGCAGAATCATAGTATTGTTCCCAGCCGGGTCCGACCCAGCTAGCTAGCGGGTATCCTAGTCCTCCAAGCAGATCGTTCGTGATTTGGTTCCTTGGGATCAGATGACTTATTGCTGTTCTCACGTGCCTCGCTGCTTCCGCTGCTTGCGAAGGATCGTTTTGCCCAAGTGGGGTGGCGACTCCTGTTCCGAATACTGGGTGTTTCAAGTTGAATGCTTGCTCTTGCCAACCTAATGAGGGCGATCTGTTCACGTTGAATCCCATGTTCTGAAGAGACGTCGCGTCATTGCCGTTGAACTGGTAGTTGTATTCTAGAACATTCACTTGTCCGTTTTCCAGCGCAGAGATTGCTGATGCCTTGTCACTAATCCACTGAACTTTGTAGGTGTCGACGGTGAAACGGCCAAGTGCTCCCAGGCCAGTAGCGTTCCAGTACCCGGCGTACTTCTTCAGTGTTGCAATGTTATTTGTGAAATCGTAGGTTTGAAGATAATATGGACCTGCTCCAACTGGTCCAACCGCCGTATATGATCCGGATCCACCATATTTCCCCGTGTCCCAGGTGTAGAGGTATGGTGAGATGGCTGTGCTGAACGGTATCGTATCCCAAGTATTCGACGGGAATTTTTCGAGGATGTGTTTTGGCAGTGGAGCAAAAGCAGCGTACGTCTGCCTTGTAAAGGCATTCACGCTAGGTAAATGAAACTGGAACTGGTATTCGCCAGTCGCCTTCCACAAGCCGTGCCTGATGGGATCGCTGGTTGAGGCACGATTGTCAAGTGTAACAGTGGTCCCGTTAAGAAATGTGAAGTCAACAACGTTACCCAGTGCGCTCACGTCAGTTTGATGGTTTACGGATGCAGTGGCAGGGTTCAGCATTGCCCAACGGGTCCAGACGAAATCATCGGCTGTGATCTCAACTCCGCTCTGGAAAGTTGCACCGTGTCTTATGTTAATCGTCCAAATCAACTGATCAGGAGTTGAGCTGATACTCGTCGCGAGCGCCGGATAGAATGTTTGATCCCTGCCATCCGTGTCTTGAAGGCCCGCGCCGGAAAACATTATCGGATTGTAAATATAGAAAGCAGCAAATGTGTTGGCCTTGTTCGTGATGGCTGGATTTAACCCGCTATCGGGAAGCGCCCTGTTCTGCTCGGCAAGGGTTAACTCCGTTCCTCCCGACCATTGCTGAATGTCAGGAAAAGTCACGACGGTGGAAACATTCTGTTTTCCCCAGGAGAGCCACTTTTGCTCCCTCGGGAGCAGCGCTGCCGCTTCGTAAATGTAGTTGTATGGTTTGTCATGAAAGACTTTTTCTTGTATCTGGTTCAACGTGCTGATTTGCTGGTTTGTGTCGGTTGTTCCGTAGAATTGATCAAATAGAGAGTTCACTTGTGGATTGCTGTAAAGCGCGTAGTTGTTACCATTGGGAGCCCACGAACCTGAGGAGCCGTACAGGTTGCTTGCGAAGTCAGGAATCGGATTGGTGTAGCCCCAGCCTATGAATCCAATATCGTAGCCACCAGCAGCGTAAGTGGCACCCTGGGGAACCCCGGAGAAGAACAACCTATTGGCAAGATCGCTGAAGCTGAGTTGGACTAGTTTAGCATCAATTCCGAGGGCAACCATGTTTCTAGTTATCTTCTTCGCGTATTCGACCCTCACCGGATTATTGGTCGGAACGATCAGCGTAGTCGAGAACAATGGTGCTGCGTGAACTGGTACGAGAATGGGTGGAATTACACCCGCAGAACTCAAGTAGAAGGAAAGCGCGAGGAACATTACCGCGCAGAAAACTGATCTTAGCCTTTGCATAATCATCACTGAAGACATTCTCACAATTGGTATTCCGCGTTTACGAGTAATTAGCGCTTCTCATGCCGTACGGAATATTCCTATGGCTTGCTCTTCGCTGACAATGGGTGAACAACGTTTGGAATTACCGGTTGCTCTTGGAAGAACTGATTTCAGGCGCCCATGCCTTCAACCGTGAGCAATGAACCAGTCGGATCCTATGTCTCAAGCTTTGCTGGAGCGTAGGATGTCAACAATGTTTGGACCTACGACAACGCCCAAGGCACGTGGACCAGAGCAACAGTGTCCACTTGGCTGGTGCCCGGAGAGGCCATGTGGATCCTAATGACCTCACCGCCACACTAAGGCCCTAGACTTCGTGGTGTCGCGCGAGAGAAATCGCGCAACTGCTCCCTAGCCGTTGCAGGTAGAACCCATTGGCGCGTAGTTTTGACTACTACTTTCTTCGTTGATTAAGGTACACAGCCAACGCGGCGCCGCCAATGACAACCAGAGCCGCCGCCAACCCCACTGTAGGTATTGGGGTCAATGGGGGGGCTTGGACATGAATCAGTTTGGATGCTTCCATCTGTTTCATCATCGAGTCGCCTCCAAGCAACCTGAACCAAGAGGTTGCGTTAATCGTAAAGTCGCCTGTTGCAAGCGGCGTCCATTGGTCATGGATTGTTAGAGCTCCGGTCGTTGTGTGGTTGGACGAATACTCCACAGAGTTCGAACCGTTCAGTATCTGGATCGTTATCACGTAATCGTGAGCGATCATGAACTCGACGCAGCCTGGAAGGACTGGAGCGTAGCTCACCGTGACGTTCACAGATTCCCCGATTCTGTAAGTGTCTTTGTCGGATTGCACGGCCAGGGAGCTACAGGGGTGGTCGTTGACTGAAACAGATCCGTAAACCCCTGGGGCCACCAGGACCAACAAAACCAGTAACCAAACAGCTCCATAACGGCTGGCGTGTGACGTGCCATATCTCAAATCGCGAACCCCGAGTACTAGTTGGTATTGAGGATGGTTAAGTCTAGGTTTTCGAACAGCACCAGACATAACCCGCGAGAAAGGGAGGGTTTATATCGGCTGATATTGGACCGCAAACGTGGGTTCTCAGTTTTTGTCACAAGTGTTAAGTATGTTGAGAGTTTGACAGATTGATTGAGTGTTAAACTCAAATGAAAATGTTTCTGAAATTGTTAGCAATAACGTTACTTGTCTTAATCAGCACCACTAGTATCTCAATTACTTCAACAAACTTCGTGAAAGCTCAAGCCCCAACACCATGGACTTGGGATGGAGGCATGATCGGCCGGCCACCCAACATCCTACTCGACCCCTCCTTCAATCCAAAAACCGTGTTCAACCCAGCTGCGCCTATTGGCGGAGCCCCATTCTGCACGAGTGGTGGCTTGGGAACTATCCTTTGCTACCCACCTGACTTCATCAGGAAAGCTTACGACTTCCCAACCCTTACAACAGGAACGAGCGTGTGGGAAAATGTCACCGATAACCCAGCATACAGCATGGTCCCGGCGATGGATGGAGTCAACGGAACCGGTCAAACAATCGTCATCGTAGACGCCTTCGGCAGCCCAACCATACTCAACGACTTGAGCAACTACGACGGCAACTTCAGCCTACCAGCACCACCCAGCTTCGTGATTCGATGTGGGCCAACTTGGACCGGGGTAGGTGACACATGTCCAACCTTCAATAGCACCAACACTAACCAAGTAGGATGGGCCGAGGAAATCACGCTTGATGTGACCGCATCTCATGCACTCGCACCAGGCGCAAACATAGTGCTAGTAGTCTCGAACTCCGACTTCGACAGTGACCTGAACGCAGCTGAGATGGCGGTGGTCACGCAACCCAGCCTTATGGGTAGCATAATGTCGCAAAGCTTCGGGGAACCCGACTCCGTTGTCGGATGCATCAATTTCCCAACATGCACACTGTTTGACCCTTCCATTAAGGCTACACAAGACAACGTCTACAGAATCGCCGCAACCAACCATTGGACCGTTCTCGCCTCATCAGGTGATGATGGAGCGAACGAGGGCTACCGATACTTCTCTCCGCCAAAGGCAAACGCGTTGATACCATCATCTCCATCAACTAGCCCCTACGTCTTGGCCATCGGAGGCACACAAGGCCAACCCTATACAGGCACAAACGGCCAATACTACCCACCAGGCCCTGGAGGCACTAAGACTTGCGCTGCGGGAGCAACCTGCAACACAGGCCTCGTAGTGATGACCGGCGGCGCCAACGGATGCACGACAGCTGCGAGACCAGGCGAACCAACAGGCTGTACCCCCACTGGTTACGGGGGCGAGGGTGCTTGGAATGAGTACAATGACCTCGGATCTAGCAGTTCGACCGGCGGTGGAGTGAGCACACTATACACGAAACCACTCTATCAGACATCTCTACCTGCAACATTCGCAACCCTACCAAGCGGAACTATGGCAGCATCGGGTAGATTAGGCCCAGACGTTTCATTCAATGCAGCAGTCGTCGGCGGCGTACTAGCCTATCTAGGAATCGCTCCAAGTCTTCACCGTTGGGCAGTTTTTGGTGGAACGAGCGCAAGCTCACCTTCGTGGGCTGCAATCATCGCCCTACTCAACCAAGTGAACGCAGGCCCAGTAGGTTTCATCAACCCAACAATCTACAGCCTCGCCATGAGCCCGCTCTACAGTCACTCCTTCCATGACATAACCGTCGGCAACAACACCAATGTCCTACCGCCAACGCTAAGCTTCAAAGGATATCCAGCGGCAGCTGGCTTCGACCTGACAACTGGTTGGGGCAGTCCTGATGTTTTGAACTTCCTAACGGACTTCATGACTATCACCCAAGGGTCGATTAGCTTGGTTCCTGGTTGGAACCTGATCAGCATTCCACTAGTTCCAGTAACCACAGCAATCAACACCGTTCTCGCAAATCTGATCGTGGACAACTCTTTCACAAGCATCTTTGCCTACCAAGGCGGCAGCTGGAAATCTGCCCTGTTAACCGGAGGCGGAACCTTTTCAGGCCACGTCACGGGCACCCTTACGACCATCCAAGACGGAGTTGGCTACTGGATCTTCATGACCAAAGCTGACACACTGGCATACTCAGTTCCCTCGACGGGTTGGGTAATTCCGCCCGCAATGAGCCCACCAAACTACGCGCTTTCATTAGGCTGGAACTTGATCGGCTTCAAACCACAACCCACAGTAGCCCCCGAAACAGCAAGCTCCTACCTAGCGAGCATTGCCACAAAGTATAGCACGAACAATGTCTGGATCTACAACAGCAGTGCAGGCACTTGGACCAGAACGGATGGCGTTACCGTTCTAATCGGACAAGGCATGTGGGTCTACATGACCACGGCCGCAGTACTCTACCCATAGAGTACTCCCTTCCTTTTTTTCTCTCATTTTTCTGAGCATACGCTACGCTATGTAGCCACTGCACCATCGACCAACTCAAACCACAGCAACCTCCGAAGCGTTAAGGCTGAATCGGCTTACGAGCTCCCGTCCTAAGTCTACAATCTTGTGTCTATGATTGTGGCCCGAGGGGCCTCGCGGTAATCGCCTCGAGCAAAGGTGCCTTCGAAGTGGGCTGTCTCTTTCACCGGGCCATTCATGATGATTGTGACAGCATTATTGGTCCCAGTGTAGGATGAAATGCCAATCCCAACCCATTTCCTGAACTGATATCTTGCCCCCGGAGTTGCTTGGATTGTGACCAACGTGCCCGCATTCTCCCATTGAGTTATGCTGGAGGCGGGGGAAGTAGTCCCGGCACCGGAAGGGAAAACCTCTAGCGTCAAGCTATACTGATGCTGATAAGCGAGGTTGGCCGTTAGCGGGCCTGCAACGGTTCCACTTATCACTTGGCTTGTGAACCATCGCTCGTTCCCCGTGGAACCTCCTAGGGGGTTCGGGTCCACGGACCAGAAAGTTCCCGGATCCACCAGAACAAACGTGGGGGTAATCGTCAACGTGAAGGTCTGGGAAGAACCGCCGTGAACGTAGTGAAGGACTGGCGCGAGGGGAGAGCCTCCGCTGAGAATTGAATAACTGAAAGTCAACGAAACAAGATTCGCAATTGCCGGAGCCAAATTGCTAGCAAGGGGGGTTCCCCAGCCCGTTACTGGGTCCCACCCCGCGGTTGCGGAGTAATCCCCATTTGAGCCCGAAACCACATCGTGGAAGAGTGATGAATACAAGGCACTGGCTCCCAGCTGATAGATCAACGGCGCAACGTTTCCCAACGCGCCACCGTTCAATTGAATCGCGATCGCCAAGAACCCAGCCCAAAGCGGAGTGGAAAGACTTGTGCCAAAGCAGGGGAACCATCCTCCACCAATTCCGCCACCACAACTGCTCGCGAACGATGAATAAACCCAGAAAGCTGGGGTCCCACCGATCATGGAGACATCAGGGACAGCGCGACCGGGCTTCGCGCCGAGGTAGGAAATTTGCCAGGAGGGCTCTGCGAAGAATCCGCTGTATCCTCCGCCACTGAACGAGGCTCCCGTTTCTCCTCCATAACTAGTGCAGCTGTTTACCGTGCATCCTGTCATAACAAGGTTCGTTGCTCCAACTGCCAAAACGTTGGGGTCAGAGGATGGGAATTCTGTCCCGATATGCCCGCCGTCCGGCCTTGAGCCCTGATCGCTAGACGCAAAAAGAACTGTCAACCCTAGTGCAGCGTCAACCTGCAATCGTGCATCAACCGATTGCACAAAAGCAACCGGAAACTGAGTATCACTGCAGGAGAAGAAGAAGGAACCGGAGTTGCAGGCGTAGGTCCAACTGTTCGAAACGATGCTCGCAAGATTGTGCGCCGCAACGTAGTCAACAGCATTCATCAAATCCACAGTATCATAGAGAAGTACGATCCCAGCCTTCGGCGCCGTAGTGTGCACGGCTTCAACATCCATGGCCGCTTCAGCCGCCCAATTAGTGAGGTAGGAAGATGGGGGGATTGGCCCATCAGGGTAAACGAGGTTGATTGATACAGATGGGAGGCCATACTGCAGGTCGTACGTGTCTATCGCTGATTGTATACCCGGGTCACCGGGGAAATCGACTATGGCCACATTCACGCCTTGCCCCATGAACAATGAAGAATACAAGCCGGTCAAAGAGTACCCTACCTGAACCGCCTGAGGGCACAGGGGATGATTGAAAGATCCAGACGGTCCGCAAGGTGTCTCGGCTGGGCGTGGTGTCGTGTAATTGTCGAGGCCGAGTACAGCTAAGGCTAAGCCAGCAAGGTTCTGTGGTAGAGTCGGGTCTGATGTTGCTGAGTAGAAAGTTCCGTTCTTATCTTGAGAAAATACCCCAAAGTTCACATTAAATACGTTCGCCGCTTGCTGCGCCGACCCAGTCAACCTCAGCACCAAGGGTGACGCCGCATCGGTTACAGTGAACCCATAGTTCTGGAAGAACGCTTTAACGGAATCCCTGGCGCCTGGCGTGGGCATGTAAGGTTGCAAGGTGGCGGCGTTCAGGAAGTTACGAAACTCAGGCGATGCAGGGTTCTCAACCGACCCGAGGCAGGCCTCGAAGGCGTCACGATTCCTGATCTTGAACACAAACTCCAAGTTTAGGATTGTATTCGAAGCGAAGTCGCCCTTGTACGCCGCCTGGTGCTTCATGACTACTGGGGCAACGCTTCCCGAAACTGCTCCCCTTTCCACCCCGAGATTGATCTGCTGTCTCGAGGAATCGCTTGGAGTAGGAGAAAGGCAGGGAGATACCGCCGCGTTACTCGATGCCCTTGTTGCTGGCTGTTGCGGTCCTGCAACCGTCAGAATCAGAAACAAGAGAGCCAAAGTGGAGTAGAGGGATTTCATTACGCTAGGCTCCTTAACGGCAGACTACACGACCAAGGACCCCGTTGAGAAGGCTCAATATTGAGAGAGCGCAAGCGAGGGAGAGCATCGAGACATGCGCCAAGCAAAACAACAATCAGAGTTGCTTGCTCATAAGCACTCACATAATGTTCCACTGCAGACGTGGATGACCCTAATTTGTGTCACAGCCCTAGAGCGCTTTGATTGAAACAATTAACCCGATGGGAGCTATGGGAGTGCCACAATAGCCGTATCGGAGCGTCTACGCGGCGAACTCGTAGGGCTCGCAGCCGAGCTTCCAATAAAAGTAGGTAGGAAGGTCGACTATGAGGATGTTATCCGGTACCTGATAGGCAGACATCGAAAAAACGCGAAGCTTCTCGAACATGCCTGCGCTCCGGTCGCTGTGCGCGCCCAAAACGTTAGGAAAGGGCTTCGGAGGGGAAGAGCTGAAGGCAGTCGGAGTGAGCATGAGCTTGAGCGACGATACTCTTAGGGCCGTATGCGGTATACCCGATACTTCTTACGGGATACGTCACCAAAGCAGGTGACGAACCCTGCCTGAAACGACCGTAACAGAAAAATACAGATAACGATACCGAAGGAAGTGAGACGGGGAATGGACCTGAGACCTGGTGAGAAAGTCATGGTCTTAAGACGTGATATTGATAGTCAATTGGTACAACGATACAAAAAGATCCGCCAACCCCTGAAACATCTCATAGGCAAGAGACAATATCGCCGTAGGGTTTCGATAGAGGAACTCGAGGAAAAGATTGAGGCCAGATAGAGCCTCTGAGGTCGCGGCAATTGGCCTGGGGTTACCTTCGCTTGGCACCGTTTGGCACCACCCCCTGATGGGTGGATCCACCCTCCCCGCTGCGAACAGCTGTCGCGTCATTTGACCGTGAGTTCCCTCGGCCCACCATTACTAAATTCCATTTCGTTCTCGACTGCATGCTTTCTGGGGTGGGATTATATGGTACAAAAGTACCTATCGACCTTATGACCGAAATCATCAAAGTAGAAGTGGACGAGGCTTTGGCAAAGAGGTTCAGAAAGAGAGCGATGGAACTGTACGGCTACAAGAAGGGCGCCATGAAGACGGCACTTGAGGCGACAATTAAGAGATTCTCTACGCCTGGAAGTGCTGATTGGCATTTGGTAAGAGGGGCGCTAAGGAACGTACGAACAAACTCGGTTCAACTACAACACAAGATTTGGTCGCGCGTTGATTGATTCTTCTAGATACAAGCATCTTCTTGGAGCTTCTGCTGGACCAAAAACGAGCTGCCGAGTGCGAGAGACTCCTTGAGCTAGTCTCGAAAGGTGTCTCTCCTTCGTGTGTCGCTTCAAGAATTAAATGAATAGCTTCTTTGATTCTGCGAATAACTTCTTCTTCACTTCTTGCTTGGGTCATGGCTGCCGGAAGTTCTAAGCAATGAGCCACATAGTACCCTGCCCCATCTCTTCGTATGTTTACGTGGAACGACCTATCCAACAACTCGACTTCTACCTCAACCTATAGCGATTAATCTAACCTATGAAAATCACGTCTTCGACCGATCTGAAGTGTGGATCTCCGCTCACTACCTTGGCAGCGCGCGACTTCGCTGCTGCATAGATTATCGAATCCGCTAGCGGCCAATCCTTGATTCTCTTCTTCATGATAAAGTCGGTCTCCCCAGCTTGCAGGGCAAGGGGAGCATTGAGAGGCACAATCTCAGTTACAGACTCAACGTAAGTGAAGTGCTCTTGCATATCTCTTTGAGACTTGCGCCCCGCCTCGATTTCTCTGAGGTACCATCTACGCAGTTCACTGAGCACGATTGAAGGGGTAAGACCGCGGCCCCCTTCAATGTACGTTTTAGCCTTGGAACCCTGCTTGGATCCGAGCAGATACTCTACCCAAGCGTAAGTGTCAATCACAAAGTTAGAAGCGGTGGTCGTCCCCTTTCTCCCTCACAAATCGATGGGAACCACGGCAAGCACCAAAGAGAGAGTCCGGGACGCCCGCTTTTGACCTAGCCAGTCTTCTGATAACTTCGTCGTAGCTCGGTACCTCCATTTGCTTTTTGAGTCTCTCTAGGAGGCGGCGAGTCTCATCCCGCACCTGAACCGTCGTTGTCATTTGCTATAGAACTATAGCTATAGCCCTATAAGCCTTCCCACACGCTCTCCGCATACACACGTAGGTTCTGTTAACTTGTTGGCTGATTGCTTACACTGACCTCTCATACCTAACAGTAACATCTGTTCCATAGGAAGGCTAGTCATCAGCCGATGAAGGCAACTCATTAGGCGATATGTGGGCTCTGTACCTGAAAGCTGAGTTGTCCGATGTTGGGTAAGGCGTTGCTTGACCGGCGTAAAACCCTGACTAGGCGAATGGTCTAGCTGGCTCAGTGAATGCTGGGCGAGAGGGCTGAGGTTCAGCCCCGTCGCGTCTGCAAGTGAAGCGATGGTATGGGAATTCGTGACTGACGGTAATCCCTCAGTCGATGCAGACGAGTTAACTCCAAAGGCGAATAACCATGAGCCGAAGAGTTAACAGAACCCACACGTACACACGCATACACAGTGACGATGGCTTGTGCCTGAACACAGCCAACAAATGCTTGTCGTCGTTACGCGTGACGGTACGAAGAAGTTTCGTGCTCCTAGACATAGGGGACCTGCTAGCGCGTTCTAGGTGTCGTTCAAACCTGAAACCGAGTGATGCGTAGTGAGCAAGAAAGGGATGAACGGGAAGGTGCGCGTAAAATGGCCGCGGAGCCGTTCATTATTCCAGCCGCCGACGCAGGCTTAGCAAAGTTGCGAGCCCTCGCACTGGATAGGATTAATACTGCAAACATTACCGTTACCGGTGAGAAGTTATTTCTTTGGTCCATCTTCGAACCGTTCTCGTCTGTACGCTCCTGTTGCTGGCCGTAGTCAGCGGTAGTCTTTCAATCACCCCGCCTCCTCCCGTCCAAGCCTGTAACGGCTGCAACTTCCTACTCACCTGGGGCACCAACGGTTCCAATCCCGGCCAATTCGACAGCCCGTGGGGTGTTGCTGTTGATTCAGCCGGGAACGTGTACGTAACCGACCAAAACAATGATCGTGTTGAGAAGTTTACGAGCACGGGTGCTTACGTTACGGCGTGGGGTTGCACCACCGCTGCAAGCGGCTGTTCGTCCGGTTCTGGTCCAGGCGAATTCCACAGACCGCTTGGTATTGCCGTTGATTCCTCAGGGAACGTATACGTAACTGATTATACCAATAATCGTGTTGAGAAGTTTACGAGCACAGGGCACTACATTACCGCCTGGGGTTGCGCCACCGCTGGAACCGGCTGTCCTGGCAGTTCAACTCCCGGCGAACTCAACGAGCCGTATGGTCTTGCCGTTGATTCCTCTGGGAACGTGTACGTAGCCGACTTCAGCAATAGTCGTGTTGAGAAGTTCACGAGTACAGGCACATTCATTGCGACTATCGCTTCGTCCGGTTCTGGTCCCGGCAATGTCGACGGTCCGGTTGGTGTTGCTGTTGATTCAGGCGGGAACGTGTACGTAGCCGACGATGGGAATAATCGTATCGAGAAGCTTACTAGCACGGGTGCTTACCTTACGGCGTGGGGTTGCACCGACGCTGGAGACGGTTGTCCGGGTGGTTCTGGTCCCGGCGAATTCAACTATCCGCAGAGCGTTGCTGTTGATTCAGCCGGGAACGTGTACGCAGCCGACTATGGCGGTAATCGTGTTGAGAAGTTCACGAGCACGGGGACTTATGTTACCGCTTGGGGTTGCGCCACCGCTGGAACCGGCTGTCCTGGCAGTTCAACTCCCGGCGAACTCAACGAACCTCATGGTATTGCTGCTGATTCAGCCGGGAACGTATACGTAGTCGACGTTCAGAATTACCGTATTGAGCTGTTTAGTGACCTGACCTCAGCGTCGATTTCTTTGGTCACGGGTTGGAATTTGATTTCGCTGCCCCTCGTGCCGTTGTACAAGGGGATTGGTAGTCTTCTTGGGGGGCTCATCTCAGGCCACAACTTCACAATAGTCTGGTCTTACCAGGGGGGCGTATGGAAGTCGTTCACGCCTCCAAGCACGGGCCCGTTGACGACTATGCAGGATGGGTTTGGTTACTGGATTCACGTGACCAATCCCAGCACGTTGACCGAGTTGGGGTACGTGTTTGCTCCCCCGCCGTCGACTCCGCCCAGTTACACTCTTTCCGCCGGGTGGAATCTGCTAGGCTTCAAACCTCAACCTGACCCTACGGCGCCTGAAACTGTCTCAGTCTACCTTACAAGCATAACCGGCGATTACAATACGAACAACGTTTGGATTTACGATAACCCAACCAGCACATGGGTTCGAGCTACTGGTTCAACTTCGATTCCTGTTGGGGAAGCGCTCTGGGTCTACATGACGACCCCCGCCACCCTCAGACCCTAAAGTCCTCCGGTCCGGAGTTACTGTAACGCTACCATAATCCCGTAACCCCCGGAACTCGATACGTAGTGGCAGAGCTAATACTCCCGACCCTTCCGTCTGATTCGCAATAATCTCGCAAGAGAGGAAACAGGGTTCTCCAATGATTGGGTGTTCAACACCCTGCAGGAAACACGAGGGCTTCAAGGTGGTAACCACCTAATGTTTCTGGCCGACATATGATGAAGGAGCGCAATAGATGAAGCATAAATTAACAGAAATTATGGTAATCCCTTTCTAGAGGAAGTGCGTTAATAGACTACATGTCGAACAGGCGTTTCCACGTTTACATCGAGCAGGATGAACAGTCCGGACTTTTTGCCGCGAGATGCCTGGAGATGAGTGTATTTAGTCAAGGGAGAACCGAGGAAGAGGCCCTAAGGAATATCAGGGGCGCGATTTCCCTCCATCTTGATACGCTCGAAGATGAGCTCAAAGGAAAGAAACTCGTAGAAGTTGAACTCTAGTGGCGAAACTTCCCAGAAAAGTTTCTGGGAAGGATTTGTTGCGGGTCTTCCTGAAGCTAGGTTTTGAAGTAGTTAGGCAACGCAGCAGCCACGTTTTCCTCCGCCACCCTGACGGACGCCGCTTGACGATTCCCGTATACAAGGTTGTACCCGTTAATCTTCTTAGCTGGATACTGGCGGAAGCTAAAGTTACACGTGAGGAATTTCTTAGACTGCTCAAATAGAATGTTACCCATCACCGACCATTGTGATTGGGGTATACTTCCTCCTCCTGTCGGAGTATAACATAGTCCAAACATCTTTTTGGCGATAAGCTTTGAACGAGAACGACATAGGAGCCGCCGGGAATCCAGCAGTCTATTCAGCGCAAATCTACCTCGCAAGAGGGGTGGATTATCTTGGTAGATTGTGAGAATCACTTCGGCGACAAAGCGGACATCGAAGAGTGACGCCTGCGAAACGTTGCTGACCATTGGTCTGACCGCGTATGTGACGGCGGAGAACGCCTTGCTCCAAGCTATTCAACGAGTGACCAAGCAAGCTGAAAGCCAGCTAGCACCTCAAACTTGAACGTAGTGCCCTGGTACTACATTCGCATTAGCTAGCCGTCACGTCTCCTGACCATGTAGTTAGTCGCCGGGGACCACCTACACGGTCGGGTGCAATGAGTTTTGTCGGACACCGAAAGTCTAGCGTCAAACAGAATTAGGCGCCCCCGTCTCTTGATGGTGGTTTCACCCATTGATTGGGTGATTACACCCTGCAGGAAACACGAGGGCTTCAAGGTGGTTACCACCTAATGTTTTGGTGGTTACCAGCCCCCCTCCAGGGGGGGGTGCGCGCAGGAAACCGGCATTCTACCGCATTGAAGGGTGTAGCCCACCCGCGTCTGGACGATACCAAGCTGAAGATCAAGCACGCTAACTCGGAACTTGCAAATCTAACGCGGAAGAGGGATGAAGCGATCGCTGCCGGCAATGCTCCAGACGCGATTCGCTTTAAGGATCAGTTGAAGTCGACGCGGGAGCAGCTGGGATATTGGACGGTCACCAAGCTTGCCCTAGAGGCCAAGGTGATATTCTGCGAGCGGAACGAACCTGGAGCAGCCAAACTCAGGGACGAGGTCCAAGCAGCCTGGGAAGAAACCGGAATTGTAATCGCAGCAATCGCGAAAGCCTAACAGGACGGCGCGGACCTTCTCGAGAAGGTGAAGGCTCTGCTTTTTAGCAGGCGCTTGGAGAGCTATAGTTATTGGGTGACCTGCTTGAAGAGGCGGCGGCTCTTTGTCGCGATCGACTTTTCGAGGTACAAGGGCAGATATGTCGCCATAGTTCGTAGAAGAATTGTCGCAAGCGGAAAGGATGCGGAAAAGGTCTGGTTGGAAGCCAAGAAGAAGCACCCCGACGCGGATCCCGAACTTCTAAAAGTCTCAAAGGGCGAAACGCTTGTGCTGATCATATGCGGGTAGACTTCCCATACGTTAGGGAGAGGTCTGCACGCTTCGGCGTTATTACCCGTCCAGTTGCAAGGGTCACTCTCCAAGATAGGATCACCCAGTGGATGTACGTTGACTCGGGCGCTGACATCACTCTCATTCCTCTATCAGTTGGGAAATTGGTCGGGCTGCGCCGTACCAAGAGAGATAGGCTTCGGCGAATTTTCGGTGTGGGCCAATCCTCAATCCCGATTCTAGTAAAGCGACTTTCGATGCGGCTGGGGCCAATTCATTTTCGGGCGAGAGTGGCTTGGAGTCAGGTGGAAGATGTTCCGTTGTTGCTGGGGAGAATGGATGTCTTCCCTAGATTCGAAGTGGCGTTCAAGGAAAAAGCAGGCGTAACAAGTTTCTCGTCCTAGAGTAATCAAACGCGGATCGCACTCAGAACAATCGAGAAAGAGCTGGTCCATGGTCCTAACTCGAAGGTTCTAGCTAACAAGATCGTGAATTATTCGGCATTACCTCAAATCACAGTTCAACAGCAGACCACGTTTCTTGGGCCTCAGGCACGGGCTTGAAGTTACGATCCATCCATTGGGAAGAGACAAACTCGTCATTGAAGAAGTTGGAAAGCGCAGCTGAGCCCCGATAGTCGACTTGGAACCCTAACTTGGATTTGGACAATGTACTCGCGGAAGGACGCAAGATACTCGAGAAGGATGAAATACTGGAAATGAGTTCGAAAACAAGAGCTAATCTACCCAACCTCCTACAGAAGATTTCTGAGAAGCTAATGCCGGCTGCTCCAGTAACGTCAGTAGAATGATAGCGAAACAAGCCGGAGGCAAACTAGTGTTACCTGGGACAGAGCCACCTTCCCTATCCTAAACTATATTTGCAATCTACCAAGAAAATCCAATAAGCGTTTGTTGAATTCCTCGGAATTCTCCAAGTTGCTCATGTGTGCAGCGTTGGGGATCACATGAATTTCAGAGTTTGGAATTTTGTTGTGCATTTCTTGCGAAGCTGTGGGGGGAGTAAGCGCGTCATGTTCGCCCACAAGAATGAGCGTTGGGGCTTTAATGCCTGACAGCGCTTCAGTTGTATCTGTCCTACTCGCTAAAGCCAATAATGCTCCGCATATGCCGAGGGAAGAATTCGACTGAATTATTCTCCTAATTTTCTCAACCGCGGCCTTGTTGTTGGCAAGGGTCTGTGGGGCGAACACAGACTTCACGAAGCCTTCCGCGTAAACATTAACGCCATTGGCTTTGACCGACTTGATTGCGGCCGCACGCTTTAACTTGGTTTCGTTAGAATCCGCCTTCGCTTGCGTGTCAGCAAGAATCAGACCCCGAACCCTCTCAGGGTTTCTCTCAACGGTCCTTAGCGCAATGTATCCGCCCATCGATAAACCGCAAAGCACTGCTCTCTCAATCTTCAGGTGGTCAAGCAGCCCGAGAAGGTCGTCTACAAAGAATTCAAGCGTATACTGCCCATCGCCAACGCCGCTCTTACCATGCCCACGAAGGTCGTAAGCGACAACCCGAAATCGTTTCTGTAGCACCTCAATTTGAGGGTCCCACATTTCACGGCTGAAAGGAAAGCCGTGAATCAAGACGACGGGCAACGTGTCTGGAACGCCAACATCAACAAAGTCAACCTCAACCCTGTTGACACTTGCCTTCAACGAAACTCTACTCGTCATGCGTTCTCGGTATAGTAATCCATTTGCTCTGCTTAAGCTTCGCCGTGGCATCTAGGCAATCCTTGTGCAGGTCAAGCTAGTTTGCTCTAGTCGAGTAAGGTAATTCTAGCGGAAATTTGTTTGAAGGAAAAAGGTAAGCTTATGGATACAGCGTTTTCGCTGCGCTAAGGTATATCCATAGACCGGTTCCTGGATATAGAAGAATTGCACCCGTTGCTCTACTCCATGTTCCTGTCGAGCTGCTGTATATCCATACGTTGTTAGTGTCGTAGAAAGTGTTGATGCTTTGCAGGTATGTGGCCACAGTCTCAGTTGACGTAGCGCAGGTAGCTAACGCAGGGCACGAGGGTCCGGGTGGAATGTCGACGTTAGGTTCTGGTTTGAACCCGATCAGGTTCCAGCCAGCCGGTAGTGGGTAACTAGGGGGCAGCGCTGGTGGTAGTGCGAATACGGTCCCAACCACAAAGAGGTTGTCCGCTCTCGTCATGTAAATCCAGTATCCAAGTCCGTCCTGCATTGTGGTAAGGGAGCCCGAAAACGTATGCGCGGCGGTGAGTATCGCGGATTTCCAAGCGCCACCTTGGTACGACAAGACGCTTGTCAGGTTTGCACCATAAGCCTGCGAAGCAAGAACTGTTGCGATGCCGTTGTTTGCTGGGACGATTGGTAGGGAGATCAGGTTCCATCCTGCAACTAGGGGTATTTGTACGACATTAGGGCCGACGGTTAGACTAAAGACTGCGGACATCAAGCTCCCGGAATTATTCGCGGTTACTATGGCGGTTGCCTGGAAAGTGTAAGTTGAAGCCGCGTTCGGGTAAGGGAAGGTAGAGTTCGTGAGGGATTCTATTGGGAAGTGGCAAGAGTACATTCCCGCGCTCGTTGCGTTAATAGTGAAGGGGCCGTTCAGGGTGTTTGGACAGAAGATAAAATTGCCGTTAACGGTTATGTTAAGCTGCGCGTCTTTCTCCAAAGATGTCGGCGCAGTTACGACTTTAACGAGTAGGGTTTGGTATGATCCTGCTGCAACTCCGTTGTTCGCCTCCGCGGTCGGCCCGGAGCTCAGAGAAAGTGTGACCGATGTCAATGGACCTGGGCCGGGTGCATAAACTTGGGGGATCTTCACGGTGGGTGAGAATTGGATTAGGGCTATTATTGAGAGTAGTACGAGGAGTGTTACGAGAATTCGTTTCATTTTTGGGTCATCTTAACCCCTGCACATCCACACTTAAGTGCATTAGGCAAGGGCGCTGCCCCCTTTCCATATGAGGAAGGGGTGAAGAGAGAGAGAGAGAGAGAGAGAGGAGAAGCGGGATTGACTCGTAAACGAGTCAATGAGATTGCCTGAAAGACAATGCCAGGAGGCTTGGAAAATGTTCCACTGCAGACGTGGAGGACCCTATCCTGTGCCACAGCCCTAGAGAGCTGTCTCGTTTGGGTGGCGTACCCCTACGTGCTTGGTTGCACCCAACACTTAGTCAAAGTATCGCTTGACGTCCCCTTCGTCCTTTCATGATGGGGCGATGGGAGAGGGCGCTCAATCCGTTGCCGACACATA
Source organism: Bathyarchaeia archaeon (assembly GCA_049513715.1). GTDB lineage: Archaea > Thermoproteota > Bathyarchaeia > 40CM-2-53-6 > 40CM-2-53-6 > FEN-987. The sequence goes on along the minus strand of JBEKVV010000001.1, from coordinate 865,229 downwards.
GGCCGCTCTGAGACCACAAATTGTAAGTATGAATGGCCATAGGCTAGATGAGGTGAACGCGTTGACTGATTGGAGGTTCTCACGACTTCTTTCGTTATGTCTACTCACTGTTTTTCTAGTGTCGTTCGCTACGTCCTCGTACTCATTCGCTCAAGTGCCAATAAGGCCGATGCTGATTACAGGGAATATCACGCTCAACGGAAGCCCTGCACCGGACGGGCTAACGCTGACCGCTATGATTAGTGGGAAAACTGCGGGAAGCACCACAACCTCCGGCGGCCAATACACGCTCCAGGTCGATGCTGTTGACGGCGACCAAACACAATCCAGCCATGAGCAAATCAACTTCCTTCTCAATGGGTTAACATCGTCGCAAACGGCAAACTTCGACAACACAGCCAACGGCGGCGTCCTCCAGCTCTACCTGCTCTTTGGCGGTCAAGTAAGTTTCAGCCAGACCACGACACTCATCGTCACAGCGGCAACAACCGCAAGCCTGGAAATCTCAACGTCAACCACGTCGGGTCAGGTACCTCTATCGACCTTCCTTCAAATCCAAAGCAACTCCACAATCACAAACCTGGTCTTCGATTCTGGGAGGCAGTTGATTAACTTCACAGCGAGCGGGCCGAGCGGAACAGTCGGGTTCGCTAGCGTCATATTCGCAAAGACTCTCATCAACGGTCCAGTGCCCATAGTTCTAATCGACAACGGGCAGACTCCGTACCTAGCCCTTTCGCTGACTAGCAACTCAACCCACTTCACGCTGACCTTCACTTACCCCCACAGCACGCACCAAATAACTATCGGCGGCTACAACCTAATCCCCGAATTCCCCACCGACCTCGCTCTGCTGGTTGTGACGATTCTGGGGACGACGCTCGTCATCGCACGCAGATCCAAACGGAAACATTGAGCAGGCGCAGTTGCATACGCAAGCGAGCGAGTTAAGCTACCGAACCTCCACAAACATCAGCCGGCAAACATCAACTCATCAGTAAGTTGGTTCTCGACGGATGTTTAGGGCGCGTTCGAAGAATTAGACTAATAGTGGGCTATCATCGGGCGTCTTCACGTGGTGGAACTCTACCCAGAAACCGTTTGCATCTCTCAGCCGGCGCAGCAGTATTGCTGATAGCGATGATTAGTTGGGCGCAAAGCCGCGAAATCGAAAGAATTAGATTGAATCGGTCAGGAACTTAGAATTCAACTTATTACTTTCGGTGCCCCCGGCGCGGACCCAGCTCGAAGCTGGAGGCGTCTGCCCATTCCAACGTGCCATATCCTACCGTGCTCGCTCCCATGGATGCGTTCATATTCCTTCGGCCCATGCATCATAAGTGCCACCTCATCCAAACCGAATTAGATGCATCAATCTTCGGGATGGTTGAAACCTGAAATAGGGCTCTCCATGCGAGCAGATCCACAGGAAGAATTCTCAAGATGATGACCCTGCTGGCGCGTAAGCGCAGACTCGCAATCATCATATTCCTAGTTGTTGGAATCTTACTGTCCGCTCACATCTTGACCCCTGTTTCTGCTGGGTCGGTAACATTCACAAACACATCGTCTGGTTCCGGAACAACCTCATTCATCACAACTGCAAATACCACTTTCACAAACAGCACAACAAACGGAGCCACCAACTCGACAACCACCACTCAGCTCAGCACTCAAACCACCACTACGACCAGTGGACCGTCAACACAAACATCATCTGCCGTCAACTGCTGTCAATACGCCTTCATCCTAAGCAACATCGAAGCTCATCCAGGCGAAGTAGTCCAGATCACAGGGTTCATTGGTGACCAGTACGGCAAAGCCGAAGCCGGTGTACAGGTGCAGTATAATGACCCGACGAACAACCTGCACGCCACCTCGGACTCCAACGGAGTTTTCCGCTTCAGCTTCACGGTCCCTCAATTCCCCAGCTCAAGCATCGCATACTACTCCCTCGAAATGAATGACCCAACAACAAACTGGGCCGCAACATCCAACGGCTCCTACTCCACGAACACCGCCTCCGCCTCCGGAAACGTCCCCGTGCTCTATTACTCGCAAGGGTTAGGCGGGCGCGGGTCATACATTCAGCTAACTTCACCCACGCTGCCCGCCGTCATCTTCGTTGGGGGCGGCTACGAACTCGACTCGCTGCATGGAGTTAGCCAACTGGATGACGCCACAACAGGCTTCCTCAACTACCTCGCAGCTGCAGGGTTCAACGTCATCGCACCCGTTGGGTGGTATGTGCCCAACGTTCCATCGTTCCCGCTCGTGCTTGGAGCTCTTCTGAAGCACGGTTTCCTCATGAGCCAAGTCTACCTGATTGGTTGGAGCGCGGGCGGCGTGGCCTCAGCTTGGGCCCTAACACACGACTTCCAAAGAATCCTCGACCTGGCAGTGATAATGGATGCCGAGCTGACTGGACCAACGGAAACAGGAACCCACACGGATCCATCGGTTTTCACGACCGCATCAATCTCAAACGAAGTGTCCATCCCACACATACTAGTATGGGGCAAAGATGACTCCGGAACGATCAGCGTTCAAACTGCAGGACAATGGTTCAAGAACGCTCAACCCGGTCTGACCAGACTCGACCCTCTACCGTACTCTCACACATGGCTTGGAACATCAACCGAGCCCCTCATTCGACAAGACATAGTTGCATTCCTCAAAACCGGCCACGTCGGCAACCTCGCGACCGTGCCATTGAACCTGCCCCAAGTACCGACTACCGTCCAAATCACAAGCAATAATCAGGTTAGCAACGTCGTCTACAATTCAACCTCAATGCTTCTTAGAATATCGACAACTGATCAATCAAACCCGATTGGTGTAATGGACATGGTGATTCCAAAGACTTTGTTGAACGGAGAGCCCGTAGTAATATCGGGCTCGGACACTTTCAGCCCTTCAACCTTCACCGACGCGAACAACTATTACGTCTTCTTCACATACACCAACAGTGCCACCGAGATTCTCATTGGTGGCCAAAACAGCGTGCCAGAGTTCAGGACTACTTTGCTAATACAGGTGTCAGTGGGGTTGTTAGTATTCGCTGCCCTATTTGCGGCAAGAAAAAAGAACGGGCGATAACTCACGCAAAAGACCAAACAAAGTTTTCTTCTCTTCAAAAAACTCTTTGCGTAATTCAATCAGTTTGAATCGTAGAGGTTCTCCGTAACTCCAACTCCCTCATTCTTGCGTAATACCGGATTGCTTCGTCAACCGACACGTCGTCCAAATTCACGCCCGACCTGGCGATTAGCTGGGCGAGGTCAGATGTGGACACGCTGAAGCCAACCGACCCTTCCATTCGCTCAGGCCTATGAACTTTTGAAGAGCGTCTTCTTCTTCTCGAGGAGTTCTCGAACTTCCTCTAGGCTTTTGAATGTTCCAATGTCATAGTGGCGTTCGTTTGTGAGATAGGCGTAAACTGGTTTGCTCTCTCGTAGGAGCTGTGGGATCACGTTTTGAGCTATGTCCGTGTGAGGGGCACAGTATGAGAGAACTTCCTTCTCCGCAACGTGTATGCCCATGCTTACTGGGTATTCCTTGATGATTGGTTTCTCCTGGAAATACGTGACCCGTCCATCTGAAGCAACCTGCCCAACGCCATACTCAATTGGCACAGCCGTGCTCAATGCCAGTGTGCAGACGGCTTTCTTCTTCTCGTGGAACTCTATCATCTCCCGTAAGTTCATGTCGGTCAAGACGTCGCCGTAGTAGATGACGAATCGGTCGCCGAGTATGTTGGCTGCAGCGCCGACCGCTCCTGCGGTTCCGATCCTATCGGCCACAGAATACTCGATCTTCGCGCCGAACCGTTCTCCGTCGCCGAGATGGTTTCTGACGAGCTCAAACTCGCTTTCGGAGAGTAACAGGACGAGTTCTGTGATTCCGTGGTGTTTTAGGTAGTCGATGATGTATTCGATGACAAATCGTCCGCCAATTGGAAGCAAGGCCTTTGGGACATAGGTCGTGATGGGGTAGAGTCGTGTACCTGCGCCCCCAGCGAGAATCGCCGCCTTCACGGGAAATTCCTGCCTTATCGCGTGAGGCTCCGTGACGATTGGTAATAAACCTTCGATGAGCACCATGATTTGCGTGTACTGAAATTACTTATAGCACACTGGAGAGTGCCTCCCACAAACCGGAGAATCACCATTCTTGGAAAGTCAAGCTTCCGTAGCGAGAGGCGCTACTTCACTCTATGTGGCCAATGTCGTTGTACTGTTGGCGAACACGCTCTACTTCTTGGTTTTGACAAACATTCTGCGCTCAACGACGCAAGTTGGAATCGTTACGGCACTGAACATTACGATCTGGCTTTTGGTTACGATCTGTATACTTGCGCAACCCGTGACCGTTCAATCTCCCATCCCCGCGCCGCAAGCGGTTCTCAAGTTTCTGCCTGAATTCGTGGCGAAAGGGTCGCAAAAGAGCGTCGCGAGGGTTTTCAGGATCAGTCTGGCTTCGGCCGTGATTCTTGGTGGGATAATCGCAGTGGTCTTGACGCTGGTTCCAGGCGCTGTGGCACCGTTCATTGGTGGCCAAGTAATCCTGCCAATCTACATTCAACTCTCGGCCGTGGATGTTCTAGTACTCGGAGTAGCACAAGTGTGCATTGGCTCACTCATCGCTCTCGGGGAGATGAGGAGCGCCACGATCTACCTCATTCTGTGGAGTGTGGCTCGGTATACTCTGGCCTCTCTCCTCCTGGTTCCATACGTCATAGTCGGTGTGCTGGTTGGTTGGATTATTGGCGACGCCATTCTGCTAACAATCGCCCTTCAAAGATCCCTGAGAAGAATTCATGGCGGGAGTGACAAGGCCACGGGGTTCTCTGTTTCCGACCTAACCAAGTATTCGCTCTATACCCTGTTCAGCGCTTTGATTGGTTTCGCAATCAATCAGGCGGACAAGATTTTCACTTTGGCCCAGCGGGGTTTGCAGGAGCTGGCAATCTATAACGTGGCAATCGTCGCGGCCAGTTTCGCAGGCTTCGCACCATACGCCTTGGTCACCGTGCTTCTCCCAGCCCTCTCCGCCCTGCATGCTTCAAACAAGAAGCGGGAGATGCGTCATATGGTACGCACGTATACCCGGTACGTTTCCATCGTCGTCTTGCCCATTGCCTTCGGTTTTGCCGCGATCACTCAAGTTGCTCTGCGAATCTTCGGACTCGATTATGTTGCAGGCCTGGCGCCCTCCATGATCGTTTCCATTGTGACGGGGTTGGCGGCGGTTGGGGCAGTCTATGCTGGTGTGCTTCTGGCTCTTGGCGAGCTCAAATGGTACGCGGGCGCTAACGTGCTCGGCCTCATCAGTCTTCTAATAGTGTCGTACGTTCTTACACCGATTCTTGGCTTAAGTGGCCCCGCTTTTGGGCGGGCGAGCTTGATGATTCTCGCCGCCCTAATCTACGCAATTGCGGTTCAAAGGAGCGGATTTCTGGAAATCGACCTCAAAGCCTTCCTCGGCGCAGCGGGCGCTTCGACATTGATGGGGGTCGTCGTGTTCGTGGTCCTTGCGTTCTTCCACACGTTCTTGATAAAACTCCTGATGCTGCCCATTATGGTGGTGGTTGGGGCCGCAATCTACACTGGTTCCTTGCGCGCGTTCCACATATTGACGAAGGATGATGTGGAGTTCGTCCGGAGCATTGCCCCCAGACGCTTCGAGAGGTTGCTGATTCTAGTGGCCAAGTTTGTCGTGGTTGGTGGCTAGCAAGGAAGTGTAAGGGCCTGCTGGCTCTGCGCCATCGGTGACTTCACGTCCTCGGGCTCTTCACGACCCTCCACGTGGGCCGAAAAATCACCCCTCCGGTTCTGCTAACTTATTGGATGGTTCATTCGGGTCTTTCACGGTGCTAACTTTGGGGGGTTGATGGAGGATTAGATTTGAACTGTTACTTTTCGGTTGACGGGTCCAGGTTAGCCGTGGCCGTTTAGTCCGTTAAGTCCGCAAGCGTTGCTCTTGAGCTGTCGCGGTAGCCGCCTTGAATTAGGATCAAGCATGCATGCGCACTCAATCCAGCACACTCACTAACGGTTGTGAAGGAGGCTGAAGCGGAGGCATAAGGAGTTAGGGAGGCAGTGACAGTGACGGTGACGGTGTACGGCCCGAGACTCGCGCCACTCGCAACTGTGAAAGACCCGGCCACGACAAAATTGCCCGCCGTTTGAGTCACGGTGCAAGTCGGGCTTGAGATTAGGCCGCCAGAAACAGAAGATACTTGGCAGGAATGATCCAGACTGGGAGCACCGGGACTGGGCCGAGAACCTGCAATTGTGACTGCCGTCCCGGCTGCGCCTATGTTAGGCGTCAGCGTGATTGTGAATGGGGGGGATTGAATGAGCGCTCGGCGCTAACCATAAGATCACGGTGACAACCAACACGGCTGCAAGGAGTCTCGCGAGCCGTGCTCGAATCATTCTATCGCATCCCGCACGTAAGCCCTCTACCCTCCGTCACCAATAAGAGGTTTTGCCGATATTCCCAACGAAGATGATGCAATGCTTCACACGAGATTGAATCACCGATAGACGAGCGTCGTGTGCGCGGAAAGGACTCCACCACAAAGAACGGGGCATGGGACTGAGGCTCCCCGAAAGGAGCCCGTCATCGGCTACTCTGGTGCGGGAAGCGGCAGGCCTTTGCATCCAACCTTGCCGCGAACTCGCCGGTTGAAATTAGGGCACGTGAAACATTCCAAGAACGACACTTTCTTCAATTTGACGGGGCAATCAACAGCCTCCTTCTTCATTTTGGCAAGCATCTTGCCCTTAACCGACCCCTTAACCGCCTCCAACGACTCCTTAGGCGACGGAATCGTCTTCGGCGGCAAGAAAATATCCACCAGAAACTTGTCGTCCTCACTCATGTGCACAGGCTCCGACGCCTGCGGGGCCGAAGAGTTATCGCTCATGGCTCAAACCTAAGAAAAGGCTTCATCCAACTCAATAAAGGCCTTTCGAACAAATACAAAGCCAAACAATAATCGCACCCAACCCCCTACAGCATGCTCCTAAACAAATCCATCCGCCGCCCAAGCAAAAGCCTCCTCGACAACCCCCCCGACTCGCTCCTAGCCGTTCGAGTCAAACCACGAACAATAGCCACCGGAATCCCCTCCGTTCCCTGTCCCATCACCAACTCCGCAGCCGCAGCCACCTCATCCGCCAACCCCACGTACTTGAACCGCAACTCGTAACCGAACAAATCCTTTCGCCCCCGGTAATCAACGATCGGCTCGATTCCAGACAACCCAATCGCAAACTCAACCTGCCCAACCCGAAGCGGACGGCTATACGTATCCCCAACAATCACCGCCAACCGCCTTCCACTCAACCGTTCCAAACCCGCTCTCAACTCACACGCCGACTTATCCGAGTCCAACGGCAACCGCGCATACACAAACCGGCCGCCCACATTCGACTTATCCACACCCGCGTTTATGCAAATGAAACCATTCCGCCTAGCCACCACCAACGCATCCCTATCCGCCCGCAAAACCTTGCCACTATCCTTCAACACCAGCTCAACCAAACGCGGATCCTTCTTCGTTCTTTTGGCGATCGCCTTCGCTCTCGCGCTGGGCTTGACTGTTCCAATATCCACAAGCAACCCATCAGCTTTGGAAATGATCTTCTGCGAAACCACCACAACGTCCCCATCCATCAAACCCACACCCTCAGCTGCAGCAGCGTCAAGAATCAGTTTAGCAACATCATCGCCCGCCTTCACCAAACCAATATTCTCCAACCCGATTACACTAATTGTTCGAGCCAATTTTCCGCACCAAAACAACTCTTTCCGTTCGGTTACTTCCAAGCGCGATAGTTAAATAACGTAATACTCCTTGGCACGAATCGAAATCTGAAATATCAAGGAGATTGTGGGCTTCACCGTGCTCGGAATGAACCTGGCAACTTTCGAAACAATAGCCCCTTGGGCAATCGTCGGCATCGCCATACTCAGCCTACTCTATGCTTTGTGGCTGCGCGGGAATGTGCTCAGAAAAGATAAGGGCACCGCCAAGATGCAAGAGGTCTGGAACGCGATCCGAGTCGGAGCCGACGCATACCTGAACCGCCAACTCCGCACAATCCTTCCGCTGATCGGAGTTCTCGCGGTAGTGCTCTTCTTCAGCGTCTACGTTGTCTCACCCACAACAGAAGCAATACAGGTCTTCGGCAACAACGCGAAGATCATAATCGCTGTTGGCAGAATGCTCGCATTCGTGCTCGGCGCAATCTTCAGCTTAACTGTCGGCCAATACGGCATGAGGATGGCTGTGCAGGCAAACGTCCGAGTAGCCTCCGCATCCCGAAGAAGCTTAAACGAATCACTCACAATCGCCTATCAGGCCGGAACAATAACCGGTATGCTAACCGACGGGCTCGGCCTACTGGGCGGAACAACAATCTTCATCATCTTTGGCCGCGCCGCACCAGACGCGCTACTAGGCTTCGGATTCGGCGGCACACTTCTGGCACTATTCATGCGAGTTGGCGGCGGGATCTACACCAAAGCCGCAGACGTAGGCGCCGACCTGGTCGGTAAAGTTGAGAAAGACATTCCGGAAGATGACCCAAGGAACGCAGCGGTCGTCGCGGACTTGGTGGGTGATAACGTGGGCGACTGCGCAGGCATGGCCGCCGACATTTTCGAATCCTACGAGGTCACAATCGTATCCGCGTTGATTCTTGGCGTTGCAATAATGGCTATTGATCCACTCCACAGGATCATGTGGATCCTCTTCCCACTCATCATTAGAGGAATAGGCGTCATATCCTCAATCATAGGCACCTTTTCAGTTCCCATATGGTCGCGCTTTCCCATCAAATTCCTAAGAGCACAAAACGCAGAGGATGCAATGTTCCGTTCCTACGAGATCTCAAGCATCAACACAATCTTCTGGTCATTCGTTGTGGCGCTTTGGTACGCTAACGACTGGCGGTTGGCCGCGCTGATCACCATCGGCGTCGGGCTCGCTGTCAGCTTTAACCCGCTCACATCATACTTCACCGCCACCAACAAGGCCCCCGTCAACGATATTGTGAAATCCACCCGCGCAGGTCCAGCCACCACAATCCTCTCCGGTCTAGCAAGCGGCTACGAATCATCAGTCTGGGCGCTCCTACTCATCGTCATCAGTTTCGTTCTCGCTCTACTCCTCTTCCCGGTTGAGAACGGCAGCATCTACACACTATACGCCATCGCAATGATTGGAATCGGCATGCTAAGCCAGACGGGTAACAACGTGGCCATGGACTCCTACGGACCCATCAGCGACAACGCCAACGGAATCGGAGAGATGGCATGGCACGACATGGACGACGAAGAAACCAAACGCGGCCGACAAATCATGGCCGACCTGGACGCAGTAGGTAACACAACCAAAGCCATAACGAAAGGCGTCGCCATAGCATCGGCAGTGATCGCGGCGGTCTCACTCTTCGCATCCTACATCACCGCCACAAGGCTCCAAGCCATCAGTATATCCAGCCTACCAGTGTTCATCGGATTGCTACTGGGAGGTGCACTGCCTTGGCTCTTCAGCTCCTTATCGATCCGAGCCGTCTCAAGGGCCGCTAAACTGATCGTGGAAGAAGTCCGACGCCAATTCCGAATACCCGGCGTCATGGAAGGTACGGTTCAACCGGACTACCGAAACGTCGTTGGAATTTCGACAGCGGCCGCGCAGAAAGAACTCGTCCCTCTCGCCATCATAGCCATGACAATCCCAATAATAGTGGGCCTTCTACTCCAAGTTGAAGCCTTAGGCGGCTTCTTGGCTGGTATAATCGTGTCCGGCCAACTCCTAGCGGTCTTCATGGCCAACGCAGGCGGTGCATGGGACAACGCCAAGAAAACCATCGAAGACGAACCCCGCGACCTAGCCGCAAACACAGGCAAAGGCAGCGAGCGCCACAAAGCAAGCGTCGTAGGAGACACCGTAGGCGACCCACTGAAAGACACAGCAGGTCCAGCACTGAACCCCATGATCAAAGTCGTGAACCTGATCTCACTCATCATTGCCCCAATCATAGTAGCCGTTCGAGGCAGCTGGTACGCATCCATCGTCGCAGTAATACTCCTGGGGCTTGCAGGATGGGCTTTGCGCCGAAGCAAACACGAAGTTGCACCTGAGGAAGCCGCGCGAAAGGGACGCCCGGACGTTCTCGAACAAATCAAGTGACACGACCATCCAATTCCCCGGCGCCCGCGCCGGTTCTCGTTTCCCTTAAAGTAATGCGTGACCCAACGCGAAGTTCGCGATCACAAGCACAGCGGGACCGTCACTTCACGTTGTGGTCAAACTGCTCAACACAATAACGCTTGCAGTAGCCCCACTCTTACTCCTCGCACTCTATCCCTAAGAGTTGGGACCCGCTCTACTACACAAACGTATGAATGCTGTCCTCATCGAACTGAACGGCTGCAACTCTGATTGGCATAGGCGATGTCGAGTGAGTGCCGCGCTAAAGCTCTGTTTCGAAAACACGAAAGAACCCTATTAAATACGGCCGCCGATACCGGCCGCGGGTCCAAACGATGCCGCGCAATTTTGAAGCATCAAAACGCGCCCAAGGAGTAGAATACGCAATTCGCGACGTCATGGTCAAAGCGGAAGAAGTCCGAAAGAGCGGGAAGAAGATACTTTACCTGAACATTGGAGATCCGGTGAAATATGGGTTCGACACACCCACACACATCAAACGCGCGCTCGAAAAGGCGATTGAAGGAGGCCAAAACTACTACTCATCTTCGGAAGGTTTGAAGGAACTCAGAGAAGCGGTCGCTGAGAAAGAAAACAAAGTGAACGGGGCGCACATTGGCGCCGACAATGTCATTGTCACGACTGGAATATCCGAGGCAATCACGTTCTTAATGGCATCGATAGTTAACCCCGGCGACGAGGTGCTGATGCCTGGACCTTGCTATTCGCCTTACATGGCGTATGCGAAATTCTTTGATGGAAAAGCTGTGACCTACAGGACCGTAGAGGAGAAGGGCTGGGCGCCGGACATTGCTGACTTGAAATCTAAGATAACCAAGCGAACACGTCTTCTCGTGATTGTCAACCCAAATAATCCGTGTGGGTCCGTCTATTCGAAGAGCGAAATTGCTGAGATGCTTGAGCTGGCTTCCTCCCACAATCTCATTGTCGCCGCCGACGAGATCTACGACCGCATCATCTACGACGGGGCATTCACCAGCGTATCGTCTCTAGCCAAAGATGTCCCTTTGATTGGCCTGAACGGGTTCTCGAAAGCATACTTGATGACTGGTTGGCGAATGGGATACATCTATGTGCAGGACGTTGATGGCAGACTAGCCAACGTCTGGGACGGAATCCAAAGACTATCTCGTGTCCGATTATGCGCTAGTACTCCTGTGCAATTTGCAGCAGTTGAGGCGCTGCGTGGGCCGCAAGGCCACATCAAGGACATGGTCTCCAAATTGAGACAGCGTCGCGACTTTTCTTGGAAGCGAGTCAACGAGATACCTGGGCTGAGTGCGGCAAAACCGGTCGGCGCGTTCTATATCTTTCCGAAAGTTGCCCTTGGCGGGAAATGGAAGAGCGACGAACAGTTTGTGAACGAGTTGCTCAAGGAGACAGGGGTACTGGTGGTTCACGGTTCAGGGTTTGACCCTATCTACGGCAAAGACCACTTCAGGGCTGTCTTTCTCCCCGACGAGAAGATGTTGGGAGAAGCATTTGACGCAATCGAACAATTCATGAAAAAGCATAGCTAAGAGACGCCAAAGGTTTAATTGGAATCGCAAACATTGGCCATACAGGTTACGCAGATGTCTGAAAGTCCAGAACAGCGTCCCGCGGGAATAATGTATGAATGCATCAGTTGTGGCCAACACTTGACCGCGGAGCAGCTGTCCATGACCCCTGAAATCAAATGCCCTTTCTGCGGATACCGCGTCCTTCGAAAATCGCGACCACCAATCGTGAAACACATCAAGGCACGGTAGTGGCACGCTCGCTGTAGACGCTGCTCTGCAGAGATTGTCGTGAGGCTAAGTCCCGCTCTTGTTCTTGACCGTGTAAGCTACCAAGATTACTTCGACGATGATATTGCCCGCTGCAAAGATGAGGGATGAGGTCCTGTAGATTGAGACGATGTAGAGGCCCAGCAGTGCCGCCAACACGATGACGAAAACGAAATCATTGACTCTCACATGGCTTGACGCTTTGTCAGGGGTTCGATGCTTTCTTCTGGCATAGAGGTAGACGCTCACCGCTATCAGGAAAACCGCGCTCCAGCTGATGCTAAGTGCCCATAGGAAGAGTAGGTTAGAGGACTGCATTGGTCATCTCTCAGAACTTGCATACTTTGTAGAAGAACACCTTCCCGGCGTCCACGAGCAGAAGATACGTTGCCACCATAAGAACCAAGAGGACCCAATATTCGGCGGGAAGGGATACAAACCCTAGAAAACGACCTAGGAATGTGAATGGCAGTATTGTTCCAAAGGCCACTGCTGATAATGTCAGTATAGTGAGCCATTTTCCTGGGCGACTCTTGATGAATGGTATTCTCCTCGTTCGTATCACAAAGATAACAAGGACCTCTGTCCAAAATGATTCAACAAACCATCCGGTCTGGAAGAGTGGTGCCGATGCCGCCGATGTCGCTCCAAATATGAAAAGCATGATTCCGAAAGTTAGGAAGTCGTAGAGAGAGCTGAACGGGCCAAAGAACAGTGTGAACTTCCGAACGAAATCTATGTCCCAACGCTTTGGCAATTCCTTGAATTCGACGTCAATTATGTCGGTGGGAAGCGTCATGTTGGCAACGTCATAGAGCAAGTTCATGAACAGGATCTGCATGGGCAACATTGGGAGAAAACCTGGGAGGAATAGTGAAGCGGCTGCCGCGCTGAACATGTTCCCGAAGTTGGAGCTCGTACCCATCAGGATGTACTTTGTCACATTGCCGAAGACTTTTCGGCCCTCTTCGATGCCGTTAGCCAAGACAAGGAGGTCCTTGTCGAGTAGAACGATGTCCGCTGCATCCTTGGCAACATCGACTCCGGAATCAACAGATAGTCCTACGTCTGCTTCGAATAAAGCGGGCGCGTCATTCACTCCGTCGCCCATGAAGCCAACGACGTGTTTGTTCATTTTTAGGGCCTTTATGATGTCGAGCTTTTGCTCTGGTGTTATGCGTGCGAAAATCGTAGCTTCCTCGACGGCAGTTCTGATTTCGGTTGAGGTCATTTGAGTTAATTCTGAACCGCGCACCACATGGTAAACCGGGACGCCTAACTCTTCACAGATTTTCACAGCGACTAATTCGTTGTCCCCGGTAAGGATCTTCACGTCAACTCCCATGGCCTTCAGCTTGTCGAGCGCTTGACGAGCATCTTGTTTGGGCGGATCCGTGAAGGTAAGAAAACCAAGAAGGGTTAGTTTGGATTCGTCATCGACTGAATAAGACGGCTTAGGCTCCACGCTCCGGTAAGCAACCGCGATAGTACGGTATCCTGCGCTGGACTGTTCAACGAGCTTAGCTTCAACTAATTGACGAACGGATTCCATAGGTTTGATTCCATCGGTAGTTTCGGCATCCTCACACTTGGAGAGAACAGATTCCGGGGCTCCCTTTGTAATTAGCAGCGTTCTCGGCCCGTTCTTGATAGCCGTTGACATCATTCGTCTCTGATAATCAAATGGTATCTCGTCAATGACTGTGGCTAATTTCGCGTCCTTTTGAATGCCGCCTTTTGTCGCATATTCCAAAATGGCAACGTCCATTGGATTGCCAGTGATTTCTTCGGTTCCAACGGCCGCACTGTTACATACCATAGAATACTGGAGAATCCTCTGGTCGCCGGTTCCGTTCGGTGCCCAGTAGTCCTTAACTCCTATTTTTCCGCTCGTGAGCGTACCCGTTTTGTCAGTGCAGAGAACATCCATGTTTCCGAAGTCTTCGATCGAGACCTGACGTTTTACGACAACTCTGCTCTTAGCCATATTTCGTGCTGCTTGTGACAGGCTGATGGTCACGATTGCTGGCATGAGTTCTGGAACGAGCCCAACGGCGACCGCAAGAGAGAAAAGAAGAGATTCAATGATCGGGTGCCCAAGGAGCGCGTTAAACGCGAAGATTCCTACTACAAGCGCCAGAGTCAACGTGATTAGCATGTTACCGTACTTGCGTACTCCCCGTTGGAATTCTGTTGCAGGACGAGTACGGGCTAGGCTTCTAGAAATAGAGCCAAACTCCGTTTGTTTCCCGGTAGCCACCACTACGCCGCGCCCGGTTCCATGAACGATAACCGTTCCCATGAACGTGTAATTCGTCAACTGCTGCGGAATGGGATTTTCAACCTGCAAGATCGCGGAGGTCTTTTCCGTCGGAAATGACTCGCCTGTCAGAACAGCTTCGTTCACCTCGAGGTCCTTGCAATCGATTATTCGCATATCGGAGGGGACAATGTCTCCTACGTAAAGAGAAACCACGTCTCCTGGAGTAAGGAACTTGGAGTCGATTTGGACAGGTTTTCCATTCCTTATTACCAATGCCCTTAGAGATACTTTTTGCCTGAGGTCTTCGATGATTTTTTCCGCTCTGTATTCGTTATAGAATCCCAAAACAACGCTCAACGCGATCATCGCGATTATGACAGCTGACTGTCGAGTGTCGAAGAACCCAGCTACGATTGCAGCGATGAGGAGTATGAAAAACAATGGATTCTTGAATTGCCTGACGAGAATCTTTATCGAGCTAAATGCATGCGTTGGTATCTCGTTGTAACCATAGGTTCTAAGGCGGTTTTGCGCTTCCTGTTCGGATAACCCCTGCTCACTGGTCTCAAGGTTCCTGAAGACATCTGTTACAGGTTTGGACCAGTAGTCCTTGCGGATAGCCGTCGTTCGACGCTTATTTTCCGACGTCTCATCCGCCCCAGCGATTCATGAGGCAAAACGCGCAGAATTTAGGAATTACGCTACCCTTCCATCCGGGCTCGGCCGCTAGTCGTTACGCTGGTTCTTGGAGCACTTCTAAGTCGTCAAGGACTGGGTATGCGCTTTTCACGGTCTTCTCAAGTTTGAGCGAAATATCATGGGCCTGCTTTATGCTCATACTCGGATCGAAGCGGCATCTGAGCACGGCTCGTAGAGTGTTGCCGCTCCTGCGGATTTTCACGCCGTGAACGGCTTTTATTTCTGGGAACTTTTTCGCAGTGTGTTCAATGTACCATCGAAGCTCAGTTCCGTGTCCCTCCAATTCCCGAGATACCAAGTCTGATGCGGATTCCAAATGAATAGTGACTTCTGATACGTGAGGGTTGGCTCCCTTCAAACGCTTCTCCACCTCTTTTGATATTTCATGGGCTTGTTTCACAGTGGTGTTCGCGCTTACCTCGAGACGTAAGTCGACGCACACCTTGCCATTGACTTTTTGGATGTAGACATTATGAACACCTCGTGAACCTGGGACGTTTTCAGCTATTTCTGATACCAATGTTGCGAGGCCTGTTCGCGCATGGCCTGCTGGCTCCGTTTGCACAGTGATGCGGGCGATTCTCTGGACTTTGCTTCTTATCTGCCGCTCGATTCCCGAAACGATTCGATGAATGTCCTCGAATCGCAGACTGTTATCAAGAAAAACGTGGGCTGTGATATCCAACCTTTTGCCAGTCAGCCGGACACTTACGTGTCGAACTCCCCTAACATCCGGGAGGTCTTCGATAGAGGATTTGATGATTTGCGAAATCTCTTTCGATGAACGTTCTAAGAGAGGGATTGGCATGAATTGTTGGCCAGCTCTGGGGAATTTGGCGTGTGCGTAGCATAAAAGCGGCTCGGTTCATTCCCATACCAATCAGCTGTGATTGCCCGACTGATATCTACAGTTGGGCTTTGCCGCAGGAAGGACAGAACCCTGACTGGTTACTCATCAGGGCTCCACAATATCTGCACTTGATGCCGACGGGTTTCGCGAATAGAGGTCGGCGCATAATCTCGCCTCTCTTCTCGTACCTCTTCCCGAAGAGAACAGCCAGTTCGAGCAAAATCGCCATGGGCACGAACAGCGCTATGTCTCCTAGAGGGCCTCCGTCGGGGGTGATTACTGCGGTAATGATGTATAACGCTGCGTAGATGTATCTTCGCCGAGTCGTGATATAGCTTGTTTTGATTATCCCAAACCTAACGAGCAGAACGAAAAAAACTGGCATCGTGAACGTGAAACCGCACGCCAATGTGGTCATGAAGACCATGCTGTAGAAGTCCATCACGTAGATGAATGGCACCGCACCAGCCAACGAGAAGAAGGGGATCATCGCCCATATCATGAAAGGCGCGAGCACTTTGTACCCGAAGAGCGAGCCAATCAGGAATAGCACTGTAAATGATGTTACGAAAGGATAGACGGCTTTGCGCTCCTCTGGATAGAGCGCGGGGTCAACATACCTGTAAACCTCATAGGCAATTACCGGAGCACTGGAGGCGATGCCCAAAAGCACCGATGCTATGAAATAGATTTCCAGTGGCGCGGTAAACTCGCCGGCGATCAGTTGGACCTTGGGCGGTAAGACATCTCTTAACACTTGTTGCAAGACAACTGCAATAAGTGGGTCGTAGAACGCGAAGGGGTCACGCAAGAAGGAGCTGTTGGCCGGGAATACCATGAAGAATATGGTGGTTGCTATGAGCGAATAGAATATGATCTTCACACGAGCGGCCAATTCGCCTATGTGTTCGAAAACCGAGCCTGCTTTCTGCTTGCTTTCGTTAGTGTTCAAGTGTCTGGCCTTTTTTGAAATTCTCAGGTTCGAAGTATCCTAGTGCCGAGGCGGTGAGAAACTCACGCTCCTACCCTACGTCCGTTACAGTGCGCGGAAGCCACTTTAGCAACGATACTGGCGGGAGCAATTCTTTGGGAAGCGGCTCTAGGCAAGTGTCCTATTCTCGCCCAACGATTACTTGGCAGAGGTCTTCTCCGCGATTGCCTTCGCAATTTCCTCTTTTGTTTTGCCAGCTGTGTCTATTCCCAGGCTTCTGGCTGCAGTTATCAACGGGTCAGTTGAGGTTTCAGCGGTCGAAGATAATGGATTCGTTGCTTCCTTCGCTGCCTTGTCGAATTCTTTCTTAGCGAGCCCTATTGATCTCGCCAACTCGGGGAGTTTCTGCGGCCCCCAAAGAAAAATGATGACCAACACGGCGATGACCACTATCCATTCATATCCCATTAGAGCCAACGATTTTTCACACAAGTCGGTTGTTGGGCGCTCGATATAAGCTGAACTGGCGGGAATCAACTATATCTTATATTGCTCGAGTAGCCCGCTTTCCAATCTAAACGGTACCTGTGAGGCACAACTGAATGACGGAGGTACTATCATACGATATTGTTATTGTTGGTTCAGGGATCGCTGGCCTGCGCGCAGCGATTGAGGCAGCACGTGTATCGAAAGGCAAGTGCAGAATTGCTGTCATAACAAAAGTGCAAGCGATGCGGTCACACTCCGCCTCCGCAGAAGGCGGGACGGCCGCGGTCCTTTACCCGGATAAAGGAGATTCGTTTGAATCACACATCTACGATACGATAAAGGGTAGCGACTTTCTAGCCGACCAAGATGCTGTAGAGTTCTTTGTGCACGCAATGCCCGCAGAAATCTACCAACTTGAACATTGGGGGATGCCTTGGTCGAGGAATGAGGACGGTCGCATCGCCCAACGTAACTTTGGCGGTTACAGCTACCCCAGGGCAACATTCGCCGCCGACCGAGTAGGTTTCTTCGAGATGCAAACCCTCTACGACACAACACGCAAATTCGACAATATCGAATTCTTCCAAGAGTATTACGTCACTTCCCTGTTAACCGATCACAGTGCATTCAAAGGAGTAACTGCCATCGAACTGAAGACCGGGCGGTTTTGCGCATTCACCGCGAAAGCCGGAGTGATCGCAACTGGAGGAGCCGGGCGGTTGTACCGCTTCGCCACGTATGGGTACTCCTCAACACCAGACGGCCTTTCACTTGCCTACAGAGCCGGGGTTCCCATAATGGATATGGAATTCGTTCAATTTCACCCGACTGGACTAATCCCATCTGGGGTTTTGATTACCGAAGGCGCGCGTGGTGATGGAGCGATTTTGATAAACAGCAGCGGCGAACGTTTCATGAAGAAATATGCACCTGAGAAAGTCGACCTGGCTTCTCGCGACGTTGTTTCACGGGCGATGATTACTGAAATTCAAGAAGGCAGAGGGCTCAAGGACCCCGCGACCGGAATGGAGCACTTACTTCTCGACCTAAGACACCTAGGAGCCGAGAAGATCAAAGAACGCCTGTCAGGAATCAGGGAAATTGCGATCAAATTCAATGGCATCGACCCAATAGACGAACCCTTGCCGGTGCGCCCTGTTTGCCATTACACAATGGGTGGGATACGCACGAATTCCCAAGCTGAGACCGCAATCACGGGGCTGTGGGCTGCGGGAGAGGCAGCCTGCGTCAGCATCAACGGGGCAAACAGGCTCGGCGCAAACTCGACCGCTGAATGCATGGTTTTTGGCACCCAGGCCGGAGCGGGAGTAGCCAACTATGCGATGTCCCGACCATCTGACCCGATTGATCAGAGCGCTGTGGCGGCAGAGGAGAAGAGGCTGTTTGACGAAATCCTTCACGGGTCGGGTTCCGAGAATCCGTACGAGATCCATAACGAGATTCAGACTCTTATGGACACGTACGCCTACGTGTATAGAACCGGCGAAGGACTTGAAACTGGACTACGAGAACTTCGAGCATTACACAAAAGAGCATACAGGCACGTTGACGATCAAGCCAAGGAATACAACACAAATCTCACGAACGTGCTCGAACTTGAGTCCATGTTTGAGATTGCAGAAGTTGTTCTCGCTGGCGGACTCGCCAGGACCGAGTCCAGAGGAGCCCATTCTCGAACAGACTACCCGAAGAGGGATGACCCCAATTGGCTCAAGCATACGTTGGCCTATTACACATCTGAAGGGCCTCACCTTGAATACGCTCCAGTTACGATTACCAGGTACACGCCTACGGAACGACATTACTGAGGCCGGCACAGATGGTGAGCAGTCAACAGTCTGAGAAAACGGTGACGCTTCGCGTTCTGCGCGCAAACCCTGCAGTTGGATTGAAGCGGCACTATCAGACCTTTCAGGTTCCATTGGAACCCGGGATGACGGTGTTGAGTGCTTTGCTGGCCGCGAAGGAGAGAATGGATCATTCTATTGCCATTCGGTTTTCGTGCAGAATGGCGTCTTGCGGTTCGTGTGGTATGAAAATTAACGGTATCCCGCGGCTCGCATGTTACACACAGGTCGCTGACTTCAGTGGAAAAGCTGTGATTGTGGAGCCATTAGACACATATCCACTTGTTAGAGACTTGGTGACTGACTTTGACGGGTTCTTCTCCAAGCACGCATCAATTAAGCCATTCACGGTCAGACGGAACGAGGAAGAACAGGAAACCCCCAATTCTGAATATGACCAAAGTCCAGCTGAGCTAGAAGACTTCCTGCAATTCTCCTACTGCATCAAGTGCGGCCTTTGCAACGCCGCATGCCCGACGGTGCGAACGGACCCGGGTTTCATCGGACCACAAGCTCTAGGACAGGCGTACAGATACACCGCTGATTCACGCGACGAAGGTGCCGAAGCAAGAATCAAGGCCATTGACAATAATCACGGCATTTGGAGATGCCACTTTGCGGGAGCATGCAGCTTTGTATGCCCCAAAGGCGTGGACCCAGCACTGGCTATCCAGAGGCTGAGGAGACTCGTCTTTTCCAAGAATATCACAAAGAGAAGCGGATCACCGCTTCTCGCTAAGCACGAAGCCCAAACGTGATACTCTATGGGCATTGATTCAGTCTTCTTGCGAAAGGAGAACAAGCTGCTTGACATGAAGGTGAAATGTGCTACGTGCGGCAGCAAGATCCAAGTTTTCATAAACGACATGTCATCAGCAGGAGAGGTGTGGCCATTCTGCGAAAACTGCGGTACGTACGTCGACGTCGTCCCCAGCGACTAGGTTACTCTGGAATTTTGCTTTGGCCACTTGGCTTGTTGTCCTTCGCGATGAATTTTCAGATACTCTGACATTGCTTTGTCGACCCATTTATCCGGCCTATAGACTACCACTATGGCATGGCATCCTGAACAGCGCCACTTCACTCTCTCAGGGTACAGCGAAGAATTTGCTATGAAGATGTTATCGCGCTGGCATGCCGTGCAGGTCCAGCGCAAAATTCGCCCGTCGGGTGAAATGACAAAATTCTCCATGTGAACGCTCTGAGGTTGAGCATCTTTAAGGTAGAGATGGAAAAGATGATGAGACCGCTCCGAAAGTGAAGCCGACGGACCTGCTGAATCATGATGCGGTCAGTCACTCAAAGCCGAATGTCCTTGTGGCAAAGTGGGCTCCATCGCTCCTCATCAAGCAAGTACCACAGGCTGGGCCCATCGCAGCGGCAACCTTATTCACACTCCTACAACGTTAGCATTTAGATCGGCCAAAACCAAGTGAAGGATTGAAGATGTCAGGCATAGACAAATACGAACTTCTCTCCGACCTAGCCAAGAGGAGAGGTTACTTTTGGCCCTCCTTCGAAATCTACGGCGGTGTAAGTGGCTACCTCGATCTGGGGCCGCTCGGAACAAGGCTCAAGCGCCGCATAGAAGAGGAATGGTTGAACCTATTCGTTTACCAGCACAGTTTTGCCGCAATCTCCACACCAGTGATCACACCTGAGAGAGTCTTCATCGCCTCAGGCCATGTAGACCACTTCAAAGACCTAATGGTGAGCTGCAACAACTGCCGCAGGCATTTCAGAGCCGATCAAGTTATCGCCGAAGCAATGCCAGGGCGCGCCGACATAGCAACAGAAGCAATGACGGCCGCGGAAATCGACTTATTCGTCACTGAAAACCAAATTCGTTGTCCCGAATGCGGCGGCACTCTAACAAACGCAGAATATTTCTCAACCATGTTCAAAACGAATGTTGGGCCTTACGGGGACGTGACAGGTTACGGTCGACCTGAGGCTGCCCAAGGCATATTCGTTGATTTCAAACGTGTCTTCGAAACCAATCGAGAGCGATTCCCACTGGGCATTGCACAAATCGGCACAGTGATGAGAAATGAGATTTCCCCGCGCCAAGGCCCGATAAGGCTTCGCGAATTTACGATCATGGAGATGGAGATGTTCTTCGACCCAAACCAGCCAGAATGCAAGTACTTGAACCGTGTGGCGGACATCGAACTGCCGCTTCTCCTTGCCAAAGATCGCGAAAGAGGGAGTTCTGATCTGACCCGTGTTTCTGCCCCTGAAGCGGCGAAGCGTGGGCTTGTTCAGTCCGAATGGTCGACCTATTTCATGGCTCTTTCAGTCAAATTCGCAGGTTCGCTTGGCATTCCCTTCGACAAACAAAGGTTTGAGGAGAAGCTACCTGCCGAAAGGTCACATTATTCTGCCCAAACCTTTGACCATCAAATCTGGCTTGACAGGTGGGGGTGGACCGAGATTGCGGGACACGCCTATCGGACAGACTACGATCTCTCTGCACATTCCAAGGCGACAGGAGTGGACTTGTCTATTTTCAAACCCTACCCGCAACCACTTGAGAAAAAGGCATTGGCCGTTGTGCCTCTCGGTGCCGTGCTTGGGCCGCTTTTGCGAGAGAAGGCTCGAAGCGTGGTCGAAACGTTGACCGCAAGCAACGCGATGGAGGTAAAGGAAGCGTTCGATACTACCGGATATTTCGAGGTACAGGGTTTCAGGGTTCTTCCTTCACACGTCCGGTTTGAGGAACGCAACATGCGAGAGACCGGTCGACGGGTGATTCCGCACGTAGTCGAGCCCAGTTACGGAGCTGAGAGAGTAGTATACTCAGCTTTGGAATACGCGTACGCTAGGGTGAAAGACAGAATTGTCCTCAAGCTTCCAGTACACCTGGTACCGTTGCAGGTCGCGGTTTTTCCACTAATGGCGAAGGATGGTCTTTCTGAAATCGCATCCGAGATTACAAACTACCTAACGAGCGATGGGTTTGCTGTCGAGTATGATGAATCTGGAACCATCGGGAGACGCTACGCCCGTGCAGATGAAGTAGGGATTCCACTTTCCATGGCGGTAGACTACCAAACGAAGAAGGACGCAACTGTTACGCTTCGAGACAGGGATAGTTGGGAGCAGGTGCGGAACGGTTGGAAAACACTTCCTGACCTGATGCGGAAGTTCCTTCAATCAAAGCTTAGGTTCGCTGAGCTCGGTACACCTGTCCATGTAGCTTACGAGTGAGCTAAACCAAATTTTAGCCTTCCGGCAGGCTATGGTTTAAGTTCTGACGCGGCCTAGTACTGTTTCAGAGCTGGAGGCATGGATCCTGACCTTCCCTGTTGAAACTGAAGCTAATATTCGTCGCAGAATCCTTGACCTCTGCCAAACTCACGCGAGAAACGTCGTAGAAATCACCAGACAGCTCGTTGTTCTCTTAGACAATGTGGCTGCCAAGAAGCCGAAACTCGCCAAAGAAAACTACCAGAACATTCTCAAGACAATCGAGGATAACGAGAAAAACAAAGCCACGTTCCTTAGTGAAGTGGCGTCCGTGGGAACCCTGCTGATTAACCGAGAGGACTTTCTACGCCTATTGTTTAGACTGAGCGAAGTTGCTGAGTATTGCGAAGCAATGGGGTTCAGGCTGATGGGCGTTGTCGACTTGAAGTGGAAGCTCGATACAAACAAGCTGGAAGCCATTTCGAATTTGATGGGGTCAGTTCTGAAAGAGATTTCAAAGGTGAGAGAAACACTTCATTCTCTCTCCTTCGACGCCGAAAAGGCGATAGAGACCGCAAAAGCAGTGGAAGAACTGGAGCGCGCTATCGATGCCGAATCGAGGAAACTGGACCTCGAATTGATCTCGAGCAAGATGCCTCTTCAGACATTGTTATTTCTGCGGGATCTGGTTGACAGAGCAGAAAAGATTGCGGACATCGGCGTAGACGTCGTGGACCACATTCGCGTGTTGGCTCTCACTGCCTAGGTGCATGTTCGATGCCTCAGCCCATCACCACCGAGCTAATTGGAAATAGGCTGATTGTATGGAACTACAAGGACGGAATGAGCCTCTATAGACTTGGGTTCTATGGCAAACCAGTGGGTATCCCAAAACCCAAACCCGAGCAAGACTTCAAGGCCCCTCTGATGCTGGACCTAATGGAGGGTTTGTACCTCCTCGATAGACGGTTCATCAAAGTGGTTGACGCAAAGACTTCTAAGGCAGTAAATCGTGTCAAGCTTCTGAAAATCGCCAATAAAACATACAAGAAATTTGACCTTGGGTATAGCGCTTACGAAAACTTGCGTGAAAAAGGTCTCATTGTAACTCCCGGGATAAGGTTCGGATCTGATTTCGCAATTTACGAGCATGGCCCTGGCATAGACCACGCCCCGTTCATTGTAACGGTGAAAAAGGAAGAGGAAACGATGGGTCCGTTTGAGGTGGTCCTGGCGGGAAGACTTGCAACAACAGTACGGAAGCAGTTTACAATTGCGGTGCCGAAACGAAAAGGAAAGAAAGTAGACTACTTGGTCTTCAGATGGTTCAAAGCCTGATGGAGCCCGGAAAGCGAGAATGAGGTACCCTATTTCTAACCAAGGGGCTTAACCATCTCCACAACCGCTTTCCCTCTGTCGAACTCGAGTTTTGTAAACAGCCTTACCGCCACTTCATTGCTTTGAGGAATCAAAGCCGTTAACGTGAGGACACCGAGTTTGCGTAGTCGGTTCATGCCTGTCACTAGTTCCGTAGTCGCTAGGCCGCGAGCTCGATAGAGTGGATGCGTGAAGAGCTGGACCACACGGGCGACCTTTGGCATATCACTTGCTACGAAGCAGGCGCTGACAAGATTTCCTTGCGCCCCGCTGATGAATGAGGCGTCAGAAAGAAAGGTTCCACACGTCCCTTTCATTATGCTCCGCAGGTAAGCCTCGGCCGATTTCTCTTTTTGGAACTTCTCAGTTCCATTTGCGTAAGATTCGAGCATCAATTTGGCGATGGCTGGAATGTTCTTTTCGCTCGGGTTCATCATCGGCAAGATGGGCATTAGCTGGGTTTCCGAGACGGTCTTGGAGAAGGTCGCCATCGCGTTTGTTTTTTTGTAACCTCCATCTGAGAACGCTCGCTCATATCCCTCTGGCAGAATGACAATGCTTGAGGCGACATTCATGTTCCTAAAATCCGATTGGAGAGCAGAGATCAACATTTGCAGCGCGCCTGGTTCTTCGGGACAAAGTCGTTCAAGAGTAACTTCAAGACCAGTGGATTGTAAAGAGAAGAGCGCGACAGGATGGTCAACGACAAGAATGTTCCAATTGTTACCAGCCTTTCTCAATGCTTCCGTAATCTCATCTTTGCTCTTGCACTGAGGAAAATTCTCTTTCATGTACTCTTGGTCTTCGATTACAAAGCTGGAAACTTGGTCAAGCGCCTCCGATGTGGATTTGGAGACTTTTGTAATCATTTGTTAAGACGTTGTTCGGCGAAAAGAGCCATATGCTTCACTGTATTCAGGTTTGTGCGATTGTTATGTACCGGGGGCTCGTGGCTTCAGGTGGAATTTTGGCTGTTTTCGGAGCGTTCTTGGTCTTGACGGATTTGTACGTTCCATTGGGTGTTTCGATCTTCGGGCTTCCAATAATGGTTTTGGGGCTGATAATGTTCCTAGTAGGTTTCTGGAGACCTGAGCCGTCTCCAGTTGAACCTGAAGTGGGGATGAAATTCTGTTGGTATTGCATGACTCAGATTCCCTTGGAGTGCAAGGAATGCCCCAATTGCAGCCTGGCGCAACGTGACTCACATGACGAATAAGACATTAGCGAGCGCTATTTCGTAGCCTCTCCTGATTTTGGTTTTTCATCCGCGATGTCCGGCTTTGGTGTATTCTCGGGGTTACGAAGCTCGATGTGCGCCTGCCCTTCCATGATTTTGCGTTGGAGTTCCGTGAGTAACTCATCAATTGCAGCATGGTCCAAACCCATCTGTCTCAGTGCGGATTGTGTTTCCTCAGAGAGTGTTGCTCCAATGTTTGGCCCTCCGTATCCTTCCATTCCAATGGCGTCAAACTTCAGCTTGACCTTCCTGAATTCAAAGTATCCGGAAACATAAGTAACGCGACCTTGGCCGTCAATGGATTCAATGTAGACTTCGAGGTTCTCAGGGAGAACCGGTCTGCTCAAATGAATCTGCCTACCGCCAATCTTCTAAGAGTGAATATACTTGTTTCGGATATTCAGCCATCAGATGTGATGAGGCTTCACAAGGAACATTAACGAGACTGTCTCCGTCACGGATACCGAAGCATTGGGTAACAACGGCGTTGTAGCGGCGTACCTGGTAACTGGCAAGAAGCGGGCCTTGATTGACATGGGCTACCAATCGTCCGCAGAAGTCGTCATTAGAAAATTAAGGGAGAAGGACGTGGGGCCAGGTGGCCTGCAGTATTTGTTACCCACTCATGTTCACCTAGACCATGCTGGGTCATGTGGGTCGCTTGCGAGAGCTTTTCCCAACGCAACTGTCGGTTGCCATCCCTTGGGCGCTCCACACCTTGTCGATCCGGCCCGGCTCATTGCCAGCGCCGGTAAACTGTTCGGAGAAGCTCTAATGAGAAATTATGGCTTGCCGGAGCCCATTGACGAACGGCGAATTCATACCGTTGCCGATGGTGAAACAATTAGCCTGGGCACCGGCGTCACGCTTCGATCGGTTTGGACACCCGGCCACGCACCTCACCACTTGAGCTACGTGCTCGAAGAGTCTGGGGTGGTTTTTACTGGCGACGCAGTGGGGGTTCACTATGCCAACTTTCCAGTCTTGGTGCCAACTACTCCTCCCCCCAGCTTCGACTTGGACTTGGCCGTCAAAAGCCTTAGCCGAATTCAAGGGATTTTTCCTTCCCAACTCTTCACGCCACACTTCGGAATTGTCTCCCACCCTGAAGGGTGGCTTGGTGAGAACATCCGTGAGCTGCTTGCTTGGAATTCGTTGGTTGAAGGAATGCTCAAAGAAGGGCGGACAGCAGAGGGGATTGCTGATGAATTCACCAAACGCTCGTCCCAGCAAATCGGGCGCTCGGTAGGCGAGGTTCCGGAGTATCTTCGAGTGCTGATCAGGCTCAACACGTTAGGTTTTATCAGATACCAGCAGAAAAAGAGAACCGCCTAGCCTCGTCGAAGGGTTCGGCGTGAGTTAGGGGGAGCAAGCCGCAGTTTCAACTCCCAAGGGATTCCGGCGTTGTTGTTCAATGCACCTTTCATACAAATATCGGCAGCCCATTGGGATGAAATTGCGTAAAACAAGTTGGGCTGTTTCATTCATGTCCGCAAAAGAGAAAATGGCGTATTAAATAGTCAGCGTGGAGCCAATGAACTCAAGTCTTAAGTAACCAACGGGTGGCTAAGCTAGCATCTGGCTCCAAAAGCCGAAAAGAGCTCAATTATGAATCAGAATTGAGGCACACATCGATGAATAGACCCACGAAACTGCTCGCGTGCCTCGTTTTATTCATTGTTCTCATATCTCCTGCATTGTACGCGGTTTCCGCTGCACTGCCGCCACTAGCAGCTGGAACATTTCCAGTCGGAACTTTCGTAGTGCCGATGGACGGTAAACAAGCCGATAGAATCCGCGTGTACGGTTTTATCCATGAGTTCTTGCGTAGTGCGCCCGGCCTTCAGATGGCTCGCGTCATCGAACCGCCAGACGTCAGCATGCAAACGGCTCTCACACCAAGCGGCGCAGTCTATCAAGGAGGGCCGTTCCTAATCGAGGACAGGTTCTCCGCCCAAGTCAATGCGCTTCTGTCTTCTGTGAATTTCAATAAGGTAACCGTAACACGGCTGACCGCGCCGTTCACATCCAATCAAGTCTTCTTTGTTCGCCAACCAACTAATATTCTCGTGATCAAGGGCATCTGGGGAAGAACCGACCTCACCCTCGACCAAATGAAGATAAACTACACACTCATCAGCCCCGACGATGTCTTAGCCAATCCCTCAATCGTCAATCAGTACTCGCTCATTGTCCTTGACTGTCCAGGATGGTTCGGCGATCCCTCAACTTTCACGCCGACTGTGCAGGCTCAGGTTCAGGCCGTCTACAATAATCTTAGAACCCACATCCAAGCGGGCAATGAAATAATCTACACTGACATTGCCCTGAAAGACCTCGAACAGACGTTTCCAGGATACGTCCAACTCATAGGACCAAACCAGGGCGGAAATTGGGCTTCAGTCATGCACAACCCCCCCGCTCCGTCGGGTACATTCCCAGGGGAATTCCCAAGCCAATACTACAATGCTGGCCCGAACCCCAACGACATCACGCTGGTCACCGCGGGTGGTGGTTACGCCGTTGCTAGCGTGAACCCGGCTCACACATCCGATGTCAGAATACTAATGGACAGCACCAAGTTCGGTGTGCCATTCCGTCATGCTATACTTGGTTTCTATTTCCAGTTCGGCAACGGAATCGTCGAGGGCCTTGGATTCCACCCACAGGAACAGTTGCCCGTTGGCAGTGCAGGGTTCTATGCTGTTGAGCAGGTTTACGGAAACAAATTCGTTCACGGCCCACAGATTGACTTTGTTCTTTCAGCGACCCCGCCAACCGTCACCGTTCAGGCTGGAAGCACCGCAACTTACGCAGTCACCGTGAATTCGATAGGAGGGTTCAGCTCACAAGTCAACCTCCAGGTTACTGGGCTTCCTTCGTTCTCGTCACCAAGCTTCTCCCCAGGCAGCGTGACACCACCCGCTGGTGGAACGGCAAACTCCCAACTGACAATTTCCACAAGTACAAACACCCCCATAGGCACGTACACCCTGACTATTACGGGGACATCATTACTTCCCGCGATCATGCGGACAACTACAGTTCAACTTGTCGTAACTGTCCCGCCCAATGACTTCTCTATCTCGGCAACTCCGCTTCTGGCGCTTAATCTAACGCAGTGCGGAAACTATACTGTATCAATTGTGCCACAGGGGAACTTCAGTTCACCTATTACGTTGAACGCGACCGGTCTTCCACCAAAGACCACCTTCATAATTCAGCCCAACCCGGTCACCCCGCCCCCCAGTGTGACGGTGACTTCGAACCTTCAAGTCTGTGTGGCTCAGCAGGCCACTCCGGGTAATTATACTCTAACCATCAGCGGAGCTAGTGGACCGCTCTTCCACACCACGAACGTGCTTTTCAGGATCGTCCAGCCGCCAACCTCTAACGTGAACTTTTGGCTCCTTCTATTGCTAATCCTGCTTGCTCTGGGCTTGGCGTTGTTGTTGGGTATCTTGGCGTTCCGAAAAGGTCGCAGACCCGTTCGGGCTGTCGTACCTGCTCCGGTTCGAATGAGACCCAGGCCGAGGGTTGTGCATGTTTTGCCGCTGCCGATGATTCGATGTAAGTGGTGCGGCAGAATGATGCCCATGCACGCAGTCTACTGCCCCTTCTGCGGCAGACCCCAAGTCATTCTGGCTCGACCCATTCCGATGGCAGTTCGACCCACTGGCCGCGTGGGCGGTAGGGGTATCTTCGGGTTCGCGTTGTCATTGGTCTCTGGGATTCTTGTGATTCTTAACGCGGCCGCCCTGCTCTCTCCTAGCTTCTTCGGCGTCTGGTCGGGAATATTCTTCTGGCTTCCCTTAATCGGGCCACTGTACGGGTTCGCGTTAGGGGTTATCATAGGCCTGGTTCTGATCATGGGTTCGATAATCATGGTCCTTCGCAACGGCGCACTCGCCGACATCATAGTCTTCCCCTTCGCAATCTTCAGCCTCATAATCGGCGGAGGCTTCATCGCCGGAATGCTCCTCGGGATTGTTGGAGGCATCATCGCAGCGCTGAAGCGCTAACTTACACGAAAACTTTTGACAGTTCCAACTAAGTTTCTAGGAATTGCTTGTTTCACGGTCTTTCTAAGACAAACATGTTTGCTTTGCATAGGTAGCGCCGTCAGAATTTACGGGTTTGATTCAAGGGATTTTGCTTGAATCGAAACCGTGTGCGTTAGATAGGGCTGGACCTATCAAGTTGCGACATAGTGAGACCTGCTTTTTGATTGGAAATTGCAGCTTCACTACCCAGTTTTGGGGGTTGAATCGTCGTGGGGATGAATTTTGGTATCATGAAAGCCCTAAGTCACGAAGGCACAGTCTAGGGGGGATAAGGTGCATATGAAATGGAAGTCATGGAATATTACCGCGACTCAAGCGGGTTCTGGCGAATCAAGAACTTCCGTCGCCGTAGGCGTGCCAGAATCTAAGTGCACGCGACACAGCCCAATTAGCAATTAGCTCCCGGTTACTCAGTGTGGATTTCCACAATATCCCGGTCGCCCAATACGTGATCGGGGCCTACGCGCTCGCCAGCGAACTTGCTAGTTGGCCCCCAGATTCTTGAATACCGATAGCGGTTAGCTAAATCCGTGTGGATGCTCCGCGCCAAGTCTTGCACAGTTGTCCCAGCGCGAACCACGAACGGATTTTCAGATGGCTTGCTTGCGTTCGGCTCCCTAGTGTAAACTCTGATTATTCCCAAGGCACGAAAGGCAACGCCACCCACATCCTTCAACCCTTGTCCCGTTAAGCAAGAAGTGAACAAGGTCGGCAGAGATATGGCGTTTTTCTGTGTGAAGTCATCCGCAGTTTGTTTGGCACCGGGGAGATCGAGTTTGTTCACGATGATCAGTGAAGGCTTGTATGTGGTTACGTTCTCGAAGATCGCGTCTTCAACGTCGTCGATGGTTACGTCCCCGTATATCCTAATCAGTGCGTTTCTCAAGCCGTAGCTGTGCAAAAGCTCTCGGACCTGCACAGGCGTGCATGAAGTTTGGATGCCTGAGGTCGCGATGCGAATCTCCCCCGAACCCTTCTCAGGAACAATCTCCACCCTGGACGCGGTTCTTTGGGTTGAGATACGGACTTTTCCGAGGGCTGATATCAAATGTTGGAGTTGGCTCAGTGGTTCCGATGTGAGATCGAGCATGAGCATGAGGCCGTCCGCCGCTCGGATGAGGTCGATGCTTTCTGGTTGAATTTCGAACTCTCCGTCCCGGTTCATTTGTGGAGCGGGGAGTTCAACCATTTGAAGTTGAACATCTTCAAAAGCGAGCATTCCAGGGGTTGGGCGCTGGGTAGTAAACTCGTAGTCAGCCACCACTACCTGTGCTTTCGTTAGGAACCTCAGGAGGCTACTACGACCGGCCTTTGTCGGACCAAAGAGGATGATTTGTGCGGCGCCCTCGCGTTCGACGTGCCAAATGGAATGACCGCCGCCCCGTTTGCCGCGACGGGTGAGTAGTTCTACTTTGAGATTGGCAATTTTGGTGTTGATTTGAGCCTTGAGCCTCTCATTCCCTTTATGCTTCGGGATAATTGACAGAAATTCTTGGTAAGCTTGAAGTTGCTCTCTTGGATTCTTGGTGAGTTCGGCCTCACGCCATTTTGCTTTGGCTTCGGGTGTTAAGTTTGCGGGCAACGCCTCTCACAGATCTGAGCGGGCCTCAATGGAACAGGAATGGTGCAGGCGGCGGATTAATGTCCTTCGCGGGCGCCAGCGAGACTATAGTTGAAGCGACTCTGTCACCAAGCCTCTGCCGGTCACTGGAAGCTACGACTGACACGACTGCAATGGCGTAGAGGCATGGTAGCTAATCAACAAATCGCAACAAGTTACGCTTGAACGAGGCACTCATCGAGCAAGGTTCACCATCGGTTCCAAAGACCCGAAGCTTGAGCAGCAGCTTCCCGATCGAGGCAGCAAGAAACCACTCCAGAAGGAAGTAATAGAAGAAAGTCAGTACGGCCAGGTAGGCGGCTCCTGTGTAGACTGAAGTTGTTTCTGCCAGGGTGAAATCCTTGACGGTCAAAATCAACACAACAACCCACGCTGCTGCGAGGAGCGCAGAGTCCACTAGCCCAGCCGCAACCCGTTTGGTAAGCGGGGCAGGTTTCACATGAACTGGCGGCGTCGACAGTGTCTCGATAGTGACTTCGTGATCTTCATGCCCGTGCCCTTCGACATTCGGCCTTCCAGGGTGTGACATATGACCCGTCGTCAATTGATTCCGATCCGATTAGTAAATTCTGCCTCACCGTTGATTTGCACAAGGAAAATCTAGCGTTAGGAAATAGGCTTAAATAATAATCTAGGCGTAAATCGGCTTTACTTAAGAGGAGTAATTGAACGAAAGAATGGCGGATGTATGCCCCACTTGCGGGCTTCCAAAAGATCTCTGCGTCTGCGGAACTATTAGCATGGAACAGCAGCTTGTTAAAGTCCGCCTTGAGACTCGAAAATGGGGCAAGGCAACCACAATTATCGAAGGAATAAACACGAAGAGCATCAACCTCGGTGACCTGGGTGCGAAGCTGAAAACCTACTGCGCCTGTGGTGGCACATCCAAGGATGGCCTAATATTGCTTCAGGGCGACCATCGGGGCAAAGTGAAGAAGCTACTGGTTGACTATGGCTTTCCGGAAACTTCCATTGAGGTACACTGAATATCGTCAGCTGAAGGGATGTCGGAGTGGGTGACTTTTTCGATACAGTGAAGAATCTGCGTCATTCTGGGCCAGGAGCTTTGGCTTGCCCGGTATGTGGAAGTATTAGGATTAAACAGCGTGGATCACTTGGTGGGTGGCTTCTGCCTCCGGACTGGGCCTGCACGGATTGTGGTTATGTTGGCAAGTTGGTTTTGGAGCTCGATAGAGAGGATTCTGGTAAACAAAAAAATAGTTGATACGTTAATGTACCAATAAAGGAACATTAATATACCCCAACCTGGAAGAGCGACCTGCACTCTCCCAGGACGGAAGATTGCGACGAAAACCAACCACCACCCACACAAACAATGGGTAATTCTCATCATAGTCCTGACCATCGCGATAGCAAGTGCTCGATGGGCTTACGCAGACCAAACACTCGCTCGAACTCAAAACATGCAGCTGACCATTCGGCAATCGCTCGTTGTCCAAAGCGACCACACTGCGATCCAGAAACTCTTCCTAACCGGAAACCTCACCTACATGAACCTCACAAAACCACAACAATATCCAGCCAACGGGTTCGAAGTATCAGCCACCGAGCCCTCTAGCTACGAGATTCGAGTACTCTTCGATTCTCCAGGTGACTACACTGTCAATCTCTTCGTCAAGAACAAGGATAGCGGTCTAACCAGGAACGCCACCACGTATTATCTTTCAAGCGGCCCCTTCGAACTCGACATCAACGCTACCTTCAACCCCCACCCAAACGATACGATACCTGTTGTTGCCTCGGAACCGCCGTTCCAGAACTTCGCCAAGTGGGTTGGAAAATTCGGTGAGGCATTTCCACTCTGGGTGAAACTGCTCTACTTTGGGATGGGAGTTCAGTTCTTTGCAGTAGGGGGCTTATGGATTCGCCGGGAAACGTCAAGAAAGGAATCCACCGACCAACGAGTCGACCGAGGCGACCAAGCGTACATGTGGGTGGACACTGCTTACAAATTCCTACTCGCATCCTTCGCGGCAATTGTAGCAATCATGGGCGGCGAGCTTCTAATTCTGTTCATACTTCGCTTCATGTTTCTAGCCTCATTTGACTTCCTTTCCCTTTGGGACCTTTTCGTAATCGGTTTCGCCTTGGGAGTGATCGTAATCATGTACCTGATTCGCTTCACGATGGAGAAGGCCTTCGACATGAAACCGATGGAGGATGCATAATGTCGACAAGCAGCCTTGATGACATGGAGAATTACGCGCCAACAGAATCCGGGACCGAGGGAGACGCAGAGTGGTGGCTGAAGTACACGCTCCTGCGGTGGCTAAACTACATCCCATTACGGGCGGTGGACAAGGATTTCGCCCGTTGGAGAAAATCACGAATCTCCCCCCGGAAGTTCCGGAAGATACAGCACCGGTTAGACCGGCTGTATCCACCGAACAGATATGCTGTTGGGAAGCTGATTGGCCGCGAGAAGGAATACAACCTCCTCTTGGATTCATTCAGACTACACGTTTTGAAGCATCCCATGCTAAAGAAATGGTTCAACAAGGACGAGCTCCCCAAGGCAATCTGCCTCACCGGGCAAAGCGGGACTGGGAAGACATTCCTGACCATGGTTTCATTGAAGCAGATGATCCTTGAAGCACACAAGAACGGCGTCCTCGTATCGCCCATAATCATCAAAGGGTCAGATGTCTTTTCAGAATACTACGGCAGGAGCACGAAACAGATTGGGCGATTATTGGAGCAAGCATCAACATCACCTTCTGTGATCTACATAGACGAGTTTCAAAGCTTCGGCAAGAAAGTTCGAGGAGATACAGGCACCGAACTGGAAGATACGCGAGTTCAGGATGAAATCAACCGCTGGCTCGACAAGATTCTCAACAATGATTCAAGAACGCTCGTGATCGTGGCCACAAACTCATACGAACAGACCCGGGAAGATATTCGTAGGCGCCTGACGCGTGTAGATTTGGACTCGGGTGTAACAAGGGACATGCATTTGGTCATCGTTACGGAAAGGTTGAGCGAAGAAGGGTGGCGCGGCGTCTCACCTACTGAGGTGTTGGAGGTTATGGAACGGGAGGCAGCGCTAAGACGGCATGGCTCGATAACGCCCAACGACATCATGAGCGTCTTCAGGGAAGTTAAACGGGCCAAAGAAGTGCCCCTGCTGGAGACGATAAGAAGGTCGATGCCTGGCCCGCTTTCAAAGTGGACCAAACCAATCTACAAAGTAACCCTAGAGGATTTCGCTCTAGCGGCCCACTCTATGAAATTCTACGTTGAGCAGGGGAAGTCCCAGGAAATCATGGACTCCGTTTACATTGTTGCGCCTAAGGTTTCCCGAGACGATATCGGGGGGTTGCATGATGTTCGCGACAAAGTGCTTAACCACATATCGCTCGCTTTCAACCGCAAAATGTCGGAGCTAGGGTACGCTTCGAACTGCAGTTTCTTGCTTTTCGGACCACCAGGTACAGGGAAAACGTTGCTGGCCTCAGTCGCGGCTGCTGAGAACAAAGTTGTTTTCATAAAAGTCAGAGGCGGCGAACTCATGAGCGGCGCAAGCTACATCGGTGAACCAGAGAAGCGCATTAAGGACCTGTTTGCCGTGGCAAGGCAACGGTCCCCGTGCATACTGTTCCTCGACGAGGCAGACGCAATTTTCTGGGGAGCAGATCCGACCGGGAACAAGATCCTCGCCCAGGTCAAGTCGGAGCTAAGTGAAATCAAACCGGACGAAGGAATTGTCATAATCGCAGCCTCGAACAAAGAAAATCTCATAGACAATGCAACCAGGGACCGCTTTGAACCAAACGTCTTCTACATTCACACGCCCCTCAACGACAGGGAATGGAACGAGGTTGTAGAAATTCACCTCAGAAAATTCAAACGCTTTCTCCACGCAGAGATTGACGCGCCGAAAATCACACGCCTGTTCAGATTGCAACGGATCCTTAGCCCGCGAGCAGCCGCCGAGACCATATCGGAGGCACACCGGTTGTGGGCGTCCGAGCTTAGCGCAGTATATGAGCTCAGAGCCAAGAAGGAAGGCGTCGAAGCCTCATCTGTCAGAAAACGATACGAAGCAGACCTGAAACGGCTGGAAGATGTCATCGAAATCTCAAAAAGCGAGAAACCGTTGCCAGACCTCAGCGGGATAGATGAATCAAATTACCCCATTCGACTCTATCATTTCGAGAAAGCAATCCAAGCGTTGGAGTCAACCCAAGAGCATCAGCGGAGGGAGATGGAAGAGGCGCTGATTCCGACGACTCCGATCGCCGGAGCCTCTTACGGATTGTATGCCACAGAGGACGGCAGTGGAGGGATCATTACGGTCGAATGCTCTGTCAGACCCATCGTTGCCGGAGAGCAGCCCGTGTCTGTGACAGGCAACTCGACATCCGCTGTTATTGGTCAAGCAGTAATTCCGGACCAGTCGGTACCTCAAAGTGCTGAAAACGCGGCCGAAGCGGTCAGGTCATGGCTCTGGAGCGTTAGTGGCATCGACTTGAGCAAGGTGCACGTACACTTCCAAGTGCGCAGCATTCTGGAGGGCGGGCTAGGCCAAGGTGTTTCTGGGCCAAGTGCAGGATTGGCTATGGTCCTTTCTCTCGTATCAGAGCTTTCAGGATTGTCAATTTCGCCGTCCATCGTTGCCACAGGAACGATTGGAGTAAAGCTCGACATTGGGCCCGTCGGAGGATTGGGTGGCTACGGGACGCAGACAGGGAAAATTATTGGGATCCTGAAGTCACGTCGTGTTCGCGTGACGGATCTAGTATTGCCTTCAGCGAATTTCGAAAACGCCTCAGACGAAATGCGGATCCTAACGGATGAAGGAGTGAAGGTTCACCCAATACGGAACGCATTGGAATGCAAAGCAATAGTGTTCGGCATGAGCGAACGGGAAATCATCGGGAAAATAAAAGAAAGGTTTGAGACAGCTGTTAAGCCGCGTCAACCGTGTTAGATGTCAAGTTTCAGGGCTTCTTTGAGACCCTTGTACCTGTTTCTAACGGTAACTTCGGTGACGTTGGCTACTTCAGCTATCTCTTTCTGGGTTTTCTTTTCCCCTTCTAGCACACAAGCCACGTAGAGCGATGCAGCAGCTAATCCCATTGGGTCCTTGCCGGCAACAATGCCCATCCTCTTGGCCTCGTTGATGATTTTGATTGCGCGCTGTTGCGTTGGCATTGATATCTCCACTTTCGTTGCGATCTTAGAGATGCATTTGACTGGGTCTTCAACTGGCATTCGTAAGTCTAGCTCTCTGACTAGTAGTCTGTAGCATCTGGCGACGTCTTTCTTGCGGATTCTGCTTGCCGCGGAAACATCTTTGAGCGTTCTTGGGGTTTCGGACATTCTGCATGCGGCGTACAGTGATGCGGCTGCAATTGCTGCGATTGAGCGACCTCTAACTAGGCCGTTATCCAAGGCTTTGCGGTAAACAATTGCGGCGCGTTCCTTTATTGAGGCTGGGATGTGGAGCATGTCTGTCAGGCGGTCAAGCTCAGCCATCGCTTGAGCCAAGTTTCTGTCAGCTGAGGAATGCACCCTGGTTCGGATCTGCCATTTCCTCAACCTCAGCATTTCAAGCCTCGTGGCCAGCGGAAGTTGTCGGCCATAGGCGTCTCTGTTTACTCGGTCTATTACGGTTGAAAGTCCCTTATCATGAATCGAGAATGACGTCGGAATACCTACGCGTCCACGCTCATCTTTCTCTTCTTTGGTAAAGGCCCGCCATTCAGGTCCCTGGTTCAGGGCATGCTCGCTAAGGACCAAGCCGCAGTCATGGCAGATGATTTCTCCGAGATCATAATCCTCTACGAGGTTCGCACTGCCACATTCGGGGCAATTGGTTACTTTTCCAACTTTCCTTGTTGTTGTGCTCGTACTCATTTTTGTTCAACCTTTTCCATGCTTAACGCTCGAGCCATCTCTCCTCAGTAGAACAACCACGGACGTCGTTCTGCTTCAGAACACGTCATCCGGCCCGAAAGCTATAATAATCCTGGCATAATCGTATTTAAGCCTTGCGCTGGATCTTAGCATTTTCGAGGCAAACCGCCCAACAGGACGCGCTCCACCGATATTCAAGTTGTAGATACATGTGATACATGCTGTAGGCCTGAACACGTCTGAATTTGTTCATTTTTGGGATTTCTGAAATCACTAGGGGACCTTCAAGGCGTTTTCGGGCCTATAGAGCATCGAGTTCCCTTCTAAAGTAAATATTGTCGGCTTCCCTGCGCAAAAACCTCGAATATCTGCCGCATTCCGAAACGAGCATGGGTTGCTGGTCGTCCGGGGACGTAATCACCTCGATACTAATCACTCTGTACCTGTCAGGTTGAGGATCTTGGCCGAACAGTTTGCGGAAATCGTCGAGCCCAAGCTCAGGTGCCAGAGGGTCTTTGGTATCTATGACGACCGGGATTCTTCGTATTGGTACTTTGATGACGGTCTCAGGCGGCAAATTGCTCTTCCTCAACTCTTCCACGTTTCGAGAGGACATCTAACCACGGATTATTGCTGAAGAAAGATGGCAGCTGACCACCTTGGCCAGCGAAGATTGGGTTGGGTTGGAGCGACGGTGGTCGGGTGATTGGTTCTATAGTGGGGGAAGCGGCCCTAGGCATTTCTTGGAATCCTTTCAATTCATCTCGAAGCCTTGTGATGCTTCTTTCCATCTCGGCGTACATTGATTTCAGCGTCGCCAGCTCTGTCACGACTGCTGGGTCGGGACCACGGGACGACGGTTCTTGGGGTGGTGGCGCTTGAATCGGTTGAGGGGCAACAACCTCCTCGATTCTACGTTCGTCAAACAGCACTAATCCGATGCCATGTGAGCGGAATAGGGCAGCGTCTATTGCGGTGCCGAGGAGCCTAGGCACAGCCAAGTAGACTTGGCTGAACGCGCCCCTTTGTGCAGTTAGAGCTAATATGGATTCGAGGATTCTGTTTCGTTGAATGAAGGCATCATTCTTCAATATGGCAACGCGTAGTTTCTCGTTGCCGGCGACAAGTGAGAGGATTCCTTGTTCTGCGGGTTGAGTCGTGTCTTGTTGTGCACCCATAGCGAGGAAGTAGTGCAGGAGTCTTTGCTCGATCGGAAGATTAGCTAAGCTTCATCCACCCCTCCAATCTCTGCCAATCCCATTCGTAGTTTTCTGGTACTGCGAACCCGTAGATTATGCAACCATGCCACACGGAAAACTGCGGTGCTTGCGTCATCTTCACTGAAACATTCTTGATTCCTTTATCGCGAAGGAGAAGCTTCACTTTTGTGGGAGCATCAACCGCAATTTCTTCCATTCGCTCTGGCACTTTCCAGCTGAAGTTACCTCCGGATAGGAGGATTTCACGGTAGAGCATGGGTTGGAGCTCGACTGGGCATCTTTCAACGGAGGCCACAATTGCATCGCCGAAATCAAGCATGCCGCGGAAGGTTGTTTCACCCATCTTCACGTCTTTTGGCCGAGGCATTCCGCGCCCGAAGTAACTTTCGAAAATTTCATGATTGGGGTTGAAGACGTATTCCCCAATCAGAAACCTAGCCCATGAGTCCTTTTCCAGATCAATTTCTACGCGTGTTCCTGGGACTTTGTATTTCGCCCGGAACCTTCGGGGTAGCTTCTTTGCTTCGGCAATGGCGGAGTCAAGGTCGGCGGGGACAAGTCCGATGTTCTCTTTGACCTTTCGAATTAGCGTCTCCTCACCGGTCAAGTCTCCGTATCCTGCGTCTTTGAGGATCTCAGATGTTATCGCGTTCGCGTCGCCGCCCCCGCGGTTGAGTGCCACTTGCGCGCTTCGGATGGGGTACTTGGATATCGGGCAGATCTGGCTGTTTCCATGGCCGGATTCGATTACGACACACGTGGTGACTCCGTGACCTATTGCTACAGCGAAGGGTTGTGGAATTATCGTTACGGCTTTGATGGTGCCATCATTGAGGTTTTTGAAAATGTCCATCAGGTGCTCGTACATGTATCTGGGTGAAACTGAGGAGAGGGATGCTACCACGTAGAATCCCTGAAAGCCATCGTTCGGTCTCTCTTTGAAGGCGTCCAATCCGTAGCGGGAGAGAGCGCTGACTACGCGCCAAGCGTTGTCGTCTCCTTTGTCGATTACGCCGTTCCTCATTGGGTAGACGAGGCGGGAGGAAAGGTCATCGATGGATTGGAGATAGAGCGGTACCTCTTCGCCGACAATGATGTCTGAGGTGGTTTCGAAGGCGCGGTACATGACGGACTTCTTGTCGGGGAAGTAGCCCCGGTTGTTTACGATTCTAGGGTTCTCGCCGCAAGTGATCGGGCCGAACTTGAAGTCGCTCGTTCCGAAATCCATTGCGAATGTGTAGTGGCTTCTGTAATTGTCAAGGGCCATTATGCTCTCGACTCCTCGATTACGAGGCGTTTTCCGTCAATGCGGATGACGACCTCTTGATCTGGTTCGAACGGGAAGGATGAGTCTTTGACCACGTCCGCAGGAATGTACAGGATTCCTGTTTTGCTTCGGTCGCTTCTGGTGGGGAGGACGATTTTTGCGAAACCTTCAAGCATCTGCTACTTCACCATGCAAGCTGCAATATGGAATAGCAGACCGAAATTCACGATATAACGCGGCTGAGGTGCCCGGTGGTCGGTGAGCTAAGTGAAACTAATCGCACAAAGATACGAAAATGAAACTCTACGATGATTTTAAGCCACAGTTTCCGTTATCGCTATCCAGAAAATGTGCAACGAAAGCTCTGTTCGTTCTACGACTCTGGTCGAACGAAGACAAGATCGCTGAGACATCCGTCTGATCAGGGGAACTTAACCGATTCCTCAACCTCGAAAGACAGGCCGATATTGTTTTTCTCCGCAACTGGTCGTAGGGCGTCTTCGATTCTGCTCTTTTCAGTGCTGGGGCCATCGTAAGTTAGGGAATATTGCTTCCCGGGTTTTACGACCGAGTGGATCTCTTTCTTGAACTCCAGCGTAGCCAAAGCCGCATCAACTTCTTTCAAGGAATCAACCGGGAAACTGTCCCCTCTGGACAACGCGTCAATGATGAGCAACATTGGCATTCACAGTTGCTCTCGAGTGGCGCAGAGATAAGACTACCTCCGAAACATGTGAGAAGATTGACATAAGATTCTTCCCGATATTGGGAGGCCAGGCGGGAATAATGCAAATCGGTTGTGAGAATCTTGATAAGGTGGGGCCGGCGGCAAGGGTAGGTCTCGTTAATCGGAGGAACGCCTATGTTTGAGCATCGTAGCGAACCCTTACTTCCTGCGTCTGCGTTTCTGCGACGACTGGCGCGGTACGCAGTAATCGCGCTTGGAATCGACCTAGGTTCTTTGGTCATCGGCATGCTCGGGTATCATTTCTTCGAAGGTATCCCATGGGTTGATTCACTTCTCAACGCGGCGATGATCCTCGGGGGCATGGGGCCGGTCAATGAATTGCATACAACCGCCGGAAAATTGTTCGCCTCATTCTATGCTCTGTACAGCGGCGTGGTCTTTGTCGTTGTTGCAGGGGTACTTTTCGCCCCAGTCGTCCACCGCTTCCTGCACCACTTTCATTTGGAAGCGGGTAACTCATCTTGATTTCGTTTTGTTCACCGTCGCGCTCGTTTCCATCTGGTGCTGGAGCTGCTCTCACCTAAATTGCCTGGGTCACACACCGCCAATATGGAGGGTGTGATTCAGATGCTGTTGGCATCCGACGAACCTTCGATACGCCTGAGAACTCATGTTGACATACTCGGAGAGTCTCCTAGTTCGAGGGAAGTTGCGAGGCTACAGAAAGAGGTGAGGCGATCCAAACGTGTTAGACTGCTCCTGTCAGAGAGCAAGAACGGCAGAATTCCCTACCACCCGTATGCCAAGTGGTACGGTGCCCATTGGGTTCTCTCAGCGCTGGCCGACCTGCGCTACCCTCCTGAAGACAAAACACTCGTTCCCTTGAGAGAGCAGGTATACGAATGGCTGTTTTCTAGGCAGCATTTGGAGTACACTAGGCACCATGACACCTACGCCGGGCCAATCATGAAGACACGCGGCTTAGTCAGGGCTCACGCGTCAATGGAGGGAAACGCAATCTATTACTTACATGCGCTAGGTCTCGCTGACGAAAGAACACACGCCTTGGCTGATAGGCTGGTCGAGTGGCAATGGCCAGACGGAGGCTGGAATTGCGACAAGAAACCCAAGGCTCACACGTCTTCCTTCACAGAGAGTCTTCTGCCACTCCGTGGCTTGGCGCACCACGCAAGTTCGGGCGCAAGCTCGTACACGATTGCCGTCCAGAGGGCCGCGGAATTCTTCCTCGATAGGAGGCTATTCAAACGAAAACGCGACGGAAGGATAATTTCTGGGAAGTTCACTAAGTTACACTACCCGTGCTACTGGCACTACGATTTCCTATTCGGTCTGAAAGTCATGATGGAGGTTGGGTTCATACAAGACACAAGGTGCTTGGACGCAGTCGCGCTACTCCAATCGAAAGGACTCGACGATGGAGGCTTCTCGGCTGAGGAGGCATATTATCGAGGGACAAAGAGACTGACTAGTGGACGTTCTCTCGTAGGTTGGGGAGGAGTAAGCCAGCGAAGAATGAATGAATTCGTTACATGCGATGCGATCAGCGTGCTCACGGCTGTCCACGCGGGCTAACTCAGACATCTATACAACATGCTTGCTCAATTACGGATTAGTTGCTCGCAACATCAGACCTGCACGCTGGAAATTCGTGGGTTTACCGGAAAAAGGGTAAATCGGGAAGGTTCCCGAAGGAACCTCGTCCAAGCAGCATTAGCCTCGTTGGGCTTATGCTACGTATTCGCTGCTGCCCTTCTCGGATCTTGGAGCGTCTGCGTTAACTCGCATCTTAACCTTGCGTTTCTTCGCCATCTTCAATTCACCACCCTTTCGCTTTCAACAGGTAGCTAGGGGTACTTTATACTTAAAGCAGGGTGGAACAAGCTCCACTATTCCACCTAGTGGTTCAGACCTAGGAACGTTGTGCCGAACGTGGCTCAACGTAAGAGTTTTGTCAGTGGGCCCACTATCGAAATGCGAGTTGAAAAGCGACGAAGAAATCGGAGATTCCCCAGTGCTCTGTTTGCCGTGGGGACCTCACTTACGTGGAACAGTTCCAAAGATGGTACTGCCACAGCTGCCACCGATACGAGATCTGAGGGATATGCGGATTGAATTTGGCCGCAGCGCTCCGCAAAATGGAGATTGCGTTGATCAGGAAGATCTTGACGTTTTCAAGTTTCCAGCCAACGCCTTCTTGTTCGCCGTCATTCTAACTTCAATGCGATGCGGTGTTTGGAATTGTCAAAAAATGAGATCTGGGAGCAGAGGCTGAAGGAGGCGGCCCGACTTCATGGCGATGAATGCGTCGGGCTAGCAATAGGAATTAGAGCAGTGGACATCGTGGAACGAGAACTGCGCATCACCAATGATAGGAGCGCTCTACAAGTAAGAGTCGGAGCAAAGGAATGCCTAGCAGATGCTTTCAAGGCTCTGCTGGGCCTTGACAAGGGGCAGGTGGAATGCGTGAAGCCCCGCGACGGCGTAATTCGAGTTAAGAACGGAATCGAAGGAATCGAGCTTCACCTAACCTCAAGGAAACTGGCAGAGGTATCTGATGCTTTCGAACGATCGGAAGAAGAGCTCTTTCCAATCATTAAGAGACTGTAGAGTGACGGTCCGGTAAATTAGCCAAAGCGGTACGAGTTGGGTTTATCCGGTTGGTCAAGGGTGAAATCACCTGAGGATGAGGTGACATGGCCCAATATGTCAGCAAGGGTGGCGAGTATTTCGTTCTCCAAAACCCAGCTTACCTCCCTGATCTCCTAGATGCGGTCCTACTGAGACATCCATCTATTTCACCACAAATGATGGCTTCTATGTTGATCTTGGTTGACGGCGCTCCGGCGAAAACCGGTGCAGGGTTGGAGGACGGAAACGAAGTGGATTTCATACCACTCGTCGCTGGTGGTTAGCGAGTGACGAGGGCCGCATGATTCGCGCTGTTGAAATCGTGACTGGGGACAACGGTTGTCTCCATCTTCCGAATGATCCTGAAGCGTCGTCTCGATTCTTGCCACGGTGAATACGGAACTTATTGTACATGCCAAGAGGCTTTCTACAATTACTCGCAATTCGATGTGCGAGGGAGCACATTCGCTTCAGTCGCGATCCAGGTCGACTAAGCTAGGGCTTCCTTCCGCATTCAAGGCGTTTCTCGCAGTTCTGGGACCAGCATGGATTGTGATGATTGCCGACGTGGATGCAGCCAGCGTGATTACAGCGGCGGAAAGTGGCGCCCGGTTCGGTTACCACATGGCCTTCATACTTCTAGTTTTGATCGTTCCCCTCTTCTTCATTCAAGAAGCATCTGGACGACTGGGCATAATTACAGGCAAGGGCCTAGCTGCCATAATCAAAGACCACTACTCGCAGAAAATGGCAATCGTAGCCTCCCTCCCCATGTTCGCAACGGATTTTCTGAGCTACGCGGTTGAATACACTGGGATAGCGGTAGGCTTGAGTGTGCTCGGTATTCCCCCAATAGTTTCCCTTCCAATCGTATTCATACTCCATTCCGCGCTAGTCTTCACGGGCAGCTATAGAAACACAGAGAGGGTTCTGCTTCTTGTAACGGGAGTTCTACTCTCCTCGTATATTCTCGCAGCCATCCTCGTCAAACCAGACATCAAAGGCCTACTAGGCACGGCCTTGACGCCAATTCATCCTTACTTGGATCGTTCCTTTAGCTACATGGTAGCCGCCAATGTCGGCGCAGTAATCATGCCTTGGATGCTCTTCTATCAAGCCGGTGCAGTTGCCCAAAAAGGATTGAACGGAAGCCAAATTTCGCATGAAAGGTTGGAAACTCTACTGGGTGCTGTGGCCAGCGAAATCATCATGATCGCAATAGTCGTCGTATCATCTTCACTAGGCGCCGTCGACTTTCTCTCACCAACATCACTAGCCGCTGCGCTGAAACCATTAGCCGGTGGATATGCTTACTTTCTATTCGGGGTTGGGTTAGCTTCCGCAAGCTTCCTAGCCCTCGTAGTCATCTCTCTCGCCAGCACTTGGGGAATCGCTGAAGCCTTGGGTTGGAGGACACGGATCGGTGAAAGATTCTCGTTGGCCAGGAACTTCTACGTTGTGTATCTGCTGGAAACGTTGCCCGCGGTTTTGATTCCATTTTTCTTCGCGGACTTAGTGAAGCTCATGTTGAACTTGATGGTCATCTTCGTCTTTGTTCTCATATTTCCCGCGGTGCTTCAGGGCATGCTTTCATCAAACAAAAGCGTCATGGGGAAGAATGCAATGAAAGGGGCTTGGAGGATGGCTTACTGGCTAATGCTAGGTCTCGTACTCTTGTCAGGAGTACTCGCCCTACCAGCGCTACTGAGTTAAGTGTGATGCTTGTCGGAAACGTTCATTTTCTGGCGGTTCTGAATGTGGGACGGCCATTATGACTAATCTCCTGAAGCTCATCGAGGAAAGGCACTCGTCGAGGGGGCTTTTCGATCGGAAACACTCTGTGACCAAGAAGGATTTAACACAAATTCTTGAAGCTGGGCGCTGGGCTCCCACGGCACACAACATGCAGAACTTCGAAGTCATCGTCATCGACAACGAGAAAGTTCTGAAAGAAATAGGGCACATAAAGTCTCAGGTATCAGAGGAGTTCATCAGGGAAAACTATGAACAACTCTCGTTCTCGAAGAAGGAGTTCCTCCAAAAGAAGGTTGGAATTCTTGCCGCCATGTTTCCCCCGTCATGGACTGATCCTGCTAGGCTGGATGAAGCTGTTCGGGAGGGGCCGTGGCCCCTGCAGGAACGCATTCAGGGCAGCCCAACGCTTTTGATAGTGCTCTATGACTCCAGGAAAAGGGCGCCTGCTTCGGAGGGAGATGTCTTGGGAATTATGAGTCTCGGCTGCGTTATGGAGAATATGTGGCTCATGGCTCAATCTCTGGGGATTGGCTTTCACATATTGAGTGTCTTCAGCGGAATCGCCGTCGAGAAAGAGGTAAAAAAGATTCTCAATATTCCTGAATGCATGAAAATTGCCTTTGCCGCCCGACTGGGTTACCCTCGGTCTGCGGTAACTAACTATCTGCGAGTGCGCCGCGACGTAAAGGACTTCATGCACCATAACCGGTTTG
Organism: Bathyarchaeia archaeon; assembly: GCA_049513715.1. Classification (GTDB taxonomy): domain Archaea; phylum Thermoproteota; class Bathyarchaeia; order 40CM-2-53-6; family 40CM-2-53-6; genus FEN-987. The sequence goes on along the minus strand of JBEKVV010000001.1, from coordinate 820,445 downwards.
GCAATAAGGACAATTGATGAAGCTTACGTACCCTACCTCACGTTACAATGTCAGTTTCGTTATGAACGGTTCTCCTAAGCAAAAGGGTACTCTGCAGATCATCCAATGGACTAAGAGTCTTGGAGTTCCTGCAGCCCCAACCTACGTTGCGATTGCCCTTGAATTCTTTGGAGGTCTAGCACTAATCAGTTGATTTACTGGCGAGCGGAGGTGGTTTTGCTTTTCCGTGAACCGACAAGTAATACAAGAACAGGCCTCCCAGTATGAAGGCTAAGCCCAGCAATAGAACCTTCAGGTCAATGTAATAGAACAGGATGACTGAGAAAATTACTGCGGCAAAGGGTGTCCACCGAGTGTGTAGCACATGCGTCTTCCACCCGGCTTTTGAAATGAGCATGATCGTGGCCAAGCAGCTGAACAGATAGGGGACTATTGTGAATAGAACTGCAAGTGAAGCCAATATCGTGAAGTCCGATAATGCGTAGACTAGTGAAATGGCTAGGATTGTTTGGAGTATGATCGCGCGGTCAGGAGTTTTGAATTTGGGATGGAGATGGTTGATGATTTGGGGGAAGAGTCGGTCTCTTGCCATGGCGTATGATATACGCGCAGCCCCGAGAATTACCGCATTGATGGAACCAAGAATGGCGATTAACCCGCCAAGTGCCAGTAAGATCCCTCCGGCGTTTCCGACGTATCGCTGTGTGGCTGCTTGAAAGATGTCAGCAAGTGGAGCCTGCGAGTTGACGAAGTTCCCCCAGCGCCCAAGCCCGAGTGCCACCGCCGCTACAAGCAGATAGATGCTCATAACGGTGAAGACTGAAATGATTATGGCCCGGGGCACTGTGCGCTTTGCATCTTTTATCTCCTCTTCTGGGACTGTGATTATTTCGACGCCAAGATACGCCCAAAGGGCGAAGATTGTAGCTGAACCTACGGCTGGGAGAAGACTCACATTTGCCGGGGCTAGAGGATAGTAGTTGCTGTAGCTGACCAGGAATGCACCGACTATAATGAAGACTGCGAGCGGACCCAATTTACCGATCGTTAAAATGTCTTCAGTTCTTCCTCCAGACTTCACTCCTCTGTAGTTTATCGCAGTGAGGGACAAGGCAATAACGGTGGCTATGACGATCCTGTAGAAATCCGACAAGGACGGAAGGAAGAACTTCAGGTATAGTGAGGTGGCAACCATTTCGGTGGCGAGGGTCATCCAATACCCAGTCCAAAAAGCCCAACCAGTCAGGAACCCCGCAACATTTCCCAGAGCGCCATGAGCATACGCGTAGAGCCCTCCCGCCCGCGGCATCTTCTGGGCATTTTCGGCAAAACAGAGACCGGTCAGAATCGAGTAGATGCCAGCGATGACCCATGAAACTAGAGAAAAGGTTCCTGCTTTGCTGGCCATTAAGATTGGGAAGAGGAATATGCCCGACCCTATTATGAAACCAATCCCAAGAAGGACCGAGTCAAAGAGACCTAGGTCCTTCGAGAACTTCGTCCTGACTTTTCGCATTTTCTCCTATTCCGAATGTACCTGTTGAGAGGTGTATGAGGCTTTTCCTCTACAATCATTCCATACGATATAAGGAGAGAAGTTTCTTTAGCTAAGAATGAAAGTAAGCGTTCAGTGGGTACTTCTTGGAAAAACGTTTGAGTATTGAGGATTTGAGACGTTTCTCACTAGCCTTCAATAAGGACCCGAAAAACACACTCGCCTTGAATGCCGTCACAGAGAATGGCATCGCCGCAGTTGCCCTAAGTAGAAAAGAGGTGGACAGACAGAACTTTACCTTTAGTCATCTTATCGAATCTCCAGATGCCACCAACCAAGAAAGAACTGGAAGATGCTGGTTATTCTCTGGACTAAGCCTACTGGCTCTTGAAGCCATGAAAAAGCTGAACCTAAGGACGTTCGAACTCTCTGAAACATATCAGATGTTTTGGGATAAACTAGAGAAAGCCAACTACTTCCTTGAGAACATCATCGAATCGAAGGCAGAGCCCTTGAATGGCAGACTAGTCAGTTCGCTTCTTTCGGATCCGTTAACCGATGGCGGTCAATGGAACATGTTTGTGAACCTCATAAAGAAGTACGGAATTTTGCCAAAAACGTTCATGCCAGAAACAGCCAACAGCAACAATTCTGACCCAATGAATGCTCTACTCGCCTCGAAATTAAGAGAATACGCTAAGGTTCTCCGAGAGATGAGTGAGCAAGGAGCTTCTACAACTGAACTAAGGGAGAGAAAGGGAGGGTTCATGGAAGAATTCTACAAGTTGCTGTGCATCAACCTTGGCGTTCCTCCAGAGACGTTTTACTGGGAGTGGCGGGACAAGGACGGCGTTTTCCATAGAAGGGGAAACGTTACCCCTGCTGAGTTCTACCATGAATACGTCGGAATAGAACTTGATGATTTCGTGAGTCTAATCAACGCACCCAACAAACCATTCAACAAACTCTACACTGTCCAACATTTCGGCAATGTGGTCGGTGGGCAAGGTCCTCGTTACCTGAATGTCGACCTGAAGACGCTGAAGAAAGCAACTGTAGACATGATCGAAGATAATCAGGCTGTATGGTTCGGATGTGACGTGGCTAAAATGCTGGAGACGAAGATGGGTGCAATGGACCTAAGCATCTATGACTACGAATTAGTCTTTGGTGCGAAGTTCCAACTTGACAAAGCTGCAAGATTGGAGTATGGCGATAGTGAGATAACTCATGCAATGGTGATTACTGGAGTCGACCTCGATGAGCAAGGCAACCCCAGGAAATGGCGAGTTGAAAACAGCTGGGGAGCAGCAATAGGGGATCAAGGATACATGTACATGATGGATGAATGGTTCGACGAATACCTCTACGAGGTTGTTGTGAGGAAAAAGCATCTGCCTCCAGAACTCACCAACCTCCTTGATACTGAGCCGGTGGTTCTGCCCTTCTGGGACCCGATGTGTTCGCTTGCAAGGAATTAACGTCAAATTAGGGGAATATTGGATTTTTCAAGTGTGTGTGCGACTAAAGGTGCGCACACACACCTAAAGCCGGAATGAACTAGGCGAAACATGCTGGACGCTGCCAGCTAGGTTCACTTTGGTGACCGTTGAGGGATCGTTAAGGTACTTTCTTTAGAGCTTGTTTTACCTGATCCTCTGGAAACGCTCTGAGGCTCATGATTTTCACAGCTTCTATTGAGAGCGAGCCGAGAAGCATGGCGAGTGCAGCATCGTCGCTGGGCACGTCAAGTATTTCAACAGCGTCGTACGGTCCAGCGGTTACGTAGCCGGTAAGCTTGCCGCCGGCCTGCTCGGCAGCTTTCTTGAACTGATCGCGGGTCGCCGTGTATTCCTGTTTAATGTTCCTCTTACCTTTCTCCGTAAAGTTAACTAGCAATACATATGTTGGCATAACCTCATCTCATCCATCGTGCCCCTAAAAGCCTTTAGAAAGAAGCTTCGCTCAGGTACGGTATGACTAGATTGTCGTTTGTCGTAAGAAAAGTATGTGTAGTATCAATAGTGCGAGCATCGTAATTCGAGCAGTCGTTTTCCTGTGTGTGCGCACCATTGAGGATCCTTGGCGCCGATTTGAACAGAATCCTTAATCCCGTCTTTATCCGAGAGATATGGAAAGAACTACAATTTAGAGAGACCGCGTGCAGGTTTTGTTTTACCCTGCTGCTCGCTTTGCCTTTCCGCCTCTCACTCGTCCACGTGGGGTCGCGAAGGATTCTCGGCATTCTTGTGAGCAGAAAAAGTAGCCTTTGAACTGAATGGGTTTCTCGATTTTCTTGCCGCAGTTCGAACAGTACTTCGCATGAGTGTCGTTGACTATCTCAGTCAAACTTTTCCACGCGGCTTGAGGTTTCTGGTTCCGTAGCCTCTACGTTTCACGGTCTAATGGTTGTTGCGATTCGCTTGATGACTCGTTGACCAAATCCTGCGTGAAATCGCTGGTACGAATTTGCCTGGATGCCACTAAGTGGCATGCTCTCGGTTCCGGTTCTTGATGAGACTCCCGGCAATGACTGGTCGTGCGAGGTCAATTATTTTTTCAACCATAACCTTATTAATGATGTAAGACTTAAATATGGTTTGCTGGCCGTGCGCAAACATGGTCGGCCCTGAAAGATGGGCAGAACCAAGTTGTTGCACTCGGGAGTGCCTTGAGAAAGAGTGCATTCGCCTCCGGCCAACATTATACCTTTTTCATTGATGTACCATGATTTTTATGTGCGCGCGTGTATCGCGCAAAACGCCCACTCGTTGAAAGTGGTCACGGAACTGGCCCTGTAACGGAGAGTAAACGCGATTTGGAGCGAGCGTTTTCATATCGCGTCGAGCTCTCTTTGCTTTGTGTGAGTCATGCGCGAGAAAGACAGTTTTCGAAAGAGGACTCTACTGACGAAAATTGAAAACCTAATCGCCAAGAGGGAGGCGGAAAAAGATAAGCTGCCCTACGAGGAATACAAATTGGACGCACAATACATACAAGGCTACATTGCGGGCTTGGAGGAAGCGCGACGAATAATGAAGGGCCTTCCGCCGGGCGGATGGCGTCCATCGGCAGTTCATTAACGGCTTGCCGAGAGACGGAAGAAGGAGAAGATCCGGACAGAAGGAGAAGAATCTCGGACCACTTCCTAAGCGCCAGCGCGTTCAAGAATTATTCCTAACCGGAAGAACACTGCCTTAGCGTCCTTTCGGACGTGTCACTTGATGTGACCTTTGTGAAGAGCATTTTGCGATTTGGCAGGGGAGGGGTTGCTAGGGGATTTTCGTATGTGTGCGCGCACGAACCAAGCATCCTTAATTACATCATGCCGCGACCAAGGAGATCGGGGAGGGAAATATGTCGATATATTGGGTATGGAGCTATTATGGAAAACCAGGGAAAGTTGCAGAGTACGTGAAATGGTTGAAGTCAGACGAGGCAAAGCTTTTGGCTTCTCAAATAGAGAAGGAAACTGGCATGAAGTACCTTAACACCTACACCACGATTCAAAGCTTTGGCGATTATGATGCTGAGGACTGGTGGGCTGCGCCCGACTGGGCCTCCTTAGACAAGATGCGTGACTGCAAGGCTATAGCGGAATGGACTCTCAAGACTTGGGACATGATCGACCAGACAAGACCTCAAAAGTCAAGGATGATGCGAACGGTCAGCGAAGTCAAGGTCATAGAGAAACCAGAGAAGTGGACAGAACTACTATAGAACAGACCTACCACTCACTCTCTGGAATAACATAAGCAGTCCGGCAACAGTCGGACTTCGCCACCCCTTCAGTTCAGAGGATAGACAAGCAGAGAAGCGTCACGGTCGCAGGGGACGATTATCCGTCCTATGGTTACGGCTTTGGCTGGTCTTATTATGACTATGGTTCGTATGGGCATCCGTACAATAGTTGTGCCTGTCCCCACCTGTGGTACAAACAACTCGATTAAAACACTCAATAACCGCTGGTGTTTACGACATCTTAACTAAACAGACCAAACCGAGCACTGATGGTGCTCGTCTTCTCTTTTCTCTTATTCAATCCTTTTTTCGCTAAGGTCTTTTTCTCGTTCGCCATCCACTACTCGGTTTCCTTATGCTCTGACGAACCGCATCTGGGGCATGTGAGCTCGGGTTTGCTTTGCTTGTTTTCTCCCCGCTTAACCCACCCGCTCTGAAGGCCCTCTAATCCGCAGTTTTGACACATGAGCAATATGGGATGATCTAGATCGAGACGCTTCTTCGTCTGTTTCTCATGTGCCAACGCAGCAGGGCTGCCAAACTCTTTCATGGGCTTCTTGGCTTCCTTGCCGCCAACTGGAACAATGTCTGTTATGTCTGTCATATGTGATCGTATTACTCTCTCTGTATTGTGTGACCGTATTGCTTTGTCTCCGCGCTTCTTCTTGTTCTTCCTCCTAACAGGTTTTAGACCAATGCCCCCGCGTTTCGCTCTGCCTGCAAGCAAGGTCAGGTCAAACTCAACCTTCCTCCTTCTCTTGCGGCCAACCTTACTTTCCTTCCATCCCAAGATGGTTCAACGAATAGTACGCAACCAGAGTAGATTTAGATTCCGGCATAAAGGATGACACGCCAAGGTAGATCTAGAGAAGCGAGGCAGAAGCTAGTATACGAAGTCTCAGCATAAGTTGTAAGGCATAGGTGGAGACCTGACACGCGTCTCTTTCTAGATGAAGATCGAATCTACTGAACCTTCAGGTGTGATTCTGCTTTCCTGCAAGCCTTCAGCAAATCGTTCACATCCTCCGGCTTTGTGGGATGCCACAGTTCAAAGTGAACCAACCGCAGCAGATTGTAGACTACGTACTTGCCGAAGAGACATTCCATGCCACGCGCGAAAGAGATGATGAATCTTTTCGTCATAACAAAAGACTTTTCTATGCGATAGGGCGCATTGCATCGTGGTGTTCTCTGTTTGAAAACATGTAGATACTGCAGTAAACAGAATTCAGACAGTAATAATTACTGCAACTGGTGTAGAACTGTGCTGAGTAATTTTCCTGACCAGCCACAACGAGGACAGTGCCTGATATGCGGAACCCAAAACGCTGGTGAAGCACGCTTCTGCGGCTTATGCAGTTCACCGCTAATCAGATACGGCTGAGCTCTATCAAACCCATTTCCACTCTAACCTCCCCTCATCTTTCTAGTTCCTAGCAGCCGCCTACCCAGATGTACTCGTATCAACCGTTCAGGGTCCAGTGACAGCTCTCTAGGCCTACTTTCTCACGCCTTTCAAGAGAGCCCAAATCTTCTTTTTTCCCAAACCAAGCGGGCTACCATGGCAACTCTACTCTCGTCGCAAAGCAGGGAAAGGGGTTCCCAGGACACAGAAAAACGGTCTGAAACTGGCAAGGGTGCTTGACCCATTCGTTTTCAGCCGCTTATTGGACGCCCCTCTCAAGAAACCGAATAGCATTACGAGGTAATAAAAGGAAAGCAGTTCTCCACATTAAGGGCCGAGATTCGTTACCAGCCTTCTAGGCACACGAAGTCCGGACAAGCGATGAGAAGTTCCTGTCAGTTGTTACTTCTTGCAAGTTGCGATTGACATCTCCCTAAATGATGACTATAAGCGGTTACTAGCTTCTCGTAGTTAGGGCCCTAACCATCGCCACAATCGAATCTAAAGCAAACTCAAAGGTTGTGCGTCAGGTGCTCTTCATCTAGTTTGACCTCCTTCAAAATTGTGATGATCTCGGATTCGTAACGAATTGTAATCTTGCCGACTATCCAACCAGCCAGCGAACCAACTATCACATCGGAAGGCCAGTGCTGAGCTAAGTAAATCCTGCTTAATGCTATCAAGAACGCCAAGATGTAGAGCCACGCTCTCAGTCTCCTCCAAGTAGAACCAAGTATGACGGCTGCTGTGAAGCCGTTCTTGAATGTCCACTTGGAAAGCTTCCGCCGCCTTCAATTTCTATTATTCTAAGCCCTTGCATAATCGAATATGGTCTAGGTCTCGGGAGTAGGATCTTGACCGGTAGCAAAAGCACGCCTCCAACGATCACTCCGAACACCAGTAGCGCTGCCTGTCGCTTCCTCCTCGCTAGCCAAAGAACGGCTGCCAAGAGCAACTAGAAGACAGTTGAACCTGTACGAGTGATCAGTCACATGGCGATGTCAAGAAACGGTGACGTTAAACTCTCGTGCACCAGCTCGAAACCCGCGATGTCCCAACTCTGTAACCAAGCTGGAATGAACCAGCTGGTTCCTGTAGGTTGAAATCCAACCAGGTAGAATTCATCGACAAACTCAACAGCAATTATCATTGCAATAGCGGCTAAGAACATCAAGACAGATTGAATTCGAGGCGAGATACGACGCCCCTGATCTCCATCAGTTACGCCATCCACACTCCACAGAGTCCAACTCACAGAAACGAAAATCGTGTCACGTTGATTTTTTACGGTGGTCTGAAAGATGTCTGTCGTTGCTTCGCGTTGGCCCGTGCTATTGATCGCGTCATGGTTCTAGCTGAAAACCCGTTTGGGCTTCTCGCCATATCAATAAGTAGCTCACGGAATTAGATATGTTGGGGTCTATGATTTGATGATGTCAACGCACATGGCGTATGGTTTCGTCACAGGATATGTCCTTTCGGTTACATTTGCCATGTGGATTGCTCCGTCCACTTATCTTGTCCTAATGCCCGCGACAGCCCTCTTGGCGCTTGCAGGAGCCATCGGTGGGATCTTTCCTGATATTGATCAGGCAGAATTCTGGGCGCCCAGATCAATTGGGAAGTACTTTACTCACAAGAAGACAACCCACTACATCACAGGCTACCTACTCCTGAGCGCTAGCTTAGTCATTTTGGCAATCTTCTTTCAGAAATATGTATTCTGGCTTATCGCCGGCGCGTGCTGGAGTCTTGGAGCTTGGATTCATTCCCTGATGGATCCGCTTGACGGTTGGAGAGATGACCATCCTGATGAAGGAATTTACGAGCATATCACGCGAAAGTGGTTGCCGTCTAGGCGTCTTATTCATTTTGCAGGGATGTGGGAGTGGGTTGTTCAGGCATTTGCGGCTGTATGGTTCATAGCGATTTCAGCTAATCTTTCTCAACTATTCATTACAGGCTGGCAATTTGGAACACTGGCATACTTGGGCATATTCTCAATTTCAGTGGTATTCGACGCAAGGCATAGAGCGCCAAAGAGGCAACCTAGGGAGTTGCCTCACATCCGCTTGCTTACAGGAGCAGCTGTCATTCACACTAAGAAGAGAGCACAAACTACTTCATGTCCGACTTGCAAGAAACCGGTTCCTAAGGGGGCCCCGATGTGCCCTTGGTGCAGAATTCGTCTAATCTGGAAATGAGCTGAATTGGACTTTATGGTTATCTCAACAGTCTCTTCTGGAGAAGAGGTTCCTAAGATTTGGCCTACATTTCCACCTTCACCATTAACGATATAGATGGATAACCTTATCAACGCAATTTAACTGTATTATGTGATAAGGCGAATCGTTAATGGATCTATTAGTTACTATAATCGTGATTCTCGTTATTCTCTGGCTACTGGGATTCATTGGTGGTATAGGCGGAAGTCTAATTCACATCGTGATTGTGATTGTCATCATCGTAGTAATAGTTAGGCTACTTCAAGGACGTCGTATATTGTCATAGTTGCTATGAGTTATTGGCTTAATTATTCGTTGATTCTGTGACTTCTGCTGCTGCGGCGCGGAAGTTGACTTTGCGATGCATTCTTTCGCAGTGTGGTTTGTTCTCTGATTGAGCGCGCCAGCTAGACCTCATTGTCAGCAACGGTGAAGTCAGAGTAGGAGCATTCCGCGTAGAACTATTCCTGTTCAGACTAATCTCCAGCAACGGTCTCATCGGACAAAGCGCTATATCAGATCCCCCTTGGGCAGAAACTCAAACTAGGAGAAATCTACCGTGATGAGACCAAACGCAAGATCGACCAATCCTCCTGGGAACAAGGACGGCTTCACCCGATTAGCACAAGACTTCGGGAACAACTACAACATAGAAATCGAACTATACGCGGACAACTACTCCGCAAAAGTCAAGTAGGTTCATCCAGAGCTCCAACGCCCTTCCCATCTCTCGCAAAGTCTTATTAGGCGTAAACCAGTCCTCAATTTAGATCAAAATTGGACACGGGAAAGATCCGTGAAGAACTCACAGGACTTATGCGAGATGTCGACAAACTCTTCGACATGGTTGAACGAAGTCTTGGGGAATTCGGCAAGAACCAGGAACTCCAGCAAATCAAGGAGAGCGCGAAACAACACATCAAAGAAATCATGAAAGCGATCTGATCCCGCTCCTGATTCCATTCCTACAATGATGGATTCTGACCATAGTCTTCTGAGTTCGGTGAGCCCCTGTCGTTTCGGTTGTATTGATCTTTCAAACTGCAGTACTCCCAAATCCATCCTGGTTTGCTACATTCCTATCAATAGCATGCTTGATGGCACAATTAATCCCTAGTCCTTGTAGCCTCCTGTGGAAACGTGTAAAATCTCGTGCAGACATGCGGGGGCCTCGATACGACAGTCATTAAAACTGGTATCGAATCACTATCCTTAGTCCAAGAACTCTCAGGAGAAACGCAAGAACCAGATAAGTACGAATAACATAAATCTCTTTACGGATCCATAGTTCGGCGGCCAGAAAGCTGATGAAATTTAGAATGCAGATCAGGCGGAAAAGGTTGGGAATAATTTTTGGTCTCTTGGTCTTGGTCGTAAATGTCACGATCACATTTCTGGTCGCAGGTCTACTTCAGCTGATTCAGCTCGTAAGGGTATCTTTGTGAGGAAAATGGATTGGTGAGTCTAACATCGTTACTAGGCGAAATCATTGCAGACGTCATACTCGTCGCCCCATTTCTGTGGCTTGTAGGTCGAGCGATGGTCGGCAAGGAGAAAGCGAAGTTCACGGACGCACTCTGGATAGTAGTGCTTGGAGTTATAATAAACGCAGTATTGAGCATGTTCGTCTCTGGCCTGTTGGGGTTACTGGTAACGCTGGTCGTTTGGGTGTGGTTGATCAAGCATTTCTTCGACACCGGGTGGAGCAAAGCCGCACTAGTTGGCATCATAGCGTTGGTTGCCCTCGCAATAGTGACCGCCGCGCTCGCACTCCTACTGGGGCTAGCTATCGTATCACTATTCTGATCCGAAACCTATAGAGGACACTGATAGCACACCCCTTTCACTACCGCCCAACCGGATCGTTCACATCTCTAAGACGACTGCAATTCAGCGTTTTCTCTCGGAGCAGAAACGACTTTAGAAACCATTGCACGAAGAGTGCGTCTGGACTAATCCTCAGAACTTTCAATGAACATCTACTCTATATCTGAAGGCTGTTTGTTCATGGATTATTGGTTTCCAGATGTTCCCCAACTTAGGAATAGCTCTTAGAAAGCGTTGAGCAGCGTCAGTTTTTCTTCGTTCAAGATCGAATCAAATTTCATCTACAGCTTGCTGCGCGTTCTTCTTTTTCCATTTAAATGCAAACAAGTCCTTCATTAGAACCTCAATGTCTTGGATTTGACCCATCATTCGTGCGAGCGACTGAGCGGTTCCTAGCTGCTTGCATTCCCGTACTTAGCATCGCTTTGAACTTAAAGGATTCATCATCCGGCAGCTCATGCTCTTATGATTCCTTGGCTGATACTTCGTGACCTTTGGCGGTTACCTTCTGTCTGACCTGCTGCATGTATCTTACAGCATCAACTTTCTTATGCCTCAAGAATCTTTCGAAATGTTGCTCCTTTCCAGTTGAAGGTGAATCTCCAAGATCTCTTAAGAGAGCGACGTGGTGGAACCCTCGCAATGATGGATCAACCGGTTCACGGTTCAGGATGGAAATGCGGCCGGACATTATGCCGCTGAGAAACGACACCATAGCGTTCTTTGGTTTCTCGTCTTCATCATTATAGCTAAAGCCTGAGTCAGCCGGATTAGGCAATACCGCAGGTGTATCGGTTCGAGGATCGCTAAGCGTGAGTAGATCGTTCACCGTTTCTGCTTTCTCGTCCCGTTCAGTTAGGCTGCTGAGCTTGAACAGCTTCTCAACCGTAGCGAGAACAGAAGTGTGGTCGTAAACGGTGTGATCAATCGTGCCCTTAGGGATTAGCGGTGAGACAATTATCGTCGGCACCCTAACACCGAGTTGTTGAAAGTCAAAGTTGTTATGATTGTTACCCGGGTCGGTGATAGAATCTCCTGGATGTACAGTGGCGGGTGGCACAACGTGATCATAGAATCCGCCGTGCTCGTCGTAGGTTATGATGAGTAGACTGCTTTCTCAGTGGGGAGACTGACGTATGGTTTCGTAAATTTCCTTAAGCATCTTCTCCCCCCGAGTTATGTCGTCCATTGGATGCTGAGAATTGCCACCTCGGAAATTACCCGTGAAGGCATGATAATCCGGTTCTATGAATACGTAAGATTTTGAGAAAAGAGGATTACTCACGTCCTGTTTGAATAGATTGAATGGTGTAAAGTGTTTAGTGAAATGGGAACGCATCCCAGCGATCGAGAGCACTTGAGGAAATTCATCATCGCAATAAATCATCCAATCATGGTCCTCAGAGTCTAGCCGGTCATAGATTGTGCCGTTGTCGAACTTGAAGCCATCATAAAGTATGGACTTGAACTCGCGGGAGAAGGAGGGGCTGTCGTCCAAACCTCCAGAGGAGGCAGCGTGTATGAAGAAGCGGTTGGGCCACGTAGGTCCGGGCATTGATGAAAACCAGCGGTCGCACACTGCAAATTCCTTGGCTAACGTCGTCAGGATTGGCAACTGTTCTGGCAGGTAACATTTCATGATATTTCCGGGATTCTTGCGATCGTATACGCTGTAGTTAGAAACATAACCGCTATTGTTTATGTTAGGATCAATTTGGCCTGGCGACGGAGCAGGCGAAGAATACGTGTGGCCTTTTCCACAGAGTTGCTCTTTCACGTCATTAAATTCATGACCTGGACCGTAAGCCAGTATGAAATCTGCTGGCGACGAGACGTTGACGAGGTCGCCACTCAGTGGAATGTTGCTTTCTTTCCCGGTGAGCCCTTCGATCTTCGTTAGTTTTCCGGACGGATCAGTGCCTTGAATTTGCGAAAAACCAAGCATATGGTCAAAGCTTCTGTTCTCTAACATTACGACAAAAACATGGTCGATCATTCTGTGGCATCACTATATCCCATCATGACTAAGTTGCTAGATAAACGCTAACTACAAAGTAGTCAGGGAGTAGAAAGTAAGATTCGGCACTAGCTGAATCCGAATACGATGAACTATGCCTACTGTTTTCTTGGCTTTTATGATTGGTTTCGCCAGAACGGTATCTGGATCCTGGCCTCGGGAATGTGAAAGAATGGGGTATGCTGCAGCGGTCGGAGATTTGCAGCTTATTTTAGGGTGTATGTCCGTTCTTTTGTCGAGAGGTCATTCTGATTATTGCGAATTGACGCTCTCGTAAGGAGATTCGTTGCGTGTCCACACTACAACGACATTCGGTTATGGGGTGGGCTAAGTTCTGCTACTCCGTGGTTCGCCCGTCGAAGTGCTCCTCACTTGCCATCGCTTCTCCTTTCGTATGGCGGACCACACCATCCTTGTGTTCAGGTGGGGAGTAAATCGTGTATAGTCTAAGGGTCGCTCGCTTAGAGGTGTTGATTACATTATGTCTAGCGCCCGCAGGAACGATGATTCCGTTCCCGTCCTTAACAAGGTGTTCTACGCCGTCAATGACTACTTTTCCTTCTCCGCGTTCAAATCGAAAGAATTGATCGACATCCTCGTGTGTCTCTGCACCAATCTCTTCTAATGGTTTAAGGCTCATGAGTACGAGCTGACTGTGCTTCCCAGTATACAACACACGCCGAAAATCTGCATTCTTCCTCGTCTCTTTCTCAATTTGGATTACGTATCCTTTCATGTTCTCTCACACTTATTCACCCATACACCTCGTGTTCATCAATCTATCGTATGCGATGCGTTTTTGAAAGGATCTGGAACCGTGTGTGCAGATTAAGCCTTTAGAACCGTTAGTTATAGCTGTAAAGAATCTCGAATCTCCTCCGGGTTACAGCATTAATTATAAGACTGCTGTTCAACCAAAGGGGTTTTTCTATTGGTCCTGAATCATGTGGGTCCCGCCTAGGAGGTTATCAGCGACGTCTGTGAGGCTCGGAAGAATCATGGGGATTCCGATCAGAATTCACTACACGTTGTGGTTCGTTTTCATTCTTATCGCCTGGTCGCTCGCGGTTGGGTACATGCCTCATCAATATCCGGGCCTTAGCACCGTGACTTACTGGGCCATTGGTATTGCGTCCGCAATAATCCTCTTCGTTTCCGTCCTTGTACATGAGCTCTCTCATTCTTACATAGCGAAGAAAAACGGACTTCCGATTGCGAGAATTACACTCTTCTTCTTTGGAGGTGTCTCTGAGATGACTGAAGAGCCTCAAGACCCGGGCTTAGAGGTTCGTATGGCTGCCGCGGGCCCCTTGATGAGTTTCCTAATCGCAGGCGTCTTGGGAGCACTATGGTACCTAGGAGAGTCTGCTCATGCACCGGTCGCGATAATTGCTACACTCGGCTATGCGGCACTGATCAATGGAATTCTGGGAGCATTCAACCTACTTCCCGCGTTTCCGCTAGATGGCGGCAGGGTATTCCGTGGAAGCATCTGGAAGCATTCGAACAATTTCGTCGGAGCCACCAGGACCGCTATAAGAGTTAGTGAGGTCATTTCGTTGCTAATGATGTTCGGAGGGTTCGCGTTCATAATCTTCGGAGACTTCGTTGATGGAATATGGGTAATAGTGCTAGGTTGGTTCATCAGGTCCGGGGCGCAAACCAGTCTCAAGCAAACGCTTGTTGGCGAAGCTCTCTTGGGGGTTTCGGTTGGTGACATCATGACTAGAGAAGTCTTGACCGTCCCGCCGGAGATCACGGTTCAGCAGCTCGTCTCAGATTATCTCCTTGTGCACCGCCATGGAGGCTACCCTGTTGTGAAGAACGGTGAGGTTCTGGGCGTAGTCACATTGCAGTGCGTACGGACTGTTCCTAAGGAAAAGAGGGATTCCGTGACTGTTCGGGAAGCGATGGTTCCATTCGAACACACGGTAATGGTGAAGTCTTCTGTGACCGCCTTGGATGCAATGCAGAAGATGGCTCGGAACAAAGTCGGGCGCGTCTTGGTGATCGACGGGGGTCGACTGGTTGGCATGGCAACCCGTGAGGACGTTGTCAGCACGATCCAGACGCGGCAAGAGCTCGAGCTGGGCCCTGGTCTCGGTCCTTCGGGTTTGCCTTCTCCTCAGTATCCTCGCATTCAAGCAGGGCATTGCGTCCAATGCGGTGCCCTTTTGCCCGCCGACGTCAAATTCTGTTCCCAATGCGGCGCTAAACAAAACGTATCCTAATGGGTCACTTCCGGTCGAAATTGATAGAGAGAGAAATAGCTACACAACTCAGCTTCTAGACCATTTAGGTGGGTCGCTCCATGTGCAAACTCCAAACGACATTATGTTAGCTGGAAGCCGGGTCTTCATGTACCCAGGAATGGTTATGGGCCTTCACACATGCGAACGCCGACAAGTCTCTGCGCCTAGCCGCGAAAAGGCCCCAAGAAAAAGCCATTAATCATAGAGCGGAAGGAGACAAGGCTGGAAAATGCTGCGGAGGCGATACTATTGAGTGAAGAGTCCGACGAGGAAGAGGAAAAGGAGCGTGAGGGAGAGCAGGAAGAAGATCAGCGGGAACAGGAGAACGAGGAAGAGCGTGAACGGGAAGGCGCTGATGAGAGTGCCGAAGAGGAAAAGGACGAGGATAGACTGGAGCAGGATGAGGAAGAGCGTGAACGGGAAGGGACACGGCTGAATGGGCAACAGCTAGTGAAGGTCAAGAAACCCAAGAGAAAGTCTCCATGAAAGCAGAATGATTCAGCAGCAGGTTGGGCAGATGGTTGGCGCGCTACCATGTAAGCTATGATTTACTTCGCGATGAGGCGCCCAATTATCGTAAGCATGATGCCCAGCACGTACCCCCCCGTCGATGAGACATATCCTTCGAACAATTCGTTGATTGGTATTCCTTGGTGCCAAGCGAGGCTCATGGGGATCATGAAACCGAGCAGACCTAATCCGGCACCGAGCATTACCAAGAGCTTTCCTATCCTTGGGACGTGGAAGGTCAAGAGCCCACCTATTATGACAGAGATTCCACCAAGGGCGGCTATGAATATCAGCGCCTTGAAAATTGTGGCGAGGATCGGGAACGCATCAACTGTTGGTTGAATGTACTTCAGGATTTCCTCCAGCAAGGGCTTCATGCCGGTGGTTCCTGCGACCACAAGAAGAGCACCACCCACAATGCACAGGATACCGGCAGTTTTGTTCCTTGGAGTCACAACCTCCACTTCCCCATAGCCTGTTTGGTCCGTATCGTTTTGATGCGATACCCATGACTCTTATGCTGCTCTTGAGCTAACAGCCTGTGTTTTCAACGCTTCAATTGAATGAGAGAAGAGAGGACGAGCACCATCAGTGCTCGGTCTAGTCGGTTTAGTTTCGATGCTCTGATTACCAATAGTACGGATAACCATACGAACCCTGTCCATAATAGTTATTGTAGTAAGGATATCCATACGAACCGTAGCCGTAACCGTACGAAGGATAACCATACGACGGATAACCATACGACGGATAACCATACGACGGATAACCATACGAACCCTGTCCATAATAGTTATTGTAGTAAGGATATCCATACGAACCGTAGCCGTAACCGTACGAAGGATAACCATACGACGGAGCGAACATATAGTCCGGTCTGCGACCGTAATAATTGTTCCCAATACATGCACATGACATTTCTTTTCTTCACCTCCCTTCTTACGTCCGATGATCTCCAGGCTTCAACCAGTCCTTACCTAGCCAGTCACTGACAGCTTCCTCTATCGCGACACTGAGGTCTCCTTTCTTCCCTCCGAGCCTCTTCACGATTGTCAATCGCAGTCGGCGCTCTGTGTCATCCGAGAGTACCACGTAGATTTTTCCCAAAGGATATCTGGCTGAACTGTATACACGCAAAGCACGATATAAGCTTGTATATTTAACGTCATACAGATGTAGCTCTATAACTGCGGCTGAATTTCAGTAGGTCTTGGAGGGAGATTCAAAATGCGTGTACACATCGGTCTTTTTGGGATCATGCTCATTGTTCTCGTTCCTTGGTTGATTCTTCGTTAGAGCTCAAACTTCTTCCCGGTTACGGGCGATTCCCGTAATACTCATGCAGAGATACTGCGGTTCCAGAAATGCGTGAAGAAGAGGGATTTCCGCCTACAAGTAATTAGAATGACTTAGAGTATGCCAGAATTATGAAAGAGGAGCGATGAGTTCTAACAACAGTAAACCTTGAAGCTAACCATCTGAATTCGAGGTTCAATATTGGTCGCACATGATCCACAAAGATCATTTCGAAGCACGGGGTCTCCCTGGACCTCTTTCATGCAGCTGGCCGCGCACCCATTTGGTAATGTTGGCTTCTGTGGCATGTTTGTCCAGCCATTCTTTGATAGCCACCTCGATTGCACTGCTTAGATCGCCCTTCCTTCAGCGGAGAATTGTGACAACGGCCAGTCGGAGTGTGCGTTCCGTCTCGTCAGAAAGAACCATGTACATCTTGCCCAAAGTCTAGATTCCCGGAGATACGCTACCTTCAGCATTAACGATATAAATATATAGCCTTATAAGCACGATTCAACTATGTCACATCGTGACTTGATTGATATGAGCAAGATCTATTCTATGATAGCGCCTTTACTTGGTGTAAGTCTGTTTAGGATCCTTAACGAATTCGGTGCGAATCAAAGTGCAGGTTCCATGGCTAATTCAGCGTACCAGTGGCTGCTGACACTGAACCCAATCGTTGTGATAATTCTAGGTGTGATCGTGTTCTTCGCGGGGAAGCTAGCGAAATGGGTCGGCATCATCATGGTCATCGTGGGAATAATCTTCCTAGCCCTGCCGTACCTACTGAAACTCTTTTAGAATCTAAAGTTGGATGATCCTCGATGGCTAAAGCTTCCTTAGGAAGGCTTGCGTACATTCTCGCACTGATTGGCGGAGTAATCCTCGTAATCCAGGGTCTCCTGAGCTTCGTGGGAATGGCTTTCATGATGCTCATGCCATCGGTGCTTGGGTCCCTCGGTGGAGCCTTTTGGGGAATCATTGAAATCATCCTCGGCATTGTTGCCATCTATGGCGCCAAACGTGCTACCGACCTCACGTGGGATATTGTTCTCATAGTTGTAGGACTGATCGGAGGCGGCCTTGGCGGTGTACTCGTACTCATCGGCGGCATAGTCGGCTTAGCATCGAAGTACCTCTGAATGAACTCAGCATGAACGAGCGAAGGAACATGCGATTATCTTGTGTACCTCCCTCGACCAATAGGTGTGGAGCAACTTGAGTGAGAAAGGAAAAAGAGCTTTCCTTCAAACAGTAATAATTCTCCTTACGTTATTTTCCTCTTTCGCCATGGCGGTAAATGCGCAACTGCTTCCTACATTCGCGCTGGCCGCTTCACCTTCCAGTTTGAATTTGGTGGCAGGTTCGCAAGCGAGCGTGGTTGTAACCGTTACTTCGGTGAACGGATTCAGTGGTCCGGTGCAACTGTTTTTCTCAGTCCTTCCGGTTGGTGTGACGGTTAATCTCAGCTCAAATCCTGTTACGCCGCCTGCGGGAGGTTCCGTGACCACAACCGCGTCGTTCACGGTTGATTCAAGTGTGTCCGGTAACACATACTATCTCACGCTTGTTGGATCGAGTGGTTCAACTATCCACACTTATGCGTTTGGCCTGCAAGTAACACCCAGGACTGTCCCGCAGGACTTCGGGATCTCTGTCTCCCCGCCAGTCCTCAACATAGCACCCGGTGGACACGGATCCTCGACCGTCACCGTCTTCTCCTTCAACGGTTTCTCTTCAGGCGTATCTTTGATACATAGCGGGGAACCTTCGGGTGTGTCTTTGAGTTTCTCGCAAAGCCACTTGTTTCCGCCGTCAGGCGTTTCGAGCCCTTATGGTACATCAGCTACCTCATTCCTTTCGGTTTCCGTTCCGTCATGGGTTGCTGTTGGGCTTTACCCTATCGCCGTGACCGGTACAAGCGACCCGTTAGGTGTCTCTCAAAGCGTAATCGTTCATTCGACCCAGTTCACTTTGCAGGTGGTTTTACCTATGGATTTCACTATCGCAGTTGCGCCTTCGAGCCTCAGCATGCGGCCTGGCACATCTACGACCGCCACTGTAACCGTGAGCTCTTTCGGCGGATTCTCTTCTGCCGTAGAACTAACAGCCAATGGTCCCTCCGGGGTGTCTTTGAATTTCTCACCAAATCCGATGACCGAATTGCCGGGAGGGGCAGCAACTGCAACCGCGGTCATATCAGTTAGTCCGTCGGCTAGTTCGGGAACTTATCCGATGCTGATTACTGGAATCGGCGGAGGGTTAACGCATAGCACAACCATCACAATTATCGTATCGCAAGCTGCGAGCCCAGACTTTTCCATCACCTCTTTGTCTGCTCCGATCGGAATTAATCAAGGAGCGAGCTCGGGAGGAACCGTCTATGTGTCCTCAATTAACCACTTTACGTCGCCCATCACCCTGTCCGCATCCTGGTTTGGCATATCCCCTCAAGGGCTATCCTTCACTATTCCTGGATCTGCCACCCCGCCGGACGATGGGTCGACTCTTGCTGCCGTAACATTTTCCGCCTCGACTACTGCTCAAGTGGGAACCTACACGCTCAACGTAGTAGGGACGAGCGGTTCACTTAGCCATGCGGTGAATATCTTGATCCAGGTCATAGTATCAGGAGGCGACTTCAGCATCTCAATTTCACCGACAACGATTAATGTGATCCAGGGCTCACAAACAACCTCAACGGTAACATTGCAAGCTTCCGGCACATTCTCCTCTCCTGTTACTCTCACAACAACCGCCGTGAACGGATTGAGCCTTAGCTTCACTGCGAGCCCTATGCTTGTGCCGTTAGCGGGAACCGCAGCCGCCCAGCTTATCGTATCAGTCGCAGGATCAACACCAACGGGAACTTACATTATACCGATTATTGCAGCAAGCGGGTCCCTGTCGCATTCCACAAGCTTGACGGTAACCGTGATTCGGGCTGGCTTGCAAGACTTCGCAATTGGAGTTTCGTCAGCGACGATCATGATAAATCAGGGAAGTTCAAAGACGGCAACGATATCTGTCTATTCACAAAACGCATTCAGTTCCAGCGTCTCACTGTCAGCCTCCTGGAGTAGCATAGCTCCTGACGGAGTCACGATCAACCTCGATGGACCTGTAACCCCATTGTCAAACGCAGTCGCCTCCTCGACTCTAACCATAACCACTTCCCTCACATCCACAACGGGAAGCTACCTGCTACAGGTCACCGGGTTCAGTGGATTGCTTATACATACAGCGAATGTGACTATTCAGGTCACGTCCTCTTCAACTACGATTACATCCACGATTACATCCAGCACCGCGCCACCACAAAAACCGTTGTGTCTCATCGCGACTGCAACTTATGGTTCGCAAGTGGCGCCTGAGGTTCAGTTGCTCCGCAACTTCCGTGACAATTCAATTATGGGCACCAAGTCTGGTTCCAGTTTCATGTTGGTTTTCAACGCTTGGTACTATTCGTTCAGCCCCAGCGTTGCCGCGTACTTGAACACTCATTGGGTTGAGCGAACGGTGATGAAGGGCGTGCTCTATCCGCTCGTAGGAATCCTATACCTAACATCAAACCTGTTCTCAGCAACCTCCGCCTACCCCGAGCTTGCCGTACTAATATCCGGCCTACTGGCAAGTTTCCTGATTGGCGCTTTCTACTTGGGAGTACCATTAGGAGTCCTAAGAGCCAGGTTCAGGCGTCTCCGCAATTGGAAGGGTCAGGGGATGCTTGAGAGAGCGCTCGCCGCCATGCTCTTCGGCGGATTAGGGGCTCTGATGTTCGGAGAGCTACTCGCATCACAACCAGCCCTCATAATATCCACAGCCACAATAGTGCTATCGACGCTCTTCATATCCTCAGCAATAGTATCAAAGAAAATCTGCAGCCGACTCTAGAAACCAAATCTCAACAGAAAACCACCACATGCCATTCGGTGAGTATTAAGTCTCAGTTATACGTCGAATTTCAGAGTACCTACGTACCCAGCAAGGAGCCAATCGATCTAGATCCCGCGCACCATGAGACTCACCACCGAAGCTTACATTTGACGATGGTCTGAACGAAGGATAGTGGCCCGAAAGGGTTAAACTTGTAGAGGCAACGTGAATGTCTCTATGCCAAGAACGATCGATGAAGCTGAAGCAAAGAAAATCGCCCTGGAGTATGTCAAGAAAGAGGAATCAGGCGCACAAGCGGAAATCAAATCAGTAGAACGGCAAGACATATGGGTATTGGAAATTTCCTGGGCGATGCAGACGGAAAAAACAAAGGGCACCCAATACGCCAATGTAACCGTTTCCGGGACAGGGGAAGTTAGAGATTACAAGAAGACACGTTTTCAAAGCGGTTCTGTATCACAAAGAATCCTTTCAAAGGTACGGGACATATTTTCGCGAAGCAAGCCCGGAGAAAAAAGCTAGAGCCTCGAATGACTGCGACAGGAGTTAACCGTTGGTGTCCGCCACCATCCCTTAGTCTACTGTGGCAGGTCTATGATGCAAAAGAAAAAACGTACGATTAAGCTATTCGCTTAATCGTCACCTAGAAATCCAACTCAAATCGATGCCTTAGCCTTTTCCAATTTTTCGCGAACCTTTCCTACCCGCTGTTCAGCCTTACCCTTAATCTCTTGGCCCATATTCAATGTTAATTTGCCTTCTAGTTCACGAAGTTTACCCTTTATCTGCTGGTTTTTACCCCTCATGATTTCTTTTCACCTTCCTTGCCTGATATATAGATATCAGTACACATATGTAAGCATTGTTCTGCATAACCGGGGGCATGAATGTTACTATGTAATCCAGCTCTTGACGCAGTCGATTACTAGAGCGTAGATGTCTGACTCATCCATGTCGCCGTTTTATTCGCTTTGTCCTAGGTGCAGGTCAACGACGCGATTCGAATCGGAAGCCTGAGAATGCGTTAGGCGCTGTGGGAACTGCAAGTGAATAGAGGCATTTACACGTGGCCACGCGATAGCCTACAGAATTGCGGCGAGACCCAAACAGTACAGCCATTTAATGAAGCGGGGCGGGCCCACCAGTTGAGTTGAACCGAATCGTTAATAGAAACCCTTATCGGAGCAAGCCTCTGTTTTACCAGCCGAAAGGTTTTGTCAGCTCAAGCGAAACAAGACATTAAGATTAAACCGAGTTTTGTGCCGTTCGCTTGGAAGGGTTTTGTCGTAGTATTGTTGGGTCTCGTGGTTTACGTTGTGAGCTTTCTTTTCCAGTCTCCACTTTCATCTGCTGGTTCTCTCCTACGCTATGCAGCCTTGGGATTGATTGGCATAGGCCTCCTGGGCGTGTTGATTGGTGTTGTTCGTAGGAACGCGTTCACGTATCTGATTACTGACTCTGATGTTGTTGTGAAGAAGCAGTTGTTGCGTCGTAGTGTTCGGCGCATTCCGTTCTCGTCTATCAGCGATGTGCAGGTTTCGCAGAGTATTGTGGGTCGATTGGCGAAGTATGGGGACGTTGTTCCTGTGACAAAGAGTGGCTACGGCTTAGTTCGCGGGACGGAGCCTGGTGAAAACATTGTCGCAGAAATGGTCGACGTTCCGAACCCGGACAAGGTAGCTGATTTGATCATGTCCAGATTACGCGCCAGCAAAGATACTTAGCACCCGCGACCCTTCGATTATTGGCGTCGGGAAAACGATGCACGCGTCACGTTCGGAACATGATGTGTCCGGATCCGCTATGATCTTATATTTATTTTCAGAAAAGTATGTCACGTGACACGATCTCTTATGGTCGTATGAACTCAACCCGAGCGGACGTGACAAATCGGTCATGTGTTTTTGGAATTTGGTCGTTGTTCGTCGGGATTGCAGTGACAACATCGGCGCACTAGGTTTTTGGGTCTGCCAGTCTAACGATATAAATATGTAGCGTTTATTAGCGCAATTCAACTATGATACGTCGTGAGGCGAATCGTTGATGGACCTATTAGTGGCCATAGTCGTGGTTATTGTAATTCTCTGGCTACTGGGACTCATTGGCGGTATCGGCGGAGGTCTAATCCATCTATTGCTCGTTATCGCACTCATCGTAATAATCATCAGACTACTTCAAGGGCGCCGTATATTGTCATAGAGGCCTCTCCTATGAGTTATTCGAGTAATTACTGCGATCAGTGCGGGGCCAACCTGAAGCCCCAGTTCCAGTTCCGTGAGAACCACCCCATGCTGTTTTACTGCCTTCAGTGCAAAGCCCCTAGAACCGTCGTGGCCACAGAGCATAAGCACCGAACCGACTACGCAATGGCTGATTGCCCCACATGCGGCTCAAAAATGAGCACGTACGAAGCGAACCCTTCAGGATAGAGAGAAGAGACAAAACCTGAAAAAGAGATTCAAGGGGTGATTTGAAAATGGCAAAGAAAAGCAGAGGCGGCAGAATGACTGCGGCTAAGAAGCGTGCCGCTAAGTCGGCTGGTGGACGCGGTCCTGTGAGGAAACGTCGAGCGGGTCGAAACATCATGAGGACTTAAGGGTGGTTACATCATGCCTGGGGGCATTCCGCCAGGCATGCCTCCCGGCATCCCGCCGGGGCCTCCTGGAGGACCTCCTTCCTTCGTGCCTTTTGAGGATAGGATGTCATCTATTCGTAGTAGCATGCAGGCGGCTTCTGTGGCGGATTTGACGGCTTGCTGTTTTACCCTTAGTGGTTCGATTATGTTATTCGCGAGCATGTCAGCGATCTTGCCGGTTTTGACTTGGACGCCAAACCATTTGTTTTCTGGGTTTGCATGTTTTGATCTAAGTTCAACCATTATGTCGATTGGGTCGAGTCCGCTGTTTTCAGCTATTGTGAGGGGGATGGCTTCCAGTGCTTCGGCGTAGGCTTCGATCGCGAGTTGTTCGCGTCCTCCTACTTTTAGAGCGTAGTCGCGAAGTTGCTTTGCTGTTTCAGCTTCGGGGGCTCCTCCACCAGCAACAATCTTGCCATCCTCGACGGCGTTTCTGACTACGCAGAGACCGTCGTGGAAAGAGCGTTCGGCTTCGTCCACAACATGTTCGGAACCGCCCCGGATCATCACGGTGACGGCGTGAGGGTCTTTGCAGTCGCGAACGTAGACGAGTTTGTCGTCTCCGATCTTGACTTCTTCGACGAGTTTTGCTTCACCGAGTCCTTCGGTGGGTATGTCCTTTGTGCTGGCTTGTATGGTTCCGCCTGTGGCTTTGGCTAGTTTTTCCATGTCTCCGCTGCTGACGTTTTTGACAGCCATTATGTTCTTCTTGGAGAGGAAGTGCAGTGCGAGGTCGTCAATGCTCTTCTCGCAGAAGATCACGTTGGCCCCGCTCTTCGCTACCTTTTCCGTCATTTCGCGGAGCATTGATTCTTCTTCGTCAAGGAAACCTTTCATTTGGTCTGGTGAATTGATGTTAATTTTCGCATCGAATTCGGTCTTCTCAATCTCGAGTTTCGCGTTGAGTAGGGCGATTTTTGCGTTTTTTACTTGTTTTGGCATTTGGGAGTGTGCGATTTCCTTGTCGACAACGATGCCCTTGATGAGCTCGCTTTGCTCCATGCTTTCGCCCTTTTTCTTCAAGACCTTGATTCGGTCTATGTCAGCGGTAATCTTGCCATCTCTCTCTTCCATGACTTGACGGATGGCTTTCGTGGCTAGTGTTCCGAGGTGTTCGCTCGTTCCAGCAGTTGCCTTTGTGCCCATCGAGGTCATTGCGACGAGTTTGAGCATCTTTTCGTCGTCAGGTTGTATGCCGATTGATAGGTTTTGGAGGATCTCCAAAGCTTTGTCGGAAGCCTTCTTGTAACCTTCAACGATGACGGTCGGGTGAACATCTTGGTCAAGAAGCTTCTCCGCCCTCGTCAAGAGTTCGCCGGCGAGAACAACGACGGTGGTCGTACCATCGCCCACTTCACTATCTTGGCTCTTTGCTACCTCAACAAGCATCTTAGCGGCGGGATGTTGAACATCCAGCTCTTTCATTATGGTAGCTCCGTCGTTTGTTATGACTACGTCACCCATACCAGAGACCAGCATTTTGTCCATCCCTTGCGGGCCGAGCGTGGTCTTTATGGTTTCAGTGATAACTTTCGCCGCGAGTATGTTGTTTCGCTGCGCATCCTTTCCAGTTGTTCGTTGAGAACCTTCTCTCAGAATCATGACTTGCATTCCTTGTCCGGACATATTAGATCATCAAATTGTAACTTCTATGTGTGAGGTAACGACCTTGACCTAGACTCAGAGGCCTCGTCTTAGAGAGCCTCAAGATTGTGTGGCCTACGCCACATGGTTTCCGGCTGTTACCTCTGGTAACGCATATGTCATCCGCGCTATATTAACTACACAATACGCTTTCTTCCGAGCCCCAATCCGATAACCACACGCTTTCCTGTTTCTGAAAATTCATGCGATTTCAAATCTGCAAAGACGACTTCACTGCCTAAGCAAATCAAAATCGATGCTCGACGCACCGCTCACACAAGTATTGAGCGTTACGTCTGAATAAACTGTAAGACCATGACCCACAACGGTCACAGTAGCCCTCGACCACCGTAGGAGCCCTCCTTCTAACGGGAATAGTCCTTCTTATTTCTCGTGTCGCAGGGCTCGAAGCAACCCTTGGTTTTAGTTGTGAGCTCTCGTCGTTTTCCTTCTCTTTCTTCTTCTCGTCTTATTCTCTTGAGTTTGAGGCAATTATGTCACGCAGCTAGGAATTTGCGACTCTCTTTCGTAATTCCTTTTTGTTATAGGATTAGTAGCCCTCGTTCTGTCCTTTTCTTGTGTTCTTTCCTCTCTTCCTTTCTGCGGCTGGTCCTTCTCATTCTTCTGACTCTACCCCGCTCCTTTCCTTTCACAGCCGATCCCACACTAGATACTGCTAAGAACCCCTTTCGTCAAATCGAGGTCTCACGGAATTGAAGCAGGCGCGCGAATAGAACTTTTCCTATTTAATTCCAGAAGCATAAGTGGTCAGGGGTTCGGAGCACCTCGCGGGTGCATGAAGGATTGACGGCATGATGGATGCAGAACCCTGTTTTGCAATTCGAGGGAAAGGGTAACAGGAAAGGTTCTTCAGTTTGCAGCATGTTACTGAATCTGATGGAAAGGGTCTTGATTTGACGAGACCTGAATGGCAGAAGAAACGGAAGAGAATGGCCAATAGAGCGGGTCAAGCGAGCGGCAGGGCGCGGTAGACTTTGAAGCAAGTTGTGAAGGGCCTTGAAGATCGATTATGCCCCAGTTGCCATCAATCAGCCTACTATCTCTGTGGAACCTGCGGGAACTGCAACAAGTGCTGCAATTGTAGCTCAAACACTAAACGCTCGGACACCGAGCCAGGTTAATTCACAATCTACCAACAAACTTCGAGCGAATTCAACAGCCGTAGGGTAGTTTTTTCTGCATTCCATCGAAAAGCAGTCCGTCTTGAGGTGCGTGTTGGTTAGGGTGAGGCGTTCGGCCTCTTGCCCAGTAATTAGCGACATCTCTAACGATCATGAATGATTTTCTTATGATGGTTCCAACAAAATGTAGGGAATGTGGCGGCCCTGTCGTCTCTATGGGATTGCCCTCGGTGGATGGTCTTTGCGTAAGCTGCGCTAGATTAGAGGCGGCCGGAAAAATGAGTTTCAGGGTAGAGTGAATAGTGCGTGTTTTGCAATCAAAGTCTCTGCCGAATCTGAGGTCCTTATCGTAGAGCGCATCGTTTACCCCCAGCGATCCTTAAGTGGATTAGGTCAGCGATTCAAGCGAGGCGATTAGATGGAGGAGTTGTTGCCCCATCCATCGAATAGCGGAATAGCAAGCTTACTTGCGACCCTTGCCGGTCTCCTCTTCCAATATCGTGTAGGCTCGTGGTCCATCTGACTCATCGAGGATCAGGATGATCTCTTCGTATCCTAGGAATGCGTCTACGATGTTTATTCCGTTGCGGTAGAGCAGGTCAGTTATGTACGCTGCGATTCCAGGTGACCTCCCAGCTTCCTCGGATAGATGTATTGTGATCTTCGCCGCGTTCAGTCGAGGTTTTAGGGGGTATCGACTCTTCAGTGTCGTTTTCAGTTTTCCGTAATCGTTTGCATCGGCTATGATCTTGATGGAGCTTACGAGTGGGAAGATGTGAGGGCGTTCGTTCAGCTCAGTAGATAGATCCACGAGTCTCTTCAATTCGGTGATGAAAGCTTCTCGCTTAGGGGTAATTGTTACGTCGACCACTCCACTACTCAATGTCATTTTCGAATTTCTAAGTACGGACATGGTGAGCGGTAGCCCTAGCTTGGACTGTGCGTCTGAAAACCTCTTGATGACTACGACTATCGTGTTAACGTTCACGTCCCTGCCAGTAGTCCGGTCCACGGTAGGCTTGATTCTCGCGGCCAAGGCGTGATAGTTGATGAGCCCCATCCGAATGTGTTCGTAAACGGGATGGTTTCGCGTTAAGAGGTCCACTACGACTCCGGATATCGTTGGTCTTGCCGTTTTCATGGCTCGTTCATGTCTGAATTAGGTAATGTTACAGATATATCTTTTGGTAACAAGTCTTATAAGCATGATACAGGTATGACTGGCGTTATCGATACTTGGAGTTAGTAGGTGAATACAATGCAAGCAAACAAAATGTTCCCGACTTACGTGTTCGCCAAGGTCCAGCGTGACCGTGTGCCACAAGTGGTTGAGGAGCTACGCAAGTACAGCGAGATAGAGTTCAGCGCACCAGTGACCGGTCGATACGATATCATTATGCGAATCAAGAACAGTAACCCAGAGCAAGTTTTCAATATGGTCAACAAAATACGCAGTATCCACGGTGTAAATGTTACCAGTACTTTCACGGCAAATGATGGATTCGTTAACGGTCAGAAGCTTGACGCGCAGGGCGTTTGGGGATTCAGCTTACTATCAGTCAACAGGCCACTACCGGAAGTTTTACAGAAGCTGAAGAGCATACCTGCCATATACGACGCGTGGAGTATTCCAGGTCAGTTCGACATCATCATGAGTTACAAGGCTCAGAACTACGAGCAACTCATGAAATCAACCGTCGAACAGCTAGCCCATACTGATGGGATCGCAAGAAGCGAAACACTATTCGCGTACCAGCCTAACCTTAAGGCATAAACCGAAAGTAACTTTGGGAGGATACGCTCCCAGTCACCCCCGTTTTCCATTTCAAAACGCAAATTGAACGCATCCCAAGCCGTAATTCTTCCCCGACCTTGATGCGTAGGCTCTATGAGGGGGGCGTGTCGGCAGTTTCTTGGTCCCCTACACTAGACCCACACCTATGAAAAAGTGAATGGCCAAAAATTCCGCTTGAGCGCCCTTTGTTGAATGGCCCAGCTCTTTGATTGCATTGATCTTGCGCAATAGTAAATACCCCCGAGGCGTCACTCGCATACAGGGATATTGGACTTGAAAGGCGTTAGGTATACCAAAACTCACACTTTCCACGTCTCAAAGACTATTAGAGCTCCACTTCGATTTGTCTATGATTGGTGTACCGACTATCGAGAAAGCGACCCTAAGATAACAGGTTCAAAACGGAAGCGAAAAATCCTGCTAAAGACGTGGCATCGGGTGATCTACACTTCAGCATATATGAGCAGTGGTAAACCCAGAAGCGCCGTGAATGTAGTTACACTCTATCCGCCAAAGGCCTGGCACCTCGACTTCATAAGCGATGAGGATGACGAAGCAGGCGACTACGTGTTGACAAAACTTGGGCCTCGAAGGACTAAGCTCGACATGAAATTCATAGAACATTACAAGATACGCAAGGCGCCGACCAAAGCACAAGATGTAAAGCATACCCACGAAGTCTGGGACAAATATGTGGCAGCGCTCGAAAGAGACTATGGCCACAGGAAATGATGACAAGACAGACTCTACAACGCTCCGATTATTTTCTTGTGTGTGTGCGTGCACCGCTAGACCGGGATGATGGTATCCCTTTGAAATTTGGGAACATTCATAACAAATTAAGATGTATTGAAAATAAGGAGAGATAGTATGACACTGGTGATCAGTGGTTCAGGATTGACCATTGAAGACGTTGTACGCGTTGCACGTCATGACGAAAAAGTGGAACTGCATCCCGATTCCATTAAAAGGATCAATTCGTGCCGCGCGATGCTTGAGAAAAAAGTTGAAGCCCATGAGATCATGTACGGTGTCAATACTGGTATAGGCGAATTTTCGGAGATAGTGCTCAACGATGATCAGGTAAAGGATTTTCAGAGGTATTTGATTTACAATCATGCTGCAGGCATAGGCGATCCCATGCCCATTGACTGGGTACGTGGTGCGATGCTGGCGCGTATCAACGTTCATGCACACGGGAATTCCGGTTGCCGCCTGGCGATTACCCAAACTTTAGTGGATATGTTGAACAAGGGTGTTACGCCCTATGTATGCACCAAAGGGTCGGTGGGTGCTTGCGGTGATTTAGCACCCATGTCGCAGATTGCTTTGCTTATGATGGGTGAAGGGCATGCCTATTACAAGAGTGAATTTCTGGACGGCCATGTGGCCATGGAACGCGCAGGTATCTCCATTCCCGGACTGGAGGTACGCGATGGTCTGGCCGTTATCAATGGTTCCAATGTACTTACCGCCATGTCGGCGCTGATGATATATGACACCAACAACTGGCTTAAGCAGGCTGAAATAGCCTGTGCCATGTCGCTGGAGGCGCTGAAAGCCAACCTCAAACCGTATCATGGATTAATTCTTGAAGTACGCGGTTTCCCCGGTGGCGTCCGCAGTGCAAAATCAATCCGCACGGTAGCAGCTGGCGGTGACCTATCTGAAGGCCGTCTAAAAGTGAAAGTGCAGGATGCATATTCAATGCGTTCCACACCGCAGGTGATTGGTGCAGCACATGATGCGCTTGGCTTTGCCAGAGTACAGGTAGAGATCGAACTCAATGGTGTGGGGGATAATCCTCTTTTCTTCCCGGATGAAAACTTGGTACTCTCAGGCGCCAATTTCCAGGGCTCGCCCATTGCCTTGCCTATGGATATGATAGGTGTTGCAGTAACAATGGTAAGCGTACTTTCTGAACGCCGCATGAACCGCCTGAATAACCCGGCACTCAGCGTGGGGCTTCCGCCCTTCCTGATTAAGGGCGCCGGCATGTTCTCCGGGCTAATGTTAAGCCAATATACCGCTGATATGCAGATCGTAGAACAGCGAATCCTTTGCATGCCGGCCTCCATGCAGTCGATCCCGGCTGCTGCCGACCAGGAAGATTTCGTTTCCATGGGCATGAACACCGCCCTGAAGAATTTCCAGATACTCGACAATGCTTATGGCATTTTGGGAATTGAATTCATGGCCGCTGCCCAAGCCCTTGACTTACGTAAAAAATATGAAACACCATACGAATTCGGAAAGGGAACACAAGTTGCTCATAATGTGATCCGTAAACACGTCAAGTATCTCGACATCGACCGCCCGCTTCATCCCGATCACAACAAGATGAAGGAACTCGTGAAGTCATGCGAAATCCTTGTGGAAGTGGAGAAAGCTATTGGTTCCCTGGAATGAAACGTGTTTTTAGATGATGCAGGGCCAGCATAGGTGTATGGCACCCTTAGAGGATCCGGTTCGGCCCATGATTAATTGACGGTGGGTGCCTTAGGCTGTGTTTTTCTTCAGGAATGGTGACTCGTAAGCTTCATCTCACATTGGAGACTTTCAATCTGAACTCAATGGTACCCCGACCGAAGATATTTACAATGGTTGTTGGTAGCCCGGGGGAGATTCGAATTCGGGTTTTTGGTTGTTCTCCCGTCGGCAGGTTTCTCCTTTTGGTGGAGGGGATCCAGAGCCGTTTAGTGGCAGTTCTATTCTGGCGCCATTGCTATGCATAGTCCCATTTGCTGGTTTGACCACTACACCACCGGGCTACAAGCGCTAATGCCCACTAACCACCGTATCTTAACGTTTCGTTGAGGCCACGACGCGCTGGAATTGCCGCGACTCCAACCCCCAATCTGGATAACATGATAATTGTCCCTCTTCGTCTGTTCTGTTGGGCTGTTACTTTTCGTCGGCTTTGATGCTGCCTGCAAATGAAGCGTTGCCTGAATTCTAGAGAGCACGCAAAGCACTCTCAAAGATGGCTCGTAGTAGGCGACCCTCGCATACAAATCCTCAGGGCAAGCTTAGAATAGTCAAACGAAATATCTCCGGGGGGAATCATCTTGGCAACCAAAACTCTCCCCGCGTCGTTGCGGTTGGCAACTACAGTCGTAAACGCCGCACTCTATGCGCTCATTGGGCTTCTATGGACCGTTTTCCCCGTGACGGTCTTTGGGGTTCGGTTCTGGCCTCAAGTGTTCGTCCCCGCAGCCTTTAGCGTCCTCTTCGGGCCATGGACCGGAGGAGTCGGAGCCGCAATTGGAATATTCATTGCCGACGTTTTCTACGGCCATCATGATCCACTCCTAAGTCTCCTAGTAGGTGTTCCTTCGAATTTCGTCGGGTTCTTTCTAATCGGCTGGTTGACGCACAGAAACCCGTCCGCAGCAGTGAAACGTGTCCTGTTGGGATTGAGTCTTCTCATTCCAATTGTCCTAACTGCCTACGGCGTATACTTACTGTCTGGAACCGGGGGCTTCGGAAGCCCGCAATTTCTCGTCTCCTTTGTAGGTCTGCTGGCCGTAATCGTGATACTCGGGTTCACGGTGAAACGAAATCGGTGGGCTGACTTTGAGGTTGCCTCCTCAATCGGGCTCGGCGTTGGAAGCATCATCATTGGCCTTGGGATTGTAGGTTACAGCACAATCTTCACACTGCCAGGCGTGCTAGGGCTCGGCAATGGTGCGCTGCCAACGGCCTTCATGTACGCAACTACAGCCTTCACGTACCTTTCCGAGATCCCATTCTTGATTCTGCTAACGCCGCCCGTTGTGGCGGCGTGCAAAGCAGCGTTTCCGAGTCTGCAGTATCATCAGAGTTCCAGCCGCGCCAAGTCCTAGGAAGAGAACTTTGCCCTCTTCGGAAGCAGTATCCCCTGCCGCCATATCCAGTTTCTTCGAAATCTGCACAACCGATGCCGAAGGCAAACCCATCACAGATCCCATCCGAATTGGCGCCAGGGGTGGCGGCTTCGCCCTCAAACTTGGAATCTCCGCAACCATCACAGCCAACAAAGCATCAAAGACAACCATCGCAATCCGAATAAACGGAAGACCTGCACCAGAAGCCCACACAACAAGATGGGCACTCGAGCATTTGCTCGAAAGAGTCGGTTCGACACAAGATGTTCGAGTCAACCTGAAAGTGAAGGTTCCAATCGGGGCTGGATATGGCACAAGTGCTGGAGGAACAGCTGCTTCATGCCTCGCTCTTGCCGATGCCGCTCAGCTTCCGATTTCAATAAACGAGATCGGCGAACTGACGCACGTCGCTGAGGTCCTAAACCATACGGGTTTGGGAACCGCATACCCTGTCCTCATTGGAGGCTTCGTTCTAGTTACCGAGCCCGGCCCGCCTGGCATAGGTCTGGTTGACCGACTGATCTTTCCAAAGAACCATTCAATCGTATGCGTGTATCTGGGATCGATTCCTACTCGCGAAGCTCTCTCGCAATCTGACTTGGCTGCGAGAGTAAACCCTCCTGCCCGACATGCTATGAAATCTATTCGCAGCAAACCGGACCTGAGGACATTTCTCAGCGAAGTGCGAAGATTCGCTGAGAACGCAGGATTTCAAACACCGGAAATTGCGCAACTTGTGAGGATCATGGAGTCTGCAGGAGTCGTGGGGGTGGGGCAGAACATGATCGGAAAGGCTGTTCATGCAGTTGCTGAAAACTCCAGGGTTCCTCGCGTAATGCGGGCTGTTCACTCGGCATTTCCGTCGGCAAGGGTTTTCGCGAGTCGACTCGATGATAGAGGCGTGCGGCTTTCGGGTAGCTGAAAGCCAATCCAAAGCACTAAATGTCTTTGCTGGAGAGCAGCCATTGCATCAAAGATGGCGCGGCTAGCGGGTCGCTCGGCCAAAAGAAAAGCCGAACCTGCACATCAACCCCAATTCAAGCTCGTCGCGATGGGCGGGACATTTGATGTCCTCCACCGCGGTCACCGTCAACTCCTCAAACAAGCATTCGAGGTCGGCCGCAAAGTCATGATAGGAGTCTCTAGCGAAATATTCGTCCGCAGACTCCACAAGCCTCACAAGGTCGACAGCTACGCACGCCGCGAGCGAGACTTGGCCCATCTCCTAGCACGATTGAAACTTAGACCAAGAGCCACGATTGTTCCACTGCAGGACCGCTTCGGGCCTACCGTAACCGATCCGCGCATCCAAGCTCTGGTCGTCAGCCGTCGAACAATCAAAACCGCCTACGAAATCAACGCCAAAAGGAAGTCGAGAGGGCTGAAACCGCTTGCGATTATTCCGATTGACCTGATCCTCGCGGACGACCGACGGCCAATTTCCTCAACCCGGATTCGACGAGGCCGGATTGACCGTGAAGGCAGAATGATGCGTTAATGCGTTCAAAACAGTTTGAATCTGTTCTCAGCGGGACAGCGCTTTCAGTGCCGCACAAACACACGTTAGAACTTCATATAATACCCACTTTGATGGGCAGAAAGTCCATCACAAACTCCGCCCAACACCGCTCTGAGCTACTTGGTACCCCCCCTAGGAGGGGGGTCCCTGCGGTGAAAGTGGTCCTTCATCTTGCCCGAATGTATGCGCCACCACACACATTCACACAGGAGGGTACACTCTACCCAAAAGAAGGGTGGGCCCCGCCTACAGCTCGACAAGTGGCATTACTTCATTTCTGAAGTGGGACCACTTCGGGGTGTTCAGCGGTGTATAACATAGTCTAGACATCTTTTCTGCTGGCTAATGTAGGTCCGCGCCAACCAGGAGCTGTGCGAAATCCCTGCTAGACGTAGGCCCAAAGCTTGTACGGAGCCGACTGCTTACAGATCTGGGTGCAAGTGCAGGCCGGTTTGGGCGCAAATTCGGCTGGAATCCAAGGCTCAATCGAGAACAGAGGCTCTTGCAGGCCACATTCGAGGCAGAATACGCCTTCCATGGTCCAGGCGAAGTGGTCGCTTCCACAGATGCAGATGGGTTCCGCATACTCGAAATCGGCGCTGGACAGTCGCCTCGTACGGGCGATGAATTGCAGGTTCTGGTATCGGCGCATCTTCCACTCTAGGTAACAAGCCTTGTTTCCGCATAGCTTTCGTGGCCTGCCGAAGATGTACTGGAGCTGCTGGCCACAAATGACGCATCGGCTTGTTTTCTCCAAGTTCTTTATGCTCCAGGTTCTTTCAAGGGTGTCCGTGAATGTTCTTCTTTAGCAGTTAGCTGATTTCTATGCTAAGGTGCGACCCCTTTTCTCTTCAAATCTAACAATCTCGGCGGCTAATATTTCTTCTTAGCAGGTTCCTTTCCCCAGTTCAGTTCGTTCAGCACTCCATTTCACCTATCACTTTGGCCTCTCGGTACGTAGCTATGGCTGTTTAATGAAATGGTGTGGTCCTGCTGCCATCGGAGGCGGCTGAAAATACCCTTTCCTCTCTCACCAACCGGTTCTCGTTCCTTGCCCTCCTTTCGCTTCGGCCGGCCAATCTGCCTCGCTCGGCGTTTTTTCGGCCGTCGCCCCCGGATTTTCCTTTTTCTTCCTTCCTGCCCCTTTCCGATCTCTCGCGCCAAAAAGCCGCGTACGGTAAATTCCGTCGGAATTTACTTAGTAATATGAACCGGATTTTCCCACGGAACGATACCCGCCGACAATCTGCTCAGTTTGGCGATTTGCGTAGCTCATCCAATTTTTCAGAGTGTTCCAGAACATTCCAATATTTTGGAGAAAGTGGACAATAGTCGGATTTTGAAATCTAATCCGAAAACTCAACTGGAAAGATCGTAGCCGGCGTCAGCGGGAAAACCGGTGCGACACTTGACATAGTGGTTTTGGTGAGTGTTCTTCGTGCATGGATTCAAGAATCGTCAGATATGCCTGACTTGCAAGAATTCTATTCATATTCCGTCGGGGTCGGCAATGTACGTCCACTTGGCATTTTCTGATTTTCTGACGAATGACACAGGTTCAATTACTTTGGCTTTCAGTTCAGGTAGGGCTTCATCCAAGTTTTCGACTTCAAAGGCTATGTGGTCGAGCTGGTCTCCAGGGGTGTATTTGTGGCCTCCATAATGGTTAATTTCCAACCGATGGTCGGAATCCTCGGATTCGATGGCAGCCATTTCCCCGTTTGTTTGAACCACTTTCTGGCGGCTTCTGATCCTCATTCCAAGGATTTCCGTATAGAACCGGACCGGTCTAGGTCAGTGACCTCAATGGCTGTGTATCGCAACCGAAAAATGATCATGCTCTCAACTGATTGAATATCAGTGTAGCTTCGTTTACGTGCTTCGGCGTCTCCTAGTCTAGCCCCCTTTCGGAAGTTAGTACCAAGGAAGACCGATGCTTTAGAAGCCCATCTCTCTTGGATGGAAAAACTTGGCTTTCCAGCCCTTGTTTTTGTGCTCCGAGCGAGGCCCGTGAACCATCTCTCTCACATGGCGTTTGGCCCTTCAGGGTTTATCGTGGTGGGGTGTCTGACACCCTATGATGTAATGTGTATGCTGCCCAATACATTCGTACACGAAGTGGTACAACTTCGGAGGAACTAACCTGCCGTACCTAGCTGTTACGGTTAGGGTTCCGAGGCAGATTGCAGCTCAATGTAAAGAACTTGCAAGAGCTTGGCAACTGGCCGATTTCCTTCGAGTGGTCATCTTTCTCGGTGCAGCATTCTTCTTCCTAACCGTAGACAACCCCGAGGCCGAAACAGCCGCGAGCACAATTCTGGGTGGGTTGGAGCTCCTCAGACCATCAAGGAGCTTTAGCTTCAAGTTTGGCGCACGGCCTTATGCTCAGAGGATTCTAGGTCGGAAATCCGCGTTGATTACCTTTGGTCTCCCGAACTCCGTCTGCGATCAAATCGCCATTCTCGCTGAAATGTGGGGTGCTTCACGCAACGAGGCATACAACAAATCTCTGCGCCAGGGCTTGCTGATTTGTGCGAAGGCGCAGGAATCAGTCATGATTGCGTCCCGCAAACGCTCAAGCCCGCTCAAATCGTGATGTGGTTCTATACGCATCTCTCGGCCCATGTCTCAGTCAGGAACCTGGGATCTCTCAGCACTTTTTCCTCATCCCAATGCTTGCCTTTGTCGTTTTTGGAATGCGTTGGAGGTTGGGGTTTTTCGGCATATTCTTACATCCTGTAGAATTCATCAGTCGCTGGAATGCTTGCATGGGAAATGGGGATTCTTTGCCGCACGGCCCCCTACATTCTAACATCCATCAGATATTGAGCGACCGAGCCCAAAATGCCCTTAACCATAACAGTATCAGAATTGAGCTGTTTGAGCCAATTCCGCGAATTCCCTCGACTTATTCTAGGTCGCTTTGTGTTCTGAACCGCTTTCTTTGCCGGGTAGGTTTGAAGCCCTTGGTTTCCAATGGCGAATCGTACAAAGCAAATCATGCTGCTCGACAGAAGTAAGATTGGCAGAATCCCAAGGGAGGATTACTATGCCGAGCGACAGAAGCGTTGGGTCTGGGTTTTCCCGAAAATTGACAAGCACTCAACACTAAACCAGATCGTCGACTTGGATATTTTCTGTGCGATCCTGTTCCCGCACAGTATCAAGAAGCAGGGCGTCGCCAGGGCGATAATACAAATTCTGGTCGAAGAAAGGCGCCCACTCTACCTTATGGATCTTCACCATAAAGTTGCGGAACGCATCAAGATCAGTGCCCAAACACTCAGCGACACATACAAAGCGATGCTGAGGAGCGGCCTTCTCGAGAAGAAATACCGCAATGAGCCAACAAAGCTCAGCATCCAGTTTGCTAACCGATTGAGGGACTTGGCCTCATACTGGGACAACTATCTGGCTGCGAAGAAAATGAACTGAGGTCCAATTTTGTGGACCATCCCATAACACTCCAATATTTTGGACCTTAGGCGGTGTAGCGGGAGTCCGCCTGCTTGACCGGTTGGGTTGGTGCTGTCTGCGGCTGAGGAATTGGGGGCAGGGGTGGAGGGATGTTCAAGCTTCGCGATATGAGAATCGCGTCTGCTATTGCCACGTTCGAAACGGCCTGAATGAGCTGCACGGGCGGAGATTTTTGAGCTTTGTGTTCGTCCACGATCTTCTTCGTATCTTCAGCGCTGCCGGTGATTTTGGCCTTGCCTTTGATGCTGATTTGGGCTATGGATGGTGTATAGTTAACGGTGAAAACGAATGGCGCGTCCAAGGTGCCGTCAGGCTTCTGATCGATATCCAGCATGTTGATGTTGACTCCTATCTGAACTTGGGCTGGCAGTTGCCGGTCCATTTCCCAGAATCTCTCAGCCGACATGCTGGTCACAAGAACATTGACTTGTATCAAGCTTCTAACACGTTGAATTTCACCGGGAGAGTCATTTCCTCTTTAAACATTGTCACACGGCAGCCTCAGGATGCAAGTTTTGCCCGCGAAAATTGCCGTGTTGATGGCTGTAACCACTAAACGTGATTTGCGACGGAAATAGGACCTGAATTTGAACCCGAAGTGAAAGAAATGAAAGAAGCGGTCGCAAGTTTCGTCGTAACGAAGAAAAGGATGGAAAACGGGCGGGTTTACGAATCCCCGCGGATATACCTGCCAACGAAGCTAACCACGGATTCGAACTTCCCGTTCATGAAAGGCTCAGTGAAGCTTTACGTGAGAGTTTCAGGGAAACGCTTGGTAGTGGAACGGGCTCCCCGAGAGGTGTTGAAGCGGTTTGGCAGGCTCAAGAGAAGCCGCAGGTGAGAGTTAATGGGTGCGGCAATTTCCCTATCAGCCTATTTCACTTGGAAGTGCAAACGGAACTTCTGATCCGGCATTTCTTCGGCTTGGGCAACCGTGAGTCCCACTATCTCTTTGATGTCTGCTACGTGTGTTCCACCACAGGGGATGGGGTCGCAGCCTTCAATTGTGACGGTGCGAACCACGTCCAAGTCGGGGAGGCGTTCAAAGTTCGGCGCATTCAGCAACAGCTTCTTGCTCGCCTCGCCGGTGAGGAAATCGATTTTGACCCTGCCGCCCGCGGAGATCATCTGGTTTGCCAGTTGCTCCATTCGTGGAAGGGCGGAAGTGCTCGGTGGTTCGCCAGCGTATCCGACGTAGCAGGGTTCGTCAAGCCACGAGTCTGTTGTTTGCACTTGGCTTTCGGTTGTCTTTGAGAGACAGTGGTCTAGGAGGTGGGCTGCCGTGTGTCGTCGCATGATGAGATATCTGAATGGCCAGTTTAGTTCACAGGTAACGGGCCCTGTGTTAGGTGTGCCTGAAGCTATTTTCGCCCAGTGAACGACGACGCCTCGATGGTAAATGGCCTTCTTGATGTTGAGCGTGCAATCGGTTGAGTGAATAGTTCCTTTGTCTGAGGGTTGGCCGCCTCCTTTCGGATGAAAGACCGTGCGGTCAAGAATCAGGTAAGCGTGGGTTCGCTTCTCTGGCACAACCCTCAGAACGTTGCTATCGCCTTTTTGGGTCGTCGTTTCTCTTAGATAGACCAGCTCTGTCTTAGGGAGGCCTGCGGTCAATTCATCGAGATTCAAAGCCCAGACCTGAAGGGTTTTTCAGAAGGTTTCATGACGCTTATAAGAAAACGGTCGGTATAGGTGCGGCGCTGATCTAAAGTGAACTCGAAGCAGATCGTCTCAGTAGTGGGGGCCATTGCCCTTGTCCTGATAATTGTCTACCCGGCTGTCTCAACGGGAACAGTCACGGTTTATTTGAAATCGATGAAATTCGAAAATGCAGACCATGTGTACTTTGTGGTAAAGGAGGTCTGGGCGCACCAATCTGGGCAATCGGATGTGGAGGGATGGAAGCTAATCGCGAATCAATCGCAAGCGCTTGATTTGGTGAACCTCCAGGACCAAACCGCAACCTTGGGTAAGGGGGACCTCTCGCTGGCGAGCTACGATGGGATTAGGCTGAACGTTGTAAACGTAACTTGGGTGTACAACAAGACTTCTACAAACCTTCTGGTAGAGTCCCCTCCCTTGCAGGCGAACATTGATTTTGTCGTGAGGGTCGGCGGTGGCTCGTCGATTACTTTGGTCATAAGCGGCCATAAGGACCAGCTAGAGGGTTCCAGCTCGCTCGCTGCGACATTGACCGCGACTTCCAATTCGTAGAGAATGCTAACGTAAAAATAGTCATTGCAGTGCAGGGAGTGCGGGGAGCAGCGATGGGTGTAGCCGGCAAAGAGCAACTTACGAAGCTGATTCAAGCTTACAAGTGCATCTACCCGTTCGATTACGGGCTACTCGACGGCGATGGGTACGTGCTCACCGTCCGAGACGAAACAACATTACACTACCTAGAACACAAGAACCTCATCTCCTACGAAGTGGTTTTCACCCCACCAAATTTCGTGTCCCATTTGACCGCTAAGAGTAAGTATGGACGAATGGGGCTCTCGTTCTTGAACGCCGCGAAAGTTCATAGTGGTTTCGTTGGGCGCCTGATTTTGGAATTGGTCAATTTGAGCAACGACCGGCGTTCCATTACGATTAAGCGAGGCGACCAGTTGATGCATATTGAGTACATCTCGCGAGAAGGTGAACCGTCCCCGTACAAAGGGGATTACATGTTCCAGTACATGACTGATGACGAAGTCTCTCTCTACATAGGCGTCCTGAAGGAACACTTCAAAGGAGTTTTTGACATTCCTGATCTGGAGCGAGTTGCGAAGGAACGGGTCCGCGGGTAGGTTACTTGTGCCCTAATCTAATGGCCTTTCGCCTAGACCTGTACAATATTTGAACGATTACTCCGAGAGCTAAAGCCAGAACCACTATCCCTGCCATAACCCACTCTTTCCCACCAGATCCGATGTCGATGAGAAGATTGTTTCCCGACGCACGAGCTAATCCCGGAACGGTTACCTCAGCATCGTAAGAGTAGTCTGAAGAGAACTTTACTGTCTGGTTATTCTGCTGAGCGGT
The DNA here is from genome assembly GCA_049513715.1 of Bathyarchaeia archaeon. Classification (GTDB taxonomy): domain Archaea; phylum Thermoproteota; class Bathyarchaeia; order 40CM-2-53-6; family 40CM-2-53-6; genus FEN-987. The sequence goes on along the minus strand of JBEKVV010000001.1, from coordinate 780,672 downwards.
TACAGCGGCACCGAAAGTTGTGACGGGGATGTAGGTCCAATTTGTCGTGTTGTTTGACAGATTGTAAGTCCGTGTCCATTGGTCGATGGGGAGATTTAGTGGCCTGAAGTCGAGAAGAGTGAAGTTTCCTACGGCGTTCTCGGCGACGCTTCCTGAAACGGCTTCGGTTCCGTTGACGAAGAAATTCACTGCCCTGATTGTGGCGTTCGGGGTGTTCTCGAACTTGGTGGCGTTTGCGTAGAATTCGACAAGCGGCCGGAAGTACCGGTTGCCCACCGCATTATAGCTCAAATTGCCGTCTCGAAGATCCGTGGTAACTTGGAAAGATTTCCACGTCATATTCACAACTGCCACGTCGCCATGTTGGTCAATTATCCCCGCAACGTCGACGGTGAGCGTGAGGTTCAGCAAGTTATTTGTTGAGACGATGTTCAAAGTTGCATCGGACGGTGTTGCGGTAGGTTCGAGTTTCGCAAGAGCCTGTGTGAACGAGGTGGTCATGTTCGAGTCTTGGCTGAGCGTTATTGTGCTTCTCTGATGGGGGAGAGTGGTCATGTTCTGATGAAGTGAAAGAGCCATCTTCACTTGCACGTGGTCTTTTCCAACGTCGAATGTTATGGCGGAAGCGTGCGCGGGGGCCACGAAAACAGAACCGATCACCATTAGTAAGATTATGATTGCTGTAGGGCGCAATATTCAGCACTGCTCGTCTCATTCGTATGGGTTAGTCGAACCAAACAGATGCTTGCTATTTAAAGTTCAAAGTCCTGATTTCAGCGGTGAGCTGCGCTACTCTTTCCAAGTATTTCGCGGGCTCGCATAATGTTCGACTGAAGTCTAACTTCCGCGTGTTTGAATTTTCTGAACGAGCTTTGGAACGACTTGGTAGAGGTCTCCGACTATTCCGTAGTCTGCCATCTTGAATATTGGTGCCTCTTTGTCCTTGTTTATCGCGATGATTAGCTTGGAGCTCATTATTCCTACGGTGTGCTGGATTTGGCCAGAGATGCCGATTGAGACGTGAAGTTTCGGTTTGCACCTCTTGCCTGAGATTCCCACCATTCTGTCCTCAGAGAGCCAGTGGTAGTCGGCGGAGAGGGTCCGAGTACATCCCAGTTCTGCTTTCAAGGCGGCACAGAGGTCCCTAACTATTGCGAGGTCCTCCTTGGCCGAGAGGCCCTTCCCGACGCAGACTAGAGCTTCGGCCGATTCTATGTTGACTGATTCACTCTCTTTCTTTTTGCGTTCGACCAATTCCACACGTCTCGGTGGGGGTGCAATACTCAATGTCTCAATCTTGCCTTGCGCTGGTGCCTTTTGAGCCTCGAAGGCTCCGGGCATCACTGAAATCACTTTCTTTTTGGTCCTGATGACTTCTGAGGAAATAGTATTCCCACCAAGCGCGTATCTGTCGACCACTAGGTCTGAGTTCTTGGCGGTTAGGTTGAGTGCGTCCGTTACGCATCCGGCTTGGAGTTTCTGTGCCACTCGGCCGGCTAATTCCTTACCTGCGCGCGTGGACCTAATTAGCACAATATCTGGGCCGTCGTCCTTGGCTACTTCATATAGCATTTGAGTGTAGGCGTCCGTGTCCAAAACTCCATCGTGCGGGATTAGCAGCACCCTCTGCGCTCCATACTCAAGATAGGGCTTCAGGTTCTCAGCTTTCCTTCCAATGGTGAGTGCTAAGAGTTCCATGTTGAGCACCTTCGAGAGTTCGCGGCCTTTTGTGAGGAGCTCGAACGCTCCTTGATCAGTTTCGGAAAAGATGATGATTCCGCCGCTCATGGCAGGGCTCCCTCCTTCTTTAGGGCGTTCACAAGTTTCTCTACCGAGTCCTCCAGTTCTCCCTCGAAGATTATGCCTTTGCGCTCTTGTTCTGGTGCGAGGTTGCTGATGACTTGGATTGCGGAGGACGCTGACTTTACTGCACTGGAATCGAGCCCGATGTCTTTCAGCGTCCACAGGTTCACCGGTTTCCGTGAGGCTCTGAGTATTTGTGTCAGTGGTGCTCTTCTTGGCTTGTTGATTTCACTCGTAACTGAGATGACCAGTGGCGTCTTTGCTTTGACCAGCTCGAGTGCACCTTCCAGGTCTCTGGTGGCAGTGACTGTGCTCGAATCTATCGAGAGTTCCCTAACGTAGGTGATTAATGGAACATTCAAAATCTCAGCGAGTCTAGATCCTATTTGGCCTGAGTAGTTGTCGGCGGAACCTTCCCCAACGAGTATGACATCGTATGCCCCAATCTTCTTGACCGCTTCGCCGAGTGTCAACGCAGAGGAATTGGGCTCAGAGCCTTCACATGCGGGATCCACGACTATGCATGCTTCGTCAGCACCCATCGCCAGGGCTTCAAGAATGCCCTCTTTGAGTTTCGAGGTTCCGACAGAGAGGACGGTTACCTTAGCTCCATGCTTTTCCTTCATGCGAACAGCTTCCTCCAGTGCGTTCTTGTCCATGTCACCGAAGACAAGCGGCAAACCTTCGAGAACAGCCTCGCGAGTGTCCCGTTTGATTCTGATCTGTTGGAGGTCAACGGTCTGTTTCATGCAAGCTATGACGTGCAATTCATTTCACCTCATTTTTCTTTTCAGCTGAACCGATACTGAACCCCATACCCTGCCTTCGGGTAGTGCCAACTTAGAGCCTCTTCGAGGCATGCGATCACGCACGCCCCACATTCCAGGCAACCGTCTGGGTTTGGCAGTATGTCACCTTGTTTATCGAGCGAGTAAACTTTTGCTGGGCAGACATGGAGGCAGTACTTGGGCTGGCATTTGGAGCGACACACTTCTCTGTTTATTTTGATATGGCCTTCTTTGTCGACTTTGAAAACGTTCTTCCCAAGCTTTTCTTCTACTTTCAACGCCCAAGCCATCTATATTTTGAGTAGACCCAGCATGTCCTTCAAAGTTGTCAGATTAAGAAAGTTCTTTCTGACCTGCTGCAGAACGGTTGTTGAAAATTTCGGTTTGGGTTCAGGCCCAATGTGCATAAGCTCCGTGAAGAGTGAAGCAACCAGGCGAGGGTATTTATCGAAGAGCCTTGGGTTGTTCAGCACTTTCCAAACATTCTTGAAGGTTCGTAGGTCTTTCAATACGAAAGAGTTGTTCAGCCTCGCCTCGTAAGAAGCCAAAGACGCTGCGGAAAAATCGTTTCCGGCCTTGGCTGTCTTAATTGTTTCAGCCGCCATCGCTCCTGACGCAATAGCCAGGTCCATGCCTCTCACAATCATTCCCATGTTCAACGCGAACCCGGCCGCATCACCGACAACGAGGATCCCATCCGAGTACAGGGTGGGTACAGATTCGATGCCCCCTTCGGGAATTGTGTGAGCCGAGTATTCGACTGTCTCTCCGCCCTCGATGAGCGCTGAAACTTCCGGCCGATGCTTAAACTCCTCCATCAACTGAAATGTCTCAGGCTGTGCTGGGTTCGCCATCAGGGCCCCGATACTGACTACGATTCCGAGCGAGATACTCTCTCGGTTCGTGTAGAGAAACCCTCCACCCGTCATGCCCTTCGTAACACTCCCGAAGTAAAGCTGGGCTGCTCCCTCTTCGCCGCGCAGGTTGAACCTGTCTTCCAGCACCTTCCTTGGCAATTCGATGGTTTCCTTGACTCCTACGGCGAAGTGCTCCGGGTTGTGTCTGGATCGAAGTCCGGCTTCTTGAGCAGTGAATGACATGGCTCCATCTGCGGCGACCACTACGTTGGCAGCAATATCTTCGCCCTCAGCCTTGATCCCTGCGACCTTGCCGCCCTCGCGCATTAGACCCTCGACTTTGTACTTTGAAACTATGGCTGCACCTGACGCTGTCGCCTTGTCTGCGAGCCACTTGTCGAAGGTAGGTCGGAGGAGTGTATAGCTGTGATACGGCTCCTTGTTGTACGCCTCTGGCCTCAGCTCCATCGTAATTGCAGTGTCATCAGACAACATAGACAACCGTTCTTTGGTGACGTGCCGCTCAAAGGGTGCGTCCTGCCAAATCCCAGGAAGATACTGTCGGACAGGGTTCATGTATAACCTGCCCCCCGTGACATTCTTGCTGCCCGGATAGTCGCCTCGCTCAACAACCAGAACATCTAGGCCTGCTTTCGCCAAAGTGTAAGCGCAGGATAAGCCGGCTAGTCCTGCCCCTACAACAGCGACGTCAACTCTTTCCACGTGCGATCCCCAGGTCGGCTATGCGCCTATTCGCTATTCATCTCCGATTCCGCGAAAGAGAGTCTCGTTTTGAGCTACTTGTACGGGATTGCTACGTCTCCCATGAGTTCTCTGGCGATTATTATTTTCATTATGTTGGCTCCTCCTTCCGCTCCGACGACGTAGGACATGAGCCCCCGCATGCACATCTCTAATGGGCTTTCTTTGCTGTAGCCAAGAGCTCCGTGGTACATCATCGCATGTTTCACAATGTCAAGGCTCATCAAAGGCGCTCTCAACTTGCATATGGCGATTGCTTGGTTGATCTCCTTGTTGCTGAAGCTTCCATCCTTGTAGTGTTGGTCAAGCATCCAAGCTCCTCTCACAAGGAAGCTCTTGAGCATCTCGAGTTCCGCAAGATCTTCGGCTATCTCGAATGAGATCCCTTCGAACTTCGCAAGTGGTCGTCCGAAAAGCACGCGGCGTTTCACATAGTCCGCTCCAAGTTCGAGGCACTTCTCGGCTCCACCGAGGCATGCGCTTGCAACGAGGGTTCGGGCTACGTTGAAGCCTTCCATGTTCACGTAGAATCCCTTGTTCTCTTGGCCCAAAACGTACTTTGTTGGAATCTTCACGTCCTTGTATGTGAAGCCACCTGTGGAGAGCCCCATACGGCCCATGTCATGGAATACAGTGTACGACATGCCTGGAAGCTTGGCGGGGACGTAGGCGAATGTCATGCCCTTGTTGCCAAGTTCAGGGGCTGTTCGAAACAGGGTGAGGTGTCCCCCTCCCATTTTGGTTGCCTCGACGACGCCACTAATGTACGTCTTCTCTCCATTGATCACGTATTCGTTGCCCGCTTTCTTGGCGGTCGTCTTGACGTTCGCCAAGTCCGAGCCACCTCCTGCTTCTGTTGTGCAGATTCCAATGAACCATTTTCCGGAGGCGACGTTCGGAAGCAGTTCTTTCTTCAGTTCTTCGGAGCCGTGTTTAGCGATGAGGCGGCTCCAGCCGAGGTTGAGTAACGTATAGACTGGCAGAGACATCGATAGTTCACCTCGGGCAATCTCGTGAACCGCGAGTGTGGCATAGACCATCTCTTCGCCTGGGCTGGCTGAGCCTCCGTATTCTTCAGGTATTGTGATACCGAAAATTCCTAGCTCAACCATTTCTTTGACAATGTCCTCAGGGATGCCTGCGGCTTTCTCATCTATGTCTCTAGACCGAGGGAATAATTTCTCCTCGGCGAACGCTCTTACGGTTTTCTTAAAGAGCTCTTGTTCGGGGGTAAGTCTGAAATCCAAAATCTAATCATCCTATGGTCTTGAACCAGCAAGTAGAATATGATTCCTTAGTTCATAGAGTACGGAGATTACAAACCAGTGGCGTGCATGGAATCTTTGCATGGGCTAGCGAACCTTCGTACCTGGCGGAACATCTCCCTCCACCGTAATCCAAACCGGTTTGCCCTGCACATCCGCGGCGAGCAGCATGACCTCTGATCTGATGCCTGCAATCGTCTTGGCTTCCATGTTCGTGAGGACGACAACGCGCTTTCCAACGAAACTTTCAGGCGGGTAGTACTCAGCGCCTCCAGCTATTGCTTGGGCTACATTATCGCCTAAATCCACCTGAACCTTCAGGATCTTCTTCATGCCAGGGATTCTCTCTGCCGCGCTGATCTTCCCCACTTTGAAGGATAGTTTCTCGAAATCTTGGAAGGTGATACTCATTTCCACTCACTCGTCACTTCAAGGCGGCGATTAGTTGTTCCGCCACCTGAGTGCTCTCAAGGCGTTGGCACTCGCTTGTTTGAGCGCCTATGTGTGGGGTGCATACAGTGTTTGCCAGTTTGCTGAGCTCTTTTTCCCACTCATCGACTGGGGGTTCCTTGTGGAATACGTCTAGGCCTGCGGCTGCTAGCTTCCCTGACTTGAGGGCTCGTAGGAGCGCTTCACCGTCGACAATATCACCCCGTGACGTGTTCACCAGGATTGCTCCGTTCTTCATGCCGGCCATCGTCTTCTCGTCGATGAGGTGTTTCGTGGCGGGCATGTATGGTACGTGGATTGAGACTATGTCTGATTCTTTGAGAAGGTCTGTAAGTTTGTCGACCGTGCGGAAACCTACTTGCTTCGCTTTGTCGGCGTACTCGACAACATCGTAACCGATGACTTTGGCACCGAACCCTTGGACGGCTATCCGGGCTACTTCTAAGCCAATTCGTCCGGCTGCGCCTATGACGCCGATTGTTTTGGATTTCAACTCTGTACCCATCAGTTCGGTTTTTACCCATTTTCCGCCTTTCATTGCGCTGTCCGCGTACGACACTCTTCTCAGAACGGATAGCATGAGGCCTATCGCTAGCTCGGCGACGCTGGTTGTGGGTGCTGCTGGGGTCGAGATGACTTTAACCGACTTCTTCCGGGCAGCTTCCAAATCGATATTGTCAAGGCCCACGCCTGATCTTGCAACTGCCCGAAGCTTGCTGCCGGCGTTGATGATTGATGCAGTGATCTTGGTTCGGCCTCGAACAACGACGCCATCGAACTCAGCGATACGCTTTTCGAGTTGCTCAGGGGTCAGAGTCTTGTTCTCTTCAACTTCGAAACCGGCCTTCTTCAACATCGCCACCCCGTCAGGGTGGATTGGGTCGCAAACGAGTACTTTAATCGGCAAATGACATCGCCTGACTTGGTTCGGGCAGCGAATTTAATGAATTTTGGTGAATTTCAAAGATGAATTAATCTGCAACCCAACGAGTGCTTGAGCTAGATCATCATGCAACCTGACGAAGAGGCCATCATAACGCGTGTTCTGAAAGGGCGGACAATTGCAGTTGTCGGGCTCTCTAAGGATCCTGCGAAGGCCAGTCACGGCGTGGCCAAGTACCTGAAAGCACAGGGGTACCGCATCGTGCCAGTGAACCCAACGGTCGACGAAGTCTTGGGCGCGAAATCCTACAAGTCCCTTACAGATATTCCAGATGAACTGAAGAGAGAGTTGGATGTGGTGGACATTTTCAGGCGGTCTGAGGATATTCCACCAATTGTTGACGAGGCGCTGGAGATTCACAGGAAACTGGGGCGGCCTACGGCCGTTTGGATGCAGCTGGGAATCGTGAACGATGCCGCTGCCCAAAAAGCAAGAGCCGAGGGAATGGATGTGGTTATGGACCGATGTATCATGGTCGAGCATGCTGCACGCAGCAAAGGTTCTCCTTAGGCGTTGCAGTCAATTGCTCAATGGATTATTTCTTGAACCTGCCCTTCAGTTTCTCCAGAACCTCGGGGAGGGTTGTGTACTCCATCTCCTCAGGCCCCAGGCGGTGTGGCATGAAAGGTCCATGTCGGCGCATGTAGTCAGCGATCTCACTGGCCATTTGTCGTGTACGATCATACGCAGGGTCACCGAAAATATCCGCTGGCCCAATCAGCTTCGCATCTGAAACTTGAAATCCAGCACAGACCACGCGTGGTGGCCCATCGAATCGAGTTACGCGGTTTTGTGTGTCTGCCAAGCTGACGGGCATCAATGGCCCTACGTGGGATCCACGCATCCATCCGGCCACAAGGTGTGGGAAAGCAAAGGGTTCCAGCACTTCACCAACTGCGGGTAAGCCGTGCTGGGCTCGGACCATGCAGACGGGGTCATCCTTGCCAACGTACCTGCCGGCGATGAGTGATAGGCGGGTGGTGCTTGCGGCTGCTGCTGGCATGCCGTCGTTTCGGTAGATCTTGGATATCACGTAGCGTGAGGAGGTCCCAATCAAGGCGAGCAGGTCGTAGGTTTCTGCAGGGCATTTCAGGCTGACGGTCTGGTCCTTCATCACGTCAAGGATTTGGAATGTGAAACCAGAGTGGAGAGCAGGATCAATGATCAGCCCGGCCGTGTTGAACGGGTCTCCGAAAATCCGGAACAGTGGAAGGTTCCAAGCTCCGGGTTCAGTTTTGTCTGCCATGAACACAAGGAGGGGGTCGCTTTGTCTCTCTTCGAATTCAAGTTCCGCGACTCCAGGGCCCATTCCCTTCACATTTCCTGAGAAGGAATCGGCAAGAAGGTCCTGTCCAGCGCCGTAGAGTTTCATGGGTTTGGAGACTTTGTCGGTTATCTCTTTGAAAGTGTTCCACGCCAACTCGTGAACTTTCGTGTTGTTCTCACCTTTGCGGTGGGACATGATGAGTTCAATGTCGTCGCCAGCATGCGTCACAAAAAAGTCGACGATTAGGCCTTCTTTCCTCGCCTTGTCCAAGCATGTATTTGCAAGTTCCAATTGCTTGGGATGAACTGTGCCGTGGCCTGGGTAGGAGCCTACGTCGGCTTTGATAACGGAGACTGTTACTTTTTGTGAACTCAATTCGATATACCGGCCGCGAGTATTTGACGGTCGGTATTTAATCATGCCGTCGTATTACCAGCGAGCCCCCCTGTCCGTTTTCGCTGCCATGTCTCGCCACCAAAGTTTCATACACGTGTTCTGTATCTAGGCGGTTGACGAATCTTGTCAAGAAATCCAATGTCCGAACCTTTTCTCCTCGTTAACTTCAAAGCCTATCTGGAATCAACTGGTAAACGCGCCGTGGACCTTTCCAAGAAAATACAAGAAGTTGGACGCAACACTGGCGTGAAAGTGGGAGTGGCGCCCCAGTTTTGCGACATAGAGCAAGTAGCCACCAGTGTGAATATTCCAGTTTTTGCGCAGCATATCGATTCGGTGAGCCCAGGCGCTTACACAGGATTCGTGCTAGCGGAGTCGGTGAGAGCGGCAGGCGCCTCTGGAACTCTGATTAATCATTCTGAAAGAAACGTGCGCCTGTCCGAAATCGAGTCTGGCGTGAGGCGAGCTCATGAAGTTGGCTTGCAGGCGGTCATATGTGCTGGAACTGCCAAACTTGCTGCAGCAGTAGCATTGACTGAGCCGGACATGGTGGCGATTGAGCCACCCGAATTGATTGGGTCCGGGCGCGCAGTCTCAAAGGAGCGGCCTGAGGTCATATCTGATTCCGTGAAGAGGATCCGCTCAGTCAACCCAAATGCAACGATCTTGTGCGGTGCAGGAATCAGCACGGGGGAGGATGTTTATGCTGCGCTCAAACTGGGGGCGCAGGGAATCTTGGTGGCAAGTGGTGTAGTAAAAGCGCCGAAGCCTGAAAATGTGATGATGGATTTCTGCCAAGCCGTTCTGAAATATACGTGAGATTACATACTCTCAGCCTTGGCACAATCTAGCTACCATTTATAACGGGTCATACAATCATTCGATACCAACATAACATAACAACATACCAACCTGTGGAATGCAATGAACAACTTTCGAGAGTTACTCGACCAGAAACGCATAGTGATTAACAAGCGAATTGATGAGCTACTTTCCACGGGGTTTGAACAAACCGAAGCCAACGAACTCGTGAAGTACACGTTCAAGACCGGGGGGAAAAGGCTGCGGCCAATTCTCGTTCTGTTCGCCTCCGACAGTGTGGGGGGAAAGACAGAGCATGCGCTTGACGCCGCGGTGGCAATGGAGTTTCTCCACGCGGCCTCGTTGGTTTTTGATGACCTAATTGACAAGCATAGGTTGCGACGCAACTTCCCGACCACTCAACACGCGTTCGCTGACGACAAGGCCATTAGTGCTGGGCTCTTCCTTGCCTCAAAAGGTGTCCAAATACTCTCCGAATACAAAGATTCGCGGATAACGAAAATGGCGGGCTGGGGCCTGGTCGACCTTAGCAAGGGCGAGATATTGGACGTGATCACTGAGCTCGCAATCGACGTCGACAACTACCTGACCATAGCGGACTTGAAGACAGGGTCCCTGTTCAGCGCTGCCGCTGGCATTGGGGGTGTTCTTGGAGGGGCAACAGCACCAGAGGTTGATTCCCTCTATAACTATGGCAGGGCGGTAGGGATCGCGTTCCAAATCAAAGACGACGTTTTAGACACTTCAGGCGACCCAGAGAGGCAAGACAGAATCAACTTGGTTTTGATGCATTACCTAGATGAAGCAACAAAGAGGGGAAGCGTTAGCGCCATTCTTGAAAACAACAAGGAGAAGTCGGTGGAGCTGGCGGCTCTTAGAGAGAAGGCCGTAGAGTTCGCATTGAAGAAGTCCAAAGAACATGTAGAGAGGGCGAAGCGAGAGTTGAAGGGCCTACGCGACCCAAGCAAGAGCAAACTTCTCGAAGAATTCGCTGACTACTCTTTGGAGAGAACCTTCTAGACCCCAATCAAGCATCGGTCAGGTAATCGGTACCGCACGTGCCGCACTTCCATTTCCAAAGCACTTTGCCTTCCTTGAATACGAACTCAGCCTCAGCCGCGACCTGCTTTTTGCACTTTGCGCACCAGAAGTGAGTTGTTCCAGCGGAGTGCCATGCCATTTTGATCCATGCCTCAAATGGTTGCAGACAGAATTGCGCTTCGGTTTTCGAAGGTGCGTAATACTTCGGTTGCTTAAGAAAATACCTCAGCTCGTCACGTGTTTGTCGTCGAAAGAAGTCTGGTTTGTTGGCTTCAGGTTTACGGATGATTTATATTCGGTAGTTTTAGTCTCAGGGAAGTCGTCACGGTCTCACGTTGTGACTCATTATGGCACTTAACCCTTGGTTGGCAATCACAATCTGGGGCGTTCTTATCCTTCTCCTTACTGGCCCTCTGCTGACCTTGCCCATATTTTGGTCCCGCAAGAAACCTGACCCATTCCGCGACATGCCCTTTGAATCTGGGCAGGTTCCGCAAGGTGAGGCGAGAACGAGGCTGGTGATGCAATATTACCCATTCCTTCTCATGTTTGTTGTTTTTGACGTTGTCGGAATGTTCCTCTTTGCTTGGGGCATCAGCTTCACTGCGATACCGCTAAGCGAGTCCATCTATGTTCTCCTATTCGTCGTTCTGCTTGGGGCACCATTAGGGTACGCGTTGCACCTGGCGCTGCAAAGGGAGAATTGGTGACTTGGTCGCGCTCCCCACAACGCCCGCCGATGTCCTCCCATTCATAATCGCAATCATAACCTCACACGCATTCATCACTATCGTCTTCTTTCCGGGTTTCATTCACTTGATGCTGATTACGATGTTTCTGACTTGGTATGAGCGGAAGATTCTCGCTCGAATTCAACTAAGAATTGGGCCACTGTACGCTGGCGGCCCGTGGGGAATTCTCCAGCCGATAGCAGATGGCGTGAAACTAATCTTCAAAGAAGTGATGGTTCCTTACAAGGCCGACAAGCCACTCTTTCTCGGCATTCCATTGGCCCTTGTCTTCCTAGCTGCGTTACCTTTCGCAGTGGTTCCTTTCGGCCAAAACTGGGTCATCGCGAACCTAGATGTTGGCATCGTTTTCGTGTTTGCTGTGACCTCAGTGTTCCCTGCCATGATCCTGCTCTTCGCGTGGGCCAGCAACAGCAAATACCCGTTCCTCGGAGGCCTTCGCTCCCTGTTCCAGCAAGTGGCGTACGAGATTCCAATGTGGATTGCCACTCTGAGCGTTGTGATGCTCGCGGGGTCGCTCAGCTTGGTCGACATTGTGAACGCTCAAGCAAAACTCTGGTTTATCATACCTGCCTTCCTTTCCTGTGTCGTCTTTTTCATTTCAATAATGGCTGAACTTGAGCGTCTTCCGTTTGACCTTCCCGTGGCCGAGCCCGAACTCGTGGCTGGATGGCAAACCGAATCAAGCGGCGCAATTTTCATGTTGCTATTCTTAGGGCTGTACATGAAACTCTATTTGATGTCATCCCTCGTCACCGTTCTGTTCCTTGGAGGGTGGTGGGGGCCTGCCTTTCTACCCCAACCCGTCTGGTTCATCATCAAGACCATCTTTGTCACTACGCTGATCATAATTCCTCGAGGCGTTTATCCACGAATTAGAGTTGACATGCTGATCAAGGTGGGTTGGAGTAGATTGCTGATCATCGCACTAGCGAACCTTTTCGTCACCGTAATCCTTCTGAGCAGTGGAATATTGGCTCCTTGGGGTTTGTGAAATGGACCTGGTTCCGCCTGATCTAATCTTCGTCATCTTGGCCGCTGTGACGATCATTGGTTCGATCTTGGCACTGCAGGCGAAGGAGCTGATCTACGGCGCTGTCGCACTCGCGATAAGTTTCATCGGAATCGCCGGGTTCTTCGTGTTTCTCGACGCACCATACCTTGCGATGCTCCAAATAGCAATCTATGTGGGAGCAGTTGTTGTTCTGATTCTTTTCACAATAATGCTCGTCCGGAGAGGGTCACTTGACGAGATGACTGATCGAGGTGAGGGCGGTGAAGGCACCGTTGGGCTCTGGCTTGCTGGGTTACTTGCGATTGGAATCGCGGGCGTAGCCGCTTTGGTAGGGCCGAACTTGCCTGCTGAACCACAACCCGCGGACCTGCCCGTTTCGAGCTTAGGCCCGGTCCTGGCCACTCTATATCCTGTGCCACTCATCATACTTGCATTGCTACTCTCATCGGCGTTGCTCGGAGCCTTGATCCTAGCAAAGGTGGATAGGTGAAGCAAGACGGTCGCCCTCGTTAACTACATTATCGTTTCAGCAGCGCTGCTTGGGATTGGCATTTACGGCCTCACCGTCAAGAGAAACGCCATACGCATCCTCTTCGCAATTGAAGTGATCGTCAACGCAGCGAACCTTAACTTCGCCGCGTTCTCTCGTTACATGAACCCGGCACAAGTGACAGGTCAGGTTATTGTGTTCTATTCGATCGCTGCAGCCGCGATGGAGGCGGCCGTTGGCTTGGCGCTCATTCTCGTCGCCTTCCGGCTCAACTCATCAATTGACGTGAGGAAACTGGACAAGCTGAAGGGATAAACGCTCAATGTATATGCAAATCCTTCAGATACTGCTAGTGCCATTACTTTTCGTCTTCGTATCATATCTCGCCGGACTCAAATGGGGTGCCAAAGCAGGTTATGTAGGATTCATCGCTCTCGCATACTCAACATTTCTCACACTGCTCACAGGCTGGCAGGGGGGTGCTCGAGAATTCTACAACTGGAGCCCCATCGGACTATTCGGCCTCAACGCAGACGGACTGAGCATACCGATTCTTTTCACGATATCATTGCTCTGTGCCCTGATGTCGATCTACTCAATCCCCTACATGCAACACATAATCGGTGACAAGAAGGAACAGTTCGCCCTCTACTACGCCCTCCTCATGCTATACTCGGTTGGAATGATGGGCGCCGTGCTAGCCACGAACTTAATCGAGTTCTACCTTTTCTTCGAACTCATGTTGATTCCATCATACTTCCTGATCGCGAAGTGGGGTTATGGCGACCGGGATAGGATCTCGTTCATGTACTTTATGTGGACGCACATTGGGGCGCTCGCTTTCCTTGCAGGTATCCTCTCCGTAGGATACTTGAGCGGAACATTCGACCTCGACAAGATTGTCACAGCCACAATGTCTGCTGACCTGAGGTTGTGGATCGTGGTCTTGATGGTTCTTGGTTTGCTGGTGAAGATGGCTGCATTCGGTCTGCACATATGGCTCCCACACGCCCACGCGGAAGCCCCTACCCCAATCAGCGCGCTCTTGTCGCCGGCGATGATTGGAATTGGAGGGTACGCAATCGTTCGGTTGGTGATGGCAATCTTACCAAGCTCATTCTTCGAAATCTCAACGGCGCTCACCGTTTGGGCAGTGGTTACTATGTTCTACGGCGGAGCCATGGCCCTGGTTCAGGACGACATCAAGAAACTATTGGCCTACTCCAGTGTTAGCCAGATGGGTTACATTTTGCTCGGAATATCATCCTTCCAAGTTCTGGGCGTTTCAGGGTCGATGTTTCAATACGTAACTCACGGAATTGGGAAAGGAATTCTCTTCATGGTTGCCGGGACCATAATTCTTCAGACTCATGGCCTGCGCAGCATCAGCAAAATGGGCGGGTTGGCAGCGAAGATGCCAATAACCGCCACTGCCGCGGTGATCGGGTTCCTGACGATCATGGGCATCCCACCAACGTCTGGCTTCATCTCAGAGTTTCTCATCTTCGCCGGAAGCTTTCAGATGGCTTTCAAACTCGACTCAATGCTACGAATCGCGCTGGCTTTCCTAGGAGTAGCTTCAACCGCGATTACTGCCGGGTATTCTCTTTGGGCTGTGAAACGCATATTCTTCGGCAAGCTCCCTGACGAACTCAGCGGCGTGAATGAAGCGCCGTTGACGATTACTCTGCCTCTCCTCGTGCTCTCAGCAATCTCCGTTATCATCGGCATCTTCCCCGACATCATAGAGGGGCTACTGCTTCCGACAGTGAAGGCGATTCTAGGAGGTTAAGGCATGAACGAGATCTTCGGATGGCTTACGTGGGGGTTGCCGTTCATCGGCGCAATTCTCACTCCACTATTCGCTCGCATTCATCTCAAGATGAGAGACTACGGGGCCGTTGCCTTCGCGTTCTTGGGTGCAGTCTCAGCCGCACTCCTGTTTCCGATAATTCTCTCTGGAGCAACAAAGGACGTTCAGGTCAACTGGATCACGAGCCTCAACATCAAAGCCGGTGTTCTCCTCGACCCCCTCAGCATAATCATGGCCAACACAGTCGCATGGGTCAGCTTTCTGATCATGATCTACAGCCTCGCCTACATGAAGGACGACGAAGGGCTCACACGATACTGGTTCTTCATGAACTTCTTCATCGGAAGCATGCTTCTCCTCGTCATGTCCGACAACTTGCTCCAACTCTTCTTCGGCTGGGAAGGCGTTGGCTTATGCTCGTACGCTTTGATTGGGCATTGGTACAGGGATCCGTTGGACAAATGGGTTGGAACTATTGGCGACAAAGCCTTGGGTGTGCCGATGGCTTATTCACCCAGCCATTCCGGAATGAAGGCTCTCATCGTAACCAGAATCGGAGACATAGGACTGCTCATCGCAATCTTCATGATCTACGCCTACTCGGGCACACTGAATTTCGTGCAGCTTTCAAAAGAGGTTTCATGGGCCTTACCCCTCAGCCGCCTAGGATTGCTGATACCAGTTGCATTGTTGTTCTTCTGGGGACCGATTGGGAAATCGGCGCAATTCCCGTTGCATGAATGGTTGCCCGACGCCATGGCCGGCCCGACCTCAGTATCCGCACTCATACACGCAGCAACGATGGTTACCGCAGGAGTCTATCTCGCCGGCAGAGCGGGACCAATGTTCTACAACATAGTCCTCCAATACGGCCAACCAACACTATTCTTCGAGGCAGTCGCCTGGATTGGCGCCTTCACAACATTCATGGCAGCAACACAGGCTGTTGTTTCGAAAGAACTGAAGAAACTACTTGCCTACTCAACAATCTCTCAAATTGGTTACATGATGTTGGGCATTGGAGCAGGTGGGCTTGCGTCGGAATTTGTAACCGGCCTAACAGCAGGGATCTTCCATCTGATGACCCATGCACTCTTCAAGGCAGCTGCGTTCCTGGCCGCAGGAGCAATCTTGCACGCCGTCGAGTCACGGTATATGGGCGACATGGGTGGGCTACGCCACTCGATGAAGATCACCTTCGCATCAATGGTGATCGCACTGCTCGCACTTTCAGGTGTGCCACCCCTGAGCGGATTCTGGAGTAAAGATGCGGTAATTGCGACTACAGTTCTGACTGGACAGATGCCCCTGCTCCTTCTCGCCTGGGGCACAGTGGCGCTGACGTTCCTATACAGCCTGAAGGTGATAGGCATGGTCTTCATGGCTCCAAAAAGCGAGCACTTGAAGAAACTGGAAGACGAGGGACACCACGTGCACGAAGCACCGGCACTAATGTGGGTTCCATATCTGCTGCTGGCGCTCGCGACAGTAGCCATCGGCCTAGCCGGCCCTTACGTTGAAGCCTTCTTCGCACAATCTCTGGCGAATACCGCAACTCCCCTAGCCGCAACCGGGGTTCCGCTCGACCCGGCTGTCGAGCAACACGCGTCTTTAGTGGCCACTTCAGGCTCGTTAATCATGCTCGCTGTGGGGGGAACTTTCGGTTACCTACTCTACATTTCCGGTAGACTCAAACCGACCTCGATCGTTGGCGAGAAAGGATTCGTTAGAGGCCTCTACAACTTCCTATGGGAGCGATGGTACATCAACCCTGCCTACTACAGAGCCTTCGTTTACGGAACCATATCAGCTGCAGGCGCGTTGAAGGACTCGCTTGAAACGGGTTTCTTCGATAGAATCAGCGGTTCAGTCGCCACCTTCTCGGTCGGGCTTTCCAGCCGCGGTCAGCGTATTGACGTTGGGGTAATCGACGGAATCATCAACGGCATAGCCTCTGTTGGGCGCAAGTTCTCGTCAACGCTTAAGCGGCTCCAAACAGGCATCCCACAGGAATACGTCACCGTCTTCGCCCTTGGCCTGTTTGCTTTGGTAGTTGTGATACTATTCTTTCTGACATGAGGCATGGAACTTGGTGCTCCTCACTCTCTTGATCTTCGCCCCAATAATTGGCGGCCTCATCGCATACTTCGCCGGATTCATAAGCGCCAAACTATCGAAAGCAATTACAATTGCCATCTCGGCAGCCACAATTGCACTAACACTCTACATCTTCATAGGATTCAACTGGACTGGTTCTGGTTTTCAGTTCGTTGAGAGTTACGATTGGGCCAGCTCCTTCGGCCTAACCTACACGGTTGGCATTGATGGAATCAGCCTGCCATTGTTGATTATCACATCGTTTCTAACGACGCTTTCAGCAGCGGGCTCATGGGAACAAATCAACACCAAAGTGAAAGAGTACAATGCCCTATTGCTTCTCTTCGAAGGTGCGATTGTAGGCGTTTTCACGTCGCTGAACTTGATTGCGTTCTATGTCTTCTGGGAACTTGTCCTAATTCCGATGTTCTTCTTCATCGGGGTGTGGGGTGGGCCGAGGAAGAAATACGCGGCGATGAAATTCCTGATCATGACCCACGTTGGCAGCATCCTCATCCTATTGAGCTTCATCGCACTATACGTACTTTCAACTCCTCACACATTCAACTTCACGAACCTCATGAACCTACACTTGCCCCTGACCATTCAGGTTCTGATTTCAATCGGTTTCTTCATCGGGTTCGGCGTCAAACTGCCCATTGTTCCCTTCCACACTTGGCTCCCGGACGCCCATGTTGAGGCCCCTGCACCTATCAGTGTTCTATTGGCCGGGTTGCTTCTGAAGATGGGGGGCTACGGGTTTATCCGGATGAACTTGTTTCTGATGCCTGAGGCCTCTAAACTCCTGGCTCCGGTCTTCATTGGGGTCGCCTTGGTGACTATGTTCTACGGCGCAATTGTTGCTATGTTCCAAACTGACTTCAAGCGCATGGTCGCTTTCACGAGCATAAATCACATGGGTTACGTTTTGCTCGGAGCATTCACGCTAACTACCTACGGTCTGAGTGGAGCGGTGTTTCAGATGTTCAACCACGCCATCGCAATCGGATGCCTCTTCCTGATGTCAGGCGTGATCCTCGAGCATATGGGAACACGCAACATACGCGAACTAGCCGGGCTTGGCGCTGCCATGCCAATTACGAGTTTCCTCTTAGTGCTGGCGTCATTAGCCGCTATGGGTTTTCCTGGGTTCAGTAACTTCATCAGCGAATACACTGTGATTTTGGCCGGTATTTCGGTGAACCGATACTACGCGATTGCCGTCCTTGTGCCAGGAATCACAGCTGGGTACTTTGTTTGGATGCTCCGCAGAGTTTTGCTCAAACCAACGGCAATACAACTCGGGCGAAGGGAAGCACCCTGGTACACGCTCGCTACTCTAGCGGCATTTCTCGTGCCCCTGCTCATCTTGGGCTTGTACCCTGCGCCACTTCTTCAAATAATCATCAACGCGGTCCAAGGGATTCCTCATTAGAGACTAGTCAACGCAAAGGTTCTACGCTATCTAGCCCAGAGCCGCAGAAAAGCCATCAAGCTCCATTTCATTCAACGTCTGAGACGTTACCTCTAGGTTCTGTGCGAACTTTTCGGCAGTCGGAACGGCTCTGCCCTTCCAGCGAGTACCATATCCGTAGATCTTCAGGCCCTCCACGCGCGCAGCGTAGAAGAGCTCGTGGATTGGAGGGTTTGGTGAGTCTGCGAGGGCGTTTCCGGCGAAGTCAATTGTGAATGCCAATCCTTCAGATGTCGTAGCGAGGCTGAAGTAGTGCAAGTGTGGGATTGCGGAGAATTCGATTGCGAAACGTTCGGCTTCTTCTGCTTTACTTCGGTGTAAGGTGGTTTGAGTTGGTAGGTTAGTTCTTCTGCGAGCGCACTTAGGACCTTGGTTAAGTTCGTGAGTGACTTGCTCTGAACTGCTGCCTTGATGTCCGATGTACTCTTCATGGTGTGCAGTCAGACGGTGGAATGAAAAAAGGGTTTGTTGGAAGACTCGTGGGCTGCACTAGATTCTGGAGTATATGATGAAGAACATCGCTAGACCGTAAATTGCGATAGCCTCGATCAACACCACGAACAGGAGTGTCCTGCCGAGCATTTCTGGTTTCTCGGCTATGGCGCCAATGGCGGCAGCACTAGCAGTTCCCAAGCCGATGCCAGCGCCGAAAGTCGCCAATCCTGCAGCTATTCCTGCCCCGATCAAGAATAGGCCTTTCTCACTCGCAGGTTGGCCGGATGTCTGTGCTGGGGATTGCGAGTACGCAACCGCAACCATGGACGAGATTGCAACCACGCCAATTGCCATCAGAAGGAAGCTCAAAATCATCTCACGTTTCGGTTTCACGGTTCATCAGCACCTGTATTGCGTGCGCTAAGAACGAGCATTGACATTATAATGCTTTCTGGGACTCAAGCGCGACGCAAAATCAAAGAGTCGACAACGCGTTCCATTGGAACATGGTTTGCTTTTGCGTTGATTATGCTGAAGAGGTCATGTAGTTCGTAGTTCTTCAAGAATAGAAATGCTACCGCGAGGCCAACCTTGAAGGGCGATCCTGCAAACATATTGAAGCAGCTGGTTGCGTGGCTGCGGTTCAAGGACCGCTCAACATCTGCAACATTCGCCTCCGAGGTGGCTGCTCCTTGAAGGGCGCGGGCGTATCGCGTCTTGTCGAGAACACGCATAAGGTTTTGTGCGTTCGTTGCCTCTGCGAGCTCGGTGAGCGCGTGGCCCAATGCATAGTTGACCCGAATCATCATGTCTGAAGTGGTTTTTGCGTCCAAGCCGACTAACCGCGTGCGGAATGCGAAGAGTATGTTCAGGTGATCGATTAACTCGCCAATCAAACCTCTGGCTGATTGGGCATCGAACAGGTCGGGTAAGTTTGAAGCTGACCACAGCTTCGAGTAGTAGTACTGGTCTATAGCAGATACGACGCCCAAACCGCCCTTCTCGCCAGTGAGCTTCGGGCTGAGATGGCGCTTCAGCCCTTCATCGTCTAGCAAGTCGACTACCCTGTTCGGGTTGTGTCCCTCTATGAGTTCCTCGCACCTTTCCACCGTGAATTTGCCTGCTGGAACTATGTGCCGCATCGCTTCTTCAAGGCCTTCTTGATCGATGATTGACCGGAGAATCTCCTTCACGCATGACAACTCGAACCCTCTTGAGAATAGGCGAATCAGCGGCCGTGAGACTTGGGGCGCATAAGAAACCAGTCGCTTAGCTAATTCACTAGATGCTTGAATCAAATAGGATTCGACGGAGGTCAGGTCTGAGCTGTCTACAGCGGTCACCTTTCCGTCGGTGAGCATGCTGACTGTTTCTGATAGGCTGCCGGATTCTATGACTCTCTCAATTTCACTAGTCCGAATCAAGTCCGCTTTGAAGCAGCGGACTGCTGCTGCGAGTTCGGCGTATTTTCCTGCGCCCGTCATTGGCAGTTACCTCTTCCTGGTTCGCTAATCACCGAAGAGAACTTTTCCTCCCTCAATGAGCATTTTTGACTCTAATGCTTCGAACGTTTGGTCTATGGTTCCCACGATTCGGGTCTTGCCGTCGCTGCTTGACACTATGACGCCGCCCGAAGTGTCTAGCGGTTCCTTTGCCCATTCGATTTTGGCAGGTTTGCCCAGTTTCTTGCTGACTTCACCTTCAAGCTTCGCCCTAGCGATTCGTGTGAGGTCCTCTTGGTTCAGGTGAATTATAACGTTCTCAATGCCTAGTTCTCGTATGCCGATCTCGACCAAGCCCACCAGGTAGGGTAAATACTTGCTCTCGTCTTTTCTCATATCCATTACACGTTCTCTTGTCCGCTCGAGAACCTCTTGGAGGATCTTGCTCTTCTCCTGCTCCATCTTCAGTTTGACTCTATGCCGGGCTTCACTCATGTGGCGTCGTTTGACTCCCTCTGCCTCCGTCTGCGCATTTCGAACAACATCCTCCGCTTCCTTGGACAGGTGAGCCTTGGCGTCCTGGAGGGTCTTCTGGCTCTCAGTTTCAGCATCCGCGATTATGCTGTGGGCCTTCTCTTTGGCCACTGTGAGTATGTCCGCTGTGAATTTGCTTGTTGCCGACATCATGCTTTCCCTTCTAGGACTATTCCAACTAGCTTTTCCACGGCGGCGTTCTTCTTCGATGAGGTCTTCGCCACCAAGTCACGAACGGTTGCCTCTGAGGCCTTCTCGTAGTTCTCTGCCTCAGTTTTGCCTTCCTGCTCTGCGCGCTGAAGAATGTCCTCGGCGCGTTTCTTAGCAGCCTGTAATATTTCATTACGTTGTTGTTGGATCTGAATGTCCAACTGTTTTCGAACTGCTGTGGCCTTAGACTTGGCGTCCTCGAGGATTTTCGCAGCCTCTTTTTCAGCTTCGACTATGATTTTGATGGTCTCAATGCCCGACATAAGTTGCTCACAGGTTTCTGGAAGTCGCATTGACATTGGGGTGGACAAGAAAAACGTTTGGTTGAGTTGAGAAGAGTTATTTACGCGAAGGAATTCCAACTAGCACGCTCTTGGCAAGGCGGATTCAATGCAACTGCCCAACGCGATTCTTCTGTACACTCTGCCTATCTTTGCCATCGTCGTTCCGCTGATTCAGGCGCTCTCGAAACGCATCCATAAACGAACCGTTGTGGCCTACTGGTCGATCGCGGGGCTCTTAATTACGCTAGGAGGAGTTGCCATGTTGCTCCTTCAAGGGATTTCACGGCCCCAGCTCATACTTGGAGTACTGTCGATAGACCCCTTCTCCATCTATCTCACTGCAGTTTTCGTAATCGTTACTCTACTCATCTGCGTTGGCTCAATCTACTACATGCGCGAAAACAAGAACCTTGACACCTATTTCGGCCTCCTTCTGTTTGCAACCTTCGGAATGATTCTGATCTCGTTTTCCGTCGACCTAATCGCCCTGTTTCTGGCGTGGGAGTTGATGAACATCCCGTCATACGTTCTCACGGGAATTCAGAAAGATGATGCAATTTCAAATGAGGCTGCGTTGAAGTTTTTCATTCTCAGCGCCTTATCCTCAGCGCTCATAGTGTACGCGATATCGCTTACTTTCGGGATAACAGGCTCAACAAACATGTACGTCGTGGCATCGGGATTGAGTGCTGCCTTACCAAAAATGCAGCCGCTGGCACTCTTGGCGATGGTTCTATTCATCGCAGGGTTCGGCATGAAGGTCGCGGCTGTACCGTTTCACATGTGGATTCCCGATGCTTACGAAGGTGCCCCAATAACGATCGGTGCCTTTCTGGCGGCGGGAACGAAGAACGGAGGATTCGCGGCACTCTTCAGGGTCTTCGCAGTTGCCCTCATCGCGCTTCGACTGGATTGGACCGGCACGTTCGCAATTGTCGCATTGTTAACGATGACTCTTGGCAACGTCGGCGCTCTGATGCAGAAGAACTTCACAAGGATGCTCGCGTACTCCAGCATCGCCCAAGCAGGCTACATCCTCATTGGGCTAGCAGCGCCTAGCACCCTTGGCATTGCTGGTGCGCTCTTTCATATCCTAAACCATGGCGTCATGAAGACGGCGGCTTTCATGGGGGCTGCGGCTGTATACAGTAGGCTTTCCACAACCTCACTGGACTCTTACCAAGGCTTAGGCAAACGCATGCCCATCACTGCCCTTACTCTCACTATTTCGCTATTCGCACTAGCGGGAGTACCGCCGCTCAGCGGTTTCATGAGCAAGCTCGTCCTTTTCACAGCAGCCGTCGATGGGCAGATGTGGTGGCTCGCGCTTGCTGGCGTTTTGAACAGCGCGTTTTCCATGGCCTACTACGGGTGGGTTGTGAAACGAATGTATTTTGATGAAGCTCCCATTTCGGAAAGATTGAGCGAACCAACCTCACTCGTCGCGGTTCTAGTCGCATGCACAATAATCACCATCCTAGTTGGGATCTATCCTGGCCCCATTCTCACCTACCTAATGCAGGTCGCCCAGTTCCTGGCTCACCCGTAATCAGAGCCCATCTCCGGTGATAGCAAGCAACTGCCCATTGTTTCCCAGAACCCTTTTCTGTTTGATTTCACGGGTTCAGTAGAATACTTCGTCAGCGTTGGTGTCAATGGAGAAGTCAGTTGACCTCGTAGTGGTTGGGGCTGGGCCGGGCGGGCTGTACGCTGCTGTCGAGGCGCTCAAACGAGGTCTCTCTGTCCACGTCTTCGATAAGAAGAACGTTATCGGCGTTCCAGTAAAATGCGGCGAATATTTCCCCGTTCGAAAGGAAATGGAGTACCTACTACCGAGCGCGGGGGATTACATGCATGTTTTCGACGTCCCAAAGGAGGCTGTGAACAACTTCTGCAAGACCATACGGGTTATCTCGCCTAAAGGGCAAGAGTACGAATTTGACTTCGAGGCCTATGTCCTCGACCGCACGACACTGGAGCAGGCGTCTGCAAAGGAAGTTGAGAGGCTTGGGGGAACAGTTGAACTGCGCTCGCCAGTTGACCTGTTCACGCAAAACGGAGACCTTTTGGTCGGCAGGAATGCTTCGGAGGCGGTGAAAGCCCGTGTTGTTGTAGCCGCAGATGGTTTTCCCTCGAAGATTGCGAAATCAGCTGGCATCCTAACAGACGAGTACATGACCGCTAACAACATCGCAATCAACTACGAGTACCTCATGAGCGACCTCACCATTGACCAGAGTGTGACAGAGATGTACATGGGGACGGAGTTCGCGCCGGGCGGTTACGGGTGGATTATTCCGAAGGGCAACCGTACGGCGAATGTTGGCATCGGAATAAGGACTTCGTTCTCAAAAAGAAAAGATGGCAAAGGGTACTTGGAATTCTTCATCGACAAATGCCCACTGACCAAGGAGAAGCTCGAGGGGGGAAAGGCTGGCCCTATGATTGCAGACGTCTTGCCGGTTGATGGTCCCTTGAAACGGACCTATTCGGACCACGTGATGGCGGTTGGTGACGCTGCTGCAATGGTTATGCCAACCAACGGTGGCGGAATCTCCACTGCGATGATTACAGGTGAAATTGCGGGACAAGTCGCAGCGAACCACCTTCAGAAAGGCGTTCCACTCTCAGAGTATGAGAGGCGGTGGAAGGAAGTTTTGGGTAAGGAGATGCGCGTCTCCACAAAGCTGCGAAGGCTTGCGGACCACTTCATGGGAAATGATTTGCTATTCCACTTCTTGCTGAAGGTCTTAGGAACGAAGGGCATTAAGGACGTGATTACCTGCCGACCCCCAACGGGGCTGGGCCCACTGACCTCGTAGTCACTCAAGCGAGCGGTATCAGGCTGTCAATAATCATCGCAAGGAACAACGCGAAAAGGTAGGGGCTTGAGATTTTGAAGGCAAGGTAAGCCATCTTGTCGTTTGGATGTAGGAAGAGTTTGAGGTTTACGTACAAGACCGCTACCCCGAACAGAATCGCCACTGCCAAGTAGACGATTCCGAATCCGCCTTCTAGGTATATCCACAACGAGAACGGAATCATCAGGAGTATGGTCGAGACGATGCACCTCAAAGCGGTGCTTAGCTTCGTGACAACGGGGAGCATTGGGACTTTCGCCCGTTTGTAATCCGCCCTAGTAAAGATCGCCAAGCTCCAGATGTGGCCGGGAATCCAAAGCACAACCAAGGCCGCCAGCAGGATTGGAAGCAACTGAACGTTGTTCGTTACCGCGCTCCAGCCAAACATAACGGGAAGTCCCCCGCTTACTCCGCCTAGTATTATGTTGAGTGGGTTTCGTCGTTTCAGATAGAGGCTGTAGATGATGACGTTGTCGATTATTCCCAATGCAATCCAGATGAATGCCAGGAGGTTAATCCATAGAGCTAGGATCAACCCTACTGCGGCTAGGAAAATGCCCCAAGCTAGTGCTCTGCTGGGGGTTATGCGGCCACTGGGAATGGGTCGGTGTTGCGTTCTGTGCATGATCGCGTCGATGTCCCTGTCCACGTAGGAGGTGATAGTGTCGCATCCAGCGCTCGCTGCCGTGATGGCTACGGTCGCAATGATTAGCAGGGTGGGGGTGAGAGGAAAAACGGTGTGTTTCCAAGCAATGAGCATCGTGGCCAATGAGGTGAAGACAAGAAGCAACACTATAGGTGGTTTAGTGACTTCGACGTAATTCCTTACGGTCTCATTTACGGTAGCCTGCAATCGTGGGTGCCCCTAGATTATGGCAGCACTTCTAGGAGCCCGTGCATATCGCCATGTCCTGCACCACAGAAGATTGTGCAAATGATCGTGTACTCTCCCGGATCTGTGGGAACGACCGTGAACGTGACGTCATGACCCGCAGGCACGGTCAGGGGCGTCTCCATAATCCCCTGGATGAAGAACCCGTGTTGATTGAAGCTTGGGTCCTGCTGAAATATGGCGTGTATGTGAAACGTTACGTTGTCTCCTACATGAACCACGATGGGAGTGGTGCGCGTGTCTATGGTTCCATTGAGCATGAAGGCCCATTGCTGTGCGACGATATTGATTGTAACGTTTTGCGGTGTGTGTGCTGGCCCAATGGTCGCGGGCAGGACGTAAAACTGGTAGTAGAACATTCCAGTGCCCATCAGTAGAACTAGCAGTATCGCTGTCGCGCCGACCCAAGGCCCTTGAACCGTTTTAGGTTGCTGTTGTGTCATTTCTGTTCCTCTCTACTTGGAATCAGCTCCGATGCGGTACAGGTGGACCAAGATTCCGAACGCGATCAGCCCTACGCCGATTTGCAGAAGTAGCACATTCTTGAAGCCGGCGAAGAATGCTTGTGACGAGTAAATGTCGAAGAGCACCTGGAAGCCAAGAAGTGAGATCACGACCGCCCGCCATTCATTTGACGACATCTTGTAAATGGGGAACTCTTTTCGGCCGTGCATTGAACGGGCGCCTGGAGGGGGAGCGGTTGCCTTGAACCAGAGGTACACGCTCGCGTAGCCTACGGCTCCTATGAAGACGACTGTGCCGAAGAAGATGAACGGGTCGATTTCCAGTTGGGGAATAGTGTCGAGGGGGAAGAATATGTTGTTGGCTCTGAAACCCCAAGCCGTTGTTAGTGCAAGCTGTCCCAACGCTGCAACTCCCATGGCCGTGTAGAATGGCCTGTCGCGGATTGAGAGTTTCTTGCTAGTGTCTAAGAACGGGATGACGAGGAAGACCATTACGAAGATCATGGGTATTACGACGCCTGCGAGAAACCGGTCGATTCCGGTCCTGATTATTGCGTACATTCCGGTGAGGTACCATTCTGGCATCGTTATGCCCGCCTCAGCCGTGGGGATAAATTTCGCTCCGATCTCGACTGGGAAGAGTCCCCCAATCACCATGATGGTTCCCGCGACCATGGATACCACTGGTATGTCGAGAACCATGTACCTTGGAAAGTGAACCATCATCACGAGAATCATTATCATTGGAAAAATGAAGACGTGAATTGCGTAGAACCTTAGTATCAAGTCAGCCAATCCTGTGCCAGCCATAAGGCGAAAAGCCTCTGGTCCCATGAACGGGGTACTACGCGCCAGTGCACGGCCAATGTTGATTGCCAACATGCCTCGAACATTCAGCAGTAGGTCGTAACCTGTGTACGCCTCGATAATTGTGAGTATGCCTATGATTATTCCAGTCACCCACAAGACCTCGTAGCGCAACTTGTAGCGGCCTGAGAAGTACTGGTAGAACATGTGAGCTACGGCTAGTAAGACCATCGCGTTGGAAGCGTGGTAGTGGATATTGCGCAAAGCTGACCCGAAAGGAACGACGCTATCAATGTTCTTCACGCTGTCAAAGGGAGTCGTTGAACCACCTGTGACCGTGTTGAAAATGACCGTTGGGCTGTAGTAGAGCATCAGCAACGCTCCTGAGATGCCTAACAATGCAAACGTGGTAAAGGTCAGGAATCCCAAGAACCCAAGTGGGCTCACGAATTTTCGTGGAAGCGTAAACTTGAGTCCCATGAATATGGTTCGCTCAAGTCGCTGGTTCAGCCAGTCGACTAAGAGCTGAATTGGGTTTTTCTCTTCATTGGGAGGGGGGCGTTGTGTTGCCATATCCGATATCATCCAAGTTTACGTTTACTGCGTAGATGTCCTCACCGTCAATTCTCAATTGAACATTAGGCAGGTAACGGCCGATCTGCGCCGCTGGCCCCGCCACAGGCCAGCCGTCAGTAGGCCTGTATTCGCTGCCGTGGCAGGGGCATCCGATCAACTGTGAGTTCGAGAGGTAGGAGACTAGGCATTGGAGGTGTATGCAAGTCCTGTTGAACGCAACGAACTCACTCTTAGCCTCTTGCGCCAAGTTGGGGGGCAGATGAATCAACATGTTCGTATAGGTCGGGTCGGTTGTGAACGGGAACCAGAAAACTATTGACCCATTCACAGGCACATCACTCTTCTTGGCGATCAATACCTCTTTGAACGTCTTGGGAATTTGCGGGATCAAATACTGCCCGGCCGCAATGAACGGTGCGCCAGCCAGAACCGCTGAAACCCCGCCCATGATCTTTAGAAAATCCCTGCGAGACAAGCCCAATCCTTTCTTAGATGGTGATGCACCATCGAAAGCGGTCTGATTAGAGCTCCCGCAACAGTTCACGAAATCTTGGCACGAAAGGCAAGAGTTAGAGTATGTTTTGCCTCGGTACTTGATGCTTCTGCCTCCGAACCCGGCGGATTTGTGGCGGGGCATCATCAAGTTCACCACTGGTTTCTTGGATTGAGCCTGAAATGTTCGTGCGAGTAACAAAAGACATCCAATTTAAGTCTTTCAGCAACCAAAATCCTCTCTCGTCGAAATATGACACCAACTGAGGTTGTTCATTCGGCGCGCGACTTCGTGGAGTTGCACTAACAGTTTTAAACTCGCATGAAACCATCGAGGTCGAACAAGTGGGGTACTCGAAGCGTGTCACATTTTCTGATTCCTGATGCGGCACTGTCAACCGACCTTTACGAGTTGACCATGGCGGCTGCATATTTTGATAACCACGAAAACGGTACTGCCACGTTCGAGCTTTTCGTAAGAAACTTGCCGAAGAACCGTTCCTATCTTCTAGCCGCGGGGCTCGAACAGGCTGTCAACTACCTGACAAGACTACGTTTCACTGAGGAGCATGTCAAGTACCTTGAGCGGCATCCGAGCTTCAAACATGTCAGCAAAGGATTTTTTGACTACCTTTTGGGCTTCAGGTTTGGGGGAGAGGTATTTGCACTGCCCGAAGGAACTGTCTTCTTCACCGATGAACCTATCCTGCGTGTTAGGGCGCCTATTATCGAAGCCCAAATCGTTGAAACCTATCTGTTGGGCATTATGAATTTTGAGACGCTGATTGCCACGAAAGCTTCCCGTGTTGTACAAAGCGCCCGGGGCAGAGGTGTTGTGGAGTTCGGTTCGAGGAGAGCTCACGGACCAGAAGCGGCACTTTTGGCTGCGCGGGCAAGCTACATAGGTGGGTGTATTGGCTCATCAAATGTGCTCGCAGGTTACCTATTCGGCATTCCAACCTACGGAACAATGGCTCATTCATACATTATGAGTTATGATACGGAAGAGGAAGCATTCGAGAAATTCTGCAAAGTGTTCCCGTCCAACCCGGCATTGCTCTTGGACACATATGATACAGTCGAGGGAGCTAAGAAGGCCATTTCGGGCAAGGTGAAACCCACTCTTGTTAGGCTTGATAGCGGTGACCGCTTCAGCCTGAGCCAACAGGTGCGAAAGATGCTCGACCGTGCTGGCTTGAACAACACGAAGATCTTCGTGAGCGGTGACCTAAACGAGTTCATCTTGGACGACTTTACGTCCAGAAGTGCGCCGATGGACCAGTTTGGCGTTGGCACCGAATTGGTAACATCACGAGACGACCCGGCGCTTTCCGGAATCTACAAATTAGTGGCTCTTGAGCGGGATGGAAAGGAAGTCTACAGAGCCAAGACAAGCGAAGGCAAGCGGACGATTCCGGGTCCGAAGCAAATCTACCGGCGTTTCTCAGCGAGCGGAGAAATCGTTGAAGACACTCTCTCCTTGGAAGACGAAAAGGCGCCTAATGGCACGATTCCGCTACTGACGAAAGTCTTGGAGAATGGAAGACTGGTTTACTCGCTACCCAAGATTGACGAAATACAGGAGAAAGCTAAGAAAGGAGTTGCTTCACTGCCCGCGAAATACAAGAAGCTAACTGGCTCAGAAACACCTCCCGTTAGACTAAGCCAAAGACTAAGCGACTTGACAGACTCATTGTGGAAGAGCCACAACACAACAGGAATACAAGGGCACCACTAATGTGGCTATTACGCCCTCGATCCGATATCGTCGGTCCAATACGAAAAGCAGCGAAACTAAGTACTCGCCAATGACAAAACAATCAGGCCCACAAACAACTAGTTTTTCCATGAAGGTCTGCACTTAGTCGGGGTTGGAAAGGTATAATTACAAGGGTCCTC
Source organism: Bathyarchaeia archaeon (assembly GCA_049513715.1). Lineage (GTDB taxonomy): Archaea > Thermoproteota > Bathyarchaeia > 40CM-2-53-6 > 40CM-2-53-6 > FEN-987. The sequence continues at coordinate 751,744 of JBEKVV010000001.1, read as the reverse complement.
AACGCTAACAAAATCCTTCACAATCACTGAGAAGAAGCTCTTTGAAGCAAACAATTGCTGCTTTCACAATACTGGTCGGGTTGACTGCAATCATGGTAGGACTGTATTTCAATGACTTCAAGATCCTTGCCGACATGTTACGCGCCTATGTTCTTCCACTTCCATGAGGCTTGAAAGTTGAGTGAAAAAGAGGAAGACCTTCGCAGGTTCAAGTTCAAGTGGACACTTCCCCGCATGATTGTGCAGCTAGTCTCTCTTCTGGCTGTTAACGCTCTTGCCTTCTCGCTGATCTACCCCTTGAAGGTGCAAACCATCCCGTTCGGCCTTCCGATTCTTGCTAGCGTGAACTCGCATTTCACCACAATTTACAGCTCTTTCGACCTAATTCAAGTTGAGTTAGCCCAGCCAGAGTTCCCATGGATTGTGATCGGAACCATCTTCCTGATTGGGGCGGTAGTGGGGCGTGCCTTTTGCGGTTGGGTTTGCCCGGTTGGTTTCATACAGGACATAATCACCACCCTGAAAGGTAAATTGGACGTGGTCTCGCCTCGGACCCACACAGCCTCGAAGAACTTCAAGTACCTAGTTCTATTCATGACGCTGTTGATTAGCGGGACCCTAGGCCTCGCCCTCTACTTGGGATCAGGTTCGGACTACAAGAACGCGCTGGGTGCTTTGGCTGCCGGCCCGTTCTTAGCAATCTCCCCTGACGGAACATTGTTCGGAACCCTCCCAGTACTGTTGAACATGGCACGCGAGAACTTTGGGTCATTCCTATCTCAACCGCCAACGATGCAGGAGGTTTGGACACAACTGACCCAAATACCAGCCTTACTTGCAGTACGGATTCTGGTCCTGGTGGCATTCTTTGGGGCTGCGTGGAAAGTTCCAAGATTCTTTTGCAGGTACATTTGCCCGACGGGAGCCCTGATGGCAGTGTTCCAGCGATATAGTTACGCGGGAATCAAACGCGACCCCGTAAAATGCATGAAGTGCCCCCACTGCGAAGTAAAATGCCCGATGCAAATCAATATCCTTGACTTACCTTGGGAGAAGTTCAATGACCCTGAATGCATAATGTGCATGGAGTGCGTCGACGCTTGCCCGCACGGCTCGCTGAGCCCCAAGTTCCCGTAAAGCCACTTTACGTACTTAGCTGAGTTCTTGCCGAACTCAACTTTGCACTGCGATGAACGGAAGAAATACGTCCTCCCACTGTGAGCAAATTGTTTCCAGAAAGGTAAAAACGTTCTACTCGTCTGTCTTGGCAACTACGGGACCAAAATGTACGATTTGATTGTGGTCGGCGCAGGCCCAGCCGGAGCGTCAGCCGCACGAGCCGCAGCGCAGGAAGGATTGAAGACGCTACTGATCGAAAAGGACCACATTCCAAGGAGTAAGTTATGCGGGGGCGGGGTGACACCCAAAGTTCTGAAACTTCTTGATTTTCCGCTTCCAAACGAGCTCGTCGAGTGCGCCCCAAAATCAACCAGAACCCATGTGGGAGACTCGTGTCACACATTCGAGACGAACCGCACGCTCGTCTACATGACTTCTCGAACGAAGTTCGACGCGTACCTCACCGAGAAGGCGACGGAGGCAGGTGCCGAACTCAGGGATGGAAGCCCTGTGCATACCATCAGCCAAACTGACTCATATATCGAAGTCAAAACACCGGGCAATTCCTATCATTCCCAGTTGCTCATAGGAGCTGATGGAATGGGGGGCCCGACAGCACGCGCGACCCGACTTTATCACCGCTGGAAGCCTGACCAAGTTGCGTACGCAATAGAGAGCGAGGTTCCGGTCGGGGAAAAGGTTGTACAGGACTTCATTGGCAGCGAGGCTTTTTTCGACGTCTACTTTGGGGTTTCCGCGGGAGGTTATGGTTGGGTCTTTCCCAAAGACGACCATTTGACGGTCGGCGTTGGTTGCAGGCTCAGTAAGCTCAGGCATGCCCGCGACCTGTTTGATAACTTTGTTAAGCGAATTCCCCAACTTGACGGCGTTGATATTCCAAACCCCCAAGCCCACCTAATCCCACTTGGCGGCTACGCAAAAGTCCCAACCGTGACTGACAGAGTTATGCTCGCGGGTGATTCAGCGGGCTTCGCTGAACCATTACTTGGTGAGGGAATTTACTTTTCAATCTTGGGTGCTCAGATAGCTGCACAGGTCGCAGTGCGGGCCTGCCATAATGAGCGTTACGATAAGACCTTCTTGAACGAATACCAACGACAATGCAGGGAAATGTTCGGGTTAGATTTTGAGATCGCGTATGGTGTGGCCTGCTTCACCTACCTGGAGCAATATGACATGGAGCGCGTCGCCCGATTTTTCTTCGGCGAGGAGAGGGTGCAACAGAGCATGGTTGGCCTGATGGATGGAACCTTGCGATACAGAGATGTTAGAACCAAAATAGCGTGGCCCTACTTCAAGTACCGGCTCGCAAAACTCGGCCTACCCTTCCACTCGTGAACCAAGCTGCGCCCATATGCTGAAAGCCTCCTTCTGCCATCTATCTTACCGACCGTCAATGAGCATGCAGTTCAACAGTTCAGAATTTTACAGCCGCCAGACAATCCTGAGTGAGCTTGGGAAGCTTGGCCAGGAGAAGCTACGGGGTTCCAAGATCACAATCGTCGGCTTGGGCGGCTTAGGCAGCATTTCGGCGCTATTTCTCGCCTTGGCTGGAGTGGGGACGTTGAAACTTGTTGACCAAGACACTGTTGAGTTCAACAACCTGCACCGTCAGGCCCTATACTCACTAAACGATCTACGCTACCCCAAAGTCGAGGCGGCGGCCCGACGGATCAAAGAAGTCAACCCTGAAATCAGAACGGAGCCATTCCCAGAGAACCTGGGACCCGACAACATCCGCTCCATAATCGCTGACTCTGACTGTGTAGTGGACGGCTTGGACAACATGCGAACAAGGTACGTGGTGAACCGCTATTGTGTGGAGCACAAGATTCCTTTCGTGTTTGGTGGTGCGATTGGAATGGAAGGAAACGTAGCAGTCTTCAGAAGCCCAGAGACCCCATGCCTCGAATGCATCCTACCCGGATTGGACGATGCGGACTTGCCCACATGCGAAATCCGCGGAGTTCTTGGAGCCACAACAGGCATCGTGGGTGCAATTCAGGCCATGGAAACGGTAAAGGTTCTCGTGGGAATCGAACCTCACTCAAAGGCTAAACTAATGGTCTTCGATTTCGCCCAGTCAGAATTCAGAACCGTTGAATTAAGCATCAGGCCGGACTGCGAGGTTTGCCAAATAAAAGCCCGCAAGCCCATGCAAATCGCCAAAAGGCTAGCTTGGCTGTGCGGATCCAACACAGCCAATGTAAATCCCGAGCTACCTATGTCGCTAAACTTGGATGCGCTGACGAAATCAATTGGGAAAACCCATAAGGTTCTCCTGACTACGCCAATGCTCATCGTATTTGATTACGAGGGGCATGAAGTGAGCGTTTTCAAGAAGGGGAGAATGCTCATCAAGAACGTGGGCACCGAAGACGAAGCCCTAGAAGTCTACCGCCATATTACGAAAATCATTGAGACGAAATGATGCAGCTTGACTCTTAATTCACCTAAACCGATCAGAAGACCCCAGTCGGACCTCAGGCTCCGAGGCCGCGCGCTCTTCCTCGTCTCAGGCGGAATCGATTCCCCAGTAGCAGCTTGGCTCCTAATCAGGAAGGGTATCGACCCGGTCTTTGCGTACTTTGACAATTACCCACTCTGCGACCAGGCCGCTGAGAGCATAGCCCTCGAAACAATCAGAAAGGTTTGCGGCAATCTAGACGCTCATGATGTTCCCGTATATCTAGTGTCCCACTCACCTGACTTACAGGAAATTGTTTCCAAGTGCCCAGAGAAGTATGCATGTGTTCTCTCTCGACGCATTATGCTGCGAGTTGCAGAACAAATAGCGACGAAGGAAAACTGCACCGCCATAGTAACAGGTGACGCTATAGGACAAAAGGCCAGCCAAACACTCCAGAACATCACTTCAGCAGACTGCGTTTTGAACAAAATATCCGTACTCAGGCCATTAGTGGGCATGAACAAGCAGCAGATTGTTCGATACGCGGAAGCAATTGGAACATATGAGACGTCAATTCGCCCAGGAGTCGCAACTTGCGGCGTTCCCACAAGCAACCCGAGCACCGCTGCCAGACGTGACAGGCTTGCCGAGGTTGAGGGAGCTTTGGATCTTGAGGCTATGGTGCGACGAGACATTGAAAATGCCCGGGTAATTACGGTCTGATAGGTTACCTATCTCTGCTTAGCAGGATGTCCCAAGTTTCAGTTGCCGAGGTTCTGGCGGCGGATTCAGAAACAGCCTTGCGGATGACCATTCGGCCGTCTTTTCTCACAGTAATCTCGTGCCCCTTCATGTTTCTGAGGACCACAAATTGCGGAGTCCACATTAGCAGCTCATAATTCGGGAGAGGGGCTTCTTTGATTTGGTCGAAATTCATCCTAACGTGTCCTTTCGGAATGGCTTCGATGGAAAGGTGGTCAGAACAAAGTCTGAAAAACAGTTGATTATGCTCACGCTGGTCAGAAGCCATGGCTAGTACACGAGTTCTATACATTGGAAAGGTTGATTAGAGATTTGTGTGTGAACGGTTCTATTGCCGGGGCGAATGCCGGGGTTGGTCCTTTGGCCTTGCCTAAGGATCACCGAAGGCCGAACGGTTCAGGCGGCGGGCTGCAGTAGATACAAGCTTGCCGCAACCCGCAGTATAGAAGCAGCGTTCGCTGATGTGGGTTCAATTCCCATCCCCGGCTCCAACTAAAACTTCGCTGCCACCACACTGGCCCGCAAGGGTTTTAGGTATGGGTATGAGGCTGGCTGCTCCATGAAAGCTGACGACTCGCAGCTTGTGCTCCTCAAGATTGAGGATAAGCTGAAGTTTGAAGACTCGACGACCTACCTCTACGCCGGAACTGACCCCGCGGCCGTCCACAAGCCAATCACCATCTACAAAGAGAAGAACGCTAATGCCTACGTTGTTGCAGGCCGATATGTTGGCGTTACCGATACGCACCTCAAGTACAAACCCCTCAACGAAGAGGAGCGTAAGATCGTAGCGGAAAAGCTTGGAGCAGGCAAACTTGTGAAGTTCCTATCCAGTGAACCCCACGAGTGACTGCCAGCAGCTATTGTGACGAGCAGTTTTTCGAGGGTTTTCTATATCGGAATGAGCCCTGAATGGACAGGTCCCTTTATCTTCAAGTGCTCGTTACGTTTCTTTCCGCGTCTAGTTCCTGGAACTAACCAACGCTGCTAACGTTAGCGTTATACCGATCAGAAATAAGACGATGCCCACGACTGCCCAAGCCAACCAGCCTGGCATCAGAACGGCCAGCCATCTTACCGCGCCAACCGCCAGAAAAGCAACCCCAAGGACCACAATGACTATCCCTGCAAGGACGAGTCCGACCAGACGGAGTGTCCGCTTCACAATCCGTTCGGCTGTCTTGGTGGCAGCGCCTAGGGCTTGTCGGAGCACAATTTCAAGGAGCCTGTCTACGAAGGTTGTCCTGTTTTTTTCTTCTTTGTCCGGCAATTTTTGCGCCTAGTCCTTTGATTTTGATAAGGCCACACCGAAAGCCATACCGGCAACGAATACAACGGCGAGAGCCAACATTGGTCTGCGTGCGAAGGTCCGAGTCGCCACCCGTCGAACATCGTTAAGCTGAACCTTCAGGTCGGCCAAATTCTTGTCCACGTCCTTCGTGAGGTCCTTCACGTACTCTTCCAAGTGCTTGATCTCTTGCATCTCTTTGTCTTTCGACAAACCTTTCGCCGAACGGTACGTGTTTATCCAGTGGATAAAAGATTACCTTCATGCTGGCTGGCAGTGAACACGGGTGGTTCAAGAGCCACCTAAAATCAAGATGACCATTGACTAGGATGACTGGGCCTTCAACGGCGTCTTCGGCCAGAAGAGAGCGAAACGCCTACAAGCAAACCGAAAGCGAAAACGAGACCGGTAACCAAGAGCGGGTTCTCCTGTATCGTCTCTCGAATCTCTCTGATCGTGATTTGGCTTCCAGGCTCGTGCATATCCATAATTGCTTCGACTTCATCGTCAGAGAATTCTTTTCTCTTCGATTCCTGTGTCGTCAATGTTCTCTAGTGCGATATCGAAGCCACCTGCAAATATGCATTATCATCTTTCAAGATACATCTGGTTGCAGTTGGATGGAAACCCTCTGCTTTGGAATGATATTCAGTAGGCTCGGGGGGCGGTCCAGCTTTATTAGAACCTCACGGTTCCCCTAGTCTAGCTTCTCCACGTCGGAAGATTGCCTTACGTTGGAGAATGGTCATGCTTCGAGGCCAATCAAAGAATGACACAATCTGGGTCCACCCAAGTCGAATCAACGAGACCCTTTTGGCGTGACCTCTGGGCCTACTTCGGCCCCGCCCTCATTGTCAGCGTTGCGTACATGGACCCAGGCAACTATGGCACAGACATCAGCGGGGGAGCAACCTACGGATACAGCATGCTCTGGGTCGTTTGGCTCGCAGGCATAATGGCCATGCTACTCCAATACCTCTCCGGTAAACTTGGCATAGCCACAGGCCACTCGCTCCCGGAACTAATGCGGATACACCTGAAGAAACCAATCTACGTCATACCGTATTGGCTTACGGCTGAAGTCGCCGTCGCCATGACGGACCTAGCAGAGTTCTTAGGGACCGTGATTGCGCTGAATCTGCTCTTCAGAATACCCCTGCTTTACGGAACCTTCCTCTCAGTCGTGGACGTCGTGCTCGTGTTGGGGGTGACCGGCGGAAACGTCCGACGTCTAGAGTACTTCTTCATGACGCTCGTCTCCACAATAGGTATTGGGTACGTTTTCGAAATCTTCATCACCGCTCCTGCCTTGGGTCCCGTGCTTGCTGGGTCATTTGTTCCGAATCTATGGTCCACGGACCGAATTCTTCTCGCGGTCGGGGTTGTCGGCGCGACTGTCATGCCGCACGCTCTTTTCGTACACTCGGCTCTCGCCAATGACAAGATCACAACACCAAGTGTCGAGACGAAGCGGCGCGTTTTGCGTCTTCATACTGTAGAGAGCATAATCATGTTCACCTTTGCAGGATTGGTCAACGCAGCCATCATGGTCATGGCTGCCGCTGCCTTTTCCACTCACGGAATAGCGGTGGCCACCATTCAAGACGCGTACTTGACCCTCGAACCTTTGTTTGGCCCGGTGGCCGCCATTGTCTTCGGAATAACTTTGCTGGCTTCAGGCCTCTCCTCTTCAACTACAGGAACCATTGCCGGTCAAGCCATTATGGAAGGCATGTTAGGCCGGCGGGTCAACCTGTGGGCGCGCAGAATAGTGACCAGATTAATCAACACGATTCCTGTAGTCCTAGCAATTCTTGCCGGCATCGAGCCTTTGGCAATTCTGGTCTATAGCCAAGTTGCCCTCAGCCTGCTACTCCCTCTCCCACTCGTACCACTCCTGGTTCTTTCGAGGAACAAGAAGTTGATGGGTGAATTCGTCAACAAAAAGCGGACTACGATTATTGCAGCCGTTTTTGTCATATTCATTATAGCGTTAAACGCCATTCTGCTTTACTTGAGCTTCGGTGGCACCATCTAGTCGCCCAACTCCTGAAAAATCAGGCAGGGCAACGCAACGTGGGGGAAAGATGTGGTTGCCAAGTAAAGTCTTCTTGGAGGAAATCCACACTGTGGTCAAGGGATGAGTTGTATGTTCTTCGTCACGAATCAGCATACAATTCAGAGTTATGGCTGAGGCGACCGCTGCGCTTTCCTACACCAATTTCTTAGCTCGTTCGGCAATCTCCACAGACATTTCAGATAGTTTGGCGGTGCCGCCTAAGTCGTAGGTGACTTTCTTTCCCTCGGCGATGACTTCTTCCGTGGCTTTGAATACGGCTTCGGCTTTCTTCTTCTCGCCAAGGTAGTCGACCATCCAGGCTCCTGCTAGAAGGGTGGCGGTAGGGTTCACCTTGTCCTGGCCTTTGTATTGTGGGGCACTACCATGGGCGGGCTCGAACATCGCATAGTCGTCGCCAAAGTTAGCGGAATAAATACAGCCGATACTTGCCACAAGCCCTGAGACTTCTTCGGAAATGATGTCCATGAAGAGGTTGGTTCCGAAGACTACGCTTTGGTTGAACCTCTGGGGGTTTTTGACGAGCTGTTGTGCGAAATTGTCGATAAAATATTCCTGCATGTCAATCTCTGGGTACTTCTTGTGAACGTTGTTTGCAGCGTCCATGAACAGGCCATCAGTTTCCTTTAGAATGTTTTGCTTGGTTATGACGAAAGCATGTTTCCAACCACGCCGTTTGGCCTCTTCGAATGCGGTCTTGCATAGCTTCTCGCTCGGCTCGCGGGTAATCTTCCGAAACGCAATGGCCACATCCTTCGATAGCCGGTGTTCGATTCCGCAATAGAGCCCTTCGGTGGCTTCGCGGACGCAGACGAGCTCAACGTCGCCCAAGGGGCGCTTGGTGCCTCGGAAGGTTCTAACTGGCCGAATGTTTGCGTAGAGGTTTTTCTTTTGACGGATTGAGACAGCGACACTCCGTGGGGTGTTTGGGCCTGCGGGGGTTGTGGTGGGGCCTTTCAAGCAAGCATCAGCGGATTCAATTATCTTCCAACTATCGTCAGGGATGAGTGTGGAACCGCCATGGGTTTGCCACCATTCGAAACCTGCAGCACACTCAACAAAATTCACCGATGTACCGACAGCCTTCAGAATTCTTAGTGTGGCCTCAATTAATTCAGGCCCTGTTCCGTCTCCCCTTATCAGTGCGACCGTGCGCGGCAAAATCCATCGCACCGCAACGATAACTTAGGATAGTTAAGTCTTCTTTCTTCATCTAATCACCCAAGCCGGGTGACTGTGTTGCCTGTCCGGTTAGAATTCGCCTTTGGGCCTGTCTTGAGCACTCATCGATTATGCACCTTCCTTGATGCCCATTGCCCCTCTTTCGCCGGTTCAATTCCCCAACTTACCGAAACCTGCGGAGTGATACGGAGATAACTTCCTTTTCCGAAAATTCCTTTGTGTTCTACGACCTCGGCAGTTCCCCGGACTTTTATCCCACGCGGCTTCCAGGGGTCCACCGATTCCAAATCGTCTATAACAAATGAAACTCTGGCGTTGCCTTTCCTGATGTTCTGGTACCGTCTGGTTCTGAAGAAAATAGACTGGTCATGACTTCCGACGTAGAAATACTCGCCATCGAATTCAAAGGCCACGGGCGAAACCTCGGGGTCTCCGTTTGGAGATGCAGTTGCAACCCTTGCAAGACGTTGGGTTTTCAAATACGCTATTTCTTGAGCGGATAGCATGGGCTCACTTCCACAGCATTTGAGCATCGTTTTCTTGCCATAAAACGACTACGGTCTCTTCCACCTGGTCAATCTAAATGCCCTATTGGAAAGCCTTTGGGCACAAAACCTCTACCCCATCACACAAAGCCAAATGGCGGGCGGGATCGGATGCTGTGCTGATCTTGCTAATGGCAAAGCAAAGAACTAAAGACTTAAAGCTTGACTTGGCTATGTAAAATAGTAGCTTCTAGATTAGTTAGGTTCATCTAAATTTGCAGATCAGGCGATTCGTTAGCAAGTATCGTGCACTTTTCATCTTCGCCGGTCCGGCATTGATTACCAGTATGGCATACATGGACCCAGGGAACTACGGGACAGACATACAGGCGGGTGCGGCTTTCAACTACGGTTTGCTTTGGGTTGTCTGGATGGCGAATTTCATGGCGATGTTCCTCCAGTATCTCTCAGGAAAGCTAGGAATAGCAACGGGCAATGATTTGGCGGGACTCGTCAGAGAGTCTCTTAAGAAGTCGAGCAGAAGAAGGTTTGACATTTTTCTGAACTGGATTGGGGCCGAAGCTGCAGTCGCGTCCACCGACCTCGCCGAGTACCTGGGCACTGTCATCGCACTGAACATACTGTTCCACGTGCCCCTACTTTACGCGTCGCTATTCGGAGCCGCTGACATCCTAATTCTCCTAGCTCTGACATCGCGACGTTTCAGGTCACTCGAATACTTCTTCATGGTGTTCATATCGATCATCGGCGTCGGTTTCCTATACGAAGTTGCAGTGACCGGCCTAGACGTAACTCAACTTGTTCACGCCTTCGTCTCGCCAGATCTTAACCCCAACAACATAGTCTTGATAGTTGGCATCATCGGCGCGACCGTTATGCCACATGCACTGTACGTACATTCCACGCTGACTAGGGATAAAGTGGCGGACCGAACCGGTGAAGAAAAGAAACATTTGTTGAAGCTCCATACCGGCGAATGCCTCGTTGCTTTCACGATCGCCGGAATGGTCAATGCGGCCATCCTGATCGTGAGCGCCCAGGCCTTCTACCCGAAGTTCAGCAACATATCAGCAGTAGACGAGGCGTATCGCATAATGATACCCATCTACGGATCGCTTGCCGCCATTATGTTCGCTGTGACGCTGCTATGCAGCGGCATTGCCTCCTCGACGACCGGAACATTAGCCGGCCAAGCGATCATGGACGGGTTACTGGGAACAAAAGTAAACAAAACCGTCAGGCGGATTATTACGAGAGTTATCAACGTTTTCCCAACGACGATAGCGGTGCTCCTAGGTTTCGATCCGCTGTTCCTGTTGGTCTACAGCCAAGTACTGCTCAGCCTGATGATCGCGTTACCCATGATACCTTTGATAACATTCACCGCCAAGAAGGACCTCATGGGCCCGCTTGTTAACAAACGCTTAACCACATTCCTCGCTTTGTTAACCGGGACGGTAATTGTGGCGCTAAACACGTACCTGATATACTATCTTGTCGCTCAATCTAGCGTCTACCTGCAGGCTATTATTCTAGGCGCTTATGGCGCCTATCATCTGTACCTTGTCTACGCTACGCTGCAATAAATTGGCTTGCTGAGAAGAAACTGACCAGTGACAATGATGGCGAAACCAGAAGGCTGTTGAGATATAAGGGATGAGAAAATGATGAAAGGATTCGTCAGCAGAACAATCACACTGGTCCCAGCTTTGATTTCAGCCGCCATAATCATTGAGCTTAATGCCTACCTGCTTTTCTCATCAGTATGGGAAGTGCCAATGTGATGACTCACAGTTCGCGACTGAACCCAGTTTTCGACCTCACACGAGTTGAAGATTACCTTGAAGTCGTATATGACCTCGTCCAGACAAAAGGCTACGCCGGATCAACGGACATTGCGGAACGTTTGGGCGTCAAGACTCCTAGTGTCACGAACATGCTTCAAAGATTGGATGGAATGGGACTCATTGTCTATGAACGGTACCGCGGTCTTAGACTCACCGCCAAAGGAGAGGAGATGGCGCGGTTCATTAAACAGAAGCACATCACAATAATCAGATTCCTTCTTATTCTGGGCGTCGGAGAGAAAACCACGAAATTGGACGCGGAAGGCATCGAGCACCACGTCCACGAGGATACCATAAATCGTATGGAGCACTTTGTTGACTTTGTGGGCAAACATCCGTCTTGGTTCAAGGTTTTCGAGGAGGCACAAAATCGACGACTGAACAAGGGACATCAGATTAGGCAGAGACTTTGATTCCAAAACACGCACTATTCACTCTACCCTGAAACTCAGTTTCCCTGCCACCTCCAATCTAGGACAGCTTACGCAAGAACCCTGCCCTAATACGGCTTGGGAGTTGGCGGGCGGGGAGGGATTCGAACCCCCGACCTCAGGCTCCGGAGGCCTGTGCCCTATCCAGGCTAGGCTACCCGCCCACGAGACACGTCACAAATAGTCACTACGATTTAGGCGCTTATAGCCCAAATGAGCGCTGGAGCTTCATAAGCAAGAAAAACCGAATGGGCATCACCGAGAACTCATGCACACATGTTTTTCTTGCCCAAAATAGCCCCTGTTCGTGAAACTGCAAGGAAACAAACCTGCACTGAGCGGTTACTTCCGGTTTTTTCCTACCAAATCAAAGGTTTTCCTGGCCGTGGAACTTCAATCCTGCGTTCTCACAAGGGCTGAACGCCCCCATTGAAGACGTCGCTAATTTCATAGCATGGAAGCACATCTAGGAAACGAAATAAGCGATACCGGGAACCCAACTTGGACCACAGATCATCTTGACTAACTTTCTTCAAGAATTCAGGAATGAATGCACACAGGCACTCGACTTCGCACTGAAGAAAGTTTACCCAAGTTGGAGCGAAAGAATACCCCGCATGGCAGTCCCCCCTACCCTAGAATTCGGGGAACTTTCCTCATCCATCGCCTTTGACATAGCCAAAGAATCGAAACTCTCGCCGCAAGAAACCGCCAAGAAGATTGAAAAAGAGATCCAAGTCGGGGAGAGCACGTACATCGCATCGGTGGAAGCTGTTGGCGGGTACGCGAACTTCAGGCTCAATTACGCTGTCGCTGGAAATCGCATACTTGAGGCAGCTGCCATGGAAGATGCTGGCTATGGCATTGAGAAGGTGGATCAACCGGCCAGAATCTCAGTCGAGCACACCAGCGTCAACCCCAGCGGTCCAATCACGATGGGCCACGCAAGAAACTCAATACTCGGGGACACCCTGGCTCGCCTGCTTGTGGGCCGCGGCCACAAAGTCAACAGAAGGTTCTATGTTGACGATGTTGGCAGGCAAGTCTCAATCCTCGCCTACGGGTACAGGTTACTGGAGCAACCGAAACCGGTGGGCAAGGTTGACCATTGGTTTGGGCGACTATACGCAAGCACCAATTGCGCAGTACAAATCCAGACAACAAGAAAGAAGTTGAAAGAGCTAGGCGCCGATTCAGTTGATTCTGAAGAGCGGCTTGAACTTCAAAGAAACCTTGACGAATGGGTCGCAATAGCGGCCGAGCTGGAATCAACCGACAAAGACATCCTCGAAAGAGTCCTAAAAGCTGTTCAGGAAGACCCCGACCCAGAGAAAACTATTCAACAAATTGGAAAGAAGTACGAAGAAGGAGACAAAGAGACAGTCACGCTCGTTCACGGCGTTGCTAATCCATGCCTGGACGGGATCAAGACCAGCCTCTCCAAGATAGGCATCACCTTCGACACTTGGGACTGGGAGAGCCAACTTCTCTGGGACGGCAGGGTGGAAGATGCCGTGAAGCGCCTTCTCAAACTGCCCTTCGCGAGAAGCGAAGGCACCTCATACTCGTTGGACATAAACGCCATCGTTGACGCCTACTCACTCCGCGAACAATTCGGGCTCTCACTCACGTACGAAGTACCGCCCCTGACATTGGTCCGCAGCGACGGAACCACCCTATACGCCACTCGAGACATTGCTTACACACTGGTCAAGTTCACTGATTCTGACAAAGTGGTCAACGTAATCGCACGCGAGCAGTCCCTGCCCCAGCTACAAATCCGGCTCGCATTGTATGCACTAGGAGAACACGATGCAGCCCGCAACTTAGTTCACTACGCATACGGATTAGTTGAGTTTCCCGGAATGAAGATGTCAAAACGAAGGGCACACTTCATTTCCTTAGACGAAGTCGTTGACCAAGCAAAGGCCAGAGTGGGCCAGACCATGGCTCGAAGGAAAGAAGAGCTGGAGAAAGATGAAGCAGAGAATGTTATTCAATCAATAGCACTTGGAGCCATCAAGTTCGCAATGTTGACCGTGAGTAGTACAAAGAACTTGACGTTTACATGGGACCGTGTCCTGAGCCTGGAGCGCAACAGTGGCCCATCCATCAACTACGCCTACACTAGGGCGGGCAGCATACTTAGAAAACTCGGCAAGGTTCCGGAAAAGGCGGATTGCTCACTTCTCACTCATCCCCTTGAACACCTTCTCATATTCAAGGTAGGCCAAATGCCAGACGCCTTCCAGGAAGCTGCCGATCAACTAAAACCAGAGGAGTTGGCCAACTACTCAAGTAGCCTGGCCGAAAAGTTCCATGAATATTACGAGAAAGTGGACGTAATTCACGCAGAAGAGAACGTTAAGAACGCAAGGGCTATACTGGTCAGAGCAGTTCAAGTTGCATTGCGCAATTCGTTGCGGTTGCTTGGGATAGAAGTAAGCGAAAGGATGTAGGCAATTGAGCACTGGAGCACCGGCAGAACCGGCGGGGCTCTCACTTCGAGCCATCAAGCTAGACTTGAACTTCAAGAACATCTATGACCGAATGTTTCTGATCCTTCTCGTCGTCGATGTGATCCTCCGCCTCCTTTGGTTGGACAAACCAAACGGGTCACTGATATTCGATGAATGGTACTACGTCAACGTGGCTCGCGTTGTTCTCGGCCTGCCACAGAGCAAGGGCAGCAACGGCTTACCACCGTACCAGAACGCGCCCATCGGAATTGACCCCAACCATGAACATCCCCCACTGGCAAAACTCCTGATCGCCCTGTCAATGCACTTCCTCGGCGACAATGGTTTCGGGTGGAGAATTCCAAGCGTAATCTTCGGATCCCTGGCAATTCTCGTTTTCTACCTGCTCATGAAGCGACTGGCGACCTACCCTATCGTTCCAATAGTCGCAACATTCCTCTTCTCTTTCGACAACCTGATTTTCGTCCAAAGCCGAATCGCAACCTTGGACATTTTCACTCTAACCTTCATGTTGCTAGGTTTCTACTGGTACTTCTCTGGCCACACCTACCTGAGCGCCCTCGGCATGGCGCTGAGCACACTGACAAAAATCAACGGTGTTTTCGGTTTCATAATAATCATCATAATGCAAGTGGCCAAATTCATCACAACAGACCGAGAAGCGAAATCATGGGGGTCACTATTTGGTTGGTTTGAGAAGTATGTTGCAGTCTTCGCTGTCGCATTTCTTGGGATACTTACTGTGCTCGACAGGTTTTGGGGCGGGTACTCAAACCCTCTCAGTCATGTTCAGTTCATCTTGAACTACTCTGCTGGGCTCGTCTCTTCGTGTCCGAACGGGATTATCAGTTGTCCTTGGCAGTGGCTCCTAAATCAAGTGCAGATACCCTACCTGACCGTTAATGTGGCTGTGACCGCAGGTAACGTGACTCGAAGCTTCACCTCTGTCTCTTTCACGGGGGCCTTGAACCCCGCGATCCTGTACCTCACCATCCCTGCAATGCTCTATGCAGGCTACAGTTACTACCAACAAAAGAGCAACCTGACACTGTTCTCTGTCGTATGGTTCGCAGTCGCATACATGGCCTACCTTCCGCTGGTCATAATCGGGCACCGGGTCACTTACCTATTCTATTTCCTGCTCCCAATGCCGGCAGTATGCGCAGTCATTGCCCACATGATTGCAGACCAGAACCCGCCCAAGCTCGTTTTGGCGTTCTACTTGGGCGTGGTGCTGTTGGCTTTCTACTTCATGTTCCCGTTCAAAATCATTCCAACATAGCACAACTCTGCCACTAGTCCTCCGAAAGCGCAGGTGTGCACGAAGCTGGTTCTTCGGCGGCAAATTGAAAGTTTCGGGAATCAGCATTGGTACTCAGGGGTTAGGTGAAGGAGGCGACTCGAGAAATGTCTCAACAATCGAGATCAAGCTGGAGAAGCACGCGTAATGATCACTCCGGAGCCTAAACGACCGTCTTTCTGCTGTTTTCATCGGTTTTTGTTGGTAGAACATGGCAATTGGCTGACTTTCGTTGATTCGATAGAGAGCATAGTGGTTTCAACATATCTCGTACATGAAAGGTCTAGCGTTCAGAGACTTTCAACTCCTTTCTATTCTGTTTGAAGTCAGAATGCTGAACAAATAGGCTTCGTGACTGCTGATTATGAGAAACTAATTTCGTTGGCTCACCGATTCTTGACAGCTTTCTTGCACGAAATTTGAATAGCATTCGTTCTCGTACGGACAACCGACGACAAGAATTGTTGCAACCACAAATTGGAGGTCAGGACATTGAATAGCGGATTTCTCAAGGACTGGGATAGAGAACCATCCGAACCCCTAGTCTCCAGAATGAGCGGAAGGTTCCACCATAAGGTACCGGTAAAGGAACAGATTGCTTCAGCCCTTTACAGACTAAGAGTTCAGAAGAACAAACTCGAATCGGCAACAATCCGAATGCAACAGCACGACAAAGACATTTTCAACAAATGTGTTAGTTCTCAGATGGGCCACGATACGGCGCGAGCCGCAATGTACGCGAATGAGTGCGCAGAAGTGCGCAAAATGGCTAAAGTCACTCTTCAATGCCAATTGGCCTTGGAGCAGGTCTCAATACGGCTTGAAACGATCGAGGAATTCGGCGACGTCGCCCGAATGATGGCCCCAGTGGCCAGCGTCGTACATTCAATAAAGAACCAAATCACGGGTGTCATTCCAGAAGTCGGTTTCGAACTTAGCCAAATCGGGGAGGTTCTAAGTAATGTCGTAGACGAGGTCGGCGAAACTACTGGCACAGCCTACGACGTTGAAGCATCAGGCATAGAAGCGCAGAGGATTCTAGGAGAAGCTAACACGATCGCGGACCAGCACATGAAAGATCGGTTCCCAGAGCTACCGGCGAACGGTTTCAGCCCAACAAGAGTTGGCGAAGCAGGCCTTTCACACTAAGGGGTCTTGTGCTAGGTTGACCTTGACTGTTGAGGAAATCGGAAAGTACCTTGGGCAGACCATCGAGGACGCTATGGGACGGCCCACCGGCAAACTCGTGGGGCTCGCGGCTGACATCAAAGACGAAGTTCAATCCATCCAAATCGCACAAAGTAGCGGCGAAGTCAATGAGTTTCCGATAAACTCGGTTAGAGTAGTTAATGGTCATCCGGTGCTTCTAGAGACGTGGCGCGTCGAAGCTGAGGACTTGAGAAGGGAACACGTTATCATCAAACGACGCAATCAAGCGCTCCAACTCCTCTTCAAAGACGGTGACATCGAGCAGTCAGAGTTTAACCAACTTCGTGGCAGCTACGAGGACCTAAACAAAGAGATTCTCGCAAAACGAGAGGAATTAACAGAAACATTGAAGCAAGTCGAGGGCAGACTTGAAAAGCAAATCCGAAGCCTCCAAACCGCACTAACTAACGACAAGATGTTTTTCACTTCGTCCGAGGTAAGTGAACAAACCTATCATGCAGTGACTGAATCCATCCGCGCGGGGCTCGAAATTGCTCGCAAAGAATTGAAAGACGTCGAGAACACAAGGGAATACCTCAAGGAAATAGCCTCTCTGGAGGTCCAAGAGCCCACAGAACCGACCGAAGCTCCCCCGAAAGTTCCTGATGTTGTAGTCATCAAGATGAAAGAGTCAGCGTAGCTTCGCAAGACAGAGCGTGATTACGTTCTCAATAATCAAGAAATTCGAGGACAAACTGCACCCAATTGGTCTGAAGGAGCGCGTGGAGCAGGCATCATTCAGGCTTCGTGCACAACAAGAAAAACTCGAACACATGTATTCACGCCTACGCCAAAGAGACACTGACCTCTTCCAAAGGTGCGTGGGTGCACAATTATCAAATGACGCGGCGCATGCGAAAATCTACGCAAATGAATGCGCAGAGATCAGGAAAATCGCCAAGGTCGTTCTAGGCAGCCAGCTTGCCTTGGAGAAGGTAATTCTCAGACTCGAGACTGTCGAGGAGTTTGGCACAATCATGGCGCAAATGGCGCCGGTTATGGGGATCGTTAAGGAAACGAAGTCAAAGATTGCAGGAATCGTCCCACAAGTTGCCAACGAATTAGGGGGCATCAACGAAATGCTAGGCGACCTCAGTAATGAAACAGGGGAGATAACGGCAACAGATCTACCCATTGAGGCTAGCGACGACGAGGCGAAGAAGGTTTTGGCAGAGACCAGTCAAATTGCTGAAGAGAGACTGCGCGACCACTTCCCCGAGCTTCCGACAATTGAGCCCAATTTCGACTATTCCCGACCAACCTTGGAGCCGGCATCGAACGCTGCTGGGTTTGATGGTGACATTGAAGAACGCATCATCGATTATGCGAAGAAACATGATGGCGAGCTGAGCATCCAAACATGCGCCGGCGATCTCGGAAGGTCACCAGAAGACGTGAAAGTTGCTCTCCAGAAACTTCGGGACACTGGAAAAATCGTAATTGAATAGGCATCAAAGAAGCTGAAGATGAATGGCATTGCAAATCTCGGCTTCCCAAGAACTCGAGCAGATGGCAGTAAAGTTCCTCAATGAGGCCATCAAGTTCGACAAACAGGGAACCAAGACCAATGCCGTCAACCGCTACGAACGGACCATTGAGATACTTCTCAAACTCTGCGCTCTCTACCCTGAGGCCCCCCAAAACCGATTCTTCCTTGAACAAGTTGAAAGCTGCAGACGCAGGATAAGGGAGCTCAAAGAGCAGAACGGCCACCTTGAGGGCAGTCAAACCACAAACTCGAAAGCCCCACTTAAACTCGAACAGCTAATCCTAACAGAAAAGCCCAACATCAAATGGAACGAAATCGCCAATTTGCATGATGCAAAGAAAGCAATTGAAGAAGCAATTGTTTTTCCCGTAAAGCGACCAGACTTGTTCCCCCTCGGATGGCCTAGAGGAATTCTCTTCTTCGGTCCACCTGGATGTGGCAAAACCCTTCTGGCGGCCGCCATAGCCACCGAGATTGATGCAGCTTTCTACAGTGTCGATGCTGCCTCCATAATGTCGAAATGGTTGGGCGAATCCGAGAAGAATGTGGCGGAACTATTCGGCAACGCGCGCCGAGAAGCAGAAGGGGGACATCCGGGCATTATTTTCATCGATGAAATCGACTCTCTTGTCGGCATCAGAGCTGATGAGGTAGGCGGAGAGGTCAGGACAAGGAACCAATTCCTCGGCGAAATGGATAGCGTGCTCGACAAGAATCGCCCGAGCCACGTTTACGTGATCGGGGCGACCAACAAGCCATGGGCTCTTGACGGGCCATTCATAAGACGTTTTCAGAAACGGATCTACGTCCCACTCCCCGCACATGAGGCACGGCGCGAGCTGTTCAAGATTTACGCGAAGGACCTCAAGCTAGCCCCAGACGTAGACGCGGGAATACTAGCCCAAAAAACCGAGGGATACTCGGGCAGTGACTTCCGGGAGATATTCCGGGATGCCCAGAGTCGAGTTGTTCGTGAAGTTTTCGAGAGGAGTTCCTCGAAAGGTCAGGGACAAGCTCGGGCCATAACAATGGAGGATTTTGATGAGATTCTCCAAAATCGTAGGCCTAGCGTGTCACAACAGATGCTAATCTCCTACGACCGTTGGTTTGAAACTTACAAGGCACTTTGAGATGAAGTCAAGATGATTGATTCAACAGATTTCAAAATCCTGGCGGAACTTGTAGAGAATGCCAAATATTCCTTCGCTGAAATTGGCAGAAAACTGAGCCTTCACCCCAACGTAGTCGCCTACCGGGTGAACAAACTCGAGAAAGCAGGCATAATCAAGGAATACACTGCAGACATCGACTTAGAGAAGCTGGGGGTCGCTGAGCAAATACTGGTCGGCGCAAGCTTCCCGCGCGACGTTGAAAGGGATGACATAATCGAGAAGATCGCTGCCATCCCTCAGACGGTTAAGGTCGTAAGCTCACTCGGCGAACCCGAAAGCCTAGTCTTCCTCGTGGGAAAGAACAAATCAGAGATCGAAAAACTGATGACGAAACTCCGATCGCTAAACATCAGAATCGAGTACACTGGCTCCATAATCCGCACCCTAGAGGAAGGCCGTCTTGGCAACTTCTTGAAAATTCTCGCCAGTGAACACGAAAACACACACAGCCAGGACCGGAAGGATGTAATGCTTGCATAGGGGGGATAGAATGAATGTTTAAAGAAAGAAAGCCTTGGACAAGCCGAATCAAAGAAGCAGTACACCCCACGCCAATCAGACAGCGAGTCAACGAATGCCTCTTCAAACTGAAAGTTCAAGAGCGCAAACTGGAACGCACATCTTACCATATGCAACAACGCGACCAAGCGCTATATGGGAAGTGCGTCCTCGCAGTGCAGGGAAAAAACACGCAACTAGCATCCATGTACGCCAACGAATGCGCTGAACTCAGGAAAATGGCCAAAGTCGTCCTCCACAGCGAATTAGCACTCGAACAAGTGACCCTAAGGCTGGACACGATTCGCGAGTTCGGCGACATAGCCAACACAATGCTTCCGGTAGCGAACGTAGTAAAGACTCTGAAATCGCAACTCGAGGGCGTCATGCCAGAGGTGTCGCTAGAACTGTCCGAAGTCAACGAGACATTAGAGGGGCTGGCAGTTGAAGTGGGAGAAACCACCGAAACAGGGTTCGCAGTGGACTCCTCCAGTGAAGAATCACAAAAGATACTCTCAGAGGCAAACATAGTTGCAGAGCAGAAGATGAAGGAACGCTTCCCCGAGCTACCACCCATACCAGCCCACGAAGCCAGAATGTAAACCTGGCACGACTTCCCCCCTCTTTCAATCTCTTTTTCTCCTCGTTGTGGCACTAGTGTAAGCCGTAGGTGCGGCACCACGGTCGTCGTAAGTAAGGCACTAGCGATCAAAACCTCAGAAAGAAGGCAACTAATCGATATCACCGACACGGTCATAGATTTCGTTGAGCGGGCAGGCGTTGCTAGTGGCATATGCCTTGTAAGTGCCCCGCATGCAACCGCCGCAATAATCGCCAATGAAAACGAAAATGGACTGGTAAGGGATATTCTTAGCAAGCTCGGCGACCTCTTTCCGCAATCCGGCGCATATGCACATAATGCAATTGACGACAATGCTGATGCACATCTCGCCTCCGCCTTCATCGGGCACTCACGAACATTCCCAATCGCTAGGGGACAGCTTGTGCGCGGAACATGGCAGAACATTTTCCTAGTCGAATTGGACGGACCACGATCGCGGAGAGAAGTTGACCTGCAAATAGTCGGAGAATGACCCTCCAAATCATCCATTGTATGTCGCACTCGACCCAAACGACACTCTCCCTTGGAACGCAACGAGGTGAAGTTTTAGGCCTCGCAAACCTAATAGCCGACAGAATAGTGGCAAACTGCAAGAGGGTATGAGAACTGCCTGAAGAGAACAACTTAACTTGGGTCATAGGAGGACCACAAGGCAGTGGAATTAACTCCGTCGCGGAAACATTCGCCAGAGCGTGCGCTCGCGGCGGCCTGCACGTGTTCGCCAATATCGAGTACCATTCCAACATTAAGGGAGAACACAGCTACTACCGAGTCCGAGCCTCGGACAAGGAAATTCGATCACACGTCGACTGGATCGACCTCCTAATCGCACTGGATAAGGAGACACTCTTTGGAGACCTCCACAAGGAGTTCCCAACACACAGCGGCCACAAAAACGAAGTGAGCCCAGGTGGAGGAATCATTTATGACGCGTCCCTGAAGCTTAAACCGGAAGACATCGGCCGACCTGACGTTAACCTATACCCTATGCCCTACCTGGATGTACTCATTAGCGCCCTGAAAGAGTCGGGGCACGAGCATGAGCTGAGCAAATACCAAGTTATGACCAACACGGTGGCTTTTGGGGCATCAATGGCATTGATTGATTACGACTTCGACAAGGTCGCAGAAGCAATTAGGGAAGGGTTCACTGGAAGAAAAGCTGCGCTGGGTGACCTCAATGTGAATGCTGCACAGAGCGGATACGACTACACAAAGCGAACTTTCCAAGACGGTTTCGCCTACAAACTCCACCCCATAGCATCGAAAGAGAAAATGATGGTCATCAGAGGGGTTCAAGCGGTTGGAATAGCGAAATTCAAAGCAGGCTGTGCCTTTCATACGTATTATCCAATCACACCTGCAACCGATGAGAGCGAATACCTGGAAAACCAACAGAGGAACTACAGCATAGTTGTCGTGCAAACCGAAGATGAGATATCAGCCATACTCATGGCGGCAGGAGCCGCACATGCAGGAGTACGCGCGTCAACCTCTACATCAGGACCAGGCTTCTCCCTTATGGCCGAAGGGCTGGGATGGGCAGGCCACACTGAAGCACCAGGACCCGTTGTGATTCTATGGCAAAGGGCTGGGCCCTCCACGGGGCTTCCTACAAGGACCGAGCAAGGAGACCTTCAGTTTACTCTCCATGCTGGGCACGGAGAGTTCCCAAGAATGGTACTCGCACCCGGCGACCCCATCGAATGTTTCAAGGAC
The DNA here is from genome assembly GCA_049513715.1 of Bathyarchaeia archaeon. Lineage (GTDB taxonomy): Archaea > Thermoproteota > Bathyarchaeia > 40CM-2-53-6 > 40CM-2-53-6 > FEN-987. The sequence goes on along the minus strand of JBEKVV010000001.1, from coordinate 729,612 downwards.
ACATTTGACGCCTTCAACTACGCCGAAAGATTCCAAATGCCCGTCATTGTCCTAGCAGACAAGTTCTTGGCGTCTACCTACCGAACCGCCCCCATTCCTGATACAAGCGACATGAAAGTCGACCGCGGTCAAATGGTAACCGAATCTGAACTTGCCGCCAAAGTCGCATACAAACGGTACGAGTTCACGACATCAGGTGTTTCACCGCGTAGCATACCGGGCTCACGAGGAGGGATCTTCCACACTACCGGCGACGAGCACGATGAATTTGGCCATATCACTGAGAATTCGGAGAACAGGGTAAAGATGATGGACAAGCGAATGCACAAGCTAGCGTTAGCCGCTGGACTCATCGCGGACGAGAAAAAGCTCAACTTCTTCGGCCCACGCGGAGCAGATGTAACGCTCGTTGGGTGGGGCTCCACAAAAGGCGCGATTCTTGATGGTATGCAAGACCTTGAAGCAGACGCCATACGATGCAACTTCCTACAGATACGATATATGAGTCCCTTCCCAGCAGAGTTAGCGACGAAGTACCTTGCGGATGCGAAAAAGAGGATTCTGGTCGAGAACAATTACTCAGGCCAACTTGGTGCATTGATTCGCGAGCACACAGGGATAACCATGGATTACAAGGTTCTGAAATTTAACGGCCGCCCGTTCTCGCAGAACGAAGTTTACGAGGGCGTGAAAGACGCAATTAAGAACGACGTAAAAGAAGTAGTGATGGCCCATGCTTGAACTCAAAGACTTCAGAACAAAAGTGCACAACGATTGGTGCCCAGGCTGCGGTGACTTCGGAATACTAAGCGCCGTTCAGATGGCATTGTTCGAGCTCAAACTGGAACCACACGACGTCGCCATCTTCTCAGGTATCGGCTGCGCAGGCAAGACCTCACACTTCGTCAACACCTATGGCTTTCACACTCTCCACGGCAGAGTACTTCCCATAGCAACCGGAGCCAAACTCGCAAACACCGCGCTCACAGTTGTCGCCGTCGGCGGAGATGGTGATGGGTACGGAATTGGGGCAGGGCACTTCGTAAGCACAGGAAGACGCAACCTGGACTTCACATACGTCGTGCACGATAACGGCGTATATGGCCTCACGAAAGGTCAAGCTTCACCAACACTCCCCAAAGGCCAAAGAACCAAATCCATGCCGGCGCCAGCCATTGTAGAGGGCATCAACCCTATCGCCACAGCGATCAGTGCAAGTTACACTTTCGTAGCACGAAGCTATGCGCTCGATGTGCGGCACTTGAAGGAAATTCTCAAAGCCGCCATACAACACAAAGGAAGCGCACTAGTCGATGTCCTGCAGACGTGCCCAACGTACAATGACATTAACACAAAAGAATGGTACGGCGGCGCCGACTTGACCACAAAAGCACCCCGCCTCTACAAGCTTGAAGACACTGGGTATGACGGAACGGTGAAAGACCCGAACAACACCACCGAAATCAACGAAAAGAAAAGTCAAGCAATAGTCCGCTCGTTCGAATGGGGCGATAGGATCCCGATTGGAATCTTTTACCGAATCCAAGAACCAACATACGAGGACATGCTGAGCATCAGAATGCCAGCCTACAAGGAAGCTCCCTTAACCAAGCAAGACTTCTACAGCAGGGATGTAAATCCCCTCTTCGAATCCTTGACCTAACCATCTAATTTGCGTCGGAGTGCAGGCTGACATCCGCTTTTTCACGGGAGTTAGCCTCAACCACATGCTGCCTCTACGATAAACAACCAACATTCCTAAACTGGGCACAGAAAACCCAGAGCCCCTGCTACTATCCCTTTTTGTCTGCCTTACCATGAACGCCTGGTGTCGTCATGGCGTAAGGGTCAAGGATCTCCTTCAATTGTTTCTCTGTGAGTAACCCCTTCTCAAGGACAACTTGGCGCAATGGCACGTTTCGCGCGAGGGCTTCTTTTGCCACCTCCGCGGCCTTCTCATAGCCAATGAATGGGTTCAGGGCTAAGGCGATCCCCGCACTCTTTTCCAGTAGGTAAGTGCACCTCTCCTCGTTCGCTTTGATTCCTTTAACGAGGCGTTCTGTGAATGTTTTGATTCCGTTTGTCAAAATCATCAATGACTGTGTCAAGTCGTATGCGATCACAGGCATCATAACGTCCAATTCAAACTGCCCAGCCTGAGCAGCCATGGAGACGGTCAGATCATTGCCTATGACCTCGAAGCACACCATGTTCAGCATTTCCGCGATTGAAGGGTTGACTTTTCCAGGCATTATTGAGGAGCCTGGTTGGACTGCTGGCAAGATTATCTCCCCGATTCCCGTTATCGGGCCGGAGCTCATCAACCGGACATCGTTCGAGATTTTCGTCAGGTCGACGCTGACTGTTCGCAAAGCGCCTGACAGTTCGACGAAATCTGCCATAGACTGCATCAGTGATGCAAAATTGCGTGCGACTCTAAATTCAAAGCCAGTGAATTCACTCAGGTACTTCACTGCAAGCGCCACATACCGAGGGTCCGCGTTGAGGCCTGTTCCCACGGCTGTGCCGCCAATGTTCAATTCTAGAATCTTGTCCAACGCATTCTGAACAGTTGTAGTGTCGTCCGCTACGATATTGGCATAGGCGGCGAATTCTTGGCCCAGACGAATTGGGGCTGCGTCTTGTAGGTGCGTTCGACCAGACTTCACAATGTGGTCGAATTCCTTCGCCTTATCTTCGAATGCTTTGCAAAGCCCCTTGAGAACTTCAATCAACGGTTTACAGAGCAACGCGCATGAAACGCGGATGAATGTTGGATAGGTGTCGTTAGTTGATTGCGCCATATTGACGTGGTCATGCGGGCTGACGAGTTTGTAGTCACCTTTTCGCCCCCCAAGTATCTCCGCTGCCCTGTTGGCTATGACTTCATTGGCGTTCATGTTGTGTGATGTACCGGCTCCCGCCTGGTAAACATCTACAACAAACTGATCCATCAGCTTCCCCTGCAAAATCTCGTCCGCCGCCGACATAATGGCATCTCCAACTCTCTTGTCCAACAGCCCGAGGCTAGCATTCGCTTTCGCAGCGGCCTTCTTGACCAACACCGTAGCACGGATGAAGTCGGGAAGTGGCAATATCCCGCTTATTGGAAAGTTTTCGACGGCCCTCGCCGTTTCGGGCCCATAATACGAATCCTCGGGAACCCGCATTATCCCCAACGAATCTTTCTCAGCCCTAAACCCGTGAAGCCCAGACAAGTATGATCCGAGCTGCGGAGTCTACGGAGCAGAAATAAAGGCCTTAGCCTGAACCGCAGCAACCTCTATGTGAGGGTACCCAAACACGATAGCGCGAGCTGTACTTGGACAACACTAGGGCGGCCCTGAGAATTTGGCAAGAAAAACAGAAGAACAATCCTTGCGGCGGGAAGTCGGCTGGTATGGCTCCTTTGCCATGGGCTACGCAGATGTCGGCGCCGACATTTACGTTGCAATTGGCCTCGTGGCTGTTTTTGCCGCCGGAGCATCGCCATTAGCCTTCCTTATCGCCTCCATTACTTACATTACGACAGGGCTCGCGTACTCTGAACTCGCCACAATCTACCCTTACGCAGGCGGCGCACACATCTACGCGATGAAAGCGTTCAACGATTTGGTGGGATTTATCGCAGGTTGGGCGGTGATGCTGGACTATACGGTGGACATTGCCTTATTCTCGCTCGCGTCCGCAGGATACCTTAGTTTCTTCTTTCCTAGAATCATCGGGGGACAGGTTCTCGTTGACTTGTTAGGCCTCAAGTTGGCTATCCCATACTTGGGCATCATCGCCGGCGCTCTTGTCCTGCTGCTGCTTGCAGTGAACATCATAGGAATCAGAGAGTCTTCAATGTTCAATGAAATCCTAGTTTCATTCGATTTGTTCGTCGAAGCCATTATCCTAGTCTCTGGGTTCGTTCTCGCATTCAGCCTTGCCCGTTTCCTCGGTCAAGTGACCACATTCGGCTCTCCCATACTCCACCCTAACATTGCATATGCACTACCGAGTTTAGGGGTGCAGGACCAGAATTTCGTTTATGGCATTACGCTCGCGATGACCTCTTTCATCGGAATCGAATCGATCGCGCAAGCTGCAGAGGAAACCCGCCGCCCAGACAAATGGATTCCACGAGCCAACAAATTATCCATCATCTCCGTGGTCATCTTTGCAATTGGGCTCTCCGCACTCAGCATGGGAATGATGGGGTGGGCCGACCTCGCAAACGCACGAAACGACCCAATCAGTGCGATAGCGGGGCACATTCCTGTAATAGGGACTTACCTGGCCCCTATTGTCGCCCTAACAGGCTTCGCCATCTGCTATGTTTCTACGAACACAGGCGTCATCGGAGTGTCACGCATTGTTTTCTCCATGGGAAGGTTCGACCTCCTCCCAAGATGGTTCTACAAAGTCCACCGCAGGTTCAAGACACCTGTCAGAACAATCCTGGTATTCGGGGGAATTGGGATGGCCCTCGCATTCATAGGCGAACTCACCTTCGTTGCAGACCTCTACAACTACGGCGCGCTCCTCTCATACATCATCGTAAACGTTTGTCTAATCGTCCTCCGCAACAAAGAGGCCAGCGCCTACCGCGCATGGAAAGTCCCCGGAGCGATCAATCTGAGAATCGGCAAGCAAAAAGTCACGGTTCCCCTGATCAGTGTCGTCGGGGCAATTTCGTGCGCTGGCCTTTGGAGCTTGATTCTCACTTTCCACGAGGGCGGTAGACTCCTAGGCACAGCATGGATCATAATAGGCGTAGTTGGATTTGTCGCGCTCCGCAAAATGAAACACATGCCTATCTGGACAACCCAGACAGGGAAGCGAATTCTCCCCGGCGGGTATATCATGAATGCGGTGGTGCTAGTTCGAATTCCAGAGGACGAGGAAGAGGTACTGGCCTCAATCAGGGGAGCCCTAGACAAGCGTTTTCACATAACTCTACTCAACATCCTTGACCCCCTGGACCTCGCCTTGAGTACTGATACATTGTCAGATTACTCACAGATCAAGCAATACCAAACTGAGACACTCGACGACCTGCAATCAATAGCAGGGCAGCTCAGATCGGAGGGGTACCAAGTTACGCCGAGAGTCGAAATAGGGCCGTTCATGAAAACCCTTGACGAAGAAGCGGGCGCCGAAAAGAACGACGTGATACTACTGCTGAAACGCAAGACAATGAGACGCCACATCGAGAAGAGCGCAGAGGATTCTGCGTTGGCAATACTATCTAAATATCCAGGGAAAGTAATGATAGCTAGAAGGTCAAAGTAAGTGCCACGCGGAGTTATGGTAATCCTCAACGTAGTCGTTCAAGCGCAACAATTGGAGAAAGTAACAGCCGCTCTCGAAAAGCTTCCCGAGGTAGTAGACCTCTCCGAGGTTACGGGAGAGTACGATTTGGTCGCCCTACTCCAAACCGATTCAATCGTTGAGTTCAGGCGGCTCACACACAAGATTCAACGAATCGAAGGAATCAGAGGAACAAACTCGATGGTAATCATCCACACTCTGAAAAAAGATGGAAAATCGGTCGCTGAATAACCACGAAACGCGGAAAACCCAACTCAGCAGGTTCGTCGAAGATCCTAATACCCGTAGGCAACCAGGTGAGCAAAGAACTCATCACCAAAGCTCTGCACTTGCTTTCCGCCTTCAAGAGCCCCCCTATCGTCTTGCTTCACGTCATCGAGGTTCCTAGCCGAACCGCTACTCTAGACCCGGAACCCTATCTGAACGAAATCAAGGACGCGGAGAATAGGCTTGGCGCTCTCTCGGAATGGCTGACCCGTCAAGGAATGAGCGTACGGTCAAAAGTCGCGGTGGCCAGGAGCGTGGCGGAGGGTATCGTCGCTGAAACTGAAAATGACAGTTACATGGTTGTGTTCCTGATGAAACGTCGGATTCATAGCGGCTGGAAAAGATTTTTCAATCGTAGCGTTAGTGAAAGAGTCGTTCGCTCTGCGAACTGCCTGGTAATGACGGCCCCTTTGGAACAGCTCTCAGGACATGTCGGCAAAAGCAGCAAACACTAAATACATTCGGGCCAGATGCTGTCAACTCACCTGAGGCAATGCAGATGGAAGCTACCGGTGTTCCAGTTCCACGAGCCTAAGCGCAATTATCGAACACAGTTAATCCTGACGAATTCTCGGAAGTGTGAATCAGTTGAGTAAGGAAATCGGTATCACTGTAAAGAAGGCTCAAGACCTATCTGAGTGGTACACGCAAGTAGTCATGAAAGCGGAGCTCGCGGACTACGCGGCAATAAAGGGATTCATGGTTCTCCGCCCCTATGGGTACGCATTGTGGGAGAGAATCAGAGAGTACTTCGATAAGCTATTGAAAGAGTCAGGCCATTCAAATGCATATTTCCCCTTACTTATTCCTGAGAGTTTCCTGAAGAGGGAAGCTGAACACTTCAAGGGATTCACGCCCGAAGTATTCTGGGTCACTCATGCTGGGGAGAATCAACTGTCGGAGCGATTGGCCATCCGCCCGACCTCGGAAACAATCATTTACGACGCCTACGCTAAGTGGGTTCGAAGCTGGCGCGACCTGCCGCTGCTCATCAACGTCTGGAACTCGGTCCTACGCGCTGAGATCAAAGCGACCCGGCCTTTCCTCCGCACGTCCGAGTTTCTTTGGCAGGAGGGGCACACTGTCCATGCCACAAAGGAGGACGCGGACAAAGAAGTTATGATGATACTGGAATTCTATCGACAACTGATAGAGGACCGATTAGCAGTCCCCGTATTGACAGGCTACAAGAGTGACAAGGAGAAGTTCGTGGGGGCTCTTTACACCACAACACTGGAGGCAATGATGCCCGATGGTAAAGCCATCCAGATGGGAACATCACACAACCTAGGCCAGAACTTCTCCAAACCCTTCGAAATCAAATACCTTGGGAAAGACGAGCAAACTCACTACGCTTGGACGACATCCTGGGGTGTCTCCTGGCGCCTGATCAGTGCAATGATCATGCTTCATGGTGACGATAGAGGCTTAGTGGTCCCACCTCTGATTGCACCGATACAGGTGGTCATTGTTCCGATCTACTTCAAAGGGCGTGACACTGAGGCGATTTTCGACAAGGCCCGGTCTCTAGGCCAGGAACTAACTAAGGCGGGGTTGGCTGTCCAAGTAGATACCCGGGAACAGTACACGCCTGGATGGAAGTTCAACGAGTGGGAGTTAAAGGGCGTTCCACTGAGGATGGAGATCGGCCCAAGAGACCTTGAGAAAAAGCAAGTGGTCTTGGTAAGGAGAGACAACTCACAGAAAACTAACGTACCACAAGAGACCGCTGTTGCCGAAGTGCAACGATGTTTGGACACAATCCAACAAGATCTGTTCAAGAAAGCAAAATCGCTGTTAGACTCATCAATCAGCCAGCCCGCAAGCTACGAGGAATTCAAGGGAAAAATCGCTTCAACCGGTGGATTCGCGCGTGCCTGCTGGTGCGGCAGCCCTGAATGCGAAGCAACCATCAAAGATGAAACGAGCGCGACAATACGCACAATCCCATTTGGCGATGAGAAGACGTTCGCAGGTTGCATTCATTGCAGCAAACCGGCGGCAAGGGTCGTGTACTTCGCAAAATCCTACTAGCAAAGGCCAGATACTGTTGTAGAGGCACAACAACATTTAAGCGCAGCAACAAGTGTTCTAACGCGTGGACTATGCTTGACTAAGAAAAGGAAATCGCGAGGCCGCAGCAAAGGCGGCAAGGGCAGCGCAGTAATGATTCAATGTTCACACTGTGGTAGGCCTGTTCCAAGAGACAAGGCGAAGCGCGAAACAAGATGGACGAGCCTGGTGGAACCTTCACTAGCTCGAGAACTGCGCGCACACGGCACCTATATCGCTCGAGAAAGAGTCGTTAAGTTCTATTGCGTTTCTTGTGCAGTTCACTTTGGGCTCACGAAAGTGCGCGCTAGAGACGAAAGACACTTCTACTAAGGTTCCTGAAGGTTTCTAATAGTTGCGGCCCGGATAGGGTGACTCCACCCCGGGGTGAGGTGACATCACGTCCCTTCCTTGTCAGGGTGGCGGCCACCCGAGGGTGAAGTTCGCAAGATTGCTTACACCTGATGATTGGGTGTATGCATTTTCATCCGCGGGTGTATACACCCAAACGTTGTGTGTATACACCTCTACCTGTCAACGTGATTCCGTCGCCTGCGTTGCCGAAGCCTCGCACCTTCCTTCTCATGCTCCCGTTCATGTTGAAGACACCAACGCAAACGCAACCGGGGCGGAAACTCGCATCCTGGCAAGGCGCACATTTGGCATACAACAGCTCTGAACAGCTCGAGAGGTCCTCCCTCAACCCCGCCTCAAAAGGAATATCGAACTCCGCGCTAAACCCGGAAACCTTTCAAAACCCACGGGGTAGGATGCCTATAGATCGGCGTGTTCCGTGACGACCTTGTCACGGAGCGTTTCCTTCCTTTTTCGCACATTCTCCTCCGCGAGGAGAAAATCCGGGCCAACCTGCTCGACCTTTAGCGAGGCCGCTGCGGACGCATAAAGTGCAGACTCAATGATGCTACCTGTGCGCTGGTATTCAGTTATGAAGGACCCTCCATAAACATCGCCTGCCCCCGTCGGGTCCACGGCTTGTGTTGCGAACGCAGGTATGCTATGAATTCTGTTATCTTCAAGCACTATTGAACCTCGATCGGCGAGTGTCACAATCGGGAGGCCCTTGCCTAGCTTTCCGAGTTGCCGCAATGCTATTTCGTGGTCGGTTTCGCCCGTGATGGTTTCACTCTCCTGTTCATTTGGCTTTATGAAATCAACCAGCCTCGCGATCTTTGCAAACTCGTTCCAATTGCATTTGTGAATAATTCTCCTATCGTTTCCGATTATTCTGATCAAGCCTTGTGGGTCCAGGAAAATCCTCCCCGATGAGGAGGAATGTATAAGCTCCACCAGCTCTACGTCAACTTCGCCGAGAATCGGTCCTATCAGAAAAAACTTACTATTCAGGAATGCATCGGGAAAGGTCTCGGTTGTGATCTTGCTCGCAACGCCCAAAACGTCAAGGGTCCGGTTTCCTTTCTCGTCATACACCAAGCGAAATCCACCAGTTTCTTTCCCCGACTTGTCAATGAATGCGTCGATACCGTAGTTCTTCATGTCCTGTTCGAATCTTTCCGCGTAATCGGAGCCTACGGTTCCCACAAGCCCCACTTTGTTCATGCCGAGTTTTCTAGCGGCCAAGCAGGCGTTAGTGCTGCATCCTGATAGAACACGGCCTTCAGTTCTGTTCCACGGAGTTATGATAGTGTCGTAGACTGGGTTCCCGATACCGACAAGGTCAAAAGTCAACGTAAAACCTCAAGCATGTTTGAACGTGTAGAAGAGTCGCTGCACGACCGTGATGTGTGACAACAAACCCACAATGATGACTGCTGCGATTAATGCAACAGGCAATATCGGTTGGAGAACCGAGCCGATAAATAGAATAACAATCTTCTCTTGTCGTTCGGCAATTCCAACCGCACAACTCGATAGTCCTCCGACTGATTCTGCCTTCGCACGCGTGAAACTTGCCATCACCATCCCAAATAAGCAGAAAATCACCCAAACCCAATTCACCAGCCCCCCAAACCCAATCCCCAACAGTACTGCGAACTCAGCGTACCGGTCGAGAACATGGTCATACACAGCGCCGAATCTGGTTGCAGAACCAGTTGCCCGTGCAACTGCGCCATCCAACATATCCACGAAACCAGACGCAAGCAACCCGACCGCGCCAAAAACCGGCAACATAAGTGCGTAAGCTATCCCTGCTCCTATTGAGACCGCGAGACTCAGAGTGGTTATCATGTTCGGCCGAGCGCCTAGTCTCCCAAGTTGGTTGCCGATTGGTTGCATGGCTGCTTCGTATCTTGCTCTGAGTTTGCCCAGCAATTTTGACCATCCGCCGCTAATGCACAAGCATCGTTTAAGGACATTTCTTGAACCGACGGTCAGGCGTCCGTTTGAGTGCGCTTTGGTATAACTCTGCTAGCATCCGGAATCACAGATATCGTGGAATCAGACCCAAGTGAGCGTTGAAGGGTCTGCAACGCAGCATTCACCGTCTGCGCCGCCCTCATACCAAATACGTTCTCAACATAATGATCAGGAACAGTCGAAACCAAGTATATTCTGTGGTTCTCCAAGGCTCGCATCAAGAACGCAGCCTTGAACCCCTCGTAGTTGAAGTTATGTCTCAGCCTGGCTTCAAGGTGCCTAGGCTCCTTCCGTTCAGTGCACCATCCATAGAAATCTCCACCACCATGACCTCCCGTACATTCAGCTGCAACAATCATCGCGCCATCTCTCTTCAAAATGCCAAGTCCTGATGGAAACGTTTCAACTGCTCGAAGTAAAGATTCGTCCGTAGGCATTCCCCCGGCACTGATGACGGCGATATCGGCGAATTTCTTGATCTCCCATGAACAGACATCATCTAGTGTCGGTTTCAATTCCTTCATGCAACTATTCATATTTCCAAGTGAGACTTTTGCCGGTGCGAGTTCTGAATTGAGCACGTAACCAAGCGCATAGAGATCCTCCACAGCGTTCGTGATACGCAAGCGTTCCTTCATGATATCCGCAACCCCCAAACCCTTCCGGTTTGACAATTGCGCCTGCGCTGAGGCCGCAGAACTCAAACCGGGAAATATTACGTCCGAAATGCCGGCGCATCCAAAGAAATGGTGAGGTTTGAGTTCCCCAACGACTATCTTCAAGTCCGCTCCCATAAACGCCGTGTTGACTTCTGGCGAGAAATCACTTTCGAAACCATCAAGTGAACTGGTCGCGGAAGATGTGGGGTCATGGTAGTCAAGCTTGATGTCCGGGAAGTTGGTTGCGTCGTATTTTCCGGAATCGGGCGTGCAAAGCATTGTGAAAGATGTGGAAGAAACACCTGTGTCAACTAGTGCTTGAGCCAAACTCGTTGCTGAATCCCACAGTGCCTGCGTGTTCGAGCTTGCGCCTAAGGCGATGCATATCTTTCCTGCCTTAGTGGCCTTCTCTCTCAGCTCAAGGTTGGCTTCGATCAGTCGTTTGACCTCTTCCTGTAAGTTTTGAATCTGATTCGTCTTATGCGGCCTGATGATGTCAACTAGTCTTTCTTCGGGAATGCGGGCAGGGATTTCCGAAGACCCGTAGGGCAACCAAATCTCTACCAGGACTAGCCTCCTCCAACAGGATCTGTATGCTTCAAGTGTGACTGTTGTATTTGTGTTAAAGCTTAGTCTGGCCTCGCATCCATCAGAGCGACTAACCATCTGTTGATTGCAAAAGAATAAACCACCTGACCCCCCTAAGAGATATCGACCACAAATGGTACGCTCTACTAAGGCCCGCGAGGAAGGCGAACTCTGCGACATTCTCCTTAAGACAGATAGCCTTCGGTTTGGAACATTCAAACTTACAAGCGGAATTCTCAGCCCTTACTATATTGACCTAAGGTTGATTCCAAGCGACCCGGAGGCGTTCAAAAGGGTGATAGGGTTCTACAGTTCATTGCTTGAGGCAGGCCCACTTAGAAGAGCTCAACGTCTGGCTGGGATTCCCACCGCGGGCATTGCCTATGCTGCCGTCCTGGCCTTCAAGCTCAGCAAACCCTTCCTGTATGTCAGAAGAGAACCCAAGGAACACGGCCGAGGCCGCCGAATTGAAGGCCTGCTGCGGCCGGGGGAGAGCGTTGTGGTCTTGGACGACGTGATCACGACAGGAAAGAACGTCATCGAGGCCGTCGACGCCATTCGGGCTGAAGGGGGTATAGCTGAGCATGCCGTCGTGCTTTTGGACAGGAAACAAGGCGGCGAAGCGAATTTAGCGAAGGTTGGTGTGAAGCTTCACGCGTTTACAACCATTCGACGCATCGCTGACGTGCTGTTAGATCGGGGAACGCTGGACGAAGGGCAACATAGGGAGATTGTACAGCAAATCGTTAGTTAGGGTTTTCCTGCAATGTAAGCTGCTTCAAGCATCCTTTGTCGTATCCTACTGGCCCTAATAGTCCAGCGACGGCGTCGAGCATCAAGTCGGTGTATTTTTTCACATCATAATGAACAGGGCCGTCAATCAACTCATCCGGGAGTATGGAGTTTTCTGGTCCCACACCACTCTGTAACATGTACGATACAGTTTGTCCCGCAGAGACCTGCCCTCCCGCATGAACTAGTTGTTTCGCAGCGATAGCCTGCACAACCTTATGTTTGTACTCTGAAGGGTTCTTGGAAAGCTGTTTAGTTATCAACAGGTCCTTAACGTTCACTTGTCCACTGCTCAACTTTCGCACATAATCACGAACTAACTGAAAAACGCCCGGGAGTAGTGTGAAAAATTCTGCACGGTTTTGCGCGGCCGCTAAGTAATTTATCACATTGAGCTGGCAGTTCTTTATGAAAGTAGGTGCGTCGCGCCGACGGTATTCTATTCCGCGGACTTTGACTCCTCCACGCTCAAAAACTCCATAATACCTGTTCAACACGGGGAGTTCTGCGTGAACTTTTGAAGGAAGAAAAACAATCCAGCGGTAAATTCCCTCAAAAGAAATGGGAAGACCCAACTTCCGCTCAATTACTTCACACAACCCAACATAGTCATCCTCACCAGCGTTCTCTTTTCGCAGCCACGCTGAGTCAACAATTCCGTGAACTATTGAGAAGCCACGTTTCTGGGCGATTTCAACTGTGTCCTGGAGAACTTTGCGTGCGAAGGCACAAACGCCAATATGCGCGTCTATCTTTCCGAACCGCGCATTCCTGTACCCTAAATATCCAAAGGAACAAACCAGAGCCCATTTCAGTGCAGCTTGGCGTTGGTCATATACCGCTCTTGACTTTGGATCATCCGTCTTGCTGATTAGCGCCTTGTATTTTGCCCGTTTGTCGAGGAGTATCCGCAAAGTGTGCGGAACTATCCCGATCTTCCTTTCGCATAGGTTGTAGTTCAATTCTGGAACTTGTGCGCTGGTTTTGGTGTGCGCACAGCAGCGGCAAGAGACGCATTCTGGTGTGAGGTTATACTTCATCATCAGAGTGGGGTAGAGGGAGGCAAAATCAATTTCGCCGACATTATCAAAAAGGCCGATCTTGGGCTCCAATATGAAGCCGCCTCGGTCTGCCTTGAGCAGCTCCCATGCGCTCTTGAAATTCTCTGGCTCATTCTTCTTCCATGGTATTAGTATGTCACGCCGAAAAGCTTGGTACATCTGGAGGGATGTCATGTTGGTGCCAATAGTCTCACGTGAAGCGCGGTGCAGTGGCGTACGGCATGTTCGGGCTATCTCAAAGAGTCCATGAAGTCCGCAGTCCTCGAAAATGAAATCGTTGTACTCGTCGAGATGTAACCGGCCAAGTAGGTGGGTTGGAGTGGGTTTATAGTAAATTCGTCCGTATGAGAAGTATGATTTTCCATCTTTGTTAGGTGCCCGTAAATGCCTACCTTCACGATCAAGAACCAATTCTGGTAGCACATTATTCTGTAGCGCTCGTTGAACCAAGTAAGGAAAAATGAACGAGTCGCCATTTTTCGTCAGAATGACGTCAGGGTCTATCTCCTTGACTGATCTTACGAGGTCAAGTAATTTGTCAGCCTCGGACCCGTGGTCGATTTTTGTAACCGTTCTTGATGCGGTGACCGTTATTGATTCAATTGGGTCACTGAACGCGGGTACTTTCCCGAACTTTTTCACATGAAGCGTTATGCTCATGCCTTTCAGCGGGGGTGTTTCATATTGGGATGAGTCTGCATCATCAAGCAGCTTCCACGCTATGCCATTGTTTTCAACTTGTGCGCGAACAAAGGCCAAGGGAAAGAGGTTCTTTTCGTATAGGTACAGTTGTGGGGTTGGGACATCGGCATTGAATAACTGGATATCAGTCAACCTTGTCGGGTCAATTTCTCTCAAGAAAGATGAGATATCGCCTGAACGTTGAAAGGTTAAACGCAGAACCTTAGAGCGCTCGAAATCACTCGGGCTTATGTACTTGTAATCAACAGCCAGCTCGACATTGGAAAGAGCAGGGTTCCGAATGAAAGGAAGGTGCTCAGGGGTCTTAGCCCACGCATAAATGCTGGGGCGCCATGAGTCCCATAACCGAATGGGTTTACCTTCACGCGTTATGAGCCAAAGAACCATCCCCCCTTGAGGAGATGGATAGAGGTCGAAGAGCCAGCCTTCCAAAATGACCACCCGTTCTACTCAGACGCTCGCATAATCCGACAGGACAGGCAATGTTGTCTGCCCCCCCTCGGCACTTAATCGACCGGGCTGCTGGCCACGATTGCTGATTTTTGTGGGCCATTCTCGGGTAGGATGTTTTTCGAGTATAAAGCTAGGCTCACGTCCCATCTGCTCAGCTCTTAGCACAACATGCGCACGGCTCACTATGAATTGGCGTAGGGCAACGTCGCAGTCATCTTTTTGTTTCGGGCACGTAACCACCAACACAATGTCTTCTTCGCGAGCAAGCCGAGCTAGGCGCCCTGAAAGGAAATTGATCGTACGCTTTGCTTCTGCCCAATCGATTTCGGGGTCCATGAACATGTCCAGAAGGTTTGCGACAACTACCAAACCAGCTTTTTCTTCGAGGAGAAGTTTAGGTAGCTTTTCAACTACTAGGTTTACTAGTTGATAGCAGGTGAAAGCACGGGATACTTTGATTCTACGAAGGATAGTATCGCGGTTTAGTTCCAACATACTGGCGTAGGTGGATACATGGTATAGGTCGAAAGTGTTCCCTCCGTCAATGAACACGCTTGTTGCATCTAAACCGCCCTCGTCATGTGATAACTGCGAGCGAACACAAAGTTGCTCGGCGACCGTTTGACATGCTTTTTCTCCGTATAGAAGAGTAAGCTGCCGCGAATACGCGCGCAGCTCACCGAGAATCTCGCCAAAGCTTAACGACGAGTGTGCTTTGTTCCCCATCAAACCGGAGAAGCGACATAGTGAAACGTTTTGCTTTCTTGGTTCAGAAAGTGAATTGCTAGGTACCCTGGCTGTAACAGCGCGACATCTGAGTGATGACTCTAACCGAAAATGGCAGGCTGGACACTCGTCAGCAGCGGCGTACAGGAAACGGTATTGATTTTCCAGCGTGCTCCGTAACGCTAAGACGGAATTACAGACCTCGCAATAGTAGACGTATACACGTTTCTTCGGTGGTTCTTCTTCTGAAGTTGGTTGACTGCCTACCTGAGGCCAGAGTTCTTGGAGTTGCTCAATTTTACATGTTGATTCCATGTGTCACAAGTGTTTCAGCAACGGTTGAAGAACACTGTAAGATGGGCATTACGTGGAGTGAGGTATCCAAAACTACAGCCCTCCCTATCCTTTCCATGAAAAATCATGTAACCCCAGCAACAATGTCTAAGCATCAACACGTAGGGGCGATATCTTCACCAGTGTTACCCTAATAAGCAGAGCAAAACGGGAAGACCCCAAGTGGCCTCACCAACAAAAGGAATTTCCCCATGGCCAAAGCAAGCACCCAGCTCAGTTCATTCCCCGTCACTTGGCTCAGCGAAGCCAAGCTGAAACAGAGCCTGCTACTGAGGCAACAAAGCCTCTTCAACCCACAAAACCCCGAAAAAACCGAACAAATCCTTCAATTTCTGTTACTAGAGAGGCCTTCACATAAACGGACTCGAACACCCCTTCAGAGCACGGATCAAATAAGCAAAGATACAATCGCACGAGCTTCAGATGACTACCTGCGATGTGTGCTTGCCAAAAGCGTGGCTGAAGTTTATTCAAAAATTACGGCTAAATACAGGAACGAGGCTGCACGCAAGCAATTTTTCAAGCGGCTCGTCCAGATTACTGAGGCAGCGCATCTGACACAATCAGCCACCACCCTGCACCAAACGCTATCTCCTGAGATTCCAGACGAAGCCTTGGGCTCGGTCAATGCTGCAATGAAGCGCCACGTAACTGACAGAATCGACCTTGGCTCAGAATACACCAGCAAATTGAGCCTTGCTAGGCAGGAATTCAAGTCATTCTTTAGACAACTCGAAAACATAATCGGGCTCTCATGGCAGGAAAGCGAGCGCTACCAGAAAACGCTCTCGCTTACTTCCTTCTTCCCACCAAACATTGCAGAGGATGAGGATACGTGGCGATGGGGAAGTCAATGGTTTCCCAAAATTGGAATCTTGAACATTAATCCGCCTATGTTGTTTTTTGATGTCCTGCGGAAAGGAGTTCTTGCACGAGAAGCTGCGATTCTGCTTTCACCAAGAAATCTCGAAACGATGGAAAACGCCCCTAGAGTTCTTTGCGAACAGGCAGAATACCTAGCATCCAAACTGTTCGAACGCAAGAATGATAGAGAATTGTGGTCAGAAGCAAGACACGGTCTTAGAAAACAAACAAGAGTATTCGGGCATGAGCTGATTGACTTCTTCCACTTCTACGAGATGATGGTCGGGGATTCACTATACCGTGAACTCTGGTCAAGACTCAATGAATTTGGCGAGATTCGCCTGACAGTCTCGGATTACTACACCATATTCAACACTCTGGCGTCTCGTCCTACAAATCCCAAATTTAGTCGACAGGAAAAAGAACTGCTGGTTTTGCTTTCAAAACGACCAGACGTAAAAGCAGGCGAGGCTGCAGGGTTGTTGAAGGTCAGTGTGCCTACCGCGATGAAGGCTATAAGGGACTTGTCGAAAAAAGCCGGATTGCGGTTCAATGTTATCGTTGACATGCAGAGACTGGGTTTGATCGAGAACCTGATCCTCATCAATGCTGCGAAACAAGCGGATGTAATACGTGTACTTTCGAGATTTCCTTATTGCAGGCAGGTATTTCGTACCTACGGATCATTCGATTTGTTCACAGTTCTGGACATACCCGTCGAACATAGGGCCTTCACAAGGGAGTTCATGGAAGCTATGGTGGGCACCAGAGTCATAACTCGATACAAAATCCTTGAGCTTCAACGCGATCTTCAAGCAGTCAACTTTGACAATTATAACGTCGAACGCGCAAGTTGGGATGTTCACTGGGACACGTGGGGAATCGGCCTTCGGGAGAACCTCGCGAAGGGATCTTCGAGTAGCCTGGACTATGCAAGGCAGGAACGGAATATTCAACTAGACAAACTTGACCTCAACATATTGTTGAATCTCCAACTCGATTGTAGATCGCCATTCTCCGCGCTAGGCCGGTCCCTGAATGTGTCCGGCGCATACATAGGAAAGAAGGTGTCGAAAATGCTGCGAGAGATGGCATTCAAATATGCTCTTTGGCCACTCAAAATTGGCGCAGAGGATTGGGGGATGATTGGATTGACTTGCTCTAAGCAAGTTGCAGGCACCTTGGCACAATCTTTGTCATTGCTACCTGCTTGGAGAGGGGGATTAGTCACGGGTGATTTTGAAGGACTCTTTGCGATCGTCTGGTGCCCGAATGGGGAAGTGCGACAGTTCTTCAAGGCTATTGATGACAGACTCGTTAGGGCTGGCCTTGCTCAGCCGGAGTCTATGAACTCCGTTGGCGAGTGGGTAGTGGCCAGATGGTTGCCTGTGGACCCCGACGAATCAACACCTTGGCATCTGTTTAGTGACGATGGACGATGGCTATTCGATGAATCAAGATACTTGGCTCTCACGAAATGAGGGTAAAACCGGTTTGCGAAGAAAACAGAAAAGAAAAGGAAGGGGGGATCGTTCCACGCGAGGTCAGCCGTTTACCACGGGCGAGGGGGATCCCAGAAAGGCGCTTCGTCCTGATTATCTTCCATAGCAGCACACTCCCGAATAGTATTCGCTAAGATTGTGCTCTTAACGATTTGCTGCGATTTTGACATTTTAGCTATTTCTCGTATAGAGATTTGAAGGATAAAGGGCCTTTCGTTACACTTTTCTAAACAGAGACTCGTCACTTGTCTTCGATATTAGTCCTTGCAGAGTCCCGAAACAAGTCGGCGGGCTGCTGTGTATGGGTCCAATTTTCGAGCTAAAACTTGAGACATCACTCTATCAAAACTTCGCGTAGATGTTATTTTCTGCAATGTGACGTCTTCGAAATACCGCTTTGCGGCTTCGAGAACGTCGCGTTGCAATCGCTGGTTCTCCTGCTCTTCCTTTCGCGCAGAACCTCTTACGAGTTCTGCGTGTTGAGAGATTGCTTCAATCAGGGCGACCAAGCCTTCACCAGAAGACGCCGTAGTTTTGATAACCCGAGGTCTCCATCCGTTTGATGGCTCTGTCATCATAACCATTGAATGTATCTCTTGGGCTGTTCGGTCCGCGTTCTCCTTGTCGGCTTTGTTAACGACGAAAATGTCCCCGATCTCCATGATTCCGGCCTTAAGCGCCTGTATTTCATCACCCAAACCTGGAGCAGTGACGACGATTGTTGTGTGCGCCAGACTCTTGACGTCTACATCTGATTGGCCCGCTCCAGCGGTTTCTACTACAATGTAATCCTTCGCGGACGCGTCCAGTATCCGAACTGCGTCTTCGGTTGCGCGAGCGATGCCACCGAAGTGTCCTCTGGTAGCCATGCTCCTGATGTAGACCTTAGGGTCACAGGCTAGGTCAGTCATACGAATTCGGTCGCCAAGCAAAGCTCCTCCCGTTATCTGGCTGGATGGATCAACCGCAACGATCCCCACGGTCGACCCATTCGCACTGTAGCTTTTGGCGAGCTGTGCAATCAGAGTGCTCTTACCACAACCTGGTGGCCCCGTAATTCCGATTATGTGCGCTCTACCCGTACGCCAGTATAGAAGTGAGAGTATCCTAATTCGCGAGCTTGGGTCGTTTTCAGCGATTGACATTAGCCTGGAAATTGCGCGGCGCTCACCTCGCAAGGCTTTCCGAACCATTTCTCCTAGCATTGGTTCAGCCTTAGGCACGGACCATGACTCCTGATGACTTAGCTATACTCTAAAGTTTGGACGTGACTCGTCGAAGCTCCCTTTATGACTTCGCTTATCTAGGTTGTTGTCGGTCCTACACTCGTTGATCGAATTAGACCATCCATAGCGTTGCCCAGTTCGAGCATGGAGTGGCAAGTAACTGAGCTTACCCAAAAGAAAAATAGTCGCCTTCCGTGAAGCTCCTTCAATCTTACCGTGATTTCACATGTCATCTAGAAAATCGAGGAATTTCTGGGCAATGAAACTGGTGGAGATCTCGAATGCCCGAAGAAAGGACGCGGGCCTCCACAATTCCAAACAACTGCGTCTTCTTGCGAAACGAGCTAAGCAATGGGAGAACACTACAGTTAGGAAGTGGACATCAAAATCCAAAGAGCGAAAAATCGAGGTCACAAATCCCTCAGGCATAGCCGTAAAACGGGTCTATACGCCGACAGATGTTGCATCCAATGACTATTCAGCGCTATTGGGGATGCCCGGTGAATACCCATACACCCGGGGGGTGTACCCGACGATGTATCGAGGCCGACTTTGGACCATGCGGATGTTTTCCGGCTACGGGACTCCGGAAGACACTAACGCGCGTCTCAAGTATTTGTTGAAGGAGGGAGAGACGGGTCTCAGTATAGCATTCGACATGCCAACTCTGTACGGGGTAGATGCTGACCATCAGAGGGCCGAAGGCGAAGTCGGAAAATGCGGTGTTTCGGTTTCATCTTTGAAGGACATGGAAGTCATCCTTGACGGGGTTCCACTGGATGAAGTCAGCACATCCATGACCATTAACGCTCCAGCATCTGTTCTCACTTGCATGTATGTTGCGGTTGCGGAGAGAAATGGAATTTCACCCGCCAGGCTGCGTGGAACTGTGCAGACTGATATTCTGAAAGAATATGCGGCACAGAAGGAGTGGGTGTATCCTCCGGAAGCACATCTTCGCATAATTCGAGACATGATGCTTTACTCAACCAAACACCTGCCATTATGGAATTACATCAGCGTGAGCGGCTATCATATACGTGAGGCTGGCTCCAGCGCCCTCCAAGAACTGGCGTTTACGCTGGCAGATGGGTTCGCATACATTGACTTAGGGTTGGAAGCAGGATTGAAGGTGGATGATTTTGCTCCGCGCCTCTCCTTCTTTTTCAACTGTGGTATGGACTTTTTTGAAGAAGTAGCGAAATTCAGAGCGGCCCGCAGAATCTGGAGCACAGTTCTTAGAGAGAAATACCGTGCCAAGAACCCGAGGTCGCTCTTAATGCGATTTCACACGCAGACCTCGGGCGCGTCTTTGACTTGGCAACAACCACTTAACAACATTGTCAGAACAGCTGTGGAAGCGTTGGCCGCGATACTGGGGGGCACGCAATCACTTCACACTAATTCGTACGACGAAGCTTGGGCGCTGCCCACTCAGGAAGCCGCGTTGATAGCTCTCAGGACTCAACAGATAATGGCTGAGGAAACTGGGGCGGCTGATGTCATCGATCCCCTGGGCGGCGCTTATTATGTGGAATGGTTGACCGATGAAATGGAACAGCGTACGTACGAGTATCTCGCTAAGATCGATGAACTCGGCGGTATTCTCGCTGCGTTGAAGACGGGATTCATACAGAGAGAAATTGCTGACACTGCCTATAGATATCAAAGGGAAATGGAAGACAAGAAACGAACGATCGTCGGTGTTAACGCCTACAAAATGGACGCGCCTTCCCCAATCAAGACCTTGCGGATCGAAGAGAAAGCTAGAACAAGGCAAATTGAACGCTTGCAGGAAGTGAGGAAGAGTCGGGACGCCACGGCCGTAAAAGAGGCCTTGGCAGAGTTGAGACGGTCTTTCATGAACCCGGACTCTAACTGTATTTATCCAATGCTTAAAGCGGTGAAATCATATGCCACGTTGGGAGAGATTATCGATGTGGGAAGAGAGGTTTTTGGCGATTGGAAGGAACCATCAATATTCTAGGAGGAGGTTCGGGAGATTTCAGTAACAAAGACGATGAGCAAAACGTCACAACAACACAGAATTAGAGTGCTCGTCGCTAAGCCCGGGCTTGCGTAAGAAAACGGCCAAACGGGCACGACAGGGGCGCTCTGGTGCTGTGTAGGGCACTCAGGGATGCAGGGATGGAAGTAATATACGCGGGGTTACTAGCTAGCCCCGAGCAAGTCGCGCAAATGGCGATAGACGAGGACGTCGACGTGGTCGCCATGAGTCTATTGAATGGTGCCCACATGACTGCTTTCCCAAAGGTAGCAAAGGCTCTCAAAGAGAACAACGCTCACGACATCTTGCTAGTAGGTGGCGGAATCATACCCGAAGAGGACAAACCGAAACTTGAGAAGTTGGGGATTACAGGGAACTTCGGGCCCGGCACATCGCTGAAGACTATCGTTGACCACATCACTGGGCGCGTGAAGAAAGAGCGCCGGGAATGACCTATTCTTTCTTTTCAAAGTATTCGATGTCTAATATGGATCCAGTTCTCTTTGATTTCTCCTTGAATACCGCACGTACGTTGTCGCCGATCTCCACTTGCGTCTTGGTCTTGTGTACAATCCCCCCATGAGCTGAGGGAAAGCGGACAAGAGCAATGGATATGGGATGCAGGAGGTCATTTCCTTCAGGGTCTTTTCTGCACGTGGTGCAAGTGTACACGGTCCCTGCGCTCTCAACTGGAACATATTCATCCAACTTTGACATGCAACGTTCGCAGTACATGCGGGGAGGCAGATAGTTTAGGTTGCATTTCACGCAGCGACTCGCAACTAGGCGGCCATTGTCTTTGATTTCGCGGAAGAATCTCTCTGCTGCCACTCCCACAGTGTAGCGGAAATAGACCGGAAAGTCTCCTTCAACTCTGATCGATTCCGGAATCATCACAATTACTTCCTCGCGGGGGCAAAGTACTTGATGTCCGTGATAGAACCTGTTCGCTTTGATGGGTCTGCCCAGACAGCTTTTACTCTCATGCCTATTCTAACGTCATTTGGTTTCACTTCGCCCAGTAAATGAAGGAACCCAGCGTTTGAGGTGTCATCAATCTCAATTACGGCAGGGATTATGGGTTCCTTGACCCTTGTTGTGTCTGCCGTAATGTAGGAAATTGAGTAAGTGTTCACAACGCCCGTATCAGGTAGGGAGACCCAGCCGGCGCTTGGTTTGAAGCAGAGTTCGCAGAAAATCCTGGGAGGGACTACTATTCTGCCACAATGCTGGCACTTGCTCCCTGTGATCTTGCCAAGCTTCAGATCCGATAGGAATCGGCCTACCGCGATTCCAGCCGCCCATGAATACTTTGCTTTGGGATGGTAGATTACGGAGAGCACTTTTTGGCGTTCAATGTCTTCCTCTTTCAAGGGATTGCCGGGAGGATTCGTGAGGGCTTCTTTACTCAAGTCACTTTGCCTCCTATGAACGCATCACTACTACTGTCCCAATCTGCATCAAATCGCCCCATGCCTGTGCCACCGCTGTTCGAGGATCGCCTGCGACTTGCCGTTTTCCTGCTTCTCCACGTAGTTGCCAGAACAGTTCGCAAATCTTCATCATTCCGGCTGCACCAATTGGGTTCCCGACTCCAAGTAGACCGCCTGAGGGGCATATCGGTAGTTTTCCGTCTCTCTCGGTCACCCCTTCTGCTGTGAGCTTAGGGGCTTCGCCCTTTCTGCATAGGAGCAAACCTTCCATGTGGTGAAGTTCCTTGTAGTCGAAGGGATCGTAAGGTTCGGCGAAGTCGATTTCTTTGCGTGGGTTGTGAATGCCAGCCATCTCGTACGCCATGCGAGCGGCGTTCGCTACGTATCGGGGAAAGTAAAGATCCCTGTTTGCCCAATATGTTGTATCTAGGTTCCAACCCACTCCGTCAATCCAGACTGGCGAGTCGGTGATCTTACGTGCAACTTCCTCCGATGCCAGGACTATGGCGGCTGCCCCATCGCTAACGGGACTTATGTCCAAGCGTTGGACAGGCCACGCCAAAACTTCGGAATCCATTATGTCTTGGAGCGTGACTGCCTTGGCAATTTGCGCCGATGGGTGGTCGAGGGCGTTCCGCTTGTTCTTCACTGCCACTTGGGCGATCTGTTCTTTCGGAATGTTGTACTTGTGCATGTAGCGCTGCATCTCCAACGCAAAAATCCAAATCAAGTTGGGGCCCAATTGTCTTTCAATCATATTGTCGAATATGGTGAGGAACGCGGCCTGAGGGTGTGGCAGGCAGCTTGACATTTTTTCTTCAGCTACGACGAGGCATGTGTCGTATAGGCCGGAGGCTACGTGGAGCCAACCGTGAATGGGGCTGAAGACACCTGTTCCGCCACCTACGAAGTTGCGTGAGTATGGTTTTCCCCAGCCTCCCGCCCCGTCAAGCAGGTATTCTCCCTTCATGTGGATGCCGTCGAAGGCGTCTGGTCCGGTTCCCATGGCTACTGATTCTATGTCTTCTATTCGCATATTGCAGGAATCCAATGCGCGGCGGACGGCTTCAAATGAGAGTTCCTTGCCTGTCTCTTGCGCCCTTCTCATGAATTTCGTCATGCCAGCGCCGACTACTGCAACTCGTCTCTTTATGTGCAAGGCTTTCACCTGTTGCTCAGGATTATTACTGCCCCTGTTGTTGTGGGGATGCCCCTCCAACACTGTGCTACACCTGTTTGCACGCCATGAATTTGATGCGCTGCTGCTTGACCGCGAAGTTGCTGCGCCAGCTCAATGGTTCTGACGAGTCCGCTCATCTCCAGAGTATGCCCCATGCCTATGCTCCCTCCTGAAGGATTGATTGGAAGGCTCCCGTCGGCATCGAAAACACCCTGCTCCAACAATTGATGCACCTTTCCGGTCCCGTTCAACCCTAACGCTTCTGCGTGCTGCAGTTCCTTGTATGAGTAAGTATCATCGATCTCAGCTAATTGAATGTCCTTTGAGGGATCACGTATGCCCGCCCGCTTGTAGGCGTGTTTGGCGGCGATTTTCGCATAGTTCGCTTCCGTCCACTCTCTCGTTTCAAGTGTTGGGCTGTCTGACGCCCAACCAACTCCATTCACCCAAATGGGGTCGTCACGTAGTCTTCTCGCGACCTCCCCGGATGCAAGAACAACGACCGCGGCTCCATCCGCCACAGGCGCGATATCGCTGACAGAAAGCGGGTACGAGATGTATTCAGCGCCAGCATCCGGTTCGTCTACGCTAGCACCGTTCATGGCCAAGGGGTTTGAGAGAGCATTTCGCCTGTTCTTTGAAACAACGGCTTCGCAGTGTTTCAACTCAGCTCCGCTTGAATGAAGGAATTTGTTCATTTCTAAGCCCGCAACGAATGATGCGTTTACGCCTAACGGCCGCGTGTAGATTGGATCAAGAGCAAGATCGTAGATTGGGGAGAGGTTTACGATATCGGAAGCCTTGCTGTGGGCCTCAATGGCAACAATGTCGAACAAACCCGTCAGTATTTGCATGTAGCCCGTTGCCAAACTGAACATTCCATCCGCGGAAATCGTGCACACTGGCTTCTGAACCGCGCCCAATTGATCGGGCACATATTCGTCAAAGATGCTTGTTCCCTCCAAGAAATCCTCAGATGAGCACACAAAGCTCTGAACATCACGCCGTGGATCAAGACCAGCATCTTCGTACGCTTTCACAGCTGCCTCGAAAATCAGTTCCTTGTATGAAACCTCGGGCGTTGAAGGCCTCAATTGCGTTACGCCAACGCCGACGATTGCAACGTCCCTCAAACAAGACCCAGCTTTGTTTCCCTGCCTCCCGGCCTGGAATTTAAGCCAATCCTCAAGGCAGGCAATGACGTTCCCCGTTTTCTTGCCAATTTGGTCGGGGGCTAGCCTTCACACTAGGCAAAAACAGAGGTGAATGAAATGGGTGAATTTACATGCAGCGACTGCGGCCAAGTGGGCGAAGTCGGTAGATTTAACTGTAAATCGCCTCGTATTTTTTGTTGAGTGAAGAGTACATTTGGATAAAACCATCCGCCAATCTCTCATCACAATACGTGAACTAGGTCACACGCTTCCCAAGCTACTACTATGTCATGCGCGTCTCAAGCTACTACTATCCCACTACCACGTATGCAAAACGTGTGGCAATCGTTACCCACAAGGTAATGTGCCAGAAATATGCGCCACTTGCGGGTATAAGTTATGAGCGAAAACTGATACCCGCACCGATAACGCGAGCCCTCAAAATCGAGGACGGAGACACCCTAGTAATTGGGCTGAATGACCACCAGATCACAATGAGCAAGAAGGGCGGTAAGGGTTAGGTTGAAGTGTCCAAGTTGCCGTGCAACGATGCGAGAGAACACGGGACCACTGGCAAGAACCCAGTTTCGCTGTTTAAGCTGCGGATACGAGACCAACAGGTAGACCTAGGGTAAGGGTTAAGGTTGGAATCGACCGTAATGCTCAGAAAACAGCTAAGCCGCGAATGGTTAGAGGGCAGTCGGAAACGGTTAGAGATCGCGCTTCATACCCGCTATTCGAATCCTCGGGTCACCCTGGAGATTGTGCTTCAAGTCTTAGATGAGCTCTTGCAGAGACTTGCCCACGAGACCGTAGGATAGTGCATAGTCAATTATAGTTCAAGAAATCGTCACAAACCTTCATTATTGCCTATTGGCAGTTGCTACTTAACTTCGTTCGAAGGAAATAGGTAGCTTGAGATGGGAGCGCCAATCGCCAGCATCGTTTCAGCCGGCGCCACGAAGTTTGGGGTTCGCGAAGGCCTTTACACGAGAGAACTCTTCGCTGAAGCTGCAAAGGAAGCGTTCGACCGATGCCCCAACTTGGATCCCAAACGGGACATTCAGGCCCTTTTCGTGGGCATGATGAGTGAATCCTACGAGCATCAAGCCCATATTGCGCCTTTGCTACTCGATTGGATTGGATTATTGCCAATCCCCGCGTTCAGAAACGAAAGCGCGTGCGCCTCATCAAGTGTCGCCCTACGAAGCGCTATTTTCGCGATCGCGTCCGGAATGTGCGATGTTGTTCTGGTGGGAGGTGTAGAAAAGATGACCCATTTCAGTACGACAGGCGTGACGGAGGTGTTAGCTATGGCTTCTGATTTTCCTTTTGAACAGTGGCACGGCATATCCTTTCCTGGAATTTTTGGCATGATGGCCGTCGACCACATGCACAGGTACGGTACAACGGAGGAGCAAATGGCTAAGGTCGCAGTGAAGAACCATGACCATGGCGTACTGAACCCAAAGGCTCACTTCCAAAAACGCATATCCGTTGACGACGTGCTCACCTCTCGACCTGTAGCTTGGCCACTCAAATTGTATGACTGTTGCCCCAGAAGTGATGGAGCAAGCTGCCTCGTCCTCACTTCGCCGAAAATCGCGAGGAAGTTCACAGACACCCCCGTGAACATTATCGGATCTGGCCAAGCTCAAGACACCCTCAGCCTTTTTGCCCGCGAGGATTTCAGCAGCATGAAGGTAACGCGGCTAGCCGCAAAGCAAGCCTATCAGATGGCCGGGGTTGGCCCAGATAACATTGACTTGGCTGAACTGCATGACTGCTTCACTATCGCTGAGATAATCGCGTACGAAGACCTAGGATTCTGCAAACAGGGTGAAGGCGGCAAACTGATCGATGAAGGAGCAACCCATTTGGGAGGAAGAATACCGACGAACACAAGTGGCGGCCTAAAAGCCAAGGGGCACCCCGTTGGCGCAACCGGCACAGCTCAAGCCTACGAAATCTACCTGCAACTCACAAACCAAGCAGACCGCAGGCAGGTTCCAAACGCAGAGATAGGACTCACTGAAAATGTCGGCGGATCCGCATCGACAGGAGTCGTCCACATCTACAAACGCGGAGACTGAAAGGTGACAAGACTAAATGTCAGCTTCCACGATTGAACAAGACGATAAGTCAGCTTTCATTCGCGACGAACGAGGTGTCATCGTCCCTGCAGTTGAGAACTTCTACAAGTTCTGCGCCGAAAGAAAACTGATGGCGGTGAAATGCAAGCGCTGCGGCGCTCTAATCTGCCCACCGCGCACAATTTGCCCCAAATGCCTCGCTGACAAATTCGACTGGACTCAACTGACAGGATTGGGACAGCTTCTCACTTACACGGTCATACATTTTGCCCCAGGCCAGTTTCAAGCCTTGGCCCCATATGCCGTCGGTATCGTCAAACTCACAGACGGCCCCCAACTTCCCGGGATGATCAAGAACGTAAAGTTAGAGGACTTACATATCGGGATGGAGTTGAAGGTCGATTTCGAGACGACACTACCTAAGGAATGGCCGCGATGGCCCCGCTACTTCTTCAAACCTATTGGCTAATTCAGGAAGAAACCCGTATTGCAATAGGAATTTCGTTAGCCCGAAACTATTAAAATAACGAATAGCCGTTGGTGGCGACTTTCAAAATCGTTAGAGAGGACACATGATGGAGGTTCATCTAAGCGGAGCGTTCCCCCGCTCTGAGTCGTTGGTGGAAGTGACACGATCCGCAGATCGAGGAAGGGCTTCTAAAGCAGATGTTGAGGTTTCATTCGAACGTGATTGCCGAGCCTTCGTCCAACTCCAGACTCAGACTGGGCTGGATTATGTAGTTGATGGCCAGCTCAACTGGCAAGACCTTTTTCGGCCATTTTCAGAGCTGTTTACAGGGATACAGCTAGGAAGCCTTACGCGATGGTTTGACAACAACACATTCTACAGGAAACCAATCATCGTCGAGAAGATAAGAAATAGTGGAAAAAACATAGATGAATTCTTCCGGCATAGTCTCTTGCCCAACACACAACAGAGGAAAGCCATCGTGCCCGGCCCGCTAACCTTCGCTCTTCTATCTGAAAACAAAACGAATGGAAATGTCGCAGACCTAATCGATGATGCTTCGCATGCACTGAAGGACGTGATTACTGGTTTACGAAGCGCAGGATATGTTTTCATTCAATTTAATGAGCCAGCCATTAGCAACGAAAGTCGGGTGAAGGACGCGCTGCAGCGCGCAAAACAAGCCTATGAAACCTGCGCGAAGATAGCTGGTGCCAAAACATCGGTCCACACATACTTTACCGACTCAGCACCTACACTGGACGCTGTGCTGGACTTACCGGTTGACAGCGTCGGGGTGGATTTCTACGCAACATCTGTGGAATCCATTGCGGAGCACACGTTCAACAGGGAACTTGACTGCGGATGCATCGATGGAAGGAACTCTCTCCTAGAGGAGCCTGAAGAAGTAGCCAAATTCGTCAGACGAGTGCAAGACCAAGTTGAACCCAAATGCACCACTGTTTGCCCTAATTGTGACATGGATTTTCTGCCACATTCAGTAGCTGAAGAGAAAACTCGTTTACTCGCCGAAGTAAAGAAGAGGTTAAGTTAACTTGGGAGAAAAACTCTTCTCCGTCCAAGAAATCGGAAGCTTGCCCAAGGCTCCATGGCTAATTGCATACCTACGCGGGAGACAACTCGAGCCAGCAGACCTAGAGCATTTGTCAGAATGGTCCAAAGTCTCAGGATTCGAGGCTGAATCTGAGGCCCGGACAATTCTCTCCCACCCGAAGACCCCAGAGGCGGAGAAGGAGATTAGAGACCTAGCCTCACTATTCGCGATTCGGTATCTCGAATCAGCAGGTCTAGACTATGTCTACGATGGGGAAACCAACCGAGTCGAGATGTACGAGCATGCTATAAGGAACACAGCAGGCTTTGAGTTCCGTGGGCACGTAAGATCATTTGACAACAAATACTACAGAAAAGCCGCGTGCACGCAGAGGGTCGGGTTCCGAAATCCCTACCACCTCAAGGAATTCATTTACGTTAAACAACACGCCCGGCGCAAAATCAAAGTTCCTGTTACGGGACCCTATACGCTAGCAGAATGGTCCTTCAACGAATTCTACCAGAAACGTTTATCGCCCCGGTACTCCGACCCCAGAAAACTAAAGCTCGATGCAAAGCGCGAATTTGTCCTAGACATAGCCCGCGAAGTAATACGGCCAAACCTCCAAGCATTAACTGATGCCGGCGCAGAGTTCATTCAGATCGATGAACCCGCTCTCACAACCAAACCCTCTGAAGTACCATTCTTCGTTGAAGCATTCAACGCTAGCACTGCAGGAATCAACTGCAAATTGAGTGTTCATATATGCTATAGTGACTATAGACTTCTCTACCCACACATTCTTGATTTGAAGAACTGCAGCCAATTGGCGCTCGAATTTGCCAACCGCGACGAGGACGGTAGCGGACAGGCTTACAAGGAACTCGACCTGTTGAACGAGTATGGCGACAAGCGTGAAATTGGGTTGGGCGTGGCAGATGTGCATGTTGACACAATAGAAAGCCCCCAAACGATTGAAAAAAGAATCGAGTGCGCCGTCAAGGTCCTGGAAGACGCAACAAGAATCTATGTCAATCCGGATTGCGGACTCAGAACGCGCAAATGGAACATCGCCTACGCGAAGCTATGCAATGTCGCCAAGGGCGCTGAGATGGCAAGACAGGCAAACTGATCCTGAAAACAAGAGGCAATAACAAAGCTCGGTTGAATTCCAAACGAAACCAGTCTTCGACCCACGCTACTTTGAACTCCTCGACCCCGTCTGAGAGCAAGGCCTCAACGTACGAGGAGGCGGGACAAAAATTGGGTTGCGAACTCAAAACGAGTCTGGTCAGGAAGGGTGTTAGAGCGCTCCACGTCCACCCCGTAAGGATTTTGCTTTCCTGCTCTCTATTGCTGCGCGCGCTTCAGGCAATTTCCACTAGCACAGCATCTTTCTTGACCGTGGCTCCTTCTTGAACCCGAACCGACCTGACACGCCCCTTCTTGGGCGACGTGATTTCGTTTTGCATTTTCATCGCCTCTAGTAACAGCAGTGGCGTCCCCAACTCAACGGCGTCGTTTTCCTTAACGAATACACTTGTAACGCGCCCCGGCATGAGAGCGTTAATAACACTAACACCCGACGGACCGCGGGCCTTCGGCTCAGGCAAGATGTAGTTTCCCAGCGGCTGAACTGAAGCCTGAAATAGCGTTCCTGAGAGCCAGACATCGACCTGATCGTTCTGCAGCGGCCTACACATTACACGTATTTGTTCTTTGCCGAACCGCACCACCCATGTCAGAATGTCGCCCATAGCAATCGTTTCGCCCTCGAATGTTTCCCCGTCAAGGGTTGCCCGAAACCTGCTTTGACCCTCTAGCTCCACCGACATCCTGTAGTCGCGTCCATTCACCTGTACCCGATAGTTCTTCAGCGTCACCATCTGATCCCTCTTTCCGAGTCCATGAACTGCGTTCTTGCACATGCACGCCACCTTGACTGTTCTGTTATGGTCATGTTCGGTCGTGTCACAGTTGGTCTCAGAAGCTTCGTCGCTCCGGCTGCTGCGGCAGCGAGTTTTTCCAAAAGCATCAATCTCTCGTTCAAGCGCGGTAAGAATTCGTCGAGGTATGTTGTGTCGAACCTACCTTCAAGAAACTGACGGTCTTGCATAAGGGCGCTGTGGAGTGGCACAGTGGTCGGGACACCTACAATCTCAGTTTCGTCAAGTGCGCACCTCATTCTGTGAATGGCTTCCTCGCGGTTTCGACCCCATGTAGCAATCTTCGCTACCATTGAATCGTAATACTCCGGAATCACATAGCCTGAATAGAGAGCCGAATCTACCCTTACACCAGGCCCCGAAGGTGGATGGTACCGAACAACCGCTCCGGGAGATGGAACGAATCCTCTCTGTGGGTCCTCGGCATTTACTCTACAGTTGATTGCCCATCCATTCACTTTCACTTCATTCTGTGAAAGGTCCAACTTTGAGTCGAAGGCAACAGTAAGTTGTGCTTCGACAATGTCAATCCCGGTAGTAAGCTCGGTCACTAGGTGTTCAACTTGGAGCCTCTTGTTGACCTCTAGGAAGTAAAATTCGCCCGCGGCGTCAAGAAGGAATTCAACGGTACCGGCATTCGTGTAACCAGCTGCCGAAAGCCCCCTCTTTGCCGCTTCATCCAGCTCGACTCGAAGGTTCTGCTTGACTGCCATCGACGGAGCCTCCTCCAGAAGTTTTTGATGTCTGCGCTGAATGCTACATTCCCTCTCACCAAGGCTGACGACTTTTCCGTTCTTGTCTGCAATGGCCTGTATTTCTACGTGCCTCGGATGCTCCAATCGCTTCTCGACATAGATTTCGGCCCGCCCGAAGGCGGAACGTGATTCCATACGAGTAATACTGAAGTACCTTCTGACATCTTCGTCCGTCTGAGCGATTCTCATTCCGCGGCCACCGCCACCGTAAACGGCTTTGATAATTACGGGGTAACCGATCTTGCGAGACATACTGAGTGCTTCATCATCATCTTGTAGGGGTTCATCTGAGCCGGGGATTAGCGGGACGCCAGCTTCCTTCATCGTTTTCCTCGCTAGCAGCTTGTTGCCGAGTTTTTCGAGAGAAGAACTTGAAGGCCCGATGAAGATTAGGTTGTTTTCTTCGCAGGCCTTCACGAAAGCAGCGTCCTCTGAAAGGAAGCCGTAGCCAGGGTGGATAGCATCGCATCCAGTTTCAAGTGCTGCTTGTACAAGCTTTGGTATGTTCAAATAGCTCTCGGCGGGTGTTGCTCCTCCCAACGCGTATCTTTCATCAGCGTACCAAAGAGGCATGGATTCCCGGTCGGGCTCCGAGTAAACCATGACCGTTTGAATTCCCAGCTTGCGGCATGTTCTGATTATTCTCAGCGCAATTTCAGATCTATTCGCAATTAGAAGTTTCGTCATAGACTGCGAGACCTACCACTGGCTGACTGGGCATCATTGGCTAGCAGTGAGCAAAGTTGGGTCACTTGGATGACGTCCTCACAGTTCTTAGAATTTCACGAATCCAATAAGACGAGAATAGAAACAGAACAACTGCGGGGGGAAAGTATTGGAATAGAAGCATCAACATAGCCATCCCCCAAAGCATGAGAATCACTCCTAAGTTGTACAGTTTGGTCGCGCGTGAATCTCGTTTGAAATCCTCAAAATCCAAGGCTTCGAAAACTGCTCAGCGGCTACCAGGAAGACCGTAAGAGATAGTGCGAACAGTGTGAGTGTGAGAACCGCGCTGTCACTCTTGTGCACGTACGCAAGTATGATCGCCATGGCCGCGGCCACAATGCAGAGTAGAAAGCCTGTGTGACCAACCATCGTTTCTGATCCATTTCGCCAACTCAAGTCGAATCCCTTCCACACATGCTGCGTTAAAATGGAGGGTTGCCGTGCTTCCTAGGAGGCCGAATTTCGCGCTTATTAGAGGCAGCTTCAAGCGCACGAATGAGTCTTGGCCGCGTTTCCTGTGGTTCAATTACATCATCGATGTAACCTCTTCCCGCAGCGATGTATGGGTTGGCGAATTTTGCGCGATATTCCTCTAGAAGCTTTGGCATTATAGATGGGTCTTTTGATTGGGCAATTTCCTTGCGGTAAATGATTTTTGTCGCCCCTTCAGGGCCCATCACTGCTATCTCGGCCGTTGGCCAAGCGAAATTGAAGTCCGCTCGAATGTGCTTGCTTCCAAGGACATCATAAGCGCCGCCGTAGGCTTTGCGTAAAATCACTGTCAACTTTGGGACCGTAGCTTCACAGTATGCGTATAAGAGCTTGGATCCGTTCCGTATTATGCCTGAGTGCTCTTGGTCCGCGCCGGGAAGGAAACCGGGGACGTCGACGAATGTCACGATCGGTATGTTGAAGGAGTCACAGAACCTTATGAAGCGGGCAGCTTTGATTGATGATGAGTTATCCAGCGCACCTGCATAGAATTTGGGCTGGTTCGCTATTATCCCGACGCTTCGCCCATCAAGTCTACCGAAGCCTATGACTATGTTTTGCGCCCATTGCTGTTGAACCTCAAGAAAACTTCTCACGTCCATTACTCGGTTTATGATTTCCCTTACATCATAAGCGCGGTCACTATCTGCCGGGACAATAGACCCAAGCTCATGGTCCATTCTATTCGGATCATCTCCAGTCCTGACTACAGGCGGGTCTTCCAAGTTGTTTTGTGGTAAATATGATAGAACTGTTTTCACGAGCTGTAGGGCGGAGCTTTCGTCTGGTGCAAAGAAATGCGACACACCGGATACTTGGCTGTGGACCGTTGCGCCTCCGAGACTCTCGAACGTTACATCCTCATTGAGTACTGATTTGACGACATCAGGGCCAGTGATGAACATGTAACTCGTCTTGTCTACCATCACTATGAAATCTGTGAGAGCAGGAGAGTAGACGGCTCCCCCAGCGCAAGGCCCCATAATAGCGGAGATTTGCGGCACTACGCCGCTTGCTAATACGTTACGGTAGAAAATTTCAGCGTACCCCCCTAGACTTACCACACCTTCTTGGATTCTGGCTCCTCCTGAATCGTTCAAGCCGATGATTGGGGCACCAACTTTCAGAGCTTGGTCCATTATCTTGCAGACCTTCATTGCGAAGGTCTCGCCGAGTGAGCCACCGAATACTGTGAAGTCGTGAGCAAATACATACACCAGTCTTCCATCGACCGTTCCATGCCCAGTCACAACGCCGTCACCGAGAACTCGACGGTTATCGCCGCCTTGAGACACAGCAAATCGATCTATTTCCACAAAGCTCCCAGAATCCAGAAGCAAGTCAAGCCTTTCGCGCGCCGTGAGCTTGCCTTTTGCATGCTGAGCATCAATGCGTTCTTTTCCTCCACCCAGCATTGATTTCTCGCGAAGCTCACGGAGTTGTTTGAGCTTATCTTTTGACGTAGAGCCTGTTTCATCCAAATTGACTCGACCACGGAGGCTGTGAAGGAAGTATTCAACGGCACTATTGCTTATTAGGGTGTGGCACAAAATCGCCAACTTCCCACTGAATGAAGGCTCTCGGGTACGGCTG
Source organism: Bathyarchaeia archaeon (assembly GCA_049513715.1). GTDB lineage: Archaea > Thermoproteota > Bathyarchaeia > 40CM-2-53-6 > 40CM-2-53-6 > FEN-987. Next base: position 695,807 of record JBEKVV010000001.1, on the reverse strand, counting down.
CCGCACATGTCTGAAAATAAAGACAAGACTAGGGTCTACGATACTGTTGACCATTCAAGCCATCGTAGGCCCACGAGACGAGCTAAAGGACGGGGCCGAGGGAAAATAGGATTCTCTGACAAGAAGCGTTACGTCAATCTCTCCATACTATTGTTGGGCCTGATCCTAATTGGCCGCGGGGCTACGCTGTGGAATGAAGGTCAATCTGGAGTTGTAATAGAGAACTGGGCTACGCCGGCGACTACCATTCCAGGGCATTCCCTCGTTCTGACGTGGGGTGTAGGCGGGAGCTCTCCGGAGGAGCCTGACCTTTGGCATTTTCATGTTTCGTTCAGTGCGAATGAAACGGCGCACGTTCTGTTGGTCTGGAACTTGAATGAGAGTGTACTCTTCGAGAGGCGTGGGGTGAGCGTAAACGAAACATTTGATGCAACTCTCCCAAGAACGCAACAACCTTGGCGATGGGATTGGATGATTGAGAATCCCGGGTCGGCCGTTCTAGCTATCCGGAATTTCACCATCGTTCATTACCCAATACGATTTACTGAACGCCAGAATTCGATTGCCGCTATCGGAGCGGGCCTGGCCATAGCCGTCGCTGCCTCCATCGCTTTCTATTACTTTAGTCGTCGACGTACTCGACGGAGACGACGGAGCCGGTCTCGATAGATCTGCATTTTTGATCAACCGTGGCAATTACCACTTTCGTTAGGCTCTCGTAACGCTGAACAAGCCCCTTAACCCTGGAATCGGACATTCCGACTATGACCTCTCTGCCGAGTGAGCACTCATTCTTGCATAGTAACTCCAGTACTCTTTCGTCCAAACCAGAGAACACGTCATCACATAGTTGCTCAATAGAAACCAAAATGTCACGAATCACTGAATTTCGATCAACGGGCGACCCCAATAGTTCTAGTAACGTGGTTGATTTCGTGGCAAGCCCCTGCAACTCGGTCGAGTGGAAATTTGCGTTAATACCTAAGCCGAGCAACGCATAGGTGAGGACGTTTCCTTCAAATTTGGTCTCGACCATCACACCAGCCAGTTTCTTTCCATAGACCATGACGTCATTCGGCCATCTCACAAGCGCCATCACACCTCGCGACCGTAGGGCCAGCACAATGGCAAGCGCGCCCAGCATAGGAAGAGTGGCTAACGAATCATTGGAACTGGTTCGCAATACAACAGTCATCCAGATCCCACCGTAAGGTGAAGTCCATTCTCTTCCAAAACGACCCCTGCCCTTAGTCTGAACTTCAGAAACTACGGTGAACCCGTGAACAACATCATGCGAAGCGCATTCGGCAGCCACATCATTCGTTGACGCACAATTCTCCAAAATCAGTAATCGTCGCCCGAGTTCTCTTGTTGCGAGTCTACTGCGAATAGAGTGTTCTTCGATCGGTGCATTTCGAAACTCATTGACCATTGTGTATCACATTCTGCAAATCCAGTACGTCCGTCGTTCGCTAAACGTCATGGAGGCCGCTGTGTATTGGTTGAGTTGAATCAGTGAATTATCAATTTCATCCGACTGTAACTTAGCAGAACGCTGTATTTCTCACACCTAAGTGATTTATTCAACCCCTCTTAGTAGGAGCTTGGGTTCAAAATGAAGAAAACCATCGCGAGAACTCCTACGGGCATCGCTGGTCTCGACGAAATATTGGGTGGGGGATTCCCACAAGGACGCGTCTTGTTGGTTTTAGGTGAACCAGGTGCTGGGAAGACAATCCTATGTTCTCAGTATCTAGCTAATGGGATAAACAAGTTCGGGGAGAACGCCCTCTTTGTTAGCCTTGAAGAGAGCAAAGCTCACTACACTCGTGAAATGAACGCCTTTGAGTGGGACCTAGAAGGTGCTGAGAAGGCGGGGAAGTTCGGTTTCGTTGATGCTTCCCCGATACGCACAATCCCAGGGGAGGTTAGGGTGGGCCAGGTGACAATCGGTAGGCAAGATTTCTCATTGATAAGCCTCCTCGAGGTCGTTCGGACAAATGCGAAGGCCATCGATGCACAGCGAATCGTCGTAGATCCGATTTCATTGCTGCTCTTCCAGTATACAGATGAAAGTCAAAGGCGGAAAGCCCTCTTGGATATGGTTGAAGCCCTGTCCGAAACCGGAGCTACTTGCGTTCTCTCATCTGAACTGAGCAGGGTCGGAATCAAGGGTAGAACGCTGCAGATAGAGGAATACTTGGTTCATGGCGTGATATTGATGACGACGATATTGCAGGGCAGAACTATGGAACGAATAATCCAAGTCGAAAAAATGCGCGAGACACAGATAGACCGTCAACCAAGACCATATAGGATCACCGAGAAAGGAATTGAGGTCTACCCTCGAGAAAGCGTCATCTAACTAGATCTGGGTGTAGGATTTCCGAGAGGATCTGCACAGAACTACTTCTTGCGTCTGCGAGTCCTAGTTCTAGTCGCTCCCGGGCTTTCATGTGAAGGCTGCGGTTCCGACTCTAACGGAGCTGGGGGCGGAGTGGTTAGCATTGTCCACCCTATCCATGCGGAGATCACAAGAACGAGAAGTACGAATAGCAGTACAGGAATTCCCACCGCCCACTGGTTCCACTTCATGTCTAGCCAGCCGAAATAGGGGCCGAAGAACGCAAAGAGGTATGCAATTGCGACAATGATTGAAATCAGGAAGATCAGAAATCCGTATCCCTGATCCTTGCTCATTGCTTTTCACAAGCTCGACCGCTAAGTAGCAGGTGCAGATAATATAAGCTTTTGAGAATACTTCGTCACAGTTGCTTGTATCCCGGCCTTTGGCTTACCTTGACCGGCAACCGCAGGGGGACTTTTGGAAATCCTTCCGTTGATTCTGCGATCTCCTTCTCTAGTTCTGCGAGTGTCACGTTATACTGTTTGTCGTCTCGTCGGCGGCGGACGGACAGCATGTTTGTCCCCGCTTCCTTCCTTCCAACCACAACTACGAAAGGTATCCAGTTCATCTCCGCTTCACGCACTCGTTTGTCGACGCTTTCATCTCTGTCGTCGATGTCCGTCCTCACAAGTGCCCCGCTCAAGTCACTAGTGAGCTTCTCCGCGAATTCCATGAATTCGGGTTTGACAGGGATTATGCGCACTTGGGTTGGTGATAGCCAAGTAGGCAGGTTTGGTTTTTGTCCATGCTTCTCCGTTCTCGCACAGCCGTCCAGCACCGTGAATAGGTATCGTTCGACTGACCCTATCACTGCGGTGTGAATTATCGGGGGGAACTGCCTCTCGCCTTTCTCATCCACAAACGAAATCCCGAAGCGCTTCGCATTCCCGATGTCGATTTGGAAGGTAGCAATCTCGCGTGGGCGCCCAAGTTCGTCGATGATGTGATATTCGATGTTCAGAACCCAATAGTAGATGCCTTCGGGAACAAAGTTCAGCAGCGCCGGCTTTCCCTCCCGCTTCACCAGTTTCATTACATATTCTTTGTTCGATTCGAGGAAACTTTGAGTGATGTTGTATACAGAGACGTAGTCTCTCCCGAGCTTGCCGATTTCTTCGTAGATTCTATCATGTAGAGGTAAGGTTACTGCTTCTGCTTCCTCCAAGGATTTGCAGTAGATGTGGCAGTCAGGCATGTGCAACTTACGCACTCGGAAGGCCAATAGGAGTTCACCGCTTTGCTCTAGACGGTACGAGTCGGCCACTTCGAAGGTTCCGAATGGCAGGTGCCTGTAACTTAGTGACCAATTCCTGACCGCTGCGAACTGTTGGTGACATGCCGCATAACGCAACACGAAACTCTTGTTTTCTAAGTCAATTCGGTAGAGCCTAGAACCAAACAACTCGGCATGTTCCTTAACTGCTGGCACGGCCAGGTCGAACATGTTGGTGCCCTTTACTTGGAGGATCGGTAGGCCGACGGAACTCACTGCAGTCCATGAGTATTCGCTGATTAGGTCGAATAGCATTACTCCCTCAGGGCTGTAACGCATATGGCCTTGGTCTGAAAGAGGCTCCCACTCGATTCCAAATTTCCTGCAGTACTCTAAGTAACGCGGCTCTCCGCCGGGCAAACCCTTCTTCAAGGCCTCCTTTTCTACAAGAACTCGAAATTCCTCCTCGCCAGGCTTGAACGCGTAATCTTCTGGGTCGTAGAGGTTCCCGTCGAGCCCTAGGACCTTGTAGTAAGTCTTGACCGGAGCTGCTTTGGCCTTTGCTTCCTCAGGGCGAATCGTACGGGAAAGTTCTGAGAGAGGGTGTCCCAAGCAACGGAGGCTGAAGCTCTTGTAGTATCCGAATGGGCTTCGATGAACCTGAAGTCCCATACCTGACAGAGCTGCGTGTAGGCCTGTAAGGATCTCAATCCCAGCATCACGGGACGCCAGACTGCTCGACAAGTGGGCATACGGGTACACGAGAACACTTTGAGACTTGACGGACTGAGCAATCTCACTGATTGATTCAGCGGCCCTGATAATCACGTCCTTCGGATTCGAGTCGTCATCTTTCTCCACTGTGCAAAATGCGACTAGAACATTCTCAAACCTTCCCTCTTTGATGGCGCCCCCGGGGAGTTCTGGGTTCTTGATTGCTTCTGCACGTACGGCGTACTCGAAGTATTCACAGTGTAACAGGAGAAGTCTCATTGACTGGGCAACTCATTGTTTCCGATTTACTAGGTCGAAAAACGCCATTTGTCGATTTGACGGTCCTTGCGAGAGAGCTTCTTGTACTCGCGATAGTGCGTCTTGCACAGATAAGCCCTTCGAGCGTTACCAACATTCAACCCTGCATGGCCAACTTTCTCCGGGGATAGTGAGCGCACTGCTGCTGCTGAGCAACCCACAACACTACACTGCTGGCCCTTCGACACCTTTCCCACAGAATAGCACCCGTAAGCAACGAAGTCCGCGAACTAGTTTTAATTCCTTCTTATCCTGTCGGATAGGTGCGACTTGACTGATAGGGCCAATCTTCCCGGTCCAGGTGCAATCCAACGTTTTAGACCAAATCACTAATTTAGGGGCGATAATGCTGTGGCCTTATGCGATTAGTCAGAGTAAAAGCGATCTCCTCTTTGCTCATCATCTTTTTGATGCTTACGTTTCTGGCCTCACCACTGAGCGCGCAACAGAGAAACAACGCTGAAGTCGCAGTAAACCGTGACGTCACGATTCCAGTGAAAATCGTTTTTGTTGGAATAGACTCAAATCTGATTGACCAAGAATATCTGAGATGGAACACACCGCAGCAACGCTACCCCCTCACCGAGATACCAGGAATCAGCACGGGCACAACCTACTCCATCCATTACTCCATTTCCTTCGCATCAACTGGCTTTAGCAGTGAATTCACATCATACCTTAGTTACGTAGCAAAGCAAGAGCGGCGGGTAAACGTGCTCTGGAATCAGAGTTACTTCAAAATCCAAAGCGCCTATTTCCTAAACTACACGCACTATCCTATCAATGCAACTAACACGTATTATCCCGCAGACAAAGTTGAGTCTTGGCTTCTCAATCACGCGCAGGATTTCGGAGACCTTCAACAGGACGGCTACACCCTAATGATCGCTGACCTCTCAAACGAGGTCCCCTCAGCCTCAGCGGCGCAGTTCAGTTCGATCGGTACCAAGCATCAACTTACGCTTACTCCGCACTTTTATAACAAAACGTACGCTGACCATGATCTTGGCATACAATTGAACCGACGGTACATGACATCCTGGGGTGGACACAATCGATTTTACTTCATCGACATCTCGGCTGGCCCAGGGTCTGCAGCTGAGCAGCTTCCAATCCAACTGGCAGCCTCAGTCAACAACCTCACCACGGACAACCCATACTGGCCAACGTGGCTGACACAATACCTCAGCGACTACATGACGGGCCCTGTGTACAACCTCTTCTTCCCAGATTTCATATACCCAATCAACTACGCGCAAACCTACCGGCTGAAACTATTTGTTTTCGATAACCGCACAAACCCATCCCCACCCATTCAATCCACCGTTGACGCTAACGAAGTGAAGGAACAACTGAGCACACTTGTGCCCTTTGCTAACGTCGAGGTCCAGACCAGCTTCTTCAGGTTGTCAGATTATCCCGAACTCTTCAGATTGGTCGGATCAGCGGTCTCCCCCAGCCTAGCTGGACTCACGCCCATCGTTGACGCGAAACCTATCTACAATTGGCTGAGCGAGAGTGGCATTGGCAACATTGGAAAATTCACACAAGTAACCCGCGATTCAAACACGTACGACATTCCGGAATTCATTTTCGCATTCCAACGCGACTACAACTTCGGGTTCACGTATAAGGAATCAATAGCGAAAGACGTTGATTTTGACCGAACAATATGGGGGGTATCATTGTACGATTTAGTGCTCATCAGCCACTCCGCAGACGACTTCCAGAGAGGGGCCCTCTCTACGCCCGCGCAGCCGAATCTAGGATTTGGCTTCACAAACACCATCATACACGAGACAGGACACATGCTCGGACTCGTGCATCCGTTTGGGTATGACCCCACAGAAAACTTCGTTTCCTCCGTTATGGCCTATTATCCATACGAAGACATTTACAGCCAATTCGATAAGGACCTGGTGCAGCGCGGTTATGCCGATCAATTCATTCGCGAAGCAACGGCGGCACTCAAATCATCACAATTCGACTTTCTCAACATGCCTGACATGAACTCAGCACAATCAATGCTAGCCGCATCGGAAAGTGCCTACAGCGCCATGAACTACACGCAAGCTGCTGAAGACTCATTCCAAGCCTACCAAAGTGCTTCACGCGCCAGCTTCCTCAGCGGAGGCGGAACGATTTCAGGACAAGCATCGGTATTGGGAGTGGCGGTTCTCGCTTTTGTTGTGGGTTTTGCAGTATCCCACCTTGTGGTGCGGAGAAAAACGCGGGGTGGACCTCTTGCAACGGCACAAGTGGTCACCCACAAATGTTCAATTTGCAAAAGTGACCTGACATGGATTGAGCAGTACCAGAGGTGGTACTGCTACAAGTGCCAACGCTACGAGTAGCATAGGTTAAGTCAACGCTGGAGGGTGTCGCTCGGACTGGATTCTAAGACCAGCAGTTTTGGTCCTGATTGCGGCTCTTCTTGCGACAAGCTCCTCAAACGTACCAGTTCAGCACCAAGCCTCAATTCAGATCGGAGCTTGGGGAGATGATGCATCAATAGGAAGCCTTGGGGTCAGGGCTGAAATTCGAACACACGCATACGACTCGTATGCAACTGTCTTCGATTATTTTTGGGTAGGAGCCAATCTTGACGATGGAGGCTTCATTCAATTCGGATATGGTCTGGAGCCGGGGGTACACTGCCTCAAAGGCTTGACAGTCTTAGGTCAATTTACCTGCAGCGGACCCTCAGAACTGATCCTGGATTCAGACGCACGCTGGCAGTGGCAGTATTGGCCTAGCATTTTGGGAGCTGATTCCTATTTCGAGATTGGTCCAGCGGGTTCCGCTGGTGAAAACGGGACTTGGCATCAATATTCGATAAGGCCGAATGTGAAGAACGAATGGAGCTTCTTGCTTGATGATAAGACGGCTGGAAATGTCAGCGTCCCGCCGTCAGTCACGAACGATCGTGCAATGACCGCTGCAGAGAAAACTACTGCAGAAGGATTTCTCGGGGACCTAGGGCCAGTCGAATTTCGAAACCTGTCCTATTTGACGGGAACGGAGTGGCACAAGGTTGAGTCAATGGTCGCGCTAAACCGCTGCAATAGTCCTCCCGCTTGTGATGCTGTTCCAAATCTCGGCGTGACATTGGCGTCGGCAAATGACATAATAGCCGGCTCGCGGACCGAGAAGCACAAAGACGGCGACCTCCTCTGGACAAGTGGGTACGTCACATTGAACATTCAAGTCCACTCAAAGACTCCATTTTACGTAACATCAACATACGGTGTACAATTGCTTAACGGCAATGCGACATTGAAACTGCCTATCAACATGTTCGCTTTCGTGTCGCTCCTAGATTCGAGCACAACGGCTGACGGAGTCCCCGGCTTATTCGGCGCTGTCGACCATTTCAAGCAATGGAGTGGAGATGCAGTGTCTCAGAATTTTTCGGTTCGACTGCTGATGAATGAAGACAAATCTGTTCAAGCAAACTGGGAAACCAACTACTTAGTTCCGGGGATATTTGGGGCCGTTCTCGTGACTGTTGCCATCATAGCGATAATCGTCCTTCTCAAGAAACAGGCTCCTTCATACCCTACTAGGTTCTTGCAAGTCTGAGTAAGAATCCGCCCTTCAAGAAGCAACGATGGCCCATATGGGATGTTTTGGGCTCATGCATGCTCTATGTTGGCTCAGTGCAGCGTCCTGATTGAAAGCGATCTGGAAGAGGCCCGCTAGCGAGGCCGCCTAATGCCCTTAAGCGCCTCTTCAGCCATTTGCTCGCGCCCCTCAACTATGCCATCATAGTAGATGATGACAGCGCCAAAGGGGAGAAGCCCAAGGCCGTAGAAGATAAGTAATCTAAGTTGATAGAAAGGAGACCAAACGGAACTTATGTAGAATGTGTATGTGCTATTGTAGCTCGTAATCATCAGCAGATAGGGCCCCGTTCTACTCGCATCCGCGAAGACAACGAGGCCCTTTTGGGACGAACCAAACACGACATTTACTACCGGTGGGTTTACTATCGATTGGGCATCCTGATCATACGGCGCTAAGAGAACGACCGTTGATGCTGTACGATCGCTTAGCACACTCAAACTAATCGATGCACCAGCGTCAATTGGAGGTATCAAATATGACCGAATCCAGTAAGGCTGTGAAGACGTGAAAGTTACGCCAGGCCCGTCTCCCTCAATTCGCTGAGGGGACCTGTAGTAAGGCATCACGGCTCCAACAAACAGGAAAATCAGTGCCGTAGTGAAAAGCACGATGCCAGCGACTTTGCCCTTCCTAATCCTCAACACGGTAGCCTATACGAACTGATCCGCATGATGACAAGCTACGAGATGCCCTGGCACCAGCGCGTCCTCAAGCTTTGGAGCAACTTGCTTGCATATGTCTGTCGCATACGGGCAACGGGGATGGAACCTGCATGCTGTCGGGGGGTTAATCGGGCTGGGCACCTCACCGGGAAGGAGTATCCGAGTTGTCTTATGGTCAACGTCCGGGACTGGAACGGCGGAAATGAGCGCCTGAGTATAGGGATGTAAAGGTTTATCGAACAGCTGCTCCGATGTCGCCGACTCAACGATTTCTCCAAGATACATTACCGCTACTCGTTGACTGATCTGACGCACTGAACTCAGGTCGTGCGATATGTAGAGATAGGACAAATCCTTCTTCGTCTGAAGGTCGACAAGCAAATTCAGGACCTGCGCCCGGATCGACACATCCAGCGACGATACTGGCTCATCAAGGATGACAAATTTCGGGTCAACTGCAAGGGCGCGGGCGATTGCAATCCTTTGCCTCTGACCTCCACTAAACTCATGTGGGTACCGCTCCGCGTGGTACTCTTCTAGGTTCACCATTCTCAAGAGCTCGTAAACGCGGTTTTTCCATTCATTCTTCGGGATGTTTCTGTGAATCGTGAACGCTTCGCTTATTATATCGTAAACTGTCATCCGTGGGTCAAGCGAGTTGTAAGGGTTCTGGAACACCATCTGCATTTTTCGTCGCAGCTCTCTTGAAACATTCTGCCTGCTCGCGAAGGCCTCGAAAACATCTTCGCCTTCAAATAGTGCTGAGCCTGAACTCGGTTTCTCCAAGTAGAGGATTACCTTGCCTGCAGTTGTTTTTCCACAGCCGCTCTCTCCCACAAGTCCGAGAGTCTCGCCCTTGTTGATGTAGAAGGAGACATTGTCAACAGCGTGTACTTCGCCCGCTTTTTTCTTTCGGAGGATTCCGCGCTCCAAGACGTCGAAATGCTTAATGAGAGATTTGACCTCGAGTAGGCGCGCGTTTGAATTTGTTGCCATTATGCCTCAGCTCGTTTTGCCTTCAAGCTCCAATTCCCGCCACCTGTGACATGCCACATAATGACCGGCTCCAACTTCCTCCAACAAAGGTTCCTCTCTCGTGCAAATGTCCTTCACGTATTTGCATCGAGGGTGGAATACGCAACCAATAGGTGGCTCTATCAAGTTGGGGATGTTACCGGGGATTACTTCAAGCACACGCGTCTGTTTCACGCTAGGCACTGCTTTTAGAAGTGCCTCCGTGTACGGATGTTTCGGTGACCTGAACAAGGTGGTTGTGTCGGCGACTTCCATCACTTTGCCCGCGTACAGAACGGTGACCCGTTCCGTCATGTCAGCTACTATTCCCATATCATGAGTGATCATGACCATCGTCATTCCCAACTCTTTCTGTAGCTGCTTCAGCAATTCGAGGACTTGGGCCTGAATGGTGACATCCAAGTTTGTAGTCGGCTCATCAGCGAAGAGCAGCGTCGGTTCACATGACAGAGCTCTAGCTATTGCAATGCGTTGCTTCATGCCACCGCTGAGTTCGTGCGGATAGGCTTTGAGCCTCTTCTCAGGTTCTTGAATCCCCACGCGTTCGAGAAGAGATAATGCTGTTTTCGATGCGCTTTCCTTAGATATTTCCTTGTGGAGTCGCAAAATGTCCGTAAGCTGCTTCTCAACAGTGTAAACGGGGTTAAGTGAAGTGGTTGGATCCTGAAATACAATAGCCATCTTGCGACCACGCAACTTGCGCATGTCGCTCTCCGACTTCGAAAGCAAGTCTTCGCCTTCGAACCTGATAGATCCATCAACTATCCGTCCTGGCCTCGGGACTATGCGGAGTACTGACTGCGCGGTTACGGACTTTCCTGATCCTGATTCCCCTACCAGGCCAATTGTCTGTCCCCTATTAACCTCAAGGGATATTCCGTCCAGCGCCTTAACTACTCCTGCTTCGGTGAAGAAGTATGTTCGCAGGCTGGAGAGCTCAAGTAGTTTCTCCGTCATCGATTTATCCCTCGCTCATTCTCGCAGCCTGGGGTTCAGAGCGTCTGACAGTCCATCGCCCATCAAATTGAATCCAAGAACGCATAACACGACCGCCAGACCAGGGAATAGTGAGACCCACCAGTCAGTCCTAACAAATGAAAAACCTTCGTTCAAAAGAAGGCCCCAAGTTGAAGTATTGGCGTCACCGAAACCCAAGAAACTTACAACCACCTCAGTCAAGATGAAGCCCGCTATATCTAGCGTGCCAATCACGATGACTGGCGATAGGATATTTGGCACAATGTGTCGAAAGAGAAGTCTAAACGAGCTGGCCCCTAGGGAGCGGGCCGCTTGAATGAACTCCATCTCCTTTATCCTCAGGGTTTCTCCTCTTACGATGAAAGCAATTCCGGACCATCCGAAAAACGAGAGGATGAGAACAATCAGCGTTAGCCCCAGTCCCTTGAAAACTAGGACGGAGAACACTCTTGCGAAAAGAAGAATGAGCAGCAAAACGGGAATAACGAAGAAGACCTGCGTCACTCCAAGCAATATGTCCGAGACTGCGCCTTTGACGTACCCAGCTACCGCGCCGATAGCAATGCCAATTAGCATTGTAATCAGGGTGGCCGCAAGTCCTACGTACATATCGTTCCGAGTACCATGAATTGTTTCGCTGAAAACATCGATGCCTGAGTCCTCAACTCCAAAAGGATGCTTGAAAGAGGGAGGAGTACCAGCATCTCCCTCATACAAGGAAAGATAGCTTCGCGCCCGATATGGGGCAATGTAGGGTGCTAGCAGGGCGACTGCAAAGAAGAAGACAACAATTGAACTGCCTATAAGGGCTGATTTATTTCTTCTAAACCTGCGCCATGCAACAGACCACTGACTTGCTCCTCGCTTCTGACGTTCCTCAGACAACCTATTTGTCCCTCAGTCTATTGTGACCCGCGGATCAAGCAAGGCGTACGTGAGGTCCGTGATCAAGTTGGCGACGAGGACCATCGCCGTGATGACAATAGTTATTCCTTGAACGAGAGGGATATCGAGAGTGAGCGCGGCCTGAGTAAATGCGTAACCAAGCCCCGGCCAGGAGAAAGTCGTTTCAAGGGCAGGTGCACCACCGAGCGCGGCACCAAATCCGAGCCCAATGATCGTTACAACGGGACTGATGGCATTTCTAAGCGCATATCGGTACGTTACTGTTCGTTCACTTAGCCCGCTTGCGCGAGCCGCCAATATGTAATCCTGTCGCATTACCTCCAGCATATTTGCTCGAACGAGGCGAACAATAGTAGCCAAACTAACGTACGTAAGCACGAGGGTAGGCAGAATCAAGTGAGCAATCTGATCAAGAACGGGGTTCCCCCACCAGGCGTAGCTTACACTAATTGCTCCACTGCTAGGCAGCCACCCAAGGTTAAATGAGAAGATTATGATCAGCATGATTCCGAGCCAGAAAGTTGGCATCGAGTACCCGAAAATCGCAGTTGAAGTAATCGCATAATCCATTTTCGAGTACTGATGTTTCGCAGAATAAACACCGACAGGTATCCCGATCACGATCGAAAAGATCAAAGAGAGGATCTGTAGCTCCATCGTGGTGAGAGTCCAGGCACCAATAGAAGATGCAACCGGCCTGCCGGAAATCGAGACACCAAGATTCCCGTGCAAGAGATCCCAGAGCCAGTAGAGGAAGCGTTCCCAGACTGGTTGGTCGAGGTGGTAGTAATGCCTAAGTGCATCCAACACCGCGGGGCTCGGGTTCCTGAGCCCAGCTCGGATAAGATCCAACGGATTCCCCGCAGCATTACCTACTGCGAAGGTCAGAATTGCAACACCCAAGAACACAGGGATCATGAAAAGCAATCGTCGAATTATGTAGCGGACGAGGCTTACCAAAGGCTACCCTTATCCGCGAAACTGTCGAGCCACTACGCAATTAATGTTTGCGTTCGATTCGCTTTTGCTCTACACTCTTCCCTTCGCCGACCCACAAAAAGAGCTTCGGTGTCCGGAAAAACCAGTCCTGAACCAACGCTGGGCTCGTTCGGGGGTTTTGTGGGAAGGCATAAATAGAGTTCAAAGGCAAACCTTCAATTTACGTGAATTGAAAATGTCGAATAAATCTCTAAAATATGTCGTTCAAGGCATAGCCTTAGCACTTCTGATATATGTTACTGCTTCAAGTGCCGTACCAATGCTGTTCACCAACACTTATGCTCAAGGAACAGGGCTGTTTCAGGTAACTCTGATAGCCCCCACCGGTGGCAACACCGTTAGGCGACAGTACGCAAGCATCATCACCAGCAACTTGATTTCGTTAGGCATCGATGCCAAGCTGTTCTACGTGAACTTTGACCAGCTTTCGAACAGGTTGTTTGCTGCAACAGCTCCAGCAGGATCATCCTTCAGTCAAGGGGGTTATGATATTGGGTTCATCGGATGGGGCTTTACCGCATTCGTGCCCGATTTCAGAGGCAACTTTGACGGAAGGCCAGCGTACCTTCCACCGACAGGAAGCAATTACGCGTATTATAACAACCCTCAAGTGAACGCCATCTTTGACAAGCTTTACACTTCCACGGACACGGCGACCCAAGTCGACCTGACCCACCAATTCCAAAAAATGATATTTAACGACGCACCCTACAACTACATTTACGAAACCATCGACCCAGTTCCAAGGTCCTCGAAATTCTCGGCGTGGGGCAGCCCCAACGTTTACAGTGAAGTCACTTTCCCTGACGTTCAGCATTGGGGAGGCTCGGACAGTCTCACCATGGCTGAAGCAGGCAACGTCTTCCCTGGAAACACATTGAACCCTGCTAACACAGCCTCCGCGAACAGCTTCTACGCGGCTTACATATGGTTCCAGATAATGGGCGGTTCGCTACAGGAAGCTGACCCGCGGATATCCAGCTACATACCAGGTACCGCTGCGAACATCACATCAAGTCCTGATGGTCTGACATGGACAGTGAACATAAGACCCGGCGTAACGTTCCAAGACGGAGTGGAAGCCACGGCAGACGACTTCGTTTGGACAATGTACGCCGTGACAAACCCCGAGACAGCATCAGTCGGCCTGGGAAGCAACGTGCAATATCTTGGTAGCAAAATAACCTTCACGTTCCTCAATGGAAAGTCGTTGGTCGATGACAACACCGGCCCCGGAGTTCCTGAGACTGATGGATCGTGGACGGCTACGAGCAAGTACCAATTCCAGTTCAAATTACCCTCAGTCTACGCGTTTACAAGCACTGTCTACGCCGCTTTTTCGCCACTCCCCAAGCACATAATGGAAAACTTCCCGTTCGCTTCATGGGATAGTGCACCATTCAGCACTGCAACAGGGCCTTACACCTACAAGTGGGACCCCACGGTATACGGTGGTTCAGGTAGCTACACTGCTGTTGGTCCAGTAGGAGCTGGAGCATACTACCTCCAGAACTACGACTTTACCAACAACATTGCGACCTTGGCGAAGTATCCGGGCTACTGGAACGCCACGGGCCTAGAAGCCCTTGGACAGTTCTCAATTAACACCTACAAAGTCCAATGGATCGGCAGTAAGGACTCCGCAATCGCCGCGCTGAAAAACGGCCAAGTAGACCTGTTAGACTACAACTTCGCCCTAGCCAAAGACAAACCAACCCTCCAACAAATCCCCAACGTCAACATAATCACCGCAACAGAGTTGGGTTGGCAGGAGATGGGATTCAACATGAACAACCCAGTATTCGGAACAGGTGTTGATACCCCACTCGGCAAGAGCAATCCATCGCAAGCAGCTGAAGGAGCTCGACTCATCCGCAAAGCAATCAGTCACCTCATACCAAGGGACCTAATTGTAAGCCAACTTCTAGCTGGATCTGCGTATCCACTAGCTACCTTTCTAGGTCCAGGATGGGGCGTCTGGTACGACTCGACCCTTACACCGGACAGCTACGATGTACAGGCTGCTGCATCTCTACTGCAACAAGCAGGCTACACGGTCAACGTAGGACCACCCCCAGCACAGATCGCCTTCAGTGGAAGCCCAATGCTTGGTAGTGGTTCAGTCACCATTACTGGAAGGGCTCCGGTTGCACAAATGTTGGTTATGGTCCAACATAGCACCGATGGCGGCAACACATGGGCCGATTACGCTCCAGCACTCAGCGACAACTCCAGCAACTACCAAGTCTCAGCCGTCGCACCACCAGCCTTCGGCACCGTCTGGTACAGAGCCAACTTCACAGGCATCGTACCTAACCCAGACGTGCTTGCGCAATTAATGAATGGAACAATGAAGCTCGACGTACCGACAGCACAGCAAATCGGCGCAACGAAAGCGGACTGGCTGAACGGCCGAGTACTAATCCCGCAGACCACAACGGATCCAATCTCGGTTTCGTCCGCGTCAACTGATGCAATGGTGATAGCCGTACCGATAATCATCATCATCGCACTAGTCGGCGTCGTTGTCTGGCGAAGCCGGAAGAAAGCCGCAACCAAGAAGTAGCAGAAATATGCGCTCGGAGGGACCCCTCCGGCGCCCCTCGTTTTTTCACAACCCACTACGAATCTAATGGCCATAATAGATTGCTGTAGCTACCAGCAGTAGCAACAAAATCAGGCCCGATAGAAACAGTACCGCTGCTTTCCGTTCTGTCTCTTTATGCTTCGAAGCTGAGTAGCCCTCTTTAGAAGCCAAGATCATTCTCCTAAATTGGGCCCCACCAATTGAAGTCGCGAAATCCATGAGGCCCGCAACTACAAACAGAAGAGCGACTTCCACCAGCATAAGATCGCCAATGCTTTCTATGAAGGCATAGTTCAAAAACTCCAGCACATAAGCCGCAACACCATCTGCGGCGAGTATTGCTGCACAAAGCGCGAAAGACCTGCGAATAATTCTCAGTAAACTTAACATAACCCACCTTCAAACTGAACTAAGCGTTACGTGGAATTAAGCGCGTGTTATAGTCTTGAAGCCTAGGAAGAGAGATAAGGCGAGGAAAAAGAACCCCAGTCAACTTCGCACCTATTCTTTCGTGATCACGGGCCTTGTAATCTTAGTCCTCGTTGCTGGCTCATGGTATCAATCCCTTCCGTCGGTCGGACACATTCCTGATGGATTCGAATTCAAGCCTCAGGATTGGATGGCATATGTCCCGAGTGACGCGCAATACGTCGCTTACGTCAACTATGACCAGGCGTATTCCATTACCCACAATTCTTCACTGTACGGGACACAGTACCTATTTGAGTTGCCCCAGTTGGGTTTCCAGGTCCTGCCAACTGACATAGCCTATGAAGTTGAGATTGAATTACCACAGTCGCAATACAGCGGGTCCGCCACAGTACTGAAATTTACCACACAAGAGCATGCCAAACTCGTCAATGACCTCGAATCTGTGAAACCAGCAAGCATACCACAACCCGCGAACTATAATGGCTATAAGGTCTATGAACTCTTGATGCGCAAGTTCGGAGACCAAATCGCAAACCAAGGTTTCCTGAGCGTTGTCAATGAGCAGGTAATCTTCAGCAACGATAAATCCTCAGCTCGCCAGAACGTGCAAGCGATACTCGATGAGGTCAGCTCGAATGCGACAACCCTATTTGACGAGGTGACTGTGAAGCAAGCAGTCTATGCGACTGGAGTTACCGATCAGGACTACGTTGGATTGTACGTCGCAAAGTTTGCAACGCAACTGAATGATACGAAAATGATAGTAAAATCCGTAATCGGCGATGGGACTTCAATATCGGTATCGAGAGCTCTCCTTTTCCCCACATCAGACATTGCTCTAAAAAGGCTAGACCAAGCGCACAAAGTATACAGGAATGCTGCTAGCTATAGAATCCTTGATTCCTGGCTGGTTGTAACCTATAACTACCCCCTATACAGACTACAGTCCGAGTTAACTGGCGTCTAGTACCGCATACGTTCGGTGCAAACGATGCTCTTAATTCGAGGGTTGTAGGGTTAGATTAAGGCTGTCCAGATGTCAAGGGTGCTTACCGGCCTCTTTGCATTCTCCGTCATGCTGCTAGCTATAGCTCCGGCCGGGGCAAACACAAGTTCCCGTAATGTCCACAATATGTTGGACAATTCTTCGAGTGACTTCCAGACCAAGGTGCTAGTGGACACTGCGGGAAACGTCCACGTCTTATGGGTCGTGCCAGCCCTGAACGGATCAAATACCCATCCCGGAATATGGTATAGCAAATACAGCCCGAACGGGACCAACTCAATACCACCGACAATGATCACCAACAGCACCTCAGCTCAGTCAGCTGACTTGGCCGTAGATTCCCAAGGCGACGCTGGCATAGTGTGGGCAGAGGATATCGGTACATCGCCGAGGATATCCTCAGCGCTGTATTTGCTGCGCTTCAACTCAACAGTCGCTCGCACAGCCCAGATCCTTACTAGCAAAGGCTCGCTCATCATGTGGCCGTCCGTGGCCTTGGACAACAATGGCACCAGCCACTTGGTTTGGACCCGATACGACCCTAACACCGAACATGCACTCGTGAATTTTGAGTCAGTGTCAGGCAATGAGACCTCAGCCATTCAATCAATTGCGTCCTATAACGAAACTCGTCCCTTTCCACCAAAGGCTAGGGTAGCATTAGACCCTTCTTCGGGCAATCTGCACATTGCCTGGGGAGAGAGTCAGTCTGCAGACAAACCCGTTTCGACCGTGGACTATGCGAGGCTTGCAACTAACGGAACCGTCATAACTATGCTCCAAGTGGCGAAATTTGACGACACGATAAATGATGTAGCCGTCACCGCAACAGCAGCTCAAGACGGGGCTTTCGTTATCTGGCAGACGGCAACGATCGGCAGACCGGTCTATGTTTCACAGATTTCATCGGCAGGCCGGTTAGTTTACTTGAAAGAATTGAATTACCCTAGCGCGCAGGCAGCGTATCTTGCTGTTTCTAATGATTCTCAAGACAATCTGTACGTTGTCTGGTATCAGTTGGGTACATCGGGTTTACCTTCTTCGCAAAAGCTAACACCTGTAACGAACGTTACTTACCTCCAGATGAACCGAGCCGGAAATGTCGTTCAGACCGGGAACGAGGTAGTTAGGGGCCCCATACTCGCAGTCACGGTAACTACTGACGGAGACCTCTATGCAATTTCACCTACCGGTTTCGTGAAAATCGTCACTCCAAACCATCAAACTGGATTAGAATGGCTGGTCGCGGTTGCTTTGATAGCCTGCTTTGCGTTTGTCGGGACATTTTCAAGCGAAGCTAGTCGCTACAAGTTATTCTCATCTTGCGCGAGAATCCCATGGGTTGCTGAAGAGAAACCTAGCACAGCGCAGCAAGAAATCATCCACCTGCTTTCGCAGAAACCAGGGTTGAAGCTTCGCGAGATCAAGCGCTTGGCCAACCGCAATAGAATTGGCACACTCGCTGTAATTCGCATGGAAAGGAGAGGCGCGATCGCGTCATTTAGGGACGGCTTCGCGCGTCGGTTCTACGTCAAGGAGACGGCAGACGGTTCCATGGACACAGTCTCAACCCGCATTATCCTTTGGATAATCGAACACCCCGGCATATGGGAGGCCCAACTCTCGAAAGATTTGGGACTGAGCCAACAACTTGTTAACTACCACTTGAAGAAACTACGCGCCTCGAAATTGATTACCGCGAGCCTAGATTCCAACGGAACTCGCAAACTCTACCGCTTTGCCGAGAATGGTTGAGAGTCATTCCTCGTTCTTGAGGGACGGCTGGTTGATAAATCCTGACGTGTTCTGGCAAGTGTGACCCCTAACGTAGACTGTTAGCGATCAAACAGCTTGATTTGCGGAGACGGGTCATCTTCGAATCGAATGAATCGCTCAGATGGACTTTCAAATTGTGTACGACTACGGCTCCGACCTTTTCGCCGGTTTCCCCCATCAAGAGATGAGCGGACGATGCGATGTCATCTGCAACATTCGTTTGTGTGAACTTTACTTTGCGTCCAAAGAGGTCACTTTTGCCTCTCTCATCTTGTACAGGTACAAATCCTGATACGCCTAATGCAACTCCCACCGTTCCCAAGCGCATTGGTGTGACTCTGCTGTCAACAACAATCACCCCTAGCCGTGTTCTGAAGTGTTTCTCGAGACACATACGCATCTTGCAAGCAGATTTGTCAGGGTTGATGGGCCAGAGAACAGCGGTTCCATGTGGAGCATTCTTGAGATCAATGCCTGCATTGGCGGTCATGATTCCATTCTTTATTGTCAGCAAAAAACCCCTTACACCGCCAATGATTTCTGCCGCTTCCTGAATGACTGTTTCTGCTAGGCGGGGGTCCATGTGCCATCTTCGGGCTAGACGTTTCGCCTTCGCGGAGATGACTTGGCTTAGGGGCAATGTCCGGCCCTCGCAGAGAGACACGACTTTGCTGGCGACTGCAACCACGTCGCCTCGCCTTAGGACCAAGCCTCGGTTTTCTATGGCCTTTAGAAGTATCAGGCACAGATCGTCGCGTGAGCCGACCCTAGACATTTTCACGGGTATTAGGATTACAGAGCTACGGGCGCTCCGGGCCATTGCAATCAGGACTAAGACTACTCTTCCGTTCTAGAGGTGGCGGACAGGTTCAGGCCATGTTTTCCAGAAGATTCGAAATCCCATGACCCCTGTTTCCCAGCTCTCCTCTGGTCGCAAAATGCCGTTTCACGCTGTAATTAAATCCTCCCGAGGGCGCTCGCATTCTAAAAACATGTTTAACTCCTTTCTTCCAGAGTGCTTTCAAATCTATATCGCCTCGGATTAGGGCTGCCGCCAGCTCCTCGATCGATTGCTGACCAAAGTTCTCTTTCACGAATCCTTCAGTTACCGCGGCCCCACCGATAAGTTCACCTCGCTCCCTGAACAGGGTTGCTATGTCACGCGTTTCGGCTTCCCCCCAGGTCAGGTAGTCTTTGGCCTGGTTGAGCATTCCAAGGAGGCTGAGATTCTTCTCGACGAGAATTGCACTGAACCTTCTGTTGAGCCTCAGGCTTCTCATGGTGGTTTCAATATACGCCGGAACCGCGATGGGGCCAAGCAAACGGATGACTAAGACAAAGGTCCGTTCCGGTGCAGAAGGCTTCCTTTCCGGGGCTGGAGCCGCTTCAACAGTTTTCCTTTCGGGTTTCTTGGCAGCAATAGGTCGCCTAGTTACTTTCGGCTTCGCTTTCTTTATGGCCTTCGGCTTGGTCTTACGCTTTGGTTTAGTGCTCATTTCTTGAGCCTCGGAGTGCTAGCGCTGATTTTGGCTTGTACCTCGCTGACGTGAGTTGAGAGTTCTTCTGGCTTGAGTTTATGTTTCAGGTATATCGAGAAATTCTTCTTGTAGGATTCTGCGTTTGAAGATAACTTACTTGAATAGGCCATCACATGCTTACCCTGCACCCTGTCCAAAGGTGGCAGGACATCCTTATCATGCGGGATCGTAAGTCCCGCGTCTACGGCTCCCTTTGTTGCGGCGAAAATTCTAGAGCCGGGTCCCCTCGCGTGTAGGCCAATGTCGAGTATCGCCTCAGAGACACCGCTCTCCTTTGCTCTACGCGCAGCGAGGAGGCCTGTTAGATACGCTGCCGGAAGGTTACCGCAAGGTGCTTTCCACCCGAATTCCTTCAGCTCGGATGAATGAGCCGACGCAAGAACGTGATCGCCATAGGGCTTCGCTTCGATTATCTGAGCCATGAGGTGTTTGTTTGACGGCCGCACAACGAACCGAGCTATCCCAGACGCTACAAGGCGCCGTCTCTTTCCATATCGTGTTCTACCCTCACGCCTTCGTCGGAATGGGAGGTTATACTGAGGTCCTTTCGCCAAACTATCCACTTCTCTTTCAGTCGCTGATTCAGTGCGTCATGCAGGTGCCCAATTAAAGCGTTTCCAGAAGAAGCATCAGAAAACGAAGGCGAGCAGCCGTCCACCTGTTTTGGCGACTCTCGCATCCGAATGGGATACTACGCCTTTCGGTGTGCTCACGATTAGGACGCCGACTTCGCGTGAAGGAAGATATCTTTCCTCCCAATGTTCAATATCGGGCACTCTCATAGCGTACCTTGGTTTAATCACTCCGCACCGGTTCACTCGACCGAGCAATTGAATGCGGTATTTCCCAGCGCGGCCGTCGTCAATGAACTCGAACTCGCCGATGTAACCATTCTTCTGCATCACACGCAGAACCTGCCCCATCAACTTGGAGGCCGGCCAAACGATGCATTCCCGTTTATGACGACGTTCGTTGTTATGAATCGTGTTCAATGCATTTGCGAGCGGATCGACCAATGTCATTCAAATCACCTATGTGCGTATAGCGCGTTTGGCTCGCCCGGTTTGTCGAGCCGCGATCATCCCAACCTTTCTGCCAGGAGGGGCGTTTCTAGATACAGTTGTTGGCTTTCCTGAATGCTTGTGCCTTCCTCCCCCGTGGGGGTGTGAAGCAGAAATCATCTTTTGACCACTCGTCGTAGGCCACACGCGTCCCCGTGCGGTCATCAATTTCTGAGCTGTCCCTGCCTTAAGGAATGGTTTCTCAGTTCTTCCCGCTGCAGCCACAACGCCAACCATTGCCCTGCAATGATCGTTCATGTAAACAGCTTTGCCGGATGGCAATCGCAACTCAGTCCCTTGAGGGGTATGTGAAACAACCATGCAGTATGTTCCCGAAGCCCTTGCTACTCGCCCGCCGTCACCTGGGCGCAATTCAACACTGCAGACAAGAGTACCTTCAGGCATCCGTCCTAAAGGCAATACGTTACCGACATCTGGTGATGCTCTTTCGCCAAAATCTATGCCTTGATTTAGGGCTAGGCCCTCGGGCGCAGCTAAGCAGCAGGCATTTCCGTTTGTGAATTCAATCAGGGCGAGTGGTGTTCCTCTGGCCGGATCGTGCATTATCTCGCGAACAACACCTTTGAGTGCTTGCGTGGCAGGAGGAAATCTTACTGGAGCAAGTCGCCTAAAGGAACGGGCGGTGAATTGAGAGCCGCCTTTTCCACGCCGCTGCACCCGAATTTGCTTACCCAACGATTCTCAAATCCAAACATTCGTACCTATTTTGAGGATTGGAAACTTTTGTTCGGCGAGCGGATTACGGCAAACAAGATAAACCTTATGGTCAAATCTGAATCGAACTTGATTGCGAATAGAGACTCAAGTCGTTTATCGCCAAGGAAAACTGGGAGACATGTAAGATCTCTCGCTAGACCCTAGCATGCCGATTACAAGAGAGTGTGTCGAGGTTAGTGTGATCGGGACGGGTCACACGGTTTGGATTGCGCTTCAAGGAAGCAGAATTATCGGTCTTACTGCAGTCAGCCGGAAGATGCCAAACCAGATGACGATACTATGTTTGCAGATTTCTGATTCAAACAAGAATTCGGGTGTCGGTTCAGCTCTCATTAAGTCGGTAATTGCAGGCAATCCGACAGATGAATTCACGGCAGTTCCGGTCGGCGGAACCGACGAGTTCTACAGTCGACTGGGGTTCAGCAAATCAGGGCACTGGGAAATGTGTAGGCCAGCTGAGGCCAGTAATTAGCTACTTGTCGTATAGGTGGCATGCAACGTAGTGAGTTTCTGAAACCTTGAGCATTCGGGGCTCTTCACTTCGGCATCGGTCGAAGACACGCGAGCAACGTGGGTGGAAGGGGCAGCCTTTAGGAGGATTCAGTGCGCTAGGTATCTCTCCCATCGGTAAGGATTTCGGGGCGGTTACTCTTGGGTCAGGTACTGGGACTGCCTCCAGTAGGGCTTGAGTGTATGGATGGAGTGGGTTCGAAAACATTTCCTTCGTAGTGCCCGACTCCATTATCTTGCCAAGGTACATGACTGAGATCTTGTTGCACATGTATTTGGCGACGGCTAAGTCGTGTGTGATGAGAAGGATGGTGAGGTGCAGTTCTTTCTGCATTTTGAGCAGCAATTCTATTATTTGAGCTCTAACCGAAACGTCAACCATTGCAACAGGTTCGTCGGCAACCAAATACTCTGGGCCAATGGCGATCGCTCTGGCTATTACCACTCTTTGCCTCTGCCCTCCGCTCAGCTGGTGCGGATATCTATCGTAGAAGGTCTCTGGGGGTGAAAGTCCCACTCGTTCGAGAAGTTCAAAGACTTTGCGTCTTCGATCTGATTGAGGGGTATCAGTCAGATATCGAAGTGGCTCTCCAATCGCATCACCAATATGCATTTTCGGGTTGAGGGATGAGAGTGGATCTTGGTAGACGAACTGCATTCTTTTTCTGAATTCTCTCAGTTCACGCCTCCGAAGCAAGGAAATATCAGTGCCGTCGATTATCACGCTTCCTTGTGTTGGTTTGATTAGGGCTGCGGTGATTCTCCCGGTCGTGGTCTTTCCGCTGCCGGATTCCCCGACTAGAGCAAAGATGTCTCCACGTTTTATCTCGAAAGTAACGTTGTCGACGGCCTTCACATTCTGCGTCGCCCTAGAGAAGAGCTGCGAAATCAGTCCCTTTTGAACGGGGAAATACTTTCTCAGGCTTTTGACTTCAATGAAGGACGTGCTGCAACTCCCTCCAATAAGAAGCAGGATGCTTCAGCCTCATTCCCTGTTCGGACTAGCGCCGGGACTTCCATTTTGCATCTGTCGAACATATATGGGCATCTTGGGTGAAACGCGCAACCTGAAGGCAAGTCGGTCAGGTCCGGAGGCGCTCCTGGAATTGTTTTGAGAATCCTATCTTCCGCCTTGATGTTGGGTATAGATTCCAACAACGCCTTTGTGTAGGGATGTTTTGCATTTTCGAAGATGTTGATTGTGGGGGCTATCTCAGCGAGTCGCCCAGCATACATGACTGCTATCCTATCCGCCATTTCAGCAACGATACCCATATTATGAGTAATCAGAATCAAAGAAAGTGAGTATTTCTTCTTCAAATCTCTCATTAAGCTCAGTATTTGGGCTTCCACAATTACATCGAGAGCTGTTGTTGGTTCATCTGCAATGATTAGAGAAGGCCTAAGCGTCAAAGCCAGCCCAATCATGACTCGCTGCCTCATTCCACCACTAAACTGATGCGGGTAATCATCGATCCTTGAGGCAGGGATCCCAAGATCTTCAAGAACCTCTCCTGCCATTGACCTAGCTTTGTTTTTCGTGGCTTGAGGGTCGTGAGCTTGGATATACTCTACATAATGATGCCCGATCTTCTTGACTGGGTTCAGCGAGGTCATGGGGTCTTGGAAAATCATTGCAATCCTTTTCCCTCTCATTGCTCGCATCTCCTCGCTGCTGAGTTCTCTCAAGTCGGTTCCTTCGAAGAAAATGCGCCCCGAGGTAACCCGGCCTGGAGCTTGTATCAGACCCATTATTGCTAGGCCCATGGTTGACTTGCCTGAGCCTGATTCTCCAACTAGCCCGAGCGTCTCGCCCTTTCTGAGTTCAAGCGATACGTCTTCCACGGCCTTTGCCGCGCCTTCTCCAGTACGGAACTCGACTGAAAGAGATTTGATGTTCAGAAATGACTCCAAGGTCTCACCGCAACTTCGGATTGGTCCTTTCGGAGTAGCCTTCGCTTATCAGCGAAAAGGCAAGTGCTGCCATCAGGATCATAAACCCTGAGAAGAATATGGTCCACCAAACACCTGTAGGCAGTGATTGCCGCCCATACGTGAGATCGATTCCCCAATCAGGAAGGTTGACTGGAAGGCCTAGGCCTATGAAGTCGAGACCTGCGGTTGTGAGGATGGAGTCAGCAAAATTCACGCCGCCCATTACGATAATTGAAGAGATAACGTTAGGCAGAACATATTTCAGTAGAATAGCGGGACTGCTTGCGCCCACAGATTTTGCCGCATCGACGTAAGGCATTTCCTTTACCGCGAGCACCTGACTTCTGACGATCCTGAAGTAGCTGGGTATGTAAACGACCGCGATTGCCATTGCCTCGTTAATTATCGAAACGCCAAAAACGCTGATTATCATTATGGCGAGCACTAGGCTTGGAAAAGCGTAAATGCTGTCCATGACGAGCGCGATACTTCTATCTAAATTTCCTCCATTGTATGCTGAGACGAGCCCTATTGGTACCCCAATTGCCATACAAATCAAAACCGCAGTCAAAGCAACGAGAAGCAAGAACCTTCCACCCCAAATTGTGCGACTCAACAAATCTCTGCCGTAGATGTCGGTTCCGAGTGGAAAGCGCTCGCTTGGGGGCGAGTTCACGGGTCCTAAGCCAATCGTCGTAGGATCATGTGGGGATATGTATGGGGCGGAGACGCTCATCACGGCAATGAACACGGCTATACTAAGACCAACCAACATCAGGGCTCTTCCGTGACCCTTACCAACGAGTGGAGCAAGCACCCTTCCCATTAAAGAGAAGGTTTGCTGACTTGAATTGGTTCGCTTCATAATCTTACCCTAGGGTCCAAGTAAGCGTAGAGGATGTCAACAATTAGGCTGATTGAGGAAATCAGTAAGGCAAGAAACACCACAGTTCCTTGTACGGCGGTATAGTCCCTAAAGTTTACCCTGTCCACAAGGTATGTTCCCAATCCAAGCATGCTAAATTCGGTCTCCGTGAGAATGGCCCCGCTTAGTAGCAGAGCAAACTGCAACCCCATGATTGTCACGATCGGGAGTAATGCATTTCTCAGGGCATATGCGTAAACCACAGTCTTCTCCCTCAGTCCCCTTGCGCGAGCGGCGGTCACAAAATCCGCCCTCATTGTTTCCATCATGTTTGCCCTTGTCATTCTCACGAAGACTCCGGATATCACCAGCCCCAAGGCGGTGCAGGGAAGGATCAGATGTTTGACCGCGTCAATGAATTCCCTGATATTTCCTGAGAGCAGGCTGTCCACCGTGTAAAGGCCCGTCTCAAAATGAAAACTTCCTATTGCCAAACTTGTCGGGAGGACGCCTGCATCAAGTCTTCCAGTTACAGGTAGGAAGTGAAACCAGACCCCAAAAATAAGTTGAAGTAACATACCAAGAAAGAATACTGGAAACGCGTAGATCAGAATGCCAAAGACTTTTACTCCTTCGTCTGGAACCCCACCTTTGCGAGCTCCAAATGCTCCGAAGAGCACACCCACCACTACGGCGACGATGAAGGAGTACATGGTGAGTTCGAGTGTCGCAGGGAAACGGGAAAGAATCTGAGGGCCAACCGGTTCGAAGGACCCTGCCATAGATGTACCAAAATCACCGTGGAGTAGTAGCCCCCACAAATAATCGAAAAACTGCTGGTAAAGCGGCCGATCCAATCCGAGGCGATGAGTGAAAGCAGCAACAAGTGCGGGGTCAGCGTTCTTCTCGAATCTAAGTTGAACAGGGTTACCGGGCAAGACCCGCATGACTATGAAAACGATCGTCAACAATATCATGATCATAGGTATAGTGAGCAAAATTCGCGTTACGATGTAATCGCGAAGGGCCATAAAAAAAGGAGGGAACGTGGCTGGGCTTTAAACTTACCCAGACATTCTCCCACTAGGATGTTGTTTCTAAGACGCCGTTTCCCACATCAGGTACAGTCTGAAAATCGTTGTTGGGTCTAGAACGATCCCGCCAACCGCCGGGTTCGTGATGACGATTGTGGTTCCTTGGAACAAGGGCACCATCGGGACGTCAGTTGCAACCTGGTCCTGAATTTGTGTGTAGATCTTTGGAAAAGCAGTCGGGTCCGTGTTCCCTGCTGCTTGGTGCAAGAGTTGCGACATGGTTGGGCTGAGGTAGTGCGTATGCAAGAAACCAACTCCGTCCGGGGGCAGGAATGGATAAGTGTAGTCGTATGGATCAATGAAGTCAGGATACCAACCGTAGATGTATACCTGCAATTGATCGGCCCCTGTGCTTGCTTTGTAGTTTGCCCAAGGCTCGTTGGCAAGTGTGACCTGAATCACCCCTGTTTTCTCAAGCGCTTGCTTGAGGGCTGAGGCGATTCCGTCGGTTGAGCTGTAGTGTCCAGTTGGGTAGGTTAGGGTGAACTTCAATGGGTTCGATGTGCTGTAGCCTGCACTTTGCAGAAGAGAAGTTGCTTTTGCTGTGTCAGCGTCGCCGTACATGGTTTTGAACGAATCTGTGTGGTACGACATCCCGATAGGTACCATACTGTATAATGGAACAGTCTGTCCAAGGAATACTGTATTGGTTATGAGGGACCTGTCGAGAGCGGTTGCGATTGCCTTCCTCACATCCACCTTGTCGAACGGTGCCTGTTTTTCGTTGAAGACAAGGTACTGGATAAATTGACCAGGTCCTTGCCACACTTTGAATTTGGTGTTCGATTGGTATGATTGAATGTCTGCGGGAGCGAGTTGTCTGTATGCGATGTCGATGGATCCGCTTTGCAATGCCAAATTGAGGGTTGTGGAGTCCGAATAGAACTTGTAGATTATGTTTTTAGTTTTCGGATACCCACTTGACACGTTCCACCAGTTCGGATTTGGAACAAAGTCCATTTCCACGTCCTTGCCAGCTGTTCTCTGCCAGTTGCTCAGCATGTAAGGCCCAATATCATTCGGTACCTCAGTGTTCACAGTACCAGTATAGTTGACGATCGCATGCATTGGCGCAACATTCGGGTTCACTGGAAACATCGCGTTGAAAGCAACCATGGCTAGGAATGCTGAGAATGGCTGGTTCAACACGAATTGAACTTGAAGCGGTCCGGTCACGACGGTTTTGTTAATCAAGGTATCGAGTCCTACCCCTGCGAATGGGCCTTCAGGTTCATCGATAGCCATTTGTCGGTCTATTGAGTATTTCACAACGTTGGCATCGAATGCTGTTCCGTCTGCGAATTTGACGCCTTGCCTAAGGTTGAATGTCCAAGTAAGGCCGTCTGAGCTAACGGTCCAAGATGTTGCAAGGTTGGGGACGATCGTGGTCGTTCCTGGCGCATAGTCCACTAGCCCTCCTCCTACGTTGTACATGACCACATCGTTCGCGAAGTAGTCATAAGCGTCGGCTGGATCGAGGGTGGTCTGGACCGAGTCTGTGGTCCCAACGACGATTGTGTCCTTGTATTGCGGACCTGCTGACGTCGTTGGCGTCGTTGTCGTTGGCGTTGGTGGCATCATCGATGATTGATAGAAGTAGTATCCAGCGCCAGCTACCATGATTATGATTAGTACCGCAGCGGCGATGTAAGTGGTTGTTCGTTTAGGTTTAGGTTTAGCTTCAGTTGACATTTACACAATTTTCCTCCAATGTTTCGGTACTGCAAAGAGCACCCATCTGGACATATAAAAGCTCCCACAAATCGAATATGCGAAGCAAGTACTTTCAAACCTGGGAATTCTAAGTCAGAGCACTTCGTTCTGATAGCGGACGGTTTTGGGCTCAGGTCTGGTTTCTTCGATCACAGGTTACTCCAATACCAGCTTTCGTCATCGCCCGAGATTTGATATGCCATCCCCGCTTATCGTTATTGTGGCAGTTTGCAGGAGCGACTGACTTTACCAAAACCGGCGCCGAAGCACCCTTCTTTCAGCAGCCATAATTGATTCAAACAGTTTGTCCGAGAATTTGTGATGTGTACGCAGGACTGCCTTGGCCTCGCCCAGCCCTATCCTCCTTCCAGCCAAGACGCAAGCAGCAACTCTTCCATGCTTGCGAAGGAGAAGGGACGTGGCTTTGAGGTCTTCACTGATTTTCCGTTCTGCTTGTGACAAGTTTCGGCCGTGTTTTCGGTGAATCTTGTCAATGAAGTCAGGCGTTTCTATAGTGAGCCCAAGTTGCCCTTTTCCGCATGATGGGCAAGTGAGGTTCTCCGGGATGTCTTTGATTCTCACGATCTTCGAGGACTCAAAGCATTTGGGGCAGGCCAGAGTCCTGCACTCGTTTAGTATTCTGACTTTGGTGGACTCTAGCAGGATTCGCTTCAGTTTTTCTGGAGGTATCAAATCCGTCTTCCGGCTTATTCTCTCGATGCCCACCCTAGCGATGGGTGTAGCCTCTGCCGTGCTAGGTGACACTACAACTTCTATTGATCCGCCCAGCTGCTCCAGGACCTTGATCGTGTTCGAAACGTCCAAGTCTCTTTCAAGCGTCTCTTTCAACGCCTCCTCCATAATCACCGTCCCTTCGAAGCTTCTCATTAATTGGCGCAGGTTGACGCTGCCCAACTCGACCCACTTTGTAATTGCCCCGAACCTTCTCGCGACATGAACCAGCCGGCGCTTGAACAGGCCCGTTTTCTTAGAAGACTCGACCACCAAGGCGTCAACATTCATAGTGCGCAGTTGCTTGAGAACCTGAACAATCTTGGCACTGTTAGCTTGACCGGAGGTTTGGATGACGAATCGGTAAGGGTCTTGTTGGACACCGATGGTCAACCCTAGTTCTTCTGACAGAACATGCCCTACCAGTCTGGCTAACGTTCGGTTTACTAGCAAACCGAAGTTCGCATTAACGATGACGAACTCGTCCCAATCCTCAACAACGACCCGTCTATCGGTTGGCAGCACTAGCCCCAGCGCGGCTTGTTCAAACGTCTCGCCAAGTGCCCTTCTCATAGTATCCGAGTTCGCAGGGTAAACTCGACATAATTCTGCGACAAGATCTTCGTTCCTCTTGCCAGCGCGCAAGCCTTCCTCGACATGTCTTCGAATCAATCCGACTTCTTGGCCAATCTCGAAAGGAACCGGAATTTCTTCACCAACCCAGCTTGGAATTGAGCCTGCTGGGTCTCTGATTGCTTTGACGTAGATTTTATCGCTTCGAATGCTCATCATCTGCCATGGGGTTCCACGGATTATGAATTTCCTTCCGGGTTCGCCGTACTCAGCAACGAAGGCTTCATCCAAAACCCCCACGGCTTCGTCGTTGGACTGGTCGATGATTAGGTACTGCTTTTCGTCAGGTATCATTGAGAGTTTGCCGAAGTAGTAAGTGAATAGTGATTCCATGCGTCGTGGTCGCAAAATGATGCTGTCCTGTTGAGAGAACCAGCAGAGGCGTGGAAATCGGGAGTGCATGTACGTGATTACACCGATCAAGTCCTGTTCGGTCAGGTCGCGGTATGGGTATGCTTTGCATACAACTTCCATGATTTCGTGAATGTACCATCTTCCTTTCTGTATTAGTAGGCCTACCAATTGGTGCGCGAGCACATCTAGAGGTTTGTACGGTATGGAAACAGGCTCTAGGGTTTCTTCCAAGGCTCGTCTGGCGATCACCATCGCCTCTAATGTGTCGTCGGAGTCAAGCGCAACGACAACGCCGTCGGCAGTTCTTCCGATTCTGTGGCCGCTTCTTCCCACACGTTGTATGAGGCGCGTGACTTGTCTGGGGCTCATGTATTGGATGACGAAGTCCACCGACCCTACATCAATTCCCAGCTCCAAGGACGATGTTGCCACCAGCCCTCGCAATTGGCCATCCTTCAATCCTCTCTCCGCGCTGATTCTGGAGGGTTTGGCTAGTGAGCCGTGATGGATGGATATTGGGAAGTCCACGTCCCAGACTTTCATTCGGCTTGCGAGGATCTCTGCAATCGCCCTCGTGTTTGTGAAGAGGATTACGGAGCGGTGGCTTTCGATCAGGCCGCGCATTTGTTTTAGGCGCGCGGCAACTTCTGGGTGCGTATACAACCTCGAGGCCAGTGCAACATCTGCGGGTCCAGGTTGAGGGCACGTGACCTCTAAGTGTATTTGACGGCCTACAGGAACATGAACTATCGTCGCTTGTCGGCCCTGACCAACGAGAAATGCAGCCACCTTCTCTGGTGTGCCAATCGTTGCAGAGAGCCCAATTAATTGGAACTCATGCATCGTCGCCCAGCGTAACCTTTCCAGTGCCAATGCTAGCTGGCTGCCTCGTTTATTTTCGGCCAGCTCGTGCACTTCATCGATGATGATGTACTTTACAGCTTGCAGGTGTCGTTTCATCAGCCTTCCGGTCATTATTGCCTGGAGAGTTTCTGGAGTTATGATCAACATGTCAGGAGGGCTTTTCGCCTGAAACGTTCGTTCTTTGGTCTCCGTATCCCCATGCCTTACGGCGATCTTTAGGTCAAGCCGCTTTCCCCACCACTCAAGCCTGTCAAGCATATCTCGATTCAGTGCCCGCAAAGGGGTAATGTACAGTATCTTAATACCCGGTTCCTGAGCTCGGTTTGTTATGTACATGCTTAGGACTGGAAGAACCGCCGCCTCAGTCTTTCCCGAAGCCGTGGGTGAAATCAGCAGAACATTCTTGCCAGCTAGGATCTCTGGGATGGCTTTCATTTGGGGGTCAGTGGGGGAAATGAAGCCGCGCTCCGTGAGGGCCTCGCGTATCGGTTTCGCGAGATCGTCGAAAACGGTGGGTTGTTCAAGGACCATCCTAACAGAGCGCCGCGTGAACCTATTGGTCCGAATGTAAAAAGCTCAACGAAAGTTTAAGGGCCAAGGTTCGTGTACAGGAACACGAAAACGCAAACACTGCGTGAAAACATTGACCCTCCGCCAACCAATCGTCGTCGTTTTAGGCCATGTCGACCATGGTAAAACCACCCTCTTAGACAAGTTGAGGGGGACAACGGTTGCAAAGCATGAGCCCGGCCAAATAACGCAGTGGATTGGAGCCAGCCTCCTTCCCAGCAAAACAATCGAGAAGATCTGCGGGAGCTTACTGGAACAATTTCACTTCGACGTCAAAGTACCGGGGCTCCTTTTCATCGACACCCCAGGCCATGAAACCTTCTCAAATCTCCGGAGAAGAGGAGGGTCAGCAGCTGACATAGCCATCCTCGTGATTGATGTAACGAAGGGCGTGGAACCGCAAACCGTCGAATCGATCAACATTCTCAAGAGCAGAAAGACACCTTTCATTGTTGCAGCGAACAAGGTAGACGCAATTCCAGGCTGGAAAACCCAGCTTGAGATGCAATTCATCAATTCCATTAAAGCACAATTTCCGGAAGTCCAAACGGACCTCGACAACCGAATCTACACAGTCATGGGGACCCTGTCCAGACTCGGTTTCCGAGCCGACCGATTCGACCGAATCTCATCATTCACTGAGAATGTGGCAATCGTGCCTGTTAGCGCCAAGACGGGGGAGGGAATTCCAGAACTTCTTGCAATACTGACGGGACTAACGCAAGCCTACTTGTCAAAGGTGCTTCAAACTACCTCAGGCCCAGCCAGAGGTACTGTTCTTGAAGTGAAAGATGAACCCGGATTGGGCACTACGATAAACGCAATCATCTACGACGGCGCGTTGAAAGTTGATGATACAATCGTCATAGGGGGGCGCGATAAACCCATCGTGACCGAGGTCAGAGCAATACTATTACCAAAGCCGCTTGATGAAATCAGAGACCCGAGAGACAAATTCACGAGCGTTAAGCGAGTCGCAGCGGCGTCAGGGGTCAAAATCGCCGCGCCGAACCTGGAAAGTGCGCTTGCTGGCTCGACGCTCTACGCCGTTCCGAAAGCGAAGAACGTCAAGGAATATGTCCGAATAGTTGAAGACGAAGTTGAGAAGCTGCGAATAAAAACCGAGAAATCCGGCGTCGTTCTCAAAACGGATACGTTGGGATCTTTGGAAGCTGTAACCGAAGCCATCTCCCGTCACGGCGTCCAGATACGCACCGCCGACATTGGTGACGTTTCAAAGCGAGACATTGCGGAGGTTGAAGCCTTCAGCGCTCAGGATAGATTATTGGCCGTTGTTCTCGCGTTCAATGTGAAGATTCTTCCTGACGCTCAGGAGGAGGCGGAGGCTGCTGGGATTCCGATTTTCAAATCCGACATAATATACCACATGATTGAGGACTACCTAAGGTGGAGCGAGGAACAACGCACTGCAGGAGTCAAGGCCGAACTCAACCTTCTGGTCCGCCCGTGTAAAGCAAAGGTTCTTGCTGGATTCATTTTCAGGAGAAGCAAACCTGCAATCGTGGGTGTCGAAGTTACATCAGGACATCTCAAACCGAAGTATCCGGTCGTAAGCGCTTCCGGGAAGAAGTTGGGCGAGGTGCTGCGCATCCAGGATAAAGGCGAGGACATTAAGGAGGCTGGGGTAGGAATGCAAGTGGCGGTTTCAATAGAGGATGGTGTAATCGGACGCAACATCTCCGAGGGAGATGTCGTGTATACGGATGTTCCCGAACGACACATCAAGACGTTTTTGACCAAATTCCCGGCGGAGCTAACTGACGACGACCGCCAGACCATAAACGAGTTGATTCAAATCAAAAGACGCGAGAACCCCGTCTGGGGCTTCTAAGCTACTTCAACAGAAACTCTCGTTCGGTAGGCTTCGTGTACTTTGTGATTTCACTACTCGCGAAGAATATGGACATTTCACGTTTGGCGTTTTCAAGTGAATCGGCGGCGTGTATCGCGTTCGCAGTGATAGAGAGAGCATAGTCGCCCCGAACCGTGCCTGGTGCCGCCAAAGTCGGGTTGGTGGCACCGACCAGATTTCGGCCCACGGTCACCGCGCTAGGACCTTCCCAAACCATAGCGAACACTGGCCCCGATGTGACGTGTGAAACGAGCTCCTGGAAGAACGGTTTCCCTTTGTGGACTTCATACAACCTCTGAGCTTGCTCAGGAGACATGAGGAGTAGTTTTCCCGCGACGAGGATGAGTCCCTTTCTTTCAAATCGTGCGATAATCTCGCCAATTAGCCCGCGCATGACGCTCTCGGGTTTCAAGAAGGAGAAAGTCTGCTCGGTCTGCAATACAATTGCCCTTACTTTCCTCTTTCCTTCTTACCGTAGTATACAGTCCACTTCAACTTTCGAGGGTCTCTGCGGTAAACCATTAGGCTCTTTCTGCACTTCGTCGAGCAAAAATAGAGAATTGCGCCGTCATTCTGCACGAACATCAGTCCAGTCGCTTGCGGGAAGTCTTTTCCGCAGAATGAACAGGTATAGGTTCTGGGCAAGTCGCAGACGCCTTAACCTACCTAATTTTCTTGGCCTCTCTTTCGGTTTCCCTTAGCATCAGAATGTCGCCGGTTCGAATTGGGCCTTTGATGTTTCGTGTGATAACCCGACCCTTGTCCCTTCCCTCTAGTATTCGGACGCGTACTTGAATGACCTCTCCTGTTACGCCGGTTCGCCCAATTATCTGGGTGACCTCAGCGGGAGTAATTGCTTCCTCCGCGCGTTCCTTCGCAGAGCTCATGTCTGGGCTTTAGCCCCGCTCTTCTTCAGCTGCTCAGTGGCATCAATGATTTCTTTTAAAGTCTTGGAACCTTCGCCGCCATCTAGGATGGAGATCGCGGCGCAACCAACATCTATGCCTGCAGATCTCCCCAATTCGAGCTTGCTTGGGACGAAAAGGTATGAGATCTTTCGTTCCTCGCACAATATGGGTAAGTGGGCGACGACTTGGGGTGGGTCAACGTCCTCGGCTATAAGAACGAGCTTCGCTACCGCACGTTCAATGGCTTTGGTGCTTTCGTTGGTTCCCTTCCTGACTTTGCCCGAATCCTTTGCTACTTGCACAAGTTGGTAGGCCTTATCGGCCAGTTCCTTCGGTACTTCGTACTTAACGTAGAATGGTTTTGGCATTCGCTTCACGGCACATTTGCCAATTGGCTAGCGTAATCACGGGTGTGCCTTTTATGAAGGTTTCTGCTTGACAAAATCGTTCCGTCGTCCGAGATTTTTCGAGAGACCCGTCGTCTGCTGGAACAAGAACTCATGATTTTGCTCAGTTCCTCCATATGAAACGAAATCGGTGAAACTTGAATAGGTACTTTTGCCCTGAGAATCTACGTCCCAGCGCGATACCGGATATTGATTCATGATGATCTCCGCGAATGACGTGCTGCAAATCATCAGCGAGATCCATCAATATTCAATGCTTTTGATTGAGTTGCGGGACGAAGCCACGCTTGGCCTCGTGCGGTCGGCTAATGACAAGCTGAGCTGCTTCAGAGTCGAAGGTAAGCTCGTCAGGGAAGGTAGGGTGGAACTAGTGGGCAGTATATCTGCAGGGGAGATGCCTGAATCCATTCATATCCTCACCGTTGACCAATTTCTTCAGAGTATCGAGGGTAAGAAGGCCAAACACATCTGGTTGGAATCAGGAGGTTCAACCAAGAAAGAGCTGGGCTTCCTGAGCATTGCTGAGCTGAAATCTCATTTTCGAACTCATCCATGTCGCTGACTTCGATGAGCCGATTCTGGCAACCTTAATAAAAGGCGTTCAAGGCAGTATCGCTTCGCGCCTAAGAAAAGGTCAGCGAAATGGCGAAATTCAAACTCATAATTTCCGACCCAGCAACTGGTAAGGCTACAGCAAGTGAAGTGGAAGGATCACGTGCACAAGCACTGGTGGGTCGCTCACTTGGGGAAACGATTGACGGCTCAGCCCTAGGAATCTACTCAGGCCGAATCCTGATCTCGGGCGGCTGCGACAAGAACGGCATTCCGATGCGTGGCGATGTCCACGGCGGAGTCAAGAAGTACATTGTTCTTTCCGATGGGCCCGGGTTTCGCCCCAAGAGGCATGGAGAGAGAAAAAGGAAGCTTGTGCGCGGCCGAGTAATAACAGATGAGACTTTCCAAATCAATTTCACCGTAAGAAAGGAGGGCGAAGGGCCAGCACCAGTTCCCGCTGAACCTAAGCCGGCCACTGAAGCGCCCAAACCAGTGAAACCGAAAGAGAAAACTCCGGAGAAACCAAAACCCAAGAAGGCGCCTGTAAAGGCACCCAAGAAACCCGCGAAGAAAGCAAAGTAGGCGAATCAAATTGGACCTCAAGATAAGACAGGACAACTACAACGCCCTTCTGAAAAGGAAAGAGGTGTCCGTAGAAGTTGACCACGATGGCGCAGGAACACCGTCCCACATTGACCTAAGAAAGGCTGTGGCCACAAAATACGGAACCAAACCTGAAAACGTGTACATCGTTGACATGGGAACAAAAACAGGTACTCAGAGCGCGATCTGCGAGGTACAGGTTTATGACGATGCTGAGACCGGCAAACGTATTGTAGCCAAATATATCCAAACCCGCAACCTCCCACCGGACGAAAGAAAGCAAGTACGGGAGAAGGAGAAAGAGAGCGCGGCCAAGAAAGAAGAGAAGAAGGAAGAAGCAAAACCGAAGGCTGAGAAAACGAAAGGCAAAGAGGAGCAGAAGCCAGCTCCGGCTAAGTCAGAAGAGAAGCCTAAACCAGAAGGAAAAACTGAGCAAAAGCCGCCCGCTGATGCACCAAAGAAAGGAAAGGAGAGCGAGGCTAAGTGAGCGAGAAACCCCCCGCGAAGCCGCGGAAGTCTCGGAATTTAGGAAGCCTCTATGAAGTTGACGCTGAGAAGTCAACGATCAAACTGAAGAACCGCAAGTGCCCGCGTTGTGGCAACATAATGGCATTCCACAAGACGCCTGTCGAGCGATGGACATGCGGATCGTGCAGCTTCACTGATTACGTCAAAGCGAAGAAGTAGTTTCATTCTTTAGATTCCATCAAACCAAGGCGTGCATGAACCTCTTTCTGCTTCTCAGGGGTCACGCGGACTAACACTATTCCTTCATTTGGTTGTCCGTAAACCACGAGTGACCCTGACGGTGCCGCTATGATTGCGGGGAGGGTTAGGAGATCTTCCTCGCCGTCAACTAAAACAGCATCGTTGCCCTTTTCAATTGCTCGCTCAACCATTTTCCATGCGGCTGGTTCAATGGAGCCGGGCTTGTTTCGCGCCCGGAGAATTTCCGCGGCATGAACGGGAAAATTGGTTGCGGGTTGCCTCTTCTCTTTTCCGTCAATGATGATGACTGAGGGGCGGATTCCGGATTGGAGTGCCGTTCTAGAGATTGTATCTCCCACAAGGATGAGCCGTACCGGTTTTTCAACCTCTAGAACGCTTTTCAGCACGCTAATACAGCTAGCCAAGTCGCCGGTGACTAGTTCGCCGAGCGGGGCCTTCAGTTTCTCTCTTTGTGCTTCATTGAGAATGAATACAGGCACAAAAAAACATCTTGCAAAATGCAGGCGACGGATCTTATCGGACCCTAAGGGCGTAGCGTCCAGCCGCTGTAATTGCCATCCGTTTTGCTACCTCGGAAGTCGATGGGTCGATTATGATTATCAGACCACTCCAATCGTCGCTTAAGTTGTTGGACTTGCAATTCGGGCAGATTGGGCCACTGCTAATGAACCTGCAGTTCTTGCAGGCCTTGTCCGTCAAGTTGCCTTCTCCTCATGGACAACCTTCGTTTTCTTTATGTCGCCTTCAATCCATTCTATTTTCCCCAGGAAGGGTTGGCGCATGGTGATGCCAATCTTCCCGCCGGTCCCACCACGTGGAAAACTGACAGCAATTATCCTTCCCCTCACCATATCCCCTTTGCCGAGTTTCCGTTGTGATTCTTTGCCCACGAGGACTCCGTGCTTCTCGTCAAAGGAAATGAAATCGTCCATGATTTGAGAAACATGCAAGAGCGCATCTTCTGGACCAATCCTCACGAAAGCACCAAAATCGGTGACTTCTACTACCTCGCCTTCCACGATTTCATGCATCTCTGGGTAGAACGATAAGAGTTTGAAGTTCACTTTGTGGTATGTTGACCCGTCACCTGGCAGTATCTTTCCCACGGGGTCAACATCCACGTCTACTACGAGTATGACATAACCAAGCTCCTCGTCGACTACGTTCTCATACTTCAGCTTAATTTGTTCCTTGGCGGCCTTGTCGATTGGATGGCCGAAGCTTTTCGGCGGAATTCGTACTATGTCCTCAACTGTGACTAACCTGAACATTTGCCTTCCACACCTAGTAACCATTAGTTAGACTTTTCAGAAGTAGGCTGGCTCTACTCCATCAACTTCTAATTTAGATTTGTCTCGCAGGTACACAACTGGGATATTAACATCTCTGAGCCTCTTCTTGAGCTCGATATCAGTGGTTGCAACAACCGCACCCAATTTCTGTGAGGCCTTCACAATCGCGTCATCAACCGTCTCGCCCGGGTTCAGTGCAACTTCCACGACTCGGCATCGAGAAGCCAGTTGCAGGGCGAGAGACGCTTCGGGCGCACCTTCGCCCCCTCTAGTGGAGATACCTGTTAGTTCGCTCTTCACTAACGAAGGAACTATGAAGTCCACCTTTCGCTGAAGAAGGTACTCGATTTCCTGAAAGACATCCAAATTAAATTGGAAGGGTATCATGAGAAAATTCGAATCAAGAATAACCTTGACCGGCATGTTCATGCCCTCAATGAACCGAATCCAATCAGCCGCCAGCTATCGGCAATTCGGCGACTAATAGCCACTTTGGAACCAGCCTCCGCGCAGGCCGGTTTCTTGAGTCCAATGTCGACTAGGTCCTCGCGCGCGGACGTCACCAAGCCAGATGTGACTGTTGTTCCTACGTTTAGAACCAACGCCTCGTTCGTTCGTATCTTTTCCACAGGAACTGCCAGTTCTGTTCCCACCACTTTGTCAAAAAGCTTGACATCCAATGTGATCTTTGCGAGTGTTGGTGGAAGCGTATCGATTTTCCCTGCCACACTGCCGACGAGCCCATCTGATTTCGTCAGTGAAGGGTCTAGGTCGGTTCCTATGCCGACCAAGCCGCCGCTTGTGGCCTCTTGGACGGCCCCTCTGCTCACGTTGAGGCTTCTCACGGTTGTGACGAGCCGCTCGTACTTTGTTTTTCCGCCTTCCTGAAGAGGGATTCCGGGTTTTATTTCGATCTCGTCACCAATCCGAAAGATTCCTTGAACAACAGAACCCCCTACCACGCCGCCCAATAGTTCATCCACTTCTGTTCCAGGTTTGTTTACTTCAAAGGATCTCAAAACAAACATTCGGGCTGAAGCGGTGAGGTCTCGTTTTGGCGTGGGAATTCTCTCTTCGATCTCTCTGAGTAGGATGTCGATGTTTGTGCCGTGTTGAGCGGAAATTGGGACGATTGGCGCATTTTCTGCTATTGTTCCTTTGATGAAGGATTTGATTTCCTTGTAGTTTTCGAGCGCTCTTTCCTTGGGGACCACATCGACCTTGTTTTGTACGATTACGAGGTTCTTGATCCCGACGCTTTGAGCTGCTAGGAGATGTTCTCTATCCTGCGCTTGTGGGCACTTTGCGTTGCTCGCCAGAACGAAGAGCGCACCGTCCATGAGGGATGAACCTGAGAGCATTGTTACCATTAGGCTATGGTGTCCGGGGCAGTCGACGAAACTTATGACTCGTTTGAGTTTCGCTTCGCTGCCGCAGTTGGGGCATTTTGGTTTGGCGCTGTAGTTGCTCGGGGCCTTGCATTTGGGGCATTTGTAAATGAAAGCATCAGCGTAACCAATCCGGATCGTGATTCCTCGTCTGAGTTCTTCAGAGTGCCGAGCAGTCCATACACCAGTTAGAGCCTGAACGAGCGTGCTCTTTCCGTTGTCTACATGGCCAAGGGTTCCAATGTTAACTTCAGGTTGAATGACTGGTTCGTCGCCTTTCCTTTCC
Source organism: Bathyarchaeia archaeon (assembly GCA_049513715.1). GTDB lineage: Archaea > Thermoproteota > Bathyarchaeia > 40CM-2-53-6 > 40CM-2-53-6 > FEN-987. Next base: position 656,499 of record JBEKVV010000001.1, on the reverse strand, counting down.
GGTTTGAGGACCGCTTGTGCCATGCTAGTAATCATCCGTTTTGCCGATTGGGACGAAGTGGTTCAATATATGTGTAAGGGTGATCGACCACACATATCTCCAGTCGACATCGCATAGAGCTGGAACACATATCCCACTGTGGCAAGTCCGATATGACAACGTTAATTAGATATTGTGACGTGGTTTCCTCGAGACGGCGAGTGCAATGGGTGAACGCGTTTGCGAAGGAACCCAGTCTCTTGCGACTGATAAGTAGTCAAGCGAATCTAACTCCGCAACTCAGGTCCAGTGTGGGTGATTCTTCTTTTGGTTTTGAGAGTATACAACACTAGAACACGATCTGTTGAGGACTTCAAACCATCCCATGGTAATAGAGTCTACATGTTTGTGTGCGGCCCCACGGTCTACGACCACAGTCACGTTGGGCACGCCAGAACCTACCTCGCATACGACATAATTGCACGGTATCTGAGGTCGAAAAGGTACAGCTTGTTCTACCTCATGAACATAACTGATGTCGAGGACAAAATAATCAACAAGGCACGGGAATCTGGCGACGACCCCCTGAGACTAGCCGACCGATTCGCTAAGGAATTCATCAACGACATGGAAGGGCTCGGAATATCAAGCGTAAATCTCTACGCGAAGGCATCAGAGCACATTCCAGAAATAATCGCGCAGATCTCAACGCTCATACAGCGAGGCTTCGCATACAAGGTAGATAACGACGTCTACTACGATGTTTCCAAGTTCGGCGATTATGGAAAGCTTTCCGGGCAGAATATTGAGCAACTGACAACCCACCGAATCGACCCGGACCCTCGAAAGAAGAGCGTCGTTGACTTCGCCCTGTGGAAGAGTCAGAAGCCGGGCGAACCCGCTTGGGATAGCCCATGGGGGAAAGGTAGGCCTGGATGGCACATCGAAGACACAGCCATAACTACGACTTACTTTGGCCCGCAATACGACCTCCACGGCGGCGGATTGGACCTCGTCTTTCCGCACCATGAGGCCGAGATCGCACAGGCCGAAGCCGCGACCGGGTTCAGCCCCCTAGTTCGTTACTGGATACACAGTGGGCTGCTCATGATAAGCGGGACTCGCATGGGCAAATCAATGGGCAACTTTGTCACGATCAAGGAAGCATTATCGAAACATGACGTTGAAGCCCTTCGACTCTACTACGCGATGAGCCACTACCGCAGCCAACTCGACTACGACGAATCAAACGTATACCAAGCAGAACAAGTACTGGACAAGCTCCGATCTGTGTACAACCAATTCCGCTCACTTGAAGCAACAACCGCCACAAATCAAAACGAAAGCGCGACCGTAACAATCGAGAAGGTGACATCGGAGGCGAAGGATAGTTTTGATGCTGCTATGGACGACGATTTCAACACGCCAAGGGCTTTGGCAGCGATGATATCGTTCGCGAAAGAAACGGAACCATATGCTACCAAGAACATTGGAAGAAGTTCTGTGGAGAGGATTCTGCAGACATTCGATTACTTCGGGGGCATCTTTGGGATCTTTAGACCCATGGACAATCAACAAGACATAGCCTTCGACGGCCTCTTGAATCTCCTCTTGAAAATTCGGGAGGAGGCGAGGAAGAGAGGAGATTGGGCGACAGCCGACACCATCCGGAACAGCCTAACGGAACTGGGGCTCGGATTGGAGGATACAGCCGCTGGTGCCCGGTGGTACGTAGCTTCCTCAAAGGCGCCCGCGAAGGCAATTTAGAGCTTGTAACTTATCTTCCGCAGAAATGCCTTCCGCTCCACCACGTCTCGCTCCGTTTCCATTCCCTTGGAAGCGAATCCATCGATCACCCCCAGTATCCCGCGTCCTTGCTCCGTCTCAGCCACTATGACCTGAAACGGGTTTGCGGTTGCCAGATAGATGTTACAGACCTCTGGAACTGCCTTTACTTTGTCGAGCACGTTAATCGGATAGGCGTTTCGCATGAAAATGATGAAGCTATGCCCTGCTGAAACTTGCAGGGCAGTATTAGTGGCGAGTCTTTTCAGTTCGGCGTCGTTTCCTTCAACGCGAACCAAGCATGGTCCACTTGATTCACAGAATGCAACTCCGAAAGCTATGCCTGGCACCGCGTTGACCAAAGCTTCGTAAATGTCTTCGACGGTTTTGATGAAGTGGCTCTGACCCAGAATTGCGTTCAGTCCTTCAGCTACTGGAACGTCAATTACTTTCGTTTCCACATTCACAATCCTCCTAGGTTAGCTCTAGTTCTTTCTCTACGGGGCTTAAGTTTTCTATACCCCTCGAGGTGATGGCCACTGTGTCTTCAATCCTCACTCCACCGTAGCCGGGAAGATACACGCCTGGCTCAACTGTCACAACTTCTGCCGCCTTCAGCCGTTCTTTGCTCAGGAATGAGAGGTACGGCCCTTCCCCTATCGTAAGGCCAACCCCATGTCCGAGCGAGTGATTAAACCCGGATGAAATGCCCGTGGATTTCCCTTCGAATACTTCCCTGACAGTGTGAAAGCCATGGTCCTCTATTATGTCGCACGCCCTGACCATAGCCTCTTCACCCGTCACCCCAGGACGAATGAAGTCTAAGCTAGAAGTTTGGGCGTCCAGAACAGCTTCGTAGAGGCGTTTCGCCTTCGCTTCCGCCCGTCCAACGACAAACGTCCGGGTCATGTCGGCCCAGTACCCCGATTCAGCCTGCGGAAATATGTCGAACACAATCAACCTGCCTTCTTTAATGGGATTGCTTGGCACGCCGGAGTTATGTGGGTCGGCACCTGAAGAGCCGATGGCGAAAATCGTTCCCTCGGGGGCGATCAAACCTTCAGCAGCAAGGGTGGATGATATCAAGGATTTGACAAGCCCAACGGTGGCGCGCTTTCCACCCAGATAGAGTGCAGCACGCTTTCGCTTTAAACTCCGAAGCGCGTCAGTTACTGCGTTTACGACTTTAGCCGTCTTGGCGGCAACGTGACGAAGTTCTCGAATCTCGGTTGAGGCTTTCGTCTCCCGCGCCGCATCTAGTACCGTCGGGGGGTGTTCTCCCACTATTTTGATTCGAAGTCGTCTTAATTGGTCAACCATGAATATTCCTGACGCCAAGTCGTTCCGCCCGTACAAGTTGACCTTACCCTTTACGCCCTCTTTCTTCATGATCATAGCGAGCATGTGGGGCAAGGCTTTTCCGCGCCCGTATTTTGTTGAAAGCTTCTCCAACCCCCAATCGGTGTATGTTTGAATTCGTGTCACTCGGCCCCACTTTCTGGCGGTCCCGAGGTCTAAGTTGCTGGTGACCAGCAGCGGTTGGTGGCCGATCTTCTTGATGTAGGTGCCACCTCTTGCTAAAGCCCCGCCAACAACGTACGCCAGATCCGGGTCTCCGAGGGTCGTATAGCCATGCACAACAATGGCTTGCACTCCGCGTTTCTTCATTTCTCGGTCTAGATCACCAATCATTCATCTGCAACTCACAGTGCCTTTGGCCGCATGGCTTTTCTCGTCTTGGTTTCCTCTGCTCCTGAGTTGTCAAGGTGAATTAGAGCATTACTGACGTTCAGGGTTGCCGCGAGCAACCTCAGGTATGAACTGAGGATAGCTCTTAGGGCAGTTGAATCTACTGCCTCAAATCGTAATTCGAGTATTCGCGGTCGCACGCCTAGAGAAGCACGAGCTTTTGTGCCGGCAGGGTGGGCAAGCTCAGCCTTGAGGGATTCAGCTATCGCATTTAGCTGTCTTTTGGAAGTGAAAGAGAGGCGTACCTTTCCGGTTGCTTTTGGCTGCATGGTCAAATCATAGCTCGGACTCGCCATGAATTCGATGTGTCCAGAGTTTTGAGCTGTGACAGTGCTTGTAAAGTCTCATAATTGGCATCTGTAATTTCGATTGTTACAGGGAGCCTTATGCAGGTTTTTCTTCAGGCGTTGGAGGAGCGTCTGATGCCTTCTCTTCTGCTGTCGGTTGTGCCCTGCGGCGTCGACGTTTGGGTGCTTTAGCTTTAGCTTCCTTCTCGGCGGCTCGCGCCTTTTCGGCTTTCAGTTCTTGCATCAGGCTTGATGCTACGCCTGCGCGGGCTGCCCTTTCAGCGATTTGTCCTAGCTTTGTTGTGGGTGTGTAGGCTCCCCCTGCGAACTTGAATCCGCATCTGTCGCAAAGCCAAATTCCGACCGACAGCCGTTTAACAGCTGGAATGTGGCATTGGGGGCATTCGTGTGGAGCTCTCATTTCAGTTATGACGGTTGAGTATCTCTTTCTGGGCACTGTTCCATAGCGTGCGCCGAAGCTGCCTGAGGGGCCGACTTTGTATGTCCTTCCCATGCTAGTTTACGCCTGACAATATCTTCTTTCGCAAATCCCTGGATTTGCTAATCGCTATCGAAACGGCCTGTTTGATTTCTTCTGGTGTGAAGGCGCCTAAGCCGCCCTTCTGCATAGCACAAATCCTGTCTTTTTGGTCTGTGGTGACGGTCAACCGGCAACTCATCACAGACTCTTCTTCCAAGCAAGGATCTAGGACCATTGTGCCATCGATCTTCGCTGTTGTTATTGGAACGGGGTAGTTCTGCATTGGCAGTGGCATTTGCTTGTCTTTGAATTTGGCCTCGCCATCTTTTACTTCGAATTCAAACATCTTGGCGTTTGCAAGCGCGCCTAGTGCGGCCATCGCTGCAGCATCAATGAGGTTGCCGTCGTGGTCCAAGATGTAAATATCTACGAAGACCATGAAGACCTTCTTTCCGGGTTCTATGCAGAGCTTTTTCAGGTCGATCGCTTTGGATTCCCTTATCCCCCTGTCGACAACACGTGCCAGTTCAATCGAGTTCTCGTCCGGAGGCCCAGCTTCGAATGTGGGTGAGGCCATTGGCACGAACTCCGAGTTGACGGTGAGAATACCTTCGTTCGGAGTGTCTGGGAATGGGGTCCCTTGTTCAACTTTGATACCGGCTACGACTTTCGTTTTTCCTAAGTATACTTGAGCTGAACCGTTGGCTTTCTCGATTATGCCTAAAGTTATTGTGAGCGGCCTATAATCGAGCGGGCCTCGCTCATCGAGTCGCTTCCCTTTGGTGATTAGATCTACGATAGTCTTTTGTTCGAGTTTTGCGACCGGGGAGTGTTGGCGAGTTGTAGACAAGTTTATGCCTTTACCTCCTCCACTTCCTTCTTTTCACTTTCGTCCCGTGCAACCAGGTACTTCTGCCTGAGCGCTTCCCGTTGCATTTCATGTATCTTCCTGCAGGCGTCTGTGCTAAGGTCCAGAGCGCGCTTGAACTCATCCTCTGTGAGAGAGCCGTCCATCTGAAGCAGGGTAATCACGTTTGACTTTGGCATGAGTGCGACTGGCAAGTCAGCTTCGCCCTGCTGGTCTTCCATATTAGACAAATCGAGGACAACTTGCCCTTCGACTTTGCCGGCCGCACAGGCTGCAACAAGCTCGCGCATTGGTATGCCTCCATCGGCCAGTGCCAACGATGCTGCGGTGATGCCGGCACATCTGGTTCCGGCATCCGCTTCTAGAACTTCGATGAAGATGTCTATTGTGGCTCTTGGAAAATACTCCGACATGATAGCAGGCTCCAACGCTTCCCTGATCACTTTCGAGAGCTCTAACTCGCGTCGTGATGGGGCAGGTGATTTTCTTTCCGTAGTGGAGAAGGGTGCCATGTGGTAGCGGCACCTGACAACTGCGCGATCAGCCAGGGCGATATGTTTTGGATGTGCTTCTCTGGGCCCGTACACTGCTGCTAGGATTTTGTTCTTGCCGTGTTCTATGTACGCTGAGCCGTCGGCTTTGTCTAAGATGCCAACTTCCAATTTGAGTGGCCTGAGTTCGTCGACTCGTCGGCCGTCAACTCGAAGGCCGTTTTCGTCCATTAATTTAACAGTCTTTTCTTTACCCATTAGTCTTTACCTTCATTTTCCCTTGTATCATCGCTTTCACACGGTCAGTTAGTCCTGTTGTGTGAGCTTCTCGATCAATCATGTAAACGGCTTCTACAGCGATTCTCTCTTGGTCTGGCGTTCCACCAGTTGCCAAGATAACACCGTTTTGACCGGGGATGATATCGGTTCCGGTCTCCTTCTTCAACATTGTTATCATTGAACCCGTCTTTCCTATTATGCGTGGTATCTTAGCAGGCGTTATTCGCGCCACACGGCCCGAAGTGATCTTGCCCAACCCACGTCCCTTCGTGGTTAGAAGGGGGTCACGGGTTCGATCGAAGGCTATGATCTGAGCAAGCATAATGTCACCGACCACGTAGATCTGACTCAAGTCGCGCCGGCCCGAATCTCGCCCACGTGACATTGAAGTCTCCGACGCCGGCAACATCGCGGGGTACGGTCCGCAGATGTCTACTTGCCAACCTGACATCCCTATGTCTGTCACGCGACCGACAACAATGTCATCTAGGCGTGGAATGTATGCGCCTTTGATTGGGACAACGATTAGTTTGTTCCCAATCACTTCGGCCAATCCTATGCGCGACGAAAATATCTTCGTGCCTTCGCGGTAGGTGTTTTCGCCTGCAAAGTATGGGCCCTCTGCGAGAAGTTCACCGGGGCCCACTAGCTGCTTGTGTTCTGCGTGGACAGTCAATTGTTCCAACCCATGTACATGACTGAAGGCGTGGAACAACCAAGAAACTGCTACTTTAGCCTATCCGTTTCCCCGCAGACTCAGTTCGGGCTACTTTAGAATCTTTGTTTGGATTGTGCCCTGAGTGATCTTGCCCAAGCGCTCAAGAAATGGGCCGTAGACCCCGGCCGGCATCTCAATGACAGCAACTAAAGCTCCGTCGGCCTGCCACTCTTCGCGAGTGATTGTTCCGTAGTTTTTCAGTGCACCATATCCCTTGGCTGAGTGCTCCGCGAAAATCTTGACTGCGACTCGCATCTGCTCAATTTTGATTGGAATTATGGACCGTAGTTCCTCGATTATTTCCTTGGCTTGCTCCTCTACGGTCTTAAAGGGGTCAATTGAGTACTTGACCTGATTCAGAGCCTGCTCGATTCTGATGGGGGGGTGAGGTGTTCCGCTTCTTGGGTCAATGCAATTTCTGGCGATAAATGCTACTATCTGCTTTCTCTTGTCCTCGACGAGTTGTCGTCTCTGATCCGTGGTGAGTTGCAGCTCACCGTGCTTCATTATCTCCTCTGCAATTTTGACAGGGTCTGTGGTTCCGAATGCTTTCTGCAGTTTCTCTTCGGAAGCGTGCGTGCCCTTGTTGGCGTCGCTGTATATCTCGTCGATAACAAGCAGTTGGGAGATCCCAAGCTGCTTTCCCATCTTGTAGTCTAGTGCCTCATCGGGTTTGACTAGAATTTCGAATTTTTCTCCGCTTTTTGCAATGCGAGCTGTGGTGAACTTTTCACTCATCGGCTAACGGCCTTTTTGGAGGAATCTAGCCGTTTGAGATATTTCTCTACTTCTTCTTGCGTCAGTTTTCCGAATTTCTTCGTGGCCGCTGTTACTGTTGCAATGCGAATCTTCTGTGCGTCCAACTTCTCCTCCAATACTTTGCTCATGCACTTGAGTGCCAGGAGCACTGCATCATCTAGGCTTATCTCGTCTTTGTAGTCTGCCTCGAGGATTTCGTTGGCCGCGTCCCCGCCGGCTCCGATTGCCCATGCCTTGTATGCCAAGAATGCTCCACTTGGGTCGGTCCAGAACAATCGGCTCCCTTTGCGGTCTATGCCACCGAATAGCATCGAAATGCCAAAGGGTCGGACACCTGCGTGTTGCGTGTAGAGTTGTTTGATTTCTCCTATCCTTCTCGTTAGGATTTCGACGTCGATTGGTTCATCGTAGAGAAGGCGGTTTGATTGTGCGTAAACTCTTGCTTGGTCGACTAGGATGTGGGCGTCGCAGCTGAGCCCAGCTACTGCCGCGCCGACATGTTCGTCGATCTGGAAGATTTTCCACATGAATGTTGGATCTTGAAGTTTGGATGTTGCTCTTTCCTCGGCCGCTAGGACAACGCCTTGCGGGCAGGCTATTCCGAGTACGGTTGCGCCTCTTTTCACGGTCTCGGATGCGTACTCAACCTGAAACAGACGCCCGTCTGGAGAAAACACAGTGATCGCACGGTCGTACGCGCCCGGAACGGCAAACATTGACAATACAGATTCACCTGAATGAAATTGCCCTTCCAGTGGGACTCCCTAATAAAACTCTTTACATGTTCCCTACAACCGACGAAAACGTGACTGGGTTCTGTCACACCAAGTCACTCTGAAATTCAAGACAATGATCCGAAGCTGACCGAAGATTTTGGGGTCGGCCCGTCGCTGAGGTCGTCATATCTTCAGCAATGAGATCTGACTGGGACTGGCTTCTTCATCCCCGCAGCTGGATGAGTTAGCGTCAATGAAAAAGGTTACCGTGACTTCTTGCTTCGCAGTCCTTTAATGGTCCCCGAGACGCGAAGAGTTATTGGGGCAACCGGCGAGTCTGAAACATCCGACATCAGCGCCATAGCAGCTTGCAAATCCTGCGCCCCCTCCTTTGCGCACCCAACAATTGCGAGCGATTGCGCGGCATCGAAACGAATCAACCTTGGATCAATTCGACTGAGGCCAAACAGCCCGAAATGTTTCTGCACTACCTCCGCTAAAGCCCTACCGAATTCTTCACCAGACAGTGCACGGCCGGAGACTACTTCGACCAAGAAGTAACGTCTTGTCATTGGGCTCTACTCTGCCTTAGGGAGCACGACTTTCACTCCCTCTTCGACATATTGCCTAGAGCGCCGTTCGAAGTTTCGAGCAACGATCGATATTGGGACGTTAGATATTCCGCTTGAGGTCTGCTTGGACGTTAGACCTACAGCCCCTCCCAATGCCTCAATTTGGTTGGGGCTTCTAACCATGTCTGGGGTCGTGCAACCACTTGACAGAACAACCTTGGTTCGATGACGACGGGCGATTCCTGCCTCTTTGACGATTCTGGAGACGATTTCTGTTCTTGACTCCTTGAGCAACGATGAGACCAAGTTGAATTCCAGCGCCCCTCCGAGAAGACTTGCGAAGGAATGGTTGAATCTGGCTCTGGGATTGCGTGAGTCGAAGAACACGAGGTCAACTCGCCTATCTCTGCATGCCACTGTAGATACCGCTTGGTTGGTGCATTTCACGGCTATGATGTCATAGGAATTTCTGAATCTCCTCAAGAGACGAAGCAGGTCCGTTCTTGAGGTTGAGGTCAGGTCAATTCTAAGCGCTGTTTCCAACCCTGCTTCGAGGAAAACACGGCGAAGGAATGCAACCCGTTCCTGAAAAAGCCCAGTGGGGAGAGTCAAACCTACGACGGAGTATCCTGCAAGTTTCAGCATCCCAGCCAGTTCTTTGCATGATTTTTCGTCTTCAACCCGCGGAATGACGTGTAGATCTGTGAATTTCGGCAGTTTACTCCACCTCCAAAATCTGGCGCATGAGATTCTTTGCGTCTCCCTTCAGTTTACTGAATTTGAGGCGGACTCTTATCGGGTCTTCGTCCGCCAGCTCCATTGCGCCAAGGTAAGCTCGTTGCTTGTCCAACCGGATGAAGAGGTTGCCGTCCTCATCTGAATGCAGATCCAAATCCCTCTCAACTCTAAGCCTCTCGCTCCTGGAAAACTGTTTCAGGAAATGTTCTGTGAATTCCATGACATCATTGGGTTTTGTGAGTTTCGCTTCGAAGGTCACTATGGGATTGCCGTGATGGCCCTCCATGTATCGCCTCGTGAAGACTTGACGCCCAAGTAGGGAGTCTGGTAGAATGTGGTTTAGAGCTGTTTGGACTTTCTCCAAGTCGTCGGTTGCGTGCGCGATAGTGCTTATCTCGATAGAGTGAACAACCCCCTCGTTCAACAAATCCACCGCGCTCTTGCCACTTGGGCTTATTTGTCGGTAGATGCTTAAGATAAAGTCGGGGTTGGCTTACGGATTTCAAGTACAAGCTGGTCATAGCCGTCAGGCGCGATTTGGAGATGGGCAAGGGTAAGATCGCGGTACAGGTGGGGCATGCTACCATTACGGCATCTGAGGAAACTCGTCGCGTTCACCCTGAATGGTGGAAGAATTGGTTCAATGAAGGCCAGTGCAAGGTCGTGGTCAAGGTCAACTCTGAAAGTGACCTAGACGACCTGAAAAGGCAGGCCGATGACCTTGGCCTAGGGTCCGCGATAATACATGACAGGGGGCTTACCCAAGTAGATCCTGGAACAGCTACATGCGTAGGCATTGGACCCGCTCCCGGTGAACTCGTCGACAAAATAACTGGCGAGCTACCACTCCTGTAGCACCCAGTCAAGAACGCGAAATTCTGGACGAGACCACATGTCCACCCAGCGCTGCCTTCAGAAGCCTGTCGTCCTTTGTCAGGTTCACGAACTCGACGAGTACGCCAGCGCGAGCCGCGACCAGGGCTTCCCCGATTTTTCCTGCCATCCCACCTGTTACGTCCGGCGTTGTCAGTGAGGTTGCCTTCGCGACAAGCCTCGAAGCTATTGAATTAGTCAAATTCGTCAGCAGCTTGGCTTCAGGGTTGAGTTTTGGGTCCGAATCGAAAATTCCATCGACATCTGTCGCGAAGATGAGGCGTTTTGCTTTGAGTTTTAGCGCCAAATGCACAGCTAGCTGATCACCAGACAGAATTGAGAACCCTTGATGAGAGTCAGGGACGATGTCTCCCCCGACTGTTGGAACACAGCCGAGCCGCAGCCAGTTTTGGAGAGGTCTCAAGTCGGATGAAAAGATTCTGCCCTTGCGAGTGACGATGAAATCTGAGGCGAGAAATGGAACAAGCGGTACTTTCTGTTTGAGGAGGGCTTTGTCCAGAATCATCTCCCATTCAAGGAGTTTTGATTTAGTGACGGCCAGTCCTTTTAGCTGCCTGGAATCATTGAAACCATGCGCCAGTCGATACTTTTCAACTGGAATATGGCCAAAGCTACCAGCGCCATGAACCAAGACTAGTGAATACACCCTGCAGATTGCTGCGATTTGCCTTGTTGCTTGCCGAATGCTGTGTGGGCGTGGCGCGTATTTCTTATTCTTGTCGGTGAGAGCGGACCCGCCCACTTTGATTACAATTAGAGGCTTTCGCAAGTTGGTCGCTTGCCGTATGTCAGGCCCACTTCGACCGAGGCGAGGGCCTTTCGCCCTTTCTGCGATCAGGAATCTGCTGCGGATGGGTTGTGTGTATCTTTCATGATTGTTTCGAACCAGTGGTTTGTCCCATCCTCCGAAACATAGTATGAGTTCAGGACACGGAGGTTGGGGAACTTTTTCTGCGCCTTTTGCTCTGCTATGTTTTTGAGGCTTATCGAGCGCGTGAACTTTGTGACACCGAGGGCCCTCGGCCTTCGTCCCGCGCGTGGACGAATCTTCCTTGCCCCTCCCTTTCTGATTCTGACTCGGACTACGACGTAGCCCTGTTTGGCTTTGTATCCCAGAGCTCTAGCGCGATCGAGCCTCGTCGGATGCTCAATTCTAGTCACCGTAGGATCTCTACGCCACTTGATTAAGGCTCCGCGCATGTGTCGCTGCAGACCCGATTTCTCTCGATCATTCCAAGTCTGGACTAGGTACTTTTGAACTCCCATTGTTATTCCGACCGCAACCAATTTCGTGTTGAAGCTTAACCTTAAGACGATGACAGTCTTTGAGGTTGCGCAGTGAAAAAGCACCGCTGCTATTTAAGTGGCTTGCAAAATAAGATAGGAAGTTGAATCATGAAATCAACCGACGACGCTCTGAGAAAGGCGTTCCTTCCCGCGCAGTTAGCAATGAAATATCACCCGTTCTACAGGGGCAAGATCGAGATTGTTCCCAAATGCCCCATCCACTCCTTCGACGACTTTGCGATCTGGTATACGCCGGGCGTTGCGGAAGCCTGCAACGCGATTAAAGCGCGGCCAGAAGCAGTTTACGAGAACACAAACAAATGGAATACAGTTGCAATCGTAACTGACGGTTCGCGTGTCCTAGGGTTGGGCGATATTGGCCCAGAAGCCGGCCTACCAGTAATGGAAGGAAAGGCCCTGTTGTATAAGTATCTTGGAGGAGTTGATGCATTCCCGATTTGCCTTGGAACAAAGAACCCAGACGAAATTGTCTCCGCCGTGAAATGGATTCAGCCTTCTTTCGCCGGCATCAACCTCGAAGATATCGCTCAGCCGAAATGCTTTCAGATACTCGACACCTTGCAAAGCCAACTTGACATTCCGGTTTGGCATGATGACCAGCAGGGAACGGCCACCGTTGTTCTCGCAGGATTCCTTAACGCTTTGAAAGTCGTTGAGAAGAAGATTTCTAACGTGAAAGTATCTATGATCGGAGCGGGAGCTGCAAACGTTACCTTGGCCCGCTTGCTGACCCTCGCCGGGGCCAAGCCGGGAAACCTGATTCTGGTGGACAGCAAAGGCATACTTCACCGCGATCGAAAGGACTTGGAACACACTTCCCCCAAGAAATGGAAGCTGTGCCAGACAACAAATTTGGATGGAAAAGTTGGCGGTATGAATTCAGCGATAGAGGGAACTGACGTTTGCGTTGCTTTGTCAACCCCAGGTCCAGGAGTAATAAAGAAGGAGCAGGTCGAAATCATGAGCGATGATGCCATAGTTTTCGCTTGTGCAAACCCTATCCCGGAGATTTGGCCATGGGAGGCTGAGGAAGCTGGAGCAAAGGTGATCGCAACAGGCAGGTCTGATTTTCCCAACCAGCTCAACAATTCCCTCGGGTTTCCAGGAATATTCAGGGGCACCATCGACGTTAGGGCTCGAACCATTACGGACGAAATGTGTCTGGCTGCAGCTTCCGAGCTTGCCAAACTCGCCGAGGAACGAGGTCTTTCACCGAAAAACATCATTCCCACGATGGATGATTGGGAGGTATTCCCGCGCGAAGCCACAGCTGTTGCGGAGAAGGCGATCGAGCAGGGTGTTGCAAGAATCAAACGACCCCGGGAGGAATTGTATGAATCTGCCCGTTCCATCATTAAACGATCGCGGGACCAGGCCAGATACTTAATGAGAAGCGGATTCATTCAGGATTTTCCAACCTGAAATATGTGATGACTTATGCCGAAACCCACAATTGCTGTAATAGGTGGCACTGGCGACCAAGGCTTCGGTTTAGTCCTGCGTTGGGCTAAGGCAGGGGAGAACGTCATAATCGGATCTCGCGTGCAGCAGAAAGCCGAGGACGCTGCAAAGAAAGCACTTGGAATTCTAGGCGGCAAAGGGGCAGTCTCCGGAATGGAGAACCCGAAGGCTGCAGCGGCTGCAGACATCATTGTGATGTCCGTCCCGTTCGCCGCTCATGTGGATATGATCAAGTCCGTCGCGGACAATGTCAAACCAGACGACATATTCGTTGATGTTGTCGTTCCCCTTTCAACCGCTGTGGGTGGAGGCGCAACAACCGCCCTTGGTGTTTGGGAAGGCTCAACAGCCCAACAAGCACGCAAGCTGCTACCACCCAAGACCCAAATCGCCTCAGCGTTCCACAACGTCGTCGCGGATTCTCTTCAAGACTTGTCGAAGGAGATTGATTGCGATATCTTCGTCTGTGGCGATTCCAAAGAAAGCAAACAGACCGTGATGCAGCTGGCCGAAGAAATACCCGGCGTCAGAGCCATTGACGGCGGACGGTTGGAGAACTCACGCATCGTTGAGCAGATCACTGCCCTACTCATTGGAATCAATATCAGGTACAAAGTGACTGGTGCAGGCATCAGAATCACAGGACTCCCAATAGCCCATAAGTAGCCACCTCCGGAACAGGAAACTTGCCACGCATAGTAGGCGTTGTCGGCAAACCGAACGTTGGAAAGAGCACCTTCTTCAGCGCAGCAACCCTAGCGCACGTCGCCATCGCCAACTACCCCTTCACAACAATCAAACCCAACGTTGGCATGGGGTACGTCCGCGCACACTGCGTTTGCCGCGAATTCAACGTAACAGATACACCTGGAAATTCAACATGCATAGACGGAACCCGACTTGTTCCAGTTGAACTGGTTGACTGTGCAGGTCTGGTCCCGGGCGCGTGGCAGGGACGCGGGCTGGGTAACCAGTTCCTCGATGAGATTAGGCAGGCAGATGCCCTAATTCACGTCGTGGACGCTTCTGGCTCCACCGACTCGGAAGGTAAACCGTGTGACCCCGGCACGCATGACCCGCGCGAGGACGTCCGATTCCTAGAACACGAACTGGACATGTGGCTTCTTCAGATCGTCAAGAAAGAATGGGACAAGGCGGTAAGACTGGTCGAGGGCGCCAAGGAAGAACTGCTTCCAATCATAGAGGAGAAAGTGAGTGGTCTTGGGATAAGAAGGGACCATCTCGTCAAAGCAAAAGCCAAAACGAGCCTAAACTTCGAGAGGCCCAGCGCATGGTCAGACGACGAATTACTGAAGTTTGTCTCCGAATTACGCAAATATTCGAAACCGCTCTTGATCGCCGCCAACAAGATGGATGTCCCCCCGGCTGAGAAGAATCTGGAAACGCTTCAAGCCATGGGCTACATGGTGGTGCCCTGCTGTGCAGAAGCCGAGCTCGCCCTTAGGCGGGCTGGCGAGAAGCAAATGATTTCCTACGTGCCAGGCGACGGCAATTTCAAAATGAACGAAGCGCGCCCTTCAACACCTGAGCAGACAAACGCCCTGACAAGAATAAAGGAAAAAGTGCTTCTACCCTTTGGGTCCACAGGCGTCCAAGATGCACTCAACCTCGCCTTCTTCGAGTTACTTCAAATGATTACTGTGTACCCAGTGGAGGACGCTGAGAAGCTCACAGACCACAAAGGCAGAGTTCTACCCGACGCATACCTTGTACCCTTCGGAACCACTGCTAAGACTTTTGCGGGCATGATTCATTCAGACCTTGCCGAAGGCTTCCTCTACGCAACAGAGGCCAGGTCGAAAATGCGGATGTCTGACGAATACGTGCTGAAAGACAATGACGTAGTCTCAATAACGAGCACTAAGAGACACGCGTAGCAGCAAGTTCAGTGCCTGCGTGGCCTAATCGTCGTTACCTGTTTTGTTAAGACCGTTCGCTTTGATGGAACATCCTTGGTTAATACGAGGCCGGGGCCAATCCAAGAATCGGACCCTATTCGCACGCCGGGCAGTATGCTCGTGTTGATGCCCGTCTGAACCCTATCACCCATAATGGTTCCTATCTTTCGCCTTCCTGTCTCCTGCATGCGACCTTTGACCTTCATCCTCAGTGGTCTTTCGTCGAAACGAATGTTTGCAGTTATCGTTCCCGCGCCCAGGTTGCAGTCTTCCCCAATGACGCTGTCACCAACGTAGGAAAGGTGTGGAATCCTAGTTCCGTTCATCACAACCGAGTTCTTGATCTCGCATGAAGTTCCGATAGTGACTCCGTCCCCAATTGCTGTCGAAGGACGAATTCTGGCGTTGGGCCCAATTCTACTACCTCTACCAACGTAGACAGGCCCCTCTAGGTACGAGCCTGATTTCACGACAGAGTCTTCTTCAAGCCACACTGGGCCTTTCAAGACTGCGCCCTGCTCAACCGCGCCCTTCACTCGGTGTGAGAGGTTTTCGAGAGAGCGCTCATTCGCTTCCAGCAAATCCCAAGGTCGTCCAACATCCATCCAATCCTCGCGGTCAACAATGGCGCTTCGGATTTCCTTGCCTTCGTCAAGCAGGTGTTGGAGGGACGTAGTAAGTTCATACTCTGCCCTTTTCGAGGCCGCGGTCTTGTCGATCGCGTTGAAGACTTCTCCGTCCAAAACGTAGATGCCGGTATTGACCCAACCTTCCGTTAGCATTTTTCCTGTAGGTTTCTCATTGATTCTTGCCAGCCTGTCTCCAGCGAGCTCAACGACGCCAAATTCTGTTGGGTTCGAAACTTGGGCAACACCCATGACTCTCGGGCAGTTGTCAGCTTCTTCAATAACCGCTTGCACAGCTGAAGAGTTAACCCACAAATCGCCATAGATAGCCAGAAAGGGTTCCCGTCCAACGGCGTTGTACGCAACCTTCATGGCAGAGGCGGTTCCAGTCCATTTTGGTTGGTCCAAATATTCGATATGCAGGCCGTGTTTGGCTCCGTCGCCAAATGCGGTTCGAATGTCTTCAGCTCGGTATCCAACGACCATGTAGACTTCGCGGATTGAATTCTGCTTGAGCGCTTCAAGAATGTGCGAAAGAATTGGCCTTCCGCCCACGGGCAGTAAGTGCTTCGGTTTGCTTTCAGCCAAGGGCCACATTCGGGAGCCCTCACCAGCTGCAAGAATTGCCCCCCGCATCCAACGCCACCTTGGGTTTAGATTCTATTATGACCTATGCACCCCTTAGCGCTTTAAATTAGCATACGTCGTGTAGGTAGTGGCTGTATATCGACGGGCGAGGTAGTTTGTTGTCGAAAGCGGGTTCTGTTAAGTCACGGTGCTCACGATGGCTACCTCTAAGAGCAAGTCCCTACGGTCAACGCTTCCAATAGGAATCGTTCGACAATTCGGACTAAGTGAAGGCGACCGACTGGAATGGAAGATGCGGGCTCAAGGTGGGGAAATAGTTATCCTTGTCAAGCCTCGTCAATCGAATCCATCAAAGCCGAAACGAGAGGAGATGAGTTGAATGTTTTCGTTACTTTATGATTTGACTCTTCGTGTAATCATCATTGTTGCTCTTACCGACGCAATCATATTTTACTTGATATCCATAAAGAGCCAGAAGGTAATGAGATTCGGCTATGGTGTACTGGCGTTCTTAGTCATTGTTGTTACGCTGGTACCGCTCCTCATTAACATTTGGTTCGTCCTCTGGAGATACGGCGTACTCTAAGTGCGTTAGGAGGGAAGAAAGTTGAAAGGATTAACGAGCAAAGAACACCTCTTCCTGCGTGTGCTTTCAGTTGTGGCTCTCATTGACGGGGTCGGTTTCTTTGTTCTATCGCTGCACCCAGAATATTTGAGTTCACCGTGGGAGTTCGCGAGATTCGCAGTTTTGCTGACAGCCCTTACTCTGTTCGTTCTCTCAGTGAATTTGTGGTTCTGGTGGAGATACCTGCGGAGAGCGGATAATCAGCGATTTTGGGTTTGGGATTTCTCAACGATTTTGAAAGATTTCTCGGAAAACAGAGACCCCGAACTAGACTGAACTACTTTTTGCGTTCTGACTTATTTGGTTGGGTCTATGGAGATACGAGTTAGCGTGAGGTTAGGATTATGGCGTCCACGATATCCACGATACAGAATGCACTCAATAGGCACAAGACCCGATGCTTAACAGAAAAAACATCACCCGAAGTCTTAACAGAACCCGAAAGCGCGCGCTTTTTCAGCTAATGGTTTCTCCTTATCGCAATCTTCCCGTCGCTCAATTCCCGTACTACTTCCCAGCCAAGCGCCAAGTGCTCGCATAGGTCGGTTTCGTTGATTAGTAGGGCGTCGAGCGGGCGGGTGCCGCCGTCCTGTGCTGTGCGTATGGTTATTGGTTGCTTGGCTTTCACTGCGGCGACGATTGCTTCACGTAGAGCTTCTACGTCTGCTGCCATACCAAGCCCTTTCTGAATAGTCGCTATTTCGTCGTCTTTCAGACCCTGTGTTCTGGCGAAGTCAAGAATCATTTGCTTGCGTAAATCAGCGCCTTCGGTGCCTAAGTGGTGGCGCATGCCGAATTCGTATTTGCCCCGCATGAATTCTATTACTTTCACGAGATCGTCGACGCTGCCGTGGTAGCGGGCCTTAACGCCTTTTACGTGGCCGTCTAAGGCTTCTTTGTCGACGTCGTCAATGCCTGCGAGTGAATTGTACATTAGGCGGCGTAGTGAATGGGCGGTGAACTTGGCCTTGGGTTTCTTGCGGTGCTTTGATTGAATGATGTAGCCTGCAGTCATTGAAGCGTCGCTGACTATGCGGCTGACCGTTTGGTTGGTGATTGGGGCGAACGGTTTCTTGACCACGCTGTTGCGGTCGTAGGTGAACAAGTAGCTGTCAGCGGTGATTTGCTCGCCTTCTCGCATTCTAGCCTGCAGGTATTCGCTGAGTAGTTGCATGGTTTCCTGTGGGAAGAACGAAACGTAGGTTTCCTTGTAACGTACAATCTCGCCGTCTTTTAGGCCAGCATACATGAGCACCGCGCAGGTCGTTTTGTGTGTGAACGTAACGGTGCCCTGCTTGAGCGCTGAAATGTCTAGGTCAACCAAGTGGCGCAGGCGCATTGGTTCAGGGTCGTTAGCTACGCCTCTGCGGCCGCCTGCCCAACGTAGGAAACTCATGAGAAAACGGTCTCGTGCGCTTGCGCCGTGGCGCAGCATGGCTTCGTATTCTTCTTGGGTTGGAATGTGCTGTGGCGCTATGGTTTCGTCTTCGGGCTGTTTTATTTCGAATTCCTTGGCGCTTTTGATTGCGCCCCGATAATCTAAGAGGCTAACGACGGCAATCCATTGGCCTTTCGCAGTGGGCACTTTGTCGGCTGCTTTCAATTCCTGAATGTGTTCGTCAAGGCGGTCGACAAAGTCTTGCTTGGTTTGCCCACCGGCCTTGTAGGCGGCCACGATCTGTTTTGGTCGCAGGTTCAAGGCACGGTGCACGTTGCTTATGGCGTACCAGTACACCTTTCGAGTCGTGTCGCTTTTGAGTGCGGCAAACCACCGGTGAAAATCGTCGTCCTCTTTTTCCCACTGCGCCCAGGGAGGCGACATTTTCAGATCGCCACAAAGAATTCCGGTGCCTTGAGGCATTCAATTCACGCCCATTCCCCTGTGTGCGTTACAAGGGAACCTGGCAGGGTGCTTGGCGCATTCAGGGCCAACTGAATCCTGAGTCTCAGTTAGGAGAATTCCGCAGCAAGCGCATTCATGGACCAATCGCAAAGCTTCCTGAGCTTCGTCCAGTTTCCGTTTGTATGCGCTCCGCATTTTGAGCGTATAGCCGTGTTCTGCAAACCAAGCGAAATATGAGACCCGCCCCTTCAGAGAATCTATGTCTAAGGTTCGAACGGGTTCTTTCTTGAACTCAGGTGGAATGCTGCTTAACCATTCGCCGAGAACTTGATTCTCTCGTTGGAATCTCTCGGAATATTGCCCTTCGGTTTCGAATGGGCGTTGTGTTTGCATAGGACTATACCACGTATAGTCTAGCACTATACACATACTTAAGTATAGCTTTTGATTATACTCTATGCTTGGTTGAAGGCACATGCCCATTGAATTCAAAATGAAACTGGTTATGATAGGTCACAGCCTCAGAGTCACAGTTCCGAAGGAGATCGCCGAAGCGCTCGGTCTGAAGGAAGGCGACACCTTAGGGCTTAGCTTGACTGACAGTGAAATACGAGTTAGAAAAATCAAGGTCTAAGCACCCAAGGAACGAGCGTAGAATAAGAGCGGTGAAAACCCGCTTCTGGCTGCATGGGTGTGCACGTGAACGCCAAAAATTTTTTTCTACTTCCCAATGCTCGTGTTCGTCGCCGCCAACGCCGAAAAGTCGTCAAGTGGCTTGGCGGCCATTTCTGAGTGCATTTCTTGGGTTGTTTCTTGATTGTCCGCCGTTTCAGCCTTGGAATTATGATCGCCGCCAATCAGGTCCACGAGGTCGCCAGTCAACGGGTCGATGACCGGCGATTTTACGGACCCCGTGGCGGCGACCATTTCGCAGGCTAATTCAAGCTCCTTCCAATCAAAACGGCCCAGAACGTCCGCCTTTTCGACGACGACAAGTTTCGCCGCATTTGGCGCCAATGTATAAATTGGGATTCGTCCCCGTTTCTCAGATTCAATAAGAATGCCTTGCTTCCTGAGTGCCTTGACGTACCGTATGGCAGTGCGGTCGCTAACGCCCCCAGCATTTTGAACGGCTTCCGTGGTAATTTCTGAAAGCGTCTTTGCTATCTCGTAACCACGACGAATTGAGGCATTGAAACCGGTTCGAGTTTCAACGAACGCCGCATAACCAATTCTTAGCGCAGCGTAAAGGTCGGCGGGAAGGGCAACGACATGCACAATGCCTTTCTTGCCTGTGAAACTTGGGCGTTGCTTGTAGTGAAGAATAGCAATGTATCGCACCAGGGCAAGCAACTTCGTAGTGTCTCGTCGTACCCGTGTTTTGTCGCTCGGTAACAGCGACTTCAGAGCCGGTGCGAAAGGAACAATAACGGCCTTCGGTGCTTCAACCTCAATCAGTTTGACGAGACTTTGTACTTGCTGTTTCTGCGGGGCAAAATCAGGCTTGTCGTCGTTGGCCTGCGCCGCCGAATCAAGTAGGTAATCACGAACCTTAGCGTTCTGGCCTTCGCTGTCGTCAATGCTCGTGCGCCACAGTCGATTTTCTAGTTCTTCAGGCAGCGACAGTTGCGTGCTAGTGGAAATAATGTTCTCGATCTTGGTCTCAATCGTGGTCGACTTTATTTTGCCTGTTTCTTCGTCTTTCTCTGGCACGAGAATGCTTAGTTTGCCTTCTGAAATGACCATCTTGGCGTCGAACGCCGCAGTTGTTTCTTCGCCGTGTGATTCGAGCGCACCACGTTCAGCAATGTAAAGCGTGCGAATGCTTTCAGCAAGATAGCGCAGCGCCTTGTCAGTGACGCCCGTTACTTTCTGATATGAGTCGTCAGGGAAGCCCCGCAGCACTTCGTCGACCAATGTTCTTTTGCCGCCTGCGCTTTGCCCCGAAATTTCGACGCTTTGCTTGGCAAGGTTCAGTACGAATAGCAGCAAGCGGTTGTTGTCTTCGCCCACTAGGCCGCCAAGTGCAGTTTTCACTTTGAATAACAGTGCTGGGTCTTTCGCTAGGGCTTCGCTGGCCTTTTGTTCGTCGTCGGTCAGTGCTGCCGGTTGAATGGTTTGTTTGCCGTACACGTAGCCTTTCGCTTGTGCTTCGTGTAATGCGTGGTCAATATCGGCGACGGGAATTGGTCGCTTCAACACAAGGTCGTTCCATTCATACAACCATTGTCTTGCCATTTCTAGCGGGAATTTCCATTCGTTCAGCATTGTGGAAGCAATGCCGACCGCCCTATGGTGGCGATCTCCAATCTCCGTGTCAACGAAGTACGCTTGTACTTGCGGCGGGAAACGTCGCCAAGGGCGAACGTGAACCTGAACGTTGCCTTCAGCAATAGGGTCTAAGACCGCTGGCACTTGGAAATTCATGCCTTCTATGCGGTTCTTCAAAACGTCTGGCAGGTTTTCGATTAGGCGGGGTGCTCTTGGTTCTGTCAGAAATGTGTACTGCGCACCGGACGGGTGAATGCTTGGCGGCACGAGCGCATAACGGCCTTCGCTTTGCACATTCACGTGCAGTTCTGGAATGTTGTAGCTTTTCATTGGCACGTATGAGCGAAGGAAAACGTGCACGCCACGGCTTGTCTTGTCGACTAACGTGGTGCTTTCGATCTCAGCGGTGGTCAAGAACGGCGCTGCAAAGAATTTTGAATACCATTCCAGTTCGTCGAAGTCAATTATCACTAAGTTATCTGAAATGCGACCTGCAATTACGGCAATGCTCGGTCGGCGTTGGCTCTCTTTCGCACCGAACCATTCTTGAATTTCGTCGGGACTCGGCTTTCGTTGCTGGAACTCTTTCCATTCGTTCAGGTTCGGCTTCTTGGTTTCGGGGATAATCGGTATTATGCAAAAATCGTTATCAACGTAGAATTGTACGTAGTCGTCGTATGCCCATAGGTTCAGCGCTTTGCGCAGCGCAGCCATCCCAAGGCGCAACATACTCGACAATCCACTACTCCACCTCGACGTCGTGGAATACGTCATGCGTGGGCTTGTCGGCGTGTTCAAGGCGTAGTAAATCTGTTAGGGCTTGAGCGGAGAACTTCAAGGCGTCGAGAAAAGTGTCAAGTTCGCTGTCGCCACCCACGGTAATCTCAACTGAGACCGGCTGCTCGAAAATCCAGTCCTTTCCACACCGGTCTCTCACCCTGAGCCGCCATGTCGTCGCACCGCGGTCTCTCAAAGCTAAGTAGGTTCGGCTACCCCCACCAGAATCTCCGCCATGATAACCGTTCGTCCCGGCCTCGACTTCAAGTATGTTCATGCGAGAGAGAATTGCCTTTTTTACGGGAATTCTCAAAGCGGCTCACTTCCTGATATCGATTAGTCATATGCCTTACTAAGGCTATCAGTAAGGCTTATACCTAATCTTTATTTACGAGAATGATTCACGACAATGCCGGCAATCAGCAATGCCTCCGACTTTTGACCCCTTGAACAACACGGGCACTTCCCAAGTGCTGTTTCTACTTGTCCGGGGAAAAACCAGTCCGATGACAATCGCTAGCGAACTAGATCTCAAGCCTCCAAGCGTCATAGACCAACTTCAGCGGCTCATTCGAGCCAGAATCGTAAGACTAGGTAAGCGGGTTGGGAAGCAAAGAAACTATGAGATAAACTGGAACCAGCTCATTAGCATCACAATCCGGCGCGCTTTGCGCTTGCCTCAGATTGAACTACTTGAACAGGGGGGCGGACACACGCTTGCTGCGGACGTTCTTGACAAAGCTTCGTTCCGAGACTTTGTCCGAGACTATTTGACGATCCTAATCGGCGAACACCCGTTTGAGTTGCTGAGAAAGCTACGTTTCGCAGATATCATAACCGATCTAGATGCAACCATTGTTGGTATGATGTCGGACCCTGATTTCGCCCAGCCAATGGAAGACGCGGGACGGAAAACGCGGGACGAAAAACTGGCGGAGCTATATTTCTGGCTTTCACGATGGACAGAAGCCAGAAGGCATGTGTCAACTCCTTCCAAAGGTGCTTTCGTCAGGGCCCTTAGCAAATCAGGTTTCGAAATTGATGGGTATGCGTATCAATCCTAGTCACGAACAATAACCTGACTCAGATCTAGGGCGATTGCCGAGATTCACTTTGCTTGATGTCTGAGCCTGAGGTCTGATGTCACCCTGTGCCTTATTCGATTGAATCGGCCACGGCAAGAATCAGGGTTAAAGATGGATTGCCCGTATTGCGGTTTGAGTTTGCTGGGTCAAAACGGATTCCCGCTTTATCGCTGTGACAGTTGCCAATGCTGGTTTGAACGGCAAATTGACGGTCAAATCGTTCCTCTGAAACTTGATGCATTTGTGAGGCTTGTCGGGGCGAAATGACACTTGCAGGTCGAAGACAAATCCACGCAATGCCCCAACTGCCAGAAACCGTTAACTTGGATAAGCCACAGCACACGCTGGGAGAAAACAGAGATTCACGAGTTTAACTTTGGGTGCAGAGCTTGCAACTGCACTTACCAATTCAAAGACAACCAATTCACCGAAAAACCATCTTCAAAAGATCCTAGAGGTGAAACGACCGCAATCGGCAAAGCTGAACTCGGGAATTCGGTTAGTCGCCGATGTCCGACCTGCGGAGGCCCAATTACAAGTGGAGTTGGGCATTTTTGGGTTGAGCTGCGACTGGTGCCATCAAGAATACGTCCTCGAAGAGGGTGAGTTATTGGCGAAGCCGCCCGACCTAACAGAAATCAAGCCTAAGATGAATGATTTCTATGCCCTTCACGCACGGCGGTAAACACTACAGCCTCCGCGCCAAACGACACTGCAACCAATGCAAAACCATTACAGCCCAAACAGCGGTGTCATGCAGGTACACAGCAGCACCAGAGCCTAAGGTTCCACCCGTCTACATCAAGGAATTACAATGGTACTGCGAAACCTGCGACCAAACTGAAGTCGAGAAGAAAGAAATTGTCGAACCAACCGATAAGACACGAATCTTCCGCAGACTCCAAAGCATCGCTGAGGACTACGACATAATCTCAATGAAGATTGAATCGCTCCCAAACGAAATCGTATTCCGCATTCAATTACCTGACTTCAATATGGGAGAAATCAGGGCTATCAAAGCGAAAGCCACCGAGATAGGGTTCATCAAGGTGAGCGAACTGATGAAACTTCAGAAAGCAGGATATCACAGGGTAGTTGAAGTTCCACCGAAACCACAGCCCAAAGACAAGCATGTTCTGAGGCAGCGAGCCAGGCAGAGAATGTTTGTTGGAGAGCCACGGTCCATATGATCTCCGATTGCGATCTCAGAACTCAGAACCTAATCGAAGGAAGCTTCTCTCAGACATGCGCAAATCCTACGGTCCAACATGTGAAATTGAATTGGACACAATCACTCACAAAGACGATGAGGTTGTTGTAACCGGTCAGGTAGTCCATGTAATGTTCGATGCGGAGGTCGCTTCCGCGTCACCCCCAAAGACCAAAGAGAGATTCACTCGCATGGCCAACCGTGACAAATGAGCGTTATCACGGACCAGACTAGAAATGCACGTTGGCCGATAGTGTTGGCTATTCCCGACTGGTCACCAAGTCTCTGCCTTATCTGCAGAGTTTTGTTGTACAGATTACTCGCTTCATCATAGTTCCCTCTGCGGTGTTCTATCATCGCCAACTGGTATAGTGCTGCTGCTATTCCCGACGAGTCTTGGAGTCTCTCGAAGATTTCTCTAGCCTGATTGGATAGCCGTCTGGCATCATCGTACCTTCCTCTGCGGTGTTCAATGATGGAGAGTTGTTCAAGTGTTCTCGCTACTGCTGATGGATCTCCAATTTTCTCAAAGATACCTCTGGCCTGATTTTAGCTAAACTCGTGGGAGTCGAGATTTGTGGAATTTGACCAATTCATCAAGCACCGAATTTGGTTACAAATTCGCCGAAGGGGTAACCTCCAGCAGTTAGTCTAGATATCGCCTCTTCCAAATCTTGTATTGTAGGTAACCCCTCAATCCTCAGCTCGACTGAAAATCCGAGCCTGCCTCCGGCAACGCGGAAACTATCGTTCATTTTCGACAGTAGTGCGTTTCGCAATTCAGTGACGAATTTGTGGAAAAGCAGCAGTCGGTGAAACTGATAGAATTCGGAAATCTCTTCATTAAACAAGCCTCTGGCGTTCCATCCAATGAGTCTTGTAACCTGCGCCAAAACGGATTTCTCTAAAGATGGCGATGGCACTCCTACATCAAATGGCTTACCCGACGTACCAGAAAATCCTCCCAGTAACAAGCTGGGGACAGCTTTGCTCAAAAGAGACAAAGAGTTCATCATTTGAGTAATCTTTGACGCCGTGAAGCTTGGATGTTCAAATAAAAACACGTTTTCTCTTGGCAGGTCGATATATTGAGATACGTTCAACTTCTCCGCGATATCAG
Organism: Bathyarchaeia archaeon; assembly: GCA_049513715.1. Classification (GTDB taxonomy): domain Archaea; phylum Thermoproteota; class Bathyarchaeia; order 40CM-2-53-6; family 40CM-2-53-6; genus FEN-987. Next base: position 631,350 of record JBEKVV010000001.1, on the reverse strand, counting down.
GTGGGACATATTGCCGCAACTTGCCATCATGAATCAATGCCTTTGGCGGTACTAGGCTCAATCGAAACCCAACCTCAGTTTCTGTTTTCTTTTCAACCAGATACGCTACCTCGTATGCGGCTAACCCGTAAGTCATAATGACTTGAACACACTCTCTCAAGAAATCAGAGACTGCTGATTGAAGGTCCGAGGCATGATTACGTCTTTTGAGAGCTATTGTTACGAGTTCTTCGGTTCTTGGATCAGAAGGCGAAACGTAGACGCTAAGGCTACTCTCCTTGTGAAGAGTATACGGCATGATCTCGTTTTGAACATCTGTAATCAACATGCTAGGATAGAGATCTGTGGAATAGTCAGGGGTCCGTTTCAAGACCGGATCGTCTAGCCCTTGTGTGTAGTAGAAGACCGAGCTCTGTGACAAGCGAAGATTTCGTTCTGTATTTCGGCTCAACTTGACACCCTCCTGCTTCGATTTCCTGATTCTTCACGCTTCAAGGATTCTGTAAATTATTGAACACTTCGACGCCATTTGATTCCCCGCGCCTTCGACTTTCTAGACAAATATAGAGCTTGAAATATGTCACGAGGACGGTCGAATAGGTGGCCTGTACGAGTTATTATTTTGATTATGGCACTTTTGTGAACTTTCTTAAGGGGTTCGCCGTATTCGCTAAGCAAACCAGATTCGCGAAGCTTTTGTTCAAATGTTTGTTGCCATTTCGTTCGTACAAAGTCACGCGGTGTAACTCCAAAGACCCCATCTCGATACTCTGCTATAGCGGAAATCAATCTTATCTTCGAATCAGCCGCTCTAGACAAGAAGCTATCCCATAGTTTGTTCGTAATATGCCAGAGTTCCTTGTCTCCCAATTCAGAAAACAGTATTGCATATCCTGATAGTTCCAGTAAATCTAGGATGGGTTCGGTGCTCAGCACAAGCGCTGCATCCATCGAACCGGCCATAGGTTTTGTTCGTTTCATAACTCTTTGTCTGGCAATAAAACAGGACTGGAAGAAAGAGGGGAAAATCTGCTCAAACAATTTATGATTACCTGTCAACATTGCGGTGTAAGATTGCTCAGCGAGAAATGTGTAAGCTTGCCCGAAGTAATCGGGTTGCCCTTCCAATTGAGGTAGAAGACCGATATTGTTGACTACCCGAGCGAGAGAAGATGCCAGATTACCACGGCAGGCATCAATTTCGCCTTTGAACTTACTCCAGTCAGGCTTTGGCCAAGGAATGTCCGCAGTCCGATGAAGGTCCGCCAAACTTTCAGCAAGTTGGCTTCCGTTTCCAAGATGGTATTCAAACTTCTCACATGCCTCCAATCCCCTTTGTATTGCCGCGGCTGCGAGTTCGTATTGTTTATCCTCTATGAGACTTGCTGCTTCGGTCGGAAACATCTTGAAAATCTCAATGAGTGCCTCTATACTTTCTGAAATACTCAGTAGAAGTGAAGAACCGATGATTTCTTCCCAGTACCACAAAGGTGTAATGATTTGACCTTCGACTGCTTGCTCGAATTGTATGGTCTTTAGCAAATACTCTAGCTTCTTGACAGCGTCGCGCGGCATTTTCGTCGCATACAGGGTTTCTAGTTTATCCCAAGCGATATTGTTCATTTGCTGATGAATGGATTCTGAAGTAATGGTCAAGAAATTTCTGGAAAAGCCGAGCAAAATGCTAATCGGCCACCTCATCCAAGCATCCAACAATCCAGGATGAGAGTAGTCTTTGGAGTTTGCATATATGGCTCCACGGACCACGGGACTCAAAATGTGCAGCAAATACACCGCTTCAGTGAGCTCGAAGTCCTCTGCCATTATTGTAAGAGATTGATTGATCCACTCACTGAGCTCGATGATTTCCTGACTATGTTGTTTGTTTATGACGGCTCTCAAAATCATCACAAAAATCTCACCTAGGTATTTCTCAAACCAAGATAGGTTCGGAATGAGATCTGGCAGAAGGGAGGTGCTAGTTCTTAACGCCAGATCTAGTCGCGTGAAATCTGCGGTCAACCAATCCTGATGTCCGTAGGACCGTTTGAACCAGTAGCTCTCAGTGGGAATTCGGGGTTTAGCATCAGCGTATACGCGCAGAACTGCAAGGGCGGGAGCAGCGAGATCTATCCCTGAAACTTGACTCTCTCTCGATGTGGCGAGTTTGATGATGTTTTGGTAGGTTGAAAGTGCCCTCTCAGCCACGCGTTGGTGAAGACTCTGAATTACATTGTTTTTCCACATGAATCCTGAGGGACTCACCGACTTGATCGATTCAATCGTCTCATTAGCAAGATATCTGGTGAGCTGAGAAGGGTCCAAGAAGTCGATCATTTTTAGTCCCATGACGACGAAGCTGAAGATCGCCAGAGCCCCAAGAACACTAACCATCGCGAGATTCAGGATACTAGGCGGGTATCCGAGAGTTTGCATCACTAGAATCATCAGTGACGTTCCGCCTAGTAATGCAACGATTCGGAAGTAACGACTGCTTATCTTTTCACGTATCAAGAGGGAACGCACGCCAGCGGATGCGTCTCTGTAAGCTGTGGTTGCAACGACGCTAACAGCCGTGAAATAAAGCCCTATGAATACTCCGGATAGTTGGATGAGTCCGCTCAGTATGCCGAAGTATTGCGTGGAGTCTACATGGATTTGAACCGTATATGCGACTGCGAAGGGACCGAGTAATTCCATTGCCGTTACGAGTAATATTGCAAAAAGCATTTGCCCGATAACAGCACGCAACAAGCTGCCAATGATTTCCATCGATTCTAGCTGGAAGCGCTTCCATTCACGACCTGCCCAGATTCTCTTCAACACCCAGAAATGAATCGCCTGCAGATTCCGCAGTATTCTCCGGTATGATCTCGAAAGTCTTAATCCATATTCGAGTTGCAACCGGCCATGCATCATCCGGCGCCAGGCCTGTATGCGAGAACGTATTCGGAAACTTGATTCGTGTCGCCGGTTCATAAATCGTCCCGCCTTCGTTATTTCAAACTTCAGGGATTCTTGGTCCTTACTTTGCTCATGTGTCTTTCGTATTGCCAGATTCCCTTTTCTTTGTACAATTGTTTGGCCTTGAGTCGTTCTACCTCGCTCTGTAGTTCAGAAAGCTCAAAGAATGGTTTCAAGAATACGCTTCATCAAGACTCAAAGAACGAATACTGTCATAACATTTTCCATGATCGGGCAACTTCTTAATTGAGAGACAGCTAGGAGCATATCACGATTGGTCTAAGCAAAGGCAGAAGTCTTAGACCAAGACTCGTTTCTCCAACAATCCCCCCTTGGGGTTCTACGACAAGGTCCGCCAAAGGCTGTGGACCGATGGCTATTACTCCCGTATTCCACGCTCTCTTAACCCGTGGATGACATGGGCTTTCAGAACTCTTGGGTCGACTTCTGATTCTTTTCAACGTTTTGTCGCGATCGCGGACAATCAACGTTAAGGCTAAATCCGATGCGGTTTCGAAAAACGATTTGTCATCGGCAGTCGAACCGCCCTCTTACAAGTTTCGGCACGAATATCATCCAAACTTTCTGACAGTATTGCGTCAATTCGCGGATATTCGCCAGTGTAGATCGCCCTGCGGTAACCGACTTTCGTGGGCGTGTAACGCTCACTCCTAATTGGTCATGGTCTGTATGTCTTTTCTCAGGACCATGAACTGCCGATTTAGCTCGCCGAGGGCTTCGCGAAAGTCATAGTCAAACTTGGGGTCGAATTTGCTATTCTGCAAAATGATTGCCTCTGAACCGTACAGGAAAGTTATGTTTTTAATAATTCCGTCCATTCGTTGAATGTCGAACTTCAGTTTCGCATTCATTCCACACATAACCGCCGTGTCAGTTCGAGGTTCTTTGCCAATTCCTTGCCAAGATCGGTGTCCACCTGTTCTCTCCCACAATAGGCTTCAAGCCGCTTTTCATTTCATCCTTCTAAGTCCACGTTCCGTATATTTTCGGATACTGTCGGTCTCTAGTCTGTATTGACAGACTGACGCATTCGACCGCCGTTTTATGAAATGCTCCCACATTGTCGACAGTGTTGATGAATCGGTCTTCCGTGTGCAACTTCCCGGTTATCGCGTCCCTCCTGAACGGTCGCGGAATAAGGTAGAGCCCCCATTCTTGTTTCGGCTCGGTCCCCGGAGCGCTAAATGTCAGAACTATTGGCGTCGCAAATTGCCCATGCTTGTAACCGATGTACCAGCCCCAGAACAGGTCTCTCATGTCCCTAATTTCAACAAACTTCTGCCTCACGATTTCAATTTCATGAGAAGGTGCGGATTCTGGGTCAAAACCAACTGCTTTCGCCGCCTCGTTGACGTCCTTCGAAACCGTCTCGTAGAACCGATGCCCATCCTTTGACGTGAAAGTTGAAAGATGTTCGATGAATGCGGTGTCCCGCCTGTCCAAGGTCTCTAGGTACGCCAAGCACACCGCTGCAAGATCATCCGTCAATTCCAATGAGAGAGCGAGTATTTGCGCCGAGAGCGAGGCAACCAGCCACGACCTTCTCTCCATTATGAATCCAGGCTTGTAATTCGTGTCAGCCTTCAATCCATCAAACTCCTCTCGCAGTACGTCTATGACATCGAGCTTCGGCTGTAGCTTGTGCATCCTCGCCATTTCTAGCATGTACTTGTCTTCGTCAACCCAAGCATTGTAAGGTAATGCGGACATGTTGGACCCCTCCCTTCGATTCTTCTCGCATATACTCATCATCTACAGTGAGTATAATGAGCGTTCGTTGGATTTCATGCCACAATTTCACAGTGCAGAATTTCACTGAATCCGGATGATGGAGCTAATGAGTGACTGAAGAGTTTCCAGGTATCTGTTCAGAAGAGTCTCCCACAGATCTTGCCAGTCCGGTGGCAACTCCGTGAATCCAAAGTAACTCAGTGCATTCAGATACTGAGGGTCGTCCTTGTGGACTGGATATCTTTTGCTGCGCAGGGTTACTGTCATCCTTAGATTCTTGATGGCAGTCTTGTCATATTGTTCCACGTGCTCCTCTAGAAATTTCTCTAGCAGGTTCACCGACCCACCTTGTGTGCCGCTTTTGACTAATTTTGAAATCCTGTCTGCTTCAATTCCATCGATGAGTAAAGCGAGTGTAAGGATTCTGTTGTTGAACTCTTCCTCGTTACTACAGGGCTTTCTCAAATCGTTTGTTGCCATTTCATTCTGCTTCAACAGGGCAGTACCAAACCTGCGCTCGAAGACTACGTTCAGATTTCTTCTCGCATCTACTATGCCGTTTCCAAGGGAATCGAATTCTCTGAGTTGCTTCAGCAAACTCTCGCTGAACGACCGTTTCCCATGAGAGGGCTGAGATGGTCGTTTGAAGCCGTGAATTTCTTCTTCGACAACAGGAATGATTTCGGACGGCATGGTCCACTCAGGATACTTGTTACTGCCAGTCTTGAAGACGAGATTGAGCGGTCTCAGCCTTGGAAGAAGATACGAAGGAGTGAACTCATAACCCAGAACCTTTTCGATCTCATCTAATAGATCGAAGTAAGCAGCTTTTCCGTTCTTGTTTATCAGGGCCTGGAGGGTACCGTACGACTGGTCACTCCATTTGCTCAACGCCTTTCGGACATTCTTACGAATGAGTTCCCACGAATCCTGAAGCCTCAGTTCGCCGGTTGTCGACGCCGTGTAGTATTTCCCATGGAACCCACCCAATGAAAGTCCGTATTTCGGCACATACTTCTTGCATAATCCGATCAGCTTGTCATCATCTATGTTTCTCGCAATCTCAGTTGCCGCTTGATACTGGTTTGTCTCCCATGGACTCGAATACTTCCTGAAATAATCTAAATTGAGTTCGTTTCCTATCTTGAATAGGTCATCCAACCAGAAATAACGTGTGATAAGGGCAATACGCTCCCTTAGCCTGTCATCGCTCAACATGTTACCTGCTGATTTATTTTGCTAATCCGTGCTATAATAATTAGAGGAAGATAGGTGGAACCTTGTGCCCGTAATTGTGGCATTCAAAAACACGCCAAATGAATCGCTGGAGTTGACACGATGGGTGGACACCGGCGATCCAGAAGCCAAACAAAAAATGCACGAGATGATGGCGCTTGTCGATAGATTGTATCTGAAGCTTGCGAGAACCCAAGCCACCGGCAAGGATGCTATGGTAGCGGCAGGGACAACAGAAGTCACGAGAGCACAAGATTACGCTATCAAACATAGAAACACGATTCATTATGCTCTTTATGAAGGGCGTTGCTTGGACCCGAAAAGGCTCTCTTACTTTCTGCCCGACCGAACAATCGAGGAAGGTAATCTTACGGAAAAGGAAGTTCGGAGAATTCTAGCTTCATAAAGTCCATTTTCGTCGTTCTCGATTCGCCTGTTACTTCCAATCGCAAACTTTGAGGCATTAGCCAGGTTCATGAAGAAACTGCAAGCGCATAAAGAGGGTCCCATGATTGAGAGAAGTATAGGATGGTTTAGGAAAGCAAGAGATGCGGACAATGCCGTTGACAGTTTCGTGATGCAGTGGATTGCGTTCAACTCGTTTTATGGCATTTTCGATCCACAAAAGAAGGGCGATTTGACTGCAATTGGGAATCTCATCAACGCACATCCGAGCACCGATTAAGGAAATCCTTAGAGTCTACGACCAAACTGTCAAAGAACTGGTTCGCGGGGATTGACAGACTGGCACGGCCAGAAGAACTACAGTGATGAGCTAAACGATCTTGCGAGAAAGTCGGACGTCAGGTCCACATTAAGATTGGTTGGCCTTTGTCTATTCGTGGTGAGAAATCAAATATTCCACGGAGGGAACAAACCAACCGACGAAAACGAGTTCCTTCATCGATGTCAGCAGCTCACAGAGTCTATTTACAGAGAAAGTCTCTGCAATTCCATCGGCCTAACATGAAACGTAACGTTCTGAGACATTCGCCACCTTGTTTGCAGGAATCGTTTTAGCAACCTTGACAGTCACGGCATTGAACCACAAGAACGCATCAACACTAGAATCAAGCACGGACAAGAACTTGGAAGTAAGCTTTGTTTCCTATGACGGTGATGTTGACCAGGTGGAGAGCGCTTTGATCTCCGCAACGCAACCACTTCTGAACATCATGAAAAATGAGAATCCCCATACCGCCCGAATACAGGAATTGGGGTGGAATTGCGTGCAAGAAGCGGAGAGGGCAAAGAGCGTTAGTCGCGGAAAAGGAGACTGAGTGGTAGGACGCCTTGCCGCAATGGAAGAAAATCAATGCCAAGATAAAGCATGCCTGATCGGGCAGAGTCGGTTATTCAGCCTTGACAAAGAGGTATGTGTAGAAAACGATGGACATCAGGTCCGGTCGCGTGCTGAGGCAATGATCGATGACTTATTTTTCATTCCTAAATTCCTAGCTCTCTCTGTACCTTCTAAACGAGTTCACAAAAGCTTCAAATTTCTCAAGCATTGCTTGCGAGATGCTAGGTTTCACAACAGTCAGAGCATCTGCGAAATCTCTTGGCATGACAGGGCGCGGTGAGCCTTCAACTTCTGCTTTCATCGCGCGCATCTTGGCCTCGCGGCAAAGAGCTACGAGGTCCGCTCCAGAGTAGCCATCAGTACTTCGGGCAATCTCATTGAGATTCACGTCATCATTTTTCGGTACACCATGCATACTATTTCGCAAGATGGCAGTGCGTGCCTCCAAATCGGGAGGTGGAACGTATAATATCCTATCGAATCTTCCTGGCCTCATAAGGGCTGGGTCTATGGCATCAGGACGGTTCGTTGCAGCAATCACGATCACGCGCTCAAGTGGAGTAAGACCATCCATCTGCGCGAGGAATTCGCTAGTTACTCTGACGTCTTCTCGCGCTGTCGCGTCGTCTGAATAGCCTCTAGTTGGAACGAGAGCATCAATCTCGTCGAAGAACAGCACGCACGGGGCCTTCTTCCGTGCGTTTTCAAACAACTCCCTTACGCGCGTGGCGCTTTCACTGTAGTATTTCGTGAATATGTCTGTGGAGCGACAATAGACGAACGCTATCTTTCCTTTAGCCGCGATAGATTTTGCAAGAAGTGTCTTGCCGCAGCCGGGTGGACCGTACAGAAGCAGTCCTTTGGTAGGGGGCACCACACGGTACCTCTCAAAGAGATCTGGCCGCATTAGCGGCAGCTCAATTGCTTCAGCAAGAGCTTTCTTGACTTCAGTTAGACCACCAACTAAATCGTCCGGGCTATCGTCAGTGCTTTTGAGTTTAGCCGTAACACGCATGCTCGGACCGGTTTCTTTTCGAAAAGGATTTTGTCGTCTACTTACGGCCCAGAGCAGCACACCGATGGAACCGAAGAATAGGCCAACCCAACCAAACCCGACGGCCATGTTCCATTCCGAGTTGGAGTAGATTGGGATGCCGACGAAAGACCTTGGTTGCACTTCGAACCACCCCAGGTCGTTGCTTGTCGCCAGCACGTTCCGCTGCGATGTGCAAATCTGTCCACCGTTGCAAACAAGGGTCCAAGAAACAAGCTTGGTTCTTACCATGAATTTGCCAGCCATATCCGGAGTCCAGACTATTCGAAAGCTTCCATCGCTATGGAAGTCTTGACAACCTGTACCAGTAACGCCGGGTCCACAAATCTCAGTGTATTGTTCGAGGTCATTCCAGATTTGTGAATCTAGGTTCATCTCCTGCAATTGGAGCCTCACGCAGGCCGGGACGCAGACATTGGTGGGCACAGGGGGCAAGGGAGTTAATTGCCCATTCAAGTCAACTGCGGACCCCATCTCGGTGCTAGACGTCTGAGCGGTGATCGACAGGTTGTAAGACGACTGCCCCTTTGCCTTCGGATAATTGGAAGAGTTCACTATAAAGACGAACAGAAAGAACAGTAGTATGACCGCTCGCGATGGGCCGATAATCCTTCCCATGTCCGCCGCTTGCGATTGTGATTCTATAACTGACAGTCTTTTACGATTTCCGCATGAGCGGCGAATACTGTCTAAATCTCGTGAAAAGTGAGAACCATCAGAGGGGCATTTTGCCATCAGATGGAAAAACGTGGCCGGTCCTAGTCTGCGTTCTCATAAGTGCTCCGCAAGCATTTCAATAATGTCATGGAAGCGCGTGTTGCTTACATCGTCCTTGGATGCGAGGGATTGGCCTTCCGGGAGGGTGGGTGTCAAAATCCCTCGGTTATCCATATCTTGTCCCCCTCTCTTGTGGATATGAGCTGACAATCGGAACAGACAAATTTCTCAGTCACAACCCAACGTTCCAAACGCCATTGTTGGGCCTGACTTAGCAGATACATTGGCTTGGAGCAATGCGGGCATTGCATAAGCAAGCTTTGCAGGTTTGGTCGAACTTAGCACGTGAGAATGGCGAGGTTAACCGGCTGAGTTGACCGAAAGTGAATGATAGGTCTCAAACAGCTGAGAGACGTTAGCCACCGTGATCTTCGCAGTAGAGTTTTTTCCGCCCAGCTACATTCTTCTTACAGCGAGTTCCGTCTGCTGTAATACCATTACATCGTGCCACTGGACAAAACACCGATATTGTGGTTACATTCTACAGGTAAAAAACTAACTGTTACTATCCCTGGTGTGTTCCTTTGCTTTGAGATGCCGTTCTTATGAGGATTCAGCTTCGTCTCAGTGAATTTTGGCTTTACGCTGTCTCCCTGGTTCTTTATCTCGCGTTCGTAATCGCACCATTCGCTTATTCTTTCTCGTTGTTCAATTTCGGCTTCCCTCCAGTACTGGTCGTACCTCTGATGACTCTTCCGTTGGTCCCTGAAATGCCACTTCTACTTTTGTATCGCTCACGACGAATCGGAAAAATCGGTCGATTTGCAGCACGAACAGCGCTGTGGATTTCTTCAGGATTCCTTTTCTTCGGTGGTCTCGTTGGTGTGTACTGGATCGCGCTAGCCAAAGAAGAAATCCTTCTCGGCATCCAGGGCATTTCTGTCTGGGATTATCCACCGACTGTATCGCTGGCAAACGGAATCCTAAACGATGCCGCGCAGGGACTCCTTTTTGGCGCCGCTTTGGGTATCTTTTTGATAGCAATTGTCCCGTTGACGAATGGACTCTTGGTAAGAGTCTATGAACGGATGAATGGACTCAGGGTGCGAGTCTATGGAGCTTGGAAGAAGATTAGACTCCCATCGGTCTCATTTTTCTGGGAGGCGAACAATAGGACGGAGTTAATTCATGTCTTTGTAAATTACGGCTTGCTTTATGGGCTCGTGATGTTGACAGGAATATACTACAGCATCTGGCCTGCGAGCATATTGGCCTGTCAGCCGAGCACGCCATCTGTTCTTACCCCCTACGTTGCTTATGTAGAATTTCTATTCTTCGCCGCAATTGCTCCCGCTATCATCTACGAAGCGGAGTCCTGGAAGGTGAGAAACGACACTGCGCCAAACAGCTCTGAAACGTTCGCTAGAATAGTTAAGGTGGTCCTCAAGCAACTCCTTCCTCTCTCCTCTTCGGTTGCTGCTGTTATTCGTGTGGCAATCGTTGTACAAGCGAATTGGCTTCAGTTTCAGACATGTATCTTTGGCAAAGCTGGCATTGCGTTCTTCTCGATTTGGTCTGCTGCCGTGCTTGTCTTGTTTCCGTTCATAGCAATTGCCCCTGCAATTTTCGCTACCTTCGGCTCGTTATTCTTTGTTGCCCACTTCATGAGGACACTGGTCAGACGCCGCGACCGGTTTTGTTTCGGAGTGTTGGGCTTTGCTGGGCTTTCCTATTTTGTAGTGTATGGCTATTTCAGCGACCTTGGCTTTCTTCTCAGAAGTCTCAGTCTTCACCTTCCTATAGTGCCGTGGGCTTCGATTTTTCCGCATTCTGTGAATGCTTGGATGCTCTCTCTAACGCCTTTGCTCATCGGTGCTATCCTCACTTTGATGGTTTTCATTATCGGAAGGCCGACTGATGTGCTCGGGCTGAGGCTGCTGGCGGCGTTGGTCTGCTCCTATTTCTTGATCGTTGGGGCGTTGATCCTATTACCCCTAAGAATGGGGTTCGAATCACCGATAACCAGCTATCCTAGCATAGTTGTGATGTGGATTCCTATCGCCACAGCCATAGATTCAGTGGCCTTGATCGCTTGCTTCGTTCCAAACCAGTCACGCAAACGAAAGCTCTAGTTTCACTTTGCCAAAGATTGACTAAATGCAGCTGCGTCTAGTGGAGTTGCGCGCGCCACTAAACACTACTACACAAACCACTCAGCCACAAACAGCACCAAACCCCAACTGTTCACTCGTATTTTTCCGATAGGGCGGGTCTAGTGGTGCGCACACACACAAAATAACGCCTGAACGACGATGGTTCAAATTCTGTTGCCCGCACCACTATACCCACACACACAAAATTGGTAGTTCAAATTGCGATGCTCGCACCAGTGATACTCCTCACAAGCGTCCCGCTACGTTACCCTTCTTGATCTGTTACCCGTTATTCACATCATTTTCAGAATGAGTCTGCCGAAACGGAAAAAACGGTTCAAGTCAGAACAGCGCGTTCCTATTGATACGTGGAAAGGGCGGCTTTGCGTTCTTTCTTCTTCTCGCGTGCTTTCGTCACCTTCTTATCTCTAGCAGCCGTCCACGCTTTCTTAGCTCCCCTACTTTGCTTTGCCATACATTAGTCACCTCTCAGATACAACATAGCACTCACACTCGAATAAGCAACTTCCGACGCCCTGAAGGAGTTCTAGTCACGAAGGCGCTCTTGCTGCTTCTTCGAGTATCGGCAACCACAGACTGCACAGCCATGGAATCCTGAGTGAAGTCGACTCAAATGATGACAAACATTGCAGCACCATCGTCGATGAGTCGTCCAATGATGTTCATGCAGTCGGTCGATTGATCGAAATATCTTAGGTGGGTGACACAATTTACAATGGTGGCTCATAGAACCGAGTACAAATCGTCAAGTCGGTTTAATGGTTGCCAATATACAGAATATATCTCGCAGGCGAGGGTCAACGTGCCTGCCTCACCTACCAGGCCTCTCTACGGTTGAATATGTGACCTTGAAAGTAGTCTAGCGAATCTCTCGAAGCGGAAGGCAAGCAACGGTTCATCAATCTTCTCCGTCAACACTTCAATTCAGGCGTAAACTACAAGGGCCGCAGGTGGAAGTGGGATACTATTATCGAACTGAAGGCGACTGAACTGAGTCGTTTCTTGATGGGAAGCGCTCGCGAGGTTAATTTTGCTGAACGCGGCTCTGGAAGGCGACAGGGAACGGGCGCTCCTCGCAATCAAGAAGATCGAGACCGCCAACATAGGTCCGATCGGCTTCAACTTCATTGCGTACGTCTACCACGCCCTCGGAGACCTCGACTCCTACTTCGAGTACATGAACAAGGCGCTCGAAGCCCATACGATAATTGCCTCAACCGTGATGCACGCGCCTCTCTTCGCTAAGGCAAGGGCTGACCCCCGATACCGGGAACTGGTGGAGAGACTCCGGAAGCAGGGTGGCTTGACGAAATAGAAGTCGAGGCATCGCTCGGGGGACGGAATTTCAACGGTCGTTCAGGCTTTGATTTGTGTGTGTGGGTATCGTGGTGCGCACAATAACACACCAAGCGGTTCAAATCTGAGCTCGTAGGATGGACGGCCAGTGCATAAGGGCTTTGTCAGGTCTGAGCAATCAGGACATCAGAGCCAAGATTCTTGAGGAATTGTACAACAAGAAACAGCTGGGAGCTGAGATTCTTACAAAACCTTCAGAATACGCTAAACTTCTTGCCATAAGCGAAGAACTAGCAGAGTTCAACATCGAATATTTAATCGATTCAAATCTAGTAAAGGGTCAGTCCACAGGATCAATTGGAACGACGAAGAAATGGTCGCACCTACTTGGCTTAACAAGTTTCGGGATTGAGGCGGTTGAGGGACGTGCACGCGGGAATCTCGCTGTTAACTTTAACATCATTAATGTCAATGGACCTGTGAGCGGTGGGCAGATAGCTTCTGGAGGAATCATAACTCAGAACCAAACGACCACCGTAAATTCGCTGAAAGACCTCGAAGACTATTTGGATAGAATTGTTTCAAAAGACCAAACTGCCACCATCAAAGAAGAGCTCCGTCTCCTTGAGAAGGAGAAAGGTAAGGATCTTCTCAGACCTAGTCGTTTGAACAGGGTGAAGGAAATGGCGACAAGGTTAGGTCCGCCAGCAGCTGAGGTCATCATAGATTTTGTTCGGAGATACTTAGGTATTTGAACCAGTGACTAAGAAACGCGAAGTCTACGCTCTCTAGCTTTCTTGATCCTACCAAACTCGTCACTTATTACGTAACTGATTTGCAGTTTGATTTTGAGATCACCTGTATTGAAAGCTTGACTATACTCGTCCTCCCAATTGTTTCTCGCAAACAAAGGCTGAATGCCGATATTTGCTACACCAACGACCGTGCGACCTGGTGGAATGAGAAAGTCGTCGAGTTCGCCAGGGCCGAATCCGTGTCGTTCGGGAATGATTCCTGAAACATAGGGTCGGACAACGACAGATATCTTGGACTTGCTCACTCTTCCTAACACATCTTTATCGTGATTTCTGAATGTGAATGGGACGCTCCAACTACTTGGAACGTCTTTGACATAACTTGTTGTAGTGATTCGACCGAGAACGAGTCCGATTTTTGGTAGTTTATTGCGTTCTTCAGTGCGCACGCTAGTGCTTTTCTTGACACTTCTCCTTGAAGCAAAGAACCGAGTCGGTATTCCATCGAATAATGCCTTAAACAAGGCGCCTTTATTTCGAACAATCTCCGCCGCCTCATAGGCCTGAACGGTAAAAAGGCCAAAAACGTCATTGAGTTTTGCCCATAAGCCAGCCTGCAGATTCGCGTCGACATAGTCGAGAGCTTCTACCTCAGAGACATTAACGGGCCACACAACCTCGTCTCCCTTAATGAAAAAATGGACGTCGGAACGATCAAACCCAACCTCTCCGAAAAGGTCCAGCAGTCGCCTGCGGTAATCATCAACAATCTCCCAAAAATGCTTTCGAGAGAGAGACTTCTGCCAGGCTTTCCTCATTTCGAGGTGCGCGACGATGACTGCCTCAACCGCATATTGAAATGACATAAATAGGCAGAGAATCTTCTGGCCCCACTTGGTTTCGGTTTTTGGTGGAATTGCAATCACCAGCACTCGTTTCAGGAGACTCTGGGAATCAAGGTGATCTTCTTTTGCTTTGGCGAATAGCCGAGGGTGTTGAAGATTGAGCTCCAAGAAATTCTCATAGCACGACTGAATCAGCAATTCGACTTTGTCCGGGTCGCATCGACTAAATGCACGAGCGCCCTCTCGTAGAAGATCAAACTCTGGCGATGGCCGGTGGTAATTCTTAGATCGTTCTATTGTGGCTCACACCCATTCGCGTTATCCTGCGGTCCATAGTAGGACTTGTCTTGCCTTGTGGAGTTTTCGGTTGTGAACGTAATTGTGCACACGCGATGATGCGGCTCACGTTAATGCCTGAACTCGATTCTTTTCCAACATGTCCAAACCAGAACTTTTCACCAATCTCTCGAATCCCTGCCGCGGTCATTTGTGTGTGCCCTTAGTGGTGCGCACACATTCGAGAAAGCTGGAGCTGGGAATGACCCGAGAAAGTGGATAGACCTGCTCAATCTTGAAGCCGCCAAGACACTTGGTCTGTCACAAATACTCGACGGTCGTTCCAGAGATGACATCCTGCTTGTTCTGCTGAGCTGGGGAACACGCCAGGGAAAAGAAAACTCGCGATGGAAACCATTGACATAGATAATATAATGGCAATCGGCATCGAAAACCCACGGCCTGGCTCAACCTTTTCCTGCGATAATCCAGATACTCCAAACTCTTAACTCACTCTCGACCTGTGAACTTCGAGTTCCCCCAAACGCCCTTATGCGGTAATATGCTCTAATCCGAGGCGGACAGGTGCTGAATTCTGGGCAAACTGTTTCTTTCGATAAGCTTCGCCAAGGGGGATGAATTGTTGGTGGAGGTCATCAGAAGCGAGTTGAGCGTTCATGGGATCGAGTGCATTATTGCCCAAGAGATTTCCAAGACCCCCCCGCTCCCTGTCATAGTGAACAGGATACAGGCATCTAACGGGTTCTTGGCAGTGATTACTTCAGATGAGAGCGATTGGATTCAGAACGAGCTCGGTATGGCTTACATGGCGTTTGGAGATAGAAAGCCGATCTATGGCCTGGTTGAGGAAGCGGTCTCTAAAGTCAAGGGAATTCTTCCTCTGGTTTGTAAGTACCATAGGTTTTCCAAATCAAATACTGTTGAGTTGCGGAAGTTGCTTGCTGAAATTGCAGCAGAATTCACAGCCGAGGCCGCCCTTCAAACGTATGGGGTCGTTGCGATTTCACCTCAACCTTGGGGTTACCGCGCTCATCAAGACTCACGGTATCCGATTGAAGGAACAGAGGTTCTGACATCTACGGACGACCACCAGAACAAAGTTAGAGTGCTGGTGGCGGTTAGGCCTCATCAGGTTCTTCACGGAGACGAGGTCATAACCGTCTACATTCCGCGGGACTTTGACTTGACAGCGGCGGCGAACAATCCCGCTGAAGAGATCCATACGGATTTGCTGGTTTCTGCAGGCGACATAATGGTTACAGTGAACCCAGAGAACGATCCGAACTACCCAAGATTCTGGGTTGTGAAGACCACACTCAGATTCCCCGAGGCTCAGTCTTCATTGAAAGGGGGATGGTTCAGTTTCAGGCTTTCGGACGTGGTCGCTCCCAAAATAGCAGGAACCTACCGGTTCTACGGCAGCGATGAGATATCAGTCGTCGGGGCGACCCCCCCAGCATCCCAATTTGATTTTCACCCTATCGCGGTCAAGGGGGAATATGTGACTTGGAGTCTGTCAGGGACATTGTATCTATCGAAAGGCAATCCGCTGACCCTGCCGGCGGTTGTCATAGCAAGCGGTACCGCGGCGGTCCCTTCAACGCATCAGTCAACCGGCAGAAAGGTCATGTCCGCTTGCTATTTGTCCTCCAGAGATAAGGGCCGCTATTCTCTAGACGTTGCTCCCGGTGTCTATGACCTGTATGCAGGGGCAATTGGTTATTCGCAGTTTCGCATCGCGACAGACGTGTCAATGTTTGAGCCTCAGGAATTGGATGGATTCATTGCCCTCTCTCCAGCTCAATCCAGAAATGAGATTAGAAATAAGTGCCAGTATTGCGGCGCAGAATTCCCATGGACAGACCTCATTTGCATGAATTGCGGCACACCTGCCACAAATCCCCGCGGAGACCCTCTATGAATCGCGGCTAGCCACACAACCGTTCCATAGTGAAACTTTGGGTGTACTCAAGGATTGTCGATGTCTCCCTTATTCTTGTAGAAGTAGCTGATTACTTCTTCAGATCAAGATGATTGGATTACGAGCTTGGTCGGGAATCAACCGAAAAATTCTAGCACGAGATATCGTCTATTAGTATTGAGAGTTGTGAAGCCACGAGATGCCCAAATTGATCGGCTCTCTGAAATCGTATCTTCAATCGAGTTGGAGATGGTTTGTCGTACATTCCATTCACATAACCTTGCTAGTGCTCATCACAGGAGCGGTTTTGTTCGTCGGGGCCTCAGCCGTATCCTATCCGGTCGTGAGCAAACCGTACTACACATTTGGACCATTCGGCATTACCAATGGGCAGGCGTCCGCAGCATTTACCCTAGAGTCACTTGAGTTAGATGTGAAGGGAACCGTTCTC
The DNA here is from genome assembly GCA_049513715.1 of Bathyarchaeia archaeon. Classification (GTDB taxonomy): domain Archaea; phylum Thermoproteota; class Bathyarchaeia; order 40CM-2-53-6; family 40CM-2-53-6; genus FEN-987. The sequence goes on along the minus strand of JBEKVV010000001.1, from coordinate 614,585 downwards.
CGAACTAGTTCTTTCCAAGTGGATTTTCAAACGCTCGACAATAAGTCATTCAACTCCGTTCTTTCATGGTCTCCGAAAGACTTCCAATACATCTTGGGGCATCCAACGACGCTCTCGAATGGAACCTGGGACTTCTCTAGCCCGGAGCGAGGTGGATATTGGCCGCTTCCGACTTATCCTGAGAAAGGTGCCAGACCTCATGAATGGCCTCTGAAGCATGAGGGCGAATACCCATGGGATGCCTATTCACTTACGTTCTTGTTCGGTTTCAATAGGACTCTCAATCTCGTGGGTTTAACTTCATACGTCTCAGCGTCACCAAGCATAGCCGACAGCTGGAGGATTTCTCAGAATTTCGTAAAGCTCGGGTCCTCTCTTCCTGCTGACTTAGTGCGGAATTACTATCAAGGACCAGCGAATTATACAGTCAACTTCTCGTCATTCGATGACTTCTATTCCTTGAAAGTCTCCTTTCTGCGTCCGTCCGATGAAGTCTTGCGAGGAACACTCGCTTTCTGGGTTCCATCACTGCTCTTCTTGGGACTTATCATAGTGGCAATCAGCAGGGTCGAAGTGCTTGAGGTTTCAGAGGGTCTTACTCTATTTGTCGGCATAGGAATCGGCACGTTGCCTTTCGTCGTCGGTGCAGTTCAACTGCTTCCGCCACAGCTCAGCTTGGTTGAAATGGTATTCTATGCCGAAATCGCGGTAACGACGGCATTCGCCTCTCTAGTCGTTAGTAGAAAGAAGAAAAAATAGGATTGCGAGAACCAATAATTGAGAGAGCTTTCGTCTGTTTCTTCAATAGTTTGAGTCAACTCAGAGCGTACACTCTGCAAACAACATTTCCGCTATCTATGTTTGCCGCTCAGAGAAGGCCAGTGACTTCTATTGAGGTGCCCCTACTGCAAATCGAACGTGACGCTTCAATCTTGTGAACGCATTTGGACTCAGCAGGGCGAAATCTGCAGGTTCACCTACTACTGCGAAGGCTGCGGCAATGACTTTGAGCAGCCGTTAGGCGAACTTCCAGCGCAACCGACAATTGATACAAAAAAATAAGAAGCACAACAGGCTCCTCTTGGCTGATGAAACCATGACATCGAGCAGGGACAATGACTCGGAAATTGCTTGAACACGAGGATGGCAGAGGAATCATGTGTTTGTGGTAGCACGGAATTGAAAAAACGAATGACGGATTACTGTTTTTCTGACCTCAGGGTTCCACTAGGCAGAAAGGAGGGACGGTTCGCAAAACTCGAAACGTGGTGGGTAACTGGTGTCGTCGGGTTGGCGTTCATTATGTCGTCGCTTTTTTCAATCGTGTTGGTTGTCAGCGTCGTCGGAACGATCCTTCAACATCTTCTAAGTTCAGCAGCCATTTTCGTTTCGTACGCTGCAGTTGCTTCCTCGTTACTCGTCGGTCTTGTTCCGTCGGTGGGTATGTCACAGTTCTATCGCAGAGTGGATTTTGGTGTATACTACAGGATTATGGAAGGATCGGAAATCATATGGAAGTATTCCATCCTTCTAATGATATTCTTCCTTCTGTTGCGTCAATTGACGGTGATATTTGGGGGATTCGTTATTTCGGATTCTCTCGTCAATTTGATTTTTCTGAGTCTGGTGACGTCATTTGTGTGGGGGTTGACCTTTTCGGTTTATACGGGGATATTCAATTCAAGGACACTTGCTGCTCTATGTCTGCGTCGTGCAATGATAGAGAAAAGCAAATTCTCGAAGGTCAAGTGGATTGAAAGAGGGGCGGCACATATGAGCGACTATTTGTCAACGAAAGCGGGACATGCCATTAAGAAAGATACAGTTGCTCGTCTCATGGTCACTCCGCTTTTTCGAGAGAAAGGCCATGACCCACTGCTAAGAAGTCTTGCTAGCAGGCTCATAGCCGACAGGTCGCTTGACCCTGTCCTATTCCGACTCGACCCCGATCACGGTCTAGCCGTTCTTGATTTTGAGAGAAAAAACCGTCTAGCTACTGGGGTGGAGCTCCTGAACAGATATGCCCCGACGGTGGGAATCCTGCTTAGTTTCTTGTCATTACTCGCATATATCACGAATATCGTACGACACGGAAGCTAAGGAGTCTAAGTTGGCGGTTAGGAAATGAGAGGAAAGTGTCCGCATTGCCTTCACGATGTGTACTTCAAACCTCAAAGCGTTGGTCCAGTTGGAACAACCACAGACTGGGGGGTCAATGCCCTTGAAGGCAGGAGTGATTCGGAACGAATCGCCGTGGACTTCGAAAGTTGCCCGAATTGCCAGCGACTCGTAGTTACATGTGTGGTCGCTACACCTGCAGGCACTGACTATAAGGAAAAGGTGACTCAAAATTGGTTCATTTGGCCGCGGGGAGGAGCAGTCAGGCCTGTTCCGCCTGAAGTTCCTGAGCACGTCAGGACGGTATACCGGGAGTCGGCTGAAGTGCTTGCCATAAGTCCAATGGCAAGCGCCGCATTGTCAAGAAGGTGTCTGCAAACAGTCTTGACACAAGCGGCGCACACCAAGTCGAAGGAATTGTCACAGCAGATTGACGAAGTGTTGCCCACACTCCCAAGCAGCCTACGAGAAATAGTAGATGCAATAAGGGTCGTTGGCAACTTCGCTACACACCCCATAAAATCTAAGTCCTCTGGGGAGATCGTTGAGGTTGAAGCCGGAGAGGCCGAGTCGAATCTCGACGTCCTAGATGGCCTCTTCGACCACTACTACGTCCAACCTGAACGCCTAAAGCAGAAAAAAGCAGCCATCAATCAAAAACTAGCAGACGCGGGAAAACCGCCGCTCAAGTGAACGAACGTCAAAGAGGGAAAAATCACAATTGTCACAGTCGAAAGCGAAATGTTTTGTGATTATGCCTTTTAGTGGCACGACAATCAGACACACAGCCGAATACTGGACTGAGTTCTACGAAGACTTCTTGAAGCCGCTCATAGAAGAAGACAATGCGATTGATGCACATCGTTCCGAAGCCTTGCGTGGTGACATATTGAATCAAATAATAGCGGACTTGATTAGTTCAGAAATAGTGGTTGCGGACCTGACTGATGCAAATCCCAACGTATACTGGGAATTGGGCGTTCGACAAAGCTTTGCTCATCGTACTATAACCATTTTGGAATCTGACCAAGAACTTCCATTTGACCTTGGGATTAAAGGAACATTACGGTATTCACCAAAACAAAGTGCAAGTATGAAGAAGTTCGAAAGCAGATTCCGCGCCGCAATCAAAGATTGCCTTGATAATCCGAAACGACCTGACAGCCATGTCATACAAGCAATTTCAGGTCGTGGCACAATCTACGAGGTGATTCATCACGAAGAAACAGACCGCAGACTCGGAGCCGTTTTGACCGAATTAGCGCGGAACGAGCAGGTGCTATCGCTAATCACGAAAAGTGCTCGTTACAATGAAAAAACGCCGGACTCGAAAAAGTGGCACTTTGTGACTTCCCGCTTCAAGCTGCCTTCATTGGAACTCTTGGTTACAAATCGTTATCTTGAGACGACAGAGGGGTTCTATGCCACCGCCGAAGTCACCTATAACCAAATCCTTGCGTGGGACGAACAGCTCCCGATATGGCAATTACGACCCGAGAGAACTCAAAGGTGGATTATTCGCCAGCTCAATAGAAAGCAATCGTCACTCATGAAGGCTATACCTGAATTCAGGGAAGAGGTCGCCAAAGAACGGCAAGCTCTGCGAAATCGTCTGTAATTGGACCCGATCTCCATTCATGCAAGTGTTGACTAATCTTGAGCCCTCAAAATCCTTCCCCTCTTGTCTCTTAGTTACGTGGAATTGCGACATCAAAAAACGCTGTTTAGCAGAAAATGTCGAACTAATTAGCTCTCAAAGAGTAGGCGTGCGGAAACAGCGCATTTCAAACGCGTCGTCAGCTAATTAAAGCCACTAACTGTCGGCTGTTTATTAGCATATATGCCAAAGCTACTTGTGTGGTTTGGATTCGCCATGGCTTTCGACGTAGTCTCGTTCATAGCGGGCGTTGCAGCAGGAATCATAACGGGAGGATTGGCAGGTCTCCTGCACAGCCTTGAGAGGACCGCTGACCTGCAGGAAAAGATTCGACGCCTATCTAAAGAAGTGGAAAGAATCTCTAGTCGAGCGACTCCGGGCAGTTCCAGACCAGACGAGGCTTTGCCTCCGGATGTTGACAGTCTTCAGAAAGACCTAGACGAAATTCATGCGGAGATTCGGAAGATGTACAAGAGATCTGCCCGGTAACCTTTGGGTTCGACGCCGTCTACTTAGTCTGATGAATCTCGCAGAAAACTTGTAGCGTGAAACACCGCATTTTCTTGCTGTCCACTTTTGCGAAGTGAGAATCAAAAATCCCGGTCGCCGTACTGTTCCTATGAACTAGGCTGCTTTGGCCTGCTCGATAACCTGCGCCGGTGTAGCGATGACACCAGCAGGAATCGATATGAGCCTCGACTTCCTAACGCCAACATGCCTCAAAGGAGCTATCTTCTTTGCCATGTTGTAAATGTCTGACCCAAGCTTGCCCAGGACTGCTTCGTGAGAGAGTTGCTCGTAGCTTAGCGATGCAGCTTTCTCTTCCACCACTTGTCTCATCATCTGGCGAATGCCGTGCTCCTGGGAGGCCTTTATCCGATCCCGCGTAAACGCTACAACGGATATTCTACTTGAGAATTGGTCCGTTGTAGTGGCGTTGAAGATGCCGTCCATCCTAGTGCTTCCGCGCCTTACCAGGCTGCGCAAGTAGTCAGTAGCATATTCATGCGACTTGAGAATTGTCTCCGCTCTGTGCTCCTTCGTGTTCACGACTAGGAAGTAGAGTTTGATTGATTGGTGGGCGAAATCATTCGTAATGTCGTAAAGGGTTGTTTCGACAACTCGCCCAATGATGGCGCTTGGGTCTTCACAAGGAATGCTTGCGACTACCATCTCACCGAAGTATGATGGGCTGTAGACATCGTACCATTCTTTCAGTCGCCATTTGTCTCTGACTTTTCTTGTGGCCTTTGACAAGTGATTTCCACTATCGCTTCGGATTTTTGTGAACGTACCATTTGAGCGCTATTTAAAGAGTTCACAGCAACAATAGCGCTATGCTCTCTTGCGTTGCTCCAGTCGCGAAAGCGATGATTCTGCGGCGCGAAGGCAGCGGAAAACATCTTGGACTGTTGCTTGAAGCGTCTCAACTCTGCTACAGCCTCTGATAGTTATGCTTACGATTCGCCCGTGAGTGCGGGCAGCAATCCTCATGCCTCCCCCCATCAACTTGTTGTCCGGATTCAGAGCGTTCTTCACGCTTTCTGCAAACAACGGAGATCGGTATTTGAGTTTGATTTCAGCTTCCATTGCTTTGCTTCATCTGCGCCGTTATTGCCGAGTCTAGATCTTGAAGGAAGTCGTTGGGGTCTTGTACTTTGATGTGGGCACCGGCTGCCACATTGTGCCCTCCCCCGAAGCCCGAGTATTTCGGGGCAGTTGCACTGAGCGCTGCACCTAGGTTAACACCCATTTTGAGCAGTTTCGGCGGTGCTCTTCCTGAGAGTTTGATTCCACCGTCCTTTGAACGGGAAAGAACGAATATGGCGTGGTCAGGGGAGAGGTTTCCGGCTGAGGATATCACAGAGGAGAAGGCCCCAGTCATGCTTTCTTGAATCATGTTCTCGCCGCGAATTATCCAGATTGAGTTGAGCTTTTGGATTGCTTCGGGTGATTTGGTCAGCCATTCCATGTATGATGCCAGCGTCTTCCTGTAGGTTGTGACCACGTCGTTGGCCTCATCCAGAGCAGTCTTCCTGTCTCCTAGCCCCACACTGACGCCAATCGAAGGATTACCAGTTCTGCCGCATGCGTTGAGCAAAGACGAGAACTCTCTAGCGTCCCTAGTCGGGCTGCCTTGTGGTTCCTTGACCAGAGTATACACCGTGCCAACCAAATCGAGGACAACACTGGACTGAAAGCCGATCGAGGTCAGGTGGGCGATTATTGCGTTCAGCAGTTTCTGTTTTTCATCTTGTGTCAAATCCGCCAGAGTGCGAAAACGGTCCCCATCTTTCACTGCGATTCCGTTGTTTGTGAGGAGAGTCAAGCAATTGTCTTCCCGGCCGCTAAGGTCTGGCAAGTAAGGTGTGGTTGTATAGGCGAGGGCCCGATGAATAGGCCGCGTCTCTCTTCCGTAGATGACCAAATCTGTATCAATCCGAACGTTTCCCGAGGAAACGGCATCTTCTACGAGAAGCTCGTTTAGGCCCATGAGCGACCTCTTCTCATTCTTGTCCTGCATATCGCCCAGCGCGCCGACGATCCCCATGGCGCTCAGGTCCTTGTTCTGGTCCGATACTTCTCTAGCCACGAGGTAACACACGCCAGCAGCGCTCACTAACCTCGCGCCATCAATCCCGAACTCATGTGGGTTGAGTTGAAGCGTTTTGCTTGGAACAGTAGCGTTTGGCGGATGATGGTCCATGACCAAGCTGGCCTTGGCGTCAAGCCGAGTCCCAATCAGGTCTAGATAGCCGCTGCCGATGTCGCAGAACAGCACAACATCGGGCTTTGCCATCGAAATCTCATCCACAACATCCGCCCTCAGCTCTTCAACGATTCTTACAGTGAAGCGGGCTTTGGCGCGTGCTAGCGCAGCGCCTATGATGCTTGCGGAGGAAAGACCGTCAGCGTCGTGGTGTGAGATTACTGTGATGAACGAGTCTGCTTGCAGGTTTTCCTTGATTGCGTCTGATAGCTGTTTCGCACGTTCAAGGAAAGCGTCTTGGTTTGGGTCCGTGGGCATCTACTATGCCACTGAGGCCACAACGTGTTTGTATTCCCACTCAGGCCGAAGCAGCCCTCTCGCGTGATAATACTTCACTAGGCGGTGGATCTTCGATTCAATCATTGCGAGTGATCGTTTGTTGACGTAGTCCTTGCGGTTCTTTTCCAAGTGCCGCTTCATATCGCCAGCTTTCTTGAGCAGGACGCTGAGGTCTTCAGGTAAGGGTGTGGCTTGACCACCCGTACTGAGTATCTCATGCACGCTCTTCCCCGTGACGGACTTTACAAGTGGGACAGCATACCTGTCTCGGAGCATCACGCCTATTATGCTTGGGGAATTTCCTTCCCGGGCTAGTTTCAAGACTAAGGCCTCAACTTCCTCCGAAGTGTATTTGCACCATGCTGGGGTTTTCTTGCTGATTGGGCGTGTTGACCCAGACCGCCCTCGTTTGCTTGTGTAAAGCCTAGCCGTGATCGATCCTCTCCAAGTTTGGAATTCTGACTATCGTCGCCTAGTCTTTGAACCTTGATTATTTAAGTTGTCTAAACCTAGCGTCATTCCCGTTTCGACGTGAACCATCGTGAGAACTGTCTGAATGCACCAGCTCGGTGCGAGATGACGTTCTTTTCTTCGATGCTCATTTCAGCGAATGTGCGACCATCGCCCTTCAAAGGAATGAAAATGGGGTCGAAACCAAAGCCATTGGTTCCTTTGGGGCGTCTACTCACAACTCCTTTCACGACACCTTTGAAACAGACGGGATGTTTGCCAGGTTGGCAGTATGCCAGTGCCGCCATGAACGATGCATTTCGGTTTCGTTCGCCTCGCATTAGCTTCAAGATGCCTGCCGTGCCTAAAGTTCGGAAGGCGTAGGCCGAATATGGACCAGGAAAGCCTCCTAGTGCTTCAACGAAGAAGCCTGCGTCTTCGGAGACCACTCTGTAGGGTCTTGATTTTGCGGCCTGAAGAGCTGCGTGTGAAGCAATCTCGGTGAGGCTGTCTGACTGAATTTCCTCTTTTTCGATATTGAGTTGCTTCAGTTGAATCCCGAAAACTTCGGCGATTCGTGAGGCCTCCATATACTTGCTCCGGTTATGGGTGGCAAAGTAAACGCTGTGCCTAGCCTCTTTCAAAATACCTACCCCGCCTCTCAATTTCCTTCATCTTCAGAAACGTCTCTTTGCCCTGCTTCTTTCCAACTACTGAAGAGTAGCCGTCCATGAAGGCTTTGAAAAGTGGAACATGATATCGGTAGTGTGTGCTCTTCAGAACACGGTTGAGTAAAAGGAGATCGACACCTTTGTCCTCGAGTTCATGCGTAAAATCCCCCAAACCAAAGTCAATCACGTACAGCTTACCGTTCTCGGAGAGCACGTTCGAAATGGTCAAATCACCGTGAAATATCCCACCCTCATGCATTTGCGCCAACAGCCTGCCTAGCATGTTACATCTCGACTTCCTTGTTGGCATAGGCAGTTTGTTCAACTCATCCTTCAAACTCGAGCCGTTGACATAGTCCATTATCAGCGTGGAGGTTTCAATGTCAATGTGTTGGATTGTGGGAACTGGAACGCCCAATTTTCTGACTTCTTGCATCATGGTTGCTTCATGCGCAGTTCTCATCCGCCGTATTGCCTCGTCCAGCTCGGGTATGCGGTAGGGTTTCGGCATCCGGCTCTTGCGAATTACAGGTTGGCCGTGCCAGTGTTCTAGGTAGATTTCTGCTTCGGCCCCTTTGTAGATTAGCTTAGGGTGAACCGTTTCTCCAAGGGATATCAACGTCTTCCAACCTCCACTTCGGCCTGACGCGCGACATTTCCACTGTTGTTATCACACCAGCACGAAGGGCCAACATTCCCGTCCAAGCGATTTGCGCACCGTTATCTCCTGTATACGGCGCCTCGACAACGTAGAAACGGGCGTCGTGCAGCTTGGCCACTTCTTCCAGCTTCTTCTGCAAGGTCTTGTTGGCCGCCACTCCTCCTGTTAGGAGGAGCTCCTTCTTTCCTGTGTATGCAAGACTTCGCTCCACCGCTTCGGCGAGCATGGAGCAGGAGACTTCCTGCATAGAGTAGCATACGTCTTCGAGTTTCGCCCCTCCTCGAAGCCGTGCAAGGGAGGCGGTGAGCAAACCGGAGTAGGACACGTCGTTGCCTTTGACAACGTATGGGACCGGAATAAATCTCGTAGCAGTCTTCGTCAATTTCTCAATCTCCGGACCCGCGGGTGAGGGTAGGCCGATTTCTCTGGCGAACATGTCGTACAGGTTCCCAATCGTAATGTCCTCGGTCTCGCCGAAGATACGCCATCTCCCTCCTGAGAACGCAGCGATTGCTGTGTGCCCGCCCGACACCAGAACGACCAAGGGGTCCTCGGCACCGGTTGTCAACAACCCAATCTCAATGTGGCCGATCGCGTGATTTACGGGAATCAAAGGAATCCGATAGTAGGAAGAGATTGCTCTGGCAACGGTCGCGCCCACCCTCAGGCAAGGACCCAAGCCAGGGCCCAACGCTATGGCAACTCCGCTGAGGTCCGAAGCTACGATTCCGGCTTTGCTTATCGTGCTAGCGATGACCCGCGGCGCAACCTCACTGTGATGCTCAGCAGCCTCACGAGGATGAATCCCCGTTCCGGGAGCTGAAGCGTAAACATCTCGTTCATCGCCGAGAATCGTGCCTTTATCGGACACAACGCTCGCCCCAAAAGTGTGCGCGGTTGACTCAATTCCTAAGCAGAACACTGAACTCTCGACCTGATTCAAGGCAAGTGGATGCGGCCAGTATCTCGTAAGGGTTAGTTAAACTAAAATACAGAAATGCCTTCAGAGCCGTTGTGAATGGTGTCACGGTTGAAAGGTGACCGAGAAATCGCAAGCTTACTCGGTTAATTGCACTACTTATCATGAGGCTTTTGCACCGTTACGCACGCGAGTATTCTGTGAGTCTGAGATTCTTGGGAGGCAACAACAGTGAGTAGACAGGTAGGCGCACTTCCGAAGCAATACAACCCGAAAGCAACCGAGGAACAAGTGAGGAACCTCTGGAAGGAAAACGGAACTTATGAGCTGGTCAAGGAGGCAAGGTCGCACGGTCAGAAGTTTTATTTCCTCGACGGGCCACCGTTCCCAAGCTCTGATACTCCTCACATAGGGACATGTTGGAACAAGGTTCTCAAGGACACGATAATCCGATACAAACGATCACGCGGCTACCACGTTAGAGATCAACCAGGCTACGACTGCCACGGGCTCCCAATCGAACTGGCAGTAGAACAAAAGTTCGACTTCAAAACGAAAAAGGACATTGAGGGCTTCGGCCTGGAGAAGTTTGTTTCTGAGTGCAAGCGTTTCGCTGAAATGAATTCCGAATCAATGACTCAGGTCTTCCAAGACCTTGGGGTGTGGATGGACTGGGCTAAGCCCTACATGACGCATCATGATGATTACATCGAAAGTGACTGGTGGAGCCTGAAGCAAGCTTGGACCAAGGGACTGTTCGAGCATGGACAACGCGTGGTTCACTGGTGCCCAAGGTGCGAAACAGTGCTCTCAGATTACGAGGTTGTTTTGGAGTACAAGATGCTCCGCGACCCATCCATCTATGTGAAATTTCCAGTTGAGGGGAAACAGAATGAATTCGTTCTCATCTGGACCACGACCCCATGGACATTACCCTCGAACGTAGCAGTTATGGTTAACCCGGATTTCGACTACGCTAGGGTAAGGTCAGATGACGAAGTGTACATTATCGCAAAGGCAAGAATGGAGAGCGTCCAGAAGGAGACGGGGACACACTTCGAGCTTCTAGAAAGCTTTCCAGGAACCAAGCTCGAAGGGCTCACTTACCGCTCGCCACTGGAAGGCCTAGTGCCTGCGCAGGCGAAACTCAAAGGCGGCCACCGCGTTGTTCTCAGTAAGGAATACGTGAGCATGGAAGATGGGACTGGTTGCGTGCACTCGGCGCCTGGCCACGGCGAGGAAGACTACGAGGTGGGTATACGTAGCAATCTTCCAGTGCTCATGCTCGTGGACGACCAGGGACGGTTGGTTTCTGATACTGGCAAGTATGCAGGGAAGTTCGTGCGTGACGCCAACCCCGAAGTTATTGAGGATTTGAAATCGGCCGGGATGCTCCTCTTTGAGACCGAGATAGAGCACAGGAGCCCCGTCTGTTGGCGTTGCAAAACGCCCCTAATCATTCGTGCTACTGAACAGTGGCTTGTGCGAGTCGCACATCTCAAAGACCAGTTCATCAAAGACGTTGATGCCACACAGTGGATACCAATCTGGGCCGGCGCTAGCCAATTCAAGAACTGGCTTCAAAACCTGAAAGACTGGGTAGTCTCGAGGCAAAGGTTCTGGGGGACACCCCTGCCCGTCTGGGTTTGCGGCTCCTGCGGGCAGCATGAAGTCATTGGCTCGAAGCAGGAACTTCTTGAGAGGTCCCTGGCGAAGGTGGACCTTCCAAACCTGCACAGACCTTGGGTGGATAAAGTTAGGATTCGGTGCAAATGTGGCGGTGAAATGGCTCGGATACCGGACGTCATGGTGGGGTGGTACGACTCTGGCGCAGCCTCTTACGCATGTCTAAGCCACCCCAAGTACCCCGAGGTGACGAAGCTGTGGTGGCCTGCAGATTTCATAGTGGAGGGCCGCGATCAGATCTCTGGATGGTTCTTCTCACTACTCAAAGCCGGGATGGTGGCGATGGACCTCCGGCCGTTTGACACCGTTCTCATGCACGGCTTTGTCTTGGACGACAAGGGACGTGAGATGCACAAGTCGCTAGGGAACTTTGTCACATCTCAAGAAGTGGTTCAGAAATTCGGCCGCGACGCATTCCGATACTACGTACTCCAAAACACAATCTGGGAAGACCTTAGGTTCTCTTGGGATGCTGTGAAGCAGTACAGCGGCGACCTTGGCACATTCTGGAACACGTTCGTCTTCGCTAGCACATACATGAGCCTCGACAAATTCTCACCCACAAAGTGGCCGATCGCAAAGTTGACGAAGTCACTTCGACCCGAAGACCGTTGGTTGCTCAGCAGGATGCATCGAACGATCAAGTATGCTACAGAGGCGATGGAGCAGTACAAGGTCTATGAGGCTGTGCGGGCGCTCAAAGCTTTTCTCGTCGAGGACCTCAGCCACACATACGTTCGATTCATCAGGCGAAGAACATGGGTTGAGAAACAGAATCGGGACAAGCTAGCCGCATATGCGATACTCTACACCGCACTCAAGAACGCTCTCACTATGCTAAGCCCAATCGCCCCATTCCTTTCAGAGTCACTCTACCAAGACATGTTCAAGAACGCAGAGCCGAAACATCCTCCAAGCGTCCATCTTCTAGACTGGCCGAGCTATGACAAGAAATTCCTGAACGATTCGCTCGAGGAAGAAATGAAAGCAGCTCAGATCGTCCTCTCGACGATAGCGGTCGCCCGCATCGGCAAAGCCTTGAAGCAGCGGCAACCAGTGCCCCGCATAACCGTGGCCTCAGATGCCAAACCTATTAGAAACGCCCTCCGAACGTACTCCGCACTTCTGCTCGAACAAGCCAACACCCGCAGACTGTCAGGCGTGCCTAAGCAGAAATCCGCAAAATTCGAGTCCGGCCCAGAAGCCGAACGTTTCGCGAAGGCGGAGTTCACAGACGGAACGGTCTACTTGGACCTTAAACTGACAAGAAGCGAATTAGCTGAAGGCTTAACCCGCGACGCTGTACGACGCATGCAACAGATGCGAAAGGAGATGGACCTGCAGGTCGATTCTTACGTTCACGGCTACATCATCGCACCCACAGCCGAAAAGGCGAGCATGCTTCAGAGCAAACGCAGCTACTTATCCCACGAAGTACGAGCGAAGCGCTTCGTAGTCGCCACAGAGAAAACAGAGCTTAAGGAGCCCTACTACATTAAGACTTGGCAAATAGACGGCGGAACATACGAATTCGGCCTACGCGAAGTCCCCAGACCGGCCGCAAAAAAGCTGCCGACGAACAAAACAGCGAAAAAAGCCTGACCCAACCACACTTTTGGGCCTAGATTGCACGCTAAAGGGGGACTTCGATGTAGAGGCGCTCGAGTAATTCCTTGTACCTGTTTCGAATGGTCACTTCAGTAACGTTGGCAATCTCTGCGATTTCGCGTTGCGTTTTTCTTTCGTTTGTGAGGACCGTGGCGATATAGGTCGCCGCGGCTGCAATTCCGGTGGGCCCCCTCCCGCTCGTCAATTTCATGTCTTTAGCAATTTCCAGAATTTTGATTGCAATAGCTTCAGCCTTTCCAGAGATCATTAGTTTATTGCTGAATCGAGCTGCATAGTTCCTGCTTGTGGACGGCGGTACAAAGGCTTCAAGTTCTCGTACCATGAACCTGTAGCTTCTTCCAATATCCTTCTTGTTCAGGCTGGATGAGGACGCTATCTCGTCCAGTGTTCGTGGTACGCCGCATTGCCTGCAACTCATGTAGATGGCCGCTGCGGTAACATTGTGAATAGATCTCCCACGAATCAGCCGTTTCTTGATTGCGCGCCTGTAGATGACTGAGGCTGTTTCAAGAATATTTTTGGGAAGGTTCAGCGCTGATGAGAGTTTGCTTAGTTCGGCGAGTGCAACTGCTAGGTTTCTTTCGGTAGCGTCAGATACTCTTACTCTGCTTTGCCACTTGCGGAGTTTGTAGAGATCCAGGCGTTGGGTTGCAGTTGCGTTCTTTCCGAGGACACGTCGGTCACGCCAATCAATAATGGTGGAGAGGCCTTTGTCGTGAATCGTGTAGGTTAACGGTGCGCCAACGCGGGAACGCTTGGCCTTTTGGTCGTCGTCGAAAGCGCGCCACTCAGGCCTCGTGTCAGCAATCTTATCCGCAATGACGAATCCGCATGCCATGCATACAATTTCGGCCGCCTCGTAATCCCGCATCAGCTTTGGCCCACCGCACTCAGGGCAGACGCGGACCCTACGTGGCGATTGTAGGGTTTCCCCTAATTCACTATCTGTTTCCTCAGACACTCTCTCACTTCTACTTAATCTAATTTAATGAGTAGGCGATTCGGCCGACGTATCGGGTAGGCGAGGTGCTTGTCGGTCGGATTGACAAGTAGGGTGCAGCAATTGGTCCAAAGAAGTCCTGAACTTTTCCAATCTCTTTGAGTTTGGAATCACAGACTTTTGTGCCCAATCTTACGAATCTTGTTTCTTCGCATTTGACTATGAGGCTGCGGCTGCTTGAAAAATGCAGAATCTTGCCGAGCCTAAGCAAACTTGCTACGTCACTCCCGCCGTGAGTCATCGAAAAGTCAGGACCGTATATAAACTTACATCTACGCGTTTACACTTGAACGAGTGACGCGATTCTCCGCGCGAACATGTTGACAAGAATCGGTCCAACTCACCGTAAAAATGGGGGACCTTTCGTTCGCCAGAAAGAAGCACAGTTTTCCGCCCAGTAGAGAACCGATGGAAACGAGACTGGAGAGCCCTGAACGTTTTTTACGCGGCCAGAATCAACCCTAGTTTTCATACGGTAGCTCGGGCCAGATGATCAAGGGAGTAGTCCTAACAAATTTCATGTCGTACGAAAACGCCTACGTTCCCTTAGAGCCCGGGCTGAACATCATTTGCGGGCCGAACGGTGCGGGGAAATCGTCGATTCTCCTAGCAATATCTGTGGTCTTGGGGCAGGCCTACACGGAAAGGTCGAAGAAGCTCAGCGACCTCATAAAGTGGGGAAACGACGAAGCCAGAATCACACTAGTTCTCGACAACTCGGGCACGAAGCGTCCCTTCCCCCACTACCACACAGACCTAGTCACGATTACAAGAGTCCTGAAGCAAAATGGCACGTACTATTACATGCTACAAAACAAAGCGGCAGCGAAGTCGGCCGTCACTGACGTATTCGAAACCATGGGTCTCAACCCGGACAACATACTCGTCATAATGCACCAGTTCATGGTGGGGCGCTTCGCCGCAGTAACCCCACAGGACAAGTTGAATATGTTAGAAGAGGCAGTGGGTTTTCAATCATACAGAGAAGACGTGCTTGACGCTAGGTTGCGCTTAGACAGTGTCGTAAGCGAAGAGCATACCCTCGCCCAAGTGCTCGAATCCACAAAAGAAACCCACGACTACTGGAAGCGTGAATACGAACGATTCCTACAGAAACGACAACTGGAAACGAAGCTCGAGGCACTGAAACGAGAGCTGCTCTGGAGCAGGATTCAGAAGCGGAAGGAGGCTTTAGGTCGCATTGAGACGCGGATCGAGTCAAGGACTAAATCCCTTCAATCCATTGAAAACAAGATTCAGGAACTGGCAGAGTCCAAGAAGAAGCGTCAAGCAAAGTTCGATGAACTGAACCTAGGCCGCGTTGCGCTTGAGGACAAACGCGTGGAACTCGCCAGGGAACTGACGACGCACCAACTAAACCTCGAATGGGCAACGAATCTGCTTCATGATCTGAAGATCTTCACCGAACCGCAGCAAGGCGTCAACGAGAACCCTGCGCTTGAAACCCTAGGCAAGCTGAGGACTTCTTGGAAGGAGACTGTGGAGCTCTCCCAAACCAAACTGGAAAGATCCAAGGAGAAACTATCAAACCTCACTGAGAGTATTGTCGACACTAGCGGACGGCTAGAGGATGCCCTCTCCCGCTTAATCGACACGAACGTGGAGTACGAGGTTTCGGGTTTCAAGCGGAAACTCCTCACGGAAGAGGTGGGTGACCTTCAAGCCCAAGTCCGCCTAGCCAAGGAAGAACTCGACCCGATGATCGCCTCAGCGGAGAAGGAGGGCGCGCCGGTTGATTCGCCGAGAAAAATCCTAGAGGTCATGCTTGAACTGGGCGGAGTGGAGGAGCAAATGAAACCCCTTGCCTCCATCTCCGAGGACGTCGAACGCATGTACTCGTCATACGCAAAGGTCTACGAGGAGCTCCGCCAAAAGGCCGACCAGGTGGCCCACAGCCGCCAAGAAGTTCTTACCGAGTTGGACAAGCGCCTCGGCCGATGGCGAGACGTCCTTACAGGATTCCTTGAACAGTTGACAGGACGTTATACCGAAATGCTGCTGAGCGTCAGCGCAACCGGTTCAATTCGCTTGATGTCGTCAAGAGACATCGAAAAGTGTGGCTTGGAGATTCTGGTGGGCTTCAAAGGAAACAAACCAACCCCACTAGACGCATTTACCCAAAGCGGCGGGGAGCGGAGCATAGCGATGATGGCTTTCCTCCTAGCTTTGCAGCAGCACATCACCTCCCCCTTCCGAGCCATAGATGAATTTGACGTCCACATGGACCCGAAGAACCGAGAACTTGTTACACAGCTAATCACGTCGAGTGCGGGCACTATGACAGAGGGCCAGTATCTCGCGATAACTCCGGGACAAATCAGCGTAACCGAAAATAGCCACGTGATTGTTGTACAAAACGTTCAGGGGTCTTCTGTTGTGAGCGAGTTGAAGTAGGTTGGCCACAAGAGCGAAGAGCAAGCGTTCAGTGCTCGCTTCGGGTAGAAAGGAGCTTCAGGAACTGATTGAGACATGTGATGCCATATCCGAGCGGAAGTTCAACCCGTTCTTCCTTGATGTGAATCTTGGCGTTGAGACGCTACGACAATATTTTCCGTACTGGGAGGGTTTCGATGACCATTGCCGGGACGCTCATACGCTCAACAGGCTCTCCGAGGTTGTGCGCCTTCAGAACACCCAACTCAAGTTCCAGTCCAGCGTGTTATACGCTGAACCGGAGTTCATAGCGAAGAAAGTCGAACGGATGAGCGAAAAACGACTGGCAGAGGTTTTCCTTCAGAGCTGGCATCCCCTTGCCGAATTAGAGCAGTTGACTGAGGGTGTTGTCGGGGACGCCATCAATTACTGGAATCTGCTTTTGCCCATATCGGAGCGATGGAAGCAGCGGGATTACGTGCGTGGGAAGGATCCCGGTAAGGCAGATTCTGGGACGCTTACGGGGTTGGGTATCGAGGACAAGGAATTTGGAAAACACCTCGTAGAGCTATGGGGCGAGCTTCGCCAGCGCTACGCCGCTGACGGGAAGGCTGTGGATTACTGGGCCTTCGTCAAGGCAGCTTCGTACCAGTTGACTGTAGAACGAGCGTATTTCGCAAGCTTTCTGATAACATACGGATATGCCAAACTACAACCCGAGGGCGAGAAGATGACCCTAACTCCCCTTGACAATCCTTCAGAAAAGGCCCTAGAAGGAGGAGTTAGTTTCCCAATTCCGATTCCCAAAGAGGCTAAAGTGATTGACTCAAACTGAAACGGAAACGAAGAGCTTCTACGCTGACAAGTTGAAGCGGGCGATTCACCTTCTCCTCTTTCGGCACGGCAAGATGCCGGGTGCGAGGGAGTGGGAGTTGAAGGAGAAGGTGGGCAAGAACTACCAGCAGGTTCTCACTCAGTTGAACCAACTACTTTCGGAGCTTGACCTGAAAGTGAAGAAGGTCACAGAACCACAAACAGGAGAGATTGCCGCCGAAAGCAGCATCCCGCTTGAGGAGGCCCGGTACTGTGTGGCCTTGAAAGGCACCTTAGGTTTGAAGGAGGCTAAGATGATTGGTTGGCGAATTGACAACCTAGCCGCATTGAGTGCCTCCGTAGCCTACCTCGTTTCAAAGCAAGGCAAGGCCCCTCGCGAGGACCTGGAGAAGCTCCTGGCCCTAAAATTCGGGCGCTGGAAGGCCGTAACCTTGGTTGACATATTCCTAAGGACAGGATATCTGGATGAGGACGACGCCGGGGTAACCTCCTTGGGTTGGCGGACGCGTTCAGAGATAGACCTTCGAGCTTTGATGACGAAGATGGCTGAAGCGAAACTCTAGTCCGGTTCCTTGTCGGATTTTGTTACCTGCTCAAGGAAATCGTTAGGGTATCTCTTTTTGTGAACGAATTCTTTGACCGTCCCCCTCTTCACTCGCCTCGATAACTCTTGGAGTTGTTGGCGTTGGGCGTAATGGTCATGGACCTTGCTTCTTCCGAGAACGGTGAGCACTTGGCCTAGGAAGAAGGTGGGAAGCCTGTGCTTGTTGCACATGGGGCAAGTGCACGTCAATTTTGCTCCGTACTCTTGGGTCCATTCTTTGCGTTTGAACACGCCCCAATTCGCGGAATCGAACATGTTGATCTTGTCTTTGGTAAGAGGAACCGGGGGTGGTGGAACGACCCATCTGTTGAAGCTATCGACGCCGAAGAGCGGAAGCATCATGCCCTCGGAACAACGTAGGAAGGTTCTCCCGAAGCGAATCTTGGGAGGAACTTGGAATGCATGAACCCACAATTCAGGATTCTTCTTCTTGGCATCCTCAAGTGAGCGCAGTGCTTGGTAATAGAAGCCCCCCCTCATATCGAACCCTAGCAAATTCACTTTCTTCTTCAGAAGTGGTCTAAGCGTCTTTTCGAAATCGTCGCGAGTCGGTGCAGGCGACAGGACTGGCATTAGTGGTTTGTCTATGCCTCGGTTGTCCAGCCACCTTTCCGCGAATCTGTATTGCTTATCGAATTCTTCCGGCGATACTCCGGGTGTTTGCTGGACTGTAATAACGTCCATGTCGGCGAAGTATTGAAGGTCAAGGACTGTGCGCAAATCATTTGTCTCTGTCACCGCGGCTTCCCCTTTGAGGATGAGGAAGAGCATGCTAAGTGCGTCTTCGTGTACCGACGTTTCACGGGCTATCCGCCTGGCGAATTCTTTCAGGAATTCTTCTCCGCGGAGAATCCGCTTCAGCGTCTCTGGGTAAATCAGCTTGCCGGCAATGATTATCTCTGTTGGGAATTCCTCCTTAAGGCCCACGAGCCGTGTCGCGTTCAGTTCGGTGGTTGTGGCAAACTTGTTTGGTACTGGTATCTTGGCATTCGCATATGTGAGCAGCCCACCCACAGCGCCTGTATCCTCGTCGATTTCGATGCTCTTCTTTAGAAGCTCGGGCATATAGAAAGCTCCAGAGAACAGGTACCTCTAAGCCACATCTTAGTGAGGTTCGATTAAAACCCGAAGGGTTGCGGCAAGAGAGGACAGACCCAGTAGCTTTTCTTAATCAACAGCTCTGATTTCTCTGAATCTTGCTGATACCTGACTTTATGGCAGACTTGATCTGTGAAAGTATTGCACTTTTGGCAAAACCGCTTTTTGGTTATTTGGATGTGCCTGCTACTGTTAGTTATCACATTGACACCACAGAGCAACGAGGAAATGCTGATTTAGCTTAGAGAGTCAAGGAAAACTATCCTATCAATAGCAGCCTCAATTGAGGCTCCCGGTATGACGATAAGGCTCCTTATGGAGCAATCAAGTTCGGTCACAAGTGCTAACAGGAGCCATGTTGACACATTGGTACAGTGCTCACAAGCAAGCATCTTTTTTTCATAGTGCTTCAACCTATTCCTCAGTAGTGCCGGGAAGAGGCCCTTTCATGAAAATCACTGAGATACTACAGAAAAATAGGCCCGTATTCTCGTTCGAGTTCTTCCCCCCAAAAACGGAGGAGGCCACGATTCAGCTCTACGAAACCTTGAAACAAATCGCAAAACTGAAACCCGGATTTGTCTCTGTGACCTACGGTGCCGGTGGTCGAACCCAAGATAAGACCGTCGAGATTGTGAAACGCGCTAAAAGTGAAATCGGTCTGGAAAGCATGGCACACCTCACTTGTGTCGGGCACTCAAAACAGAAACTCACGAACATTCTTGATGAGTTGAACAGTTCAGGGATCGAAAACGTAATCGCACTACGCGGCGATCCTCCAAAAGGAGAAATGAGTTTCAGACCTCATTCGGATGGGTTCAAACATGCAAGTGAACTGACGAACTTCATTCACACTTCCTATCCTTTTTGCATTGCTGTTGCAGGTTACCCCGAAGGACACATAGAATCTCCCAATAAAGAAACGGATTGGGACCATCTCCGAGAAAAAGTCATGGCAGGAGCCGATTTCATCATTACTCAACTCTTCTTCGACAACCGCGATTTCTTCGCTTTCGAAACAAGAATGCGGGAAAAAGGGATAACAATTCCCATTATCCCAGGGATCATGCCGATCACAAATTACGGTCAGATCGTGCGGTTCACTCAAACCTGCGGAGCGAAGATTCCAGAGAAACTCGCGACGGATCTTGAAGCCATTCAGAATGATCTAGAAGCGGTCCAGCAATATGGTATTGTGCATGCTACCGGGCAATGTAGAGAACTCATCGCACGTGGAGTCCCCGGAATTCATTTCTATACTTTGAATAGGTCACACTCAGCCCAAAAAATCGTCGAAAACCTTCGAAGCTAGCGCCGGATCCTCAGGTTCCCGCCCCGTAGCCCCTGACGTAACGATTTTGCTCAGGCGTTAGTTGGTCTATCTCCATCCCCATACTCTGCAGTTTTATCCTGGCTACTTCGCGGTCCAGTTCCTTTGGAAAATCATAGACGCCGGGCTTCATTGTTTTTCCTTCTTTAGCGAGGTAGACGAGGGAGAGGAATTGATCTGCAAAGCTCATGTCCATTACTTCGGAGGGGTGGCCCTCAGCTGCACCCAGGTTTACCAGTCTACCCTCTGCGAGTAGGTAGAGCCTCCTTCCATTCGCTAAGGTGTACTCCATATTATTCGGCCTAATCTCTCTCTTGTCTTTTGCGAGTTGCTCGAGGTCGGTTACGGAAACCTCTACATTGAAGTGTCCGGTGTTGCAGAGGATGGCGCCGTCCTTCATCAGATTCATCTGCTTGCCAGTTATCACGTCACTGCATCCGGTGGCAGTGATGAAGATGTCTCCAACCTTTGCGGCCTCCATCATCGGCATGACCCGGAAACCTTCCATGGCCGCTTTGAGCGCATTTACAGGCTCAACTTCGGTTACGATCACGTTTGCCCCCAGGCCTTTCGCTCGCATTGCTAACCCCTTCCCGCAATGGCCGTAGCCGCCCACGACGAAATTCTTGCCCGCGATCAGCACGTTTGTGGACCTTATGATTCCGTCAATCGACGATTGGCCTGTTCCATAGACGTTGTCGAAGTCCCATTTGGTCTCGGCGTCGTTGACGCCGATTATTGGATACCTGAGTTTTCCCTCTTGTGCTAGCGCCCTCAGCCTATGGACGCCCGTCGTTGTCTCCTCAGTCCCGCCAACGACGTCCTTCAACTGATCTTTGTGAGAATCATGCAATGTGAATACTAGGTCGGCACCGTCATCGAGAGTCATGTTCGGCTTTGTCTCGATGACTTTTTCGATGCACCAGTAATACTCGTCTTTAGACAGCCCCCTCCAACCAAAGATGTCTATCCCCTCATCCGCCAAAGCTGCAGCTACATCATCTTGTGTTGAGAGCGGGTTGCAGCCTGACCAAACCGTTTGCGCTCCAGCCGCTTTGAGTGTCCTGACGAGGACAGCGGTCTCTGTGGTTATGTGGAGACATCCAGCGATCCTCATACCGCGCAACGGCTTCGATTCCGAGTGATCTCTTCTTAGCTTCATGAGAACTGGCATGCGTGATTCTGCCCATTCGATCCTCAGTTTGCCCTGTTTGGCTAGGCCAGCATCCTTGATTTTGGAAGGCATCTTTCATCCGTGCAAGCTACCAGTATTATTCGACTTAACAGTTATGGTGAATTTCAGTCGAAGGTTTCGACGCGAACCAATGGGCTATTTTGGTTCTAGAGTGCTGGCGGTAAAATCAGGGTTACCATCTAAGGCTGCGGATTCTTGGAGGTGTTGGCTTCAGTCCTTCTCCCAACCTCATGCATTATCTGCTTCACCAACTCTTCCTTTGGTTTCGACCCATCGACGACCATCTGTTCTTCTTTACGGAAGTCGTCTATTTTCTCGAAGTTCGCTTTCTGGTCTGAGAAGATTTCCCATCTTCCGTCCGAGATTGACCCTCGTTCACTCGTCCTTGTCGTGAGCCTTCTCTTCAGCTCTCCATCTGAGCAGACCAGTTCTATGCACGTGAAGTCGGCGCCTGTTGCTTTAGCGACGGCGTAGACGCTTGCCCTTTCGGTTTTCTTTCCGTAGCAGGCGTCCATCACGACGGAGCTGCCGTTCTTCAGATAATTCTCTGCTATCTCATTCATTCTCTCGTAGGTCTTCCGGCTGAACTCGCTTGAGTATATCCCTTTGCCCCATTTTTCGTATTGGTGCTGGGTGGATGGAATTCCCGCGAGTTCTTTCCTCACTGTGTCCGATGATATCAATTCCCACCCGTTTGTTTCAGCAAGTTCCTTCGCGATTGTGGTTTTGCCTGTGCCCATGAGTCCGCAGGTGATGATGAGTTTAGGTCTGTTAGCGGGCAACGGACGAGTTCCCGGGTCCTCCTGAAGGTATGATGCTGCGAGGTTGAAGTATTTCTGCGCGGTTCGGAGCGCCTCTTGCTGGATGGTAGGGTCGTCGGAGTCGAGGCGGAAGCTTATCACCTTGCCCCTCACGTAGGCGCGGTAAACCTTGTAGAAGTTCACCATATCGGAGGCTCCTTTGTCTCCTGAGAATTTGACGTACGCATCCATCAGCACCTTTGACAATTCTCTTCGACCGTGGAAATCTAGATCCATGGCAAGGAACGCGATGTCCGCAGCAGTATCCGAATAACGGAAACGGTCGTTGAACTCAATGCAGTCGAATATTCTGATTGGCTCGGTTATGCATATGTGCTCCAGATGTAGGTCCCCGTGGCAGTCTCTAATCCTGCCTTCGGCTATCCTTCTGTTGAACAAGTGGGGTCTGTTATTCAGATAATCATCGGTGAAGCGGCGTATTGCATCGAACTGGTTTTTCGTTATGGACTTCCCAATGTATTTGTCCGTCTGCGCGAAGTTTTCATTCGTATTAGTCTTGATCACATCGATGCTTCCGAACCGGTCGATTTCTTTGGACACAGCTGCGTCAGCATGGAACTGCGCGATTTTTCGTGCGACATTCTCAACAGTTTCGCGACTGAGGCGACCATCCTTCAACAGCCTTATCATGAGGGTCTCCATCGGAATCCGCCGCATTTTCACCGCGTATTCGATTACTCGGCCCTTCCCACTTATTGCGACGGTTCCGTTGTGCATTGTTATGGGTAGGACCTCCAAGTACACGTCTGGCGAGAGGCGTTTGTTGAGTTCCACCTCGCGTTCGCAGTAGTGCTTTCTTTTTTCGAGTGTTGAGAAGTCGAGGAACCCGAAGTTTACGGGTTTCTTGATTTTGTAGACGTAATTGTCCGTTAGGAAGACGTAGGAGATGTGCGTCTGGACGAGTTCGACTTTTTCTGTGGGCTCAGGATATGCGGCTTTGTTAATGAGCGCAATATCCAGCCGCGTAGCGCCCTCTTCCACTTCCAGAGCCTCCAGCTTCCTTTGTCATAATAGGCAGATGGCCGGTGACTATAGCCTTTCCCTGCTTCTCGATCAAAGGATTTGAATCACCCTCTGATGAGCACGTTAGGGAGTTGAGAGATGTTGGTTACGATAGCGTCGGCCCATTCACTCTTTCGTTTCTCGGCACTAACGAGGACAGTTTTCAGCCCAAGCTCTCGGGCGGGCCGAAGTTCCGCCTCCTCGCGGTCCCCAACATACACCGCTTCATTCCTGTTGCATCCCAGGTTTTCAACTGCTAGCAGATAGGGCTCTGGGGAAGGTTTAGGCTTGGCCTCATTGCTTGTGACTATTGTGTCGAACAGCGCAGCTTCAACGCCAATCGCGCCTAGTATCTTCTCCACGAGTTCGCGCCCACTGTTTGAAACTAGTCCGATGCCGAACCCGATCTGCTTGAGTTGCCTGATCGTTTGTTGAATGGTCGGATTTGGTGAAATGTAGAGCCTCGGCTCGACTCTTGTAGAGATTTTCTTGTAGAATAGTTTCCGGTCTATGCCTAAGCTTTCGATTGTGCGTGTTAGTGTTCCGATTTCTTTCCTCTTGCGCTTGAGTAGGACCACGGCGTGGCCTTTGTCTATGGAGAGTTCTTCTGAGACTACTCGCGCTATCTCTTCTTCAAGATGTCTACTATATTCGGATGAGTCGTACAATGTCCCATCCAGGTCGAAGAGTATGCAGCGAGCATTGAGGGTCGTCGGTTGTCTTCTCCCGCGAATAATGTTCCTTAATTCTGCTCGTACTGCGCCGAGTGAGACTTCAAAGTTGTGTTGAGCATCCAGTTCTTGACGGCGATGCCCAGTATTTCTGAAATACTTAATTAGCCGCCGCCTTAACGCTACGCAGATCCACGCGGAATTTTTGAAGGCATCAATTTTGGGTGAAGAAGTAGAGTTACCACCGCAACTCCAAGAGCAGTTGGTTCGACTTCAGCAGCTTCAACAAACACTCCAGTCAGTGTCGTCGCAGAAGCAGCAGTTGGAGCTGGAATTGAATGAGACTGACAAGGCACTTGCGGAGCTTGAGAAATCCACTGACGAGACGCCAGTATACAAAAGCGTTGGCAGCATTCTAGTCAAATCTAACCGTCAGAATTTGCTCACCGAATTGAAGGAGAGAAAGGAACTTCTAACCACTCGCGTGACAGTTCTCGGAAAGCAGGAGGACCGAACGCGCGAAAGGCTAAAAGAAGTTCAAGAAAAACTCCAAGAACGCTTACAGAGCCCCAGGACTTCCACAAAGTAACAGTTCAAGGATCGAATTCAACGCGTTAACGGGACCAGGCCGCAATGGGCATTGAGCTAGCTCGAAAGCCTAAGACCGAGGAAATAGAGCAAATATGCTCGGCAGCTGAAGAAGCAGCAAGACGACATCTGCTTTCGAAAATATCCGTGAAACAAATCAGCGACTTGGATGTCACAGTTGAGGCAGAAGGAGACAAACCGCTCCTGCTCTACGTTGAGGTGGCGATCGAGCTCGCCACTGGCAATGAGGACCTCGACCATATCGTATCTGAGGCCACGGACATCGCGTTCTCTGCCGCGGATGCCAAAGTCAAGGAGCTCAGTCTTTGCGTGGACAAGCCAGTCTAGTGAGACTCCTTCGAAAGTCAAGGAGCGCGTTAGTCGTAGGCCACCAGAACTCCGACCCAGACGCCGTTTGCTCAGCTTACGCTTTCATGGCTCTGGCCAACAAAATTAACCCTAAACTTCAATTGACGTTCACGTCGCCTGATGGCGTCAGCAAATTGTCGAAGCAAATCCTCCACCTCGTCCCTCTGGAAGTGGATGAGAGCCCGCGGCTGGACTCCGTCGACCTAATTGTAACCGTCGACACGAATACACTTCAACAGCTCGGGAAGTTGAAGGAAGAGGTTTTGCATTCCGCTAAACCTCTAGTCATGATAGACCATCATGCTCCGCACCCTGAAAACACCAAAACCGCTGCTTTGGTTCTATGCGATGAGCATTCCACATCTACGTGCGAAATGGTTCTTGAAATGTATGAGGAAATGGGTGTGAAGCTCAATCCGACTGTCAGTCAAGCTCTTTTGCTTGGCGTGCTTGTTGAAACGGGACACATGACGATTGGAACACGCCGCACCTTCAAGAACGCCTACACCCTTGTTTCGGCAGGGGCTGATCCTCAAGAAGCGATTGCGGCCACCCGCCCCACAATGGACGATTCTGAGAGGTTTGCTAGGATCAAGTCAGCCCAACGTGTGCGGATGGAGCGGGTTGGGAAGTGGTTGGTGGCGTCGTCGGAAGTGGGGTCGTACCATGCCTCGGCCGCGCGAGGACTAGTTGCCTTGGGTGCTCATCTGGCGATAGTTGCTGGAAAGAGGGATGGTGATTTGACCGTTAGCCTCAGGTCGACTCGGGAGTTCGTGACTGAGACTGGGATGCACCTTGGGTCTGACTTGGCGAACCCTTTGGGCCTTAGGATGGGGGGAATGGGAGGGGGACATGCGACGGCAGCAGGGGCACAGGTGAAGGGGGAGGCGAATGAAGCTTTGAAGAACGCGTTGAGCCTTGTCCGGGAGTTCTTGTCACGTTCCCCAAAACCTAATACCGCCGACACGGGTAACGCGGAGGCTTCATCCCAAACTAGGGTAATTACGCAAAAATGAGATGAACATGCCGAGGGAAACAACTCGTTGCCCGCAATTGCAGCTCGGAATCTCACATTCACCTATGCGGGTGCCGGCAGCCCCTCAATGGAGGACGTGAACATCTCAATCGAGAAAGGCGAATTTGTCATTCTCACCGGCCCCAGCGGCTGCGGAAAAACCACATTCTGCAGATGTTTGAACGGTCTCATCCCAAACTTCTACTCAGGAAACCTAGAAGGCAACCTGGAGGTTGACGGGTTGAACACTATCGGCAAATCCACAGCAGAACTTGCCACCCACATCGGATTCGTGTTCCAAAACCCAGAGAACCAACTGTTCTCCCTCTCCGTTGAACGAGATGTCGCGTTTGGTTTGGAGAATCTCGCAGTCCCACGTGACGAGGCAATTCAGAGAACCCAATGGGCGATGAAAGCGACTGGCGTGTACGAGCTTCGGGAAAAAGCGCCTTACGAACTCTCCGGCGGCCAACAGCAACGCACCGCGATCGCTGGAGTCCTCGCCATGCGCCCGAGCATTCTTGTTTTGGATGAACCGACGTCCTTTCTTGACCCGCGCTCGGCCGAGGAGATAATCGCGGTCATAGCCAAACTGAACCAAGAGCTTCAATTGACTACACTGCTCGTCGAGCACAGATTGGACATAGTCTCACGGTACGCAACCCGCATAATCGTGATGGATAAGGGGAAAGTAGCCCTGGACGGCCCCCCTTCGGAGATCTACGGTGACACCGCCCGCCTGATAGGCATCGGGCTACCGCGCGTCACGATGCTCTTTCATCTCCTCAGGCTGGATGGTTTTCCAATAGCCGAGAACCCAACCACTGTTGAACAAGCAGCAGACCTTCTCAGAAGGTTCCTCATCAAATGATTACGGTCGAGAACGCAACCTTCCACTACCCAATGGGAACGGATGTCCTACATGACGTAAGCCTTCAGATCGGTGACGGCGAGTTCGTCGCCATAATGGGAGAAAATGGCGCCGGCAAGACGACTCTAGTCAAGATGTTCAATGGCCTCTTGAAGCCCAATTCCGGGAAGGTATCCGTTGACGGCGTCTACACGACAGACAAGTCGGTTGCACAGCTCTCCCGCAATGTTGGCCTGATCTTCCAAAACCCGGACCACCAATTATTCGCTGAAACCGTCGCCCAAGAACTTGGTTTTTCGCTGAGAAATTTCGGCTTCAGCGAAGATGTGATCCAACGCAGGATAACGACACTTCTCACAGCACTTGACTTGGAACGCTATGAGAGTTCATCACCCTTTGTACTCAGTGGGGGGGAGAGAAAACGCGTAGCCCTGGCAGCGATTCTTGTCTGGGACCCGAAGCACGTAGTTATGGATGAACCAACGATCGGGCAAGATTATTTGCAAAAGGACAAGTTAAGGCAGTTCATCATTCAACTCGTTTCACAGGGCAAGACTGTGGTAATCGTCACTCATGATGTTGAGTTCGTGGCCGAGTGCAAACCCAGAATCGTACTCCTATCAAAAGGTAGGATCATTGCCGATGGCCAGGCGACGAAAATACTAACCGATGAGAAATTAGTCGCCCAATCATCCCTTGTGATGCCCCAGATCTCGGTTCTTATGAGGAATTTGAAGGAGTTCGATTTCCCACTCGACATAATCGACGCGTATGTGGCCAGGGAATTCATCACGGCCAGATTCAGGGACGCCACTAAGGCCCCCGCGGAACTCCTGAAAAGGTGACCAACAATTGTCGCTGAGATTTGTTGAAGGCTTCAAGTTCACAAAAATTGACAGCCTAATTCACAGGCTGGACCCGAGAGCAAAGTTCCTCGTAACCTTAGGGTTCTTTACGGTTGCCTTGATGTTCACTAACATCTACGTGCTGCTGATCACCTTCTTCACCCAAGTCCCACTCGTGCTCTTAGCCAAAAGTGCGGACCGGTGGTTGCGGTCTATGCGGGGCGGGCTGTTCCTTGGCCTATTCATACTCATCACGAACGTTATTTTCGGGACCCCTTTGGCTTCGGCCTTGGCGTTTATGGTTCGTTTCTTCGCAATTGTTTCGGCGTTCTCGTTCTTCTTCATGACCACCTCCGCAGACGACTTAGGACTAGCCCTTGAACAAATCCACGTGCCGTACTCGATATCTTTCACTTTCACCACCGCCGTGCGGCTTGTTCCCACAATGGCATTGGACGCGCAGACAGTGGTGGACGCCCAACGCTCCAGAGGCCTTGAACTCGATAAAGGGAACTTCATGAAGCGAGTCAGGAACTACATCCCAATCCTCATTCCGCTGATTATATCCGCAATCCGAAGAAGCGTAGAGCTAGCGGAAGCACTCGAATCCCGCGCCTTCGGAGCCAGCGAGAAAAGAACCGCCATTGTCACACTAAAATTGCACTTCGCAGACTACGTGGCAATTCTAGCAACAACACTAGGGTTAGCAGCAGCGGTCTATGTCTATTTCTACGTGAAGCTTCCAACACTGGTCTTGCCCATAGAAATACCACGACTTCTCTGACGACGACGTGGCCCAGATCGGCTAATTTTCGTATTTTCGTATCCGGAAAAAGGAAAACTCATCGCCAAGACGTGAGATACCTCACCTGCTTATCTGTGGGCGTGTCGATCTTCATGTGTTGGGTTTCAAGCCACAGCCGTGCGATTTCTTTGTCTATCTTCAGCGGAACCGGGTAGACTTTTGGTTGAAGCTCTCCCTTCTTCTTCAGCACGTACTCGGCTGCCAGGGCTTGATTTGCGAAGCTCATATCCATCACCTCAGCCGGATGCCCGTCTGCAGCAGCCAAGTTCACTAACCGTCCCTCGGCGAGAAGGTAGAGGCGCTTGCCGTTTTTCATCTTGTACTCCTCCACATTCTGCCTCGCAACCCTAACCGCGGTGGCATTCTCGCGCAAAGCCTTAACATCGATTTCAACATCGAAATGCCCTGCGTTCGCCAAAATGGCGCCATCCTTCATTTCAGCGAAGTGTTCTGTGGTTATGATGTCACAGCAGCCTGTGGCGGTGACGAAGAAGTCGCCGACCCTTGCTGCTTCTTTCATCGTCATGACACGGTAACCTTCCATGGCTGCTTCAAGCGCTCTAACAGGGTCGACCTCAGTTACAATGACGTTTGCACCCAAACCTTTCAATCTCAATGCAATTCCTCGCCCAACCCATCCATACCCACCCACGACGATCGTCTTTCCTGCTATGAGCAGATTTGTTGACCTCATGATTCCTTCAAGGGCCGATTGGCCGGTCCCATGTTGGCTGTCGAATAGGAACTTGGTGAACGCGTCGTTAACCGCTATCACAGGGTACTTGAGGGTTCCGTCTTTCTCCATAGCCTTGTACCGATGAACCCCCGTGGTTGTCTCTTCGCATGCACCCAAGACCTGGTTTAGCAGGTCTTTCTTTTCGGTGTGAACAGTGACCGAAAGCTCACCCCCATCATCGATCAAAATGTGTGGTTTGTGACTGAGGACCTGCAGCAAGTTTGAGTGATGTTCTTCCGGTGTAACTCCTTTCCACGCGTAAACGTTCACACCGGAATTGGCTAGCGCAGCGGCTACATCATCTTGAGTGGATAGCGGGTTGCTGCCTGTAATTGCAACCGAGGCGCCCCCAGCTTGGAACGTCTGGCCCAGAACTGCCGTTTTCATTTCGAGGTGAATGCACATGGCGATTGAGATGTCTTTGAACGGTTTCTCTTTCTCGAAACGCGCGCGGATTTGTTCGAGGACTGGCATGTGGGCTCGGGCCCACTCGATTTTCAATTGCCCTTGCGGCGCCAATGAGGGATCTTTCACTTTGCTCAAACACGGTCTTCCTCAACTATGAGTTGTTACCTGAGTGGGAACGTGGACGTGCAAGTTAAAACGGTTAGGTTGCGCTATCACTCAGTCAAGTCTCTTAGGGGAAGAGTTGCGCTTGCGAAACGTCGCAATATTGACGCGTGTGAATTTTCTACCGTTAACTGTCGTCATAGTCCTAGCAGGCCTAGCAGCGTCCTACTACTCGATTCGGAATATCAATCCGATGCATGCGGTTCTTGTGATGGTTGGTGCGCTGTTAACTCACGCGGCTGTAAACGCTTTCAATAATTACTTCGACTACCGTTCAAAGATTGATGCGGAGACGACGAAGACACCTTTCAGCGGTGGCGTGGAGGTGCTTGTCAGCAAACAAATGTCACCGTCCTCAGCCCTCGCGGTGTCTATAACCTGTTTACTCGCTGCCGCTTTGATCGGGGCATACTTCCTAACTCGCATGTTCAACGTACTAATCCCGCTCATAGCCTTTGGAGCTGTCGCTATCGTTCTGTACACTCCCGTCATTGCGCGCATACATGGGTTAAGTGAAATCGTAGCGGGGGCAGGCTTCGGATTAATGGGAGTAGGAACCTACGTTACTCAAACCGGAGTAGTTGACGCTGCAGCTTTATCCATCTTCGTGCCCGTCACAATTCTTGTGGCCATGCTCTTGTTCTTGAACGAATTTCCCGATGCGGACGTTGACAAGAGAGCGGGACGACACCACGTAGTCATTCTGTTGGGCAGGAAAAAGTCAGCGTGGATCTATGTGGCGTGCCTAGCAGCAACGTATGCGTCGATTGTCTTGGCTGCCATGTTCCACGCGGCCCCAATCACGACCCTGATCTCCCTAGCGACCATTCCAATCTCCTTCAAGGCAGGTCGTATTGCTTTATCGAGTTATGATAAAACCCCTGACCTCGTCCCGGCACAAGGCGCCAACGTCCTGCTGATACTCAGTACGATCCTTTTGATTGCCGTGGGATTCGGGGTCGGCATTCTTCTGTGAGTGAGCGCGAAACGCGGCGCTTTTAACTAAACACTAGACTTCATGACCCGATTCGGTTATGGCATCGCTGCTGGTAAAGAACTGCAGTTGGATTGTTACTCAAAACGCGAAACGGGACGTGCTTCAGAACGGGCACGTATTGATACAGGACGGGATCTTCAAAGAAGTTGGCCGTGGAGTCAAGGCCTCAGCGGATATTGAGATCGATGGCAACGGCAAGATAGCCCTACCTGGTCTAATCAACACCCACACACATCTCTCGATGACACTGTTCCGCGGCTTAGCGGACGACATGCAACTTCAAGACTGGTTGCAAAAGAAAATCTGGCCGCTTGAGGCGAAGCTCACTGACGAGGCCTGCTATAACGGGGCCCTGTTGGGTTCTGCTGAAATGATTCTCTCAGGCACGACATGTTTAGTGGATATGTACTTCCACATGGAGCACGTTTCGAAGGCGGTTGAAGAATCGGGGTTGCGGGGATTCTTGTCTTATGGAATCATGGACCTGTTCGACCCCGCAAACGCGCGGCTTGGGCAGGAGACTTCCAAGAAATTCTTCGACTACGTCCAAGGACTTGACAACCCAAGAATCAGATTTGCGATTGGGCTCCACGCCCCATACACTTGTTCAGCCGAGATGTTGCTTTGGGCGAAGGATTTCGGTGAAAAGAATGACTCAATCATTCACATTCACGTGGCGGAGACGCGAAAGGAGCAGGCTGATTTCCAGAAGCAGCATGGAATGCGGGTTGTAGAATACTTGGACAAGATTGGTGCGCTTTCGAGGAAGATGCTTGCAGCCCATTGCGTATGGCTTACGAAAAGTGAGGTGGGAACATTGGCCAAGGCGGGGGTTACTGTTGCCCATTGCCCAGTCTCTAACATGAAATTGGCCAGTGGAGGCGTCGCTCCCTTGCCTGAGATGTTTGAGCTGGATATGGCGGTGGGGTTGGGAACTGACGGCGCAGCGAGCAACAACACGTTGGACATGTTTGAGACGATGAAGGTGTGCGCGCTACTGCATAAGGCGCACAGATGGGACGCTACGGTTCTGAACGCACAGCGAGTTCTGGACCTAGCCACCATAGAAGGTGCGAGAGCCCTAGGCGTGAGCAATGAACTTGGCAGCATAGAACCCGGAAAGCGAGCAGACTTGATCCTGGTCAACATGAAAACCCCGAACATGACTCCTATCTTCACAAAAGATACCGTGGTGTCAGACTTGGTTTACTCAGCCTCCTCTTCAAACGTGGATACAACAATCGTCGACGGTAACGTCCTCATGCAAAACCGCAAACTGACAACACTCAATCAAGAAGAAGTCATGTCCAAAGCGCAGGAGATAGCAGAGCGCTTAGCCCGGGCTTAACTTAGAATGTAGGGCAAGTCGCATGCTGTGCTCTTCACACGTGCGATTGGGCTGTCCTTCCTAACATGACCTTTTCTAGCTCCAGGTAGCCTGAATCCCCTTGCCAATGTGGAGTACTTCGTACAATTGAGAGTTGGCGTTTGAATGGGGGAGCCTTCAGAACGAACGTTTCTGCTTCCCCACCTTCGAAGGCTATGCTCAAACCAAACCGCTTCTTCAGTTTAACTAGCTCATCCACATCCTTTGCGCCTACCTTTCGGCCTAGCCACCGCTCGTCCAACCCAAGTGCGTTGCAAGCAGTCAGCACGAACTCGAACCCCGCGGATACCTGTTCCCTGACGAGTTGTTCTTCATTCTTGTGCCAGAGAGGAGCGTAACTCTTGATCCCCAATTCCTCACAGACATTGTCCAGGCGCGTCCGCTGATACTCGCTGGCCACCGCCCCTGAGACGATTCCATCAATCCCTTCGTCCTTCAAAATCGGCTTCAAGCCCAAGGTCAAATCTGCCAGTTCTTCTTCCTTCGCCCCCTTGGTCTGAATTCTAACCTGTCGGATTTCCGCTGCTTCCGCTTGCAGTGCGGTCCATTTGAGGGCTGGATAATGAAACATCCACGACTCATTCGACTCCGGGAAAACGGTTACTAAGGCCGTCACGTCCCAGCCTTGCATCTGGGCACACCAGAGTGCGAACGTGCTGTCTTTCCCGCCACTAAACAGAACAACGACCTTCATCTCGAGCCTCTCATCGGAAGTTTGCTGGTGCCTTGTACCTAAACTGGTCTTGGTAGAGACGATTCAGGCGCTCCAAGGTGTCAGCGTCTTCTGGGCCTTTGTCTTCTCTAAACCTAGTTATTCGTGCAAATCGCAATGCAAACCCTGATTTGTAGTGGGGGCTGCGCTGTACTTCGTTGAAGGCGACCTCCGCAACAATTGACGGTTTCACGTAAACGGTATACTCGGTCTCCTTTGTCTTCAGCTCAAGGAGCTTCTTCGTGATCTCCTCAAACTCCTCGTCAGTAAGGCCCTTGAACGTCTTACCAACAACAAGGTACTCGTTTGTCGCCTCGCTTCTCACTGCGAGGTGGTAATTGCTCAACCATCCCCGCCTCCTTCCAGACCCCCAGTCTGCCGCAATGATCACAACATCCACCGATTCTGCTGGTTTGATTTTGAACCATTTCTTTCCACGCACACCAGGCGTGTACGTGCTCTTCAAATCCTTAGCCATCAATCCTTCATGGCCAGCTTTGATGGATGCCTCCATTAATCGCCCGACTTCGCTCGAGTCCCCCGTCACAATTCTTGTAGCCATCAGATTCTGCTCAGTCAAGCCCTCGAGAGTGTTCCAGCGTTTCTCGTACGACGAATCGATCAGCATTTCTCCGTTCAGGTAAATCACGTCGAATAGGAAGAGCTTGAGCGGGATCTCTTTCACCATCTCATTAATCTCATGCATGCGTCTAAACCGGCGCATTAGGTCTTGGAATGGAAGAGGCTTCTCTTCCTGCCCAGTTGCCACAACCTCCCCTTCAACAAGAAACTCATCGCCGCGTATCTTCTCTTTAGCCAATTGTGCGATGTCCGGAAGGCTGCTTGTGACGTCTGTCAGTCTTCTGCTGAATATCCTGACCTCCCGCGCTTTGCGGTGGATTTGGATTCGTGCACCATCGTACTTGTATTCGAAGGCAGACACTCCGCCGTGCTCTTTCAAGACCTCTCCGAAATCCTGCGCCATTTCCGCAAGCATTGGCTTAATCGGAACGAACAGCACCACGCCGATGTTCTTGATTGCCTCAGGCCCTTCAGTTAATGCAATTCTGGCCACCTTGGGCAGACTTCCCAGAAGCATGTTTGCCCTCCGTACTTGTTCCGGGTTGATGGAGGCAGCTTCAGCGATTGCGTCCAAAACAACTCCCTCGACAGCGCCAATTCGCATCTCCCCGAAAATGATTCGCGTCAAATGCTCCGCATCTGAAGGAGGGAGTTTGTTTAGGAGAGTTTCGACCAGGGTTTCCTTTCGCTGTCTTGAACCCGGCCCTGAGGATGATGCTATTCTATCGAAAGTCCTGAGGACTTCTAGGATGGTTGCAGGTTTGGAGACCAACGCAGATTGGCCACCTCCGCGGTTCATCTTCCAGAGTGTCCGCCCACCGACATCTAGGACGCGTTCATCCGACTCCGGAAAAGGTCGGCCGGTAAGGAAGGAAACCGCCGGCTGAATCTCGTCCGGGGTGAGTGATTTGAGGAATTTGACCAAGTAGACCACCTTTTCGGTTCGTTTGGTTGTACTCTCCAAGGCCCTGCAAACATCTGCGAACTTGCTGAACGGGGTTAGATCCGGCACCTACGAATCCTCCGACTGAGGTTCCAACCACGAAGTGAGTGTGGACCGTTCCCGGGCGTAGAATTGTTTCATTCTCCTAACCGCCAACTCTACTCGGCCCTTGGAGAAGCCCCGGTCATCGCAAAGGAAACGAAACAATCCGTTTTCATCGAGTCCTTCGAAGCGGATTTCGTACGAATCTGTTATGGTTGGATTCAGGAACATTTGACGGAGCTCAGTCAGATTCTTGGCGAGTTTATCTCGATATTGGGTTGGCAGCTCTTCAAGGCGGCCATGGGCTTTGATGAGTTTAAGCGCGGTCTTTGGCCCCACCCCGTGAACACCCTCGTTGAAGTCTGTGCCCACCAGAATTGCCAAGTCGACCAATTGCTCCCTAGAAATACCCAGCGAGCCCAACAACCTCTGCAGCTCAATCAGTTCAGGAATCAGGGGCCGAGCGACGCCTTTGCTGGGAAGGAATTCTTGGCCTGAGATCGTCACGTACCGGACAAGACGTGGGGCCCCGAAGAGGACGGAATCGTAATCTCGGCTGTTCGCCGCCCAAACATCGCCCTTAGCTGCAATGTGCGCTGCCTGAGCTTCCCCCTCCTCAGGGGCCTGAATGAACGGTACACCAAGCAGAGAGAGAACGGTTCGTGCATCGGCCTGCATTTCCTGTGTGAGCGAGTTCATTCTCGTAGCCTTTGACCACGCCTTCGAGAGATCTCCCGCGCTTACGGCATCCTCCCACTCCTTCCTTGCACGTTCCCGATACGCGCGTCTCTCCCGCAATGTTTTCATTTTCAATTCGGGGGGTTTCCCATCGAAAACGAAGACAGGCCGAATGTCGTAGTCGGCTATGAGCCGAGTTGTCCTGAGCAACAGACCTACCAGGTGCGAGGTTGTGCGCCCTTGAGCGTCCGTGAAGGGTCTTCCGTCTCTCATCCTAATCAGCGCTAGGAATTGGTAGAGCATGTTGTTTGCGTCGACCGCAAGGCTTCGCCCCTTCAGATCTTCCAGTTTGAGTTGTTGCTTAACTACGATGGGTGAAAGGTTGAAGCCCACAGTACGCTCGCCTAGCCTTACCTAGAAGTCCTCTAAGGAGTACATTGTGAATCTCTTATCATTGGCGTCGTAGAGGTCCGCAACATCACGACCACTCATTGACCCATCAACGCACGTTGCCATCACCCTCCCTTATCCTCCCTGTGGCGTGTAGCCTTTGGCAATGAACAAGATAATGGTAGCCATGTCAGACGACATGGTAAAGGCGTTAGAGCAAGAACGAAAAGCCCGAAAACTTGAATCTGTACCCGAAACCGTAAGAGCCGTACTAGGCGAATACTTCAACAACAAGACAACCAACTAGCTCAACCAGTAAGTCGTAATCAGTCGCCAGATGGTAGGGCAGCAGTCGGCTTTTCCGGTGTAGCCATCACTTTCGATTGCCATGCTTAGTTCTTGTGCTTCTCCAACAATTTCGTCTATGGTAGCCTCAAGTTTCTTCTTCGAGCTTTCAAGCCCTTCGATTTTGTGCAAAATCTCAGTATCAGCCGCTAGACTCTCAACCGCTTCGACCACTCTATCTCTTTCACCCGCTGTACGTTCTTCCCAGACCAAAGTGCCCGCTAGATACAAGGAACGACCTTCATCCATACGAGGATATGTTCGTCGCAACCACGGCAGCACGACAGAGGCATCCATGCGGTGGATATAGTGAAGCCACCCCTCACTGAGAATTTGTATAATGTTGAAAAATGCGTTTCCCGTGCCGTCGTATTCGAGTTTACGGCTACTCAATGCCTCATTTACTTTCGTTACTATGAAATCGTCTGTTTCGCTCATTTCAGCACTATGTTCACTCACTCTAGAATGTAGGGCGCTTAGGTTGCTGGCGACTGTTGGGTTTGATAGCTGTAAGTGCAGAATCGCATCATCATAGAAGTAGGAATGTCTTGGAAGTTTAACATAGAAGCCGTAAATGTCGCCTATTTTCCGGATGTCTGGAGTTTTCGTTTGAGTTTCGAGTTCTATCGTCGTGAGCGGTTTCAATACTTCATCGTTGATATGTGCATAGTGTTTTGCTCTTTGTTGCACAAAAAATCGTACCATCTAGTGTGGCGGAAACGAATATCGCGAATGCCATAACTGATTCTGCTATCGCAACTATGCCCGTCGCCCATTCTATTGATTGCGAGAGCACTAGTCTGCCAGATGAAAGGGCTCCTAATACTGAACCAACGAAGAAAGCCAGAATACCGAGGACAAGAAGCAAATAGAGTTTGAAGATGGTTCGCATTGAAAGTTCGGTCTAGACTGTCATGTTTGATGTATTTAACGCGCGACCAGAAATCACCGCGAAATGCGCCAAGACCAAGGGCGACTGGCATCATCGCTCAATCACCCGACGACTTTTGACACGCAAAAAGCAGTTCGCGAACCGACGGAGACTTGACAGGGCCTTCAACAGTAATGCATAAATGAGATTGAGCCTTGTTGCCATCGCGAATTTCAAAGTCGAGTTGAGAACAAATGGTCCGTTACAAGAGCACAACGGAACTTCAGAAGATCATAGCGAACAAGGACCAGATCCGAAAGGCGTAGTCGAGTTCTGCGTCCGGAATATATGGGCATCATCGCCCACGTCGACCACGGAAAGACGACGATGAGCGATTCCCTCCTTGCCGCTGCAGGCCTTCTGTCACCAGGCATGGCTGGCACAGCGCTAGCCTTGGACTATATGGAGGAAGAGCAGAAGCGCCAGATGACCATCAAAGCGGCAAACATTAGCTTGCTGCACGAGAGAAACGGAATCGCATACGTCATTAACCTCATCGACACCCCCGGCCACGTAGACTTCTCGGGCAGGGTAACCCGGTCCCTGAGAGTCATTGATGGCGCAGTTGTCGTGGTCGACTCCGTCGAGGAAATCATGGTTCAAACCGAAACGGTAACCCGCCAGGCATTGGAAGAGCGGGTTCGACCGGTCTTATACATCAACAAGATTGACCGCCTAATCAAGGAGCTACGGTTGAACTCTGAGCAGATCCAGGAGCGCATTGGTAGAATTATCACCGAGTTCAACCGTCTCATTGAACTTTACGCGGAACCTGAATACCGGGAAAAGTGGAAGGTAGGCTTCGCAAGCAACACTGTTGCAATGGGGTCCGCCAAGGATCGGTGGGGGTTTAACGCGGAAATCGCGAAGGAGAAGGGTGTGAAGTTCTCAGACGTTGTTGACGCATACTTAAACGACAAAGTGGAGACACTGAAGGACCGTGCGCCACTGCACGAAGCCATACTCAACATGGCTGTTGAATCCATGCCGCCGCCACACGTGGCCCAGAGATACCGCATTCCCAAGATTTGGAAGGGAGACATTAACAGCGAAGTTGGCCAGGCGATGATGAACTGCGACGACAACGGTCCGGTCGTCATGGCAATCTCTAACATAGTCGTGGACCCGCAAGCTGGTGTTGTGGCGAGCGGGCGTTTGTTCTCTGGAACCATTAAGGAGGGTTCAACGTTCCACCTTCTTGGTGCACGCGTCGACCAACGTGTTCAGCAAGTCTGCATATTCATGGGACCCTACAGGGAAATTATTGGGACCATAAGCGCGGGAAACATACCAGCCCTCCTTGGCCTTGATGCGGCAAGAGCTGGTGAAACCCTTTCCACAATCAAAGACATAGCTGCATTCGAGGCAGTCCACTACGTAACCGAGCCGGTCGTTACAATGGCTGTCGAGCCGAAGCATAGCCGCGACCTTCCAAAACTCGTCGACCTACTCAGGAAGCTCAGCATCGAAGACCCAAACCTTGTCACGAAAATCAATGAGGAAACAGGGGAATACCTAATCGCAGGTATGGGAACCCTTCACCTAGAAATCGCCCAAACCCTCATCACCAAAACTGGCCTTGAAATCGTTACATCAACCCCAATCGTGATCTACCGTGAAAGCGTAAGGAGCGCGGCAGGGCCTGTCGAAGGCAAATCGCCCAACAAGCACAACAAGATCTACTTGTCCATCGAACCGCTCCCTGACAAGATCGTAACCATGATCAAGGAAGGAAAAATTGGCGAGTACCAAGACAAACATGAAATGGCCAAGATTCTGCGCGACGAAGGCTGGCCGCCAGACGAAGCCCGTGGAGTCTGGAGCGTCGACGAGGGGAGCAACATGTTAGTTGAGGTGACGAAAGGGGCGCAGTACCTTCAGGAAGTGAAGGAGATGGTCATCGCCGGTTACCGCTGGGGGATCAAGGAAGGCCCATTGGCGTACGAGCAAATTCGTGGAGTCAAAGCAAAGATCTCAGACATTTCATTGCACGAAGACCCCGTCCACAGGGGCCCGGCCCAAATTATGCCCATGAGCCGCAGGGCCTTCTTCGTCGCTTTCCTCAACGCCAACCCCGTCCTCTTAGAGCCCGTTCAGAGGATAACCGTCAAGGTTCCACCAGAACTCCTCGGGGCAGCAACCAGTGTAATCTCGCAGAAACGCGGAAAAATCGTTTCAGTAGACCAACGCGGCCACCTAGTATATGTTGTCGGAGAACTTCCCACAGCAGAAACGTTCGACCTTTCAGAAGTGATGCGCGGCGCTTCACAGGGTAGAGCGTTCTGGGGGCTCGAATTTTCACATTGGCAACCGGTGCCTCAATCGCTGCTCATGCAAGTGATCACTGACATTCGGAAGCGCAAAGGCCTGTCACCTGAGCCGCAAAAGGCGGAAGACTTCATGGAGGCCTAGCCTCCCCTATTTTCTGCCAATCAAACGTAACCGTTTAAAGCCACTCCATCAGACTTCAGGGGCAGAAATGCCGAGGCCAATCGAGACCCTCCTATCACTTCCGCGTGTTCGTCTTTTTAACCGAGTGCCAATTCTCGAAACAGAAGAACTTGTGCGTCGGTTCATTGACCGGCTGGATTACAGGCAGAACCTTGTGCGGGACGCGACGGAGGTCTGCAACGGCTCAGCCCACCAGTTTTCCTCAGATGACAGTGCTTTATCCTCGCTCCTGGAGGATCTCAACTGCGCCGACTACATCGTAACCAAACGCTCGAAAATTGTGGTGGAACAAATGTTGAGGGGAATCTGTGGGGATGGCTCGATCTTCAAGGGGTTCGAGCAAGAAATCAAACCACTATTCGACATCTCCCAACCCCTTCGTCACGTTTCTCAGCTGGCAGATAGCCTAGCCGACAGAGCAAGAGAAGAATCCATAGATGTTGCGAGGTCGCTGATGATTCAGCTGCCAACACACGACAACGAAGTAGCCAAACCATAAACCAAAATTACGGAACCTAAATCACAGTCCCTGTGGGTTGACAATGACAGAACTGCTCTACTTGAAAGACCACTACTTGCGCGAGTTCGACACCAGTGTCGCGAAAGCAGAGACTGACGCGGTTGTTTTGGACGGAACCGCATTCTACCCAACGGGAGGAGGCCAACCCAACGACACGGGAACCATCAGCTGGGCAGCCGGAGAAGCACAAGTTGTGGACGTCTCAAAGAAAACAGGAACCGTTCTTCACAAATTGAAGGGACCGCCACCACCCGAAGGCACTTCTGTTCATGGCTCCGTTGATTGGAACAGGCGCTACACTTTCATGCGTTACCACTCAGCGCTGCATGTTCTTTGCGGTCTCGTGTATCACATGTACGGGGGCCTAGTTACGGGCGGGCAGATCTACTTGGACCGCGCGAGAATGGACTTCGACTTGCAGGAAATCAACCCAGACAGAGTCCGGGAGATCGAAACCGCCTGCAACAGAGTCGTTCAGGAAGCTCATCCAATTTCTATCAGATTCCTTCCCCGCGACGAGGCGATGAGGCAACCTGACCTAATCAGAACTAAAATCAACCTTCTGCCCCCGGAGATCACCGAAGTTCGTGTTGTGGACATAGAAGGCGTGGACTTCCAAGCCGACGGCGGAACACACGTTGCGAACACGAAAGAGATTCAGAGCATCAAAGTAGTCAAAACCGACAACAAGGGTAGAATCAACAGACGCATGGAGATCGTACTAACATAACCCTCAACCTCAAGATGACGTACCATTGGCTCATGGGGACCAGAGGGTTTCTTGTGTCAGCGTAGTCTTGGCCCTACTTCCCCTCGGCCGATTGGAGGAGGCGAGTGTCGCGGCAAAGCCTTTGCGTAGCCTTGCTCGTGACAGGAAACTCGTGAAGAAATTTGAGATGATGGGCTAGACTGGCGTCAACTCTTAGCTTGGACAGTCGACCGAGCCTTCCAAGCCAAAGCTACCACGATTATCTCCAAAATGACAATTAGGTCGATGGCAGCCCCTGGAATTCCAAGCGGATTTCCAAGACTACTGGATAGCGAGCTCATCGGGTTGAACAAGTAATCAGCGAACTGCGTGTATCTGAACTGGTAGAGATGCGCCTGTGAAAGGTCTGCTATCTGTAGCAAAATTCTGAAACCAGCCCAACCTCCACCCGCAGTGAAAGCTGTCTTGCCGGGTTTGGCGAGCGCAAGACCCGCCGCAGCGAAATCGACGATTACAAAAGCGATGAGCGCGTAATAGTGCATCGGAGCGCCACGTAGGACTTGATCAAGGTCCAAAATTACGATTCCCAAGATTCCGGTGAGCGCCAAGAGTCCGCCAGCAATTCTTGAAGCTTGGAAAGTTTGCATACCTTAACACTGAAATTGCCATATCCCGAAAGGTCGGCATATTAAACAACCTCGAACGCAAACAACTGCGGATACAACCATTGACTTTGAAAACTCAGCCTTCGGCTCGTCGATGTCGCGAGCCTTTTATTCCCAGCCCCACTTTTTCCACAGCTGCGGTCGTCGTGGCTGGCCTTGTGAGCGCGAGAGGGATACTCCGCTGGGCCGTGGTCCAGTTCCCACCGAGAAAGCGGTGGAAGGGCAACCTGGTCTATGACGGGGGCTTCCCAAGCCTCAAAGCTGCACGAACGCAGCGAGGAAACCCGGGTCCGAATCCCGGCGGCCGCACCACCCAACCCACACAAAAACGACTGTTCAAATTACGAAGCTCGCACCACCAGACCCACACACATAATCAGAGTTCAAATTCTGGTGCCTGCACCATTGGAAGACGCCTCCTGTTTGAGTTAGACAGCCCAGCTAACACGTCGCTCGTCCGTCATGAATTGAGAAGGAGGTCAGGGTCGTGTCAAGAAAAGTGAACGAACGCTGAAATATCGCTCGTTGTAATTGATTCTTCGAATCCAAGTTTGAGTCTAAGAAAAGTGACCGAAGAAAACAACGTGCACCAAGAAATCGGGCAATATGAGAATATCAGAATCGCAGTAGGATACTCTCGTAACATACGCGCCTACTATGTGAAACTATCCGACCTCGCCGATGACAATGAATCCGTTCTCCTGACAGATAGGTCGGATGTTGGTTACCTAAGATTCGCCAGCACTACGGATTTCATTTCGACTCTGCACGCAGCCCTGGATGCTAAGGGCATGTACTTGGACGGAAATGAAGAAGAACTAGCTGGAATCGTTTCTAATCTGACGCTTCAGCTAATGGAACGAATACGAAACGAGGAACCATAGAAGACGTTATTGAACGGTTGTATCTTAGCGACTACTTGCCAGTGGTTTTTGTCTTACTTCTCCTAAGACCTGCGTTTCGCCATGTTTCTTCTCGCATCGCTAGCCACTCAAAGTTCTCGCCTACCCGTGGCTCGTTAGTCTCCTCCCGATCCGAGAAAATCACCTGCTTCAGAGCATCCCAATAGGGTTTCACGAGGAAGCGGTCGAAGAACAATCGCTCATTCAATAGGTCGTTCTTGACGAGGGTGCCTGCGGACTCCCAGAATGCTGAAATTCGGTCGAAGTATCGTTGTCCTTCAGAGTTGGCTGGATATGCTTTTCGAATTTCTTCTCGGCTCGCGAGTTTTTGTGGGTTAAACATCCGCCAAAACCAATGCATTGCTATCTGGTTAGGTTCCATCAAAAGCAATTCCTCAAGTTGCAGCATAATTCTAGCGTCCTCTTTCGTAGGTTTCTTCAAGCAACTCATCCTAAGCTGAGAATATCGACCGGGTTCTATTAACGTGCACGTTCAATCGTCCGTGTGTGTGGGCGGTCTAGTGGTGCGCACACACACCAAAACGACGGTTCAATGCTTTGTTAGCATCGTGCAGTGGCCTATCTGCGTTTGCGAGAGGGTTTCCTAGCTCTCTTCCTCGGTCGGCTTCGTTTTCTCGCGGTTCTTCTTCGCTTCTTTGGAGTCAAACTCCTTGTGTAGGTCTTGAAGGTTCGCTCATCCAAAAGGTGCAGCATGAAAAGCAACATGATAATGGCGATCAAGGCCCTATTCGAGACTGTGGCTTGTTTCTGGGCTTTTCTGGCCCGTGGCCTTGGGCGCGTGGATGCGGTCTTTCGTTTCTTGGGTTGTTTCTTTCGCGGCAGCGCTATCTCCTCGATTAGTACATCGCCTCATAGTACGGGGTTCACTTTATGAGCTATTTCCTTCCGGGTTAACAATCTCCCGAATAGCTTCCGCTAGGCACCTGAGACTTGGAATTCCTAGTCGCTTACGAGCGTCTGTAGCCTTTGAACATGTAATGCCAGAGCGATTTGACCTTCTCAATGTGACCCCGTTTGCAGTCCACCGGAACACCGGTCAATAGGAGGCGTTCTGCAAACTCACATTCCAAACAAACTTTCTCCGAGTACGGGCATGCGGCTTCTTGGCGTTCGTGCTCGCTTAACCAAAGAGAATCGGGCAAAGCCATACCTAACAGCATTATTGTTTCGGTTGGTTGTTTATAGGTTCCGATTTGCACCGTTAACAGTCGTGTGTCCTGAGAACGCAAACAATGATGACATACGTTATGGAAATTGATTAGTTGAGCGCCGGTTTTCTGGTCCCGCGAACGTACACCTTTCTACCTTCAACCTTGACTTTCAAACCGAACCGAGCATAATCAGCCGACTCAACCCGCGCCGCCCTAATCCTAAGTGAATACGCTAGGTTCCTAGCCGAGTTCTCTGTCTTGCAAAGAACCCTGAAACCCGGCATGACTCCACGCGCGACAAGGGCCAACTTTCGCTCCCTCTGACCATAGGCAACTCGCTTGTCGAAGGTGCCTGACCTGTAATCACGAATCACGGACTTCTTTTTTTTCTGCAACAATCAAACCCCGGTTTCGGCGCCATCACCCGTTTTTGTTCAGCGAACACTCATCCACAAGAGCACAGCCAAACCAGCCGTCTCCGCTACAGCGACCGCCAAAACTAACCCACCCACACCCGAGGCGAAGTACATGAACATCGCCACGTAAGAATACACAGCCAATAGGTTTTGCACCAAGAAGATTGCGGAAAAGAAGATCAGGCCGGCTGTGAATTCAGCCCGCACCCTCCTGTAACTGCCAACATAAATCGCAAGCAGCCCCAGCAGTAACAGAACATTGAGAAACGAAAAGAGGGCTGCGGCCTGCAGCATAATCCCAGCCAAATCGCATCATATTCGACTATGGCATAGGACTCATTATCTACTTTCACCCAAATCAATACCAAATCAGTTTAGAGCAAGCGTAATCCAAACCAAGCCTCATCAAGACGTGGGTATATCAAGTTGTCAAGATCAAATCATCCGTTAACGGTTGCATTTCAAGGAGAGCACGGCGCCTACAGTGAACAGGCAGCTATGGCACATTTTCAAAATGCAAACACAATGCCCACACGAACAATACGTGCAGTCTTCAAATCGGTTGAGGACGGGCAATCGAACTTCGGCATAGTCCCTGCAGAGAACTCGCTTGAGGGAAGCGTGAATCAAACCTACGACATGCTCCTAGAATCACCCCTCAAAATTAGAGGTGAGGCAAAGATCAGAGTCGCCCACTGTCTGGTTGCCCAACCTGGGACGGCCATCTCCGACCTGAAAACCGTGTACTCACACCCGCAAGCCCTAGCTCAATGCGCGAACTTCCTCGACACTCTACGAATTGAGGCCATCCCAGCTTACGACACAGCAGGCAGTGCTCGCATGATTGCGGAAAAGAAGCTGAAGGGCGCAGCTGCTGTCGCCAGCGAGAGAGCCGCAGAGCTTTACGGCTTGGTTATCCTGCAACGAAACATCGAGGACCTTTCCGGCAATTTCACAAGATTCTTCATGATTGGAAAAGAGGATATGCCGCGGACCGGAAACGACAAGACATCAATTGTGTTCGGAACGAAACATGTCCCAGGCTCGCTTCACAGGGCCCTCAGTGAGATTGCTGATAGGCAGATCAATCTGACAAAAATCGAATCGCGGCCCACGAGGACGACTCCTTGGGAGTACCATTTCTTCATTGACTTCCACGGCCATCGTACAGACAAGGTTTGTGCTGAAGCGCTCGAGGCAATCGGGGACTCCACGACATTTCTGAAGATACTTGGCTCATACCCTCGGGCTGACTGAGGAGATTCTGTCCCAGATCTTGGTGAACTCGTCATAGTTTTGCTCAAGCTCCGGTGAGACGAAGTACATCGCACCGTAACCCTCCCCTGCTTCAACCACTAAATGGTTCTTCAAGAGAACTTGCAAGTGATGGCGAACGGTCTTGTAATCCATACTGAGCTTCTGTGCGAGTTGGTTTGCATTCATCGGCTGCGCCTTCAAAGCCACAACCAAGCGGGCGCGGTTCGGCCCCCCGCGGTTCCCAGTGAACACCCACCACAG
The DNA here is from genome assembly GCA_049513715.1 of Bathyarchaeia archaeon. Lineage (GTDB taxonomy): Archaea > Thermoproteota > Bathyarchaeia > 40CM-2-53-6 > 40CM-2-53-6 > FEN-987. The sequence continues at coordinate 569,637 of JBEKVV010000001.1, read as the reverse complement.
AATGCGCCGAACCACACTCGACAAACCTAAACCAACCCGTTGCGGAATCGGATTGAACCCTCAGGGGTTCTGCTCTTAAATCACTATGGCGACAATTGGGTATAATCTGGTAAAACCGTTAATTTCACCGCCAGACGCCTCATACCTGTGACCGAGCGTTGCCTAACATCAACCCGACCCTTCCATTCAGCTACCGCAAGTTGTTTCTGTTTGGATCCGTTGCGGGAGCACTGGCTACAATCGGAACCTATATCACGAGCGATTTTCTTGGATTGCCTTTCCCACCCGAAGCAATCTTCGCATTTATGGTCTCACTCGTCCCCGGCTCGGTACAATCTGTTGCTGTTGACACCCTGCGCGAATACGCAAAATACAGCACATTCATCTTTGCCGCTGGTCTGTATTGCCTTCTCTACGGCGTAATCGGCGCGGCCGCAGGAGTCATCTCCAAGGGACAGCTGCAAACCAGACGTACCCAAGCATTGCCGGTCATGGCAGGCATCCCAACTATCATAGGCCTTGCGTTAATGGCTGCAAGGGCGTCCACCGTCTATCTGCTTTCCACTCTATTTGGTTGGGTGATGGCGATCACCTTGACGGTCGTCCTTAATCTCGGATACGCTTCGATATTCCTGTACGAAGTCAGGATCGAAGCGGCCCGTATAGAGCTCGCAAAGGCAGAACAACCCCGTTCACCCGCCTCGCCATCGCGCCGAGGATTCTTACTGAAGCTGGCCATCGGAGCCGCAGTCCTCGTACTTGTTGGTGTCGCCTCAAAGATAGGTGCTTCACTGTTCTCTGGACAACCAGTTGTTGGCAGCGGTACATCAATTCCAATAGACAACCAGCCCGTCGAACCCGAGTTCTCTGACTTGCCACCCATATTCCAAGACTCAAGAATCAGGGACCTAGTGATATCCGAAGTGACTGACGACCGAATCTTCTACAGGGTCGACATAAACGCGGTTTTGCCGCAGTTGGATTTCAATAACTGGACGCTCAAGGTTGCAGGAAAAGTGAACAACCCTCTTACTCTGACGAACAGTAGCCTCATGGCGTTGCCCACGAAAGATCAGTACGCAACATTGGAATGCGTGAGCAACAACATCAACCCACCAAGTGCACTAATTAGTAATGCCAAGTGGACTGGCGTCCCATTGGCCACAGTACTCACCAATGCCGGTCTGGGACAGGGCGCTAAGTACGCGGTATTCCGGTGCGCCGATGGGTACACCGTAGGAGTTCCACTCGATCGTGCAATGGAACCCGGCGCGCTCCTAGCCTACAAGATGAACGACGCACAACTGCCTAACGAGCATGGCTTTCCTCTTCGCGCGATAGTTCCGGGATTGTATGGCATGATGAACGCCAAATGGATAACGGAAATTGACCTAACTGACACAGTGTACATGGGGTATTGGCAGGAGAGGGGATGGACGAACGATGCTCGAATCAGCACAACCTCCATCATATACTACCCCCCATCGCAAACTCCAGCAAGTGCAACATTGCCAATAGCTGGCGTAGCTTTCGCTGGAGATAGGGGCATCAGCAAAGTGGAAGTGAGCAGTGACGGTGGAAAAACATGGAACACTGCAACTCTCAAGAAACCGCGATCCCCATACTCATGGGTTCTTTGGGCGTACGCATGGACACCACCCGGAAAAGGAACCTACACACTCATGGTGAGGGCAACTGACGGAAACGGACAACTACAAGACCCCGAATCCCGCCAACCGTTCCCAGACGGGGCAACAGGGTATCAATCAAACGCCGTAACCGTAACATAGAGCTAACCTGCGCCAGACGTGGTACGTTTCCATCGGCTTACCTTTGCATTGATGCTGTGAAGGCAAAGGCTCGGATTCGACTTATTTTGAGCCCAAAACGGCGTAAAGCAACTTATTCACACATACGGCCTATGGAGAACAGCGACTGGGGGTTACAGATTTAACAGTGACAGAGAAACTGAAGCAACAGCAACGGTTCTTTTGCGAGAACTGCAAACAAGAGGTTTTTCTCCAAGCTAAATACTGCGACAAATGCGGCGGCCAAATTGAGTGGCCAGAGAAAATCCAAAAAATCATCGCACCGTGGAAGACCACGAAGAACGATAAGAAAGAAAAGAAGTAACGTACAGACTACCTCAAGGTTTTTTCAACCTTCACACGTTTTCCTAAACGGCAATGTTCTCACAATGGACCCTACGCATCCCGTAGCGGAAGCCATCGCCATCCTAGACGACAAGATAGTAGCCACTGGCACCAGTGAGACCATAGCAAACCTGGCCGGACCAAGCACGCGCGTCACAGACCTACAGGGCGCGACTGTGCTGCCGGGTTTCATTGACTGCCACAATCACCTAATCTGGCACGGGATTACGCTGGGCCACATCAACCTCCACGAGGTACACAGCATCCCTGAGATGAAACGACTCGTGGCAGAAAGAGCGGATGGCTCGGACAAGTGGATTCATGGGGACGGCTGGGATCAAGAGAAGTTCACCGAAAAGAGGTACCCAACAAAGCACGACCTCGACGACGTATCTCCAAACAACCCAGTTCTTCTTAGGAGGGTCTGTGGCCATATTTGTGTCGTAAACTCGGCGGCACTCAAAGCAGCAGACGTCACAACCCAAACACTCGACCCTGCAGGCGGCATCATTGACCGCGACGCAGCAGGCGAACCAACAGGCATTCTACGCGAAAAAGCAGTCGAATTGGTCGAATTAGTTCTTCCGCACCTACCCGGTGAGGATTTCGAGCGAGCAACATTAGCGGCCAGTGAAATCGCACTCCGAGCAGGCATCACGAGTGTACATTGCATAACAAGCTCACAGTCAGAGCTTCGAGCCCTACTCAACTTGAAAGCGGCAGGAAAGCTGAAACTTCGGTTCTACGTATTCATCCCAGCTGACCAAATGAAAATCGCGCAACAAGCGGGGATCAGGTCCGGGTTGGGCGATGAATGGGTTCGCATCGGAGGCGTCAAGATCTTCACCGATGGCTCCCTAGGTGCGCGGACTGCAGCGCTCCATGAACCATACGCTGACGATACAAGAAACCGAGGCGTAACAATCTACAATCAGGAAGAACTCGACAAACTCGTCCACGAAGCACACAGCTCCGATTTCCAAATTGCAGCACACGCGATAGGCGACAGAGCCGTTGGGATGGCGCTGTCAGCATTTGAGAAGGCACAATCGCAGATCCCCAAAAAAGAACTCAGACACAGAATCGAGCATGCCTCCGTACTCAACCCCGAGCTAATCAAGAGGTTCGCTGCTTCAGGTATCATCGCGTCGATACAACCACACTTTATCGTATCGGATTTCTGGACCGAACAAAGGCTTGGAACAGCGCGTGCTCTATTCGCATATCCGTTTTCAAGCCTGCTCCGAGCTGGAATCAGAACCGTCGCGGGTTCTGACTGTCCATTCGACCTGCTACCACCTCTTGCAGGGACTGCGGCAGCAGTAGATAGACCTGGATCAAGTGAGGCCGTAAGTGTTGAGATGGCTATTGCGTTTTATTCTCGTGATGCGGCATACGCATCTTTCGAAGAGAACGTTAAAGGCACAATTTCTCCTGGCAAGTACGCGGATCTAGTTATCCTTGACGAAGACCCGCGAAAGGTCCTGCCATCAAGAATTCCTGATATGAGAGTTCTGATGACTGTGGTAGGAGGGCGAGTTGCCTATTATTCCGACGCTCGCTTTATGCCCTAGTTAACAAAGGTTTATTCAAGTCGCGGGCATCTACGGTTCGTTGAGGCCGTTTTAACGGTCGATGACCGAAATCGGAGAGAATTGAATTTGAAAGCCTACGTTATCGAGACAGCTGCTGGCCTCTTCATAATCGATGAAAACGCAGACGTAATTGAGAAAGCTCTTTTCTCAAGTGAGCCACGGGAGGCCGCCGTTAGTTTGAAGCAGATCCAAGACGGCCAGCTCACAGCAACCGTATTGGACGCTTTGAAGCGCGCTCAGGCTAAGTACTCCCCCCTCATTTTCGAGGTCGAGGCAACAGCAAAGGCAGCTGAGAATCAAGGGAAACTAACCGTTTCCGTCAAAAGTGAAAAACCCGTTGACGAATTTCGAAAGCGCTTGGGTTCAGACTGGAAGGGCAGAGATAGTTGGCTGAAGAAGCAGTCCTTGGAGTCACAAATCTTCGAAACGCCGGCGTCATACAATGAATTCGTCAGGCAAGTCACTCTGCAAATCGCACGCGCGGGAATAGCCCTTGCAGCCGCAAACCGAGACCTTAGCGCAGTCCAAGCCGTACGTGCAATGGACGATTTGGACAAAACCTTGAACTTGCTTGCGGGACGAGTGCGGGAATGGTATGGGCTCCATTTCCCTGAAATGGACAGACTCGTCGAAAAACACGACACCTACGCCCGCCTTGTCGCGACTTTGGGAAACCGCAACAAGTTCACCCACGACAACCTAGTCGCACAGGACATTCCCAAAGAGAAAGCTGAGGAAATCGCCGCGGCTGCAAGAAGATCAATGGGGGCGGAAATTGCCGAACCGGATTTGGCAGTGCTGCAATCTTTCTGCGGCCTCATGCTTGACCTCAACAAGTTCAGAGGGAAGAGTGAATCTTACGTTGAAGAAGTGTTGAAGGAAGTGGCTCCCAACATGGCAGCAATTGTTGGGTCCGCTCTCTCTGCGAGGTTGATTTCAATTGCAGGCAGCCTTAACAACCTTGCAAAAATGCCTGCCAGCACTCTACAAGTTCTCGGGGCAGAGAAAGCCCTCTTCAGATCCTTGAAGACCGGAGCAAGACCACCCAAACACGGAGTGATTTTCCAATACACCGCAATCCACCAATCACCCCGTTGGCAACGAGGAAAAATCGCCAGAACACTATCAGGAAAACTCAGCATCGCCGCAAGAGTGGACGCCTTTGGTGGCACTTTCATGGGTGAGAAGCTCAGGGACGACGTGAAGAAGAAAATCGACGAGATTAAGGAAAAATACAAGACGCCTATACCAGCGAAGAAGAAAAGCTTTGGGCGCAAACGTTAGACCATATGACCCGTTCGCGGGCGTCTTTTGGGCAACAATAGAAGATGGAACTAAACGCCTAGCCACCAAGAACCTCGCCCCCGGCATCAGCGTCTATGGTGAAACGCTAATCAAAGATGGCGAGACCGAGTACCGAACATGGGACGCTTACAGGAGTAAACTCGCTGCAGCGATACTCCGCAACCTCAGCAGCATGCCCATTCAGCCCGGCAAAAGCGTTCTGTACTTAGGTTCGGCTTCGGGAACAACTGCGAGCCACGTAAGTGACATAGTCGAAGCCCACGGCCGAGTCTACTGTGTGGAGTTCGCTCAACGGAGTATGCGGGACCTCATAAACACCCTCTGCGAACACCGTGCCAACGTTTACCCCATCCTCTCGGATGCCAGGTTACCTGAAGTGTACAAGTCTCTTGTCAGCACCGTTGATGTCATCTACTCCGACGTAGCCCAACCGGAACAAGCTAAGATTCTCGCAGATAACGCGGACCTGTTCCTTCGACCTAACGGCTCGGCACTGATAGCCATAAAATCCCGCAGCGTCGACGTCACGATGGAACCCACCGACGTTTTCAAACAGGAGATCGACATCCTTCGCCATAGGCAGTTCAAGATTCTCCAGACTGTGCGACTCGAACCCTACGAGAAGGACCACGCCCTGGTCGTAGTCACTCGAGAATGACAATGGATGTTCAAATCGAAAAACACCTTAAACCACGCCTTCGATGCAGTAAGGAACTTTCTGATTACGGCTCAAGCCGTGATTGACCGAGCTCCTCCTCAATTTCCTTTATCGTTTTCCACGACAGCCTAACAATTGGCGGATACTCGCGATGCGTTTTCCTCCACTCCCACAAGAAATCCAAAGTTTTAGGGTCAGTGAGGTACCCGGAGCCGAAGTCACCCCACTCCCGACGCAACGCAGCTACGGCTTCGTCGCGGTGCACCTTGGCAATGATACTTGCCGCCGAAACCACCGGGTACGTCCTATCAGCGTGATGTTTCGAGATTATTCGAACGTTCTTTAGCTCGGGTAGAAGAAATTCCCGAATCGTTTCGCCATAGCGCTCTTCGTTCACATCTGAAGCGTCAACGTAAACCTGTTCAGGGCCAAGTGAGTTTACCACTTGAGCCATCAACTTCGCCTCGAGGAAGTTTAGCCTTTTCAATTTTCCGCCATGCAACACAACCTCATCTATCTCCTTCGGCGCAGCTTCGGCAACACTTACGTTGTCTGCGATCTCTCTGATTCTGCCAACCAAGCTGGACCTTACCTCAGGCGTTAGCATTTTCGAATCTTTGACACCCATAGCTACAAGCTCTCGGTCTCGGTTTCCGGACAGGAGAACGCCCGCTACGACCAGTGGACCTATGATCGGGCCGCGTCCTGCATCATCTGTACCAGCCACGCCCTTCATAGACCGCACTTCTGTGTTCACCTACATGTGAAGTTCAGAAGTTAATAGCTGCGGTTCCACGTGCTACCGTTATGGACGATTACCGTATCTTCCTGACCGGAGAACCGGGGTGTGGGAAAACCACCGTAGTGCGAAGAGTCTGCGAGCTGTTGGAGAGCCGCGGACGCACAGTCGGAGGCATGATTTCCGGGGAGCTTAGGGAAAACGGCGTCAGGGTCGGTTTCAACCTCGAGGACTTGTTAACTCGCCGAAAGGGAGTCTTAGCACATGTCAATCAGGGCGAAGGGCCGCGCGTGGGCAAATACAGGGTGAATTTGTCAGACTTGCAGCGCATAGGCGTTGCTGCAATTGAGAGAGCGCTGATTGAAGCAGACATAGTTGCAGTAGACGAGATAGGTCCCATGGAGCTACATTCGGAACCGTTCAGTTTAGCATTGCAAGCAGTCCTTGAAACGTCTAAACCGCTTGTTTGCACAATTCACAAACGAGCATCCCACCCGCTGGTCTCCTCGATCAAATCAAAATTCTCTCGTGATATTTCCGAGGTTACGCCTACCAACCGGGACGAACTACCTCACACGATCTCCGAACGCCTGGCGAAGCGAGAGTGATTCTTTCTTGAGTCGCGAACCGACGCCGCTGTCCGATGAAGCAAAGCAGCTCGTCGAAGGGAGGGCGACCATAGTTCTTCCACCGAAAGCGCCGACACGACGCATGGGAGTTTTCTATAACCCAAAGATGAACCTGAACCGGGACCTTGCAGTCCTCTTTGCATCTTCCCACTTTCCTGTGTGGACGCATGTTCGAGTATGCGACCCGATGACGGGCTCAGGCGTCAGGGCAGTGCGGTATGTGCTCGAAACCTCAAACGTTGCATCTGTCCTGGCCGCGGACAAAGACCCTGACACTGTTGAGGCTGCCCGACGAACCATCCAGCTCAACGGGGTTGAAGCCAAGGTCTTTGTGGTTGAACGGGAGGCCACCTTGTTGCTCTCACAGCACTCCGAGGATCGCTTTGATTTGGTGGACCTCGATCCTTTCGGTTCCCCGGCACCTTTCTTCGAGTCAGCCTTGCGTGCGACCATTGACGGCGGGGTCATTGCTGCGACTGCAACGGACATGGGACCGCTCACTGGAGCGAATGCTGCCGCAAGCTTTCGCAAATACGGGGTAAGACCAGTGCACTGCGAATTTGAAAAGGAAATGGCCATCCGGACATTAACCAGTACTCTCGTGTCCGACGCGGGACGACTCAATTTAGGAGTTGACTTAGTCTTTTCCCATGCCACAGATCACTACGCACGAATCTACGCCAAAATCATTAAGGGAAAAACCCCGGCTAACCACGCAGCCAAGAAGTTGGGTTACTTGGAATATTGCGCCAGGTGCTTGAGCCGAGAAGCTCGAAGTTCCTTGGAATCCCTAAGAAGCAGCTGCCCTAGCTGCGGGTCAGAAACCAAACTGGGTGGCCCAATTTGGCTTGGACAATTGTGGGATAGGAGAACTCTGCAAGCAATGATTGAACGTGCACCCACCCTGTCCACCTCTCGCCTATCGGAGGCCCAGAGAATCCTTACATTGATTGGCGACGAGCTTGACGCGGAATCGTTTCACTTCCGAACAGATGCCTTAGCTCACAGTTACAAGATAAAACCCCCCAGAATTGAGAGTCTGCTCTCTGCTCTTCGGGACGCTGGGTTTCAGGCGACCCGAACTCATTTTCACCCTAGCGGCTTCAGAACAGACGCGCCGGTACAGCAGATAGTCAAGTTAGTGGAACAGCTACCCAAGAAAGCCCAACCCAAGCAGGTATAGTTCAGCGCTTTTGGCCCTGCTCGCAGGGGGTTTCACTATGCGCATAGTGTTGAATGCGGATTTCATCTCTGACTGAAAGTCTGGCAAATCCAAACCTTGGAATACTTTAACGAGCATGTTCCCCGAAGGCCTGAGAACAGCCCGCGCAACCTTCAACGCGCATCTGGCCAACTCAATCTGACGCGCATTGTCGACCTCCCAAACTCCCGTAACATTCGGAGCCAGATCAGAAAGGATAACATCAAACGGTAGGTGACCAGTGGCGGCGATGTCAGCCACAACCTTATCACTTGTTATGTCTCCAATCAACGTAGAAACGTTCCGAAGGTTCAGCGGAGCAATGATTTCTTTGTCGACGCCCAACACAAACCCAACACCGCCGACAACTTGGTGTGCGGCTTGAAGCCAACCTCCAGGGGCCGCTCCCAGGTCAAGGACATAGTCCCCCCGAACCAAGAATTGATATTTCTTAACGATCTGGAGAAGCTTGAACGTGGCTCTACTACGAAAACCTCTCGCTTTCGCGAGGCGGTGGAAGTGATCCTTCTTCCGCTGCCTTAACCATTCACTCGGCACTTTTCGCTACCGCTCTCGCTGACTCAGCCAAGGTCTGCAGCCATTTCGTTAAGTGTTCACATTTGCTTGGGTTCATGATCCAAGATTGCGGGCAGTTACCGATTAGATCGCAGAAGGCGCAGGGTATGTCCACGATTGAATCAATTGTTGAGTAGCGGCGTTTCGCGAAAACCCTGTAAGTCCATCGACCGTCGTGAAGCTCTTTCTTTCGGGCGATCAGGCCCTTCTTTTCTAGCCTTAGGATTGCGCGAGAACCTTCCCGGCTGTCTGCGGTTAGTTTCTTCCAGAGTTCGGATTGAAGTATGCCCATGTCGCCGAGTTCCATCACTATTCGTAGAACGTCCTGTTCAGTTGGACCTTTCCTAGGCAATTGACAACCTCTAGAACTGGCGAATCTCTCTGAGAATTTTAATTGAAATACTCCGCCATTCCATTTAAACATTGAACGTGACTGGAATTTTCGCCAATTACTACAGTTTCTACATAGTCTCTAGACCATGCCGCCAGTGGACCCGACAATAAATCAGGTGATTCTTGCGCCATTCGGAACTTCACGGTCCGTCGTCAACAGAGCCAGTTTCTCCCCTTGTTCAGCGGCGAGTAGCATGCCTTGCGAGACCTCGCCAGCGAACTTGGTTGGTTTGAGGTTGTAAAGGAAAACCACTCGCTTACCGAGAAGCTCGTTGGCCTCATAGTATCCTACGAGGCTCGAAACCGTCTGTCTCACACCGAACGGCCCAAGGTCCACTAGGATCCTGTACAGTTTTTCAGTCCTCGGCACTCGGTCAACTTGGGTTACTACTCCTACCCTAGCATCAATCTTCTTGAATTCTTCAAAACTAACTTCCACTGAAGTTTTGGCTTCGCTCAAACTCATCGACTCTCTTCAGAGACTTTCAGCTGGCCCTGATAAAGCACTTATCAAATCCTAAACATCTTCGCGCGGCTAAGGGAATCACCGAGCAAGACGGAGTCCATCAAATTGTCCACCTGAAGAAGGCAAGGCGAGAAGTATCTCAATTGGCCGAAAGCGGCAGCCTTCCCAGAGGCTGACGAACGTGACCAGGGACAGATCTCATTCTCATGCGGATTGTTCAAAACATCTTGAACACTCGCATTGTGCTAATCCTAGGCACGCTCAGCCACGAATCCTAAGGCCTCACATGCTAAGGTCTCAACACGATATGCATTGACGCGAAACTGTGATAGCGGCACCGATTTCCTGTGAAGATTTATTACCGCTGAGACTTCGACAATAGGGCCGTGTGATTTGTTTGCCTAGAAAGCGCAAGACCAAGAAAGGCGCGAAGAAAAAGGCGAAGCGTATGATGAAAAAGATGAAAGCGAAGCCCAAGAAGAAAGCGGCACCTAAACGTAAGCCAGCTCCGTCCCCTCCACCAATGGCAGTTGAGACTCCTCCTCCAATGCCAGCTCCCGTTGAGACACCACCCGTAGAGGCACCAACAGAATGGACGCCCCCAACCCCCAGTCAAACCGGCACCGGGACTCCTGACAGCTCCACGACCCCAAGCTAAGCGTCAATTGCTCTTTCATCTTTGAACCGCACCTTCAACTGAATTCCAACTTCGCTTCCCTCTTATCGGAGATTGAGGACGGCAGGAACGAACTTCGAACTCCGAACATATGATTCACAATAAAACGAAACTCATACGCAACGGCGTCACACTCCGAAACCAGCGAGCAAGACGCCTTTGCATAGATGCATTTGAAGCCGCGCTCCGCGCTGTCGAGCCATCTCAATGTCTGCGGTCCGCAGTAAAAGCAAAGGGCAGTAGACTTTCAGTCGGCAATTTCGCATGTTCGCTCTCTCGATTCAGCAGAGTAATGCTGCTTGCGGTAGGCAAGGCAAGCGTCCCAATGTTGAACACCACGAGACGAATGCTGCGGGACTTCGACACCTACGGAATTCTCGTTGCACCCAAAGGACATCATCTGGGAAAAGCTGACGACCGGTTTGAATGCTTCCTGACTGGTCATCCCCTTCCTGACCGGGAGGGCCTGAAAGCCTCAGAGCGTGTAGTTGAGATGGTCAGCGGGATGGGGAAGAGTGAGCTGCTCATCTGTCTGATCTCAGGAGGCGGCTCGGCAATGTTACCTGCGCCAGCTGAGGGCATTTCGATTGAAAACAAGCGAACTCTGACCGATGAACTCGTGAGAAGTCAAGCTACCATTCACGAGATCAATGTTGTAAGGCGACATCTTTCGCGACTGAAGGGCGGTAGGCTTGTTGAGCTCTGCAAGGCCTCAATCTTGTCGTTGATCATATCGGATGTGCCGGGCAACAATCTTGCAGACATCGCCTCCGGCCTCACAGCGGAGGACTCAAGTTCTTACAGCGACGCCGTCTCAATCCTAAGACGACATAATCTCTGGCAGAGGATTCCCGAAGATGTCAGAACGCACCTCATGCGAGGAGTCCGCGGAACGATTCCTGATACGCCAAAACCAGGGTCCGCGAACTTTCGACGCGTCCACAACCTGATAATCGCCGACAACCAGACAGCCTGCACAGCTGCAAGGCGGGCTTTGGCGAACAAGCATTTCCCAGCTTCCCTTCTCACATCGTCGGTGGAGATGGACTCCGCAAACATGGGAGGGCTTCTCGCAACCATAGCCCAAGAACGCATGCGATACCGTGAGTCCAAGAAATCGGGAGCCTTCATTTTCGGAGGGGAAACAACCGTTAGGGTCACTGGAAGTGGAATTGGGGGCCGAAATCAAGAAGCCGTGTTGTCTGGAGTTCAGAGAATCTCAGGCATTGATGGCGCGGTTATTGCAGCATTAGGCACTGATGGAATCGATGGCAATAGCAAAGCCGCCGGCGCAGTAGCCGATGGCAAAACGCTAATGCGGGCACGAAAAACGGGGATGACCCCGCTGCCGTTCTTGGACAATAACGATTCTTACAGATTCTTCAGAGCTTTGGACGACAATCTAGTAACCGGGCCGACTGGCACGAACGTTGGAGACGTGTACATAGTGCTCTGCGAGAAGTAGGTACCAGGGTCGCTATTTTACGATGAAGGTTGGACATCTGGCGTGATGGCTGACCTTGTCCGAGACGCTCCCTAAGAGAAACGCACGAACCTCACTCAAACCTCTGCTCCCAATTACGATTAGGTCTACTTTCTCGGTTTTAGAGAGCTTCAGTATCTCCTCTGCCGGCACTCCTTGTAGAAGCTTGCACTCGTAATCTGCACCTTGGCTCTTTGCATAAGCATCTGCTTTGCTGATTATCTCCTTCCCTTCGGCCTCCATTTCCTTAACAAAGACGCTTGTGGCGAGGACTCCGGCCTCTGAGGGAGTGACGGCATAGAAACGCCGAAGGACAACGTGGGCAATGACGAGTTTTGCATTGTATTTCTTGGCCAAGTCAACTGCGCATTTCAGGGCTTTCTCGGCAAACGGCGAACCGTCCACAGCGACGAGGATCCTCGAGAACATGAGGGTCAGATCAAAGATAGTGATTTACGAGGTAATAACTGTACTTCAACGCACGTTCTATGAGACCTTGGCAGGTAACTTCCTACATGTTTTCGAGAGAGTCGACCGAGAGCCTAATGGTTTGCTCCAAATTCCATGGCTAGCCTAGCAAGTGAAACAGATCCATACTTCAGAACTTCCTCGTCCACATTGAATTGTGGGCTATGGTTAGGGTATATGCATCTCTTTTTTTCATTCCGGGTGCCAAGGAAGTAGTATGTGCCTGGGGCCTTCCTAAGGAACCTCGAGACGTCCTCTGCGCCGAGAATTGGCTCACATTCAATGGTTCGCGTGCCCTCTATTCCTTGTAACGATTCAGCCACTCTGACGGCGACCTTCTCATTATTTCGAGTTACGGGATAAGTGTCAGCTTTGAATTCAACTTCGCATTGGGCTCCGAATGTTTTGCAGATCATTTTGCTAACCTGAATCACATGTTTCTTCGCCTTAGAACGGAGCTTTTCGTTGAACGTCCGCATTGTGCCCTCCAGTACAGCATCATCCGGTATGATGTTGTGTGTGGAGCCTGCGTGAAAACTGCAGACAGAGATCACGAACGGCTGCAATTGATCGACCATTCGCCCCGATATTCCTTGAAGCGCACAGGTTAACTGCGAAGCAATATAGATCGGGTCAACTGCCTTGTGAGGTTCCGATCCGTGCCCGCCTTTTCCGAGAACCCGAATTCTGAAGGCATCTGGCGCGGCCATTATCGGTCCACCTCTCAAGGCGAAGACGCCTGAAGGGAAGTTCGAGACGATATGAAGTCCGAATACATAGTCGACTTTAGGATTGGACATTACGCCCGCTTCAATCATAGGTTTCGCTCCTCCCCGTCCTCCTTCCTCCTCCGCGGGTTGAAAGATAAATTTCACAGTTCCAGCAACCTCGTTCACGTTCTTCCTTAGTAGCATAGCTGCGCCTAGGAGCATCGCGACATGGGCGTCGTGTCCACAAGCGTGCATGATGCCACTTTTCTTGGATTTGAAGGGAACGTCGAGCTTCTCATTAATCGGTAGAGCATCCATGTCGGCCCTTAACGCGACCACTTTTCCCGTTCTTGTACCGTTGAGCACTCCGAGAACGCCTGTCCCAGCAAGCCCTGTTACGGTTCTGATTCCAAGTCCTCGAAGTTTACTTGCAATCAATCGCGCCGTTTCGAACTCTTGATATGCCAATTCTGGATTTGAGTGAATCTTGCGTCTGATCCTAATGATTTCAGGTTCAAATTCGTGAACCTGCTTAGTCAAACTTGACATAGATTTCTTTCAGAAACGGCTTTGTCCTTATATTGATTCGGGCGAATCGCACTTCGCTACTTTGGATTCACCCATGGGCCTACACCTTTGTGGAATCGAAGACCTAGAACCCGGCAATACGAGACTATCTGGCGATTATCTTTGGCTCCTCAATTAGGGGCCGTGGCCGCGTTGCGTACATCCTGACGTAGGGGGCCATGGCCCGAAGAACCTTGCTTTCGGCCTTCCTCAAGTGCTCCTCGAAAGTTGTCCTTGGAACCTTGTGTTTGCCCGCAATCTCCTCGGCAGTCATCTTCTTGGGAATTTGATAGTAACCGTATTCTAGCGCCGACAATAACGTGCCGACCTGTTTGTCTGTTAATTCCGAGAACACGCTGCTAATAGATATCACGAACGAATCACGAAGACTTTTCTCCGCCACGGCTTTCTTCTGGATTACCTCAACTGGTCCTAGCTTGCCGAGTTCCTGGAACATGTTCTTGTAGTCGTTCTCCCTGAACCCTATCACTCGGTATTCCTCCCAACCTCCGAAGTAGATTTCAGGGGGTATCTGAAGGCATGAGTTACCTTCTATGATGTCTGATACATTAGGTGAGATTTTGTTGCAACGGCAGGTCTTAACAATTAACTGAAGGTTCCCCTCTAAGAAATTCTTTTTCAGTACTTTCCCGCCCTTCCACAACAGCAATTCATTCAAGTCCGGCTCGATTCGTGTAAATGTCTCAATGTCAGGGCAGTCTACCTCCATGACGTGGATGTGGTTGTTGCACCATTCGACAAGCTTTACCTCTGGGTGATTCATGGTGAACCGGGTGTACGGGCAGTCGTGTTGGACCTTGAAAGAAACTTCGAACAATTCCAATCAACTAGATCACACCCCTCCCAGCAACAGATAAGGCATGTGCCGTCGGCGGCCTGCTCTCCGTGCCCAGCCTTCGCTTGCTCTGTCTATCCGTCTTACGACGGTACAAAGTACTACCGTCAGATTGACACTATGTCTGGTCAGAGGTAAAATGTGAATGAGCATCGTAACAAGCGTGTTGAGCAAAATAGGATTCATCTGTGCAATCTACCCCAAACTCGCATCCCTCGAAACCAGACTAGTTCGGGTGAGAGGCCGCATGCCTTCCAGCCATATCGCTGGTGGAAGGCCGTGGTTCTCACCTACGAAGGCCCAGCGATTCCAGCAACTACAGATGAACCAACGGACAATGAACGAAGGCCTGTACAGGCTGCCCGTGGCGAGGTGAAAAAACCAATGCAAACAGTAACTATCCGCCCTGGAATCCCCAACAAGGCCACAGAGCTTCACACAGCCGACATATCGAACCTCGGCCCGGGAGTTAAGTCAGTTTCAATACTTCGGAATGGGCAAATCGATGTGGTCATTCGAGATGATTCGGTCGAACGATGGTCCGTGACCAATCTTCTAAGGCACACTTCCTACACGGTGACCCGTCACGGAGACAGTTACGGACTCAGCCTCGCGTCAAGAGACGGCTTCATCGTCGCTGATGTCGAGGAGGAAGCAGACATACCGGAAGTTGCGGACAGACTCGCCCAGCTCGCAACGCTCTCCTGAAATCCCAACCCTGGTCTCCGGAACATTCCCGGAGATCTCCTTTTTCGAAATAGAGTCGTCGTTATTTCTTGGTTACCGGCTCAATTAGAATTCTAGTTCCGTCAAGGGACACGAATAACGGCTGGCCTTTCTGCCATTTCAGCTTCTCCACCATATCGCGGGGGATTGTTATCCTGTACTGGCCTCTGAAATCCTGTAAACGCACGATTTCCAGGTTTTGGGACATCCCTTGACCGCCATCAGGCTTGATGAGGCCTCGTAGGCTTAATCAGCATTGCTAAGCCTTAAATATACTAACAATACTGATTAGTACTCTAAGGACTAAGAACCTTGGAGAGCACCGAATATTACCGAGATGCCTCAGGCTTCTGGAAAGTGAAAGCTCCAAAGCGCCGGCGCATAGTACACCTCTGAAAGCAACCAACCCCGCCGCAAAACCAAGCGCAGCAGCCTCTATTCCTAGCCTCAAGCACGGCAATTTCTTGGACGGAAAAAGAGGCCACATCCACCTGAGAAGAGCGGGATTCGCCAAGTCTCAGCTACAATGGTTGTCCTCGATTGGCCAGCTACGTTTCGGTTTCGATTTTCTTGAGTTGCTTCTTATACATCTCCAAGGTTTCCTGAGCCGTTGTCGCATCCTCTGGAGCCTTATCCTTCCGCCAATTGCCCGTGAACCTCGGAAACCTCAACGCCAACCCACTCCCAGGCCTCACTTTCCCTTTGCCACACGTATGCAACGGCGAAAGCGTGATTTCGTCTGCCGCCACTTCCAAAACCAAAGCTGGGCTAAACCAAGTATCTGCCTCCATGAGCGAGTTCACCCGTGGATGCCGATGCTTGACCACATACTTCTCTAACATCTTCGGAAGGTTCGCTAGGTCCTCATCTGTAAACCCCGACCCCAGTTTACAGAGCGTTTCAAACATGTCCTCTTCCGAATTGTACACTGCCATTAACAGGGCGCCGTAACTTCCGCCTCTTCTCCCACGGCCAGCAAGCCCACCAACGGGAACCAAGTCAAAGGTGTCTTGTACCTCAGCTTTGTAGGATCGCTTGTATTTTATCCAAAGCCAACCCCTCGCACCAGCCTGGTAAATCGAATCCTCGGAGGTACTCTTAACAACAAGCCCCTCGCAACCCGCGGCCACGGCCTGATCCATCAATTCTTCAAGTTTCTCCGGCTCACGTGCGATGAACTGTTCGGCCACTGCGACATGTTCCGATTTTTCGACTACTTTGACCAACTCCTTTCGTCTTTCCAGGTACGGAATTATCGTCATGTCCTTGCCATTTAGGAATAGGAGATCGAACAAGAAGACGGTGACTGGGACCTCTTCAGACATTCTGTCAACCTCATACTTTCTGCCGCGCCTCTGTGAAATCACTTGAAATGGGAGCATGTCCCCTGTGTGGGGATCTACGGCGACGCATTCGCCTTCAACAATAGCCTCGTTTGCAGTGAGGCTTTTCTGGAGCAATCGAGCAACATCCGGAAACTGTTCCGTGATGTTTTCTAACCTTCTGGAAAACAGGTGCACCTCCTTGCTTCTAATGTGTGCTTGAATCCTCAGGCCATCGTACTTGTATTCAGCCGCTCCGACACCGCCAAGTTTTTCTAGTATTTCTTTTGCGGTTGGCAGTCGTTCGCAGAGCATTGACCTGATTGGGCGTCCCACGGTAATCTTGAACTTCCGGACGCCCTCAAGCCCCTCGGTCGCCACAACCGTAGCCACGTGACCCAGGTCTGATGACAGGTTGTAGGCCCGCTCGAGGGGCTCTCTCGCAGACTTGTCGCCTCCATATGCAACCGCCAGCGCATCGAGTACTGTCATATCAGCTACGCCGAGGCGAAGTTTCCCCATAGCCATGCGGGCGATATACTTCGCCTCCTTCGGTGATGCATCATTCAGTAAACTCGTCAGAAGCCGAATCTTGTTTTCAACCGACCCCGACCCGGCTTCATGAGCAATCCTGTCAAACACCTCATACACAACGTTCACCGTCAAGGTCCGCTTGACCAGGACAGCCTGCGACTTCCTTTGCAGAATCTTCTCAACGGTTAGGCCCACGTCACCGGTCTTCTTGTAATCGTCTTCGATCGCACTCTCTGATTTCCCGGAAACTGCGGACACTGCTTTGATCAGGAGTTTGTCTGCCAGGCCTAACTCTACTCCTTCATAGTCTGGGTAGAGTTTGCCTTGGAGCAAGTAGGCGACCCTGCCAACCTCTTCATTGGGTGTCTGTTTGATCAGGTCCACTAGTAGGCTAGTCATTTCCAGTCGTTTAGTGGTTCCCTCGATCTGCTCGAATACTTCAACGAGTCTGTTGAACTTCATTTGCCCCACTCGAAGACCTCTCTTCGCGAACAGGTCGAATTGGCGAACGGCCCTCCAACCCCACTCGCAACGGAGCTATTAGCGCTTATTGTACCTAGAACACCCTCGCGCAATCGCACGGTAGGATGCTACTTTCCCGTAATGGAAAAATAAGCCCGCCACAACTAACGCAATCACATCCCTAGGATGCGTTTGGCTACAAATGTCGACAGTGCCTGATGCTCGGTTATACTTCGGTTGCGCGGGTTGGTCCTACAAGGAGTGGGTTGGGCCACTCTACGACCCCGGGAAGAGCATGCTGCAACAGTATTCGACCGTGTTCGATACCGTGGAACTGAACTCTTCCTTTTACAGGCAGCCTGATGAGGGAACAATTCTCGGGCTTACTAGAAACACGAAGCGAGGATTCATGTTCAGCGCGAAGATAAACCAGAAATTCACCCATGACCTGCGCCTGAAACTGAGTGCCGAAAGCCAGGAGGAGTTAGAGAAATTCGTTCAACTCTTCGACCCCTTGCTGACACAAGACAGGCTTGGATGTTTCCTAGTTCAATTGCCCCCATCGCTCCGCCGAAACGATCAGCTGTTGGAGAATTTCCTAGCTGCGTTGCCGCATCGTTATGATTATGTTGTCGAGTTTCGGCACAAGTCTTGGATGAATGATGCGACATGGCGGATTCTTTCGAAGTATCAAGCAGCGTATTGTATCGTGGATGAGCCACTGCTTCCTCCCGAAGTCCACATCACTTCACCCATAGGATACGTTAGGTGGCATGGCCACGGTGAAAAGCCTTGGTACAATTACAGGTACACACAGGATCAGCTCGAAGGGTGGGTGCCCAAAATCAAAGAGGTCCAAGCGAACACGAAGAAGACATTTGGCATCTTCAACAACCACTTTCACGGGTACGCTCCGGAAAACTGCATTCAAACCATGCAGATGCTGGGGATAGCCCAACCGAACCAGCTGAAAAGCCTCAAACGACTACAGGAATACATTGAAAGGGAATTGGCAGGTTTCCCGCCTGCAGGAACACTCGACCAATATGCGGGATCGATTTAGCCAGAATCAGGTATCCCAATGAAATCACTCTTCGGACGCTTCCACCTTGTTGGGAGAAAGGAAAGGCGAGTTCTGAACCTCATATCAGACCACCTCATTATCGTCGTCAAAACTGTTCAACAACTTGAACCATTGTTCGAGTACGCGAAGACCGGGGATTGGACCCTAGTGAATGAAGTTGCCGACAAGGTTGGGGAGTTCGAGACCTTAGCAGATGGTCTGCATCGTGACGCGGTCTTGGACATCTCTCAAGGCGCCTTTTTTTCTGGAACACGAGAGGATTTCATTGAGCTCATGGAGCTAAACGATAATGTCGCAGACGCCGCCCAAAACGCTGCAAGGATCTTGGCTGACTCGCCAATAGACATGCACTCATTCCTCATACTGTACGAACAACCAGCTACATTGCCCGACCTGTTCACAAAACTCGAATCAGCCGTCAGGCTTCTTGGAGAAGCCATACTCAGCTTGGAAACGGATTCTGAGATTGCGGTTAGCAAGGCGCTCCTGGTGGAGCGTGCCGAGGAGGACGCTGACGAAATAAAGAGCGAATTAATCAAGAAAATCTTTGCGCACAAATCTGACTTAGAAGTTCTGACGCTTTTGCAGCTGCGTGATTTTGTCCTGAAACTCGACGAAATTGGGGACGCCGCGGAGGACGCTTCGGACCTTGTAATCTCCCTCGTAGCAAAAGCAGAGGCCTAGCTCTCACGATAGGCAGTAAGAGAACTGAATTAAAGGCTTTTAGCCATCAACTATCCCTCACTTTGGCACTCAAGAGCTATGAAAAAGGTGGGTTCGAGCCATGAAATGTCCTCTCTGCGGTAAAGGGATGACTCAAATGAGCGAGAGCTCTTCGAACTCTCCTCCCACAGAGACGTCTCGCAAACAAGAAGCCCTGTACTATTGTGAGCAGCACGGTGTCATGAACAGATCAACCGATCTCAAACAGAAAGCCGATCAGATCGCCGGAAAAGTTTGAGTGCACTGAGCGCATTAACGTAACGCCGTCCGACTCTTCCAAACAGCAGAGTGCGCAATTGCCTGAGCTAACAGCCTACATTGATCTACTACCAGGGCTTGCGTTGTGCGTTATTCTGGGGGCCAACAACTTGTCATCCTGTATTGGCACTTCAATGGGCGCCCGGGCTTTGAGATACCCGCAAGCCCTTGCGCTTGCATCTCTAGGGCTTTTGGCAGGCGTCCTCCTGGAAGGCAGTAAGCTGTCGAGGGCAATAGGTTCGGGGATAGTTGCGACCGCAGATTCACATTTCGCATTGGCGGTCGCAATTTCAACTTTCATAATAATGGCGTTTCTGACTTACCGGAAGTTGCCAATCAGCCTTTCACAGGTTGCTGTAGGAGCTGCAATCGGGTCTGCCTTGGCTGGTGGAATCGCTGTGGACTGGCGGTACACGTTGATCGTCGGATCTTCTTGGCTGCTCACACCGTTCCTAGGGCTAGTAATCTCCATGCTGCTATCGCTAATGACCAAATCACTTGCGAAGAGGATGAGGAGGGTTTTCACGATGAACCGCTTCTACGCTTATCTGACAATATTCAGTGGTGTCTATGCATCCTATGTCCTCGGCGCGAATACGGTTGGGCTACTAATCGGTATGGTTGCGGGACCAACAATAAATCGTCCTGTTGTCTCGGTCGCCTTTGCTGTTGCGACAATTATCGGAATGATTCTATTCAGCAAAGGAACTACGCGAAGCGTGGCTGAGAACATCGTGGGCCTCAGTCCTTCAGCCTCATTCGCAGCACAGCTGGGGGGCGCCATTACGGTTCACGGATTCACTGAATTTGGCATACCTGTATCGGTGTCCCAGGCAGTTGTGGGGGGAGTGTTCGGTGCTGCGATTCCGAGAAAAATCGTAGTCAGAAATGGTAGGCTGACACGGGAGATTATTCTCGGTTGGACCCTGGCTCCACTATTAGGCGCGGCCCTTGCATTTCTGCTCTCTTCTGCAATGTAGACTTGAGTTTTCACAAGTCAAGGCAAACAAATTAAGGTAGAACAAAGGTTCACTGGGCGCTAACCTATTCACGGTTATTCAAGAGCAACAAAATGCCGGCGGAAAAGTCATGTGGAGCTGTGATCTTCAAGCGAAACGGGAACCGCAAGTACCTACTCTTACACTATGAGGGCGGGCACTGGGACTTCGTTAAGGGGCATGTGGAACCAAACGAAACAGAGACGGATACCGTTCGCAGAGAAACCGAGGAGGAAACTGGACTAACAGACCTAACTTTCATCGAGGGCTACAGACAACCCATCAGCTACTATTACAGACGCGCCGGCCAGATCGTGTACAAGGAAGTGATCTTCTACCTCGTTGAAACCAAAACCAGTCCCGTCCGCCTGTCAAGAGAACATGTGGGTTTTGACTGGCTAACGTATGAAAGGGCGACCGAGAGGTTGACCTACAAGAATGCCAAGGATACACTGCAGAGAGCCCATGCGTACTTGGAAAATCCCCCGACGAAAGCGGGCCTAGGAGACGCTAAAAAAGGCAGCTAAGACCGCCCTAGCGCCATGTAACTTGTTCTCTGCTTGCTTCCAAACGATGCTCTTCGGGCCCTCAAGCACCTCATCAGTAATCTCCAAGCCTCTATGCGCTGGAAGGCAATGCATCACCGCGCAATCTTCTTTAGCCCTAGAAACGAGCTTATCGTTGATTTGGTAAGGCTTGAACTTCAGTTCCTTCTTCTTCGCGCCCTTCTCTTGGCCCATACTGACCCAAACGTCTGTGTAGAGCACATCAGCGCCCGCAACGGCCTTTCTTGGATCCCGAACGATTTCAACGACTCCCCCGGAATTTTCTGCGAGCTTTTCAGATTTCTTAAACACTGCTTTGTCAGGTTCGAATCCTTTCGGGCACGAAACCGTTACGTGCATTCCCATGCTTGCGCCGCCGAGGAGCCACGAGTTGCATACGTTGTTTCCGTCACCGACCCAAACGAGCTTCAGACCTGCAAGTTTGCCTTTCGATTCGAGAACGGTCAGCAGGTCGGCCACAATCTGGGTGGGATGCTCCGAGTCGCTGAGCGCGTTGATGATTGGGACGGGTGAGTATTCGGCGATTTCAAGGAGGTTCTGGTGAGCGTAAGTTCTGATAATGAGGCCGTTGAGATAAGCTCCTAGGATGCGGGCTGTGTCTTTCAACGGCTCGCCGCGTGCCAGCTGAAGCTCGTCGGCCCTAAGGTACATCGCCTGGCCTCCCAATTGGTAGATTGCGGTCTCGAAGCTTGCCCTAGTTCTGGTTGAAGCTTTCTCAAACAGGAGACCAATAACCTTGCCAGACAATACCGGCGAAATTTTACCCTGCTTGGCATCAGACTTCAGTTTCACTGCAAGCTCCAAGAGGGATTGGATTTCTTCGCCGCTAAGGTCAGCCATTGAGATAAAATCGCGGCCTGCGAACAACTCGGCATTCAACCCGCTTGTCTTATTGCGTTGGCATTGAAAAATGCTTCATCCCGGTCTCAGCAGCGGTCTTACTTCTACTTTGGTTTGCCCCCCGGCCGATATTTTGGTGGAGGCCTCTTTGTGGGGTCAATCAAGAAGCGTCCCGACTTGAGAATGTCCATCCCGATGAGCACGGGGTAGCGCATGTCCGATCGGTCATTGACAGTTACAGGAAGCGTGAACCTGACGCCGGCGATTTCAACTATTCCTCGAACCAGCGGCCTTGTTCGGACTTCGTCTAAGAAGGCGGACTTCACTTTGGCCACATCAACAGTTGGCCCGAGGCCTATGTTAGCTGCAAGCCAGACATCAACTGAAGTTCTGCTTGCTCCAGTGTCGACTTTACCTTTGACCCGCGCCTCGCCGTGGTGGCCGATCACCTTTACGTATTCGACGGGTCCGATGAAGATTGGTTCCTTGGTCTTCATGGCCACCACTGCGCATCGTTTATCAACAGTCCAAGTATTAAGCGCCGTTGACCGGGGGCAAAACTTATGAAAATTGGGGTACTCTCTCGAAATCAAGAGTTCTGGGCAACATCGGAGATCACGCGGGCCCTTAGAGAAAAAGGCGTCGAGCCCGTTTACGTCAAAACGCCAGAAGTTCACTTGACCTTGGAAGGGGCAAAGGTTGACGCCATCTACGAAAAGAAATCCCTCTCACTCATCGACGTTGTGATTCCGCGAATAGGCCGCAGTCTAACGCAATTGGGCGTGATGTTGCTCAAGCATTTCGAACTGATGGGCATACCCTCGACCCTCTCAAAGGAGGGCCTTTTGACGGCGAGGAACAAGTACCTCGCCTTGCAGGCGCTTTATGCAGCTCACGTGAAGATTCCTGAGAGTGTACTGATTGCCTCTCGGAACAAGAACGAGGAGCCCACCGAGTACCTGTCACCACCACTCGTTATGAAGCTGCTAAGCGGAACCCAAGGAATCGGAGTCATGCTGGTCAGGGATGTGAAGGAAGCTGGACCCATTATTGACACCCTTTCCGAATTAGACCAGATGATCTGCCTCCAGAAGTTCCTGCCGAATCCAGGCGAAGACATCCGCGTTTTCATCGCTGGAGGAGAGATTGTGGGAGCCATGAAACGGAAGGCCGCAGCCCATGAGTGGCGGAGCAATATTCACATGGGCGGACACGGAATCCCCCACAAACCTACCCAAGTAGAGGCTGAAACAGCCGTCAAGGCAGCGCAGGCCGTGGGTGTAGAGATTGCTGGGGTAGACTTGATCTCTGTTGAGAGTGAACCTTACGTGATAGAAGTCAACGCCTCACCAGGCTTTCGAGGGTTACTCGCTGCCACGGGCGTTAACGCCGCAGACAGAATTGCAGCGTATGCTGTATCGAAGGCAAAACGTTAACGAAAATCAGTTCCAACAGAAACCCAAAACACTCATTGCGTTCAACACCGCTCATTTAGCCCGCCTGTTGGCAATGAAGACAGTCACAAAAAGGATGCTCAAATGACCTGAACCTGGGGTATCCGAGCCAGCAGGCAAATCTCCCATCTCTCCAGTACCTGTTCGGCTAGGCTTTGGAGTAGTTCGCAGTTGCGTCTGCACTTGCAGCGGGGCGACGAATCACTACGACCCGGTCCAGTGCCAAGGGCTGATACGTAGACATGTTTCTAACGCAAATCACACATAACGTAACAATCGGGCCTATCAAAAGATGGCTCGTTAGGTCTTAGCATCGTAACCCCTTGAAAGTCTATGCGAAAGCCTCGCGCAATCATTCTCCGATACGCATTATGACAAGCGCTATTGACGCCCGCCATCACAGTCGTCATTCCGCGCATCGAAGCTAGTTCCTCACAGGCATTCAGCAACTTGTCAAAGAGATTCTCCGCACCAGACCCCCCACGAACAGCTCCGAACTTGATGTAACACGTATCTCTTCCAGCCTCAGTCCCAGGCCCGCAATGGCACACAGCAAAGCCGACAAGCTTTTCGCCTTCCCACAACAGTACGGTGTCGCCAAGCCTCTGATTTCGAACAGCCGCTATTTCTCGCTCCAAATCCAATCCTTCGTATATTGAGCTGGTCAAGCTTCGACAAGTCATCAAGCATCTTTCCTTCTCCACATCAGGTACATCTGAAAATCTGGACCAGCCGTCGGAATCATGAGTCAGCTTGACTGGCTTCAACATAATGGGTGTTAGAAATCTTGGCCAAAACCCGAACTTCTGGTACAAGCCTAGATGCTTTGGGCTGTGAGCGAAGGTAAAGAGGCCCGTATGGCTGACCCCCCACTTGTTGAAAAGCTCCATTGTCGGGTCGAGCAGGAGTTTAGCAATGCCCCGGTCCCACAAATCTGGACGCACAGTTACTGGCCCGAGGAACCCGAAGCTGCCCCACCTTGTGACGAAGCTAGAACCTACAAGTTCGCCATCTGCTTCGGCACCAAAAGCCGCATTGGGATCTGCCAGCCAACGAGTCTCTACGTGGTCCATGCCCTCTCCGAAGTTTGCTGGATCAGGAAGACCAAGGAACGTTCCAAAGGCCACACGCATGATGTGGTCCGCGTTCTTCAGATCCTCCTGCCTAAGAGGTCGCACTTTGAATTCCATTAGGGCTAGACACCATGCATGTTTTGCATGTTACGGGTCATCATTAGTCTTTCGTGTGTGTGGGTATGCTGGTGCACACACACAAAATATGGCGCCGACGAACAGCGGTTCAAATCACGATGCTCGCACCAATAGTACCACACACACGAATACTGGCCTTTGGCCACCTACCTCTCTATGGTACCTCATCGTGAACCCTCGCTTGACCTGCGCCAACTTACTCTCCCTACGGAATCACGTTGATAGGTAGAGGGTGTATGACACCCCAGCATAGGTGTATGACACCTGAATTTCCTGTGTCTGACAACCCTTCTAGATGCTCTCGCTTTCCATGTTCCCGCGGAGGTTGTACGAAAAGAGCCACACCCAAACATCGGGTGTGTCCAATCCTGCGAACCTCACCCTCGGGTCGGTACCCCCCTACTAGGGGGGGCTACCACCCTGACAAGGAAGAGAGGTGACGTCAGCTCACCCTCGGGTGATCTCACCCTTCCCCTATCCCAGGCCAAAACAAACACGTGTCCGACACCTGAAATTTCGGCGTCCGACACCCTGCCCTGAGTTGCCCCAGGGCAATTTACTCCCAGAGGCTCCCCCACGTCTGCGTTCATAATGATTCAGGATGGCCCCAACTGATCCAAGTTGAATTGCATCTCGACACCGTTTTGCAGGCATGCAGCGAGCACGGTATTGTAGAGCAGCACTGCGATCGTCATTGGACCGACTCCACCTGGGACAGGGGTTACATACGAGGCGACCTGGCTGGCCGCTTCAAAATCCACATCGCCCATCAATTTCCCGCTAACGCTGCTGATGCCGACGTCTACAACTGCTGCTCCGGGCTTGATCATGTCGGCCCCAACTTTGAATTCAGCCCTATGCCCGATACCAGTTATCAGCACGTCAGCCTGTCTGCAGATTTCCTTGAGATTGTTCGTCTTTGAGTGGCAGATTGTGACCGTAGCATCCTGGTTGAGCAGGAGCTGCGACAAGGGCCGCCCCAAAGGTTTGCTACGGTTAACGAGAACCACATGTTGGCCTGCTAGTCTTATCCGGTAGTAATTCAGCAGCACCATGACCCCCTTTGGCGTACATGGGACGAACTTCGCGGCCCTCTGCACAAGCAGCCCAAGGTTCGTCGGGGTCATGCCATCTACGTCCTTACTTGGGTCAATGGTTGATAGCGCATTTACCTCATCCACTCCGCGTGGGAGGGGTAGCTGAAGCAGGATTCCGGTGACGCTGCGGTCATCATTCAGTCCCCGGATGACTCGGCTCAACTCCTCAGGGGATGTGCTTGAGGGCATGTCGATGTTTCTCGAGATTATACCCACTTCTGAACAGGCAGCATTCTCGTTCTTCACATACGCCTTCGAACCTGCGTTCTCCCCGACTAAAATCGTCGCGAGCGTGGGTTCAATCTTCGAACCTTTCAGCACATTAACTTGGTTCCTAACCTGATCTTTAACCTTCTTCGCGACGACACGGCCATCCATTATCTTAATGGCCAAAACAATCGCCTCTCAAGCCTTCTCAGAAAGTATGCCGGTTCCGCGCTTTAAGAGCAACCACCTGATGCGTATTCTACCACCTGCTGGAATCGACCGAAACCAAATTAGGCTTGGCGAATCATCATGCGAGCCGAAGAGTTTTGAAACTCGTCGAGTGCGTTCCAAACTTCAGCGAAGGCAGACGAAAAGACGTCATTGAAGCAATAGTTGCCGAGGCACGCTCCAAGAACGTGAAGGTGCTTGACATTGAATCCGACGCAGACCACAATCGATCCGTCCTAACATTTGCAGGAAGTCCGGAGCCTGTCAAGGAAGCTGCGTTGGCAGTGAGCGCCAAGGCAATCGAGCTAATCGACCTAAACAAGCACAAGGGCCAACACCCGAGAATGGGGGCCGTAGACGTTGTGCCCTTCATCCCAATCTCCGATGTCACAATGAGTGAATGCGTCGAATTGGCGAAGAAGTTCGCTGAAGAATACGCTTCACGGTTCAAGGTGCCCGTGTACCTGTACGAAGAAGCAGCCACCCGACCAGACCGGCGGAACCTGGCAGACGTGAGAAAGGGTGAGTTCGAGGGGTTAAGAGAGGAAATCGGGAAGAACCCTGACAGAAAACCCGATTTTGGCCCCAACACCATACACCCAACCGCCGGAGCCACAGCCATTGGGGCCAGACAGATTCTGATCGCGTACAACATCAACCTCGCGACCAACAACCTGAACGTTGCGAAGCAAATTGCAAAGCAGGTTCGCGCAAAGGACGGCGGGTTGATGGCCGTCAAGGCGCTCGGTTTCGAGTTGAAGGACCGAGGCATTGTTCAGGTTTCCATGAACATGGTGGACTACAAGGCAAGTCAACTGTTCAAGGCATTCGAGCTGGTACACACCTTGGCCGAGCATAATGGCGTTCAAGTTCTAGAAAGCGAAATCGTGGGATTAGTGCCGACCGAGGCGCTGACCGACACGGCCGAGTTCTACCTTAGGCTGCATGGTTTCAGCAAAGACCAGATTCTCGAACGCAAGTTGACAGGGCCACAAGACCAGAAGCTCGTTTCGATGGATCTTAGCTCGTTTGCGGGTGATGTGGCTTCCGAGAAACCTGTTCCAGGCGGGGGCAGCGTCTCCGCTTATGCGGGTTCGCTGGCCGCAAGCCTGCTCTGCATGGTTTGTCGGTTGACGCTCAAACGGCCCGAGTATGAGAAGCACTGGCCGGATGTGAAAGAGATGCTTGAGAAATCTGAGGCGTTGAGGATGAGGTTCCTTTCTTTGGTCGATGAGGATTCGCAGAGCTTCGCCAGCCTGATGCAGGCTTATCGCTTGCCAAAGCAGACCGACGAAGAGAAACATGCCAGATCCGCTGAAATTCAGAAGGGATTGAAGGGTGCTGCGGAGGTGCCTCTTACAACCATGGAACAAGCAGCCAATGCTCTTGCTCTCGCGAAATCCCTAGGCGAATACGCGAACGAAAACGTCCTCTCAGATTTGCAGACTGCGGTTCATTTAGCATACGCAGGCGCGCAAGGCGCGTCCTCGAACGTTGCCATAAACATGGCTTCCATCAAAGACGAGGATTACAAGAAACGAACAAAAACAAAGCTTGACGTGCTGCACAAACAGATGGAGGATGACAAGGAGAAAGCGCTGACCGTGGTGGCTTCGAGATCGAAAAGCGCGTGACAGCCTTCCAACCGGATGTTACTTCTTACCGCTGGTCTTCTCGTACATTCTTCGAAGCGTCCACCTAATCGCATTCTTCAACTCCAACACGCGGCGGTCGTCCCCATAGTTCTGAATGTGAATCGCCTTTAGACGGTCGTCCTCTTGTTCCAAGTTGTAGGTTAGAATGTTCTCGGGCTGGATTGTCCCAGCTGTGGCTGCTTCCTTGTCTTTGGCCTGCATAGGCTCTAGGACCTTGCCTACGAGAAAAGCGCGCAGGGGCGGAGAGTTCGGGTCAAGCTTTGTCTCGGGCTCAGGAATCACATGAAGACCCGCTTGGTCGGTAAAGACCGAAGCGATTCGGACCCCGTCCGAGGTCATAATCGGAACGCTGTCTGACGGGGCTTTCGGTGGAGCTCTTGGCTGCGGTTGAGGTTTCGTTTGCGAGGTTATGTCAACTGGTCTGAAGCTTCTTTCGGCGAGGAGCAAGTCAACAACTTCCAAGAAGGAGCGTAGTGACTTGACTTCCTCTTCTTGGTCGTGAATCCGATGGTCTAAGAAGGATTTCATTTCGGCGAGTTTCTTCGTAAGGTTTTGATCGGGGCTTGCCAAGAAGACCGCCATTGAAAGTAGGAGAGGGCTCTGAGCGTATTAAGTGCTCGATGGAGCTATTCATTGAAGTGAGGTTGCGTTGCCTGTCGTTGCACTCGCGGAGACGCGGAATATGCGCTACGTCGCACAGCCTTGAGTGGGTTGAGGCATTCACTTAGCTGG
Organism: Bathyarchaeia archaeon; assembly: GCA_049513715.1. GTDB lineage: Archaea > Thermoproteota > Bathyarchaeia > 40CM-2-53-6 > 40CM-2-53-6 > FEN-987. The sequence continues at coordinate 541,065 of JBEKVV010000001.1, read as the reverse complement.
CGCGATGACTTTTCTTAGCTCCGTTTCTGAATTGTCCGCTGTAATGAAGATGGGTACGTTCTCCATTCCTGTTGCAATGTAGCTAGAGAGCAACCATTGGCCGGGTGCGAATTCTAGTGTCTTTTCTAGTATGCTCTGGTCGATGGTGAAAGTGCTGCTCACTAAGCTCCTGTCGTAGGGTCTTGGGAGGGGGCCTACGAAGTAGGTGTGTAATTGCTGCAGGGCGTTAGTGTTCAGATAGGCTATTCTCTGAGTCGCGACGCATCCACCCAAACCGTACTTGCGCCCTTGTCTGAGTAGCGCTTCAATTCTATTGGTGCAGGTTGCATCTATTCCGCGCGCCTTGTCATAGGCGGGAATGAATTCTTGGGCCTCATCGAACACGAAGAGCACTTGAGGCTCTACTTTGAACGCTTTCTTTCGTTCTTGAAGCGCCTCAGATGTCAAATCAATGGCCAATCGCTTGATAATGTTCGGCTCGGCTATTGAGAGGCAAAGGAGCCTTGTGTCTCCATTCAGGAGGCCGATCAACTTTTCAGTGGTGTAAGAGTTCTCGTCGGGGCGCTCTGGTTTCTTCGTGAGACTTTCCTTGAGCTGACTCCGCGTGGAGGCCCATGCGGCGAGTGAGCCGCTCTTCCATACCTTGAATTTCTCAACAGCTTCAGTGGCGATGGCTTGCAGGTAATCTAGGAATTCTGCTGAAACAACGTCTGAGCGTTCCTGTTTCTTGTCCTTCAACCAGTCGAGGACTTTTCTTTCGACCTCGTGGATGGCGTCGAGGTTGACCGCTTTGTCACCCTCGCTTTTTTCGAGCATTCTGATCTGGTCGTAGATATCCTCGTAATTCGGAGGCGGCTTGCCTGCCATCTGGTAGTAGCCGATCTTTCCCTGTTGCAGAATTTTCTCTAGGTTTGGTGCGATGTTTGATTTTTCGAAGCTTCTTGGCGTGACGACTACTTTCTCAAACCGGTTTGTGTCTTTGATTGGGATTTCTGTGATGATTTTGCTCTTGATGCTACTATCCATGAACACGTCTTGGAGTAGGAATGGGTATTCCATTGAAATGTCGAAGATGACGACTTTGGTCCGTATCGCATGGTACAGCAACCGCCTCAGAATATTCGAGAGTAGGTTGCTTTTGCCGCCTCCCGTAAAAGAGAACACGCCGAAGTGGTAGCGCACGAGCCGCTCAAAGCTAACGTAAATCGGGACAGGGCCATCCTCCTCTTGAAACATTTTGATGACACCAATTCGCGGGTCCTTCCGCGCATCTGCGTTCGTGATTATTTCCTCGTCTTTCCAGGGAAGTCCTAGCTCTTCGAAGAGCTTTCGGTTGTACATTCTGTGTATCGTAGCCTTGTTCAGAATGAACACTCGTTCGCCGACAACTGGGTAGGTGAACCCCTTCAGGTACTGTTGAGTGTTTTGCTGCACAATCAAGTCGTAGTTAAGCGGAATTGCCCCAAGCTGAATCATCATAGTGGCTTTGTCGTCCGTGTCCCAGTCGGCGACGCTCTGCTCAATTATTTCGAACTGATAGGGGTAGTAGCTATGTTCGGACAGACCCCTCAATCCGAAGTGTTCGGGGCCAATCCTCGAAATCTCGAGAAGGGTGAACCTGTTCCCGCCATGTTTTCTTGCCTTGAAATTGCGAACGGCGAGGAGCATGCCTTCCTCGAGCAGCCCCATCAAATCTCGCTGATACTGAGCCTTAATCCGGCATTCGTATTTCGCAGAGAATCCGGTTGTCTCAGCAGATACTTCGCTCCGCCGTACCCCGTATACTGCGGCCAGTCTCCCGTCAAAACGCCCGTCAAAGTCCGTAAAGTGTCTACCGAGCTCTGCTTCTAGCACTTTCAACCTCACTCCTTCTTTCTCTGAATGTGTTCATGTAGAATGAATACTTGCGCAATTTTGGATGTGAAATGAGCCAATGACCCATGGCCTTCACCATTTCCGAGGCCTGACTTCGTTGGGCCTTTGCGATCTTGTCGGCAATGAATAATGGCATATTATGACCGAAGACTTCAGGGACGCTTTGGTGAGTCATCGCCTTGAGCGTCACCATCAGCAATTCCTGAATGCGGTTCTGGGACGCATTACTGGGCCAGAGAACGGGTTCGACATCTTCCACCGCTCCGCCATACTCATGTTTCAACTTGAGAGTTGGTGCTTTCTCAGAGGGAAAGTAGAGCCTATCGATGAAGAGGACGTTACTTCTGAACTGGTCGTCTGATTTCGCCTTGTCCAGTTGAATGTAGGACTTGACAAAGAGCTGCTCCAGTATGATTCGGTTTTGCACCGCACCCGAAACAAACCCTTGCCTGTGCTCAAAATCTAGCACCATTGTTTGAAACGCGGTGTCATACTCAACTGACGCCCAAGGCACAGGTACCTTATCGTGCTGGAACATGCTGATTGCCTGCAGCAGCATTCTGTCGGTAGTGGATACGTGCTCAATTTTGGGACTCCATAGGTTCTCCTGCGTGGCTATTGGGATAAGGTGAGTGACGAAATCCCTCGCAGTAGTGTCCTTGGTAATGCCAACCAGCAGCATACCGTTTTGGCGACAATTCTCAATCAGAAGATTAAGCGTAAACAAGCATAGGAACGCCAAGTCGAGAGTAGAAACCCATCGCTGTTGCTTCCCGTCAGAGACCTGTAGGGGGTTTGCGCTGCTACTCTTGAAGAAGCGATCGCCGAAGAGCTCGACAAGTTTCGTTATTCTAGTCCAAGTCGTTGAGAGTGGCGGCATTAGTGAGTATTTGCCGCCCGATTCTTGGAAGTACTTTCCTTCTTTGGTCGCTTTATTGATGAATCGTGCCAACTTCTCAACCCTGTCATGGTCTTTGAGGTTCAGTTTGTCAGCGATCTCGGATAGGGCTAGGGGCTTTCCGACTTTTTCTAAAAGGAAAATTGCGGCGTGGCGGAGGTAGTCACCCCGAGGCGGTAATGAACTGTCCTGGTCGAGCGTGCGGTACCTCCCGAACGCCAAATCCTGTTCACTCAACTTTTCGCCGTCAATTTCCAGGCCGAGCACAGCACACTGGCGCTTCCAAAGTGGACGCTTTGATGTGTCCCGAATCAGGCTTGATTGTGTCCCTGACAGTGAACGATCCAGGAGGATTATCTGATATTCCTTCGATTTTGCAAGTACGTAAGTTAGGTAGAGTTCGGAAAAAAGCATTATCCAATCAGCGATCACAGAGTTGTCTACTGTCGACTCTTCGGTCTGTGTCCGTGATATTGTCTGACTTCCCGACCGGTTGAGCGTCATTTGTGGTTCGACATCTGGTATTGAATCAACGTAAATTGGGACACAACTTGCCAATCCATGTCCTTTCTCAATGAAACCCGTGTCGTATGTGACATGGGGGGCCTTCTCTGGCGCATACGAAATTGTTCCAGTTGCTGCGTACGCTCCAGCCCAGAATACCGCTAATCCTCCGAGTAAGTTTTGGTCGAGTGAGCCGTCGACCGCCGCGAATTTCGCCATCGGTTTCTTGAAGAGCGCGTTGGCTTCCTGCGATGATCTTTCGAAATTGAAGTCTGAGACGAGCAATTTGCTGACAAGAGGCCAATAAGAACGGCTCGCACCTTCGAGTCGCTCGCCGCTTTCGCCAACTTGGCCTTCAGCTCCGTCCTTGAGGATTTGCCCTAACCGCTTCACATTGGCACTCAACAATGACGACATGGGCAGCTTGACCGACCAGTAATAGTGACCAAGATTCAGATAAATGCCAGAGGGACCCCCGGCCACCGACAGAGACAGATAACCTTCCGTTACTTACGAGACCATTGTGAAGCTTGTTTGGACTGTGAGAGAGCCAGTCGAAAGTTTCCGCATTGCCTTAAATATTGAACTTCCATTGCTCTCAGATGGTGCCCAACCTATGGGTGGCCGCTTTAACGCATCAACACGGACCGCATAGCGCTTCTGCGCTCAGCCCCCAGAGGGCATATTGCATTTCTTTTGGAGAATGAATTATTTGAAAACAGCACCGACCGTAACGGAAATCTTCGCTGGGAAATACGACGAACAGAAAGTAGTCTTGAAGGGCTGGCTCCACCACATTCGAAGTAGCGGCGGCATACTGTTCCTTCAATTCCGCGACGGAACTGGCCTGATCCAATGTACACTTAAGAAAGACAAAGTTGAGCCGCAAGAATTTGAGCGCCTAAGAGCAATCCCAATTGAAAGCACCGTCGAAATCTCTGGAGAGGTGAAGAAGGATCCGCGTGCACCCCGTGGATATGAAATCTCAAGCGAGAAAGTCACAATCCTCTATCGGGCTGAGGACGAATATCCGATAGCAAAGAAGTACCACGGTCCCGATTTCCTTCTTGACACCCGGCACCTGTGGATTCGTGACCCCAAGATGCAGGCGATAATGCGGATTCGCGGGCGAATGATTGACGAATTTCGCAGGTGGCTAATTGACCGTGGCTTCCTCGAGGTGCAGATGCCGATACTCGTGACGGCCGCCGTTGAAGGTGGCTCAACGCTCTTCGAGGTCAAGTACTTCGACCAGAAAGCGTACCTGACTCAGAGCTGGCAACTCTACGCTGAAGCCATGCTCGCGAGTGTTGGAAAAATCTTCACGCTTGCACCATCATTCCGCGCCGAAAAATCTAGGACGAGGCGACACCTGACCGAGTATTGGCATTTGGAAGTCGAGGAGCCTTGGATGGATCTGGAGGGACTAATGCAACTCGAAGAAGAACTTGTCAGCCATGTCTGCCAACGCATCCGAGAAGAGATGCCTGAGGAATTGAAATTGGTCGGGCGGGACCCAGAACAGTTGGCCGCTGTCAAACCACCGTTCTCCAGAATCACTTACGACGAAGCCGTAAACCTGGTTCAGAAGTCGAGGCCAGACTTCAAGTGGGGAATTGACCTGGGGTTTGAGGAAGAGAAAGTTGTCACGGAAGGCTTTGAGATTCCATTCTTCGTACACCGTTTTCCGAAAAGTGTGAAAGCTTTCTACCACATGCCGGACCCCAAGAACCCGAAGGTTACGCTATCAGCGGACCTGCTCGCACCGGAAGGGTACGGGGAAATCACTGGGGGAGGGCAGCGCATTCACGATTTGAAGCAACTCCTCGCCCGCATTGACGAAGAGAGTTTGAAGGCCGAGGATTACAGTTGGTACGTCGACCTTCGGCGGTATGGCACGGTCCCACACTCAGGGTTCGGAATGGGAATTGAACGCACCCTGACTTGGATGTGCAAGTTGGAACATATCCGGGACGCGATTGCATTTCCAAGATTGATTAACCGCCTCCGCCCGTGATTTAAGACCGAGCCGCTGGCTCATGTTCAAGATCAAGGCACTGCGCCAGGAAGACATACCCTTCGCCATCAGACTATCGAACCAAGAAAAATGGGGAATCAGCCGCAGAGATTTCGAGAGGGTTCTGACCCTTTCCCCACGCGGATGCTTCTTAGCATATGATGGATACAGAAAACTCGGCCTAGCCACAACAACTAGCTACGGCCGAGAAGCTGCTTGGATAGGCAACGTGGTCGTGGATAGGACATACCGTGGAAAACACATCGGCACTAGCCTGGTAGAACATGCTGTAAGTCACCTGCAGAAATCCGGCGTAAAACGAATCGTCCTCTACTGCTTCAACGAAAACGTAGAGTTCTACGGAAACCTGGGATTCGTGAAAGACGCGCGGTTCGCGCGACTCAGGCGGAAGAGGAAACCAGCGCCGCTCAGGAATTCAGATCCAAGAAGCCTGCGCACGCCAACAGTTGATAGAATCCTATCGGCAGACAGGAAAGCGTTCGGCGCAGACCGAAGCAAGCTGATTCGACTGCTGCTGCGAAAACGAATTGGATGGTACGTGGGTGCCGAACACGGCAAAGCTAGCCTCTCTTACTTGTTCGTCAAGCAATACGAGGACATGTGTGAGTTCGGCCCTTGGGTTTGCATCAAACCGCAAAAAGGAGACTCAGGAGAAATATTGGATACGGCTCTAGGCAAAGCCGCAAGACAACCAGTCGAGATAGCCTGCCTCCTCAACCACCGTAACGAACTTGCCTTGCTTAGGAAGAATGGATTTCGAATTACCAACAGAGGCTACAGGATGTGTTTCAGGAAGCGACACACAATCGGCGATGACCGAGCCCAGTACGCGTTAGGATTTCTGGACAAAGGCTAGCATGCCACAAAATGTTCAGTCAAACGGGAAGGTGCAAAGGGGATTACGAAGTAATGCCACTTCGTGGAGAAAGTAATGCCATTTCGGTTCACGCGTTGCAGCCTGGCTTAGGCTGCTGCTTGAATTAGAGGCGCGAATTCAGCTGCTGGTTTCCCTGTCTTTCGATCAAGGGCTGCCTTGATTAGGCCGTAGTAGGGCGGTGAGGGCCTCGCTGGCCTCGATTTGAATTCGCCGTGGAACTGTGTTCCAAGATAATAGTACTTGCTGGGTAGCTCGAAAATTTCCATGCGAGTTCCGTCCATCGTCGTTCCGGAAAACACGCCCTCGGCCTTGACAATACGGTCGATGTAGTCGGGGTTTACTTCGTAGCGGTGCCTGTGCCTTTCCGAAATTACTTCACGTCCGTACAGCAAGTTCGCAGTTGTTTTGGGTGTGAGGCGGATTCCGTTGGCTCCCAGCCGCATCGTGGCCCCTTTCGAATTTACGCTGCGTTGTTCAGGCATTAGGTCGATTACGGGGTAGGATGTCTTGGGGTCGATTTCAGTGCTGTTGGCTCCCTTGAGGCCAAGGTGCCTAGCGAACTCGACCACTGCTAGTTGAAAGCCGAAACAGATTCCCAGGGTTGGGATATTGTTTTCGCGGGCGTACGATAAGGCTGCAATCTTGCCCTCAGTACCCCTTGAACCGAAACCGCCGGGCACTAGAATTCCATCAAACCGTGAAAGAACTGAACAGTTGGCAGCGTTATCTTCGAAAATCTCGGTTTCAATCCACTCAATTTCCACTTTAGCGTCGCATGCTGCTCCGGCGTGCTTCAATGCCTCGTTTACGCTAACGTAAGAGTCAGCGAGTTCCGCGTATTTCCCGCACAAAGCTACTCGAATCACATGATGCGGGTTAGCCATCCGGTCGACTGTTCGTTTCCAATCACCCCAGTCCGCCGGTCTATTTTCAAAACCAAATCGCTCCTGGAGGAAATCACCCATACCCTGTGCATCAAGCTCCAAAGGGGCGTTGTAGATTATGGGTTGATCAGTTGACGAGAAGACGGCACGCTCCTCGACGTTGCAGAACAACGCAATCTTCCTCTTTGGCCCGGCGAGCACTGGAACGGTGCTCCTCGCCACAATTAGGTCTGGTTGGATTCCGATTCTCCTCAGTTCCTGAACGCTGTGTTGCGTTGGCTTTGTCTTCTGCTCACCCACAACATCTAGGACAGGGACCAACGTGACGTGAGCGAAGAGAACGTTTCTTTGACCCAGCTCTAGTCTGAGTTCACGGGCTGCTTCCAAATAGGGAAGACTTTCAATGTCACCCACTGTGCCCCCAACTTCCACGAAGAGCACATGTGGTTGCACTTTGGTTGCTATTCCTCGTATGACGGATTTGATTTCGTCCGTAATGTGGGGAATGATTTGGACGCATTGTCCGAGAAAGTCGCCGCGCCTCTCCTTGTTTATGACGGCCGTGTAGATTTGGCCGGTCGTCGTGTTGTGGGCGCGTGTTAGATTTAGGTCGAGGAACCTTTCGTAGGTTCCGAGATCCATGTCAATTTCTCCACCGTCGTCCGTGACGAAAACTTCGCCGTGTGCAACGGGGTTCATGGTTCCAGCGTCAACATTCAGGTAGGGGTCGATCTTCATTACGGAAACCTTGAAGCCTCGGGTTTGGAGGATTTTTGCTGATGATGCAGCGGTTACGCCTTTTCCGATTCCCGACATGACGCCGCCGGTGATGAAAAGGAACTTCGTATCTGTCGGCATAAATCAGCTCATGCATTTGTGAAACTTAAAGTTTCCCTGCCGGAAATCGTTAATACCTAAGTGTGGTACGGTGCGGTACGGCCTCCACTTTGGGTGTTACAGTTCAACGTACCTGGCTTGAGGAGTTCGCTGATAAGCTTCGGCGTAAAGGTAACGTTGAGTCCTCAGTGGAAACTGCCGTATTGAACCTCACCAGGCTACGTGACAAGTACAAGGTCGACCTGGTATCGGTCACCCGAGACCCGCTTCTGGAACATTTGAACGCATTCCGCAGAGAACACAAACCAGCCAGCTACCGACTCCACGTAGTACTGATCCGCCAGGCATTGAAGTTCCTCGGCCGAAAAGAACTACTCGAACACATCGACACACCCAGAATCACCGACCCAGCAGCCACCATCCAAACCCTCACACCCGAAGAACAAGCCCAACTAATCCGGCAAGCCCCCACACCCACAGCCCGCCTAGCCTTCGAACTACTAGGGGAACTAGGCGGACGACGCGCCGAAATCAACGGAATCAAAATCAAAGACGTACAATTCGACGAATACGGCGCCATCGTCCGCCTCGAAGGGAAAACAGGTGTCCGACGCCGCAGAATCTACCACACCATCCCCGACCTCCGCGCCTACCTGAACAACCACCCCCACAAAGACCAACCAAACTGGCCGCTCCTAATCAAAGAGAACGGCGAAGGATACCAAAGCGACGGATTCTACGCGCTGATCAAACGCAGTGGCCAACGCATTCTCCACAAAGCAATCTCACCCAAAATGTTCCGCCACACACGAGCCACCGAAGACTCACGATACTTCACAGACCGAGAATTAATGAAACTGTTCGGCTGGAGCAGCCCCGCCATGGTAGCCGTCTACAGCCACCTAAGCATGAGAGACGTCGAAGACAAAGACCTCGTACTTCACGGAATGAAACGAAAAGAAGAGATCCTACGCCCACTAACCCACGTAATCAAATGCACCAAATGCCACCAAGAAAATTCTCCTATTGCCATGTACTGCACAGAATGTGGAGATATACTTGCAAACCAAAGACCGCCACTACCAGCCGACTTCGTAGACCAACTCCTCAAAAGCAAAACTTTCCGCCAAAACCTCAAGAAGGCATTAGAAGGATCTCACGGCCCCTCAAGCAAGCAATCAAATGCACTCTAAGTCTTGCTACCTCTAAGTTTCTCGACGACTAGGCGCTCGCCCTCGATTCTCACCATCAATTCTTCGCCAACTTTGAAGGGGAATCGGTCGTCGCCCACTATGCTGGATGGCAAGTAAAGTGAGTGGCGTCCTTTTGACCTGTAAATTTTGCTGCCTGCTTGGTTGACCACCGCTAGGGCCTCCGTTCAAGCCATGGTTTACAAATCTTTATATACGTTGGTATGCATACCGCTGTATGCAAACAGGTTTGAACCATTGACCCTCGCAGAGTTCCACGATTTAGCCCATGAGAAACATAGGGAGGGCTCCCGTATGACGCACGGCAAGTCACAGTTTCCGCATTACTGGCTTGGGATCTCGAAGCAGCAGCTACCAGCATAAAGGATTGAACATGATTGCCACGGGAAGGCTACAAGTCGATAACAGTGCCCGACGACGTGTACAATTACTACCGCAAGTTTTGGGAGAAGGATAGGGAGCGCTACCGATTGCAAGGCGTCAGGAGCTTCAGCGGGTTTGTGAGTAAGCTACTCAATGAACTCATAGAGATCCGCGAAAGAGAAAAAGAAACTACGAGGCTGGCTTGACTACTTTGAGTTTCAAGCAGATCTTCGACGAAATGCACACGGTCATTTTACTCTGTGCTTCGTGTCATTCGATTGTCGATGCTGACCGGCGTGGCAGTTTTCCGATTAATCATTCGGAGGTTTGATTATCGGGCATGTCTTCCGTTAGTTCCTTTGGGAAATCTCGGTACGTCCCTGCTGACCTCATCATGTTCTACGGCCATGACGGCAAGCAGCCCTTCATCTACAGATATGGATTTCCAGATGTCAAAATACGGCGAGAGTTCCTCAAAGCTTCCAACGCGGTCTGTAAGGTAAGTGTACATCTTCCGAGTAGGCATTATCAGAGTACCACCTATGAGAACGCCTTTCAACAGACCCATCGCGAGTTTGTTCATAGCTCGATGACTCGAAGAGATATTCCCAGTTTCCCATTCAACAGCAAACTCTTTGGAACCGATCTTTCGCATAACATCTATTGGACCAGGAGATATGCGAGCTGGGATCTCAAGCTTCACCTCAGGCTCCCATCCTTTCCCTTCCTGGCGAAGTTTTCGCACAAACATTTCTTTGATCGGCTTCACCCCATTACCCTCCCCCGTTCCTTTGCCAACGTCATCATACAATGTGAATTTGCCAGATCCCGGTGGCCAATCCATGGATCTGATGGCGTTCTCAATCTCAGCGTGAACCTTAGCCCAGTCAGCGCTTGCAGAGAATTGCCCTCGATCGATCAAGATCTCAGTTCTGCAAAGCTTCAAGAGGATGCCACATTGATTCACTCGTACTGCTCGACTCATATTGCTTAAGAGTTATGTGGTGCAATCCCTGCCTCGAGGAAGTTCATTGAAGGCCGAGGAAATAGCCAGGTCATTGGTGCCTGATGTACGAATGAGGGTTTTGCCAGAAGGGTACGAACTCGTGCCTGGCTTGAATAGCATCTATGAGCTTGATTTGGCCCTTGCAGAAGCCTCGGTACTTAGCAAGGACGACGCAGTAGAAAGGAGTGCATACTTCGCCAAGATTGATGGAAGAGAAACCGTTCACTACAAGCTATGCTCGGGTGCGCCGCTTCTGGTTGACCAAGGGTCATTCAGAATGAAGGCCTTCTTCAATGTGTTCAAGTTCAAGACAAGTTATGCAACCCACGGTTTGTTTCCTTACAGAGGGAAATTCCACCCGCAATTGATCAAAGGCATCATGAACATTATCGGCCTAAGACGTGGTGATGTTGTCCTGGATCCTATGACAGGCAGCGGAACAACCAATATCGAGGCCTCAGTGGTCGGTGTAGATTCAATCGGTTTCGACATGAATCCTTTTGCAGTCTTTATGGCAAAAGCTAAGGCAGATGGACTGTTTCTGACGAATGAGAAACTGTCGGAGCTCGAATCGTCGGCGAAATCTGCTTTCCGCGCTTTGTCAAATCGTCGTGAAGGCTTGGTTAGGAGTTCAGAAAAGCCGAAGGAATTGAAGCTAACTGAAATTCATCCAATAATTCTCCTTTGCTACTTGGATGCGATTGGATACTCTACTAGAGTCAAGACCAAGAGTTTGGAAGAGCTCCTACCTATCGTCCTTCAGAGGTATGTTACAGCAATTCGCAATTTCTTGGACGTTCGCGATCGATTACGCCTACGACTCGGTAGTGCTAAGATCGAGCTTGGTGACGCACGAGAAATGAGGGACCTCGCTCCTGACTCCGTGGACGGCATAGTTACTTCTCCTCCATACTCATTTGCAATTGACTACATCAAAGCTGATGCTTCTCAGCTGCAATATCTAGGGTATGATGTCAAATCACTTCGTGACACAATGATTGGGTTGAGAGGAACCGGATTGAAAAATCAAGTGCACACATACATCGAAGACATGAACAAAGCCATAGGTGAAATGGCTCGAGTGCTAAAACAAGACCATTTTGCAGTAATAATAATCGGTTCGAATACCGTACAGCTTGAGAAGGTCTTGAACGCCACCGGCATAAAGCTTGAGGATGAAATGGTCAAGATTGGGCAGCAACATAGCCTCAATCTGATTCAAAGGTTCGAGCGCCCAATTGAGGGAATACAAAATGTAATGCGATCTGAGCACATTCTTTTCCTCAAGAAAGGAAAGCTCGCCTGAGCTCGCTAGCCATACCTGGTCATGCCACAAGGACCTTGCTTACGAAGCCAAGTCTTATGGGAGAAGGGTGAACGATGCAGGCTGAGACCTTCTCAAGTTCTTCCGCCTTACCACGTGCTGCCTTAGGACTATCAAAAGACACTTCGAACAGAACTTCGTTGTTGTCGAATCGAATATCAATTAGTGTGTCGTTTGAGTCTTCTGATCTATCCCACTCTTGAACGGCGTCGATATAGCTAAGAAGCGTAACTAGTGGAAATCTCTCCATGCACACAGGAAATACCTTTGCCGCCAACAAATCTTCCCTTGGCTGTGAGTTGTGCAAGGCGATCGCCAAGGCAGATGCATACAGCGTTGGATCATCAATCTGAAGATCATAATAGGGCAATGATAATGCGGCACATATGGCGTGATTATCGCAATCGGCATGCTTGAGCAAAATATCAACCAAAGGGTCTGTGTTTGATCCATCAATCACCCAATTCTCAAGTGAGTTTCCTGATTGTAGATGCCGGTACATTGAAGCCAATCGTTTGGCGATCAAGGGATGGTCTTCAACTCTTGGAGGCCGAATGGTAAGTCCTCTTCGTATCATATCCCCATATTTCGAGACTGGTCGGTAGCGGTCGTGAAGGATGGTGGTAAGAAGCCAAGATGATTCAACGCTAGATCTCAAATTCGCATTCAGGTTCGGAGAATACCATTTGACGAAGGTTTCGTAGAACTTGTCTATCACAACTGTCCCAGTTAGGAAATCCTGAAATGAGTGAGCGAAATGATTTCGGTACGACTTTTCCAACATGCGGGCCGCACCTAAGGCCGCCAAGTCCTCGTCCATTAAGCCGTGGAGTTCGTTGAACAGCCTGGCATCGGTGCAGTGGCTCACGAGCGCTTCTTCATACTTGATAATGAATCTGAACTCATCCCGAGGACCGGGGAAATTGGTCTTGTAATATTCTGTTGCGAAACTTTCCAGGAGTGCTCGGTACCTGACGAATTTAAGAGATTTGACTTGGAGGAGGACAATATCAGGAATACTGTGATTCAGCTTGCGTTGGTGTCGGAGCATGCTCTTTTGTTTCGCCTTTGCGACCATAGTTGCCAACCCTAGGTCGATTCTGAATTTAGTCTCGCTATCTCTTCTGCAATCTTAAGCAGGATTTCCAGTGTTTTCTTCTGGACCTTGTAATTCCTATGTTTCAAATGTGAAGAGAGGGATTCTGCAAAGGCCTTGCAGTGATCACTAAATGCCTCATCGGCCCTGTATCCCAATTCACGGTCAACAAATGCTGCCATGTCATCCATATTGAACGCTGGTTCAGTCATCAGCTTGTCAAAAGCACGTGTGAACACATCTTTGTCTTTGAACTGTATGCAGGTCTTAGCGAGCGATGAAAGGTAATTGAAATCTCTGGTTCGTCTAATGTTGCGATTCTGAACTTTCAAGATAAGCGTTCGAACGATCGTTTCCCACTTGTATTTTTCAAATAGCAGCGGAAATATATCTTCAAGTACCTTAAGGTTCCTTCCAAGCAAAATGAGATAATACTCACGAAGCTTTCCGTCGAAAGCGAGCTTCCTTAGATCGTCAGGGAATCTAAGGAACGTCAGATCTTCCTCGACGGCGGTCTCATCCAGTCCGGTCAAATCGACGAGTTTGCCTGTATTGTTCGCCCGCTTCTTGCCCATTACCCTGAGTTTGCCAAGCGCTTCAGCCTCAGCAGCTCGGCTCCATTTCTTCCTCTTTGTATGAACATTGAACATTGTTTGATAGTTCTTGAACTTGCTCGGATGTGTTCGTAGGATATTGACAGGAACTTCACTGAACCGCTTCTCTCGAGTTTCTTCAAACAGTTCAGTGCACGCGCGGTAACGTCGTTCACCTTCCAGCAAAACAAACTTGTTTTTCGTTCTTTTTTTTCGAAAGACCAGCAACGGTACGAGGACGCCAACTGAACGAATTGATTTCTTGAGATCGCTGACGTCCTCTTTGCCCGCTGGTTCCCTAGGGTTAAGCCGATTAACTTCTATTTGGGCGAGTGGCTTGTAATCTAACTCGGTCCTCGAATAGTCTAGCATCGATTGCTTTCGTACCATACGCGAACACCCGATTGATGGCTTGAATAGAGTTCAGATAGAGTGTATATGCAATACGGTCGCGCTAGAGAGCTAGGACCGTTCGATCAAAGCGGCATGGTCAATCTGGCCAAGCGTGATCTAAGAACCGTTGCAGATGTTTCTGGCCGTTTCCCAACTTACGGCATAAGAAAACCTGGTTTTCTCAAGTTACTGTCGATTTACCTACGCAAGATGGGCTTACGTGGGATAATCGAAGGATGGTGAACGCGATCTAGTACTGCGTTGACTAGAGACGACTAGGCATAGGAAGGCCATGTAGGGGTTCATATTCCCATTTTTCTATGGATGACGCTTGGAATCAGAATCAAGTTCTGACTATCGGCAACTTGGGTCATGCATGATTATGGTGCTAGGCGCGCTTTGCATTCCAATCTTCATACATTGGCTGAATTACGATGGTATTATGGGTATGGCAACGGCTTTGGCCGCACTGAGTATTCTAGCCTCATTTCTGATATCAGGGAAATATGTGCCACGCAGAATGCTAACGCCCATCTATGCGTTTGCTTTCGCATCTCTAGCTGTTGGTGTCGCTTTGGATAGCGCTATGATTGTTCTGATCGTTGCTGAAGCGTTCTTGATCTGGGTATTTGTGTGGTTGCTATTTGCGCCTCATTACGGACTCGAAAACGTAGTAGAACACCGTTAGAAGTGCGCCCACGATAGCGATCAGTAGGCCCTTTCCATACCACTGCCAGTCAGCAGGAGCGCTAACCCAGATTTCAATAGATGCAAATACCCATGCTAGGAACAGAAAAAATCCAAGTAGTTCATGGCTTGAACTGTCTTGCTGTTTTGGCGGCAACTGATTTCTATTCAGATTTGACGATGCTTTGCTTCTTAACGTTTTGGCTGGCATTCTTTGCATAGACAATATCAAATACAGAAAGACAATAGAAACGCCCGAATTTGCGGAGTGATTTTGTGAGATGGTGAGTTTCACAGTGGATAGGCTAATCCATCTGGGAAAAATGGCTGTCCGATTGTCGGAACAGTATATGGACTACAGAAGAAAAGAGGGGATCATACACCACATTTTATTCGGAGCGCTTGAAACGAAGTTCGGGTATATGGAAAGGGAGTACCTTCCTGCGGCAGGTCAAGACAGAATAGATTTCAGATACGCGACTTCGAATCCGAGAGTAATAGAACTAGTCGTTCGTGACCCACTTCACAGCAATCAACATTATGGCTCTGAGAATCGTTCGGAGATCAACAAACTATGCCGGGTATCAACTAACAAAGCCAGGACACGGATTCTGTTGATCCTTGACGCGAGCGGAGTTTCCCAGCCCTTTTCAAAAGGTCGATTGAAAGTTAGTTACGACCGCGTAAAATCAACTCGCGGGAACTACAAACGTTATCCTGTCTCCGTAATTTATGTTCATCCGAAACTCGATTACCGATTCACATGGGAACCATGAACGGAATCTCTAGAGTACTAAAGCAGCCTCAAGTACATCGGTATGTTGTCCCTGAAGTCGCTGGCATTGACCTACAGTTACAAGGTAACAAGTGGGAGTTCCCCGTCTTAGTTTCGTCTTAGTTTCTCTCTGGTCGCGCATGACCGGTAGAAATTATACACTAATCTAGTACTTCGGCTGAGTGTTTTACGTGAAATCTACTTGGATATCACAACAGCAGGAAAGCAGATAGGGACACTCCCTGTCTTCATAGGGTATCGAATCATCGACCTTTTCTCCGGTCACCTTTACTCCAATCCAGCGAAGGCTATTGAGGAACTCGTTGTCAACGCCTACGACGCGTTTGCTCAGAATTGTCAAGTAATCCTTCCGGACGACTGGGAGAATCCCGATGCGAAAGTGTTGGTATGGGACGACGGAGAGAGTATGAACCTTGAAGGACTGAGGGAGCTATGGTTGGTGGCAGAAACGACGAAACGAGACCCCAACCGAGAGCGCAGAGCAGAGAAGAAGGGGCGTCTACCCATTGGCAAATTCGGCATTGGAAAACTCGCGAGCTACGTCGTAGGCCACAGGATTAGTCATGTGTGCAAGCATGGTAAGCAAATTCTCGCTGTGACTATGGATTTCTCGGAGGTTATTCCTGATGAATTAGCCCCTGGCACCAAGAGGCTGGAACGGCCCAAGGAAGTCACTTTGAGCGTAAGAGAATTACAAGACGTGGAAGCAAAAGGGCTCCTAGACTTTGCGGTCTCTGGTGGACCTCCGGGTGGAGTCGCTCTACCATTATTCGGAAATGGTGCTCCCAAATCCTGGACGCTCGTGATAGTAGATCATCTTAAGACTGAAGCTAAAGCAATCTCGCGAGGGCGTCTTCGATGGATTATCTCTACTGCACTCCCACTTGTACCAGACTTCCATGTATTTCTTGACGGGCAAGAAGTGCCTCCGAGTAAGCTATCCAAAAAGAGTCTGAAGAAATGGCAAGTCGGCAAGAAAGACAAGGTCGCAAACGACCTTGATTATAAAGCTGGCGAGGATCCCCACGAACTAGAACCGTTTGATTCTTGGATATCAATTCCCGGAGTCGGGAAGGTCTCTGGTGAACTCACACTTTATGAAGAGACGCTACTTGGCGGCAAATCTGAAGAGACAGGGAGAAGCCACGGGTTTTTCATAATGGTTCGTCGTCGGCTTGTCAACCATGACGACCCACTATTCGGGATCCACGTTCTCTCGCACGCGACCTTCAATCGCCTACGCGCAATTATTCATGTCAACGATCTCGACAGAGAACTTGTTGCAAGTCGAGAGAGCGTATCTGAGGAGAAGCGACTGATCCTTGAGAAATATCTCGTGGCAAAGTTCAACGAAATTCGAAATTGGTATCAGGAATACCTGGCGGAGAGAGATAAGAAGGAGGGGATCGAAGACCGACTTGCCGCCATCCCTGGACCTCTTGCACGTTTCCCCATGAAACATGCTGTAGATCGCGCCCTTCACGACAAGGGATTGACTCCCATTACAATACAAGTTCCTCCGGAAGGAAAAACCGTTGTAGATACAATCAAGAAAACCGAATTTGCCACACTTGACCAAACGGATCCATTGGCTGTTTTCGATGCTTCAACTGGAACGGTAAAAATCAATGTCAACCACCCCTTCTATGTCAATTATGCAGATTTTCAAGGGATGGAAGCCATCGGAACTGCTGAGGTTTTGCTGGAAGCGTACTTATACGAATCTAGCTTGGCGCCAAATGAAGTTCGTGAACTGCTCGAGAGACGAGACCAGTTCCTGCGGTTTCTGGTTAGAGAAAAACCACGGAGCGTCATGATCATCGCAGAACAGATACGCGAATCTGTAGCGTCCGAGTCCGGACTGGAAGAGGCGAGCCACAGCGCATTCAGGGCGCTTGGATTTGAAGTTCTCCCACTTGGCGGAAGCGGAAAACCCGATGGTCTAGCAACCGCTGTCTTGGCTGTGCGCTACGGAGATCAAACTGGGAAATTGGAGACTCGTTCCTACTCGGTCACTTATGATGCAAAGTCCACCGGCCACGAGAAGGTTAAGTCGGGCGACATCCGAATGTCCACGGTCGATCGACATAGGGATGATTACAAAGCAGATTATGCTGCGGTAATAGGATCTGATTTCGAGACAACGACACTCGGTGAGAAGTCGAAAGCAGTCAAAGAGGCCAAAAAAGCGAACGTTACCTTGATTCGAGCTCGAGATTTTGCGCGTCTTGTTGAAGCATCCGGAGTGAAACCTCTTTCGCTGAGTGAATTGGAAAACCTTTTCGAAACATGCCGTTCACCTGAAGAGGCGCATGGGTGGATAAGCAAGTTTTGCTCAGATCAAAGGACTTTACCTGACATCGGCGCGATGCTAGAGAGGATCTACAAGCTCCAAAAGGAGCACCCTGCGGACCCACCATCCATAGGAGCCATTAAGCACAGTCCCAAAGTAGGCGAACCACTTGACGCTCCTGAATGGCAAATCAAAGATTGGCTCTATGCCCTATCACGCCTGCTCCCTGGCCTAATTTTCGTTTACGGTGACCGTGTTGAACTTAATTCTAAACCTGAGATTGTAATCGACCGGTTCCAACAGAGCCTCCAAAGGATTACAAAGAAGAGCACGTCACAAGAATCGCCATGATTTCTGGTTTGGATAGAGAAAGGTAACCGGATTGTCGCAACTTAAACCCTTGACTTTGACGTCTTATAGGAATCCACGAACTCTCACACATGGTCTGTTCAGATTTCCTGGCCGATTTCACCCGCCCCTCGTAACGTACCTAATCAGCAAGCACCCCAAATCGAGGGTGATTGGAGACCCCATGGCCGGATGCGGAACCGTGGCCGTCGAAACAACTTTTGCGGGGAAAGCAGGCCTCTTCTCCGACATAGATCCATTGGCCTGTTTACTGACTAGAGCGAAGGCTAGACCTGTCGATCCCGACTGGCTCGTCAACACTGTTGCGTCAGTCCTGAAAGAAAGTAAGCCATTTGCAAAGCCTGGCGTCAAGAGAGCTAACGCCTTGAAGTACATACACAATCTTGAGGATTCGACCCCTTTTAGAGCCCCCCCAAACGTGTTCCATTGGTTCAAACCATACGTTGCCGTCAACATATGCAAAGTGCTACAGCAAATAGCTCACCTCGAGAACACTGGTCGCCGAAAGGATACATTGCTGGCGCTCTTCGCATCGGTTGTACGTAAGATCTCACGGGCAGACCCGCAGACATCAAGCGGACTTGAGGTCACAAGAGTCAGGCGAGAAGCTCTGGCTTCAGGGCTCAAGTTTAGCATTGAAAAGGAGCTCTCCAAGAAAAGCGCTCTCCTCGCGCGTGGGTATCAACAAATGCGAAAGAATCCGTTGGGAAGAATAAAGCTTGTCAACGCGGATGCTAAAAAGTGGAGCGAAATCTGCTCAAGACTTGATATCTGGCCCGACTTGATTATTACGTCACCATGCTACATGTCTGCAATCGAGTATTGGCGAAGACACAAGCTCGAATACTTCTGGCTGGGAATGGTTGATGAAGAATCACTTCACAAGCTCCGCCACGAGTTTCTTGGCATGAGTTTAGACGACCCAGACATGGGTTCTCTAACAAGTTCTGTACGTAGAATGTACTCATACCTGAAACGCTCAGGGTTCACATCGGAAGCAACTGAACTGGCACGGTATTTCAACGACACTACCGCATGGGTAGGTGAAATAGCCAAAGTGTTGAAGAAATCGAAAGGAACTGCATATGTTGTAGTAGGAAGTAACTCTAATCGTGGACATCGCATTAATACACCATTGGCAATTCAAGAGATCGCTAAAACTGATGGCCTATCTTCACAAGTGTGCATGCGCTATCGCATCACAAACTACCATATGCAGTACCCCACAAAAGGCCCCAGGATCAACGATGAGACGGTTTTGAAATTGCAGCTAGCAAGTTGACCTTTTGATTTATGTTCACGCATGTCAAGCTGTTCGTCTCCGTTATTTGCCAGTCTCTTTTCAGGAAATTGTGAGATCTATTAAGACTAGGTCATATCCTTTCTCGGCCAATTCGATGGTGTACGCCCCGGGTCCTCCGCCCGCGTCGAGAACAAATCCTGTCTTTGGAAGGTACTTCTGTAGGAAGTGACAAGTTACAATAAACTCGATCTGGTGGTACGGGTTTCGTCGCAAACATCCTTGTTCATACTTCGCAGTTTTCTTGTACCACTGTTTCACATATTCCCAACCCGCGCTTCGTCCCGAGTCATTTTTTTCTCACTTCAGCTCGTTGGGTTCGCCACGCGGCTAAGTAGATAGCAGCACGGTTAGCGTCTATAGAGTTCATGAAGAATGACGACAGGCTCAGGTCGTTATCGGCTAACACTGCGGAGAGGACGTCAAACGACTCAATTACCCGTAGGTATTCCCGATTTTTCCCGTTAAGACTTAAAGTTTCTTGGATAGGAAAACGAAGAGAAAAGAAAGTAGTTACTGGCGAGCGCTAAGTTCTCGGCTACTTTGGCACTTGCCCTTTGAGCCGCCTGATCTCTTGGTTGATTAGGTTCAGTGCGACTTTTGCGGTTGAGATTGCTTGGTCTAGGGATTGCGAGTTGTCGGAGCCCCAGATCTTTGCTGCGCCTTGCGCGGTCTGCGACCCGAGTTGGCTTAGGTAGAGTGCCCCGTCATTCTCGAAGACTAACCCGGCCGTCAATAGGCCTTTGAGGGCGTCCGCTTCGTGTTGAGTGAACTGAAGCTCTGCACGTGTTCTAGCGGTTTCGGGTGAGATGGAGTTTGCTTTCACGAGTTTAACCAAAATGCTGGGTCCCGGCGGTACAGTGTCGCCGAACTCTGACTTGGCCGATTCTTCCAGTTTGCGGAGTTGCTCGATTTTTGAGACCGCGTCAGTTACTGTGGTTAGGCTTTTGGTTATGCTGAGGAATGATTGTACGACTGGGCTTTGGGGGTTCATTCGGTATAGGGTTACTGCGCCCACATGCCTCGATGGCGCGATGGCCTTCATTCGTTCGAGGTCGTTCCAGACTCGGTAGAGGGTTGTTCGTCCTATACCTGCACGTTGAGCGATTTCGGTCTTTGTGAGTTCTTCCTGTGGGCGTTGTGCTAAGATGGTGAGGACTTTGAATTGCGGGCTCTTCGATAGGACTTCCATGAATGCGGTGGCTTCATCGGCTGCCATGGACTACTCAAGGCTCTTATGCGAAAGGCATGGTATATTAATGTTCGCATTAACACACACTAAAGTTTCATCCATATGGATAAGTCAGAGACAGACAACCCATGCCAAACATGCCCCCCCAAGCACTCTCAGACCTAGGAGAGCAAATCCTCCTCACACTCTGGAGGCTGAGGGGCATCGGCAACAAATTCGTCAAACAAGAAAACCTCAGAGCAGACCTCGCCGTTGACTCCGACCAGACCTGGGTTGGAGAGATCGCGAACCTGCAGACAGAGGGGTTTCTCACCTCAACCAACCTAGATGGACAAGACGTAGTTTCCTTGACACCACTCGGGCTGGCGATTCTACGCCAAATTGAGGAGGACAAGTTACAGGAACTGAAATGAGCCGAAAATTCGGTAGTCTCTCGAGTGATAGGTTTCGCCTACGGATTCTCTACGGACCGTTCACACTAGTTGGGTTTTGATCCCAGCAATTGATGTGTGTGTGAGGTTCAATGCTTTTGTCAGGACGAGTTCTCTAGCGATAATCAAATGTACGACCTGGCAAGATATTTGGACCAAGAGGGTTCAGGACCGTGACTGGTTAGTGATGAATCCTTTAAGACTGTTCCTCTTGCATAACCATAAAAGCTATACTTAAGGGACTCAACTATTTCTGGCATGGCTAGGCTCAAGAACCAGCAGTACTTGTTAGAGAATGTGGATGTGAAGCGCTGGTACAGCAGTCTACGCGAAGATAGCACGCTGACGGCAGACGGCTACTTGAGGAGACTCGACTATCTCGCCAGGCGATTGAAGCTCACGCCAGCGCAAATGATCCTGAAGCACGCGACCCGCAAAGACGGAGATCCGGATCTCGTGGCTGCGAAGAAGCTCCTGTTAGACCTAGTCACGGACCTCAAAACCGACAAGAAGGACGCTAGCGGGAAAGTCGTTGAGAAGGCGAAAACGGCCGCAAACGTCAGAAACTACGTGAAAACAATTCGAAGCTGGTTCAGCCACAACAACATCGAAGTTCCGGGCAGGATCAGGCTCGGAAAGGCGGTGGGCACGAAGTACAGTCAGGAGAACGTGCCGGATGCAGGCGAGCTTCGCAGAATACTGGACAAGGCCAACCGCCGCGCAAGGTTCGCCATCGCCATGATGGCCTACGCTGGAGTCAGGCCGCAGGTTCTCGGCAACCACACGGCAACGGACGGACTAAAGATTTCTGACTTCCCAGAAATGGAGTACAGGAACGAAGAGGCCAAAATCGTTAAGGGAAAAGCCGAAGTGAGAACCAAAGGCACGGTCACCTTCAAGCAGATCCCGACAATGTTCATCGTCCGTGAAAACGTCAGCAAAATGGGAAACCAGTACTCAGGCTTTCTGAGTCGCGAGGGTTGCGGATACCTGCGAGAGTGGCTTGAGTGGCGGATGAACTCGAAGAGAGTCTTTAACGGCAAAACTAGAAGACGAGAATGGAAACTAGGTGAACAGATCGACGCCGAAACCCCGATCTTCACCGGCGAAGACGAACCCTACATCGGCAAGCACATTCAAACCATTAGCGTGCGCGGCGACATTCGCCGCCCAATTCGCAAAGCCGGTTTCGGCTGGCGGCCGTACGTGCTACGCCGCTTCTATTCTACGGCCATGATGATGGCAGAATACGATAAGCTCGTAATCAAGGACTGGTCGGTCTTCTGGATGGGGCACGGAGGGGACATCGAGAGCGTCTACCGAATGAACAAGGGGCTTCCACCTCCGCTTCGAGAAAAGATGAGGCGAGCATATGCGGCCGCCGCGGAGAAGCACCTCGACACTTTGACCTGGAGAGAGCCCGTAACGCAGGAAAGCGTCATGGGCCTCGTGAACAGGCAGAACCTCAAACTGCTCGGCTACACCGACGCGGATATTGACAGGGAAGGAGACCCCGCCAAATTCTCCGGAGCCAAAATGCGAGAACTCATCCGGCGAAAGACCGACGCCCAGAAGGGCGTGGTGAAGATGGTGCCCAAGAAGGAGCTGGGAAAGTGGATAGAAGGACCAGGTGCACTGTGGAAGTGGATCGGAAACCGGGACGAAGAGACGTCAATCGTCGAGCACAAATGAGCCCAGTTCATCGTGCAATAAGTCGTTCAGTACCTCAACCTCCCTCCACCACTCGACGCGGGCCATGCGGTCGGGCAAGCGGCGAATCCTTTTCAAGAGGACGCTGTCCGGCTTGAGCCTACCGAGTGAGTCCTCAATGCTCTTCTTGTACTCGCGCAAGTCGACCTCGTCCTCGGCGGCCATTCTCGGGCTACCTTCCCCGGCCACGATTAACCTTCTTCTTCCGATGCACCGACTTTCTCGGCGCCTTGCGTTTCCGTTTTCCGATCACAATCACCGGATTTGCCCTCAGAACCGCTTCCTCCGCCTTCCGACGGATGAGACCGCGAACTCTTTCCTTCCCCAGAACAGCGAGATCGCCGAGTCCGACAAGTTCCGCCTCGCTGTATCCTGACAGCAGCAGGTGCCAACGGTTCAAGTCTGCGAGCACGGCCTTCTTCCTTTCTTGGTCGGACTCCAAGTCTTGCGCCTACGACCCTCTGCTTCGCTCAGACTATTTAGTTTCCGATTTGGCCGACGTGGTCACACGCAATGACCTGATCAATCAAAATGGGCTCAACCTGAAGTGGCGAATTCTCGTAAGAACAGGTATGGCGGTGGCAGCATCCCCGTACCTATATGTATGGGGATGGTCAGACTTCCTGAGATGCCGGGACACGATCCCCTAAGGAAGCAGTTGTGAGCGATGTGGTGGGGCCGGTGGGATACGAACCCACGACATAGTGGGTTCGGTAACATTCCTAGCGAAGGAAGGATTCAGCTGTATTTTGTCTTGCAGCGTGGTCAGCTGCCTTTGAGTCTGTTTCCGAAGTGCCCACAGAACTCGTTCAAGGCAGGAAGAAATCCATCCTATGTCACAGTTCTTCTCACTGTTCTAGCCTAGGCTTGCGACGGCGAGTTGTATGGTGGTGGACGCGGTGCTGCCGTCGGCGGCTGTTCCAGTGATCGTTATTGTGTATGTCCCTAGAGGAGTGGTGGTTGCGGTGCTTATGGTCAGGGTTAATGTGGCAGTTGGAGTGACGGGGTTGCTGCTGAAGGTGTAGGTTGCATCTTGCGGTAGGCCTGAGACGCTCAACTGAACAGGCCCCGCGGTGCCCCCGGTCAACGTCACGACCACTGTAAATGAGCCCTGTCCTCCCCGGTCTACCGACCAGGTTGAGGGTGTGACGGATAATGCGAAGGTGAACGGGGTGGGCTGCTGCGCGCTAACGATGTTGATGGCTATGCTGACGGCTCCTTTAGCTCCTGCAAGGCTGGTTGCGTAAAGCACGACCGTAGCCGGTCCCAGCACACTCAAGTCCACCATGGCATCGCAGAACCCTGTCTTCTGGTAGCTTGGATCTTCCGTTGGTGTGGCCGTCACGATTGAACCGCCGGAGAAGGTGACCTTGAACTGCATATGGTCGCAGGGCACCCACCCGGGTTGAGCTGTGTCGGTGCTGGCTGCATACCCAATCAGCGTATTCTCGCCCTGGTTGAGAGAAGCCATGTCTACTGGCGAAACGATCATTGGCTGTGGGGCGGCTGGGGGGTTGATTATGAGATTGTACACGATGTAATCGCTCAGGCTAGGTAACCCCGATGATAGGGGAGGCGGCACCGCGTTCGGAGGCGGAGTACCCGTGATTGTGACGGGGTAGCTGCTCGGAAGCGCGGTCGGGAAGGTATGAATGGTCATGGTGTAGGAGCAGCTGCTCCCAGGCTGGAGGTAAGGACCGAACGTGCACGTTTGACCTGAGAGATCCTCAGTTCCGAGAGAGGACAGCCCGGACACGCTCATCGTTATCGGCCCCACCTGCACGCCGTCCACCGAAACAACACTCACCGTCGTGCTCAAATCGTTGCCCGCGCTCACTTCCCCAGGCGCAGGCTGTATGTCCACCGTATACAACATGGCGGAATCAAAACCGAAGGCTTTCCCGTAATCCACAAACTGTCCGCAGCCCGGGTACCCCCCATTTTGCGGGCAGATCACTGAGCCAACCTGGTCGACAGATGCTGAGGAGAACCACCAGTGATTGCCCCCGTAGTAGCTGGTCAGCAAATAGTCGTATTGTTGCAGGCTGCTACTCTCGAGTGTGACCCCAGCCCCCGGTGGGGGCGTTTCTACCGCAGCTATAGGTAGCCCGCCGCAATCCTTCCACAAGGATAGGCAGGAGGATAAGGAGGAGGCTACACCGATGTCGGTCTGCAGCCCGGTGTTGGCAAAGTTGGCAGTCGACACACTCGCGCCCATTATTCCCCCGCTTGCCTCATCCCAGTCCGATGCCAAACCGTACATGTCGGGGGCGGACACGCTGTAAATGCCTCCGTTCAGGTAGGCGATCATTCCCAAGTTTCCATTGGACGCCACCCATCCCGCGATGATAATCTCCCATGTCTGGGATCCTACAGGCGCAAATCCCGCACTGGAGAGTCTGACTGCGCCAGGCTTTGCGCATCCGGGACTTGTATCGTATTTGTCAATGGTCACGTCGATGTTCCATATACAGAGGCGGCTTGCATCTCCACAACCAGCAGAGTTGCCACAAAAGTCTTGGTAGACGAACTGCACCCAGTCAGTGTGCCCGTTGTTGCCGGGGAACCAGTTCGTGTTCAGTTGAACACTGTACGCGCCATCGCCAAACCTACTATCTGTGTCCGACCCAAAGTTACGAATGTCCACCATAACTACGCCTAATTTTATCTGAGTCTTTCCGGGCTGAGGCCCTGCAATAGGCTTGCCGCCCTGAGTGCTGATGATGCCCATGAAGGAGCCTGGAAAGTTACCCCACTTTTGAACCGCCCCCTGAGAGAGACAGGCAACATTCTCCCACCCTGCTTGACCATAACGGTAGCATCCAACAGCCGTAGGCGCGGACGCCAAGCTAGCTGTGAAAACAGAAGGAGGCTCGGCTGGGAGGCTCGAAGTACTAGAGCTCGTTTCTGCAGTCGATGGGATGTTGCTCGTTTCAGAGGAGACTCGGCTAGTTGTCGCAGACGAGGAGCTGGCTGTCGACGTGCTTGTTGACTGCGATGGCAACGATAGAGGCGACGTGGAAAGCATCTGCTGAATCACTCCGCTTCCAAACAGGCCTGCGAGAATGAGAATCGCAATCGCTGCGGCTGCTAACAGCTTAGTTCGCGATGAACCCATGCCGGGCGTGCGCGGCCTCTCCTGGACAGCACCGCACCTTCCGCAAAACGTGTCCGCATCTGAGATTTCAGCTCCGCATTTACCACAATGCATCTTAACCGGCCCTCCAAGCCCCGAAAACTGGAACTTTCGACTGCGCATGAGCAGATCCCAGGCTTGTCAAGATAATCATCGAAACAGAGAGCACGATCAGAATGCATCTCTTCATGTTGTCAACTGTGCGATCTCCACCTTTCCGCATCTGCCTCTCCCCTAATCCAACAGATTCATGATTCATGAGCGCCACACCGACGATAACGGAAATCAGTTGTACACGTTACTATTCCATCGTCGATGGGGGTTCTTCACATTTTGGTACATACGGGAAATTACTGTAGTTACAGGTGAAGACACATTGCGCCCACTTCGCTTCGATCTATACGATAATGGATATCTTCCACAGTCAAGAATTCAGGCGAATACCTTTCTACACAATTAATTGGGCTTACGGAATGTCGTGGCACACTGCAACTTACATTCAGTGCGAAGCGGCAGCGACTACGTGCACAGGCGCAGTTCCCCTAGCGGCTATATCTGAGTTCGGAGCGGGGATCTTGGCAATTTCCATCGTTGAATTCTTCTGGTTTCTTAGATTAGTTCGAAGTGCCGCACGTTTCAAGTAGGCGTGTTAAGTGCGCTCTAGAATGTAGCGAATAAGCCCCAGTGAAACAGAAGCAGCTAATCTCGCATCCATTTCGTCTGGTTGCTCAACAGGCGAGTGACTGCCGTAAAGGCTAAGGAAAGTGTCCATCTTCTTCAGTAAATTGTCCATCCCCCATCTATCTCTCCCGAGAAGCTTTGCGAGTCTCTTGTCTTGTGATAGCTTTTCCAAGGCCAATCCAAAATGCGTTGGGTCGGTCTGAGACACGCTAGATACAACGCAGTGCACAAAGTTGCGCAGCTGACCAATGGACGCCGCAAAATTACCTTGGCTCCTGCTGCTGATTGCCTCCTCATATGAACTTAGACAATCCATATACCCTAAGAACCTTAATCGCTCTTCTATCCAACCCGGAGTTTCATGTATCTCCTGGGCGACCACTGGCGCTGTTGTATCGGTTTGCAATAACCGAACCTGGCCGTTTGTGGACAGTTCATATCCTTGTGGCCGCAACGTCGTGTTCAATTCTTCGATCAGATCCGAGTCACGGTCAGACGAAAGCACTCTGTCCAAGTATTGCTCAAAGGCACTTGGATGCTTTTGGAGCGCAGCAACCAGACCTTGTGCAAAGGCTCTGACACTATCAGAGCTGCGTGACTTGTTATCTACAACCTCCATAAATTCAATACCGTTAGTACTTGCAAAATTCTCAAGCTGAAATAAGGTTCCCTTCCATTTCTCTCCAAGCAACCCCCGCTTATTATTAAACGGGGGTTAGCTCACCTAAACGGGTCATTTGCAACCCGGTCCAGGCCCTTCCCCCGTCAAGAACACTTACCCTCCCACACAACCAAATATCATTACCGGAGTCTGCTTGGGTAGTGGGCTCGGAGGGATTCAAGAGGTCTGCGATAGCCCGCTTTCTGAAGTTTCATCAATTCACTCACGTTAATGAACCCTGTTTCAGTGGCTTTCGTTTGGATGGCTCTAATCTATTCTACGAAATAATGACTCAATGCTTAGAAACGCCAAGAAATAAGCTATTTACCGCCCTAGCGTCGTCTGACTGCTAGCCAGAAGGGGGCGATCGCGAACGAGATTCTGCCATACCTAGAAAAGGAAGCCCTTCAGCGCAAGTAGGCCACCCAAATCAAAGACGGAAAACAGGAGTTTCCAATTCACATGTTTCCTTCAGATAATCCCTTCCTTTGACCACCTTGAAAGGCGCAACCCCGCGGCTTCGTAGTCATTGGTTGCATTATCCGCCAGTTGCTCCGCCGCTTTCTGCGCTTCCTGTGCGATCCTGTCTTCCCGGATTTTGAGAATCCTACGGTTCTCCATTATGATTTTTCCGTCTACAATGACTGTTTCAACCTGGGCACTATCAGCGCTGTAGACCAAATTGGGTACGATGTTCCGGATTGGCCTGTTCAGTATCGGGATCGTTTGCCCCGTCAGGTCAACTACTATTAGGTCAGCTTTCTTGCCTGGCTCTATGCTTCCCACCGTCTCTTCCAGTCCCAGTGTCCTAGCCGCTTCTATGGTTGCGAGACGTAGCGCTCTCCACGCTGGAAGCGCTGTTGGATCTTGGCTCCGCACCTTATTCAGAAGTGCTGCCATCTTCACCTCCTTGAACATGTCGGAAGAAGTAAGGCTCGAGTCACTTCCCAGAGCTGCCGCGCGGCCGCCTAGTTCGAGATATCGCCATACAGGCGATACGAGTCCGTCTGTCATGGCTACTATGCTTGGGCAGGAGATCATTCTCACACCTCTCTCAGCTATCAAACGCAATTCTTCGTCGGTGGCACTTTCACAGTGAACTGCCATAATGTTTGGGCATAGGAAGTCTATCTTGTCCAAGAATCGA
Organism: Bathyarchaeia archaeon; assembly: GCA_049513715.1. Classification (GTDB taxonomy): domain Archaea; phylum Thermoproteota; class Bathyarchaeia; order 40CM-2-53-6; family 40CM-2-53-6; genus FEN-987. Next base: position 512,763 of record JBEKVV010000001.1, on the reverse strand, counting down.
ATAGATGACATTCCATACCTCGCTTTCATTTGAGCGGTCTCAGTGGCGCCTTGGGCTAGGTGGAAGTGCATTGTAAGATTCCTTTCCAAAGCGATTCGTTTCGTTTCAAGCAGAAGGTCTTTACTCATCATATCAGGGGCTTGGGGACCCAAGCAGCAAGTTATCCTTCCATTCACTTTTCCTTGCCAGCGATCTATGAGCTGAAGATTCTCGCGGAGCCCCCTCTTCCCCACTTCAGGATCAAACTCGTAAAGAGCACTTTCGCTTGCGCCTTTGTACCAAGCTCTTAGTTCATTAAACATGGTTGCCAGATTGGCTCTAACGCCGAGCTTGGCGTACGCCTTCTCGGCCACAGCGTCCATGAATGGACCGAAATCGCCGAAAAGCGTGGTTCCAGCCTTGATTCCCTCAACTATGCCGAGCTTTGCGAGTTTTATCGCTAAATCTTCAGTCATATATGTCGAGAACGGTGCGACTCCAGTCCACCATTCAGATTCTGGGATGTCTTGAGATTCTCCTCTAGTCCCGACAAAATGGGTGTGAGTATGGGCGTCTATGAGTCCCGGGAGGACAGCTTTGCCCCTTGCATCGATCTTCCTCCTTGCCCCTCGATAGGATCGAGGGATCTTGAGAGATTTCCCAACGGCAACAATCTTGTCCCCATCAGCTGCAACTGTTCCGTCTTGTATTACCCCCGCTCCCTCTCCCGTCATGGTGAGAACGTAAGCATGCTCGATCAACAAATCTATCAAGAACGCGTCAACCTTTCCGCCTCTTCTCTGAGAATTCTTCTTCTATTTACTTTGCTGTGCCTTCCCGAGGAAAACTTGATTGGTCAGCTAGGTTGTCTCGCCTAGACATTCCGTCAATGGCACAAAAGATTCTTTTGACACCCGAAAACTAGCGCATCCCCGCACGACCTATCTTGTCAGATAAATCTCCTCAACTTCTTCATACCATTTCATGCGTGTACCAAGCCTTGCTCTCATTTTCCAACTTAGGTTCTTAGGTGCGCATTCAATCGTGTTCAGCAGCATGTCGACCTTTGACGTGACATCTTCGCAGTCTTCCTTGGATAAGATGTCGTACTCATTCAACGAGTTTCTCGTCTTCTTGAGGTTTGTCGTAACTGTGTAGTAGAAGCCCCAGTTCTCACTCAGCAACTTTGCGATATATCCCATGTTTATGACTTCTTTTTCAGTCTCTCCGAGTTGGTGCTCTCTCAGTAATACTATCGTGTCTTTGATGTCTTTCTCATTCAGTTCTACGATCTGCATCTTTTCCAGTAGAATATCTGCCAGTGTAATTGTTGGGCTGTCTAGTTCCAACCTGTCTTTGAATTCTATGGTGTGGCACATTCTGAGACGATCAAAATATACGTCGACAGCGCGCTTGTTGTTTTCGTCGTAAAAAATCAATCTCTCTCCGTGGGCTGACACCGCGACAGCGTACCCCATCTTTCTATTGGTATAGCCCATTTTCTCGAACAATTCTTTCACTCTCTTCAAATCTTTGGAGAACGCGACAATATCGAGGTCCGACAACGTTCTTCCAAAGGAGGTGTAGAGTCGCGCATATTTTGGACAATGAAGTTTAACTGCCGTGGCTCCAATTACGCGAAGAGTTATGCCCGCCTCACGAGCTTCCGAAACGATTCTTCTTGCTTCTTCCAAGAAATCTGCGAGAGGCAATCCGACTTCATTCATCGTTCTCAATTTAGAACTCCCCCCTCAACTTGCCTATAAGTCTTGGATGCACCACGTTTTGAGCGCGATGGGCCCTAAAATGGTCCGCGTCTGCGCGACCTTAGCCGTGTCAGCATTCATCGCTCATCCTTTGCTTGCAAAGTCTTCAGTTCATAGATGACACGACCGTTTGATGGATGTGGCGCAAAGAATATCAGTTTTCCCTTCCCATGATTCAGAAATCGCTTGCCTATTCGGAATTGCAGTCTAAGAATTGACGAGTTCCACAGCTCCGAACTCAGTTTGCAGGTTGGTACCAAGAACCCAATGCTGCCAGTCTCGCTTACGGTGGACTTCCCAAGCTTATATAAGAACGATAGAAAATAGCTTAAGTTCAAGTCTGAAGATGCTCCAACGAAGGCCGCGTGGGATCGCAAACTTGTTGGACCCATAATGCTTGAAAGAGGTAACAGTGATTGACTGAGACGAGGCTGTTTTTCGCCGCGGACGTCCATGGCAGCGAGACAACCTTCAGGAAGTTCCTAGCAGCCGCGAGATACTACAAGCCCAATATCGTCATGCTTAGTGGCGATATCACTGGAAAGGTGCTAGTTCCAATAGTCAAAGAAAGCGATGGAACTTACTCTGCGAACTTCCTAGGCTCAAACGTAGTCGCTAAGAATGAGGAACAACTGAAGGACCTTGAGAAGAATATTAGGTTAAACGGTCAGTATCCTTTCGTAACGAGCGAGGACGAAAAGGCAAGGCTTGACATGGATCCAAAGGCAGTTGATCAAATCTTCTCAGACACGATGGTTGCGGTGGCCAAGAGATGGACCCGAATTGCTGAAGAGAAATTGAAGGATTCAGGAGTGAAATGTCTAATCATGCCAGGAAATGATGATAGGTTTGAGTTGGATTCGTTTCTTGAGGCCACCGATTTTGTTGTAAACCCGGAGGGAAAAGTTGTCCAAATTGACGAGTTTCATGAGATGATTAGCACAGGTTACTCGAATATTTCGCCTTGGAATTGCCCCAGAGACATTCCTGAAGAAAAGTTGACAGAGAAGATAGACACTATGGCCGCTCAAGTCAGGAATATGAAGAACTGCATCTTCAACTTCCACTGCCCGCCATACGATAGTGGTTTGGATACGGCGCCGGAACTCAAGGAGTTGAAGCCAACTGGACAGATGGTCCCAGTGGGCAGCCATGCAGTGAGAAGAGCAATCGAAGAATACCAACCTATGCTGTCGTTGCACGGTCACATACACGAGTCTCAGGGCTTTCGCAAGATCGGACGGACTCTCTGTCTCAATCCCGGAAGCGAGTACTCGGAAGGGATTCTCAGGGGTGTTGTGATTAACCTAAGCGAGGACAAGGTTAGGAGTTACTTGTTCACCAGAGGGTAGCAGTTAGCAATTTGGGAAACTACACTAGTAATAGTGGATAACAAGTGGAGTGGACCCCTGTCTTTGAGAACGTTTTCCCTCCTTCAATGAACTTCTCTTTCCACCCATAGAATACGACGGGGTTCACGTTCACAGCGTGCTTTCTGCTTTCCGCACCGCAAGTCACTTATACGTAGATCCTGGGATGAACCACGGGGCTAGTTGGTTGAGCGGCCCGAAAGGCGTCTACGTAAGAAAAGCAAGTGGTCTTGTAAGGAATTTCAGTCTTTTAGAAACATACGCATTGAACATGGGCTCTTCTTGTACGGCTGCATCCTTTATCGCTGGACCCCTCGCAGCTGCGACGTCTTTTCCCGGAGCACACATGTCCTATATACTGATATCCGGCTTTGCTGTGACCATCTTCCAAGTACTAACTTACATGCTTCTCTCAATGGCAATGCCTAGGTCTGGTGGCGACTTTGTGTGGAGCTCCCAGAACCTGCATCCGGCTGTTGGGTTTGCCGCAAGCTGGATTTTGTGCATTGCGGAGTTTTTTGCTCTAGGAATATATGCTGCTTGGACGGTGAACTACGTGATGGCTGGCGGGGTATTGAGCGTTGGCCTATTTTCGAATAACCCTGCTCTTGTCAATTTTGGAAGCCTCTTGACTACGGCAAACTACACTTTTGCCTTCGGATTAATATTCCTGATTTCAGCTGGTGCTTTCGTTGTTTTCGGAAGTAAGTACCAGGGCCGCGCTCTTACCCTCGGGCTTATTGGAAACATTTGGATCCCAGTTCTTCTCGCTTGGGTTCTCGTGACCACCACACATTCGCAGTACGTCACCCTTTTCAATCAATTTAACGCGCCCTTTACACATTCGCTGAATACGTATCAAGACGTATTGAATCAATATGCAAAACTCGGCGGGACCTTTCCGAAGCCGGACATAATGGCCTCTTTGGGCGCGATTACCATAGGTTTCTGGTATTTTCTGGGGCCGGCCTGGTCCGGTTATGTTGGCGGCGAAGTAAAGAATCCTAGAAAGAGCCAGCCACTTGCAATGATCATGATGATGGTTACGCTTGTGGTGATGTTTGCTGCAATATTTGGCCGGTGGTACGATGTCGTCGGATGGGACTTTACGAATGCACTCGCCTCGTTGTCTCTTGGTCCGAATTACCCGTTGGCGGCCCCTCCAACCGTAAACTTCCTGTTGGGAATGCTGATTCCCAACGTCTTTCTGCAACTAAGTCTAATGATTGCGATGGTATGGAGCCTGTGGACCCTCAACTTGGTTATATTGATAAGCATCTCTAGATTTCTTTTTTCTTACTCGTTTGCCCAAATATTGCCGTCGAAACTTGCAGATGTGCATCCGAGATATCATTCGCCGTGGGTGGCTGCGGTTGCCAGCATTATTCTCGGAGGCATCATGTGTGCAGTTTATTCTTATACGCCAAGTGCGCTCGCGCTTCTCTACAATGAAGTTACGATGTTGGTCATGTGTTTCTGTGTCGGCTGCATAGGGGGAATATTCTTTCCATTCAGAAAGAAGGAACTTTTTGAAGCCTCTCCTAGGATGGTTAGGGCTAGGATCGGCGGCGTACCCGTGATCTCCATTATCGCTGTTCTTGGTTCCGCTGGTATGGCGGGCGTAGTATGGGGTGGCCTAAGCGCGCCAGGCTCTATGGTTGGAAATGGTTTCATACTTGCTACGACCATATCAGGGGTCGTCATCTATTACGTGGCTAGGGCCTACAGGTTAAAGCAAGGCATAAACCTGGACCTAGCGTTTCGTGAGCTGCCTCCCGAGTAGGCGCGGTAGACTCATAACCGCCACAACCTTCGTGGACCTGTCTGGCATATGGGAACTGAAATGAAACAGAGTCACCGACCTCGAAAACAGCGAGATCCTGACAGAAACCGTGTTCCAAGAACCAGACGGCATGTGCCTTCGGAAAAGTTGGAATGCGGAACAAGATACTGAGCCTGTATCATTCGATCAGTATCATTCGATCAGTATCATTCGATCAGTATCATTCGATCAGTATCATTCGATCAGTATCATTCGATCATTAGATCTACAAGACTGTATGTTCGAGTGTCGACTAACCCCTTATCCGTTAATCCCAACTCTGGAATGCTTGGCAACGAAATGAAAATCAGATAGAAAAACGGCATCTGTCCTTTGAGATCCTTTGATACAACCTCCTCAAGTCTTTCTAACTTTTCTGCGACAACTTCAATAGATTCTTCGGACATGAGCCCCGCCACGGGCAACTCCAACTGTCCGATTACTACACCTTCTTTCACCGCTGTGAAGCCACCGCCAATATCCACAATTCTGTTTACAGATGTCGCCATATCGTAATGGTTGGTTCCAAGGACCACAATATTGTGGTGATCATGCGAAACTGAGGACGCGATAGCTCCATGCTTGAGTCCGAATCCCTTGACGAAACCCTTGCCGATGTTACCTGTAGCTTTGTGCCGTTCAACAACAGCCATTTCCAACACATCGTTTTCGATATCCATTTGAACGTTCCCTTGTCTCACCAAAAGGTCTGCAACGATCTCCTTCTTATCGAAGAACATCCCCATCGGGACTAGCTGAATGGTTCTGACCTTTATGCGACCCGATGTTATCTTTGCTTTGATCTCAAAGTCTTGTGGTTTGATCTTATCCTTCAGATGGATTGTTTTCTTGGCCCACTCAGGATATTTGAACGGCATTAGTTCCATGAGCAGTCTCCCTTTTTCACTGACCAGTTCTCCGTCAACCAAGACACTATTGACACGGAAGTTTTCAAGGTCGTCAAGTAAGATGATATCCGCAATCTTACCCGGTGCAATGCTACCGAGATCTTTATCCAAGTTGTAGTGTTCTGCGCAGTTAATCGTGGCCATTTGAACAGCAGTCACAGAATCTAGGCCCTCTCTTATGGCCATTCTTACCGCATGGTCGAGGTGCCCGTCACGAACCAAATGCGTTGGATGTATGTCGTCGATGCACAATAAGCAATTCCTTAGGCTGCACCCACTACTGATGAGGGCCCCCATGACATTCGGGATATTAATCCATCCTATTAGTACTTTCATCCCTAGGCGCAGTTTTTCTAGGGCCTCTTCTCCTCTCACCGTCTCATGACAATCTTGCAGCCCGGCCGCGATGAAGGCGTTTAACTCTCTCCCTGTAAGACCAGCCGCATGACCATTAGCGACCTTACCGCTTTCATAGGCGTAGCGAATCTTGCGAAGATACGACTCGGTCTTATCTAGGACATGGGGCGGGTTCATCTCACCAAGACCAAGAACATCCTTCTGGCACAGCATGTTCTTGACATCCCCCGGCCCGATTTCTGCTCCAGTGGTTTCAAGACCAGGCGCAGCGGGAACATGTGAAGGCGCAAGAATGAAAACCTTGAGAGGCAGGTTTTTGGACTCGTCTTGAATCAGCCCAATTCCTTTCATGCCAAGTACGCTTGCGATTTCGTGAGGATCGCCCAATACAGCGGTAACGCCTCTTGGCAGGAGAGCTTTCGCAAGTTCTGTCACCGTGATCAATGAGTCATCTACGTGAAAGTGCCCGTCGATGAGACCTGGCACCAGATATTTCCCTTTTGCATCTACAGTCGCTGTTTTAGAGCCAACAGTATGATCTACATCGCCTACACAAGCAATTCTTCTTCCCTTCACGGCGACATCTGCATCGTAGATTTCTCTTGTATTGACGTCCACCAGCTTTCCATTTCTTACAACCAAATCAGCTGGTACCTTTCCTAATGCTACATCAATCAGATCGACTCTGTCAAACACGGTGAAATCCATTTGGTACTCGCCGCGGGGTGTAGGTGGTATGCGGTACGCGTAAAAAGCTTGCGCTCCGTCGCAGAGGAACCTTTTGCGAGACTTGTTCTGAAGTAAAGGAGTCGCATACATGTCACGGATGAGTCTGTACGTCTCTATGAATGGATCGAATGCACAAAAATGATGGCATTGAGCGCATCATGCTGTCTGAACAAATGCGCAGATTCTGAGCTTCGTCGAACCTGAACTCCCTCGCGCAGACCATTTAGTTCCCTTTTTTGTCCACTACGTTAGCATTAGAAACTACATGTCCCTCCCTTGCCACAACTCTACCGTTCTTGACAACGTATGATTTCTTGGCTTGGGCAATCGTTGCCCATTGGGGAGAAGGGGCATCTAGCACAACAAGGTCCGCCTTCTTGCCAACTTCAATTCCGTATTGATCTTCAATACCCAGAACCTTTGCGCCTTCTATTGTAATCATTCGCCAGATTAGATCCATGTCCTGGTTGGTTGGCATTTCCCACCTCTGTGTCTCAATGAGCGCGCCTTGAAGCATATCGCAGCTACCTCCGGCTATCCAAAAATCTCTCACGTTGTCGGAGCCTATGCCCATTTGAATTCCAAGATCGAGTAATCTCTTGACCGGCATGGCTGCAGGAGAACTACTATAGCACGTAACAAATTTCAGCTCTGCTTGTCTAAGAAGGCGAACTACCTGGTCGAACAGCGCCTTAGGGGCATCAGAAAGACAGTAACTATGACTTGCCGTGACTCTTCCCTTGTAATCATTCCGTATCGTCTTTTCTGCTAGGCGCTGCAGAGTATAGATGCCGAGAGCTCCTGAATCCATGATGTGGTGATCAATGTCAACGTCATAATTCTTGGCAATCTTGAACGCCAGATCCAACGAGCATTCAATGTTATTGTCACAGGTCGCGGGATCTACAGTACCCAGCGCGTCAGCCCCCATCTCCAGCGCCTTTTCAACCAGACCCTGAGAGCCTTTGTCGCGCAGAAGCCCGCTTTGAGCAAATGCGACTATCTGGATGTCGATCAGGCCGTGCAGTTCCTCACGAGCAGCTAGAACAGCTTCGACCGCCTTTGTACGAGCAATGCTATCAACGTCCACGTGCGTCCTAGTCCATAGAGTTCCATTGGATATTTGCATGTACGCGTGTTCAAGCACATGCTTTTTTATTTCTTCGATTGTAGCGCTTTCGAAGTACTGCAATCCAATTCTAATACACTCATCCCTCGCGCTCACTGAGTCGACAATGTCTGTTCTGGACTCGTTGTATTTCGGGAACCTCCCCCCTGTTGCGGTAAGGCATTTGTCCATATGGGTGTGACAGTCCACAAACCCGGGCGAAACCAAGTTCCCGGCTGCATCAAGTTCTGTTTCGCCTCTTTCGGCAACTTTCTTCCTTATTTGCTCAATTCTGTCTCCCGCAATGCCGATATCGAAGACACCATCGGGGGTTCTGAGGTAGGCATTTCTAATGATTAAGTCCAAAGTCATCTTCTTTCCCTCGTTGCTAGATGCATGTCCGTTGTGGATCCCCCAGTGACCTCAGAGAGATCGGTTGAAGCAAATTCCGCCACCTAGTTTGGATGCTGTCTTATAGTCTTATATGCTATATGAGATTGAAGATAGGAAAACGACGGCTTCAGAGGCCTCGCAAACGAAATCATGAGGAAGTTGAATAGAGGCAGTCCGAGAACTAGGCTTTCTCCGTACGAAATCACTCTTAGATCCTTGCAGCGAGTACTCTGAGGGGTTCTTTGGGGAGCGTTAGTCAGCTTGGATGAGCTAAATCATGTGTTGGTCAGAGTCCGGCACTTTACCGCTTCTCTTCCACCAATCCCGCGCAGTTTTCCGGGCTTTTTCGAGTATCATGTTCTCGTCGATAGTAGTGACCCTGCCATCTTTGACAACGATTTCGCCGTTTATTATGACTGTGTCGATATCTGAAGGTAGAGCGTAGTAGACTAGGTTCGTTTCTACGGATTTCATAGGGACGAGGTGGGGTTTTCTCAGGTCGACTATTACGATGTCAGCTTTCTTTCCCTCTTGAAGCGATCCAATTTCTTTCTCTAGACCCAAGCACTGTGCAGACCCACGCGTTGCCATTTCTAAGACTTTTCGAGCTGAGATAACCAAGGGGTTGCCATGCTTCACTTTGTTGAGCAATGCGGCGTGTCTCATCTCACTTAATATGTCCATTGAAAAACAGTCAGTTCCAAGACCTACAGTGACTCCTAATCCTAGCATATCAACAATCGGAGCTACGACTCCGTCTTCAGCATTCGAAACTGGATTGTGCGAGACTTTTGTGCCCGTGTTCCTAAGGACACGAATCTCCTTCTGATTCACAAAGATACAATGGGCGGCAAGTACGTCTGGGCCCAAGAAACCTATGTTGTCTAGGTAATCGACTGAGCCACTCTTGCGAGAGCGTCGCTGGATCTGCTGAACCTCCATTTCTGACTGAGAACAATGAATGAAGATGCCAACGTTGTGCTTGCTGGCGAGTTCTCTGATTCTTTGTAGGATTTCGGTAGAACACGTGTCTGGCGCGTGGGGCCCCAGACGACATGTGATCCTCCCGCTGGCAGCGTTGTGCCACTCCCGCACCAGTTTTACTCCTTCTGCTAGTCTCTTTTCTGCTTCTTCTCTGACGTAATTGTACACCCCGCGCTTGGCTTTCAGGTCGTAACGTGGCGGGTCCGAGAGATCGATTTCCCATATTTTGTGTGCTAGTACTCCGCGGATTCCAGTCTCCTCCACGGCCTTTGCAGTGTGCTCCATGAAATGATAGTGGTCTGAGATGCATGTGACCCCGGACTTCAATGCTTCTACACAACCGAGCAGGCTCCCGATGTAGCAGTCTTCACCGGTAAGATAGCGTTCCATCGGGAAAATGTAGTCGTAGAGTGAGTTGGGCTGATCTTCACAAATTCCGCGAAACAGTTGCATAGCAACATGAGTGTGTGCGTTTATGAACCCTGGGAATATCGCTTTCCCTCGCGCGTCAAGAATCTCATATCCATGATATTGCGTCTTCTGGAGCTCATGGTGCTTGCAAATCTTAGCGATCCGGTCTTGTTCTATTACTAATGTTCCGTCGTTGACTACTCTCCGACTGTCATCCATTGTGACGATCGTAGCACCCTCTATTATCACGTTCATCGTCTCACTACCTGTCTGGTTTGATTGGACACGCTCCAGAAATCGGAACCTGCTTGGTCTTAAGTACTACCTCACAGGACCGCCCCTTTGTGTCCGAGAGAAACAGGACGATTTCGCGGAAGAAGAGTGGCAATTCAGAAGGTAGCGCGTCAAACATGATTCAATTTCAGAGCCTCTCGCGCCGCTGCTGTTTAGATGAGTCTCACAACTCCTAATTGCGTTCTTGATTACAGGCAGAGTTATCCTATTACGCTCATAACGAATTGACTCACGATGTGTAAGGATCTGTACGCTTCCTCAGGGGAAATCCATACTCGGTATGGTGCACTAGCTGCCTCTGCTACTCCTCGCATGACTTGTTCAACGTAATGGGCCGCGAAGTTGCCTAGTTTTCGTATGTCCTGAATCGTGTTCAGAAGCGTTTGATCAACGTATTTTCTATCCGTTGCCCACTGCCTTAATTGATCCCAAGGAATTTCTTTTTCCGAAAATTGCTCTAGCGTGTTGATGTCGATGATTGGTTGCTTTTGCGAATCTACAGTGTGAAGTACTGCTAGGAGGATTATGCCGTCGATGGTTTCCCGACACATTACTGCAGAAGCAAGATAGTTTCCATTCTTACAGCACCCGATGGCTTCGTGGAAAGCGAACCTTGCATCACTGAAAGCGGCTCGGATCTGTCGCTCCAATCCCTCATACTGATCTATGAAGCGGCGACCAAGCTCATCTACTGCCTCAGCCACAAGTTCGTAGTCTGCTTGGAATAGGGGTGCACCGCATCGCCAACAGAAATGCAACTCTACTTCGGTACCGCACTGTGAGCAGAAAGGCATTTGTCGTCGAGTAGGTTGTAGGTCGGGTTCTTGGAAATTAGCCTTTCATATGTACCGTAGCAAATCTGCTAGTGGACGCCTGACATCAGTCCAGTTCGTTGCATCCTTGAACGGGGCATGAGTAGTTCTGACCTTCAGGTCTGTCAGGGTGGTTTTGGTTTTCTAAGCCTTCGAGAAGGAGTGCAGGAGGATTGCTCGCTTCACGTCCCCAACCGGTACGCCTACGCAGCCGGTTCAAAAGCGGACTACAATTCCTGCCGCCCGTAAACGGCGTAGGTTTTCTCATTAATCCCTGAAACCGGACGAGCGTCGACTGGTCAGCGGACGCTCTGCCGGACACCGAACACGACTTCTCTGAACGCTGGCCCCCACGACAACCAAAGGAGGTGAGATTGTGGGATTTATTGAAACGAAAACTTGGGAGGCGGCTAGTAAAAGCCGCGTCCCGCACGACCGAACGACCGACGACGAAGAAATGAAAATGGAGGTGAAATTGGATTGAGCAACGCAACGAAGTTTTCGAGCTATGAGTTCAGTGGCCTGGACGAACTCCTAGCCGTCGGCGACAAGCTGCCGGTGGCAGAAACCAAGTCACTAGCCAAGTTTTCCCGTGCCGCAGAAACCTGGCGCAACGCAGGAGACTACAAAGCGGTCTTCAGCGGCGACAGGCTCTGGCAAATCTCGGGCAAAACCTACACCGTGGTCCAGCACGCCGCCCTCATCAAGGCAGTGGTCTCCCAGCTGGCGGAATTCGGCTTTGACGACAGCCACGGCAGAGTCGACACTTGGAACGACGAGGGGCGCATCTGGGTAACCGCCCTCTCACCGCAAGAGTTCCAGCCAATATCCGGAGACACCTACAGGGACGGCATTCTCTTCGGAAACAGCTACGACGGAAGCACCGCAGTCAGCGCAGCCTACTACGCGTGGAGGAAGGTTTGCGAGAACGGCCTGCACGCGTGGACGAAGGAAATGGCGGCCAGAAAAATCCACGTCGGAAGCAGCAGCGTCCGCAACTGGGTTCGGCTCGCTATCCGCCGCATCCGAGAACAGCGGCCCCAGTTCGAGCGGCTAGTCCAACGAGCAGCCCAAGAACGCCTCACTGAAGACGTCAACACCGTGCTGAAAAGGCTCGACATCGGGCCGAAAGTCTCCGAGAAGATCGTTAGGAGGCTGGAGCGGACTACCGACCTCACCAAATACGACCTGGCGAACGCGCTGACGAACTACGCGACGCACAAACTCGCAGCGCAACCGTTGGCGAGGCAAAGGTACGAGGACGTTGCCAGGAGGGTCATGGTCGCGCCGGCCATGCCCGCCATCCGCCGAAGCGAACCCGTGAGGTGAAATGGAAATGGACGATGTGGAATACGAATGTCCAAACAACCACGGAAACCTCAGGAAGAACGGAAGATGTCCGGTCTGCGGAAGCAAAGCGGTGATCGCTCCCGACTGGAACACGAACTTCGAGGTCAGACACCCGAAGGATGCGGTTCAAGGTTGAAACTACAGATCGAACTCGACCCTGAAACCCTGAGGTACGCGTTGGACTGGCTGAGCGACTTCGACACCGACCCAGAAGTATACCCCCAGGAAGCCAAGCTGCTCGACACCTTGGCGGAACAACTGAAAGCCGCCAAACCACAAATCAAAACTCTTCAAGAACTTCGAACACTCGCCGCCCAGGCCGACGGAGTTGATGTCTTTCTCTGCCTCACCGGCGGACTTCGGTCAAGCAAACGTGTCTGGTACGAGAAGAGCCACTGGGACGTGTTCAACCTGATCGATGACAGCGAACAGGAGAACCTGACCGACCAGCAACTAGAATCGGAAACCAACATCACCGAAGCAATCAGGAAGGGAGCGCTCTATGCCGAATTCGACTGAACACTTCCAGGCTCCAAAATGCCCCGAATGCGGCGAACCGCTGGACAAGGTCGAGTACGGCACCTGCGAGCAATACGAGTTCAACCCCAAGACAGGCACATACAGCAACACCGACCCCTACGGCGGTTCATGCGAGCAAAAATGCCCACGCTGTGACGCAGATCTTCCGGACATCTTCGAGGAAGGAGTAGCGAACTATTCCCCCGATAAGGAGGCGAACAAATCTTGAAGAAGCGCAGAGTCAGGCAGGTCTCGAAGCGGTTCATTCACCGTCTCATTGAACATAGCGAGCGGTGGAAGATGGAGCGCTATCGAGCACTTTACTTGGCCAAGGAGGGCCAATGGTGGGTCGCAACAGACAACACCACAGCCGACTGTTTTGTCGAGGAGTTCAAAACCAAGAAGGCAGCCATGCGGTGGCTCCAAAACCCCAGAGCCATCGGGCCAAGTCTGGGAGGGCCAAACAAGTAGCCCCTACCTGAACGTTCTGGCCAACACCGTGCCGGAAGCAACGAGGGAAGCTCCGACAGCCATCGCGTAGAAGGCAGGCCAGTAGGCCGACTGGTACGCGGACACGATTGCCGAAGCAACCGCGAAGCAGAGAAGCCATACCCCCGCGATTACGGCGCCGACGCCGGCCAGACCAACCCTATTTCTGAACAGGTCAAGTCACCTCCCGCAACTACTCTTCGTCCCCGCGCCACAGCTCCGACTCGGGATATTTTTCGAGCAGCATCTTGCGCAGTGTTTTTAGTTCGTAAGCGTCCGTAAGGACTTCGCCGTACTTCGTCTTCGTTCCGTCCTCGAACTCTGCGAATACTGCTCGAAGAGTGTCCAAGTCCGCTGCCGAACTCGCATCCTTAGCCGAAGCACGGAGAAGAACGGCGTAGCGGTCATCGAATAGGACTTGTCGGCTGACCTTCCTACCCCTCTCTGCGCGGACAAGGGCCGCGTTGACCCTCGCGTCCTGAAACTCTGCCAGTTTTTCACGGTCGTCGAAGAAAACTATGGCGAACTCCCGGACAAGGAATTCGGGAAGCTTCGCCCCGCAACCGTCACAGAATTTCGCTTCTTCTTTTTGGCTGGCCCCGCACTTCGGACACTTTCTGATCGGCGTTTTCGGCGCTTCCTGAGACGCGGGAGCAATCGGCTGAACTGTCGGCGCAGCCTCGACGACTTCTTTTCCTACGGTTTCCATGCACGCGGCATCGGACGATAGAAACTCGGCCTCAGCCTCCTGGCCGGCGATGGCGACCGCCCAGTCGTTCTTCCCCGCGTGGTAGATGTCTGTGGCGTCCCACTGCCAAGTCTGCCCGTCACGCGGAGCAAGGATCAGCTTCGCGTTGCCGGCCACCAAAACCTGCCGGATTCCAAGGTCAATCCATCGCTTACCATCCCACTTCCGGTTGGGTTCGGCGTACAGCCAGCACGAACTCACTCTTTCCAGAAACCTGTCGCGTCCGCCCCAGGACGGAGACCCGACGATCTCCTCAACCTTCCGGCTCAGACGGACTCGAACCACTACGCTCAAAGCCATTCTCGGAACGCCTCCTTTTTCTTTCTTTCTCACATGGAAGTTTCGTGTCTAACGAAGAGTTCAACGTGCCGTTAGACGCAGGGTTATACGTAGGAAGAAACAAATAAGTGTATCTCTTCCAGAGACGCGGCAAACGACAATGCTGGAAGGGAAGGGAAGCTATTGGAGAGCGGACGGACGATTCCTGATCTATGTGCCGATCATCATCAGCGGGGACTCGCAGTTCCCCCTGCCTGACGAAAAGGGAGAGGTCAAGCTCAAAGTCGAAGGCAAGCGGCTGATCGTCGAGAATGTCTGACCGGCGAGCGTCCGTCCGCCGACACTTTGGCCCTTTTGGCCCTTTGTATGATCTTGGCCATGATGCTTTTCTTCCCGCTCAATTCCCGTTTGCTCCCCTTTCAATTCCCCTTTCCACCCGCTTCCGCTCACCCTCCCATCTCCCGCCTTCTGTTTCGGCAGCGGCCCCCCACTTTCCAATCCCTTTCACTTTCAGCCCTAGGCCGCTACCGCTCCGTCTCCAACCCGGCCCAAGTTTCAGGCGGCCGCCCCCAAGTGTCGGTAGGGACACCAGTGAGCTGAACAGTTTGTCCCTTGCTGTCTCTAATCTCAGATGCATGAATTTCTTCGGTCTTTTAATACTCAACGTAGAGATTGGATGCGCTAACAGCAGACCTGTAAGAGGCTAATGCTGAGCGCTACTGTCTGTATCCGACCGGGGCGACCGGCGAGTAGTGGCGTCGTTGAACTCTGCGTTCTTCGATGTCGCAAGACTCGCCCGCGTTGTCCCACACCCGCCATTCATGCCGACCAGTATCCATCGGAGACAACGCTAAGTTGCGAGACGCAAGCTAGAAGAGCGATAGTTGGCTATGTCGAAGTACGTTGGCCCTTGGCCCCCCAACGAGCGAATAGGCCCACAGTCACGAATTCGAATGGCGAAAATGCGCGTCGTCGCGAAACCGACTAGAATATTGCAAGTGCTGCAGCACCTTATCTTGAAAGATGATCGTAATGTTTGCTTTCCTTAAGAATATCCGAAGCCAGCGAGGCTTTGCATCCCTAATAGTGTTGTATGCGATTTCCGTTCTCTTGGATTGAGGAACATCTGCGCTATTCGTTCACCTTGGGTTCGGCGAATGTGAAGGAAATAGCATCGTTCGCACTTTCTTTGAGAAGCCGACACTGGAAACCTTCTGGTCTTTTGCCGAGAATCAATCGTTTCTCACATTGCTGCCGTTTGCGACGGGCATAGTTCTTATTGCAATTCGGCTAAGACCATCCTTGCTTGCACAATGGTCAAACCTTAAGTTGGAATTCCTATCGAAAATCCTTCAAGGAATATTTTTGGCTGTTATTGGTCTTCTGATTGTGCTCCGCTTACTACTGGGGGCGACTTCTAATGTTGCAACAATCATATCCGTTAGCCTGTGGGCGCATTGTCTCACAGGGAATGGCGCTGTGTTTCTGTCCATTCTATGTGGAATTGCCCTCGCCATCTTCTGCCTTCTCTTTCTTGAACGATTCAATAGGTAACAATATTCAATGATCTGAGGCAGCGGAGCGAGCACCACCTGTTTGGCCGCGCAAACTAAGTGTCGTCAAGTTTCTGATAGCCAAACCAACCGGAGAAAAAAGGGCTGGAATGCGCGGAAACCTACGTATTCCTCCGGTTTTTGCCCTTTCGCAGTGGGGGTGGGGGGTGCATGGTTCTGGTAACTTCAATGGGTGGTTTGTTGGTCTGGTAACTCGTGGGGGGTTGCCTACTCAAGGAACCGCTTACGAAGTTGAGAGATTCGTACCTTCTTTTCCCTGTCCCATTCAACCTTTGCTCGTGGGAATGGAGCAGGCCCACCGACTTTGATTTCGGCATGATCGGGGACGACTTTATCGATTATCGCATCCCCAATCTTTGAAGGTTGAATCTTGGAACGCGGAATGTGCCCTAGCCTGTAGTACCGGGGGTTGTTTCGCCTCGTAAACATTCGACTTCGACCTACTCTATAGCTCAAGACTGAATCACCTCTGACTCTTGCATGAGGAAGAATGCTTTGTCAAACACTGGTTGCCAAGACGGATGATCTTTCCTCAAAAACTCGATACACTCTACTAGAGTTCTTTCCTTCGTTTTGCCGAACTTAAGGCCATGTCTCCGCATGGCGTTGTACATTCCTCGTAGTTGCGCTTGAGCATCATAGATGTGCCTACCCGTTCTCGGAATATGCGCTAGTTCCTCATTGACTATCTGCGTCATCGCTTCTTTTTTCATTTTGATTCACCAAGACAGAACGACAGTGTCATTGGAATCGAGAGATTAATCGCGACACATCCTCCGCACGAACATTCAAGCGGATGATTCTGCAATCGTTGGTATAGCCAAGCTCCACCTTCAACAATCAACGCGATTAACGCTGCGTCTTTCGGTTTCATCATCAAACATCCCCTAGAGGAATCCGAGGAAGGAACCAAAGAAATCCCGAAGTGCCTTCGCAACTGCATTGATGAAATCGGAAAGAACCATCCATTCCTGTTGTGTGAGATACGTGTAAAATGGCAGATACAAGACTGCGGCGAGGATGTGAATTACAACTACGGCTGCGAATAATTTAGCTAGAAATTCTGTGGTGTCAGCTCCTACACGCAGTTCCACCATGTTCAATGTCACCGTAGATACGGTGACACTACACCATGTCCTATTTTAACGTTTCTTAGCTGCCCTTATTTCGGCAGGCCGAATCAGTAAACCGTCCTCTTCCTTGCCGATCAAAGCATATTCGCTGTCGCCTAACACATCCTCTAAGAGAGTTTTCGGAATGGTAATTCTTTTTGATCCAGTTCCAGTAGGAATGACGCGCACCAATACAGCTCCTCCTACACCAGACATCTTATTTCAAGCCTCCAATCAAGTGAGAAATACTCTGACATCGTACTCCTATTTCATCTTTGTCACTGAGACAGGCAACCGGAAGTGACAAAAAGGCAGTAGGTGTATTTGTTCGTGTTCGAGGAACTATACCGCACCACATTTCCATGCGTGCTCCGGTTTGGATTAGTGGTTGTGCTACCGCTAAGGCTTCTTCCACTTGTTCCACCTACCCATAATTCCTAGTCAAATACTCGCTGATGATTACCCTAGCCGTTTCTGGGATGGAATCTAGCATCCGCTTCTTGCGTTCCTTCTCTAAGGCTCGTTCCATCTCTTCTGAAATGGAGGGCGCGAATCGCCTCATCAAGAAAGCATCCAAAGGTAGACTAGCAAAGACCCTGTGAGAAACATCAAGAAGAACCCGATAGCTGTTAGGGTCATAACCCATTCAAGATGAGCGCCTCTCTTGTTTACAACCTCTCGGTTTTTGGAAACCTGTTTTGCGATTGTAGCCGCTATTCGACTCAAAGTAATCGCGTATGGCACCCCCTTTAGAGTGTCAACAAGTACCATAGGGTCGGCGAAGTTGAAATCCACTGGTCGATAGTAAAATACGCCCACTGCAATCGCTAATATGAAAATGAAAAGACACAAGGCAAAGAATATTGGAAGAGCAACAGTAAGCCACCCATAATTGCTAAGATTCAGTCTATTTTGAAATAGGAAATATCCCAAGCCAAATAGTATCGTAAGCACACTTGAGTTCAACACAATAACATTGGAAAATTTCGCGCTAATTCTCTCATTGGAATCTTGTAGCCAACTATTGGTCTGCATTGAATAATTGTAGAACAGTTTGCGCTTTTCGATTTCAGAAGAGTTACTTCTGGTCTGGTTGTTGACCCGACTCGCTTTCAGTTACATTCACTTTTTTCTTCTTTTCTTTTTCTCTGAGTTTGATAAGAGCATCGTCTACTGGTGCGTAGTCTTGATCGTCTTTGCCAGACAATGTTTCGACCGATTTCTTACTCTACTCACGATGTATAGAATGTTTTTGGTCGGAGGGTTTGTTCAGAAATGTGGCCCCCCACAAGTTAACATCTAGATAAGTCAGTTTTGCCACCCACTCAAGTTAGCAGAACCAGAACAGAACCCCCTAAGCGGTTAACAATGGGCAAGAAAATGCTCGGCACCCCAGCCAAGTTAACAGAACCGGGTGCATTACGAAGCTCGGACAGTCGGCGACCAAGAATCCCGTCACCGCTTCCTCGCCTCCCTCCGCTTCTCGTGCCGGAACCTTGCCCAGCGTCCGGCCGAGTACTGCCAGAGGAATTCTCCTCGTCCGAGCCGCTTCGATATCGCCACGATTGTCGGGTCGATTCGGGTCGCCGTGGCGGTTCCGACCGGGCCGAGGACGAGGCGAGTGTTCCGCGAGGTGTCTTCATCGGGTTCCTTGACGCCCGCGAGGACGGCCACTATGCCATTCTTTCGGCCGCTGCCGACTAGCTCCTCGCAGTCGTATTTGTGTGCGTCCTCGACGACGAAGAGCAGTCCGGGGTTGCCCCAGTCACGGCCGACTATTTCCGTTATGAAGGAGTTCACAAGCCACTTCTTCGCCCTTTTGTCAGGCGCATTAACCGCGACGATGATCTTCCGATGTCTTGAGTCCACCACGGCATTAATCGCCCTGCTGACCTCCGCCTCAAACTCCGGTTCGGCCTGCAGTGCCTTAATCTCCTCGTAGCGTTCGTTGTCGAACGACGGAAACTTCCGGCTCGAAGCGAGGAGCACTACCTTGAACGCGTCCCGGTAGATCTTCCTGATGTCGTCGCTGCTGTCGGTCAAGACAACCGTCCGCCGTCCGCGTCCGAGGCGTGGGATCACGTACTCGTCGATGACGGTTGACTTGCCCTGGCCGGTAGTGCCGAAGAAGTAAAGATGCGGAGGCCCGAAGCCAGCCTCGATTCCGAGCGGCATCACAGGCGTCTTCTCCTCGGCGACTCCCATCACTGTCAGTTGCCGGAGCATCGCGGCGACGGAAAGCTCGCGCTCATCGGCCAGCGACTTCAGGTCATCGTAGATGGTAGTGGCGAGGCTTGTTGTAACTTTGCGTTGGTCAGCCACTAGTCCCAGCCTTCCCTTGGGTTTGGGTTTGCCGGCCGTCACGGTGCGTGGCCCCCGCGTTCAACTTCTGGATAACCACAACTGACCCGTGCTTTGTGCCCTCGTAGACTCCTCGCCACAGGACGACATAGTCCCCCTGCGCGATGCCGAGGTCGCCGCACCACTCCGTCGGAATGGTGATGGACTTAGACCCGCCGACGAATCCGACGATTCTGATTGCGGGATCTTCTTCGTCAAGAAGTCGTATCCGCTTCGCCATGTCTTTCACTTACTTCTCATACTTCGCAAGGTATTAAAAGCGGGCCAGAAATCCGATGGAAAAAAGCAGTATTGTTAGAAGGTTAGGGTCTCTAGTGTAATGTCAGTTGGTTTGAGCCTAGAGCCGGGAAAACCAAACCATGTCTTATGTGAGTCTCTGGCAAGGAATATTCCGTCTGGGCTAGTTTTGGGTTAGCTCTGGCCGTCTTAGGATTCCGTTGGTACCTGTCAGTGAGTTTCGAGGTCTGTAGCGGGCGTGCCGCATTTCCCGCAGATTATGTCGGTCGGTGAGAATTCTGCGCCGCAGTAATGACATTTCCTTATCGTTTCCCTCGCCTGAAGGGAAACATCAGCCCGGGATAGCGAATGGAGAACAAATCCGTTCAATTCCCTAGGCTCGAACATCGACAGTTCTGACGCGATGAGAAATTGGGAATAGCCAAGCGCGCCACCATACAGGTCATAGACACCTGGAGCGAGGTCTAGAGCATAATGGCCCTTCTCCCTGGAAGTTACATAGCAAACCGATGTGACCTTCCTGCCAGTTGACTGATGCGTCGATGGAACCGCTGCGGTACCAGTTGCCCAGACAACAGCCGGCAGTGTCAACGGTTTGTCTTTCGAGAGGAATAATATCCCTGACAGACTCCAAGTCACGTACTCACCCTTGACATAGATAGGGTGGAAGTCAAACTGAGACGGTGTAGGCGTAACCCCGACGACCAGTATCTCATCTCTGCCGTAGAACCGGTATGTGCCCGCCACCTTAGGAGCGACGACTTGCGAAAGCCTGAAGCTGAACCATCCCCCTTTCAACGAAGACTGAGCCTCGGGGAATCTGAGCGTGGCCTTCACAACCCAGAATCCTGGATAATTGGGATCCTCGTCAGGGTTCACTGTAATCATTATGTCACCCGCAGAAGCTGGCAAATCTGTGTGGATCTCTTCAGAAGGATTGTTCAGAGGTGATGTCAGGTCAAACTGCGGCGGGATGTAGACCGTCACAACCTCATCCCCGTGAAGAACCTCATGAGGCCTTACTGCCACCAATACTCTGACTGTATTCTGGTGGTCGTCCGTTGATGTTAGAATTTCCGTTCCTTCCCCAACGGGGTACCTTGAGTCTTGAGTAGCCCGATAAGGCCAAGGCTGTGGAGAAACCGCAACAACGCCGTGCGTTTGAACAGCAGCCTCCGGTGTAAATTCCCTTGCGATTTCAACAAGCAGCTTCCGCAACTCGACAGTATTTGATTTGGAAAACCGATGGTACTTGCACACGAGGGGAAGAATTCCCCCGACTTTAGGCACTGCTTCTTCAACTAAGCCGTAAATCGGTTTTCTGTCTCCATATGCTGCATAGGCCATACCAATCTCGTTCTGAATCCAGTCGCTCTCGTTGGAAGTGATCACCGCTAGAAAACCGTTTGATGCTTGTATTTTGTTCAGTATAACCGGTAGCGGGGGAGTCTTAGAGATCTCTTGGGCTATGACGCACTCAATACCATGAACGCCAAACTCGCTTCTAATGACCTCCACTAACCATTCATCATCCTTCCCGTAACTTATCGACAGAAACAGCTTACCCAAAATTCGGTCGCCTGTGTCTGATTCTTTATTCTACAAATCGCCCAAACTTCGCGAGCACTATGTCCACCGCTAGTGTTCAATTGAAACCCAAGAAACATGAAGACAAGCAATCGACACTGTTCGATAACTGTTCGACAATTGTATGACAAGTGTCCGACAAGTGTATGACACTGTCCGACATTCCATGAGCCGAGAGGTTCCGTGTCGGACAATTCAGCCGTAGGGTTGCTATACAGTGGCTGTCGGACAACTTACCAGCGGCATTCCTAGCTTGGGTTAGCTGATTGGCTAATGTGAACGGTGACTTGGATCGCTGCGGCCCTGGTTCCACGCTGTCGAATGCGAGTCTCGAGGATTACGCTGGCGGCTGAGTGCTTTGCTGAAGCAACAAGCGCTCAGACATGACGAAAAATCGGCATAGAAAGTGAGTGAGGCTTGATTTAACGCCCCGCATAGGTCATCTTTTTCCTAGAAGAACACCTCTGCTAACCGTGTTATTTCACGCTCCGTTCCCTGATTAGATGCGGAAATGTGACTTAGCAAAATTCCAAGCAGAACTGATCTGCGAAACCCAGGAAAAGAGTAACTTTCACCTCAACGATTTTGTCTCAAAACACACACAATCAATGAATTAAGGCGAAAAGCCCCTTTTCGACGATAATGTTACATTTACCTACTGTAGAGCACTCTCTGGATTCCACAATTCTACGCTGAACAATCCTTGTCTGAGGCTGGCTGTTCAGTTTCATTCTTCTCTGACGGTTGAGTTTCATTCAGCTTCCTTGCTTAAGCAGCGAGGTCGGGACTGACCTGCCCGTGATGGTTGATGCGGTGTCCTAGGTGTGGAAGTTCACTGTTCTTCGAATCAGTTCTGAGGATCAAGCAGCCTGACAACTCATACCGTGAGAAGAGGTATCAGACCTGTGACGCTTGCGCCATCGAATGTGATGCGATGCCAGACCCGGATACCTTATGAAGATGCGGTGTTTCCTCATAGATGAGTTAATTCCTTTGTGGGACGATCTGAGAGCATTCTTGAATTACCTTGAAGAAAAAAAAGAAATGGCGACAATACGAGAAGAAGTAGATGTAAAATGTGAGATTTCAGCAGGGCTCCAGAAAACCTGCAAGATAGGAGGGCCAGCTCTTTACTTTAAGAACGTTAGAGGCCACAGAATACCCGTTGTGGGAGGGGTCTATGCTACTGAAGAGAGAGTGCTTTCGATTTTAGGGACAACCAAAGAGAGCGCTCCTAAAGACTTTCTTCATGGAATGGAAAATGAAGTCCATCCTACAATAGTGAGTAAGGGGCCCTGTCAAGAGGTTGTCTGGTTGGGAGAGGAAGTTGATTTGGCCAAGCTCCCCATTCTAACTCATGCGCCCAAAGATGGTGGACCATATGTAACGAGTATCGTGATAGCCAAAGACCCCGAATATGGGAGAAACGTATCTATCCATCGATGCATGGTCAAGGGAAAGAATAAACTGGCGCTCGTCATCGACGCCGGTCGACATTTAGGCGCATATTACCAAAGGTCGGAGTCGATGGGTAGGCCTCTCGAAGTCGCCATAGTAATAGGAACGGATCCGATTATCCCAATAGCATCTCAAACGGTTCCGATTAAGGGAATTTACGGAGACGAGCTAGCGGTCGCCGGTGGATTACGAGGAAAACCTGTAGAGCTTGTCAGATGCAGGACGGTTGATATCGAGGTGCCGGCCACAGCTGAAATAGTCATCGAAGGCGAAGTTCCTCCAAACGTAAGGGAAATGGAAGGGCCTTTTGGCGAGATGTCTGGATACTACGGAGCCGGAGTCAACAGCCCAATAATAATTGTAAAAGCCATAACCACGCGAGAGGAGCCCATCTATCACGCTATTCATCCAGGTAGACCACCAAACGAAGGCCACAACCTACGCTCAATTCCCGTAGACGCTAGTTTCTATCGCTATATTCGACAGGCATGTCCAACGGTGAAGGCTGTCCACTTCACATCAGGTGGGATTGGTCAGAATCACGTTGTAATATCAATCAAGCAAACCTACAAAGAACAAGCAAAGAACGTAATGCTGGCCGCGTACGGATCGAGACTCGATGTAAAGAATGTCGTTGTCGTGGATGAGGATATCGATGTTTATGACCCCGTTGAGGTTGAATGGGCCATAGCAACTAGGGCCCAGCCGGACACGGATGTCTACGTTTTTCCAAGAGTTGCTGGAGGCCCTGCTGATCCCTCAGCCAAAGAAGATTGCGTAGTGTCTGGAATGGCCATTGATGCAACAAAGCCATTCGGCGAGCCATTCCCGGAAACAATAGAATTGCCTGAGCCAAAATTCAGGATACCCGCCTAATTGGGGAATCCTGTAACTGATTCTCACAGAAATGTGTAGAAGGGTTCGGGGATGGAAGAGAAGAACGCTGTCGTTACCTGAGCTGGCACTGGGATTGGGAGAGATAGCGGGAAGCATAGCAATTAACGGCGGCCAAGTCGCGCTGGTTGGACGGTCTGTTGAGAGACTGAAGCGAACTCAGGAAGACATCCAAAATGAAGGGAGCAAAGCAGAGATCTTCGTCTCTTAGTCTCCTGCTATCCCAGTAAGCGCGTGTTAGGTACCGCAAATAATCCGGGCTGTCCCCAAGGCCGCCGCTATTGATAAGCCGCACCTTCAAGCAAGCAGATAGTTACCATTGACTCCGGCTAGAAAGTGTGAAGTCTATCATTGACTTGACAGATCACCAAACAGTAACGTTACAATCAATTCGCTCATCTAGGATTGTCTTCTGACTGCTTGGATGATTCATCCATATTCATTATATATCGGCCTGAAGACTGCGGCAACTACAGGGTGTAGTTAATTGGACGCTAAAGAACAAGTGAAATATTCGTACTTTGTCACAGTGGTTGGTGTCGCCCTTATGGCGGTTTCCGCTATTTAGAAGCAGTACGCGCCTTATTCGTCCGGCAGATGTTTCGTCCGAATGGAAACTTCAACGGAAACTTCACGGGAAACTTCACGGGAGGCCGCCAGTTCGCGGGCGGAAACCCCTTCGGCTTGACCAATGCCCTAACAATAATAGCTGTGATAATAGCAATCGCGGGTCTGGTCTGGCTTGGGATTGCCCTCCGGAAACCTAAGAGTGCCGCCAACTAGCCCCTTCTGTGTCAGATGCTTTGAAGGCCACGTGGCCTGAGATCCTTGTGAAGATTCTACGAAATGAACGCCAAAACGCCCAGTCAACTTAAGCCTACCTCCGAGACTCTAGAAGCCAGTACTACTTCGAAGATAAGCAATGATCAGAATTAGGAAAGGAGTTGAGGCTGGGAAGAATTAGTTTTTCATGGCTAGTCTGCAGTTTTAAATATAGGGTACCCTCAATTTGCGGCTATGAGAATAGCTTTTCTCGCTTTGTTTCTTAGCGTTCTAGTCCTAGTTCCAGTAAATGCACAGGCACCTACGACACCGTATGGTGGAACTCTGAAAGTAGGATGGGTAACAGAGGGAGATACCCTGAACCCATTCGTGACGGTATTGGACGAATCTATCTATGTTCTCTCATTGACATATGACACTCTCGGCAAATATGATCAAAACATGAACATAGTTCCTTGGCTCGCGTCGTCTTGGGATGTCTCGCCAGACGGTTCAACTTGGACATTTCACCTGGTCAAAAACGCAACGTGGAGCGATGGCGTTCCACTGACGGCTGCGGATGTGAAATTCACTTACGACTTTGCCATTGCAAACAACATAGGGTCTGCCGCGTCATACGTGGAATCCGTTCAATCTGTGAATACTCCGGACAATTACACTGTGGTTATTACGAGAAAGAGTCCGCTTTCTGCCGGTTTTGATGGGACTCTTGCCTATAGCGGTTTTCCAGTGTTGCCAAAGCATATTTGGGAAAAGATCACGCCTGACCAGATTCTCAAATTCGACAACGTTCCATGTGTCGGATCTGGTCCATTCTTATTTGACCAGTGGAAGAGAGGCGAGTTCCTTAGTCTAAAAGCAAATCCAAACTACTGGCACGGACGACCATACCTAGATGAAATAGTTTTCACCCTTTTCAAGGACTACGATACGATGCTGGCGGCTCTGAAGACGGGTGAGATTGATGTTGTCGCGCGCGAAGTTCCAGCGCTCAGTGCAAGTTCTCTGACCAGCGATCCTAACATTAAAGTCACCACTTCACCTGACTTCTGGACCCGCATCTTCACGCCGAATGACAACATCAATGGTACTGGCAACGTGGCTCTCAGAGACGCTCGTGTAAGGCGAGCGATGTCGTACGCGATCGACAGGGATCTCCTGGCCCAAACAGTTCAACTCGGATTGGCCGATCCAGCGGTATCATTCCTCCCACCCGCATACGGAATTTGGCACAACCCGAATGTTCAACCATACCCATTCAACCTGACGACCGCTGCTCAGATTCTCGAAGCCGCTGGTTACACTGATCCGCAACACACTGGAGTCAGATCCAACTCGAAAGGGGTCAGGCTCGAATTCAACTACTGGGTTCTGAACAGGTGGCCTGAGGAGATGAGGGCTGCAAGTCAAATTCAACAGTGGTTCGCTCAAATCGGTATCAAACTAAACGTGCAAGCCATGGATGGAGATACAATAATCGCCTACAACTATCCTGTCTGGAGGTATGACATATACCTCTGGGGATGGAGCATTGGGCCTGACTGGGACAGGCGGCTTTGGGTGCTAACAACTGATTCCGTGAGAGCGCAATGGAGTGCTAGCGGCTGGTCGAACTCTACCTACGATCAACTCTACCAAAAACAGCGCTACACACTAGATCCTGACCAACGTAAGGCAATCGTATGGCAGATGCAAGACCTCATTCAACAGGAGTCGCCTGAGATTCCGATCTACAACATGAGGAACATCGCTGCTTACAGAATCGACAAATTCACAGGGTTCATTTCCATGACTGAAGGCGTACTATCGGAAATCAACATTTGGAGCTGGCTTTCAGTCCGCTTGATTACGCCACCGCAAGTGACTATGACCACTGGCACGACAACCGCGGCTTCAGCTCCAGACAATACGCCTTGGATTGTAGCAGCAGTTGCCATCATTATCGCAATCGCAGCAATCGGCTACACTGCAATGCGTCGTCGCACCGCTACGAAAGACTAGAACATAACATAAGAGCGATCTTGGAAAGTGCCCACGAGGGACACTGATGGGGCTAATGCAGTACGCTTCACGTCGCGTGATACCGGCCATCATAACATTCCTCGCCATCATCCTCCTAAACTTCCTCCTTTTTCATGCTATGCCAGGTAACCCCTTCGCCCTTCTCCTGAGGGATCCTAGGATGCCTCCAGAAATGAGGCAGGAGATGGCGCACGCTTACGGACTTGATGCCCCGCTTTATGTTCAGTTCTTCTTATACATCCAAAACATTTTTTCTGGCAATCTTGGTATCTCACTTGTCTACAAAATACCGGTAACCGTCCTCGTCAGCGAACGACTTATGAACACACTGATTTTGGTCACCCCGGCGACAATTCTTTCGATCGTAATCGGGACACTTATCGGAACTCTGGCTGGTTGGAAACGAGGCAGCAAATTCGAGGGCGGTGCTCTTCTTTCATCTATGTTCGTCTACTCGCTCCCAGTATTCTGGCTCGGCATGGTTTTCATAATGTTCTTCGCGGTGATGATGGGATGGTTTCCAACATCAGGAATCGCATCCTATGGCGTGCAAAACGAGGGCCTTCTCCCATATCTCTCCGACCTCGGCGCACACCTCTTCCTGCCGACCGTTGTTCTGACCTTGGTCTTAGTCGGGCAGTATGCCTTGATCATGCGTAGCTCAGTGGTGGATGTATGTGTCCAAGATTACATCCTCACCGCGAAGGCGAAGGGTTTCGGTGATGTCAAGATAATTCGAGATCACGTTTTCAAGAACGCGCTCCTTCCACTGGTCACGTTGATCGGACTCAACATCGGCTTGATTGTTGGAGGAGCGATTCAGACAGAGACCGTGTTTTCTTACCCGGGAATCGGTCGCCTAGTCTTTGAGTCCATAGCGACGCGCGATTACCCTGTCCTAGAAGGCGCTTTCTTGGCGATATCCGTAAGCGTGATCATTGCCAACCTCATTACCGACCTGTGCTACGCTTACCTCGACCCGCGAGTCAGGTATTGATCATGTACACCGAAAAGTTCGGAATCTACAAGAGACAATTCGCAGGCTTGTGGAATGTCTTCCGCGCAAATTCTCTAGGCATGATTGGCTTGGTCATGCTAGTGGTTTTCGTTATTATGGCGCTGATTGGCAATTTCTTTACGCCTTACGAGACATCGGGCGTGGGCACCTTCGCGGAGATCCTCAATCCACCATCGTGGGCTCATCCTTTCGGGACGGACGATGTTGGCCGCGATGTGCTGAGCCAAGTTTTGAAGGGCGCGGGTGTATCGCTCCTTGTTGGATTGTTGGCAGCAACAATATCGGTGGTCGTAGGGACCATCGTTGGCTTGCTTTCAGGATACTACCGTGGAATATTGGGGACAGTGCTGGTTCGTTTCATCGATATCTTCTTGATCATTCCCGCGCTTCCATTGATCATAATACTAGCTGCTCTGTTGGGCTCAACCATCTGGAATGTTATCTTCGTTATCGGAATTCTTGGTTGGCCCGGAACCGCTAGAATTGCCCGTTCACAAACGTTGGTTATACGTGAGCTGTCATATACGTTGCGGGCTCGTTCCCTAGGCGCATCTGAACGCCACATAATATTGCGCCACGTCTTGCCCGGTATTCTGCCGCTGCTTTTCGCTAACACAGTCTTGGTTATTGGTTCAGCGATCCTGTCGGAGGCCACTATTAGTTTCCTAGGTCTGGGTGACCCAACGCGGCTGAGCTGGGGAACAATGCTGAACTTTGCGTTCTCACGTGGCGCCCTATTCGCTGGGGCTTACTGGTATGTGATTCCCCCGGGTATATGCATAGCGCTCATAGTCTTGGCGTTCACCTGCCTAGGGTATGCATTCGATGAGGTACTCAACCCGAGGCTCCGCAAGGGCTGACATTGTGTTCTAGTAGATATTACTGGATTTGGTCCGCGTAGTGGCATGCCACCAAATGGCCTGGGCGTAGCTCAACGAGCTCAGGTTGCTGAGCGCTGCACTTGTCTGTGGCGTATGGGCAACGGTCGTGAAATCGACAACCGGACGGAATATTGATGGCGCTAGGAATCTCCGCTTTGGTGATCTTTCTCCATAGCTGTTCCTTACTTTCTGTGCCGGGAATAGCGGCGATTAGAGCTTTGGTGTAGGGATGCAGCGAATTGGTTATCACGTCTTCAGCTGAACCCATCTCCATGACCTTGCCAAGGTACATTATGGCGATCCGGTCGGCGATGTGATAAGCTGTGGAAAGGTCATGGGTAATGAACAAAATTGCGAGACCCAGTTTGTCTCTCAACGATAGCAACAAGTTCAGAATCTCCGCTCTAATCGAGAGGTCAAGCATGGAAACAGGTTCATCCGCAACAAGAAATTCCGGGTTCAGAGCTAATGCTGCGGCGATGGCCACGCGCTGACGTTGTCCGCCGCTAAGTTCATGTGGAAACTTATGGATGAAGTTCTCAGGCGGCGTCAGTTCCACGCTTTGCAAGAGTTCGACAACTCGGCCTCGCTTCTCTTTCTCCGACCTAGTAAGGCCGTGGATCTCGAGAGGCTCAGCCACGGCATCGAATACGGTCATCCGAGGGTTAAGTGACTCGTAGGGATCTTGGAAAATCATCTGCATCCAGCGACGAATCTTCTTCAGTTGCTTCTTCTTGAGAGTGAGAATCTCCTCTCCCTTGAATACGACACTGCCTTCCGTTGGATCGACTAGTCTGAGTATTGCTAGGCCGGTGGTTGATTTTCCGCTCCCGCTCTCGCCAGCAAGACAGAATATTTCGTGTTTCCTTATGTCAAGTTTCACACCATCAACGGCGTGCACATACTTCTCAGGTTTTCGCAACAAACCGGATAGA
The DNA here is from genome assembly GCA_049513715.1 of Bathyarchaeia archaeon. Lineage (GTDB taxonomy): Archaea > Thermoproteota > Bathyarchaeia > 40CM-2-53-6 > 40CM-2-53-6 > FEN-987. Next base: position 483,583 of record JBEKVV010000001.1, on the reverse strand, counting down.
ACGCCAGACCTAACAGGAAACCAGACCTTCAAGCCGTCAACTGCAACTACCGGCTCGTTTTCGTCGTTCGAAGGGTCCGTTTCGTGACTAGGTGGCGTCAAGTCGTATCACGGCAAGAAACAGGCTGACCTATGGTTTGTTCCATGTTCTGCTAACGGTGGTTCCTCTACTTTGCACCTGTCCATAACAAAGGGGCATCGCGGATGGAATCTACATCCAGGGGGTGGATGAATTAGGTTCGGTGGTGTACCAGCTAACGACTTGAGGCTATGTCTACCTCCGCTGATTTGCGGAAGGGCCTGAATTAATGCCCTCGTGTACGGGTGGTGGGGGTCCTTGAGGATTAAGTCTACTGGTGCATATTCCACGACTTTGCCCGCGTACATTACAGCAACAAAGTCGCTCAGTTCCTTCACCACTGAGAGGTCATGAGTGATGAGTATCATCGAGATTTTCAATTCTCGTTTCAGCGAATCCAGAAGGTCGAGGATTTGAGCTTGCACAAGAACATCCAAAGCAGTCGCTGGTTCATCAGCTATGATGAGGTCAGGTTCACAGGCGATAGCCATCGCAATTACAATCCTCTGTCTCATACCGCCACTGAATTCGTGCGGATAGTCGTTCATCCTTGCAGAGTCGAGTCCAACCATTTCGAATAAGCGCTTGGTCCGCCTCCGAGCTTCGCGCTTTGTAGTTTTCTCATGATAAATGATGACTTCAGATATCTGCTCTCCAACACAGCGAACCGGGTTGAGCGCGTTCATAGCAGCTTGAAAAATCAGGGAGATTCTTCGCCACCTAATCTCCCTAAGCTTAGCTTCAGATGCAGATACTAAATCAAGGCCCTTGTAGCTAATTGTCCCCGAAACGACTCTGGCAGAGCGCGGCAACAGTCTAAGCACCGAATGCGCCAAAGTGCTCTTTCCGCAACCTGACTCACCTGTTATACCCAGCGTCTGCCCTTTGAGTAGTTGGAAGCTGACCCCATCTACAGCATTGGTCTCTCCTTCCTTGGTGAAGTAGCACGTCCTCAGGTTTTCCACTCTGAGGAGCGGTTCGGACAAAATCCATCATTCCTTAGTAGATTGGTGCCAAGGGCACGTCACTGAACCCAGATGCTTTGTATTTCAGGAATTCTCTCTTAGCCAATTCAACGACTTCTGGTCTACTGAGAACGTCCGCGCCGGTCATCGCCATGGCTTTGGTGATCTCAACCAGGGCATCAGTGCCTCTCTTGGAAATTGCGGCTTCCGCGAACTCAGGAGTATGCGCGCTGAGGGTTTCGGGGCCTATAGATATCGCCGGCGATATGCCTGGAACAACATGACTTACGTTACCGTAATCCGTTGAAACATAAACCAGTGAACGAGATGTTTCCTCGGGAGCCTTGAAAGGAATACCGAGTCGTGTGAAATTCATCGAGAGTTCATGCATTAATGTCAGGTTAGGGATTGACTCTTCGAACAGAGGATACTGATGCTCAACCGTGACTCTGGCGCCTAAGGATTTGGCGATGCCCTCGGCGCATGCTTTTACCCGGTCCACAACCTCTGTTAGGTTTCGCAAATCTGTCGACTTGATCCACAACCTGGCACTGGCCTTCTCTGGAATGATGCTGGGGCTAACACCACCTTGGTCAATTGTGTATCCGTAGACGACGTCATTTCTGAAGTTGTGTCGGAGACCGTTCAGCGCTGCAAGAGTCAGAACCACGCCGTCAAGTGCGTTCGCCCCTCTATGTGGGGTAGAGTAATGGGCTGATTTTCCAGTGAAATTGATAGTGAGACTTGCTACGCCAACTGACGGCATCCAGGGGGACGTGAGATTCCAGGGGTGTGTCATTATTGCCGCGTCAACGTCTCCAAAGAAACCTGCTTTGACTATCGGTATCTTGCCTCCCGTGCCCTCCTCGTCGGGGGTCCCAAAAACCGTGATCTGTCCACTCAGTTTCTCAGAGAGCTTGCTCAAAGAGATTGCCGAAAAGACTGCTGAGGTTCCAATAATGTTGTGGCCGCACCCGTGTCCAATTTCGGGGAGCGCATCGTACTCTGCTAGATATGCCAAGTGCGGACCCGAACGGCCTGCAGAGAAGGTGGCCTTGAAGGCTGTAGGCATTCCCCCAATCCCGCGTTCCACCGCGAAACCGGTTTTTTCCAAAATTGAAGATAGAAGTTCTGATGCTTTGAACTCCTTGAGTCCCAGCTCCGGGTTTGCATGAATAGTCTCGCTCACCTCAAATATTCTCGTCTTAAGGGAATCGACTACGTCGATAATGACTTCTTTGAGGTCTAGCAGATTGCTCTACACTCATTCGTCTCCGTTCCAGTTGATCAGAGATAAGATTTTTGCCCTCTCTCTTATGATGGAAATGACTTGAAGATGAAGAAGATTCTTAGGCTGACACTTTCGCCTTGACAAGTCTTTTCTCTATTTCAGTTTTCGTCGCATCAAGTTCTTTCTGAATATCCTTGGGCAAAGGAGGGTCTGGTTGATGAGTTGCCAGAATGTGTTTGACGCGGTCCTTTGCGACGTGAGCCAAATTCTTTGAACCTGCTTTTTCCCAGTCTCCTCGCGTGCGCTTGTCACTGATTTTTGGTAGGTATCTCTCACTGGTTATGTGGTCAAGGGTATGCTTCTCCGCCATGTAATGCCCACCGAGAGGGGCTATGGTCTTGATCAGTGATGTTGCCATCGTGTCCTCGTTTATTTCCATTCCGCGTGCGATTCTCAGCGCCATTCCGAACATTTCATCATGAATCACGAGCATCTCATATGATGCAGTGAAATGATACTCAAGAGCTCCAGCAACCACTCTGGTCCAGTGGGCTCCAGCTAGAACGGTTGTCAGCATCGATAGGGCACTCTCGAAACCTGCTTGGATATCTGGAAGTTTGGAGTCGCTTACGCCCCCAGACATCGCAGACGGACGTTCTCACGTGGTGCCTTATTTGCAGGGGCTTACTGGTATGTGATTCCTCCGGGTGTATGCATAGCGTTCATAGTCTTAGCGTTCACTTGCCTAGGGTATGCATTGGATGAGGTGTTGAACCCAAGGCTCCGCAAGAGCTGACATTTCGTTCGGGAACATTATTGGATTTGGCCCGCGTAGTCCTAACCTGACTCTGCTAGTGGCAGTCGCGACAGCCGCCAAAGTGGTAATGGCATCTCTGAGGAGATAGTCTTCCGCCACCCATATGGAATCAAAACCCTTCTCCTCAACTATCTTGGCGAGCTCCACGATCTCATGCGTGGTGTAGGGAACTCCGGCTAAACCTAAGCCTAATCTGTCCAAGGGGCATTTCAGGCCCACCGGAGAGCTCCAGCTATAGAAAAACATTGATGCATAAGGTGAAGCGTTCGCGAACAGTTCTTTTCGCGTTTAACTAAGAACAATTCATACTTCATATACAATAAAGGCCGCGAATAGAATAAAGTGCAAGTCATCAGACCCCATCAGGCAAGGGCCAAGAGGTTCAGAGATTGCGTCGCCGGTTAATTGTCGACTCTAACCGATGTACGGGCTGTGAGGCATGTGTTGACGTATGTACGATGCAAAACAATCGTATTATCGATCCGTCGCGCTCAAGGCTCTGGATCTCTAAAGATGAAGCAAAAGCGGTCTTCGTTCCTTTCATCTGTCAGCAGTGCGAATCAGCGCCATGTGAGAGAGCGTGTCCTGTGGGCGCCATCACTAGACACCCTGAAACACAGGCGTATGTGGTCGACCGGGAACTGTGTAATGGGTGCAAGATGTGTGTTTGGGCTTGCCCCTTCAGCGTCATTAGAATCGACGACGAGGGGAAGTGCGCTAAGTGCGAATACTGTGGCGGCGTTCCGGCCTGCGCGATAGTGTGCGCTCCGGGAGCATTGAAATGGGGAGACATAGACGACCCTGAAAACATCATCCACTGGGACTTCGCCGATAGGAGGTCCCGCGCCGAAGAGAGGGCTCGTGTTTTATTGGAGGAAAGTGGGCCATGAATGAATATCACAGCAAAATTCTGCACGTAGACTTGAACGACAGAAGGGTGTGGGTTGAAGACCTCTCTCAACAGACTTTAATCAGCCTCCTTGGCGGGCGAGGCATAAACGCTCTGCTTTTATGGAAGCACGTGAACGAAACTGTTGACCCCCTCTCGCCAGCGAACGTACTGATCTTTGGCCCGGGTTTGCTCGCTGGAAGCGGAGCGCCATCAAGCGGGAGAACTACAGTAACTTGCAAAGGTCCAATAACTAATCTCTACTTGAAATCGAGTATGGGCGGACACTGGGGTGCTGAGTTCAGGTTTACAGGCTTCGATCACCTCCTGCTCCACGGCTCTTCTAACACACCAGTCTATCTATGGATCCATGACGACGCTGTAGAGATCAGGGATGCAACGCGCTTCTGGGGAATGGATGCACGTCGAGCGAATCAAGAACTAAAGGAGGACGTAGGTGAAAAGGAGGCTGAAGTGGCCTGCATTGGCCCTGCAGGCGAAAAGCTGGTCCGGTTTTCCGCAATCATGAGTTCCGTGTATAATGCAGCTGCCAGAGGAGGCACCGGGGCTGTCATGGGGTCCAAGAAGCTCAAGGCGGTGGTAGTTAGAGGAACAAAGAGACTGAATCTCCATGACCCAGCGAAGTTCTATGAGTTGTCGATAAAGATCAGAGAGGCGCTAGGCAAGGAAGGCGAGATCCAGCTTCTACACAAGTATGGAACGTCTGGCTCAGTGGAGGCAGTAAATGCCCTTGGTGCTCTTCCGAACCGCAATTTCCAACACGGTCAGATAGAGAATGTTGGTCCTCTCACCGGCCAAAACTTGGTGGATAAAGGCTACCTGAAGAAGAGAATTGGGTGCCATGACTGTATCGTCAGTTGCCACCGCTATGTTGAGATAAGAACGGGGAAGTTCAAAGGCACCTATACAGGTGGCCCTGAGTATGAATCATTCGTATCTTTAGGTGGCCAGAGTCACGTTATTGATACCGAGGCTGTCATCAAGGCCAACGAATATTGTAACCTCCTCGGCCTCGATACCATATCGACTGGTGTCGTAATCGCTTGGGCGATGGAAACCTATGAACGAGGTCTTCTCGGGAAAGAAGACATGGATGGCCTTGATGTTGCATTCGGCAACGCCGAAGTCCTAGTGGAGATAATCCAAAGGATAGGGTACAGAGAGGGTAGGATTGGGAATCTTTTGGCTGAGGGAGTCAAGCGAGCCTCTGAAAGGGTGGGTCACGAATCTTGGAAATGGGCCATGTGCAACTCTAAAGGGTTAGAGCAGTCTAGCGTAGAAACGCGTTCAGCCAAGGGATACGCACTCGCTTTTGCTGTGAACCCGAGGGGGCCCGATCATCTACATACTCAGGTCTTCGCCGAGTTCGGCGCGAGCCCCGAAGCTTTAGCTTTGATAGAGCGGATCACAGGTGACAAGAAGTGGGCATCCCCCATCCTCACCGAATTTAGGCCAGAGATAATTAGATGGCATGAGGACTGCTATGCTGTGACCGATGCGCTTGGGTTCTGTTCCTTCACCACGACCGATGCCTACTCGGTAAGCCCGAAGGCCATGGCGGATTTCTTCACTGCTGCGACAGGTATTGAGTCCGATGAGGCGCTCATGATGTTGGCAGGTAGGAGAATTGTCACGCTGGAGAAGTGCTTCAACGTGAGAGAGGGTGCTACCCGTGAAATCGACGATCTCCCTTGGCGACTGATGAACGAGCCTGGCACATCAGCATGGGGAAAAGTGATGAACTCTAAACAAGAGCTCGACATGATGCTCGACCAATACTACCAACTCCACGAATGGGATTCAAAGACCAGCTGGCCCTACAGGATCACTTTGGAGAGACTAGGACTAGGCGAAGTAGCAGCCGAGCTCGAGCAGAAAGGCAAGTTGCCCGCCTGATCGAGTTGCTCCTGGAGCGCCTGTGTTGTAATTGGGACTTTCGTCGGATAAGCGAAAAGCGATAAGCGATTCGTTATACAAGCAACTGGAAGCGGCATATGATGGTATTGTGGATTTCAAGCTTGAAGACATGGGGAAAGGAACGAGAACGGTCATGCGGATAAGAAACATGCGAGACGTAGCCTTTGATTCGCAATGGCACCCGCTCAAGATCGCAGAATACTTCAAAGTCACATTCGACTAGTAGCCTTCCTACGATTTTTTTTCAAAACCAAGTTCAATGATCTTAGCCCTCATTCCACTGGCCCTTGGATGCTTTTGCTTTTTACAGCATTGGTTTTCAACAACTAGGTTCATCAGATAGCCTGGACATCAGACGTGCAAGGGACTAAGAATGCCGCATATTGCTGAATGTTCCTCTCGAATGGAGCTTTATATCGCCTAAAGGTGACCTTTCGCCGTGGCTAGATACGACATCATAATAATCGGTGCTGGTGTGATTGGGGTGAATTTGGCGTTCTGGTTATCTGAGTTATATGACTGTTCAATCATGCTTGTAGACAAGGAGGCGGGTGTGGGGTTCCATCAAACTTCACGAAACACGGGCGGAGTCCACAGGCCCGTATTTTTAGACCCGGAGGGTAATCAGGGCAAATGGTGGGAAAAGTCTTACCATCTTTGGCAGCGTCTAGCGCAGGAGTACGTCTTACCGTGGAAAGAGCTTGGTCGAATCACGCTCGCATTCGAGGAAGAGGACGCATTTCTTATCCGGCAATATGAGAAATGGGGACGATTGAACGGCATGACGGAAGAGGAGATGGAACTATTGGACGGTGCTGGCATCAAGAAACTGGAACCAGAAGTTCAATGCGTGTTGGGACTGGTATCCAAAAGAGAATCGATGACATCTTACGGTGACCTATGTGACCAAGTCTTTGCTCTGGCCAGGCAGAATGGCATCAAATTCGGTGGAGGAGTAGAAGTTCATAGAATCCGCGAGATGCCGGAAGGAGTTGAGATAGAGCTACATGATGTTGCCAGTGGTTCGATATCCTTTGTAACTTGTTCTTTACTCATCAACGCCGCCGGAGCAGCGGCTCTGAAGTTGGCGCGCATGCTCGGTTTGGGAAAACAGTACGCTGAGTTGCATCTCAAAGGCACATATTGGACAGTAGATGGACCGGTCGTGTCTAAAATCACCAGAAATATCTACCCCGTCACCAGACATGGGGTTGAAGGAATAGACATAGCCTATATGGGTCCACATCTTGTAACGCGATACAACTGCATAAGTGGTTGGAGAAAGGAGTTAGGACCTACGGCTGTCCCAGTCCTGGGTCCCTATGCATACAAGGGCTTTTCAGAGGATTTGGGAACCGCAATGGACACAATTTTCCGAAATCCATTTACACAACGGCTCAAGTTGTTCACAAAGAGGCAGTTCGTCTACTTTGCTTGGAGTGAATGGAGAAGAGCAAACTCAAAAGAAAGTATGGTCCGATATCTAAAAAATTGTATACCCAATCTGGACGAAAGAATGGTAGAAGGGAAAGGATGCTCAGGAATTCAATGGGAGCTTATAGATGACAGACATAAATTTGTAAATTCAATGCTATTGAAAGGTTCTTCTTCGTTAAGTATTCTCTATGGAGGAGCTGCAGCAACCGGGGCGCCTGCTTTTTGCGCTGGCGTCGTGTCCTGGCTTGCAGATGAAGGATGTTTGGACGTATATCATCGAAGAGAGGACAGAAAGCATGATTCTTTGTGGAACTTTGAATCTACGGGAGAGGTGAAGCCGGTTGCCGTTTCCTACAAATAAGTGCACCATCCCGGTAATCCTCTGTCGTCATAGCCGATTTCTCTAAGACATCTTATCACGGAAGGAATGTCCACGTTTCCCTGGCCGATCGGCATATGCTAGCAGCTGAACTCGAGGGCAAAAGAAGGTTGCCACCTAGACAACAGGTCGAGCACATTAGTTAGTTGCATATACCGCCATTTGTCAATACATTACTCAATAATTATGCTAATTCGAGGGAAATGTTTCCTTGGTAATTTCCTAGGAAACGTTCCAATCACCGTGGTGGTAGAGACTTTCATCACCATAATTCTTCGTCACACCCAACTTTGAATGAGTATCGAACGGAAAAAACGGGAAGCTAAGAAAAAGATCCGTTTCGCCTTCTACTCTTAGTTTACTTGACGAACTTTCTGACTTTCTTCCGAGCGACGAGGGCTGCTCCTGCTATGGCAGCGATCAACAGGAAAGCTATGGACGCGAAGGGGGATTCCGGAACCGGTGTTGGCGCTGAGCCATAGAATATTGTGATAGATGAAGGGTCAGCGAACACGGTCAACGTGTGACTGTTTTGGTCATATACCCACGTATTGCTGTTGACTGTCAAGCCCGCATCGGATTGGGATTCTGAGAGTTCATTGTCATCCGCAAAGACGGCGGTTGGTTTCGCAGACGAGTTGACACTGAGCTCGACTCTCCCATCGTGGTCGAGGTCAACTTGAACGACGCTTTCGTTGAATGCTACGTCCCGGATCATTTGTCCGTTCGAGCTGGCGTTGATTGCGATTTCAGCTAACTCTACGCCGTGCGTTCCATTCAGGAAGATTGCATGGGTTACCGCTCTTGCGACCACGCTCATGTTTGAATGCGCCCACGCGTTGACGAGACCAGGTGGAACCCCACTCTGCCTGCCATGGTTGCTATGTGTGTCGGAGGACTGAGAACTCTGCGTTGCGGTGGTCAAAGTTGCGCTCTGGGGTACATGTGGCCCACCAGTCGTATGGGACTTGGAAGCTGCTCCGATTTGAGTTGCGGTAGGATTTGCTGCGCCAATTTGACTTCTAGTGGCGGTGATTGAAAGCAACAAAAGACCAATCAAGAAGACTTTGGAAGTCACAGGATTCTTCATGCGATCCACTAAGCACGTGGAAAGGACGCAAACACGTATGAGTTTTAGTCTACAAAGAGTAAGTCTAAGCGAATTTCCACCAAGTGCCAGGTTGGAGTGATTCCCAGGTGGCTGCAATGAAGCTTCATGTCCGAAAGGTGGATTTGGTTATCCCAGACGTTCATGACTGCGGATTCTTTCTCCGGACGGATCATATCATTACGATTAGGAATACCCTTAGCGCTAAAGGTTCCGAGGCTGCGCTCTCGCGGTGAAACTATAAGACTTTCGATGTCTCAGTAGGTTCGCGAGTTTTTTACTTTACCAAAATCTCTACTGGAACATAATCGTAGTCAAGCCCGAAGTGTCTAGGACCAAAGAACTCAATCCCTCTCTCCAACCGCCACACCTCAGGTGCCTTTGCTGCTAGAACAGACACTTCCATTCCAACTTTGAGAGCATCGTTTGTCACTCCAAAACCTCGACTGTCCAGGAACATTATGAGATCTGGCGGCATTACTATAGGCTTCGCGTCTCGCCAAGCGAAAATATGTTCGTTTTTGATCCATGACCGAAAATCATGACCTCGGGATTCGCCTGTTCCGCTTAAAGTGACATCGCCAAACAAGAAGCCTTTCTCGTTTCGCCACTCATATCTCTGAACAACGCCTCGGAACAGCAACCACCCGCCAACAATGTTTCTTACCTCTTCTATCGGATCCTTACCTGTTCGGTTCGCTTTCCCCACCGCCCCCCCAACCGTCAGCGATTTGGAAATTGTGCCTGGGATAACAATTTTCTCGGCCGTGGTTTTTGTTAGAGGCGTATCGACCACTGCGGCGATTCCACCAGCCAGCACGGAAACATAGCGTGCCAAAGCTTCGTAATCGTCGATGTCGGCATAGCGTTCGATGAAGACAACATCGCCGGTCTCGCTCACAACGACCGCCGGAGCCATAGGTACATTGAAGACGTGTGCTGTGCTCTGGTGAAGTTCGGGTCCCGCTCTGCCCATCAGATCACCGTCTATGATTGGGATATCCAATTGAGCCGCCACGTGTAATGCTGCGGCAGTATTGCTTCCACCGAGCTCAGTGGCAACTGTTGCTGCTACCTTACGTTTGAAATGCCGCTCAATTGACGCAAGGCCAACACTGAAAGGTTCCGAGATTGTTATTCTCTTGCTTGGCTTCACGTCTGGAGCAACGGATCCCACATAGTAGGGGCTGACGACGAGAGCTTCGTCAGAGATCTCGTCTAGACTCGCGACGCGAAGCTTTCTTCCGGCCTTCAGATCCGATTCGAGAGTGGCTTTTCCTGTCTGTGGACTTCCTCCTCCGCCAGTGCCAAAGATCGTCGTTCCCACAATCAGATCCTCTACATCCTTTGTCGTTTCGAGCGTAAACATCGTTCTTCGTCAACCCTACTTGATGACTCAGCTATTCAAACGTAGATTGTTAACTCTTAAAGGGAGCGATGCCTTAGCCAGAGAGTTCATCTTTGCACTTGCCGATCGGTTCAGAGAACAAATGGGATTAGTGCTGAAGGACGATTACGCACTACTCCATGGCCTTTTGAGGATGGATCCCTATGAGTACGATGGTAAACAGACCAGAATCATCAGACCTGAAGACACACGGTACCCCAACTCCCATGGCGCGCGGACATAGACAAAACGATTCGTCGCGCAGACCTCGACGCCAGCCTGTTCAGCATCACGTAGGCAATGGGATCACCGAACATCTCCTCGTGATCCATATCCTCCTCCGGCAGATTCGAATCCTCTCCTTTACGCTTTGGTCCTAGGGGCGTCTCAGCATCATGTAGAAGTGCATGGGCCTGAATGCTGTGTCGACCGGGTGCTTCTCAACTACGTTGAACTGCTTGGAAAATGCTCCCTCAACTTCCTCTTCGCTAACGCCCGGTGGGCCGTAGCTCCAGCCCGAACCGGGAATAAAGAACCATAGTAGGTAGATGCTGTTAGGACGCGAGACGACCATAAGCGAGTCAACATATCTTTCCCTATTTTGCGTTGATAGGCTATGGAAGCATCCAACATCTAACAAAATGTCGAAAGCGGAAAGCGCTTTTGATACGGCTTCGGTGTCTGTAAAATCCAGCAAGTAGAAGGAACACTTCACGCTCTGCCGCTCTGCTTTCGCGACTGCCTTCCTAATCGCTACTCTTGAGGCATCCACGCCGAAGGCTTGAAAGCCTCTCTTGGCAAGGTAGAGGACGCTGGTTCCAGTCCCGCAGCCAATGTCAAGGACTTTGCCATCCTTCAAACGGCCTCCTTCAACAAGCCCTTTCAGCTCATCTGGTGGTCTTCCGGAATCCCAGGGAGCTCCGAAACGGTAGGCAAAATCCCACCAGCTAGGCAAAGCCGATTCGCCTGAGTTGACCTAGATCGCCTTCATAAATTGCGTTGAGAAGAAAGCCTTTTTTTGCCCAGTAAGTCACGTTACTATCTCTCATCAATGCCAGACTAATCAACGCTACCCCAGATTTCGAAAAATACTCCAATGGGTTCCGCACTGTCTGAAAGTAACGAACAGAAGCACAGCCGCTCTAAATAGCCTAAAAATACGATGGCCCTGCCGGAAAGCTGGAAATCTCGATCTTCATAGAGGATTGCGCTCATCGCAATAATTCAGAACGAAGGGCTAATTAGTAACTTGCCAGACGCACCACCGAAAGAGAGGAAGGGACGGCTCAACGAGTTGGATGGTCGAGCATAGAGCAGGTACTCGATCAGCATTTGGGATATTGCCAAAACCACTAAAGAGAACCGGTTTCACCATCCAGCAATGTTTCCAGTGGAACTGTGCAAGAGACTGATTGAAATCCACACAGTACTAAGGTCTGGGAAACGATGCATTGTCAGTTCAGCAGTGGGCAATGAGAACTATTCGCCATCTCCCCGATGTAATAAGCGAGCCATAGCCACTTTCGAAACACAAAACAAAAATCAGCAAGTGCAACAGTATAGGCTGTGGTTGTTAGTTAGTCATGGCGTTTAGATCTGAACCTGTGAGATTCGAACACCACAGTCGGTTTTCCCACCGGGCTACCACTGTTCGAATCTCGTTAGGAAGGCATCGTAAGGCAGCTGAAAGAGAGTTGCTAAAAGCTTTGAACCTTGAGTACAGCGCTCTCTCCCGGCTCCAAATAAAATGTCAAGCATCCCTCTGACAGGGACAGCATTCATCAGATTCCAGCCGGTTGAAGGAGTGACCAAAGTCTTCATGGAATGCGATTTCAGCGATTATCAGACCAAACTTGGGGACTTGCGTGAGTCCGCTGTGTTCAACTCGCCGTTTTTCTCAATGGTGCCATGAACTTTTCGTAGCGGCTCGCGGACACCTTGTGCCGCTTCATGGCGTTGACAACGAGGCCGTAGCCCTTCTGCCCTTTCAGAGTGAACACTCGAACGTAGCCGAGGGCCACCAGCTTTCTCATGACCTTCCAGACGTACCGTGAGCTGCACAGCTTCTGCGACTCAGCAAACTTGTGGAACGCTGCGCGGGAAACCCTGACGAGTCTCCACACATCGCCGCTCCTCCAGTGCGTGTATGTTTCCTGCCCTGTGTCCTTTCCGTTGTTGCGAAGGAAGAGGACTATCTCCTCGGCTACCTCTGCCTGCAGATTGGTGAAATATGTAGACGGCTCCCAGCGGAAGACCTCAAGTAGGTCGGCCTTTTGGCTGAATGCCCTGGTCGGTTCGCCTGTCAAGGCTCTCACCCTCACCTTTCGCTGCGAATTTAAGGAACGGGTTAGTTCGCCTAGTGAACCGATAATAACGCAAGGCACCCGGATGCCCTGCCAAGCCTTTCTGCGGAGCGCGTTTTCCTGAGAAAACGCCTTTCCCGCCGGAAAACTCAAAATGTCTATAGGCAGGATTACCGGCTCTTGGTCGCGAGTTCACAATTGGATGAAATCGTTTCCACGTTGGGAGCGCTGTCACTTCTCTTCTGGGCAATCAATGTAGTTCTGTTTGCGGTCAGATTTGTGAGAAGAGTCGGGCGTAAGATCCGAGAACCCGCCTTCGGTTTAATGGGCAAGAAGGTACTCATGCTTTGGACATGGTACGTTTTCACTCCGCTCTTACTGGGGACGATTCTGGCGGCCGCCGTACTGTTAGTTCTAACGGGAAATGTCTGGCTCAGCTTGTCGACACTCACCTTGGGGTCGGGAATCGCCGTCTTTGTGTGGTTGATTTGGGCAATCGTCCCCGCCATTGGCGAAATTGCGAGAAAGAGTATCGAACCATAGACCAGGGCTTTCCGTCTACCGCGTTTTCCCGGGAAAACGCATCCCAATGTCCGTGTGCCCCATTTGCGAAGTTCAGATAAGAGCCGTGCCCACACTTCTCCACGCATGAAAGAAGAGCGCGAAGTCCACCGCGTTGCGGTTCGCTTCAGCTGCGGAAGGGAGGTCTCTCCCAACCTAGCCGAGATCAAGTTTGACAAGTACCGGATCACAACTCTGCCCTCCAAGAGGGACCCGTTCAGCCCTAGCGGCGAAGACATGCTGCTCGAATTCCCCGACGTTTGGGAGAAGGATCAGATCGCATCAAACCCTGAAAGGGAAGCCCAGTACATCCTAGCGTGGCTTTCCTTAGCATTCGGAGCGAAAATCGAGTTCGACTCGGCCAAGATCAACACCGTCAACATCACTCTGCAACGAAGACAGCACAGGCAAAGGAAAAGCCCGATTGAGTCCGACTCGGAACTGAACCCGCTTTTCAACGGCCTCTGCTCCTTGAACGACAAGGACGCGCAGCAGTGCCTTCGCGCTTGCGAAGCGTACCGGGTCGCGGTCTCGCTGACCGAAGACAACCCCACGCTCGCCATGTTCATGCTGGTCACGGCGGTCGAGTGCCTGTCAAACACCTTTGAGACGGGCGAAGGACACTTCCTGAAGCTCTCCCACTTCATCTCCTCCCACCTCCCCCAAGAACTCGCATCCGAAAGGGACGACCCAAAGTTCCCGGAACTTCTGCGACAATGCTACGAGTCCAGGTCAGGATTCACCCACGGAGGCAAGCCCCTTTCATTGGCGTCAACAGTGGCAGACCAGGCCTCAGAAAGGTTCGTCACGCACTACGAGGACGGCCGCGAGACAGTGACGCCAGGCACCGCGTGGTTCGAGAAGATCGTGCGCTCAGTCATCATGGAGTTCTTGAGAAAGCAAAACGGCCCGCGGCGTGCGTCGCTCTCCGCTCTTGCCCTGCAGGAGGGCATACTCACTCTTCGGGCGAAGCGTTCCGTGGAACGCGGAAGTATCTTGACGAGAGACGATGTGAGCTTGTGACGAAGAGGCAACCGGCTCTCACGGCTTCCGCGAACAGGTGGCCGATTCACTGTCCCACCTGCAGTTTCCAAGTCTTGCCGCCCTCTGCAACATACATTGTTCCGCACGAAGAGCAGTAGAACTTTTCCGTGTAGACCCAGTCGTCACGCCTCCACTGCTGTGCGGTGCTCAGCAAAAACGCTTCGCGGCCGCACGTCGAACATCGCATGTGCCCTCGCAGGATGCGTTTCAATGATAACCGGGGCGCGGAGAAGCTTCGCAGGTGTCAGAGTCGAACGAAAATGACGACTGATGTCGAAGGCAAAGCGTTGCTTCAGCCGCTCAAGTTGACTGGCCCTGCGGCGGCCTTCTCGGCCCGCTTCAAGGCGGCCAGCTCGCAGGCATCGCACCACCGACACGCGTCTCCCGAGTCGAAGAACACCTCCTCGTAGACCTCGCCTGTCAACCGGTCGGCGAACTTCGCCGCGTAGCCTTTTCGTCCTCCAACGTTCTGCTTCCTCCCAACGGTGCTGGAGGCCAATAGAACACGGTCTCGGATGACCCTACGAGACTGGAATACCAGGCCGGCCGAGTCCTCGATCCGGACTGTCCGATTGAAGCTCTGAGGCCATCGACCTTCAGGCTCCTTTGCTCGAACGTAGAGCTGTGCTAAAGTTAGTCGCCTCGCCAGATGGAAAGTTGAGGCGGCCGATAGTTTCGGCAACGCCTGTTCAGACAGTGAGGCGGAGGCGGCACAAGAATGAGCATCCAGCCGCACTCGCACTGAAAAAGTTCCTTCTCTCGGCCCCTTTTGCGTTCATGAGGTCGACCATCGCAGTCGACGAGTTGCCTTTCTTCTCTCAACAGAGATTGCCGAAAGCTCTGTTTGTATAGTATTAAAGCAGACAAAAATAGCATGATCAAGCGTAGAATTGTGGACAAAGTTCCGTTCCAAAACAGGCCGACAACGCGGAAAGAGCACAGAATTGGAACGTGCAAACGCTTATACCCATATACGTGCATACGTTTCTCACATGGCCAAAGGCAAAGCGAAGAAAGGTGGGGAGGAAAGAACTGTGCGACTCAACTTGACAGTATCAGAGTCACTCGAACATGAGTTTCGCGAAACAGTTTTCAAGAAGTTTGGATTACACAAGGGCGACATTCAAAGAGCCGTAGAGGAGGCGCTTAGGCTCTGGATCGCCAAAAGGGTATGAACACTGGGTCCGTCCACGCTTCTGAATGCGTGCCTTCCTCCGGTGTGTTCCCCTCTTACGGTAGAGAGACTCTCGTTGTGTACTCGTTGTCATCGAGCTTCGCACCTTCAATTCCAATAGGATGCCGAAAGTGCAGTCTGGCGCAATCCGAACTGGCAGACGAGAATTTTGTACGCGGGTTCTTCTGCACTCAAATAACGTAGAGGATCAAGATAACGCATTGTTCGTTTCAAACGCGCAATGAGCGCGCAAATACGCGCAATTCACTGACCCTCAGTCGAACTCTTTACGCAGGCCCAAAATGGTGCTGTGGAACCCTTTTTGTCCATGGCACCGCTCAGACGCACCAAATTTCTTGGCATTTTGCCGTCCAACACACCAGAATCCGCCTACTGACACGAAAAGAGGTGAAAGACGCCTTCAAACAGCCGTAGTTCCGAGAAATGATGGGTTTCACCATTCTCGCATGGCCAAGGAACGTAGGGCTCCCCTATGAATAAAAAGTTCGAACTCGAACATTTTACGCGCAAACTCGAACATTTTCATTACTTTCACTTTCTCTCAGGCTCACGAAGTTCATTTTTCTTGACTAGAACGAATCGGCGTTATTGCGCGTCAGGTAAAAAATGTCGGCCGAGATAGAAAGCGCGAGCCGCTGTGATGGGAAATGCGATGATTACTTCGGTTGCTTCTTTTTCCGCTTGAACCGCCGAACCTTGGTCCGGATAGTTCGCTGGTTGTAGGAGTTTCGTCCCTTGTCGATGACGGACATGATCCGGCTGAGCTCTCCGGGTGCGAGGAACTTCACGCCTAGCTTTCAGATCTTTCAGATTATCTCGCGGAATCGGACGTCAGTGGTCGACGGCGGCGGACCGGCGGCCGAACCCTACGTTACTCGATGACGGTACTTGGCGACTTCGACGCTCACGAGGTCGGCCGCGCTCAGGCCGGGCTGCCTGAATCCGACTGTCGGACGACTGAACATCCTCGACTCCTCAGCGATCAATCCGCACTCAATGGCGGCCTCGTAGTCCTCCCGCGTGAAGCCTGCTGCTGCGAGGCGGGAAACGATCTTCTCGTTCTCGGCCGCTCTGTCCTCGTCCTCGGAGAACTCCTCCGGCATCATCTTGTTCTCTTCGATGGCCCTCATCATCTTGGCGAGCCTGCGCCCCTTCTCGGTCGGGCGGCATGGAACGGCTCCCCGAAAAGTCGAGACTGTGCGCCTCGACCTCGTCTCTGTCCTCGTCGGAACAAGCCGTTCTTCAACCAGCTTCGCGGACGAGGGCTCGGGCTCCAGAAGGCCGCAGGCGCGGAACTTGCTGACAACCTTAAGCACCGAAGTCGGATTCAATTTCTTCTGGTTGGACAGAGAGGTCGCATTCCAGCACTCGTCGCGCCACGCTGGCCCACGCTTGCTCCTCTTCGGTGAAGGACGCTCCTCGACGAGAAAATAGAGAATAGTAGTCCTCAATCGGCGAACCATCTGGCGGACACCACACAGTAGCCGTGGCTCCCCGCCGTATTATTCTTGATGTCGCGCACCCCCTCCGGACTAGTGCGCGGTGAATGCGCGGGATACTGCCCGCGAAATTCAAGGTGCTTCCCAGTGAAAAATATTGGGAAGCAAGAATAGTCCGAACGTGTGGGGCCAGGCGGCCCAAAAGATCAACCTTGTCAAAGGAAACAGAAAGATCCACCCGGCTTTTGGAAACTGGAGCCTGCCCGCACCCGAAACGTGCCTGAGGGCCTGGCAGTGCCTGGGCTTCTGCTACACTTTCAAGGTTCTGAAGGGCCTCCGAGGAAAAGTCAAGGCCGCATGGAGGGAGAACCTTCGTGCGTCGTTGAGGAGAGACTTCACAGACCTGATGGTCGCAAGGATACTGGATGTGGGGCTGATCGGCGTAAGGGTTCATGAGAGCGGAGACTTCCACACGAAGTCTTATGTCCTAGCTTGGGCGGAGATAGCCCGCCGCCTGCCCGCCGTCCGCTTCTGGTACTACACGAAGAGCCACGCCGCCCTTGACCTCTCACCGCTGACCGCTCTGCCGAACTTCACAGTCACAAAATCTGAGGGCGGCTTGGACGACGACAAGATCGACAAGGCGACGGACAATTACGCCGTGGTCGTAGACGAGCCGAGTCAGGCGAAGGCGGGCGAATACGTGTGCCCCGCCGACCTTCCCGGAGTGAAGCTGACCGGGCGAAAGGAGGACACATGGTGCGGCAACAAGTGCGATTACTGCTTGCCGCCAAACGGAAAGAACGGCCACCAGGTCAGGGTCGCCTTCGTGATGCGAAAAGAAGGCTGGAACGGTCCGACACCATTGGCCGCCAAGCGGCTGCAAGCACTCGAAGTCGGAGGCGCAACCGGCCCGACAAGACATTCACCCGTCCCCACACTCGCCTGGGTTCTTCCGCGTCCAAAGCCCGACAAGTACCCCGGCGGATTCCCGAGATATTTCGAGAAGAAACTCCTCACTTTGCTGGACAATCCTACGCCGGTGCTGCACCAGTTCGGAGGAATGGGAGAGTACGGACTGCGAATAGACCTGAGAACAACCCATCCACTGGCTGAGAGGTTTGGCTCCGGAGTGAATTGGAGGCCGCCAGACGTCCGGGCCGACGCGCACAACCTTCCGTTCCGAGACAACGTGTTCGCCCTAGTCATCTCGGATCCTCCATACAGCAAGGAGGACGCGACGGCCCGCTACGGCACCGGAAAGCTGACCTACAGCCAATACATACGCGAGGCCGTCAGAGTCTGCAGGCCGGGCGGACACATCGCGTCCTACCACGTGACGGTCACACCACGACCCGACGGAACAGTGTACAGCAAACGGATTCTTCTGGCCACGAGGGTTTGGCACAGGCTACGGGCTTGCTGCATTTTCCAGAAGGTCTTTTCTCCTGCGACCGCTGGTCGCCCTGTGAAACTGCTTCGTCAAGACTTTCCAGCCGTCTTTCTCAGCGACGCCGCGCACGCACAGAGGACTCGGATCATTGAATTGCAGGAGATTGAACGATGCTAACGCTTTCAATCGATGGGCGTGCCCTGGAGGCAGCGATGGAGAATCTGTGCTTCAAGTGCGGGTCAACACGAGCGGTGTCGAGTGTTCATACTAGAGACTCTGACCAAGCCCATGATTTTGAATTTCTGGGCTGGGCGTGCAAGCAATGCCGCGACGAGATGCTCCGTCTAGGCTACTTCGAATGTGGAGTGACGTTTGGTGATGAGGGCTTCTTGGATGATAATCTAACTGTCTACGACGAGATGGAGATCCATCAAAAGCTTGAGGAGTTCAATGAGCTGTTTGAAAACAAGGGTTGCAGCGCGTGGCTCGTCCAAGACCGCCAGGATTTCCAATGCCACATCGAATTGATTGTTGACGATGACCAGCCGGATCCAGTAGCTGCCGTCAAGGAAGCAGAGAGCATAATAGAGAAACTCTGCAGCCGTTATAAGATGCCATTTTCGAGGAAACGGCGTTCGGAGTTCGTTCCTATTTCGAAAAGTACCATGATAGTCGTCCCAATGAATTGGAGTTGAGGAGAGGGGCGAATAGTCGGGTGTTTGGCCTGGCCAACACTGACATGCTCAGGTTCAGAAACAGTTGCTTCTCTGATTCTGATTGGAACAAGAATATTATGCGGGAACAAGAAACGAAGGAGGTGAATCTATGAGCGTTAAGACGACGACGATCCAGATAGCGACGAAAATGGGCGAAAGCTGGGGGCCTTGGCACGGATGCCCCGGCCCTATCAGCGATGGTTGCGAGAACTGCTATGCGGTCGTGCGCCAGATGCCCCGCTACAAACGGTACAGGGGTCACGAACACGAAGTGACTCTAGGCACGCCACACTCCTTCAAGAAGCCCCTCTACTGGAAGCAGCAAGACCCGAAAATGGTATTCATCTGTCCTTGGAGCGATTTTTTCGTGGACGACCCAGTCGCAGACAAGTGGCGGCCATTGACCTGGAAGTTCATGCGGCAGACCTGGTGGCACACGTATCGAATATCTACAAAATTCCCAGGACACATTCAAAGTTCCCTTCCCCCAGATTGGGGTCCAAACGGCTACGACAATGTTTGGTTAGGAGTCAGCGTTGAAAAAGATAAATTTGCGCCACGCATCAAGTTCCTGCAAGCGGTCCCAGCAAAACTGAAATGGGTTTCAGCAGAACCACTGCTCGGACCAATAGACCTCAGGCCCTACCTCAAAGATTTGGGGTGGGTAATTACGGGCGGAGAGTCAGGGGACTCGAAGCATCCTCCACGCCGCCCAGAAGAGAAGTGGTTTCTAGACCTGGTCCAGCAGTGCCAAGCAGCGAAAGTTCCCTTCATGCTGAAGCAGCTCGGAGGGGACAGAAAGTGTACGTGTCACAGGCCGAAGAATCCCACAGCACCTAGCACACCTTCTCATGAGCCGGCGTACGGCTGCCGCGTACTCAACGGTCGAGTGTACGACCACATCCCACCATGGTAAGACCAAACGCGAAGAGACAAAAACAAGACGCCGAGAGCGACATCGTTTCGAGCCGTCCGTCTTCTTGAGGAAAGCGACCTTGATCACCCTTCCAAATTTTCCGTTCGGTGGAAGGCGCGCAAATCTGCCCAATTCACTATCCATCAGTCGAACTTTTTACGCAGGCCCAAAATGGTGCGCTGAAGCCCGTTTTGTCCATGCCATCACTGAGACGCGACCAGATTTCTTGACGTTTTGACGTAGGACACACGAGAATCTGCCTACTGACACGAAAAGACGTGAAAGATGCCTTCAAACGGCCGTAGTTCCTAGAAATGGTGGGTTTCACCATTCTCGCATCGTCAAGGAATGTAGGACTCCCCTAGGATGACAATGTTCGCCGACGAACTTTTTACGCGCAAACTCGAACTTTTTACTTGTACTATTAGTACTCGTAGCCTTACAGAGTTCATTTTTCTTGACTCCAACGAATCGTCGTTATTGCGCTAATGTCACGCCTTCATCAACTACTCTACGCAACTTAGTCGAGGAATCTTTCAAATCCCACCGGCCCCACCAAGTCTCTCTCTCGACTGCAAGAGTTCACGACCCAGAAAAACAAAGCAGCAAAACCCAAATGCCAAGGCACAAGGCGCTACCGAAGATTTAATGGATAGAGATCTCCAAACGGTCTGGAAGTGGACTGCGTACGCGAAAATGATGTGTCCATTAAGTGCAGAGCGCCCTCAGCCGGCGCAGTGACGTTTCGACGGGCAGACTGATTCATTATCCCCCGTCGACAATCTCCCGCGGCCCGTCTCGTTCCCAGCCTCCTTATGTTAAATCGAACTTCTTGTTCAACAGCATGCCATGCGAATTGGTCGCGATTACGCTGTACGGTTCAGCAGTATCTCTTCATATGTTGCCAATCACCAAGAACGAAGCGAATTCTTTGCAAAGTCTCTCGAGCTTCTGCTTGTCGAGATGAAATCTCCCGCCTTACTTTCATCATCAGTACGATTGGCTTTCCAACGTCGTTCTGATTTCGCTGGCGATTTGTTCACGGATGGCAAGAATCATAAGATTCAGGTGGTCCTTGTGTACGTTCCTTCACATTATTCGCGTTTGCGTCGTTGGTTTGGTTACATAGATGACGCCACGCTCTCTCAGGTGGTTCGAATATTGCATCAACTGTCACTTCGATGGGCGGAGTGGGAACTCATGATGTTGAGAGCACACGGCCTCAGAAATTGGCCTGATGAAGTGCTCCACATGGAAGGCCCATAATGTCCCAATGTTGGTTGGAATGTGACCATCCTTTATCTGAATGGAAGGAATTTGTCGCAAGCTAGGAAACGAGTGGCATGCCAGACTTTGCCGAGGAAATCAAGCGAATTTGGCAGATAGATCAGGCTGAATTTAGCCTAACGTTTGTTGAAGCCACTGAGATTCCCCACACGATTCCTCGCCCTGTGGATGGTCAGGTCCACATTGAGGTGAGAGGTGACCCATCTTTGGACATGGTCATTTTGTTTCATGAGGGGGCTCATGTTTTTCTCTTTCACTTAGGGTATCCACCCTCAAAAACACGAATCAACGGAGCAGTCCCCGAACTGACCGGAAACCCAGTAGATTTTCTCGCAGAATACTATGCGCTGAGACTCGAACTGGAGAAGAGATTCCATTCTAAGACCGACCGGCTAGAGGAATTGCGAGGCAGGTGGAATGATTCAATCGCCCCTGTCCCCATTCGAGGAGACCACCAGTTACGGCCAGGAGATGGACAGCTGGCAATTCATGCTGCTGTTTGTGCTCATCTCCTAACCGAGTGGGGAGCGCTAGCTGAAGCGAAACAGACTGATATGATAATGAAGGCCAGCTTCAGCGACCTTGCTGCAATCTACAGCCAAGTACTCTCGGTGCTGCAGCAAGCTCCTCCTCTCCCGCAGCAATCACAGAAATTCTCCAGTTATGAGGTGTCCAAGATCAAGAGCGTTCTAGCATCCTCAATCAATAGCATCTACAGAGGCTCGTGCATGCTCGAATTCATGTGAAAGCTGCGTCCCTTAACTGAGCAAAAGTGGTCATGGAAGATAATGCGTCCTTTAAGTTCAGAGCGCTCTCAGCCAGCGCAGTGATGGCATTCGACGGGCAGTCTGAAACCTATTCTCACCCGTCGAACCAACGAACAATCTTAGAACCCGCTTGAATTGTGCGATTCCACCGCCGCGAATGTGGATATCGTAAAATCCAACTTCACGACCGGCGCTGAAAGCTTAAATTTCAAACCCAGCCCCAACGGGGGGGAAACCTTAGTGGCGTGCACTGTAGTCGTCGGCGGTCAATTCGGCGACGAGGGCAAAGGACGCATTATCGATTATCTCGCGGCCAAAGCCGACATCGTCGTCAGGTTCCAGGGCGGAAACAACGCTGGACACACTGTCGTAAACGAACTGGGAACTTTCAAGCTGCACCTCGTTCCTTCAGGAATCTTCTATCCCAATGTGATGTGCCTACTAGGTGCGGGCATGGCAATCGACCCTTCATCGCTACTGGAAGAAGTAGCGGGGTTACAGGAAGCCCGAGTAAACACTGACAATATGCGCATCGACAGGAGGGCACATATTGTTTGGCCATACCACCGCCTTCTAGATGGAGCAGGTGAACAAAAAGGCGGTTTGGGCACGACACGCCGGGGAATTGGCCCAGCTTATGGCGACAAGGCCGCATACAGAGGCATCAGAATGGGCGACCTGCTACATCCGGAATTCCTACGACAGAGACTGGAAAAGGTTCTCCCACTCAAGAACCATGAGATGGCATTCTACGGCTTGAAACCACTTAGCCTCGAGGAACTGCTACGCGAGGCGGCGGTGTGGAAAGAAAAGCTTGGCAAATCAATCATTGATTCTGTCCCAATCATACAGAACGCGATCACAGCAGGCAAGAATATTCTTCTGGAAGGACAGCTGGGGGTGATGCGTGACTTAGACTGGGGTATATACCCGTACAGCACTGCCTCTTCACCGACTGCCGGTGGTGCGTGTGATGGAGCAGGTATCTCACCAAAATGGATCAAAGACGTGACCGGGGTCGTGAAAGCCTACACCACATCCGTAGGAGGTGGCCCCTTCCCAACCGAACTCTCTGACGCGGACGGAGAACGACTCCGAAAAGTCGGGGACGAATACGGCGCAACCACAAAACGGCCTCGCCGCTGCGGCTGGTTGGATGCAGTTGTGGTTCGATACGCGGCCTCATTGAATGGATTTACGGGGATTGCGATCACTAAACTCGATGTCCTCGACTCATTTGAAAGAATAGGGATCTGCACAGCCTACCAAATCGGCGGCAAAACTGTCACAGACATGCCTGACACGGTTGAGCTAGGTCAAGTCAAACCTGTATACGAAGAATGGAAGGGATGGAAGAAGTCAACTAGCGAGGCTCGAAAATGGAAAGACTTGCCCAGAGAAGCTCAAGCATTCCTGAAACGTGTGGAGGAACTAGTGAACGTTCCAATCCGCTACGTATCCGTGGGCCCGAGACGAGAAAACATGATCATCGTCTAAACGAACCGTTTAAGACTTCAGACTTCTCGCAAGCCAGGCCTCAACCGAGGTTATGTGCTTGAACGATGTTGTGATGGGTGACACAATCAACTCTGCAGGCACGGCGGCGATTAGTAGGTTCACCAAGTTGTAAAGCGCCGTGAACAACAACGTGTAAGTAAGCACGTCAGCCATGCTCGTCAAGTGCAAGCCGAGGGGAAGATTCTCCAGCGTAACCTTGGCAAACCCCAAGTAATCAGCCCCGAAGAATACAGGAGCAATGTAGAGTAGGACCACGTAGTTTACGACAGTCATCGCAACTATTCGCCACACTATTGCATTGCTGAGAATCATCGACAAGGCCAAAGTCGGACGGGCCGTTTTGCCTTTGAACCGTTGATACAGCACATTCCCGAACCAGAACCCACCGAGTGTCGACATGATCGCAACGAACTTGATTGCTGGACCGAGTGGAGCATCGCTTCCTTGGAAGTTGAGGAAAATCCATTGGATTACTGTTGAAATCGTGGCTGCGACGGGGCCGAAGAGGAAGAAGGCCATCAGAATCGGAATCTCCGAGAAATCAATCTGAAGGTACGGTATCAGCGGGAATGGAACAGAGGCCTTCGCCAGCGTGAGTAATGCGGCCAGAGCCGCAAATACAGCTGCCCCAGTCAAAGTGACGGTTGCCCGTTGAGATGGTGAGTATTCCGTCAAGTGTCATCATGGAGTCAAAGCCATCTACCCATAATAGCGTTCCTACTCAATCATGGGTGGCTGAATTGGCGCAGTTTTCGTAGGCTTCTTTTCTCGTTGAGGATTTCTGTGCAGTATCCATCGTTCCCTGCACCCAGACTATCATCACAGCACGGTCACTGATTTGGCCAGGTTGCGTGGGAAGTCAGGGTCATATCCTTTCCTGACCGCCATGTAGTAGGCGAAAAGCTGGAGCGGCAGAACGTATACGATCGGCGTGAGGATTGATGGAATACCTGTTGGCATTTTGATTGTTTCATCTGATAATCCGGAGATCTCACCGTCTTGCTCCGAGACTATGCTGATGATTTGAGCTCCTCGGGCCTTCATCTCCATCACGTTACCAATCACCTTCGAATAGGATTCGTCTTTGGGTGCAACGAAGATTACGGGATAGCCCTCCTCTACCACGGAGATGAAGCCATGCTTAGATTCGCCGGCCGCATACGCAATCGCTGGCAAGTACGACAACTCCAGGAGTTTCAACCTGCCTTCCAGGGCGGTGGGAACGCTTATTCCCCTTCCGAGATAACAGAAACTCCCCCTGTCCGAATATTTCTCAACAACTCGCTTGACCGTTCCTTCCTGAGTGGAGAGAACTGCGGAGATCCAACTGGGAAGCTGCCGGAATCCGGCTTCGATCTCGTCAAGCTCCGTTTTTCGCAAAACGCCTCTCTTGTGCGCCAGTGCGACTGCGATTTTGATGAGGACAGACAGCTGAGCGGTGAATGTCTTGGTTGCCGCAACCCCCATTTCCGGGCCAGAATTTTGGCCAATGTATACATCAGAAAGCCTGGTGAGCGTTGAGCCCATAGTGTTGCTAATCCCAAGAACCATTGCGCCTCTATCCTTCGCGCCGCGAACAGCACTTAGCGTATCTGCGGTTTCACCGGATTGACTCACAACGAGCACCACCGTTTCCGCATCCACAAGCGCGCTGTAACCATCCATGAACTCCGAGGCTACAACAGCCGTCACATGAAATTTCGCAAGGTTTGAGAAAACATACTCGGCTGCTAGGCAGGCGTGGTATGAGGTGCCGCAGCCTAGTAGGAAGACTTTCTTGGCACGGTTGAGGGCGGAGGCCATCAAATCCAAGTAAATCGGATGCGTCCTTAGCGCGTTCCGGACACTCAGGGGTTGTTCGGTAATCTCTTTCAACATGAAGTGTGGAAAGCCCGTTTTGAGGGCGGTTTCCACGCTCCATTCTACCGTGAATGGTTTGCGGGATATTTCCTCCCCGCTCTCAACCTCCAGAATCCTTACGCTACCAGCTGTCAGTACCGCCATCTCGCCCTCTTCGAGGAGGATGGCCTGGTTGGTGCGGGAGAGGAATGCTGGAATGTCTGAAGCGCAGAAGTTACCGTTCGCGCTTGTTCCCAGAACCAGTGGGCTTTCCTTTCGAACGCCCACCACCTTGTCGGGTTCCGTGGCACATATGAACGCCAAGGCATATGCGCCCTTCAATCTCCGAACCGCAAGCCGAACCGCCTCAACGAATCCTTTGCCCTGTTTCAGATTCTCTTCCACCAGGTGGGCCACGACTTCAGTGTCTGTTCTGGACTTGAACTGGTGGCCAGCCGACTCCAGCTCTTGCTTGAGTTGCATGAAATTCTCAATTATCCCGTTGTGGACGACGGCGATAGTATCCTTGCAGTCTGTGTGTGGGTGGGCGTTTTCCTGTGACGGTGCGCCGTGTGTGGCCCAACGTGTATGCCCAATCCCAACTCGGCCTGTCAAGCCGCTGATGTGGAGCGCTCTTTCAACCTCATCGATCTTGCCCTTGTCCTTCCTGACAACAATCTTTCCGTCTATGACTGTGGCTTCGCCCACTGAATCGTATCCTCGGTATTCCAGCCGCTTCAGGGAATCGTAGAGCACTGGACCAACGTTGCCAGTTTTCAAAACGGCAGCTGAAATTCCACACACAGCAAGTACCCAACCAGAGAGAATTCGCCGACCATCTCGAATTCCGGTGATAAGTATTCCTGCGGGATTCGTTTGATGAATCGACCCAGATTATCGGATATTACCCAGGAAACGAGCTCAAAATGGGCAAAATCAGGTTTAATGGTAAAAAAACAGCGCTATCATAACCCGCAATCCCGAGCAAGCCGGCCCACCTGTCAGGTCCCAGAAAAATCACACCAAATTTCGAACCTAACTTCGGCATAAATGAAGTTCGCTTCATGAACTCGACGACCGCAAGAATGGTTGAAGGAGATACACTGATCTAAACTGCGCGACCAGTCAAAAAGTGGCTTTATTAATCGTGAATCATAGAGAAACCGAAGAAGCCCATGTCATACCTAGTAATGAAGGAACGACACAACAGCCAGCTAATGCCGGCCCGCATCTTCTACGACCCCAAAATCGCGCAGTCCGTCCTGCAGCCAATGCGCTGGAGAATTTTCAGCGAACTTACCGCGGGTGAGAAATGCGCGAAAGATCTGTGCGAAGCATTCAATGCCAGTGAGCAAGTAATCTGCTACCACCTAAGGGAATTGGAGAAGTTTGGTTTCATTAGGCTCGAACGGACAGAGAAGAAAAGAGGCGCCACGGCGAAATACTACACAGCCGAGCGGAAGGCAGTCGCCGTAGTTCCGCGAACAGGTAATCCAAGCAAGGCTGTGCAGAATCAACCGCAAGAAGCATTGACCGAGTCAGCCTCGAAGCTGCTCGACCCATTCATCTCCCAAGGCCACCTAAACGGGCACATCGTTCTTGGCAGCCCCGACACGCATGGCATCTTTCGAAGTAGAGCTAGGTGTGGGGACAGAGCCACCGACCTTGCCCTCTTCCTCGGCTCGCTTCTCCCGCTAACACGGGAGAGCGTGGTACGTTTGGACACCGAGATCTCGCAACAGGAACTGCTGCGCAACCTCCTCCTTGTTGGTGGCCCAAGAGTGAACACAGTCACTATGATGGTTAACGAATGGCTTCCGATCACCTACGAGCTAACTGGCCACAACATGATGATGTCCAGAGTCTCCGGCAAGACATACTCAGGAGATGACGAAGGAGCAATCCAAATGATCGTCAACCCTATGAATCAAGAATCCCGCGCAATCATTATCGCGGGCAACAGCTATCAAGGCACCAGAGCCGCAGTCCTCGCTTTCATCAAATACACCGACAAAATCGCGGAAGGCAACGGAATGAACAAAGACGTCACAGCCCGGGTAGTCTCAGGGTTGGATGTCAATAGTGACGGGCTGGTTGATGACGTGGAATTCCTAGAATAAGCGATAGAACCTATTTCTTCGCTGCCTGGGCGAGCTTTTGTTTCAACTTCTCGTTCACCTTCTGTGCGTCAGTGGAGCCGCGTACCTCAGACATAACTGATCCCATCAAGGACGAGAATGCGCCCTGCCCCCTCTCCTGAATCAGTTTCATGTTGTTTTCAATGTGGCGTTCGATAACTCGTTCCAACTCTTCGTCGCTGAGCATTTTCATGCCAAGTTCCTTGACTCCCTGCCTAGACTCTGCGTTCAGGTTCTTTGCTTGCCATTTGAGCAACTCTGCGACAGCTTCCTTCGTCACAGCTCCCTCATCCACCAGTCGGAAGATTGCCTGCACTTTGTTATCTGGAACCGAGCCGATGGGTACTCCTTCGCGGTGAAGGCTCTTACACGTCTCCGTTAGTATTGTGGCAACGAACGATGTCTGCACCTTGCTGGTTGCGGCGATTTGCTCGAACAGTTCGAGGTAATCAGAATCAATTAACTGCTTGGCAAGTTTCTGGTTCAACGCGTACTTTTCCATCAATCGCTTCGCTGCAGCCTCGGATGTTTCGGGGAGGTTGGCCTTCAGGTTCTGAATCAATGCCTCCTTGACTGGGGCAGGCGGAACATCAGTCTCCGGATACATCCTAGCGGCACCCGGCCTTGGCCGCATGTACCGGCTGGTACCATCTGGCATCGCTGTCCTCGTCTCCTCAGGGACACCCTTCAACGCCTCTAATGCTCGGTCTACAACCGCGTCCAATGCGTCGATGGTTCGGGCTTTCTCGTCCGCAACTAAGACAAAAGCGTCCTGTGATCCCATACCTAAACGTTCCTTGGTGCGCTGAACTTCCTCCTCAGTAATCCCGTAGCTAGGTAGTTCGTCGGAGTGGAAAATTCCTCCAACGCCGGCCCAAAATATGGCGTGGCTCGACATCTCAGTTCCCAGTCGCAAACCCGGCGCCAGCTCTTTTCCCACCAGTCCCCCGAATTTCGGAAGTTTCACGCCGAGCACAATTCCACCCTTTGTAACTGCTCCCTGTACAACCCGTGCCTCCGATTTGCTGAACACTTCGGTCAAATCAACGTATTTTCTCTCAATCGCATCGGGCTGCACTCCTCTTCGTTTGAGTTCGTCTCTTATCTCGAGCAGCTTTTGCTGCCGGCTCATTTCGAACTCCACAGCCTTGTTGAGAATCTCAAGCTCCTGGACTCCCTTGAGCTCTATGAGCGCACCCTCCGGAATCGAGACGTTAAGGTCCTGCCTGACGCTTCCGATACCCCGTTTCACCTTTCGAGTCGCTCTCAGAATCGTCCCGATCGCCAGCGCAACCTTTTCCACCTCGTCAGGCGACTCCAAAACAGGGGCAGTAGTAACCTCGATCAATGGGACGCCTAATCGGTCAATTCTGTAGCTTATGAGATCGCGGTTTTGGCTCGTCTTCCGCGCCGCGTCTTCTTCCAATGAAATCTGCTGGATCGGGATATCCTTCCCGTCTACCTTCAACATACCGTCAAGGGCGACGACACAAGTACGCTGGAAGCCTGTTGTGTTGGAGCCGTCGATGACGATTTTGCGCATTGCGTGAATTTCATCAACTGGGTCGGCCTTCATGAGCAGTGCGGCGGACAAGCAAATTTCAACCGCCTCAGAGTTCAGCCTTGCAGGTGGTTCCTCATCCATCTCAACCAAGCAGGCAGTTTGGCGGTCTGATTCATACATCACGCTTCTTCCACGGTGAAACTCGAACAACGCGGCTTGGTCCACCTGCCCAAGCTCACTTTGCGTTGGTCTTAGCCTTCGAAGGAACTTCTCCTCGGGATCCGTTTCCGCCAAGTCGGTGGGGCAGGCGCAGAAGAGTTTGTGCTTAGTATCGAGTTGGCGATGGATTTCGAGGCCTACCTTAACCTTGAGTGACTCTGGCTGCTTGCTCATTCCTCTGTCGCCTCGACGAGTCGCCTGTCGGATGATTCGTTGGCGATGTTGCGGCTCATGGTTTCTTTCACCTTTGCGGGGTCCTTTTCCTGCCCGAAAGCCCACATCATCTTCACGAGCGCGGTTTCCGCGAGCATGTCGCCGAGCGGGATAACACCCATCCTGAGGAGGTCTCTGCCTGTGGAGTACACGGTCATGTGAACGCGTCCCCAGACACATTGGGAGCACATGGCGACCACAACGCCCTCGCTTATCGCTCTCTCCAGTGCGGGGTAGAGCGCGCTCCCCACATGTCCAAGTCCTGACCCTTCGAGAACTATCCCCTTGTAGCCGGTCGCAGTTGCCCAGTCAATCATTCCCACTGACATGCCAGGCGTGAATTTCATGAGGGCAACGTTCGGGTCGAATTGCGCTTGAACTTTCAAACTTGCTTTGTCGCGGCGAGGTTCAACAGGGCCTTGACCTAGCTCGAGTGATCGGTGCACAACATCGTAATACCCCATCGGCTGCGAGTTAACGCTCTTGAAAGCATCGCGCCTGCTTGTGTGACATTTGCGCACTCTTGTTCCCCTGTGAATGGATATCATCTCGTCAGATATCCAGTCGTGCATCGCTACGACAACCTCACCGAAGGGTGCTTTCCCCGCAACTGCTGTTGCGGCGAGCAGGTTGGTGGCCGCGTCTGAGCTGGGCCTGTCTGAAGACCGCTGCGAACCAACTAATACTACTGGGACAGGTAGCTCTCTGAGCGCGAAGCTCAAAGCCGCAGCCGTATAACCCATCGTATCAGTTCCATGGGCAATTATGACTCCGTCTGCACCATGACGAATCTGTTCCGCCACGGATTCCGCGATCTGCGACCAGTGCGGAGGGCCTATGTTCTCACTGAAGACACTTAACAAAACCTTGGCATCAATTTCGGCGAGTTCTGCGAGCTCGGGGACAACGCTGTACAGGTCTTCAGCATCGAGGGCTGGCTTCACGGCCCCAGTTCTGTAGTCTACCTTACTTGCGATTGTTCCGCCGGTGCTTATGATTGAAACCTTCGGAAGACCTGCCGTACGTTGAGGGGGAGGCGGTCTTGCGAAATGCGGTTGTGCCCCCTTTCCCAGCACGCTAATCTTGGCTGATTGGTCAATTCTTACGCCAACATTGTACCCAGTTTTCAGTTTGACCACAACGTAGTCATCGTCGCGTTCTGCTTGAATGCGTGGCATCAACAAGCCTTCTACGGTCTCGACGCTCGTTCCATGCCTTAGGTCCAGGAGAATTCGATCTCCGATTTGCGCCCCTGCCTTGGCTAACATGTCGCGGGAGAGCCCGAAATATCCTGATAATGGTTCTTCCGTCAACAGTATCTCCTCCACGGGTTTGCGAAGAGACTTGCCTTGAGCCTTAAGATGTTAGTTGTGTTTGCGGCTGAGGGTTAGTTTAGCGTCTTTCCCATGTATGGGCCGACGTGGTCGTACCCAACCCGCTTGTAGTATTCTTTCGTTCCAAGCGCACTAATCACCAAGATCCTACCTGCGCCCTTCTGCCGCGCGATCATCTCAGCCTCCCGAAGTAGCTGCCTTCCGTAGCCCGCGTGCTGCCATGCACCTTCATACCTTTGCCCGACAGGAACCTCGGTACCGTAAACATGCAATTCCCTAATCATAGCCGTAGAGCGATCGACCTCAGGCCTGTGGGCCTTTGACGAAGGCATCCTCAACCTCAGATACGCTATCAAAGCGTCCGCTTCAGGTTCCTCGAGCGACATGAAAATCTCCCTTCCTTCACCCGAGTCGTACTCTTGGCGACCCATCCTAACCTTGTCGGGGTCTACTGGAGTCTCTTCTTTTAGCGTACGGTGGCCGACCTCACGGCATCGAATGCATCTGCATTTTTTCCCACTTTCCACGAGTCTCCGTAGGGCAAGTTCTCTCAGGTTCCCGCTCTTGACGCCTGCAATGATGAGTTTGACTGGAAATTCTCGGTGGACCCGCATTATTCTGACCCAAGGCGGAATCGTTTCTTTAACTTGGGCAACCAGCTCCACTGCCTGTTCAGTCTCGAATGCCTGGTACTGGCCGTTTTTCCACGATTGATACAGCTCGGTGCCCTCCATGACGAGGCAGGGGTAAATCTTCAGCATATCAGGGCAGAACCGAGGATCTTGGAAGAGAATTCTGAAGGATTCGAGATCCTTTTCGAAGCTTGAACCCGGAAGGCCGGGCATCATGTGTGCAACGATCTTGAATCCTGCGTCTCGACTAATTTGAAAGGCCTCAACAACATCCTGAACTGTGTGCCCCCGGTTTGTAAGAGCGTAGATCGCGTCGTCGATTATCTGAACGCCGATCTCAACTCGTGTTGCCCCAAGTCGCAGCATTTGGTCTACATGCGGCTGTTTGCACCAATCTGGCTTTGTCTCGATGGTCAACCCCACATTTCGCATTTCGCTTGACTCCGCCATGACTTTCGCAGCGTCCAGTGTCGGTGCATCAACAGCATTGATCGCGTCCAAGCACCGTTTCACGAAATGCTCCTGATACTCCAGAGGGGCTGCCAGAAATGTTCCTCCTTGAATTACGAGCTCGAGTTTTGATGGCTCGTGTCCGATCGCTTTCAGCTGGTGGATTCTGCTGGTGATTTGTTTGAACGGGTCATATCCAGACTGCAGGCCCCTCATCGCGGCGGGCTCCCCTGAGGTGTAGCTCATCGGGAACCCTTTCTCCACGGGGCAAAAGACGCAGCGGCCATGTGGGCACCCGCGGGGAGAACTCATGACCCCAATCACGTTCACTCCTGAGATGCTTCGCACTTTCTTGATTCGAAGTCTAGGTGCCAGCTTCTCCCTCACTTCGGGAGCGAGGACATTCAGGATATCCGAGTTGCGAGGCATCCAGCGTAGGTGGTGCTCTTTGCAGAATTCAAGTTTCATGCGATTGAGGCTGTCGGCATCTACTGGCTTAGTCTCGATAATTCGAGAAGCGAGCTCAGAGAGCAACGACGTATCTAGCTCAGCCTCAAGTTGCGCACCCAATATTGCTCACTTCAGCGGTACTAGTAGCCGTACTCTGAGTGAGGAAAAAGGGCGCTGGCGTGTCTTATGCTTGTTGCTTGCCCGATTCAACAGAAATGTACAGAATATTGCTGCCACGAAGAATTACGTTGCCATAGTTCGCCGTTGGAGAGTTACCTCTGTATTCTGTGGCCCCCTCAAGGATGATGTTCATGTGGCTGTCGGCGTCGATCATGTGTCCGCGGTACTCGACGTCGTTCTTGAGGCGGATGACGACTTCGGCATTCAGTTTCTTGACCAGCAGGTTGAGTGGCTTTCTGGAAGGCTCCAAGCAAATCACTGGATTATTGCGGAACGTTCCTCTTTACGGTAAATAAACTTGCGCCCTTGCCATTCGGCGGCTTTCATGCAAGAAAATGGCTGAGTTTCATGTCTTTTCGGCTCTTCAGAACACTAAAGCACTTTTCGGGGGCAAGCCTGACGAATTCCAGCTCTAAGCTCTCCAACAATGGCTGCGCGCTCTTGCTCAGCTCGGGTGCAACTATGATCCCCCGAATGTTTCTGGGGACGCGTTTCCTCAAAGTGTCCAAGTACCGCTGCAGCTGCTTTACCGCGTCTTTGGTCGCTGCATGGCGCTTGATTTCTATGACAACGAGATGACCGTGATTGTCCTCCGCGAATATGTCTGTGAAGCCAGCTTCCCCTAGGCTCTTCTCTTCTTGGAGTGGTTTCAGACCTTCCTCCACGAGGTTGGGAGCCGTCAAGATTGCCTGCTTCATCTGCTCCTCGGTAACATGAAGTGCGAACTCTCCGGAATCCTTCATTGTCCCGGTTATCGTAAGAGAGACCTCGCGAAATTCTATCGAAACGTTCTCCCTTGGTTGCGACCTGGACGCGCTGACAACAAGGCAACCTGAATCGTCAACCCAGGCCTTGACCAAGCATCCTGTAGGCTGCCAGTTCACAGGCTCGTAACCAACCGGCCTATGAACCAGTACCGATCCATCTTGCTTCACTATGGTAATTCGCTCTCCCCACTCAAGAACTGATGACGCTCTACCCTCATAGTCGACCCTACAGTCTCCTGCAACCAACACGAAGTTCCTTGCCCTGAAGGCTTTCTCGAGGAGTTCAGCAGCCTCGGGGACCGACGGACTAACCTTCACCGAAAGAGTCATGGCCCTTCTCCTTAGAATGCAACAGGAATCTAACTTGCATTGGTCGTACTTTCATCCAGCTCTCTCCGTTATATCGCGCAGCACCAGTAACAAATGTAGCTAATATTGAAATAAGCAGAGTGTTAACCTTGGCAGCGACACAAATCTTGGAAGAAGAAACAACAGCAGAAGAAGAACCCTCTACAGAACCAGCGAAGGAAACGAAACCAGCAAAGGAAGAAAAGAAACGGAAAGCTAAGGCAACAGAGGAGACCACGGAGAGCAAAGAGGAAGATGAAGCAGCCCCTGAAGAGGAACAGAAAAGGTACGAGTTCATTGAGGATATACCTGGCGTAGGTCCAGCTACCGCTGAGAAACTCCAAGAGATGGGGTTTCACACCGTCGAATCGTTAGCCACAGCGACCATTAAGGAACTGACAACAGCCGGTGTGGGTGAGAAACAGGCTGCCAAGGTAATTGCTGCAGCAAGAAACGGTTTAGCCCTCACCTTCATCACCGCTGACGAACTCATCAAGATGCGGCAGAATGTCAAACGCCTCTCCACAGCGAGCAAGCAACTTGACGAATTGTTGGGCGGGGGCCTCGAAACTCAGACGATAACGGAATTCTATGGGGAGTACGGGGTTGGCAAGAGTATTCTCTGCCACCAGCTCGCGGTCAATGTTCAACTGCCCGAGGATAAAGGAGGCCTAAACGGCGCCGCGCTCTACATCGATACCGAGAACACGTTCCGGCCCGAATGGATCGTGAGAATGTCCAATGCGATGGGCTTGGACCCGGCTGAGATAGCGAAGAAGATCATTTATTCCGAGGCGTTCACCTCCGACCACCAAATTCTCCTGCTCGAAAAAGCAGATAAGATCATCCAGGAGAACAAAGTGAAACTCATAATAGTTGACTCCTTGACCGCACACTTCAGGAGCGAATACTTGGGCCGAGAAATGTTGGCTGAAAGACAGCAGAAACTCAACAGCCACCTTCACCGCCTAGTTAGGCTTTCACGCGCGTTCAATGCGTGTGCAGTCGTCACAAACCAAGTCATGTCGAGACCAGACCAATTCTTCGCGATGGCTGTGGAACCCGTCGGAGGACACATAGTATCCCACACCAGCCACACACGGATTTTCCTGAGACGCACGGCGAGCGGCCCCGTTAGGATCTGCAGACTCATTTCAAGCCCCTACTTGCCCGAGGGCGAACGAATCTTCAAAATAACTGAGGAAGGTATCAAAGATATCACAGAAGAAGACGAAGTCAAGCGCCGCCGCTAAGACCCACAACCCCGGCACGGTCAAACAACCTGACCCACAAATCGACGCGGAAAAGTTCTACCAGGCCGTGATTGAAAGACGAATCTCTGACGCGGAAAAAGAGCTGGACGCTATCAGGACTACGATTCCAGCTACTGAAACTGCAAAAGGTTACCTGAAGGCGTTGGAGGGCCTAATCCTGACTGCGAAGTCAACGGATGATAGATACCTCTACCTGTCCAAGATCGACAAAACGCCAACGAAACTAAGAACGCTACGCAGGGAGTTTGCAGAGCAAGGAACGAA
This sequence comes from Bathyarchaeia archaeon, assembly GCA_049513715.1. Classification (GTDB taxonomy): domain Archaea; phylum Thermoproteota; class Bathyarchaeia; order 40CM-2-53-6; family 40CM-2-53-6; genus FEN-987. The sequence goes on along the minus strand of JBEKVV010000001.1, from coordinate 448,603 downwards.
CGTATTGCACGCTGATTATGACCGTGGATTTTTCCTGGCGCTGGAGACCTACATGCGGAAGCTCGAACGCTCGAATCTTCCCCAGCAGAAAGTGGACGTCGCAGTGAAACGCGAGCGCTAGCTAGGATATAGGGTGTTCAGAAGCACAATCAGCATGATCCATAAGACGACATAAGTGCCTCCGCCTAGTGTTAGGTACCTGTTCTTGCCTTTCAGCTCAGCCTCCCCATAATGGAGGATGTCCTTCACTATGAGGACCGAAAACAAGTAAAAGACCAGCCCAAGCCCAATAGCTACGAAGATTGCGAATTCGCCTAAAGTCGCTGCGCCTATGTGGAGATAATGGGTAGTGAACCCAGCCACCAATGCAAGGAAGAATCTGAGCCAATAAACTTTTGAGCTGGGCTTAATTCTCGGTTGACTTTGATTTTGCTGTTGTGAACTACTCATGTGGTTCCACGTTACTCGGTTTGTGTTTCGGCGCACCATACCGCATGTTGCTAAATAATACCTTGCCTACCACCACCCCACTATGATCTCACCCTCTGAGGTATCACCCCGCAAAGCCCTTAAGGCCAAAATGGAAGACCAATCGGGATGATATTTGCCGAAGACGAGCACGCCCGACGTTAAAGTAGATGACGTGATGTCAAGCCCCGTCGTCACAATCAAAGATACGGATACGGTGCTTGCGGCCGCCAAGCTGATGAAGAAGAATGAAATCGGCTGCGTAGTTGTAGTCGATAAGACCGGCAACCCTCGTGGGATTATCACCGAAAGGGATATTGTGCGAAGGGTTTCCGCACTCGACATGTTGCCCAGCAAAGTTCAAGCTGGGAAGTCAATGACAAAACCGCCGGCCACAGTTGAATCATCGGCAAGTGTGACCGACGCAGCGAAGAAGATGCGAGAGCTCAAGATCAGACGCCTAATTGTCTTGCAAGGCAACAAACTGATGGGCATCATCACAAGCAATGACATCGTAGACATTACGCCCGCTCTGATCGATGTCATCACCGAGAAATCGCAAATTGAACCCGTTACTCGAGTCAAGGAGGGCGCTCCGCTCTCGGGCTATTGTGACCGTTGCGGCTCGTGGGCAGACGAACTCAAATCCCAAGACGGGCAGTTCCTCTGCGAAGATTGCCTAGCCGACTTGCCGGAACCCGACGAAGAAGAGTAAACAGCTGCCTTAAACTGCTGGCGACTATAATTCGCCCGCAGTCGGTGCCAGCAATTACTTGCCATCAATCCTAATCGAATCCCCGAAAATTCAAATCAACGACGAAATGACCACCGCGCACATTCTCACAGAGGATGGCGTGATAAAACGGATCTCCAAACTTCGCCCGACACAAAGAGCCGACCTCACGATTGACGGCCGCAAGTTAATCGCCCTTCCGGGCATGATTGACGCCCACGTACACCTCCGCGACTTGGAATTATCCTACAAAGAAACATTCGAAACGGGGACTCAGGCAGCTGCTGCTGGCGGATTCACCACTGTAATCGACATGCCGAACACACGCCCTCCCACAGTTACTAGCCAAAGACTTACAGAGAAAATATCCGTGGCAGAAGGTCGGCTGTTCGCGAATGTTGCCTTTCAATGCGCTTTAGTAGCGGACCTCGTGGAAATCGAACGAATGAAAAGGGCCGGTGCAATCGCGTTCAAACTATACATGAACAAAGCTTTGGAAACCTTCGACTCAGGCAATCAGGCTAGCCTGCAGGAGGCCCTACAAAGCGCGAGGCGATCCAACGTCTTGGTCACAGTTCATGCGGAGGAGTGTGACAGCATTCGTAGAGTTCAGCAGGAATTAGTTTCTGAAGGTAGAACAACGGTGCGAGATTTCCTGAAGGCTCATGATCCCAGGTTTGAATTGGCAGCGGTTCGGAGAATTGTTGGCCTGAGAAGGGGTGAGTTGCCACGTGTCCATTTCTGTCACATTACGGTGCGGAATGCGGTCAAGAGGATCCTTCGAACCCCCAACGCAACATGCGAGGCTGCTGCGCACCATCTCTTGTTGAACCAATCAGTTTTTAGAAAACTCAAAACGCTTCCGATGTGCGTTCCACCGATTAGAAGCGAAAAAAACAGGCGCGAACTATGGCGGCTATTTGCCGGTGGCCAGGTGAATATCCTAGCAAGCGACCATGCGCCCCATACACTCGACGAAAAAACGAAAGCGAACGCTTGGGATGCAGCTACGGGCGTTCCTGGGCTGGAAACTTCACTCCCGGTACTCTTCACTCAGGTTACGAAAAGAAGACTTTCCTTGAAACGTCTCGTTGAGGCAACAGCGGCACTCCCCTCGAAAATCTTTCGCTTGAAAGGAAAAGGCGCTTTGACGGAAGGCTTCGATGCTGACATAGTTCTTGTTGATCCGAAGGATAGGTTTCGGGTGAAGCCTGAGAATTTCCTGAGCAAGGCAAAATTCTCTCCCTTCAAGGGAGTGGAGTGCGTCGGTAGGGCCGCCTTCACCATTGTAGGCGGAACACTTGTCGCCGAAAGGGGGAGGATAGTCGGCCCTGCAGCCGGGTCGGTTATTAGGGGTGATGGGTTTTCCATTTCCTGTTAGATGGTATGCTGGGAAAACTCACGAGATGGCTTCGGATGATTGGGTACGAAGCCACATACTTGAACGATACTGAGGACCATGACTTGCTTGCGTTGGCGAAGCATGATTCATTGATTCTTCTGACTTCTGACGAAGAACTCTACCGCACCGCGACCTCGCGTAGCATCGAATCGTTCTTGGTGCAGGGGAAAAGTGAGAGTGAGCGGCTCGCGGAAGTGGCCGCACGTTACAAGCTTAACCTTCAAATTGACACAACAAATTCTAGGTGTCCTATCTGCGGTTGGGCGATAATAGAGACGCCAAAGGATCAAGTTGAGGGCTTAGTTCCGCCAGCAACTTTTAAAGTCTATCAAAGTTTCTGGGTTTGCACTAATCCAGAGTGCGCCAAGGTGTACTGGCAGGGAAGCCACTGGAAAAAGATAGAACAGACTCTTGCAGACGCGAGGAATATGCTTGATAACGAGAAAAACTCTCGAGAGAAAGACAGACCATTATCTAACCTTAGAAGAGGGAAGAAGCCTCGTCCACCTAGCACGCCAAGCGGTCACTGACTATCTTGAGCGACATGAAATAATCAAGCCCCAAGGCCCCTCTGACGCACTCAGCAGGAGCGCAGGCGTATTTGTCACTCTGAACACTGTGAAACCCACCCATAAGCTGCGTGGGTGCATAGGTTTCCCTTACCCAGACCAACCCCTAGCGGATGGCACAATTAAGGCGGCCATATACGCCGCGACAGAAGACCCCCGCTTCAACCCCGTCTCGCTAGAAGAGCTGAAGTCTATCATAGTGGAAGTAACCGTACTTACCCCACCTCAGCCTTTACATACAAACAACCGAAAGGCACTCCCTAGTCAAATCAAAGTGGGACATCATGGCCTGATTGTAGAGGCACATGGCCAATCCGGGCTCCTGCTACCCCAAGTGGCGACTGAATGGAACTGGGACGCCTCAGAGTTCTTGACTAACTGTTGCCTAAAGGCAGGGCTTCCCCCCGACTCGTGGCTTCTTGAAGGGACAACCGTGAAGGTCTTCGAAGGTGAAATTTTCGAAGAGGTCGAGCCAGCGGGCGAAGTAAGAAGGAAACCAACCGGGGCAGTCTAAGCTTGCGCGTATACCTGGCCCCTTGCGGAATCGGCCTAGGCCACATGACTCGCTCCGCCCCAATAGCCGCGGAACTGAACAGGCGCGGGATTGAAACCGTCTTCTCCACCTACCTCGATGGACTAGACTATGCGCGGCACAACAAGCTACCGACTTACGAGGCGGTTCCGATCAATTTCAAAGTCACCAGTGATGGTACAATAGACTTCAAAATGACGGCGGCGACCAGCGGGTTCTCCTTAGGCATTAGGATGCTTCTTCGTCAAGTCGTGCGTGAAATACAATTTCTCAAGAATTTCAGACCCGACGTAGTCTTCTCGGACTCCCGGGCATCTTCATTGATCGCGGCCAGGATGATGCGAATCCCGGTTGCATTAATGCTGAATCAGTTCAGTGTTGAAATCATCAGGCGCCCGTCCAGCCGCAGTCTGTCTCCCCTAGACCGGCTGTTTTTCGTCATAGCAAATATCGGCTGGCGCTTCGTCAGAACAGCCATAGGACTTGTCTGGGGCCGAAGCCAACTCATTCTCATCCCAGACCTCCCCTCTCCATACACAATATCCCTAGACAATCTCGCAATTCCAAGAAGCTACAACGGCAAAGTGAAACTCATAGGCCCAATCGTGGAAACACACCGGACATCAAAACATGAACAAGAGCAGACAAAGCGTCGGCTGGGGTTTGACAACAAAATGCCACTCATATACGCCGCGGTAAGCGGCCCCAAGGTCGAACGCGAAATCCTAGCGCGCATTCTTCTTGAGGCGCTACCCGAAATCTCACGCAAATTCACGGTCGTAATGTCTCGTGGCGAGCCGAGTGGTAGAGCACGCCTGTATTCGCGAAACGGTGTGAGGGTTTACGACTGGATTGAGAACCAAGACGACTTCATCAAAGCGAGTGACATAGTAGTGAGCAGAGCAGGCCATGGAACCATAATGAAATCACTCTCATATGGAAAGCCAATGATCCTCGTTCCTATCCCCGACCACACGGAGCAGTATAGTAATGCTCGGAGAGCTGTCAGCCTGCATGTGGCCGTGATGATAGACCAGGACAAGTTGAACATTGAAACCTTGCGTATGGCGGTTGAAGGAATACTGGGAAGCGATGAGTATCGGACCAACTCTCAACGTGTTATGGAGGCTGCAGCCTCTATCCATGCCGTCGCCACAGCATGTGATTTGGTGATGGGCTTGGCAACCGAAGCCTAGAACAAGAGCTCTTGAACCGCATCATCAGTCAAGATCCCCAACTCAGGCATTCGACCGATTGCTTCTGAAGGGTCTTTTTCGAGTTCGAGTTGCAAAGACAGATCCTCTCGCGCGATGCCCGTCAACGCACAGAGGTCCTCTAGGTCTCCCTTATCCATTCCAATTAGAGGCGTGAAAACTGGCACGGCCTTGGTAGCGTCCTGCATCTGTGATTCAGGCAGGATCTCACCCACCACATCGGAGAAGACTATACCTCTGAACTTCTTCTGCCCTGCGAACTGCACACCCATCCTCCGTGCCAGATGCCGGCATTCCGCATAGCTTGGATTCTCTTCGACTTTACCTGCGAGTTGTCCGTCGAAATCCAGCAAGAAAGCTTTGTAGTTCGGTCGGGCGACGAATGCTCCTAGAATCCGCGCACACCGGAGTTGTCGTTCCTTCTCAAAAAGCGCCCTCTTCTGAGATATGGGAACCAGGAGCTCTACCAGGCATCCTCGTCGCATCATCGCATATGCGGCGAGAATCGACAGTGGCCCCGAGTCCAGTATCGCCAACATCTTCCACTGCGAGGAAAGCGGTAGCCCTCCTGGCCCCTGGAGTTTGCTTCGGTAGACGTAGGCACGGTCGCCCGCGAGGTCAACCAGTATGGTCACGTCTGGATGCCTAAGGTCGACCTTCGGGTTTCTATCATTCAAGGCACGGAGGACCTCTGAACCCCCCTGAACCTCAATGTCTCGCCTTGAGAGAGGGCTGGGCGAGGAACGGTGGGCTCTTATCGCGAAGGACTGTCCTTTCACAAGACTTTCCTCCGCGGCCTTGGTGATTGCCACATTAACATCATCCATTGAGGCTGGAAGGAGCGTTGCTGGCGCAGCATACGCGACGCCAAAGACCTTTGCGCAGCATCGAGCGGCAAAGGTTGCATCCCCGATGCCTCTTATCACGACTCTGGCAGCGTGTTTCTCAATGGAAAAACCTGCAAAACCTGCTTTAGCAAGCATGCTCCTTAGGTCATCCACAAGCCGATCCTCCAAGGTTCGTCGAACGGGCGAGCTCTTCAACGCAAACTCCGCTGACGCAACAATCACTACTGGTTCTGCTGAAACAGCCAACCCTTCCGAACCTACGTAGGCTGAGTATTAGCTGTGCTACTTAGCTTCAATGAGAATGAGGAAGAGGCTCGAAAAGAAAGAAAAAGGATAGGAGGATCGGCTTAGAAGTCACCGCCGCCCATTCCGCCTGGTCCGCCAGGTGGCATAGGTGGCCTGCCTCCCTTACCGCCCTTCGATGCAACTACGTCATCGATTCTCAGTATCATTGAGGCTGCTTCGGTCGCAGATTTCACGACTTGGAGCTTGACACGGAGTGGTTCTAGGACGTTTAGGTCATGCATGTTTTTGACTCCGCCAGCGAACACGTCAACGCCGTACCATTTGTTGTTAGGGTCTTCGTGTTTGGCTCGGAGGTCGACCATTACATCGATGGGGTCGAGTCCTGCGTTCTCGGCTAGTGCGAGTGGGACGCTTTCAATGGCGTCAGCGAATGCCTCAACGGCCAATTGCTCACGTCCACCTACTTTGACGGCATAGTCGCGGAGTTGTTTGGCTGTTTCAGCCTCTGGCGCTCCTCCGCCTGCAAGGATCTTCCCGTCTTCGATTGCGTCTCGTACCACGCAGAGTGCATCATGCAACGACCTTTCGGCCTCGTCGACTACGTGTTCTGTTCCGCCACGAACCACAACGGTGACAGCCATGGGGTTCTTGGCGTCTCTAACGTAGATGAGTTTGTCGTCTCCGATCTTACTTTCCTCAATAATCTTGGCTTCTCCAAGTGATGCTGAGGATAGGTCTTTGATGCTGGCGACGATCTTGGCGCCAGTTGCTTTGGCCAGTTTTTCCATGTCTCCGCTGCTGACGTTCTTGACTGCGGCGACGCCCTTCTTGGAGAGGAAGTGTAGTGCTACGTCGTCGATGGATTTCTCGCAGAAAACGAAGTTTGCTCCGCTTTCAACCACCCCGTCGGTCATTTCCTTGAGCATGCGCTCCTCTTCGTCTAGAAAGAGTTTCATCTGGTCGGGGCTGTTGATGTTAATTTTCGCATCGAACTCGGTCTTCTCGATCTCCAGTTTGGCGTTGAGAAGAGCGATTTTGGCGTTTTGGGTTCGTTTCGGCATTTGTGAGTGAGCTATTTCCTTGTCAATTACGATTCCTCGGACAAGTTCGGTTTCCTCCAAACTCTTTCCATGCTTCTTCAGAACCTTAACCAAGTCCACGTCGACCTTTGTCTTACCATCCTTAACCTCTTTGACTTGGAGGGCTCCGTCGACGGCGATCTTGGCCAGGTGGTCTTTGGCACCTGTGACCCCCTTCGTGCTCATGGCGGTCATGGCGATTCTTGTTAGAGTTTCCGCGTTGTTGATGTCGATCGTTTCACTGAGGGTGTCTAGAATTTCCCTGGCCTTATCGGCTGCTTTCTTGTACCCCTCGACGATAACGGTGGGGTGGACATCCTTGTCCAGCAGCGCTTCAGCCTTCTCCAAAAGCTCACCTGTTAAGACAACCGCGGTTGTCGTTCCATCGCCGACCTCATTATCTTGGGTCTTGGCAACTTCAACGAGCATTTTCGCTGCGGGATGCTGGACGTCAAGTTCTTTCATGATGGTAGCGCCGTCGTTTGTGATGACCACATCACCGATGCCGCTCACGAGCATCTTGTCCATGCCTCGTGGGCCGAGTGTGGTTCGGACGGTTTCAGAAACGACTTTGGCTGCGAGAATGTTATTGCGTTGTGCATCTCTGCCTTGCGTACGTTGAGTTCCTTCCTTGAGAATTAATACGGGGATATTTTGCTGGGACATTATTATTCACCGAATTGTTACTTGGGGTAAAATATCCTGAATATAAATTTACTGTCGGTAACGGCCGACTGGCCGCTCTGACCATTCGGAAGACCGCCCAGATGACATTGGACGACTGCTTAATCGGGTGATTCGCTATCCTCAAGCGCAAAATCTCGTTATGAAGTCCTTTGCAGTTCTCTCAGCCTGAAGAAGTGTTTCCTCGCTGATCCCGGGGCAACCACATACCATCAGCGTCATGCTTCTCGTTGCGCCCGTAACTTTGCTTTGGTCAGCGTCGCGATAGGGGTAAACGGCAATCAGCTTGTGGCTGTCCGAAACAACTATCTCTCCACCATTCAGCAGCATCGGCCTGTTCATGCCGATTCCGAGAAAATCTTCGCCAGCGTTGGCCGAGCGCATTAGCAGTGAGCCTTGAAGTTTCGATTCGTCGAACGCCGCTAGGGCGATACAGGTTGTGATTGAAGCCAGATTGTAAGCATCCACCAGCGTGTTAATTGTGGGGAGCGTTTTTCCAGCAAGAATACGGCGAATCAACGCCTCGGCGGCTGGTCGAATCTTGGTCGGGTCGATTCCCACTCTCCAAAAGAAGTCCCTGTACGCATGGATTATAGGTACATCCTTCAGTCTGTCAAGTGTATACTTGGCCTTTACGTCTGCTGTTACTTCTTGCTTCAGCTTCTCCAAATCAGGAGAAGTCTGCCTAATCACAAGATTTTGGAAAGAAGTCACCAGTGCCACCAGCCCTGCATGTTTTGCCATGAGAGAAGGCTCGACTTCGACCCTCAAACCAATCACGCCGAAATGCAAATGCATTGGATTAATCTAGCGACTGAACTCGAACAGCGTTCGGTCCGATGTTTTCTGCGCGTTTGTCGGCTCCGCAGGCTTTGGGGGGATTTCTCCGCCACGGAGCTCATCCAAAATAACAATTGACTCTCCTAATGTGACGTTGATTTGAATGGCGAGCTCCTGCGGAGATATGTCAGGTTTCTCCTTGAGCATGACGTCTTCGACATACCGTTTGTGGTTCTTGTACATAGTCAGCGCGTGTGCAGTGTCCACTAGCACTTTCCAGAGTTCCTCTTTGGTCATGGCTGATGGGGATTGTGACATTGCTGACCCAGGCGGTTATTGATGTGCAAAGTACACAGTGATCTTCTCAGATGAAACCTTGTCTACCCGGCCAAAACCGAACCTAACAAATTGCACAATTGACCCCTCAGGTTCGGCTCTAAATCCAGCCTCGGCTAGGCCGGCTTGGGTCGTGGCGTCGGGCAGAACCACATCAACAGACGCGTTTTCGCCTGATGGGACCCATTGCACTATCGGGGCTTCTCGAGCCTCTGCGGCGCCTTCACCGAGAAACTGTCCTACAGCCTCACTGTTCAAGAGTTTGGCTTTGATGTTGAAGAGGCCCATTAGGCGTATCGTCCTCTCCGATGAAAGCAGCGACCTATCAGAGCCTGCTAGGTACAATGTGGCTTCGCCGTTGCTCTCTTGCACTGTCAGCTTACGCGTTCCGCTTTCAGGGTGTTGAGGGTGCAGGGGCTGGTGAATGTCGTACGTTTTCGGTACCCCTATGACCTTGGTTTTGATTGGGTTTGGGGCGAAGAAGTATCTATGTGAGGTGGGGTCGATGAGTTTGCGGTTTTGTGAGTTGATGTTATCCCAGCTTATGGTCACGTCGACAGGTTTCGGGCCAATGTCCCAGATGAGCTTACGAATTGTCTCAGCTAGGTAGCCTCGCCTTCGCAATGCCGCGAGTGTACCTAGTCTTGGGTCGTCCACCCCTGAATATTCGCCTGTTTCGAGACCCTTCATGAGTTTCGACTTGCTCAGCGTCACGCCTTCAACCTTAAGCCTACCATAATGGACTGCCTCAGGATATTTCCAGCTCAGATGGTCGTAAAGGAACAACTGCCGGGCCATGTTGGTCAGATGCTCCTTCCCCCTTATCACGTGGGTAATCCCAAGCGCATGGTCATCAACCCCCGAAGCGAGGTTGTAGAGAGGCCAAACGCCATACTTCGAACCCACGCGGGGGTGCGAGTACTTGATGGTGTCTATCACCCTGAAAGCTGGCCAATCCCTCACTGCAGGGTTGGGGTGGGTCAAATCCGTTTTCACGCGGTACACCGCTCCACCTTCTCCGTAACCGCCCTTGAGCATCTTCTCCCAGCGTCGCTGTTGCTCAGCGGTTGTCAGGTCGCGGTCGGGGCAAGCCCTGTTCGTGTTGACCAGCTCTCGGAACTTTTCCGGTTGACACTCGCAAATGTAAGCGGCCCCTTTCGTCAGAAGAGTCTGGCCGACCTCATAGTACGTCGGCAACCGGTCGCTCTGAATGTATTCCTCATCCCACTCGCAGCCGAGCCACTTCAAGTCCTCTCTGATCATGTCGTAGTACTGAAGTTGGGCTTTCTTCAGCCTCGGGTCCGTATCCTCGAATCGAACAATGAACTTGCCCCTGTACATTCTCGCGTAGTCATGGCTCAAAATTGCAGCCCTAGCGTTGCCAACATGAAGAACGAAGTCGGGATTTGGCGCAAGTCTGGTCACAATCATCGAATATTTCTCGGCGTTTGGCAGCGGTGGAAGCTGCCTCTTCTCTTCAACCCGTTCCTTGTCAAATTCTTCAGGCCAACTCTGCCTCGCAGTTGCAGTGAGTTCCTCAAAGGATTTGGAGTTGATTTCTTGAACAACACGCTGAATTAGGGGAATCAAGTCCTTGGCTTGTTTGCGAAGTTCAGCGTTATCTCCAAGAAGGCTTCCGAGTACAGCGTTTGGGTCAGCCTTCCCTTCATGCTTGGCAGCGTTTAGCATAGCTGCCTTCCGAACTTTGACCTCAATCTCAGCCGACATACGAGTTGCTCTTGATTACGTTATCACAGTGTCCTAAAAGAAATGCTCGTCAATCGCATGCGCTGGATCGTCGGTGTCACTTGTGTCAGTCAATGACGCCCGTGATGGTAGCTACTCTGCGTGCAGCATCCTTCGTGAGTCCACTCTCACCAAGTATCGTGTACCGCTCGGGCCTGATCGAGTGAGCTTTTGTTAACGCTTCTAGAATGTATTCTGGGGCAATACCAAGCTCTTTAGCGGTAGTTGGCCCGCCGATTGTGTGCATGACTTCCTTGATCAGTTGCCAGTTTCCACCATGTAAGTAAGCGCACATAATCGTACCGACCCCGACCTGTTCTCCATGCAGAGCAGGCTTGGGCGCAATCATCGCGAGGGCGTGACTGAAGAGGTGCTCGGCTCCACTGCACGGGCGACTCGTTCCGGCAATGCTCATTGCAACTCCACAGCTAATCAGAGCCTCAACCAGGGTTCTTATCCCTGAATCTGAAATCGCCCGAATGCTACTCGCGTTCCGCATAACTAGACGCGAACTCATCAGTGCAAGTTCAGCTGCGTAGTCGCCGTAGTACTCGTTTTTGATTCGGTGCGCAAGCTTCCAGTCCCTCACCGCAGTGTATTTTGCGACTACGTCTCCACAGCCGCTGGCGATTAGCCGGTACGGTGACTTGGCAATAATTGACGTGTCGGCGACGATCGCTATTGGGGCGTGTGCTGCGTATGAGTAGGGTCGGTTTAGTCCTTTCATTGAAACGAGCGGGCTGGCGATGCCGTCATGTGAGGCGGCTGTGGGGACGCTCACAAACCTTCTTCCGGCCTTCATGCTGCTCAGTTTTGCGACATCGATGTCCTTGCCACCCCCAACGCCTACTACGATGTCTGGTTTGAGACGGCGAATTTCACGTTGAACTCGAGTGACCTGAGAGGTAGTAGCGTTTTCTGCAACGATAGTTGATGACTTGAATCCTGCACGTTTGAGCGAGTCTAAGACAATGTCTCCTGCGATCGAAATGACCTTATGTCCTGTTACGACCAGCGCAGGTCCGTGAAAGCCAAGCCGTGTGAGGGCCATACCGACCAAGGGAGCGACGTTGTCGCCAATCAAGACCTCGCGAGGCAGCTGCATGTAATGCGAATTGCGAGGAATCACGGGAATCATGTATTACACCAAAAAGAGCAACGATATGATCGTGATTGCCACAACCATTGGGAATAACGTAAGTGCAGTGAACTTCGAAATTCGGTATACCAAGCTCATTACTCGTCTTAGGGATTTGGTTCCGAGCGTGGTCACGGGAACCTGTCCGGAAACGACTCCGACCTCACATGCTTCCAGGTCACTCATGGCTTCGCGGCAGGTTGCCGTGATTTCATCAAGCAATTGCTGCCTGGGAACTACTTCACCAACTAAATGATAGCCGAGCCGTGCGTGAACTATGCCATTTACCATGTGGGTATCAGTAGTCATGACTTCTCCGTCGTCGAACCCGACACCCCTGACCCTTTCAAGAATTTCCTCTCGCAATCCCTTAACCATATTGTTCCCGTCTATGCTCACGTACGCGAAACGCTGCCCGTTTGCTTCGATCCCTACCACCGATATTCCGCCTGGGCCAAAACCATCCTTCAACTTGAAACCGTCGGGAACTTTCCTTGCCACACCGACTTTGAACGCGTTTGCTTCCTGCTCGGCGGACACTTGAAGAGAGGCCAGCGCGGCCTCTTGTAATGCTCCAATGGTCGCTGAGTCCATTACCGTTGGTCCCGTTAGGCAGTTGTGGGCGTCAATCAGAGCAACATGACGAAATCGCCCTTTGGTTAGGCCGGAGATTCTATTCGCGACCTGTGAGGGCACATCTTCCATATCGTACGGTGCAGCAGTCATAGTCACTAGGGCGCATCCGTCGAAAACTTGAGACGTTGCTGTCGCAATTTCGTTCTTGGACCGAGTCACAGGGGTCGCTTCGCCGTTGTATGACGCCTGTTCCAGATTACTAAGAACCCAGCTTATAATGCGAGCATTTTGCTCTTGCGAGACCAGGTTAAGTTCATGCCCTGACACTCCGTGAGGAACTAATCCAATAGCGTTTAGTCTCTTCTTCATCACGGATTGAAATAGAAAGGGCAGGACACTGCTCCCAATGTTCAAGAATGGCCCCGGATGAAAATTCGATACAAGCATGACGCCCTTGATCTTTGATGTCGTTTTGCGGCGGAAGGCGAACGCTGCAACATCTAACTCTGTTTCGACCCCCAATTCGGTGAGGTAGGTTTCAAGTTCTTCGTTCTCGCCTTCGAGCCAATCCGTCAAGAACGCTCTGAACATTCGGATGGGTGAGAAGCCGATTGACTCACGGCCGTAGGTTTCGACGATAGTTATCAGCGCGAAAGCGAACGTCAAACCAGCAATGGATGCGATAACGAGGCCCGTCGCAACTCTGAGCACCGACACACCGAACACTGGAACGACCATTAAAGCAGTCAGCATCGGCTCCATGAATGTGAACAGAGTTCTCTTAGCGAAACTTGTCCTTGACATGGAGAAGACGGCGAGAGCGCGGAATGGAATTACTGCGAAAAGGCCGACGATGACAGCGAAGTCGGGGAAGAGAAATCGAGGATCTGCGAGAGCAATCATTGAGGCCACGATGAACACGATAACCCATGTGGTTATTGTGAACAATGAGAGGGCGAGACACCTTCGGAAATAGAACAAGGGGTCCTCCTTCATCATAGAGAAATACAGAACGATATCCGAGATGAACGATGGGACGGCAAGGATCAGGACACCCCACGCAGCCCCAAGAACGAAAGCTTGTGCCGACCGTTGAGCGATCAGAAATGAAAGCCCAATCCCGATTGTAGTGAATAGAACTGTTGATTCGATTATGGCTCTCGTTGAGGGAAAGGCCACACGCCTAACCAAATTGTAGTAAGGAGTCGTCCCGCTGATACGTTTCGAGAAAGAATGAGCCAAGCAGCTTTCCTCAACGGGACCCTATTCGATGGCTCGAATAATTTCACGCAACTTCCGGATTCCCGCCTTTTCAGCAACGGTTCCTGTAACAATCAACTGTGCCCCGGCTTGAACCAACGTTTTAGCTTGGGCGGCTGATCGGATGCCCCCGCCTACGATTATTCTTGCTCGACAAGTTTTGCTGACGGTGCTAACCATCTTCGGTGAAACCATATCCCTCGCCCCTGAACCTGCTTCTAGGTAGACGAAGCGCATTCCCAAGTATTCCGCTGCGAGGGCGTATATCGCCGCCAACTCCGGTTTGTCATTTGGGATGGGATTAGCGTTTCCCACGAAACCTGCTGCACCGGGGTTATTCCCTACAATCAGGTACGCTAGGGGAATCGGTTCAAGCCCGAATTTCTTCACCAGTGGCGCACCAAGCGCCTGGGCCCCCGAGATGTAGTACGGGTTCGTTGAGTTCAACAAGGACATGAAGAAGACAGCGTCCGCATACTGGCTTAGCCCCGCCACATCATTAGGAAACAGGATTACTGGGAGGCCTGAGGTTTTGATCGCCCTGACTACGGCGTCGAGTTCATAAATGGAAGTAGCTGTAGACCCCCCAACCATGGCAGCGGCCGTACCGGCCTTCTTGACCTCAATTGCAAGCTGCCTGGCAGCAGCGGGTGTGAGCCTTTCGGGGTCGAAAAGGGTTAGGTGGGCGACTCCTTTCTCGTTGATTACTTGTTGTAGGTGATTTTCAACGGTCCCTACTCTGATGTCGCCCAAAGATTTGGCCACTCACGTTTACATGTTGGAGACTGCGGGAAATATTCTCACACACCCCGCGATACTATTAAAACTGCTTGTGTGTGAGGTACAGACTTCACAAATGCGGAGGCGTGGGCAGTGCAACCTTACAATTCTCCACTCAAGAAAACACTCGGCTTACTCCGCATGATGCGCTTACCAAACTGCGTCATGATAGGTTTCGCGGTTATTGTCGGAGAGGCCTTGGCTTCGCAAGCGGTGACGGCCCGAGCCGCGTTCTACGGGTTCATGACAGGCTTTCTTCTCCTAGCGGCTTCTATGATTTTGAACGACTATTTCGATCGCGAAATCGACAAAATCAATGAACCGAAGCGCCCTTTGCCGGCGGGCATAGTGAAACCGGCTGAAGCAATTTCGTTCGCGATCATCGTGGTCTCGATGGGGATGTTTTTTGCCGCAAACCTCGGCGCGTGGGCACTGCTGATTGCTGTCGCAAGCATCGTCATCATGATCCTCTACAATGCTCGAGTTAAGAAGCTAGGTCTGGCCGGAAACGCTTTGGTCAGCATCAATGTGGCGATCCCTTTCATCTTCGGGGGCTTCGCGGTGGGCAGCCCCACATGGTCCCTAGGCATTTTCACCCTGCTTGCTTTTCTTTCCAGCCTCGGGCGCGAAATCTTGAAAGGCATTGTTGACGTTGCAGGTGATAGTGCCAGAGGGGTGAAAACGGTTGCCGCGACAAAAGGAAACATGAGTGCCGCAAAGCAGGGCGCTGCCCTCTTCCTTGGCGCCGTGGTCCTCAGTGTTCTGCCCCTGGCCCTTGGGTTGGTCTCAAAACCCCTTTACTACATCCCCGTGGTGGTGATTTGTGACGTGGGATTCCTCTTAACCGCCTACTCAATCAAGACTGACCCAAGCCCGCGCAATGCCAAGCGAAGCAAGAATTTCGTGTTGGTATGGATGACCTTCGGCCTACTCGCCTTCGTGTTTGGGGCTATTTGAATTCGAAAGCGTTTCATTGCCAGTTCCGCTTTCGCAGAAAGTGAACACGCTCATAACGCTTTTATGCCATCAAAACTGTAACCAGCCAATTAGAAGGCGTGGTTTTGAAAGTAAACAGCACGAGGTTGCGCGGTATTGAAACTCGTGGCAAAAGAAAGCTCTCAAAGGAACACTTGACCGCCTTCCCCAAAGAAATCATTGCAACATTCGCCCACCTACCTAGAGTATTCAAGAAACTTGACGTTGACCGCCTAATGGGCGATCAGATCTCACGGAGCATGAAGTGGCGATACATCCGGAGGATGGAGCGGCTGGGAATCGTCAAACACGCCACCAAGAAGTACTATCGCAAAGTCTACGATACAATCTCTGACTGGATGGAGAAAGATGCGATTCCAAGGATAAGACGAATGGAATCGCTCTTTGAAGTCGACAGCACCGCCTAATCCTGACTTTTCCCAACCTTCTCCAGTATTTCTTTAGCGCGGTCTACCCGTACTTTTCTTTCTGCTACCATCTGCGACGCAACCTTGTCGATTAGCTCACCTGTTGCGCCAGCGTTGATCGCGATGTTCCGCGCGTGAAGGCTCATGTGTCCACGCTGTATGCCCTCCGCAGCCAAAGCTCTCAATGCTGCCAGGTTTTGCGCCAATCCAACTGAGACTATTATCTCGGCTAGTGCCCGTGCGGTCTTCACGCCGAGAATCTTGACCGCCAATTTCGCTACAGGGTTGGATGCTGTGGCTCCTCCAACGATGCCGACGGCCATCGGCATTTCGAGGGTCCCCACAAGGTTCCCTTGCACGGTCTTCTCCCACGTTGTCAGGGACGTGTAGTGCCCGGACCGCGCGGCGTAGGCGTGAGCCCCAGCCTCTATTGCCCGGGTATCGTTACCTGTGGCCAGAACGACGGCGGAGACGCCGTTCATTATTCCCTTGTTATGCGTTGCACACCTGAATGGATCCGCTGCAGCGAATGCATAGGCATTCACTATCCCGTCCACAACATCCTCTCCCCCTAAGGCTTCTTTTGGGAATACCGCTATGACCCGTGCCAAGCGCTTAACGGCCAAGTTCGAGATGATTCGAAGGTAGACCCGCCCTCCTGAAATTTTTTCCATCAATGGAGCAGCAGCCTCAACCATGGTGTTCACAGCGTTGGCACCCATCGCATCTCTGCAATCCACGAGCAGCTCTGCAATCACCATCTTTCCTTGGAAGGTTTCAATTATTCGAACCTCCAAGTCGCGTGCTCCACCACCCATAGAGATCAGTACTGGGTCTTGGTCGTTGGCGAGTTTCACAATCTCTTCCTTGCGGGCTAGAATCTCGAACCTAGCCCGATTGACGTCGCTCACTCCAACGATCTGCACCTGACCAATCATTACCGGGTCAGTAGTGGTAGCGTGGAACCCGCCTGTTGGCCTCGCCATCTTAGCTGCATGACTTGCAGCCGCTATGACTGATGGCTCTTCGATGGCCATGGGAACAACTACATCATAGCCGTTTATGAGGAAGTTAACAGCGACGCCCAACGGAACAGGAAAAACGCCAACAAGGTTTTCCACCATCCGGTTCGCAACATCAAACCCAAGGGCGCCGGGCTTTTGAAGAAGGCCTGCCTCGTCTTCAGTTAGGCCTGCGAATTCTTTGATTATTCTGATTCTCTCAGGGATAGGTAGTTTATAGAACCCAGAATATTCGGAACTCTTTCCCATAAGCAACCACTATTGCATCGCGATATTTCGGATTTAGCGGCCAGGTCTCATGGCGTACTTGGCCGGGTCGAAACCCCGCTGTGTAAGCCACTCGTACGTCGCGCCTGTTATTATTAGTGGGGCTTGTCTAAGTTCTTGCAGATTCCGTGAACCTGTCAGGAACAATGCATTCCGCAACTCCTCAATTACGGCCTGTAGCCGGCCAATTGCTGCCCCTTCTCCTGCCGAGGCAGATTTGAGCATCGGTAGGGCTAGGCCTCCGTAGTGGGAGCCCAGGGCGATTGCTTTCGCTATGTGAAGGCCATTCCTGACTCCGCCTGAGGCGAAAACTTTGAGGCTGGTTGAGTTGGCTACTTCCACGATGCTTGGAACCGTTGGGGTTCCCCAATCCCAGAATGTAGTTCCAAGCTCCATCTGAACTTTCAGGCGTTTGGCCCTCGCGCGGTAATACTCGACGCCGGCCCAACTCGTTCCACCAAGCCCTGAAACGTTAATTCCCTTCACACCTGCTTTTTCGCAAGCTTGCGCTGTTTCCTTTGAAATACCAGCGCCCGTTTCCTTAACCATGACCGGAACAGGCAATTTGCCTGCCAATTCCTTAATCTTTTGAAGGATATTCCGAAAATTCGTTTCTCCTTCAAACTGGACCGACTCCTGCAGTGCATTCAGGTGTATGAAAAGTCCCGTGGCATCGATCATGTCCACAGCTTTCCTGGCCCTATCCACGGCATCCTCGCGTGCAATCTGTGGGCACCCTAAGTTAGCGAAAAGTGGGATTGAAGGTGCAGCGTCTCTGGCCACTCGAAATGTGTACGCCAAGCTTTCGTCCTCAATGCCTGCGCGTTGGCTTCCAACACCCATTGCGATGCCCAGTCGCTCTGCAACCTTTGCTAAGGTTTTGTTGATCTTCGCGGCCAACGGAGTGCCGCCCGTCATCGATTCGATCATGAGGGGCGCATTGAGTTTGTGGCCGAAAATCTCGGTTGTCAGATCCACTTCTGCTCGATCGACTTCGGGGAGGGCTTTGTGAAGCAGCCGCACATCATCGAAGCCAGTAGGGACGTGAGATTGAACTTGCTGATGCAGTGTTGTCTGAATGTGGCTTAGCTTTCGCCCAGCCGTTTGAGTATCAGGCATATGTGTATTCAATTCCCTTCTCGGATGGCCTCAATTTCGTTATGGGCTACTCATGCCTCTTAACGATTGAAACTGTTCCAACTGTCGCGTCAACTATGAGACTGTCTCCAGTGGAGATTTTCTCTACGGCAATCCGGTCGACGCAAGGAACGCCGCCCAGGATTGCACCTGTGGCGACTATTGTTTCAGTTTCCTTGTTCACAATTGCCAAAGGTGCTTGATGGTTCCTGGCGAGCCCATAGATCACGTAGGATCCAACCGTAGAACCTTTCCCGCAAGGAAACACTAGGATTTTGCCCCTGACGGACTTGCCCTCTAGTTCGTGGCCTTTCTCAATGAAAATGCCGGTCTTGGCGTCGATTCCCCCGTAGAATCCAATAGGCTCTCTCGATACGAGGCACTCGCCTTCTACTCTGCCTGGGCTTATCGACCTTCCCTTAAGAGTCTCCACTGCTCGTCACCAACCCTCTCAGGCAGTCACCGTCTCAATCAGCGTGTCAAGCCTGGAGAAGACAACCTCTTGTCTGCAGAAGCTCGGCAGGTAGTTTGCTGCCTTTCCCGAGTTCACACCTGTCGTCTTGTATCCCATGTCCTCGATCGGCGCAACGACCATGCACGTGTCAGCCAAAACCTTGCCACCGGCACCTTCTATTGTTTGAGTGAAGCCCATGCGGTTCGCGGCCTCTTTTACCATTCTCGATGTGCAGACCCATAGAGGTTTTTTCAACTTCTTTCCCTCCAACTTCCTTGCGATCGTCATTACCTCCTTCAAGGAGGAGTGCGGGCAACCTAAGATCACAATGTCTGGTTCCTTTCCTGTTGTGAGCTTCGAAAATGTTTCATCCAAATCCTTGTCACTCACTGAAATCTTCTCCAGCCCTCCAGTTTCCATGAGGTGAGCCTCTGGAGTTTGGTCCTCGATGTGGTAGAGTGCGACGGCACCAGATGCCGCCATCCCAGCGCCCAGTGCTTTTAGTTGATCGGTATCGGCGTCCTTGATTCCTTTGAAGTAGGGTATCCTGTTCTTGACTTGTTGGCCGACGACGTAGCCGAGCGCGCCGTAGTCCGCGTTCTCCTCAAGCTTGGCGTTGATTTCCACGAGCACTTGTGGTTTCCTGTTCTGGTCGAGGTGGAGACCGTAATTCGGTGTGACGCCGCATAGTGCAGCCGCGAGGGCTGATGGCCCTCCCTCCCTGTTGGTTCGTGCTCCTATGACGGAGTTTGAGAAGGAGATGGCTGAGGATTCAGACCAAGCAATGTGCTCCCTGAATCTCGGGAGATTCCCTGCCAGATATGGTGTGCACGTAGCACTGACGACTATTCCCATTTTCTTGAAAGCATTGATAATCCGAAGTTGCTTCTCAGCGAAACTGGGAGGGATACGAAGTTCCTGCCAGTCTTCAAGGTCCATGCCCGCCGGGTTGAGGTAGGTGACAACTTTCACACAAGCGCCTTTCCCTGCATAATCTTCTAGGAACTCGACTCCAGGGTCGCCTATCGATTTGTATGAGACTCCTGCTACTTGCGCTGAGCCTATGGGTATCATTTTGTCTGCGTCATAGATCTCGCCCAAGCGCACGAGGAGTCGAAACAGGCGTTCCATGACTTCTCCGTTCTCACCTGACAGGGTTCGTTCCTCATCGTTGGATAGGAACATTGTTCAGTTTCACTCCTTCATCGTTTGAGATAATCCTCGACGTTCAGTTTCATTGGCAAGGTTGGTCGTTTGAACTCTTTCTTTCCGCCTTCGGGGACAGTTAGGTCGAATCCAACTTTGCACGTCATTTGTGTATCCATGTCTGAGGATGGGTCAAGTGATGACCCTTTTTCCCTCTTGGTGACCATGTTCTTGTCGGCTTGGAAACGAGTAGCCATTGCCCATTCGATTTCGTTCGGGTCATGGATGTTTATGTCGTCGTCTACTACGAAGACATGTTTCATTGACTTGTGCCCTTTGAAGGCGGCTTCGATAGCTTTCCTACCATCGTCTGGGTGCTTCTTGCTTATGCTCACCGCTCCATGAAGCCAGGAGCACCCGCCTGGGGTGACGAGTACGTCTTTGACGTCGCAGACTTTCGCTACTTCTCTGAAAATTGTTGGTTCCCTCGGCATACCCATCAGAACCTTGTGCTCAAGCCCGCCGGGTAGAAGGGCGTGGTACATCGCCCCCTTCTTCACGTAGATCTTCTTCACCCTCGCTACTCTCTGTTTCCGAATTATGTCGAAGGTCTCCGTCAAGTCAAGGAACGGCCCCTCATCATGCAGCTCGCCAGTCAACTCGGCGATTATCACAATGTCTGAAGGGGGAACCAGTTGCCCGTCGAGACGTAGTTGCGATGTTTCTTCCAAAGCGTTGGCTATCTCGATCTCGCTGATGCCCATATCCACGGATATCGCTGCGCTCACTAAAACCTGTACCGGGCAGGAGATGCAGATTGCGAATTCTTTCAATCCACGTTTAATGTAGGCGTCAAAATGCCTCTCCAGGATTCGCAGTACCAGAGTGTCCTTTCCTAAGACTTGTGATCGATGGTAGGAGAGGTTGAGGCCGTGCTCCTTGTCGCTGGCGGCAACTACCCCGGACGCAATGTACGGCCCCCCGTCCTTCGGGTAATATGTCAGAATAGGCAGTTTTCCGAGATCGGAGCCTATGTTCTCGTAACCTTCCGCTTCGAATGTCTTAACTTTCTTCGGGTGGTCTATTGCATCCGCCAGTTTCGCGATAAGCTCCTTCCTGGTCGTCCCAAGTCCTATTGCGACTAGGTCTCGCGTCGAACACACGTTCGCGACTATTGGCATGCTGGAACCCTTAACATGGTCGAAAAGTAGGACCTGGCCATCCAGCATTTTCATCAAAGTTGAAATCTCATACTTGGGATCCGCGGGCTTGCTGATTCTGGTCAACAGCGCTTTTTCATCTAGTTTCTTGACAAGCTCTGCTAACTCCATTCATGCTCACCATGCAAGATGCGTTGAGCGGCTCCTATGCTCAAATGGTTGTTCGTAGCGCCTGAAAGCCCTTCCTCCCTATTTCCATCGCAACGTTTTCCTGAAGTTCCTTCCCTGGAGTAAGAGCGATCATGTAACCACCCTTCCCTGTCCCGGTCATCTTCGCCCCCCACGCTCCGGTATCACGCGATAAATCCACGAGCATATCAAGCTCACTGCATGAGACGCCTATTTCCTGCAGAAGTCTATGGTTCTCATTCATCAGAGCTCCTACCTTCTTGAGATCATACTCCTCAAGCTGTTTCCTTGCGTCCTCCACCAGCCGCTGTGCGTCTTTAAAGATCCGCTCATATTTCCCGGGATCCTTGTCCTTTCGCTCCCTCACGCCGCCCACTACTACTTTTGTGTCGGCCACTATCCCGGTGTTTCCCATGACAATCTCTACAGGCTTTCTGAGCTTGAGACGTTCCATCAGTTGAGACGTGCCTTCTCGTCGGTACCAGATCAGGCCGCCGAACGTTGCGGCAGTATTGTCGACCCCTGACGGATTACCATGATATCCTTTCTCACCCTCATACGCGACCTCGTTTATCTTATCATCCGAGTAGCCAAGATGCAACTCTTCTGAAAAGGCTCGTGCGATCGCTGCGCATGAGGCGGCGCTTGCACCTACTCCGCTCGCTGCGAGAAGGTCGCCGCCAAGAGTTATCCGAAAGGCGTGATGCTTCGTGTCGACGTTCATGAACCTGAGCATTATGTCCAGAGACTCTTTCTGCTGGTCGGCTTTCCCGGACTTGTACCCTTTCGTTTCAGGCCGGTTATCGATTAACTCGACACCCGACCATGAGCGTCTCTCAACCAGCGCAGTTGTCTTTGCGTTAATCGCTGAAGCTATAGCGGGAAGGCCATACACGACAAAGTGCTCATTGAACAAGATTGCCTTTCCGAAACCGGCACCCACTCCCAAGAATCTCTCCTCGACTTGTCTCGGTGGAGGTAGTAGAAAAGCCGAACGGAGCTCCCACAAGATACAAGGGTGTGTTAGTTCGATTGATTTCTGGATTCGGCTGGAAGGCTTTGGTTTGTGTTGTTCTGGAGGCTTGCTAGAAGAGGTGTTGATCAAGCGTGTATGCGGACCCGCCCACTCCACTTTTTATGACTTTGAGACCCGTGTTCTTCGCGATGTCATCACATACCTCGTCCAAGTTTTCGGGATGAGTGTTTAGGAAGACGGATGGGCCAGTATCGAGTGAGTACCACACAGGAATTCCTCGTTCCTCCCGCATCGCCGTTACCCTTCGAATCACGTTTATCGTGTCAGGAGCCATTAAGACAAGCCCGCTCTTCCCGGTCATGGTGATCGCGTGCAGACTTCGGGAATCCACTTCTGCAAGGCGGCACACCTCGTTCAAGTCGCCTTTGCTTATGGCTCGAACCATTTTCCGTAAGCTGACATTTACTTCCCTTAGTCGTCCGGTGAAGAATGGCGAACTAACGAACTCTTCGTGGGCCTTGTCCGTCTTGATGTCAGCAGCCATTGGGACGATGCCCATTGCTAGCGGTAGTCGTTTACCGTCAGCGAGTTGGCGGGCGTAAGACCTACCTTCCTTGTTTGCATACCAAATCGCGAACCCCCCTGCAACACTCCTACTCGCTGACCCCGCGCCCAGTCGCGCAATCTCACTCAGATGATCATGATCCATGTTCAATCCCAGCGCGGTGCTTGCAGCGAGGGCTATGGACGCGAACGCCGAGGCCGAAAAACCCAGACCCTTTACCTTGACTAGACTGTTTGCGCTCACTAGGTGGAAATGGTCATCTTTCTTCGCGAGTTTCCGCAGTGCGTTGACAACTTCCATGACTCGAAGTGCTTCAGCATCTTTCGCAACTGCACCGTTGATTTCGCTGACGTCTTCAGTATATTGAGACCCGAACTCAATCGTGGCCTTGGTTGTGAGTTTCTCCGCACAGACGGAAATGCTGTTGTGGTAGGGTAATCTCAGTTTCTTGTTCTTGAGGCCGTGGTACTTCACGAGCCCTTGTATCGCATGCGCACACGCTGTTGCCTTGCTCAACACAGTTTCTCCTATGACTAACCAGTGAAGGTTTTCAGTATCCAAATCTATATCGAATTTAAGACCTAAGCCTTCGCCGAGTCAACCCAAATTTCTTTGATTAGTCGCGTAAGAACACGATGGACGAGTATCCAACCACGTAGCCTGAATCGCCGGTTATGTCATAGCTAGTTTTGTGGGCGAGAAATTCAGCTTTCGTGGAACCCAGAAGTTTCGCTGTAGCTATGAGTGTTGTAATCGGTCCGTAGCCGCACATCGTTACCTTCTGAGTCTCACCCAGCTCATTCAGTGCGGCGTCATCGAGGTTAGTTATGGCTTCTATTGCTGACTGATCTCGTTTGTTTATGCTCGCGAGCATTTCTGCTTCGTTTTTGTCTCCGTAGCCCCGCTCGTGATGTGTGAAATCACTCGAGGCAACAATCACGAAGTCTCTTCCCTTAACTTGTTGAACAATGCTATTCGCGATTTCTCGACTGGTTTTGAGGTCTTGCATCCAGCTGCATATGGGAATGAACTTCGCCGTTCCTGTGGAGATGAACTGGATGAAAGGTACTTGAACCTCAATCGAGTGCTCCGCAGAGTGAGCTGATTCATCGATGTCGATGATCTCGCTCGCTTTCTGAATGTTCTTGGCCAATGGTGTATCGATTGGCGTTAGGCCGAGCGGTGTCTCCCAGGCTCCCTCTGTCTGAATGGAGACTCCACTACCATGCCCATAGTGATTGGGGCCCAAGACGATGAACACTTCGGGTAGACCATCCTGTGCTACTCTACTGTAGCCATTGGCGGCTACCGGCCCAGAGTAGCCATACCCAGCGTGGGGTGAAACAATTCCCACGATCTTTCTAGAACCGTGACTGACTGTCTTGGGTACTGCTCCTGGTCCGTAGCGATGTGAGAAGCATTCGGTTATTTGTTCTTCGAGTTCAGTTTTGGTTCCTGCGTAGAACTGTCCAGCGACATGTGGTTTTCTAGTTTTCAAAGCTCACCGCCCGCTCTGGGGGCGATAGCTGCGAGTTTGGTTTCGAAGTCGTCTACTGTTGTGGTAATTGTGGCGTCCTGCGCGAGTTCTCCTCGTTCTCTGAGAACTTGGCGTGCGAGGAGCCAGTAGACCATGGCTAATGCTCGTCTGCCTTTGTTGTTGACTGGAATCGCCAAGTCAACGCCGCTAAAGACGTTGTCTGTGTCGCATAATGCGATTACTGGCACACCTGCGCTTGATGATTCTTTGATTGCTTGCCAGTCTGCCCTTGGATCGGTTACCATGATAACTTGCGGATCGGCATGGTTAGGTTGTAAGGGATTTGAAATGAGTCCAGGCATGAAACGGCCGATGATGGGTATTGTCTTCGTTGTCTCGCAGAATTTCTCTACAGGAGTCTTCCCGTAAAGTCTAGATGACACTATCAAAACTCGTTCCTGTTCAAAGCGTGCTATGAAACGAGACGCCAGCCGAATCTTCTCATCGGTTTTGCCGATGTTGAGGATGAAGAGCCCGTCCGGTCGGACGCGGTAAATGTATGGCTCCATGTCTCCGGTCTTGATTCTTGTGCCTATGTGGAGGCCTGCTGCCAGTAGTTCCTCAAGTGGTAGGAGTAAGTCCTCTGACTTTGGCATTCCCTCTTTTTCTTCAACTTCAGACATTCTTGTTCTCTTCCATCTTACTCGAATTGTGCGCGTTTCTTCGCGGTAACTTGCGAGTATCTTAGCAGGTCATCCAAAATGTCGACGTGTGATATGAACATACGACGACAGCAGTACCGTGTCATTCCAATATCATCTAGTACTTTCTTCGGACGCTCACCCGCTTTGATTCGACGCGCGAATTCCTCCCAGCGATCGGCGACGAGCTTCCCGCATGTGAAACATCGTATCGGAATTATCAAGGCCGCGCAGTCCTACCTGTATGATTTCTGCTCGCGTCTTCTAGCGCCCGGTCCACCAAATTTCTTTGGTTCCTTTCTTCGAGGGTCACCGGCGAGCATTGTTCTATCGTAGTTAGTCATAGTCTTTCTGAGTTCTGAGCTTCGAGTCCACGTGACTAAGCCTTTCGCCACGGCCATTCGGGCGGCTTCGGCCTGACCCATGAACCCTCCCCCGCTGACTTTGACATTGAAGTCAAGTGCCTTCCACCGCTCGCCAGAAAGAACCAGCGCCTCGCTAATCTTCATTCTCGCGACTTCCGGGCTGAATGTTGCGAGTGGAATCCCGTTCACGAACACTTTACCCGCGCCTTGTTTGACTATAGCGCGGGCAATGGCGGTCTTCCTCTTTCCTGTTACGAGCACGATCCGCTTCTTTTCTGCCTTTTCAGGCTTCTCCGGTTTCTCTGCCGGTTTTTCCATTGTCTCAGTCACTTGGGTTCGGCCTCCAAATCTCTGTGGCTAAATCTGCTATAGTCATGTAGGGCGATGAGAGCCTTGAAGCGTCTGCCCCTGGAACCTTGGCAAGCATCTTCTTTTGGTATTCTTCTGGAACCCCAATAAAGACCAGTACCCTGTGGAAGGCAGCTCGACCTTTGGCTTTCTTCCAAGGTAACATGCCGCGAATAACTCGCCGCACATAAACGTCGGGGCGACGCTGGTGCACTGGGGCTCTTGTCTGGTTTTGCAGGGTTCTTGTCTCCAGCATCAACTTCGCCCTATCTACAATGCTGTGCCGTCTACCTGAGATGACTGCTTTCTCGGCATTAACTACGATAACAGTCTCCCCATTCAGGGCTCGCTTCGCTACATAGCTTGCCATTCGGCCGAGAATTTGGTTTGAGGCATCGAGAAACATAGGCTCTTTGGACATTGGTGCTACCTCAAGATCAGAACCTTAGATCCTTTCGGATACTTTGAAACGAAATCCTTGATTGAAACGCATTTTCCCCCAGCCCGCTCAATTTTCACCTTTGCTCCTTGGGAAAACTCGAGGGCACCAATAGTTACAGGGTGCTTGATTAATCCGGCGCCTAGAACCTTGCCCGGAACGAGGACGGCTGAATCAGTAGTGGACGAGCGGGATATGTGGTTCAGGTTCAGCGTCGTTCTACCTCGTCGTGGCTTCGACAAGTATTCAGCGGCAACTATCCAAACCCTTGACTTGTTCTCGCGTGCTTTCACTTTCAGGAAACGAATCGTGTCCAGAAGCTCGGTGTTAGTTTTTACTCTCAGCATCTGCGAGTTCTCCTATTCGAGGCCTTTTCTCACTAGGTCGTTTAGCGACATCGCTTTCTTGTCGATTAATTTGGCTGCTTCGATCGCAATTCTCCGAGGTGGCATGGCACCAGTTGACTCCACGTAAAAGACGAATGAAGTGTCGTCCCCGGTTACCTTGACTGGAGACGCCTTCTTCGGATCCAATGGAACTGCTTTCTTTACGCAGTCCATGCACAGTGTGCACGCCATCTCATCACGAACAACGATTTTGCTTTCAGGGTCGCGGGCGTAAACGTTAGCCGGGCAGACGTGAATCACGTCATCAGGGTTGGAAAGGTTGTCGGGGTTTAACAGGACCTTCGGGAGGTACTTGTACGCACACGCCGAGACCGGCTGCCACTTCGCGTGTTCAATTCCTTTCCCGAGTCTCGCATAAACTTCTAAGCGCAACTTCTGTGAGGGCCCCAGCTTAACGATGGGGATATTGCCGCTGACTGGGGTCACACCGCTTTCACCCTTAAGGTCAGACGAGTAAACCATGACAGGCTCATCTACTGCTTCCGCTTCGAGCGTGAAGGAGGCCCTGCATTTGCTGCATCCCAGCTCGCTCTTGCAGTCGCATTCTTCTGGGAGAACATACGCGTCGAGATCTGTTTTGAGAGGTATGAGGCCTAGTCGGTGTGCGATTACCTCATCGTAGAGGACTGAGTTGTTCTCAATTATGATTACGTCTTCAATCGCCATGGCTGGAACTTCAGCGATCATCGCACGCCTTAAGGCATTGGCGTAAGTGTGGTTGGTTCCTTGCAGCAGGAACCGGAGGGCGTTATCTTTCTCATCGATAATTCTAACGTCCAAAACCTACGGACCCCTCACAGTGCCTTTCGTGACCAATATACTCCAATCTGAATTACATCTCGATCGGGTCCGTGGTTCACGACATTTTCACTTCTCGTCAAAGAGCTTTCCGAAGAACGCTCTGCGAGCCTTATAAACCATTACGAGTCTGTCCGAACAAAATCACGTCGAAGAGTTAAAACCCGCGAACTGAAATTGGAACTGGGTGAAAAAACCTTGAACGAGATTTCTCTCGCGGAGATCGGGGTCATACTCGTAATCTTTGGGGTCATACTCGCAATTGCGGCCGTGTTCATCTTGGCGATCAGAGGCCGACATGGTATGAGTGAGACACGTGGAGGCGGCGTGTTATTAATCGGCCCCATTCCGATAGTTTTCGGCTCAGACCGCGGGTCGACGAAGGCTTTGTTGGTTCTTGCAATCGTTTTGATGGCGCTCATGCTCGCTTTTATTCTCCTCCCCAACTTGCTAATGAACCGGTGAGGAAACTTGTCTGCACCAGCCTGCGCAATGTGCGGCCAGAGAGCAGCCTCATACGTTTGTCAAAGTTGCGGACGAGCTGTATGCGGCAATTGCTTTAGCAGCCCTGAATGGTCATGTACCAACTGCCTCGGAAAGACGAGGCCTCCGGCGCCGCAGACCGAGTCTATGCCTTTACAGTTTTCATGGGTGTCATTGCTCTTCTTCATCGCTTTCGCATCAATCTTCGTCGGTATTCTGCTGATGTCGTTTGGTTCGCTCACGAACATGAATGGCGTAAGTAGCGGGGTGATAATTTTGGTTGGCCCAATTCCGATTATCCTTGCGAGTGGCAGTTACTCGTTACCCCTGATTGCGGTGGCAGCTGGGCTTACAGTCCTTGCAGTAGTCCTTTTCCTAGTGATGCGCAGTAGGCCAAGATAGGCTTGGGCCTGCCACGGCGGTTATGTTAAGTGAGCCCTCTTAGTGTAGAAAGAAATCCCATTTCGTGTAGAAAGTAACACCATTTCAACGGTCGGATGCGATGGATTCCTAGATTCAGGTTTGTTGGACTTGTTGCCCTGCGGCAGTTGCGGCCGCAATCTTTCTTACAGGATGGTCGCTCTTGGCGATTGGGCTGTGTTCGAAGTACTTCAACTTCTCCTCTTCGTCCCGAGTCACCATATACCCTGGAACCGAAATAACACGTCCTGCAACCTCGATGTGGCCGTGCGAAACCAATTGACGGGCTTGGTGTAGACTCTTTGCGAGCCCCCGCCTGAATACCATGGTTTGAAGCCTGCGCTCAAGAAGGTCTCGAATTTGCAAGTCTAGAACTTCGTCGATTGAAGCGGATCCGGAAAGAACACCGATTCTGCCTAGCTTAGACAAGTACTCCCGTTCAATGCGACTTCGCTCCTCTTCTCCGGTTCCAAGCAGAGACCTGGCAATGCCTCTGACTTTTGAGAGCATTGTTTTGTACCGCCATAGCTCCCGTTTGTTTCGCAAGCCATACTCACCGAGCAGATGGAGTTCAACCTCCAGTTGGTCTCGGCGCCATGGATGCCTCGGCGTTTCGTAGGTTTTCCTTTGCTTCTTCGGATCGCCCAACGCTCAGGCCTCTACTTCTTCTCCTTCTCCGCGGAGGCTGCAGCAGCCCTAGCCGCTTCCATGATGACCTTCTTGGCGACACCCACTGCGCGTCCTTTCCGGCCTGTGGTGCGCGTTCTTTGCCCACGAACCTTCAAGCCAAGCGAATGCCGAATACCCTTCCACGTTCTGATGTCTGTCATGAAATCGATATCGGACTTCTGACTCAAAGCCAAGTCGGGACCGATCAAGTGAACATCACGGCCACTCTCAATCCCCTTCTTTCTATTGAACAAACGTGCCGGCAAACCATATTTCGCGGGATCCTTCATCACATCTTCTAACTTTTGAACCTCTCCCTCCGAGAGGTCGCCCATTCTCAATTCCGGTTTCAACTCGGACGCTCTGACAACTGCAGCGGCATAGCTGGGGCCCACGCCTCGAATCTTCCCCAGACCATAGATGAGCTTCTTCGTGCCATCTATGCTCGTTCCCGCGACACGAAGGATTTGCCTAAACTCCCTTGACATGTGGGCTTTACTCCGAATGCGAAGTAGCCGAAAAGACAGGTCCGTATTAAAAGGCTTGCCGAACTTACTCGGCACTTCAATAGCACCAGCACAGACTCATATGAGTCGATAAGGCGCTGTCAGACGTACACATGAAAAGACGAAAGACAAGCCCCAGCCAGAGCTCAGTCGTATTCGGAAAACATTACCTAGGTCTGGCGCGCTCTTACTGGCGCCTGGGAGTTACACTGTGCAAGTCATAAGCTACGATTTGTTTATCGACCTAGATTTTGATGAGTTGAAATTCAAAGGAAGACTGCTAATCAAACTGAAAACAGAACAAGATGTGGTTCTGAATTCTGTTGGGCTGGAAATTCTTCGTGTGAATTCAGGTAAGAGTGATTTTCGGTTCAGGCAGAACGGGGAAGAACTAATCACCGAAACAGGGCCGTTTGACGGCACATTAGAAGTGGATTATGCAGGAACGATCCCCGATTCCTTAGCAGGGATATACAAGGCGCCTTACGACCACACCCACATTGTGACCACGCATTTCGAGGCAGCTCAGGCAAGACGAATGCTACCTTGCATCGACCGGCCCGACCTCAAAGCCGAGTTCAAAGTGGCAGTGAGAATAGACAAGGATCTAGAAGCGATTTCGAACATGCCCATCGAGTCTGTGCGCGCCGACGGGGAAAGGAAGGTGGTTACATTTCAGAAGACTCCGCAAATGTCGACCTATCTCCTGTACCTTGGGGTCGGCAAATTTGAAGCGCTAACAGAAAAACTCGGGCAAACCGAAATTGTTTTGGCAACGACTCCTGGGAAGGCCAGACTGGGCAAATTCGCCCAAGATGAGGCCAAGAAAGCAATCCAGTTCTTCAATTCGTACTACAGCCTACCGTACATGCTTCCAAAGCTCCACCTGATCGCCGTCCCCGAGTTTGCGATGGGAGCGATGGAAAACTGGGGGGCGATCACTTTCCGCGAAGTGCGATTACTTGTCGATTCCAACACTAGCACGAAGACTAGAATGCAAATCTCGCTCGCCATCGCTCACGAGATAGCTCACCAGTGGTTCGGAGACCTGGTCACCATGAAGTGGTGGAACGACATCTGGCTGAACGAGAGCTTTGCAACATTGATGGCGTACAAAGCGGTCCACTCGATCCACCCGAACTGGGAAATTTGGAATAACTTCTTCAACGGAGAACCAAGAGTTGAAACCCTCGCCGGCGCCCTGGGTAGGGACTGTCTGAAGAACACGCACCCCATCGAGGTCAAAGTAAGCTCGCCGGACGAGATCGAGCAAATCTTCGACGCTATCAGCTACGGCAAAGGTGCTCACGTACTCCAAATGATCGAGGCGTACATTGGAGAGGAAGCATTTCGAGAAGGCGTCCGACGCTACCTCTCCGCGCACGCCTACTCCAACGCCACTGGAAATGACCTCTGGTCCGCGCTCGAAGATGCATCTGGCAAGCAAGTGAAGAAAATAATGTCAAGTTGGATACAGCAACCCGGATACCCCGCTGTGACCGCTTCATTGCGTGAGGGAAAGCTGATCCTCCGACAAGAAAGATTTCTCATGTCCGGCGATTCCGAAGGCAACCCGTGGCCGATTCCAATCATAATCGAGGTGAACGGCGAAAGAAAGACCATCCTCATGGAAACGGCGGAGCAGACCATTGAAACAAGAGGCCTAAAGTCTTTGAGAATAAACCCTGACCGCACCGGTTTCTACCCAGTTCGCTATGTTGGCCTCGACGAGTTTCTCTGGCAGAGCAAGCTCTCACCCTTCGACAGGTGGGGGATAGCATTCGACGCATTCTTGTTTCTCCTTTCTGGAAAAATGGCGTTCAAAGAGTACCTCACACTGATCAAGAAGTTCGGTAAAGAAGACGAGCCTCTCCCCGCCGGAGAAGTTTCGGACCAGCTGGCATCATTATATGCTATGATTCCTTCCAAGATCATCGAAATTTCAAAAGAGTTCCATCGGTCGCTGCTGGAATCACTAGAGAAGAAAACTGACCAGAACAGCTTGATACTCCAAGGCAAAGCAGCCGGAAGACTGGCATTAATCGACGAAGGCTACGCGTCCAAGTTGGGCGGTGAATTCAAGAACTACGCGAAAGTGCCGCCGGATATGAAACAAGCCGTAACCTTGGCTTACGCTAGATCGGCGAACGACTTCGACAAACTCGCGGCAGCGTACCGAGGAAGCAGCTCAGACGAAGACAAAGTCAGGTTTCTTACCGCGATGACAGCCTTTGCCAACATCGGACTGGTACAAAGAACGCTAGACTTTGCTTTGAGTGGCGAGGTCAAAAGGCAAGACGTTATCTCGGCGATTTATGCGGCCACCGAGAAGCCCCAAGCTAAGGACGTAGCCTGGACCTGGCTGCAGTCCAACATAGTGAAGCTTCAGGAGCTCTATCGAAGTACTGGAACCCTCTCAGGTGTATTCCTATCCCTAATTCCCATCTTGGGAATCGGCAAAGTTCAGGAGGTTGAGGATTTCTTTGACGAGCACAAGATGCCTGAAGCAGAAATGGGAATCAAAGCTGGCCTTGAAAGATTACGAGCATACGACCGATTCGTCAGAAAAACGGCATGAAAAAGTAGGGAAAACGGGCCACAGACGATGCACCTGGCCCGTGTGGGTTGAAATGGTGCCTATTCGCGAGCGAAATGATGCCTTTTCAGGTTTCGAAATGGCTCCATTTCACTTCTGATCAGCGTCTAGTCTGGATGCTTAACGACAGCCGGACTTTGATTGGTTTGGATTGTGAGCCCGATTCTTGGCATTGCAAGACTGTTTCGACATAAGAGTTCGGGAATGGCGCCGGGAGAGGGATTTGAACCCTCGTGGCCCCAAAGGACCACAGGCTAACGGTTTCCTAATTCCAGGCTTGGGCTTCATTGAATCTGCCCCTTACCAGGCTAGGGAACCCCGGCACCGATTTGTCCAGAATTCCTAACCGCACTTAAAGCCTGTTCGCAGGTCGTGTCAGTGTTTCCACAAAGCGGGGTAAGTACTCCTTTCCATCAGGACTCGCTCGGTCCTTACCGCTGCGCCTTTCTCTTGATCCAAGATCTCCCTCGTGGTCATGAGTGCCTTTCCTATTGCGACCGCTTCGCCTTTGAGGGTGAACATTGCAACTGGTTTGCTTTTCTCTATTGAGGAATCGAGTTTGACGACGCCGGGAACTGCTAACTCAGCTCCATGACAAACTGCGTCGACAGCTGAATCGCGCAGCACAACCTTTGGGAGGGCAGTCAGCGCGATTTCCATCGGTTTGATTATGGCGCGGAGATGTGCGTCGTTGCCGGCCTCGAATTCAGATTGGGCTGCGCTGAGCTCGTGCATAGTCACTATTCCATCATTTTCCGAAAGCGGGCCTGCGCGTGTTCTTCTGAGTTCGCGCATGTGGGCTCCACACGCAAGTACTTCGCCAATGTCTGAACAGAGTTTTCTGATGTAAGTCCCCGCTTGGCATGAGCACGTGAAGAGGACTTGACGGCCGTCGATTTCATGCACTTCTAGTCGGTAGATGTAGCGTTTTCTTGGTTCTCTTTTCACCGAGGCCCTGAGAGGTGGCTTTTGGTAGATCTCGCCTTCGAATTCGCTTAGGACTTTGCGGAGGGTCTGCTCGGGCACGTCCGCATGCACTTGCATAACGCAAACGTACTGCTTTCCCGAGTAGAGAAAGCCTTGCACGACTTTTGTTGCGTCTTCGAGCGCCACTGGAAGTACGCCGGTGACTTTCGGATTACCCCGACATTACTGTCTCTAGGGTTCCACCGTGACCGGCGTGCGACAGCTTCATCATGCGCTTGATCCACGCAACTACTTCGTGGCTTGAGGGCCCTCCAGGTTTGTCGAGATTTATGATTCCGTATTTGATTTGCTGTGAGATCGTTCTGCTCTCAGGTCGACAACCATACCTCGCGTCAGTAGAATCATCATCTACCTTCGTGACGAGTTCCCTTGTAATCGTCCACGGCAACGCAGTCTGCAATCTCTGCTCACCTCGCACTGGCTTGAAGGGGTTTTCCGGCTATTAAGTAGAAGAAGTCGACTTTCTTGAAAAGGGTAAATTCGTCGGGAGCGGCGAGGCCCCGCAAATTCAGAGGGGGCTTCTTGTAATCAGCTTGCGATGGCTTGTTGTGCGGGCAGTGCGTCTTCTTTCATGAATTTCGTTTTCTTCGCTTTGGTTAAGGCCTTTTCGACTTCGTCGTCTGGCGCGCCTTTCTTCAATTCCACCATCTCAGGTGTCGGTTCCAAGTGGTCCACATTGGTTCTTCTTCGCCTAACTCCCGTCACGCCCTTCGGCCCTGTGACTAGGGCGAAGTTCTTGTCGACCATATCTACAACTACGCATTTCTTTCCGGTTTCCCGGCCCAATAGCTTGACGCAGATTCTTCCAACTTCTATGCTTGGCATCTTTTATCACGCGGGTAGTCTGCCGCCTTAGAATTCCGCGCACTAATTAAGTCTAACCGATTTGATGCCCAGGCTTTCCTTCGTTAATTCCGTCCAGAGCCTTCCGGACCGAGTCAATGACGACGTGTTTTGTCTTTTCTTTGGGGTAAAGGCTTGTGTCAATCTTGAGGTCGTATATGGTCAGGTCATCAGTGTTTATCCCATAGTACTCGTTGTATCGGTGTCTCTGAATCGACTCACGGGTCAAGGTTTCCTTACGGGCCACAGCCAATGTTGTTCGATCTCGGTCCGCGATTCGCTTGAACCTCACATTGTCCGGCGCGGTCAGAAGAAGTTTCAGTGTTGCGAGGTCTTTCACCATCCATGCGGCGAGTTGGGCGTCAACGACTACCCCTCCCTGCTTAGCCTCTGTCTTGGTCCTTTCATCGATTATTCTGTCAATGGTTGGGTCTTCGGCTGCTAAGGCGTTGAAGTCTTCGAGGCTCATCTTTTTTTCTTTCGCTAGCTCTCGGAAGAGTTCTCCGGCGCACACGTACCGTAGTTCTAGTGCTTCAGCCAGTGCCCGGGCGTAAGTGGATTTGCCTGTTCCATGGGGGCCACCGACGGTGATCACGGGCCCCGGCAAGGAGAACCCTATCCGACTCTGGCCTGGTGCCGGACTCTTTCCTTAAGGCAATTGGCGCACAGGAAACCGCCGAACGCTCTTGACGGTCGCCTCGACGATTTTGCAACACCGTGTTTTGAACCCGAAGGCACGCCACGTAGTGGTACTCCGCAAGACGTGCAATTGCCGCCACCATGCCTACTCCTCCAGTAGTGCGTTGACGACCTTCCTCCTGGAAAACGGATGGTTTTCCGTTTCATGGTCCGGCTTCGTAGAGAACGCTTTGGCACCTAATTTTCACCCATTCCTATGCCGAAAAGCCTCATCATTGGGAAATTGATCCCGAATGAGGATAGGAAATACCATTGCCAAAAGACCATTTTCATGCCGTCGCCTCCGATCAGCGGCAGCGGGAAGGGCGAATAGGCTACGTAGACTACTCCTCCAGGCACACTCATCACTGCCTGCATGATGTACCAGAGAAGAAGGAATGGAACAAAAGTCACTGCGGTGACTTTGAATTGCTCCATGCTTGCCTTGGCCTGGGCTTTCGTCATGGCTTGCTGCTTCTTCATGAGTTTTGAGACTGTCTGGTTGTCGTTGGCTTTCTTGGCGGCATCTAGTTGTTTTCGCCAAGCCTGAAACTCACGCATGGAAGTCTTCACCATGTCATAGTCCACTAGCAGCTTTGCGGCCGTGGATGAGGTCAATGCGAGTAGCGCGGCGAGTCCAATCGTAAAGAGGGTTGCCTCAGGCGTATGAGGTGGTTGTCCTATGTAGGGGGTTAATGCAATCTTTACCCAGTTAACGAGGTCGTCCCATAGGCTCATTTTTGAATCTCCATTAAGTTGCGTACCGCCTGTAACAGTTCCAGCGCCGCTTGCTTCTGCCTACCTGTATCATTTCTTATAACCTTAACAGGTGCCCCCGTTTCGACTGCTGAGACGGCAGCCGTTGCCCTCGACCACTCCAAATCGAACGCTATTTCCTCCGCCAACGACTGTTCTCTCTTTCTGCCCAAATCACCCCGGCGCCGCGCGGCGATGTGTTCGGGATTTGCCTCGATAAGTACAAACAATTGCGGTTTGATTATGTCGAGGACGTTCTGCGGCAGTCCGGCCCACATTCCCGACGA
Source organism: Bathyarchaeia archaeon (assembly GCA_049513715.1). GTDB lineage: Archaea > Thermoproteota > Bathyarchaeia > 40CM-2-53-6 > 40CM-2-53-6 > FEN-987. The sequence continues at coordinate 413,133 of JBEKVV010000001.1, read as the reverse complement.
CGTCCGAACGAACATATGGGTATCAATCAATATTGGGCTCGCTCCTCCCCGGTTCATGATCTCGTGCGCCGCAAGGTCTTGAGTTTTCTTCTGGGCTTCGATGGTTTGTTGGCGCATTTCGTCCCTGTGCATATTCTTCCCAAGCTCACGCATTATTTCAGTCATGACGGTTCCGAAGTTCAAAACCGCCAAGTCGAAGTTGTTCTGTCGCGCAAGTTCTTGCAGTTCGTTGAGGACGGTGGTTTTCCCGACGCCGGGGATTCCGGTTACGACCACCGTCTTTACCAGAGCTTACCCACCCAAGAAGCCCTTGGCAGCAGGGTAGAGTTCGGTTATTCGCTCTTGCACGAAAATTTGGTAGTACTGTTCGATTATGCCGACTGTGAGCAGTATTCCTGTTCCGGAGCCAAAGGCTCCAAGAAAATCTGCGGTGCCCGCAATCAGTCCGATTAGTATCCCACCGAGGATCGTGACGGTTGGAATGTATCGCTGAAGCATTTGCCTTATGGGGACTTCTGAGCGCCTGAAGCCTTCAATCTGCATTCCCGAGTCGAGCAATTGCTTGGCGACTGTCCTTGAATCCATGCCGCCGACCTCAACCCATGTGACTGCGAAGAAGACACAACCCATCACGAGCAGTACCAGGTAGATTATGTCTCTGAGCGGGTCCGCCATGGCTAAGGAAAGGCTCCTAGGTGGGACCACATAGTACACTAGCCCGCCGGATGGTTGGTATTGGTTCCCTTGGGTTGTGAACTGGCCTAACAGGTTGAACCAGAAGTTTGAGTTGCTACTGTTGTAGCGCTGCCATAGGATTTGCGAGATGAAGTAGATGTTTCCGAAAAGGGCGGCCGCGAAGATTACGGGTATGTTCGAAACGTAGAAGAGCTTCAGGGGGAACTTTCCGCGAAAGCCACGGTACCTTGCATACGAAACAGGAATCTCGACACGCATTCCGTTGAAGTAGATGATGATTGCGAATACACCGAGGGTGGTTGTGAAGGCAACCATGTCAGGAAGCCCTCCCGTTCTGTAGAAGATGCTCGTAATGGAGCCACTCCTGTTCGCCAAGCCCTGCCCGAAGGCCACCAATGCGCCGAGGTATTTTCCGTCTGACATTGGGCCCATCGGTGCGACTGAATCCCACCAGATAGAGGCGGCGACACCAGCGGCAATGAAGAGGCTGATACCGCTGCCAAGTCCCCAGCCCTTTTGCAAGAGTTCGTCGAGTAAAAGAACCACAATTCCCGCTCCCACAAGTTGGAGCATGATGATCATTTCCGTTGTAACCGCAAGTGTGCCGTAAGTGCCGCCGATTATGTATGCTGAGGCTTCGAAGATCGTCATAACCACTGAGAGTATCTTGCTTGCGCTCGTGAAGAGCGAACGGTCCTCGGGATTAGTCATATCAATGTTAACCATCTTGGACCCTGCCAAAACCTGCAGAATCAACCCGGCCGTGACGATGGGGCCTATACCAAGCTCCATCAGTGTCCCACGGTTTGAAGCGAAAATCACCCTCAACGACCCCAGGGGGTCATTCAGGCCTGCATTCCCAATCCCATAGAGGGGCACTTGGGACATTACGAAGTAAATTATGAGCGCCATCGCGGTCCAGAAGATTTTCTCGTTGAAGCCTACTTTCCGTTCCGGCGATTTAATGTCGGGGAAAAACCTGGCTATGGGTTTGAAGAGCTCTATGAAACGGACCATTCAACTTCACTTGACAGGTTTAGGGAGAACGGCGTCGCCGCCGGCTTCTTTGATTTTCTTAACCGCACTTTCAGAACAATGATCTACTTTCACTTGTACTGCTCGGGAAATTGAGCCAGGCCCAAGAAGCTTCTTGTAACCCATCTGGCTCAAGTCCACTATGACTTTCTGATTCTCCATTTGCGCCTTCTTTGCATCAACCAACTTGTTGACGATGTCAGAGAGCTGCCAAAGGTTCAACGTCTTCAGTGCCGTACCCACATGTCTCTTCTCAGCGACAGACCGGAAGCCCTTCTTGCCAACATAGTGCATGTGGACAAATTCCTTGTTCCTGATTAGTCGAGACCGTTTGTGCCGGTAACGGCCCGTGTTGCCGAACCCTCCGCGCATTCCACTTGCCCTGTGCTGGCCTGAGGTCCCCCAACCATGCGTTCGGGACCCTCTAAGATGCCGACCTTTCCTGAGTCTAGTAGCCATTTGGATTAAGCCCTCAATCGTTTGCCCTGATCAAGCACGCGAACGGGTGAGGTTCAGAAGTGCTCAAAATAAACGTTTTTGTATTACTGGTGTGCTGGTAATATGACTTGGAGAGAGTAACCGAACGTGATTGGCGAGAACTGTTCGCCGTCGAGAACCTTGAACCTAACCTCAACCTTCTACCCATTGCTTGCCACTGCGGCAGCGGGAACTGCGCCGCAGCTAAAAAGTTTCGCTGTACCTGCAGATGCGGCCACAAGAACCACGGAAGCAAATTCAAGGACGGCCTAGCGCGACTTGACGAAATCCAAAGCGAGGCGCAGCAAGTTGACTGAGGCTCTCGCGAAGCTCTCTGCAACCCCAGAGGTCAAATCATGGCTGAACGGCGTAGGAACAGAACTCAAGGAAAGCACCCGCAACCAATACGTCATCTTCCTCACGCGATTCTTCGGGAACGAGGATCCCGCCAGCTTCCTAAAGAGAGCCCAACAGAACCCCCGGGAAACCGCGATAGAAGTCAAAGGAAGACTCGGAGAGATCTACAAGCATTCCATGAACGCCGCCCACTTGACGAAATACGCGCTGCGCAGCTTCCTGGAGTTTCATGAAGTCGACATGCACGTGAACGGGAAGATCAGAGTTCGACGTGTCCGAAGCAAACCTGAACTAACCTGGGAGAACGCGAGCACCATAATCCAGGAAACCGACGAACCCTACCGAAGCCTCTTCAAATTCATGCTCTGGTCCGGTCTCGGTGAGGACGAGGTCTCGGAGATCCAGAACTCCCTTGAGATCCAACGCAAGATCGAGACGCAGCGAAACAACGAGAAACCGTACATCAAAATCGCTCTCTCGCCTAGGAAGTCGACGTTGAACGACTTCTTCACCTTGGTACCTAAGCAGCACGTGCCCGAGTTTCCGATGAAGACCAAGCTCTCCAAGGACCGGGGAGGCACACTGATCGATGCCCACGACTTACAGAATGTTTGGAGGAGAGCAGCGAAGAAAGTGAAACTGTGGCAGGTCGGCCTAGGGCCACATCAACTGAGGTCCAGCTTCAAAAGTCAATGCGGCAAATCCGAAGTGGCCTATGCGGTCAGCGAGTTCTGCATGGGCCACGGCACCGACCGGTACGGTTACAGCAGAGAAACCCTGGACGAGCGATACATGGCCAGGGAACTTGGGAAACTGTGGAAGCCAACAATCCCCACAAAGGAAGAGGTCGAGGAACTCCGAGATAAACTAACCCGCCTTGAGGAGAAGGAAGAGGCCCGGAAGAAACCGGACAGCTACATGGACAGGCTGTTTGAGGATCCGGAGGTTCTCGCTGTAATCAAGCGGAAGATGAAGCAGCTCCAGAAGACCTAGCAGGGTGTACCCCACATCAAGTCAATATTGTTTGCCTAGGCGTTATGGTGACTTACGCTTGGCTTGTCGGTCGGAGATGCCCCTAACACGCACGCCTCTGTTGGGACGTTGAGCTTTCACAAACTCTAGCGTCAAACTTCTGTTATCTTCACTCAGCGGTTCCAGTCGCACGTTACCCCTAGATTTCCAGACGCCACGGGCAAACTCCATAATGTAGGAGTCGTCGACATTCCTGAGAAAGCGATCAGCCTCACCATGAGCCTTGGAGATGTCAGGTGCCTCAATCATCGCTTGCAGCAATGCCAGATAACGGTGGGTCAGCGATGTAACGGCGACGAGTAAGTAGGGGTAGAGATTCCGCTGGCGTAGTTGCCTTGAGTCGTCCTGTAGCGCCCACACCTTTGACACAGAGTAGAGGTTCCCTTGCTGATTGACTGCTCCTATGGCACGGAGGCCATTGAGGTGTCGCGAGAACGTGTCCCTGCTGATTCCAATCTTGTGTTCGGCTTCCTTCAGTGAGTCCTCGAAGGTGATTCCTGTTATGTGAGATCGAATAATCCCCCATATCACGGAGTCAATGTTTCGCTCAAAGTCTTTCCCTCGTCTCCCCATAAGTATCTGACCTAGTCATATTGAAAGGCCTCTGGCTAATATAGGGGTTACGACGCCCACATCAATCATGTCGAAGACCACCACGACGATTCAAGTGTCAAAGCATCTCCGAGACGACCTAGCAAAACTCGGATCGAAAGATGACACGTTCGAAACCATTCTCCGGAGACTTGTCAACGGTTGAGTAGTCAAGACGTTGTGTCTCGTTTACCGCGTTGGGCTCAGCTCGTCTTACAATGGTCGGAGAACCCAGAATCTTCCAGGTCATAGGACTCTAACGAGTCACGACGGTTGCCTTCGCAGCCGGTACGAAGGCGGCCCACGATGTTCCGGCAGTGAAAAAGTGAGAAAGAAAAATGGAAAAGGAAACTAGCGGGGTCAAGCTGGAGACGGGCATACCACAGCCGGGCTTCAAGGCCACCTCTCGTAAAGCCGGTTGGACTTCACCAGACCAGCCGTATTGGTTAGTCCTCATGTGCGAGCATTGTGACCTGCGATTCCACTTCCAGCTCGGCGACCTGCCATGACCATGTTCGGTGAGGCACCCCGGAAACGTGACACACGCGAAAAGCTCCTGGGCCTCGAAGAAGCGGTTCGGCAACAGCTGACGAAGGCCAATCATACGTGTTGAGCTCTAACTACTGGAAGGTTGAATACAGAATCTCATATGTCCACGTGAAGCCGGGACAGACCATCAATCTCGACATCACCTTCACCGCAAAAGTTATGATCTATGATCTGAAACTTGAGGTGCTCTCCAATCCCGTCAACTTGGTCACTGACAATGTATTGAGATTCAACGAAATTGCACCTGTTCTGCCACAGCCATACACATTTCATGTGAAGATTCCTGATGCCGCGGTACCAGGGACGAGTTACAAGCTCGACCTGCTTATTCAAGGCTACAGCGACGCTCCATGGTTAAACATTAGACTGGATGGTTGGTCTTGTCGAGGATTCTTCTGTTCGGGGGAGAGCCCACAATACACTCAAGATACCACAAAGCTCCAAGCAAATTCAATTGTGCTCACAGTGACTTAGAGAACACGGGAGACATGGTCTCGACTATTCGATGTGTGTCTCCAGAGACTTCCTTAGTTACGGGCAACTTCGTGTCGTGGAGAACCGATGAGAAAGAGAAGAGTACGGGGTCGGCGGCTGATGCTGGCGTCTGATTGTGACTAAAAGTTGTATCAAGCATGTCAGCTAGTGGGACTTTGCTCGGATTGTCTGTATTTGTAGTCTGTAGTGTATTGCCGGATTCTAGGAGTAAGAAGGGTTGGCGGGGTGTCGGCGATGGCGATGTCTAGATCGAGGCGAGAGTTGAGTGTCTCATATAATACCCTGTGGCTGGTAGGTACAAACTCCCCTGGTGATAGTGCGATTGGCAAGTCAAACCGCTGGGCGAGTTGGCCGGCTGTTTCGGTTGTGAACCTCGTAACGACAGCCGGTCGTAAATCTAGCTTCCACCGGGCAGTTGCCCTACGGGTAGTCTGCAGTACTGAGTTTACGTCTGGTTCGCCTAATGGATAGCGCCTGTTCTTGACTTCGATGTATTGGTAATACTTCCCACTCGGATGTTTGCAGAAAACATCTATGTCATGTTTAGCTATGCCGAGGTCTTCATTTCCGTGTTTTTCCTTGCGGATCTCGATTTCTGTGTATCCGAGGTTCGAGCATGCCGTGGCAACTAGTTGTTCGCCATGTTGGCCGATGATGTCGGAGAGGTTGTAATGTTGTTCAAGAAGTAGTGTTTTCTCCTCGATGATTTGATCAATTGTGTCTTTGGGATGGTCCGGGCTATAGATGAAGGAGACCCTTGTTTGCTTGGCATCGTTCGCCCGCAATGTCCGTGATTCGACTCTTCCCTCGGCCTGTAGCGCGTAGGATGCAAATTTCACGACACGTGAGGGGATGCCCAATTCGTGATAGGCTCGATTGAACAATTCGGGGTAATGGCATGCGATTTCCCGTTGGATTATGGCAAGGATGCGGGAGGTCTGGTCGGTCGTGGCCAAGGGATCTGACTTGTAGGCGAGATGGGAAAGGCGTTGCTGTTAAGCATTTGGTGTGAATTTATGGCGCTAGAGGCGTGCACGTCTGGAAAAGGGTTGATTTCTAGGTTGCCGGCGGGTAGCCGGCTGTTGTGCAAATATACGATGGAGTACCGCGGCGTTAGACTTGTCTGGAGCCCGTTTGTTGGTCAGCCAGTTTCCGCATGTAATGCGCCTGTGATGTCTGTCGAAAATCGCCTTGGGTCGGCTCAAAATGAGCTGATTGGAACGGTTTAGGGCACACAAGTAAACTTAAAATAAACGTTTCCAGCATCCGCGGTCTACGGTGTTAGCACGACTTTGCCGCAATTTCCTGAACCGACTAGTTTCATCGCTTCTTCAAGTTGGTTCAGGGGCATTCGATGTGTTATGAGAGGTTTGAGGTTCAACTTTCCAGATTTCAATATAGCCTCAAGCCTGTACCAAGTCTTGAACATCTCACGTCCAACAATGCCTTGGACATGGGCTTCTTTGAAGATGAAGTCGTCCGCGATGTTCAATTGAACATCTCTAGATGGAATCCCGAATAGAATTACTGTCCCACCATTCCTGACCGCACGAAAGGCTTCCCTAATGGCGGTCTCGTTTCCAGACATCTCCAACACCACACCAGACCCACGGCCCTCAGTATTTTTGTGAATCTCGGCTACCGGATCAGTATTCTTCGAGTTTATCGTCTTCGACGCGCCCATTTTCGCTGCTAGGTTTAGGCGATAGTCATTGATGTCAACCGCGGTCACCGAAAGCGCTCCTGAGATGCTCGCTAGGGCCACAGCGGAAAGGCCGACTGGGCCGCATCCAAAGATTACGACATCGTTGCCCGCGATGTCCGCTGCGAATGCGGCGTGAACTGCATTGCCGAGCGGCTCAAGAGCTGAGGCGGTTTCCAGCGGGACCTCTTTTGGAACTGGCCATACATTGTTGGCGGGTACTTTCACATAGTCCGCGAAACAACCATCCACATCGACGCCGAGAATGGCGACTTTCTCACAAATGTGAGAATTTCCGGTTCGGCATTGGTAGCAAGTTCCGCATCCGATATGGCTCTCTGCCACAACGATGTCCCCCACTTTGCAGGAGCCGACTGCCGGCGCGACTTCCACCACTTCTCCCGCAAACTCGTGACCTATTATTCTAGGAGGTTTGATGCGCGCTTGTGCCCATTCATCCCATTTGTAAATGTGATAATCGGTCCCGCAGACAGAAGTCACCTTCACTTTTACGAGAACATCGTGCCCGCTGATTTTGGGTCGTTCCGCGTCGATCAATTGCAGCCCCGGTTCGGGGCGCAACTTTGCAAATGCTTTCACAATCGGCTCGGCGCGAGTATCAAGCGTGACGCCTTTATGTTTTGCGAGAGGTACCCAGAAGCAAAACTATTATGCACACCGTCTTGGAGTCACCGCTTGGTCTGGATTATTGACCGCTCATACTACCAAGAGAGACCCGCGTTCATTTCTCCGCGAAGAATACGACCGGTTGGCAGCCCAGGACCTTGATTGGCGTATCCGTGTTCTGGCCAGCAACAGTGGCCCTTGGACTGTGGTTTCTGAAAAGAAGGTCATGATGCTATGCTCGAACAATTACCTGAACCTTACGAATCATCCTAAGGTGAAGAAGGCCGCCTTAGAAGCCATTGAGAAGTATGGCGCAGGGTCAGGTTCAGTTCGCCCAATAGCGGGAACAATGAGCGCACACGTTGAGCTAGAGGAGGCCTTGGCTAGGTACAAGCGTACTGAAGCTGCATTGGCCTACTCAACCGGGTTCGCGACCAACGCAGGCCTCATCCCGCAACTCGCTAGTGAAGGTGACCTAATCATTAGTGACGAACTCAACCACGGCAGCATCATTGACGGAGTCCGCCTCAGCAGGGCAGAGCGCGCGGTCTACAAACATTGTAACCCTGATGACCTCAAGCACGTGCTCGACGAGGCAGAGCAGAAGAGCTACAAACACATTCTCATCGTCACAGACGGCGTCTTCAGCATGGACGGAGATATCGCCCCAGCAGACAGGATCGTTGAACTTGCCGAGCAGCACGGAGCTATGACGTACATTGACGATGCCCACGGAGATGGCGTACTGGGCGAGGCGGGCCGAGGAATAACATCACACCACCACATCGATGGCAGAGTTGATGTTGAGATGGGGACATTTTCGAAGGCGTTTGGAGTTGTGGGCGGGTACATCGCGGGGAGCCGAGACCTGGTGAATTTTGCACTCAACAAATCGAGAACTTGGCTTCTGAGCGGATCTCACCCTGCCAGTGTTGTTGCATCTTGCAAGGCAAGCCTCGACGTCATTCAAGATGAGCCAATTCATCTTCAAAAGCTTTGGGAAAACACTCGATACTTCAAAGAGGGACTCAGGGGCTTGGGCTTTAACATCGGGAACAGTGAGACACCAATAACACCTGTAATTGTGGGTGAGAGCTCGACGGCGCGGAAGATGAGTGAGATGCTCTTCGGCGAGAATGTTTTTGCGCTGCCCATAGTTTTCCCAATGGTCGCACGTGATAAGGCCAGAATCAGAACCATAATGAACGCTGGTCACACAAAGAAGGACCTGGACTTCGCCTTGAAAGCGTTTGAGAAAGTTGGAAAGTCCCTCAAAGCAATCTAGGGCCCCCCCTGGGGGGTCGGCCTAGGCTCGGATGAAAAGGGAAACTTAGTGCTACGCGACCCAGTCTTTTGGCGTGACGACACGGTAGGTGTTGCGCAGCGCTTCATAGACCGCGAGAGCCATCGAGCCAAGTGTGCTGGTTGACCCGAAGCTTCTGGTCCAGCAGTCCTTCACACCAGCAAGTGTCAGAATCGTTTTGGGTGTTTCGCCGCCAACTAGCCCTAAGCCTCTGGGGCCTGGGATTATCTCGATTGCAACGCTGCCAGTCTTTCCTCTCACCTTGAATGGTAGTGAGTGGGGTTGGCCGCAGCCGCATTCCCAACTTCCGCAACCGCGGCGAATCGGTACGACGTTCAGTTTGGCTGCAATGGTGGCTTTGTCTATTGCGCTCCTTACCTGCTTTGCTTTGCCGCCTCCAACACCGAGGAAACCTGTCCCGTTTCCGACAGCCACAGTCGCCTTGAACCGTGATTTTTCTCCAGCATCAGTTTGTTTCTGAACGAAACCGATTCCGAGAACTTCCTGCTTCAAGCCGGGGAGAAGTACGTCGATTATTTCCGGTTCCTTGATTTTCAATCCTTGTGTGAAAATGTCTTCAAGCGAGACGATTTGTCCGCTCTGGACCATTCGGCCGACTTTGGTTTTGGGAATCCAGCCTGCTTCCTGTCTTTGAGTTTGAGCTGTTTGCATTTCAACGTCTCCTTGCGAGTTTGCGGGCTTCTATGTATTCGTCTAGGTGTGCGGCGCTCCTGAAGGAACCGCCTTTCGCCATCATGGTCAGCTTGCGGTAATTCTGCGTATCGATGAACCGCTTATCGCGCAACGCCCTCAGCCTTCTACGTATGGAACGGATGCGTATCACCCATCTCTTTTTCCGGTGTTTAGCGGCTCCCTTTATGCTGCCCGGGCCTTTATGTCGCCCAGCCAGAAGCTCCTGATGCCTAGTTCGTTTGCGGCCCCGGCTGATTCCTTGCTTTGGAATCTTTCTGATGCTGCCCTCATGGATGAGTTTGCGGATCTCTTCACGTGTTATCGCGGATGAAACCCTATCAGTGTCTTCGGGGTCAACCCAGACTCTGGTGAGTCCGACCTTGAGCAGGTCGGCGGCAAGTCGCTTTTGGCTCACAGTGCTCATTTCTTACTCTTCCTACTATTGCTCTTCTTCTTCGTCGTCCTTTTCTTCTTTGGCTTCTCTTTGGGTCGTGTGGCCGGTTCGGTTGAAGGCTCTTCTTTTGTTTCAGCAGGTTCGGCCTCGGATGGTTCCGCTGCCACCTCGGGAACGGCGGCTGGCTGCCTCTTGAGTCCGGGATTCAAGATTCTGATTTTCTTCTTCTTTGCCTCGTTGATGATTTGGACTCGCTTGTTCTCTCCTACGGTATGCGCGATTCTTGCAACGTGGGTTTTGGGGTCGATTCCTTCCAAATCTTGAACGCGCCAAACCATCACTTCCCTCAGGCCTGAGGGGTGCATTCCCCTTGTCGCCCTGGGGTGTGAGTACCCTATCTTTACAACCGCTGGCCAACCTTTTTTGCTTCTTCTGACCCGGCTTGTCTTTCCATGCGGCGCGCGCCAGGATTCCTTTACCCGCTTGTACCGCCAGCTCTCCTCGCGACGGAATTTTGGTCGAGGATAGTCTTGTGACATTCTACATTCCCTCAGATTTCTCGAAGATGTAAATTCCGTCTAAGAAGACCCGCTGGTCCTTGTCTTTGATCCTTGTAGCAGTTTGAATGTTCGCGGCGGTTTGGCTTACGTCGCCTAGGCTGTTTCCTTGGACGTGTAATTCGTCGCTGACTACTTTGACCTTTGCAGAGCCAACGATTCTAACAGTGCGGGGTGTTTTCTCGCCGGTGAAATTCTCTATTGTGAGTTTCTTCTCTTTTTCCTGAACCTTGACGGTCACAGGGAAATGGGCGTAAACGATCTTGAGCTTGTAGGTATACCCTTTCGCTACTCCTCGTATCATGTTGCGGACGTGAGCTAGGGCTGTGCCAACTAGTGCGACCTCTCGTTTTCGAGCCCAAGGTGAGTAGACGCGCAGCGAACCACTTTCCAAAGTGAATTGTACGGGAAGATGCGAGAAATCCTCTTCCAGAGTACCTTTGGGGCCGGTTGCTTTGATTTTTCTACCGTCAATGGTCAGCTGCACACCCTCTGGGACAGTGAGGCTTCTTTGGGCTAATTCAACGAGAACCATTTCTTGCACTCTACATGTATTTCTTGAATCCCAAGGCGGGGGCGAGTTCACGGAAACATTGGCGGCATAGGTACAAGTCGTACTTGCGGATCACTGGCCCATATTGGCCGCATCGTCTGCAAGGCCTGCTGCCCTTGCCGTATTTTCTCACTTTTTTCGGTTTCAGTTTGGCCAAGTGATTATGCCTCTCTGATCTGGACTCCGAATTTCTTTGCGATGAATTTTACTGCGTCTTCTCGGGATATTCGGTGTGACTTTCCGATTGAGGCCGGTCTTATCCTTCTTCTTTTGATTCTGTAGCCGGGCCGTTCTAGGGTCCCGATGACGTCCATTCCGAAAATTCCGAGTTCAGGGATGTACTTTGCGCCGGGGATTTCGATGTGTTCCTTGATGCCAAATGCGAAGTTACCGTTGTCGTCAAAGCTTGAGGCTTTGAGGGTGTTGCTGACTGCTTCTAGGCTTCTTTTCAGGAATGCTGATGCTTTCTCGCCCCTGAGCGTTGTCAAACACGCTATGGGTTCGCCCTCTGTGATCCCGAAGTCTTTCACGGTCTGCTTTGCCTGTCGAGTGCAGGGCTTTTGCCCAGTGATTTCGCCAACTACCTTTATCGCTTTTTCGAGCTGGTCGCCGGATTTTCCGACACCTATGTGAACCGTGACCTTTGCCAGTTTGATCACCCGCATAGGGTGCTCAGGTTTAGTTTCAATGACGGTTTCCATTGCTCACTATGCAGCCTCCAATTTGATGGCGGGTTTGTCGGTTCCCACAACAAAGGTGTAGTCCACCACCGTGTCGAACTTGGTGCCGGATGTATCCTCTATTGTGACCATGGCGGGTCTTGTGGCAGTTCCTCGCTGCATGTCCACAATCTTGCCGCTCTTTCCCAAGTTTCGCCCCGCAATGACTAGTGCAAAATTCCCTTTCTCGAACTTCATTTGGCCTAACACACGTTGTGTTGGTACGCTGACTCTGAGGGTGTCGTTTGTGGAGTAATCGGCGGGGTCTCCTTCTTTGGCTTCGGCACTGATGTTTCGGCCGTCATGTGTCCCAAATTGCGTATGTCCACCGCGCGAAGTAGTTTTTCGAAGGACCTTGCAGAGTTTGAACTTGGCCTCGTCCTTTGGAATCTTGATCAGAGACAGACCTTGTCGTTCAACTGGCAAAACTCGGTATGCGACGTTGGCGTCCACAAATTCCACCACGTCCATGAGGCCAACGGGAAGATTTCGCTCAATCCTAGGTCGGCCGTCGACCTTGACTTTGCCCTTCGAGAGTATGCTAGTAACCTCTCTTCTTGTCTTTGCAAGTTTCAAGTTGTCTCGGACAATCAGTTCGAGTGGTAGGCACAGCGATGATTTGTGGCCGCCAGGAGTGGGCTTTGGAGCCCATGTGTATTCCTTACGGTGAATTGGCCAATACCATGGGGAAGCCAAACGTTTGAGGTGGCCTTGCCCACCTTTATTCGCCAACCTTATGCCTCCTTGGCCTCGCGCTTACTGCCGGCGAGTCTTATTGACTCAGCGCGCCACTTGTCTTCCAAGTTCAGTTTTGTTATCATGACCTTCGATGAGTGGACTGATACGTTGGTCGAAGTGCCAGCGACCTTTTCCCTCTGAACGCCCTCGACGAATAGGCGCCGACTACCAGTATCCACTTCAGTTACCTTGCCCTCGATGCCAGCAAAGTCTCCGCGCACAATTTTCACAGTATCGCCTTTTCGGACTGGGTATGCGCGTCTTCCTTGACTTGTACTCAGGGCTTCAGAGAGAGGCGCACTCATGAGCCTATGCACTTTATGCGCCGGGGCCTGGTAGAAGAGTTTCCGTTGCTTCGAGGGCTTGCTCGGGTTTAGGGACATCAATTTCCACTTCAAATAATTATGCTCGCTAAGTTTGCGACCCTCGGCCAGCGTTCAGCAGCCTCTTTGGCCACGGGGCCGCGAATCTCGGTGCCCTTCAGCTCACCCTCAGGCGTCATTATGACTGCCGCGTTGTCGTGAAACGACAGACGTGTCCCGTCCGGACGCCTGAACAGTCTAACCTGGCGAACCACCACAGCGGGGAACATCTGGCGGCGCAGTTCCGGAGTTCCCTTAGAAACCGAAATCATTATCATGTCGCCTACGCAGGCGGATGGGACACGCCTTAGCCTGGAGTGGTAACCGAATACCTGTATAACCTTCAGTTCCTTGGCCCCAGTATTGTCTGCACATTTAATACGGCTTCCATTCGGAAGTCCGCGTGCAATGCGCGGCCTGTATTCTATCATTCCTTTGGCGCTGACCGCACGACTTTTCGGGGCTGGCATTTTACTCTCACGTAAGGCGCTGCTGAATGGGGCGGCAATAAATTAAGGTTGCTGGGCGCACTAATCGGCTGTCTAGGTCTGCCCGGATAATTTTTCGACCACTACGAACGCGACTTCTTTGCTTATTGGCCTGCATTCTGCGACTTTGACCCGATCTCCTTCGCGCACTTCCAAGCAGGGTGGGCTGTGTGCCATGATTCTGCTGCGTCTCTTTTCGTATCGAGTGTACTTTCTGACATAATGCAGGTAGTCTCGTTCAACCGTAACAGTCTTCGTCATTTTGGCGCTTACGACCTTTCCGTCGAGGAACTTCCTTCGCACTGACAACCTTCCGTGGAAGGGGCAGTTGCGGTCGTCGCACGACTTCTTAGGCGCCTTTGCTCCTAATCCTAGGTCTGACATGTTACCAACGCTTCACTCTGATTTTCAACCTGTTTTCGGGACGCGCCACAAGACGTGCGCCGTCTACCTCCACGATCGTCCTGTCTGGAAGCCTGAACCTGAAAGTGGAGATGCCCTTCGGGACCATCATCTGTTTGTCTCCGCTGGCTATCGTGAGCATGTTTTTGGTTTCATCAACGACCGTGCCGCGTACACCCTTCATGAATGGATCTTTTGAACCAGCAACAATAACGTTCAGGCCAATCAGCTCGTGCCTGAGTATGTTGTGTGGCGTAATAGCGATCAAGCTTTGGCTACCTCGGCCCGGGGTTTCTCATGCATTATTGTGTTTATGCGAGCGATTGTTCTCCTGAGTTCGCGGATTCGGCCGACATTTTCAACATTACCCCCAGCTTTCACATTCGTCCTGAGCTTTCTCAGCTCGGTTCGCATCTCAGCTACCTTCTTGTCCCTTTCTTCGGGTAGTTGTTGTCTAATCTCACGCTTTCTTAATATCGGCAACTTCAGCAACCTCCTGAACTACGCCTGTTTCAGCAACGATTTCCTCGATGACCGGTTTTGGTATTGCGGGCACTTCGCTCAATTCTCTGATGACGGGTCTGTCCGGTAATTTGACGTTTGGGGGCAGCAGTTTGACGCTGATTCCGAAGAGCCCTTGCTTCAGCTGAGTGTCCACAACGGCAGTCCGCACTATCTTCTCAATACACTCTCCCACCGCTGGAAGGTATCCGGCCTTGTACTTCTCGTACCTTGCCCGGTCGGTTGTAAGTTTTCCTCGAATCACGATCTCTACGCCCAAGGCGCCAGCTTCTACTGTCCGTTGAAGCGCCCAGTAAGCCGCGCGCCTGAAATGAATCCCTCTCTGGAGGGCCATAGCGATCTGTGAAGCAACAACCTTCGGGTCCAGCTCAGGAACTTCGATCGTGGCAACAGAAATCTGAGGGTTCTCGACTACAAACTGTTCTTCCAAGATCTTCGTCAGGTCCCGGATGCTTTGCCCGCGTCGGCCAATGACAAGTCCAGGCTTGGCCGCGTATATGACGACGCGCGTTCCGAGCGGTGTCTTCGTCATCTCAACTTTGCTGTATCCAGCGCGCTTGAGCTCGATGGAGAGGTATTCGTCGATCTCAGCCTTACGGGCGTTTTCCTTAACGAAGTATTTGTGGATTGGCAACTTAATCTGCGACCTCGTAACCCATGAGCTCTACGTGGACGAGCGTATTATGAGCCGGGGTCGCTTTTCCGAAGGCTCTTGAAACAATACGCTGCGTCTTCATCCCTCTTTGCATAGCAGCATGAACAATTCTCAGGCGATCAACATCCAAACCCTTGTACTCGGCATTAGCCTCCAGCTCTTCTAGAAGAAACAGGAAGTGTTTGGCCGCTTTGACTGGGTATCGGCCTGCGTACCAACCCTCGTCGAGGCTTTTGTGTCCGACCTTCTTCTTGTACCGCCTGAAGGCGATCGCTCGCTTCTTCTTTGCAACCGCTTCCAAAAGTTCCTTGGCCGAATCCAGTCGCATCCCTCTGAGCTTACGGCATATTTCAGTAGCCGACTTTGGGGAGATCTTCAACTCTCTACCAGAACACTTCACAGCCCGGTCTGGGTCGTATTCCCGGACTGAGTATCCCCAAACAGGCATTGCTTTTCCACCGTAGGGCCGTGCATCTGCGCGGTAACCCTAAAAAACGTTGTTTAGCCCGCAAAGTCACCTGCTCGAGCAAGTTCTATTTAGCCATCTGTCATTTTCCTGATTTTGATTGAATTGGAACCTGGCGCAGGGCCGACGAGAGAAAGTCAGATTCATGGAACGACGCTGAGGGTTTACTGGTTCATTCTCAAAGCCGCGAGACCCGTTGGGGTACGTGAAACCCAGCGGGCACTTTCAATGTCCAGTCCCAGCACCGCACTCTACCACCTCGAGAAACTGCGAGAACTCGGCGTCACCGACAAAGACACGCTTGGGCAATATCTCTTGAAGGAACAGGTGCAGGTGGGCACATTGAAGATGTTCTTCAAGATAGGTCACCTTATGCTTCCACGTTACCTCTTCTATGCGGCCCTCTTCACAACTGCCGTCGTCGTGTACGCCGCGCAAGGGGTTCTTGAGGCTGGCCGCCTGGAGCCAGCTGGAGTGATATTCGGAACCCTCGGTGCTGCCGTATCTTGGTACGAGTGTGTGAGAATGTGGAAAGAACGAGTTGTGTGAGTCGGCTTGTGCGTTCCAAAATGTAGACTTAACACATCTGAAAGAGTGATGCTCGTTGGCACTGATTATGAATAAGGTATGGTTAGCGGTTCTACTGGGTGCCATTGTAGGATTGGGGGCGGGCATGGTACCCGTAGCCCAGCTCACGGCACCGTCTAGGACTCAACCTCAGCTCCAAATGCTGAGACAAAATGGCAATCAGCCCCCTCCAAGGCCAGCGAGTTCAACCGACCTAGACGCAATTGTTCTCGCATTACTAGTCGGGATAGTCGTGGCTGCGCCATTATACGTAATGGCCCGGCGCCGCGAGAAGTAGCAGCGAACCTACTTCAAGGGAACGTACATTGAGCTTCTAGACGCACCGATACCAGGTGTTCCGTGAAGTACCTTCTTGTTGGTGATAACGAATTCTCCGAGGTAGTGGCCGACCATTGCTGGTTGGATATCAACCGATGTAAACTCTTTGCCGCTGTGAATCATCAGCGATAGGCCAACCATTTCCGGTATGATGACCATGTCTCTGCAGTGGGTCTTGATGGGTTTCGCGTCTTTCAACTTACTACGACGGGAGTTCCGGATAAGCTCCATCAAGACTCTTTCATCTGTCGTCAGGCCCCTGGTCAATGACCTTCTCTGCCTCGCCGGGAGGATCTTGATGAACTCGTCCATGGACATCTGTTGCAGTTCTTCCATCGTGTGTCCCCTGTATGAGAATACGCGAGGCATGGGCTAACACTCGAAGCTTTGGTTTGGTCTTGCTATAATTAATGTTGCCGATTCCATCCGCCTGCAGGCCTCGGGCTTACAGGAGACCGAGTCTTACAGCAAGGTCTGAGGCTTTGAAGTCGGGTGTGAGTTTAACGAAGGCTTTCTTGTCGCCTTCGGCGGTTATCAGAGTTCTTACCGCCTCCACCCTGACCTCGTAAAGCTCCTGAATCGCACGTTTGATATCGTGCTTATCTGACCGAAGATCGACGATGAATGTGATCTTGTTCTCCGTTTCTAGTAGAGTGACGGCGTCTTCTGAAAGCAACGGATACTTCACTACTTCCATCGGGGTGAGTTTGGTCATGCTGCACTACCCTCTAGGCGACCACTAATTCCTTTGAGGGCTGACTCGCTCCATATGGTCAAGCGCCCCGGATGCGTGCCCGGCGCCAAATCATTCACATTTAGGCTGGCGACATCGGCAACATTGATGCCGGAGAAGTTTCTGAACGCTCTCTCAGCACCCTGCTTCTTCTGAACCACGAACAGCGCGCTAACACGATGCTTGTATGTGCGGCCTCGAACACTACCCCTTCCTGCACGTACCTTTCTATCGCCGGCGCGCTCCACGTCTTCCCAGACTCCTAAGTTCCTTAGTAGCTTCTCCGCGTCAGAACTTGTTGTGATCCGTTCAAGGTCGTCAGCAACCACTAACGGCAATTCACGATCCCCACTTAACCGGTGACCACGGGCTTTGACAAGTTCCTTAGATGAAGTTGCGGCCAGTGCCGAAATCAGCGCCCGTTTCAGTTCTTTGCGGTTAATCTTCTTGCGCGGGTCCTTACTCGAGACAGGTGGCCAAGTTTGCCTTCCCTTCACGGTGCCCCCCGCGAAACCAGCCATGTTACCACGAGGATACCTCTCACCCTTGACCCTCGGAATACGGGACATGCCATGACCCACGCCTATTGATTGAGCAGTTGTTCGTTTGCCCGCCATTGGATCACGGCCCTGCGGCTGGAACATGTGGCTTTGAATGGCCAAAACTGCCCGCTTGATTAGATCAGGCCGAACTGGTGTCTCGAAGAACGGGGGAACAGCGACTTTGCCAACAGCTTTTCCTTCAGCGTCGTAGACTTCAACGGTCTTAACCAATCTTCACACCAGTCTTGAGACAGTGATCGTTCTCTGAATTTTCGGCATCTAACTCGACGCCCCTAATATATGCTTAGCGAGCTGAGCCGGTTTCTGGTTGAAATCCAGGCACTATCGAATGCCTGCCGGGTCTGTGTCAGTTGCCGTTCAGCCTGGATGATGTCTGGCGAGGTTGAGCAAACTCAGGGAGGCCAGCATCGCTTCCTCGGTGCGGAGGGTGTTAACATTCTGGCCTGGGACGGTATTGATGAAGTAGTCGAAAACGTCCTTCGGTGTTGTACCTTCATCCTTCAGAATGTCTAGGAGCCCCCTCTTTGGAGACCCGAACGCCACGATGACAGAACTCGCAGTACTCAGCGAATGTGCGAGGCTGGTCCAGAGGTCTGTAATCGACACCCCGTACCGCGATGTACCAATCCTGAGGTCAACCTGGCTTTCCTTGACCAGCCGCCCCAAGCCTAGTCGAGAGCCCTTGACTCTATAGCCCCAATTGTTGGGTTTCTCAGATTCTGGCACAATTTCTCCGATGAGTGTTTTCCCAAGGTTGGTGATTCGGACTGTTGCTCTGGAGCCGATGGGAAGCGTTCCGGAGCAGTTGAGCGTGCGCCCGAGCCCAACATCCACTTCAAGCCCGCTCTTGCGCTCGCCCACCACGACTCCGTCTCTCAGGTCCCCAACGTTGCATTTCCCAATGTCTGATGTCACGTTGTGGTTTGACGATTGAAGGGGAGGCAATATGCCAGTGAACTTGAGTGAGGGATGCAATCCGAACAGCCTCTTCCGTAAGTATTGCGGGGTTTCAACGAAATCCAATATTCGCTGACAGAAATCCAATTCTTGTCTTTGATTGCGCTGGGGATCATCTGGGTACAGTATTATTTCTGAGACACCGAAAATGGCGCAGGTTCGTGCGATGGCTCCCAGCTTTGCAGTCTTCTCTCTCAAATGCGGCGTATCTGAGACGAGGGAGGCGGGAACCGCAACCCTCAGCCCAGCCGTCCTTGGGATCAAAGTGTCAGAGCCACAAATCGTCCAATTACAGGCCGGAAGATGAATCTTATTGCGCTAATCCGCATTCTCTTGTTACCATGATACTTGATGACGCTGGGGCCCTGCGGACCATTGACCGCTCAGGTATGCTTGCGATCATGGAGAGGACAGCGGAACGATTCTCCATCCCGCCTGACGCGGCTTCTACATTTCCTATGAAACTCGAACCCCCGCGCAACGTGGTCTTCGGAGGCGTAGGAGGATCCGGAATCGCCGGTGACATACTAACTGACTTTTCAAGAGACACAGTCCAGGTTCCTGTTTCAATTTGCAGGGCAATCAAACTTCCGAATTTCGTGGGGAAACGAACGTTGTTCGTAGCCATCAGCTACTCCGGGGAAACTCAAGAAACTTTGGGCTTGCTGGACGAAGCTAAGCATCGGGGAGCGGCGTGTGCGGTGATAAGCTCAGGCGGCAAGCTTCTAGCTGAAGCAGAGGAAGATGGCTTGCCGCACCTGAAGGTTCCGGCTGGGCTGCTTCCGAGAGTGGCACTGCCCGAGCTATTGGCCGCCGCGGTTTATGTCATGGGAGCGGCCGGAATCGTCGAAGATTATGGCGCGCTCCTCTCTAAGGGAGCACAGGCCCTCAAGAAGGAATTCCTAGAAATCAAGCCAACTGTCCCAGCGGATCGAAATCCGGCCAAGAAAATGGCTCAAGCTCTTGTGGACAAGGTTCCATTGCTGATAGGGAACGAGGAGAACGGTAGTGTGTTGCGGCGCTTCAAGAACGAACTCAACGAGAACAGCAAAATGCCAGCATTCTACTACACAGTACCAGAAGCGTACCACGATGACATCGAAGGACTGAAGAGTCTGGTCCAACTCACGAGCGTTCAGCCGATCCTCCTGAGAAATAATGACGAGGTTGAAGGACAGAGACGGACGCGAGAAAGGCTCACCGCTCTTCTCCATGAGCTTAGCTTTCCTGAGATCGTTGAGTTTTGGGGAACGGGGGAGGACAAGTTGAGCCAGCTGCTTACCGCGATTCTTTTCGGGGACTACGTGTCGGTATACCTGGCCGCGGTCAGAGGAGTGGACCCGTCCCAGCTAATGCTGATACCGAAATTCAGAGCCGCAATGCAGGGAACCCCTTAGAGTCACTTAGAGGTCCACAATGAAACGAAGAGTCGTAACCGGCCCCTCTCGTTCGATTTCCATTTTGTGAAAAGTCACCGCCTTAACCTCAACTTTCGCACCATGTTTCTTACCATCATACATTTCTCCAGAAATCCTCGCACTCAGGTGAAAACCTGCAGGTCTCCTTTGTATGGGTTGAACCGTAAATTGTGAGAACACTTTTCTCTCCAGCTCAAACTTGAGGAGGACGGCTTCTAGCCAACGGTTAAGAAGAATCACTTCGTCCTCACCATCAACCTCCACAGTTTCCGTTACTTTCGCTGAAATGGATTCGACGTTGCACATTGTGTCGACAAGCGCCACTGCGGCGTATTCAAAGGCCCTTTCCAGAGTTGAACCACTTGCCTGAATGTACGCGTCTGTGGTGTGGGGTAGGAACTGGTAACCTGGAACTGGCACAGGGGCGGCCTTCTCGACTTATCACTGGTGGCAAGTCATCTCGGAACATAAATAAGAACCGGCTTCAGGGGTTACCGTAGCGCCGGGATGGCCGAGCGGATTAGCAGTCTGGAGACTCGATCTACAGGCGCGGGCCTTGAGTGTACGATGCCACGCAAGCCCGTGGCCCTTATGGGCCTCGGGGGTTCGAATCCCTCTCCCGGCGCCAACCGAACATTGAAAATGAATGGTTTGGAGTAGGAAAAGGTGAGAAGTGCTCAGCGTTTTCTATTTGCCCTGATATTGTTCATAATCGTCTGTGGCCTAGCCCCATACCCCGCCCATGCTGCGCCGGTTTTGAGCGCTGACCAGCCACTGCACACACCTCGCGACAAGCAGGTTACGTTGATCGGTTCAGGTTACTCAGGCACCTTGCCCTACTTTGTTTGGCTTCAGCGGCCGGTAGACAATGCCACACATTACTCTGGAGTAAGCTTCACGCCGGTTTCAAGCGGCCAGATACCGCCGGGCACAGGCCTGCCCATAAATGCGACCGCCGCCTTGGGCACGTACCTTGTAAGCGTATCTACCTCCAGCACTACCGACAATTCTCAAGCGCGTGCCCACTATGGCATCTGGGGAACTGAGAAACCACTTTACCAACGTACAGAATCGGTCAATGTACTTGGTGGCGGTCTCTTCCCCGGCATAAGCTTCAGGTTAACTATTCGGGACCCCGCGGGGAATTTTGTTCACCAAACCTCGCTTGTCTCGACAACAACTGGCAACTTCAACCACACATGGCGGATTCCGGAGAACGCGGTAACAGACGCCTACACGGTTTTCATAGACGGGACCGGGATTTATGACGACGCACAGCAGGACTTCGTTTCGTTGTCGAGGTTCACCGCAACCCAGGCTGTGCTTTCGCTAAGCATAGTTAGCCAACCAGCTTCGAGCTACCCGCGCACTGATACGGCGAAGATCTCCCTTGCATTCAAGTATCCTGATGGAACACCAGTGCTGAAATCACAGCCTGACTTGCGCCCCGTTGTGCTGCTACTGAATCAATCAATTGCAGCCTTCCCCTCCTTCTCCTTGGCAGACCCCACAAACGGAGTGTGGGAGGCTGACAGCAGAATCCCCCAGAATGCTACGCTCAACACGAAATATCGTTTTGGCGTACCAGCGATGTCATTTGATGATGGTTTCGGGAACAAGGGCGCTGGCGCGGATACCTATTCGAGCTACTTCGAAGTGCAGAGCGCCACTTTGGTTATTTCTAGTGAACTCAATGGTACACAGATTCAAGTTCCCTTCGGCCAAGTCAGCATAATCTCAAAGGTAAACTACCCTGACGGAACTCCATTGACTAATGGAACAGTACGTGTCTTTGTTTCGACTGGTACCTCCAACTCAGACCTGATCTCGGTCTACGACCCGAACCTTGGGGCATGGCGCGCCTCGTACGCAAGCGGGCTTTCAGACCTCTGGCGAGTCGGAACCTGGACATTGAAGGTGCAGGCATCAGACCCATTCGGGAATTCGGCAACAGAAAGCTATGAGGTCAAGGCGCAACCATATCTCTTCTTGGTATCAATCACAGTTCTCGTCGCGATAATTCTGTTTGGACGGTGGACGGTGACAAGATTTGGACGGAAGGTCTATTTCCGTTTGCGGAAGGCTTCCCAACGTTTCAAACAGGGGACCGTTCGTTAGGGAATCCCTATTGAAGGATACTCCCTGTATAGCCGTGAATGACAAGGCCTTTTCGTTCCCTATGCCACTCGAAGCTGAACGTGTACGTCGGCATCAGGAATTGCGCCAATTCAGTGATCTGGAACCTGTTGCTTAGGATCTTCGAAAAAGCTGCGGGTGGCTTCACGATTATTGAATGTAGCCTTTGTACAAGATCCACCTTCAACATTGAACTTGGCCGCATCTCAGCGCCGGGAAAATGTGATTCAAGCATCTCGGGCATGATTTTCTGGAGCGGAACCTTGCCCTCAAAGAAAGCCTCTGCCTCCAAGTCTTCCTTCCCCTCAGCATTCGAAAAGATGGATCCTTCGTTGTACTGATAGGCGAGTTCAGTTACATCACCCAAGCGGAATGATTTGGCGCCCGGCCACTCGCGCCGCCCAAGCAGACGCCTGGTCAAGCTTGTAAGTTTCTGAGAATCAGTTGATTCGCGCTCAATGAGGTCCCGTATCCTCCCTTCCACCTCAACGGCAACAACGTCGTCGGGGAGGTCGATTTTGTATGAGTTTCCCCTAAAATAGAAGCATTCATGGTAGCCTTTGATGCGCCAAAACGGAACGAAACGTAGCCGCGGCTCGCCTAAGAGATGCACCTCGCCCTCTTGTGGTTTAAGAAACGACAGGGCTCGATGCTTGAAGAGCGCTCGTTTTCGGTCTTCAGCGATCCGAGTGAGTTCTTCGATCGGTTTAGTTTCAAGATAGTAGACATCTGGAAGGATTTTCTCCGGAGTCCAGCCGTTACCGACGCGAGATTCTTCGAACCCGCCGGCCGATTGGAAGAGTGATTGAAATTCGCTGATGGTTGAGTCAAGGAGCTTTTTGATTTCGTCAAATCGGTCGTCCGCGCTCAAGTTTCGCCACTAGCGGCGACACCGAAGATGCGGTGCCTACTTACTGAACGGTGAGCTTGCCGTAGCGGCCCACGTTAAGCTGGGTTTCGCCCCGAAAACTGGTTACGTAACCGTTCTCGACGGTGACGGTGTTGTCGGCCTTCACCTGTTCTATCTGCTCGTTCCAGAGAGTCAACTTAACTGTGCCAGAATCATCCGTTACAACAGCTTCTGCCACCCTCGATTGTTCCCCAGCTCGGGTCGTGACTTCGCGGGCGTCAGCAATTGATAGAACCTTCGCGGTAATGTCTACCTTCTTCATTCCGGGCTTTAGTTCGGATATCTTCATCGGAATCGCAACGCTAGAAATGCACTTGTGGTATTAAACTGTTGCAATCCGACTAGGATCCTGTGGTTAGCGAATGCATTTTGATCAGGTCTTCTCTGAACGGGGCCAGCGCTTTTGGAACTTGCATCTCCACGGGATCACGAAGAGTTAGGTTCCTGTCCTTCTTTGTTTTCCACACTTCTCGGTTGAAAGTTAGTATTTTCTCCGTATTACGCCCTAATGCCTTGGGCCATTTTGCCTCTGGAAACTTCTGCACGTGCACGCTCTTCTTCGAGTAAAGTTGGCGCCAGATGTGGTCTACCATGAAGGGTGTTATTGGCGCCAAGAGTAATAGTAGATTCTTGAGCACTGTGTGGAGCGTGTACCAAGCTGCTCGTTGCTCTGCTTTGGAGCAACCTTCGCCATAAGCCCTCGCTTTTGCCATTTCAACATAGTGGGATGCGAAGGTCTCCCACACGAAATCCCGTATCTCGCTTGCGGGCGTGAAGAAATTGAAGTCTCGATAACCCTTCAAACTGCTCTCGATTAGTTTGGCGAGTTCGGCTAGGACCCATTGGTCGCTCGCAGTGGGCTTGGCGGTTTTCACTTGCGGGAAGTATGAGATGAACCTGGAGAGGTTCCAGAGTTTCGTCAGAAACTTGTGGGCGCCCTGAATTCTTGCCTCTGAGATTCGGAAGTCTGAGCCGTGCGTGGCCTCCGAAGCGTTCCAGAATCTGAAAGCGTCAGATCCAAACTTTTCCAACGCGGGCCCGGGGTCAATGACATTTCCCTTGCTCTTGTGCATCGCCTGACCCTGCTCATCCATACCCAATCCTCCGATCCATGCGTGCTCGAAGGGGGATTTGCCGGTTAGCTGGTAGCATCTTAAGATGGAATAGTGAAGCCACGTACGAACAATGTCCTTGCCCTGAGGCCTAATTGTTGTGGGGTAAGCGCGTTTGAAGAATTTCTCGTCACGGTTGTACTTGGTAATAAAGAGGGATGAGATGCTTGAATCCATCCAAGTATCGAAAGTTCTTGTGTCCCCCTCGAAATCCTTCGACCCACAGTTGCCGCATTCCTTGGCCGGGGGCGGATCTCTCCAGGGTTTGTAGTAAGGGCCAGGTGGCGGTAGGCACGGTTGGCCGCATTCCTTGCAGTACCAGACGGGGATTTCGGTGGCGTACACGCGGCGGCGCGAAATTGGCCAGTCGATGGCGATCGAGTTTTGCCAATCCAACAGAATCTGTCTGTTGGCGTCGGGGTGGAATCGCATTTTCTGGGCGAGTTGTTTGAGTTTGGGAAGGAAGTCTAGTTGTTTGAGGTAGTATTCCTTCATCGGTACGATTTCGATCGGTGTCTGGCTCCGTGAACAGACGGGTGTTCGGTGGTTGATATTCTCAGTTTTCACGATGAGGCCTTGAGATCCAAGGTCCTGGACGATCTTGGTTCTCGCTTCACTTATCCTAAGGCCTTGGTAAGGGCCTCCGGCCTCAGTAAGGCGTCCACCCGTGCCTGCAGCGATGATCTCCTCCAGCCCCAGTTCTCTGAATAGGAGAACGTCCGTGTAGTCTCCGTAACTGCAAATCATCACTGCGCCCGTTCCAAACTCAGGCTTGGCGCTCTGGTGCGGGGTTATCTCGACGGTTCGGTTGTAGATCGGCAGCGTCGCGTGTTTGCCATGCAGCCCTGTATACCTCTCATCGGACGGGTTTACAATCACACGTTGGCAGGCACAGATAAGTTCCGGCCGCGTGGTCGCTATGATTAGGGGCTCGCTAGTTTCTTGCACCTTGAACTTCACATACACTAGCCGCGTGGGCAGCTCTTCGTATTGCACTTCAGCGTCCGCTATTGTAGTACCGCACTCGTGGCAGTAGTTGTTCGGCCTAGTTGCCTCGTAAATCAAACCCTTCTTCCAAAGTTCGATGAATGTGCTCTGGGTCAGTCGCCGGAATTCTTCTTGGTCCGTCCTGTACTTTGCGGCATAATCGCAACTAAGGCCTAGGCGTTTCATGGTGGCAACCATTTTGCTCTCCAAGTCATCGAGCGCGGTGCCGCAGAGCTCGATGAACTTCTCTCGGGAGACGTCACGCATTTTGACCTTGTACAGGTTCTCCGTGTAGATTTCAACGGGGAGCCCGTTTCTATCGATGCCGATTGGAAATAGGACTGGGTATCCGAGCATGCGGCCAGTTCTGGCGATCATGTCTATTTGCGAGTATTCTGCCACCGCGCCGATGTGCCATGTGCCTGAAGGATATGGTGGTGGTGTGTCGATCACGAAAGGCCTCTTACCTTTTTGGAGCCTGAGTTCATAGATGCGTTCCGACTGCCAGGTGTCGAAAATCTTCTGCTCTAGGGTATGGTCCCACCGCTTTTCAGGTATCTTTGGAAGATATTTCTTCACGGTTTCAGTTTTGCCTAGGCTCAAACTAGTTGTCACCGTTGTGGGCTTATTCTGCGTGTCTTTCCTTTGAGAACTAGAGTCTTTGGGTGTCACTGAACTTGGCGGTGATACAAGCCCCTAAGCACCAGTTCTACTGAGAAGCAATCTTGGCGTATAAAATTGTCGAAATGTCTAATCGCTTGGACGTGTTGCTATCCTGTTGCCCTGAAGGTGAGGTATCGTCCTAATCTCCAAGCTGACAGAAGCAGAAAGGCTACAAGGATGACTGGGCCGGCTGTTAGGTTGACGAGTTCGGTTATGGTTGCGAATGCGCGGAATACTCCGCCGTAGGTAGAGCTTGCCATGTCCAAGACTGTGAAGAAGTAGTTGAAGAACCAATGAAGCAGGATGTCGGCATAGGCACCGTAGGCCACATACATTACTGCGAAGACCAAACCTGCCAAGAACGCGGTAGATACCTTTCCCACGTCCCACCCGCCGCCCAGCAAGTAGTGGGCGGCCCCGAAGACGAATGATGTGATGAGAATCAGTATCCATTCCAGCGGGCTTATTCCTTGAATGAATCCGTTCTCGTGAACGTTCCGATATCCCAACCTCATCTTGGCAAGCTCGGGGCTGAACATGGCGAGGATAAGCAACTTCAATCGAGGCAGAGCTTTGGAAACACGCTGGTCAGAACGGTAGCGATAGAGCAAGTAAACTCCAAGAGGGATACCGATTGAAGTGATTCGGAACGCGAATTCCTCTTGTAGAGGAGCGAAGGCGAGGTTCACTAAAATCACGTACGGACTGGTTTGGGGTGGAAAATTCAAACTGCCAGTCTGAACTCCCTGCGTCTCTTGGAATTGACTTATCAGAATAGTGGCGTACAGAAGCGCTGATCCGACTAACGGCATAACGAAGAGAAAGTTGGTTCTCGCGAATGGGACAGATTTCGTAATCTCACCTTTGACCGTTTTGAGAAAGCCACCTCGACTGAACCATGCTAGAGCGATGCAGATGAGGAAGGCAACCCAAATTCCGATGAACAGGACACCAAAGTTGGCTCTTACTGGGATCGCGATAGGCAAAGCCATGAAGAAAATGACTGGAATCTCATGAATCGCACGTGCCGCTGCCTGTAAACCGTCTGATGTAGAAAAGAATAGGACAGGTCCTATTGCCAATGAGACAATGTAGCTGACTGCTGAGAAGACGACGATTACAATGGCCAGTACCCTTCCCACTGCCTCAGCGTTCGCCCGAGCGGACTTTGAGTCAGGCATTTTTCACGCCTCGCATTGCTGTTAGAGAGGCGAACAACAAACTGGCCCTAATTCAATATGACGGTGGAGTAGGGGACTCCGCCATTCATCCTGCGAGCACCAAAACGTACTCGCCCCGAGGCTCCCAAAGGCGAAAGTCTAGATGTTCTTCCTTAACTCTTCAGCCTTGTCGGTGCGTTCCCACAGAAAGTCAGGATCGTTCCGCCCAAAGTGTCCATACACGGCCGTCTTCCTGTAGATTGGCCTGCGCAGTTTGAGTTGTTCGATAATTGCTTTTGGCCTCATGTCGAACACTTTCTTTACTGCCTCCGTGATTCTTTCGTCAGGCACCTTTCCGGTCCCGTACGTATCTACCATGACTGAGACGGGTTTGGAGACCCCTATGGCGTAGGCTACTTGTACGTCGCATTTGTCCGCTAGGCCTGCGGCAACTATGTTCTTTGCAATGTAGCGTGCCATGTAGCTTCCGGACCGATCGACTTTGGTTGGGTCCTTTCCGGAATAGCATCCGCCGCCATGGCTGCCAATTCCGCCATACGTATCAACAATTATCTTTCGCCCCGTCAGACCCGTGTCAGCCAAAGTGCCGCCTATCGTGAACCTTCCAGTTTCGTTGACGAAGAATTTCGTTTTGTCGTCGAGCATGTTCTTCGGGACAACTTCTTTGACGACTTTGTCGATAATGTCTTTCTTCAGTTGTTCTCGGGACACGCTCTCGTCGTGTTGAGCAGCGATCACTACAGCATCTACTCGTTTCGGCTTGTCGTTCTCGTACTCCACGGTTACCTGCGATTTCCCGTCTGGGCGCAGGTAAGGGAGAATCTTTTGTTTCCTTACCTCAGCTAACCTCCTCACGAGGCCGTGGGCAAGCACGATGGGCAAGGGCATTAGTTGGGGGGTTTCATTCGTTGCATGGCCGAACATCATGCCTTGATCGCCCGCCCCCATGTCTTCCTTATCGATACCCATTGCAATGTCAGGCGACTGTTCCTCAACGGAAACGAGAACACCGCATGCTTCCCAGTCGAGGCCTACTTTCGCATCATCAAACCCGATGTCTCGTAGAACACTGCGGACGACCTCTGGCATGTTTACGTAGGTTTTGGTTGATATTTGCCCGGTGACTACGACGGTTCCTTTCATTATCAGCGTTTCAATATCGACCCTGGCCGTCGGGTCCTTTTCGAGAATGGCGTCTAGGATGGCATCCGAAATCTGATCGGCCACTTTGTCCGGATGGCCTTCGGTAACGCTTTCAGATGTGAACAGGAACGACCTTGGCCTGTGGGTCAACGCCGCGGCGCCTTCTGATTGGCTTCGAGGTTTGCTCATTTCGCGCTTCACTGAGAGATTTGTACTGCAAATGCAATATTCCTATAATATAAATTTGAGACAAGAAAGTATTCTCCTAGGAAAACAGCACGTTCATATGTAACTACATGCCTATTTGGAATACGGAGAACAAATTGAGCGACCTGATTGAGACCTGGATTCAGAACAAACTGCAAGCGGGAGAACTCGGCGAACATGGCGCGAAATACTATCGCGCGTATTTGCGTCGATTGCTGAAAGGCATGGATCTCACACCGGAACAAGTTCTTCTGAAAGCGAAAGCGGACATTAACCAAGTTTGGACCGACGCCAAGAACACGAACGGCATGACGGCAGCCGGTCGACATAAGGCGCTGTTAGCGTTTAGGAATTTCCTACGAGCGAACGGATTCTATCCTCCCCAAGATCGCCTAAGCCATCAGAAGAGTAGAGAGGAGAGAGCCGCGCATAGGAAGGGGTTTCTGAGTTGGGAGGAAGCGCAAGCGGTCGCTAACGCGGCTGGAAAACCGTACAATTTAGTTTTCGAGTTGATGCTTCACAGCGCCTGGGGATGCTCGGAGTTCTTGGAGTTCAACAAGGCGGAAACATGGAAGCAGGTCAAGGACTACTTAGCCAGAAATCCCACGGCTGAATACTACCGTTTCGACTTCGCAGGCAGAAAGAACAACGATCAGCCCTTCTACTCATTGATTCCAACGGCGGTTCTAAGGGAAATCTTCGCCTCCGAAATCACGCTGCCAATCAGCACAATCAAAGGCTTACCCCTAGACCACGAGAGGTACAATGTAGCCGTTGTTTACTTGGAATCAAGTTTCAACACAGCTCTGAAAAGGGCGCCGATTCCTCCACCTAAAGCACGAGTCACGTTGCATGACCTACGAGACTGTTTCAGGACCAGATGCACTTTGCAGAAGATTTCGTTTGAGGCCTCAGAGTTCGCGCTGGGCCATATCTTGGATCAGAAAGGGTACATTCAATGCTACAACGATGAACCCTGGATGTGGGGCGAACTCCGGCAAGTCTACGGTCCCGCAATGGCAAGCGGCGAAGAAGTCAAAACCCTCAAAGAGGAAGTTGCGCAGTTGCGCTTAGCGGTTCGAATGCTCCAAGCCACCTCAGGCTTCATAGTGAGCGACGAAAAGGGACACCCGTTTGTGCCAAGCGAACGGAAAGAGACACCGAAAGACAAGAAGGCCTAGAGAAATTCAGGTCTCGGTCTCAGTGGGCAACCGCTTAAGCAACTCACCCACCACTTCCAGGAGAATGTCGACGCTTAGGCGTGGGTTGCTGAGGCGGGTTTGGTGGGCGATCTCGATTCGTTTCTTGGCGCCGTCGATCCATTCGCCGCTTAACTTGAAGGCCAAGATGGACTCCAAACCCTAACCCTTACCCTCTTTGACCGTGTAGAACTTCGCGCCTCCAACTTGGCGGGTCAAAACGATCTTGCCCTCTTTCTCCAGACTGTAGACATACTTCGAGACGGTGTTTCTATGAATGCCGGTTTCTTTGGAGATTTCCTCGATGGATAGGTCTCTAGGGGCAGACTTGCGTAGGCACTCTGTGATGTGTTTGGGTCTTTCTCCGTTCTTGTATCGCATAGGCATCTGTACTGTGTATTCATACACAACGGTTAAATAGTTTATGCTTATACCTATAGTGTGCAGGGATAAACACTATGGCTAGCTTCATTCTGAACGAAACAACCGAGAAAGAACTACTCGACTTCTTCCGCGTAAGCACCCGCCTAGACCGAGCCGTAAACCTCGTGGATCTCGTAGAGGAAAACGGTCCAGGCATGTTCCTAGTGCGAAGTCAAAGCAACCCAGCGAAAACCTACCAAGTGGACCTAGTAGGCCGGTCATGCGATTGCCCCGACTGGACCCACAGAGGCAGCGTAACCGGCTTGCCGTGTAAACATTGGATGGCCGCGTATCTCGCGGTCCACCGGAAACCCGCGGAGGTGAAATCAGAATGAGCAAGAAATCTAAACCGAGAAGCCACTATAGCACGGTAGCCTGGTATGGCGTCAATCACTGGCTCTTGAACGGTTTTCTTCTACCGGAATTAGCATACTCGGCCATGTGTGACTTGGTGAATCATGGGCGCTTCCCTAGTTTGGACATGGCGATCCTTGAGGGAATCAAAACCGTCTTAGAGGAAAACGCCGCGCTGCTGGTTCGGAAAGACCAGAAATGGCTACGTCTCCTAAATAATATGGATGAAATTTTCAAGGACGCGAAGGGCGAGAAACCGGACACCGCGGGAGCCGAGAACCTACGCTTCCTCAACGAAATGTACAAGGCCCGGGAGAAGGCTGAGAGCAAACGCTGAAAACTTAGCCTCCCGTCTTTTCTTTCCTCTTTTTTTGACCGTCTCTTTTCTTGGGCTTTCAGGTAGGCTGTCTCAAGTTGGTGTCGGATGGTTAGGGCTGTAAAAAACCGTCGGATAGCCCTTTCGAAGCAGTTTTAGGTAATTCTTCAACTCCCATATCCATGCTTCGGGGCATTGCCCGTTGAAAGGGAAATCATTATTTGATGTGATTATAGGATTCCTAGGTCTCATTGCGATAATTGTTACGATTGCCGATTCATATCGGACTGGGGGGGTTGTGTCCTATGCCCTCCAAAATGGAGAGCCCATCATAACGGCCGTGCTCATATTACAGACCCCTTGGATTCTGAGCTGCGTATTTGTAGCGGCTTCGCTCATCACACTTGACCGTCGAAAAGGGCTGACGAAAACTAGAGGGCTAGGAGCAGTCATAGGCAGTCTGATTGCAAGCTTTCTGATTACTTGGAGTATTCGAGCCTTCTATTTTGCCGCGACTGGACAGACCTATCCCGGTCAACAAATCATTGAATTGCGGGTTCAAACCTTGGTCGCAGGGGTTTTACTCTTTATAATCGGAGCTGCCTTTTATGCTGCCTCCATTAAGACTCAGAAGAAAGCATAAAATAAGCGACTCGCACATTGAATAGTCGTGGCGCATATCATGTCGGGTAAGAAGGTATTACAAGAAGCCAAGGAAACCGCTCATGTGATACATGAGGCGGTCGAATTGTTAGCCGACAACATGTTCCATCTTTTCCATTAGTTTTTCCCATCCTTTTCATTAGTACTCAGTAGTACTCATTAGTACTAATGTCTCTACGTCTCTTTTTTCTTGTCTCTTTTCCGTGCTAGGTGTAGAATAGAGCCTCATTGAAAATGTGTGATTCGTGTAGGAAACAACCATCACAAGACACACAGGGTATTCGACGGAGCGGTCGTTGATGAAGCGTTCCGGATCGTTCTTATGCATGATCTGGTCTATTACCTCTACAACGTCATGATTAATGTCGGCTCGATCGGAGGAACGACCGTAATGGGCCTAGCTTTGATGGTCGTGATTTCTCTGAGCGCTGTGGGCGGATGCATGGTTAGTGTAGGAATCAAACATTTTCCTCTCTACTAATAAGCGTGCATAGTCCGCAGTTGTTCTTCTTTTCTTTCATCTATCTCTGACCGTTGATTTTCACTCAGGTTCCTCGGTTAAGTCACCACGAGATCGAAGGTCGACTCGGTGGTATGGTTGACTGAGAAAGAATTGGAAACCTGCATATCTTGCCTAGGAGCTCTTGGGCATTGGCATATCGTGGGAACTACCGGGTATCTTGAGGAATGCGCCGATTGCGGTGGAACTGGAAAGGTTGTGAGACCCACAACTCCCACTGAGAAAGTACCGACATCGGGACTTTCTGTCAGGCGGGTGGAGGGTTTGGATGCTTGGTTCTAAGGTGAACTTTCAAGAAGGCCTTTGACGGCCACCGTTCCTCGCAATGCGGGCACTTGAACAAGTCCAGGATTCTCACTGCTTCGAGGCTACGTCTCGTTTCTGGCGACGCTTCGCAAGGCATGATTTGCAGTAAAACGGTCTAGTGCTGTCAATTCGGAACGGTACTTCGCCTTTCACGCCGCAATCGCCGCAAATGTACTCATCCATTCAGATTCGCCTCCTTATGCGGTCCGGCGAGTTCTGCGTTTCAGTTCTGCCCGCGCTGACGTGTCAAGTGTGCCTTGGTGGCTCAGAGTTTTCTGGAAGACCGGGGCTTGCTGCGGGCCGATTTCCATGATGCTTGCTGCGTCTTGGGCTGTGCTGGAAAGGGAAGAATTGGCTTCGCCTGCGCCTCGGCTGTGAATGTCATTGGAGGCAACTGTGTAGTCCGGGGTCACTCTGCACCCAGGTAACAGAGGGTTGTCGGTGTCGCCTTCAACGAAAGCCGCGCTGCTGTAGGTTCCGAACGATGAACCGGCGTCGAAGCTGTAATCCATGTTCACGCGGTAGATCCATCCAACTACATCACAAACCTTCTTGATTGCCTCCCTGAGCTTCAAATTCAATATGTCGAGGCTAATCGGATCCCCCGAGTAGGTTTCCAAGTTGCCAACCGTGAGACCGCAAGGAAACTTCGTAATCAAATCATTCAGAATATACTGCGGGGTTTTCGCTGAATAGGATTCGTAGTCTACGGTTACGCTGTCGAGCAGGCATGAAATGTCGGGCCCCGTCAGAGTAATGGTTTTCGGCAGTAAACCGCGTTCAACGATTTTGAGGACCCCAGCGAACTCCTTCACACCTTTCCTGTAAATGCTAACAAGCCCCATGACTACGGGCTTCACATCGGGCCAAGTTGGAACCGTCACTTCGAACTGTCCGAGAACGTTCTCGCTGCAAAGGTAGTAGTTGCCGCCGTTGAACTCGTACTCGGTTCCCTCAACGTATAGCTGAAAGTTCTTGTTCTTGTCCAGTTTTTCCAAAGCCGCAAACACGTGCACCACAACGTGGACGGTTGCTGCGGGAACCGTGGCGTCACCTCCCCAAATTGCCGCAACTACTTGAAGACCACCCACAGTGGAATTAAACTCGTACCATGCTTCCCCGTTTGAGTCAGTTGTTAGGCTAGAATCACAATAAGTAACTGCGTCGGGGCGTCCAACTATGATGCTAATTGCTTCTCCAGTATAGGGGTCGCCGTTCAGTCTCCTAAGCGTAGCCGTTGCCCGCACTACGTAGGGAGCAGCAGTGGGAGAACCTGTGGATGAGGCGAGAATAATGAAAGCATCAGCAGCTAAAGTCAAAGTTCCCGGCGAAGCGGTCCAGGTCCATTCGTCGCCCCCACACATCTCACAAGTGGTCGTGGTTTCGATGAGGGTGGTGCCGTCGCTTGCGTAGATTTTGAAGTACATGTTTTCGGGGACGTTCTCGGCGGAAACGTCGAACGTAACCGAAGACGCACCGGCGGCTACGGTTTGCGTGTCCAAAAATGTGCCGCTGGCCCTGTAGAGTAGCACCGTCTGCCCAACAGCAAGATCCGCTAGGATCAGGTTTTTGCTTTGGCAGATTACGAGACGATCCGCATGAATGGTGGAACCTGAAAAAGCATAGGCGAAGGCGAGTTCACAGTTCTGTATGCCTTCAGGGTTACCTGCGGGAGTTTCATATGTTGCAGTTGACCAAGTGGTCGCGCCCCCGACGGTTCCAACACGGACCACAGGTGACTTCCAATCAGTTGTGTAAACGGCGAAAGCGCCGACAGTTATTCCGACGCCAGCATTGTGGACCTTGTAAAAAATCCGAATGAGTCTGCCGACACCCGTCCCCATGTTCAACTGTTTAGTGAAAGCGCCATATGAATAGTAGGGACTCGTCGAATTGGATGATGTTGTGAGGAAAGAGGCAGTGCCAGACTGTTTATCGGTTGTGTCAACGGATTGATATGCGGAGGCGGTGTGTTGTTTCGTCCAAGCCCCGAGGCTGTCGCATTCTTCTAGGAGAATTAGGCCGATGGTTTGCCGAGAAATAGTCATGATTCACTCACCGTGACTTGCCACGTCTCCTTTCGCCTCTTCGGTGAGACCTTGAGCTTTCGCAAGGTCACTATCACGCATTAACTCCGCGGCGCCGGCGTCGAGTCTTTCTTTGAGAGGTGCAAGGACCTTCCGCGCTAACGCTTGTTGGTTCTCGGGCCGCTTAGAAAGCCAAGCCTCAAAGTTCTCTGGTTCGACGTTCTCCTTTTCTAGGTCTCGAATCAGATAGGCGAGACATACTTGATCGTCCTCGCCAAGAGTTACGAGGCCACGAAGCAGCTCACTACGCGTATTCGCCGCATTCACTGGTTTAGGTTCTAGTGAATCAATCCGTGTCCCTAGTTTCTTGAGTTCTGATTTCGTCATTAGGCAATTACCTTCCGATTCGTTTCTAGTTTCTGCTCTTGGTTCGCTATGTCTCGGTCAACCTGGCTAATCTCGGTGGTGTAGCATAGCCGAGGAATCAGGTTCTCTAATTTGTCGTGGTCGATGAACCAGCGTCTTAAGCGGAGAGACTCAACGGCAGCCGGATTGTTGCACCATTTCTCGCCGCCGCCCTCAGCTATGAGTTTCTCTAGTTCTTCGTTCGTAGCCTCAACACTAGACGACTTGTCTTCATGGTCACAGATTAGGAGAGCACGAATAACGAGCTTACCGATTAGGCATTGAGAATTTGGCGGCAACGGTGGCATAACTGCCTCTGTTTGGTTCAGTCGATGTACGCGTTCCTCAAGGTTGCTGATTTTCGTCAATTCTGAACATCCTCCTCGGTTTCCGCGGTTGCTGCATAGGTTCGGCCTCCCTGCTCCACGACTTCATCAACGTCTCGAGCTGTCTCAATCCGTCGACCGCGAAAGATGATTGGTCGAATTACCTTTGAAACTAGGTTCGGCTCAAGAGCGTCTAGGCGTTCATTCAGCTTCTTGATTCTCGTCAATTCCCTTTCATTCCCCTGTTATCCTCTAAGACTTTGATTCGTGCCTCAAGTTGCGGTAGAACTTCATGTTCCAGCAAAAGGCGAAGGCTCCCGTTCAAAGCACCCGCCGCCCTAGAACCCAAGTCTCCGGTCCAAGTGGCTTTGACAACCTCCGCAAGAAACTGCCTGACACCCTCCTGGGAACTTAGATCGAAACTGTCAACCCAAGCAAGCGTCTTCTTGGCGTTCTGATTCCCCGGCCGCGCTTGACCCATCTTCTTTCTCATTCAGGAGAATCCTCCAATAATGGCGTTTTGTGTACCACAGCACACACAATGAGACCCGAGAGACCCGGTTCTACGGGTAATTCCCTTTCTACTCAAAAGAAGACCCCCCGCCACCCCTAGCGCGTTAAATGAATTTGTTGTCGTCGTCTGGTGATACATTTTCATTCATTTCTTATATTGTAGGTTGTAGTGGTGGTAGTGGTTGGTGGTAATTCATTTGGTCCGGTGGGGTGGTGGTGTCTGCGAGGCTGTCGGCTACCATGCTTCTGAGTTCGTCGGCTACGCTGAGGCGAACCATTACGCCTCTTCCGTATCCTCGACTGATTGTTTTCTTCTCGACTAAGCCAAATGTCTCAAGTTCCTTTAGGTAGCCGTAGAACACGTTCTTGGTTACATCTTTTCCAAGCGCAGTCTTCTT
Source organism: Bathyarchaeia archaeon (assembly GCA_049513715.1). GTDB lineage: Archaea > Thermoproteota > Bathyarchaeia > 40CM-2-53-6 > 40CM-2-53-6 > FEN-987. Next base: position 377,354 of record JBEKVV010000001.1, on the reverse strand, counting down.
GAATTGGCTGTAAGCCTCTTCAATGATAGGTGATTTGAGTAGGATGATCGCTAGGATTGCGCGGAGGTTGGGTGGAAGCCGATTTATGACCTCTAGGCTCCGGCCATGTAGCAGTTCGATGCTTGCTGTGTTGATGTCTTCCTCAGTGATTTTCTCATGTTGTTTTGATTCCGCCATTTCCCCTGCCTTTCGACCTAGGTCTATTAGCCCTCTAGCCCGTAATCCACGTTCGTAGACAATGCGGGCGATTTGAGCCATTGTTCCGGAGTCATATGCTGAAGAATTGAATCCTATTTCTGCACGTGCGGAGATGATGTCGTTCAATTCCGAGGCCATATAATCAGGGAACTCAATCCGTTCAAAGGGAAGAGTGTCCCTAACTTTAGGGTCGAGTTCATGGAGTAGAAACGTTTCCAGGTTGAACTTGTTCGTTAGCATTATTAGAACAACTTCCTTTGGGTCGACGGTTCGCATCAGCGTGTAGAACAATTCCTCGTATTCGCTTTCCCTGTGCTGAATCAGCCGATCCACCTCGTCAAATACCAAAATTAGACGTGGTGGAAGGGCTGCCTTGAACAAGCCCAAATAATAATCGCCAGGGAATCCGGTCTTCACCGTGACGCCGAGTTGTTCGAGAACGGCCCTGAATATTCTTGTCTGGGTGTTTGTTTCGGCGCAGTTCACAAAGACGGCTTTGACGCCTTTAGGTGGCTCCCTGCAAATAGAGCGAAGGGCAGCGGTCTTGCCAGTGCCTAACCCTCCTAGGCAGAGGATGTTGCGAGGTTTGGCATTTCTCTGAAAGTCGGCTAGAATATGCTGGATCTTTGAGATAGCGTCATCTCGGTGAAGGATCTTGTCAGGCACATATGTTTCCTTGAAGACCTGTTTATCCGCAAAAATCAAAATTCATTGCCTCCACATGGGCAAAGACGGGGGCCAAAGCGCTGTACCGGTGGCTCCCTGCCGGTTTCTTTGTGATTGTGAATGTCTCGGGTTGAGGCGCCAGGAAAAGGCCGCAAGGAAACAACACGAGGCGGGAAACCTAGACCGCGACGTGAAAACTTGCGCCCTTTTTGTGCTAGGTGAAAGAAGAAACCTAGCGCCCCAGCCCGTGACTTGGACGTTCATATGTTTCCCCAATTCCCACGCCACTATGAGGCTACCCCTAACCGTTTGCCGAATTTTGGTAGAGAAGTGTGTAAGCTATCGACTATAGCGGGTAATCTTGATTCGAGTTCACCTAGGGAAATCAGCAAAGCATTTCCGCGTGTGATAAGTTCCAGTTGCCTATTCGCAGTTTCTAGGAGTTCTAGTTGCTCTTTTCTCAAATCCTGAAGACGTTGGTTTTCCTTGGCAAAGCGAATCATCGTAAATACTAGACTGGAAATCTGCTTTCTTTGCTCGTCAATTTCCGCGTCGGAGAAAGGTACGATGGTTTGACTCATAGCCTCAACTGTCCTCGCGATTCGTGATTCATCTTGAAAGGTTAATTTATGACCGGGGGAAACCTGTCGCTCCATACGCCTCAGAATGTCGCGGACTTCGGCGCTGTCGGTCGTGGACATCATGCCTTTCGGATACTTCAAAGCCGTGAGGTATGCTTCTATCTGAGGTTTTACTGTCGCCTCGATTTTGTCTGCTAGATTCTGTTCTGCGTTAACTCGGCGCCCTAACTCCTCCAGTGTAATAGGCCGCTTTGAGTGATGTAGCCTTATGCGTTTCATTGGGCTCGATCTCCCCAGCCGAATAAACCATAAGCAGAGGTTCCAGCACTAGAAACCCGTTCTCGCTTTAACGTCAAGTCATGCGGAGGCTTACGAGTCATTGTTTGGCTCCTGGGCATAGTTGCATATGCCGACTGATTTTGTCGACCAAAGTTGGATCGTGAAGTTCACCGATTGGTTGATTGCATTTCACGCAGGGAAGGGAAATTGCCAAGGACTAGGACGACCTCTGTTTCTGATCAACGAGTTGGCGCAAAGCGGCATTGAAAGTGTTAGGATTCCTCGGGCATGCGGGCTCATGTTGGTTCATGAGTTTCCCAAGTTCCTCCTGGCTGGCTGCCCTGAATTGTTTTGAGCACCAAGTGCATGCTGATGAAGAAGTCAAGACGCAGCCGCCTTACTCTTGAGATATTGATTGATGGCTTGTCGAACAAGATAGGAAACGCTGCGGTCTTCGCCTTTGGCTACGCGTTCGAGTTCTGACAGTTGCTTTTCATCTAGGGATAGCGACCTGATGGTGAGCAAACTCATTTCCCTATTATTCAGTAGTAGGAGCTAATAGTTTTAAGGTGGAGCTTACCTGTTTACCCCTGTAAACAGGTCTTGAGAATGACGCGATCATTTGAACCAATAGGCAAAGAACTGGAAATCCTTGAACACATCGCAATGCATGGCCCGTGCAGCCAATATGCACTCAGGAGGAAGTGGAGTAGTCGAACGGTTTGGAAGCAGGTTCACCGATTGGAACGTGAGCGCATGATAACTAGAGAAAAGCATGGGTATGAATCAACTGATGGAGGCTTCTTTGAACTCGTGAAACGTTCGACGGTTCCCACCTCTAAGCAACTCATGAAAGCCGCGATGCAGAAGTTCCCTAACGGGCGAACGGCCAAGTTCTTCAATTGGATGCTGACAGCTAAACCCGTCACAAGGCAGGCCATAATAAAGTCGTTCCGTGATTGGTGCCAAATAGTTGACGAGATGCTAGTGAAGAACACCGTTCCACCCGTTGACCATTTCAAGTTTGAGATAGCCACGAACCAAGCTAGACAGATCACTTACGACCGGGTAGACCCCTGGCGCGCCTAAATTGTTTCATTTCTTGACGATTCAGTATTCCAAAAGCTATGTTCCTATCCATTTCTCCTAGGAATAACCTTCGGAAACAGGTCGTAGGGCATGCTACCCAAACTGGAAGAGATTGGACGGCGCAGGCGACTCCTCACGCTGAACCAGAAGCAACTCGCCAAACTCGCAGGGGTCAGCCAATCCATGATCGCGAAAATTGAGGGCGGAAGGACTAGTCCTTCTTACACGAAGACCAAGGCAGTCTTCGACACCCTGGAGAGTCTAGAACGACGAAATGAGGTGAAGGCAAAAGTGGTCAGCCACGGAAAAATCGTCGGAGTGCAGTCACATGAAACAGTGGCGAAGGGAGTGCGCGTCATGCGTGAGACAGGCTTTTCGCAGTTGCCGGTTTTCAGCGACGGCCGAGTCGTCGGTAGCCTAACCGAGAAGATCATCCTTGAGAAACTTGTTTCCGCCCCAAACCCGGACGATGTCTCTAAGCAGTCAGTGGAGAAGATCATGGATGAGGCTTTCCCTACAGTTAGCGAAGAAACACCCCTATCAACGGTTTCAGCGCTTCTTCAGTATGAGCCCGCAGTGCTCGTTGCCAAGCGAGGGCGCATATTGGGGATTATTACAAGGGCTGATTTGCTGAAGGTTATCAGGTCCTAGCCCTTTCCCTTGGTGGCCGCGACTATCTTCACGACATCACGATCTTTCAACTTATAATCACCAGGTAGCCTGATCTTGGCGCGCGCGTCAATCGCATAGAGCATTGTCTTGGCCAAATCCGAGTGAACCTGTGCGGCCAACTCTTTGACAGTGGCATCGTATGGGACCAGGAACACATCGGGCAGCACGTTGCCCTTCCTGTCTGCGAGTTTCTCAATGTCCTCAACGGGGTAGACCGTGTTCATGCCCATAAGCTTGAACACAGTCGTGTTGATGGCGAATTGTACGCCAGTTTGAATCCATTTCGAGAAGACGCGTTGTTGAACATAGGTTAGCGCTTCCCTTTGATCAGCGGTTAGCTTTTCTTTGTCCTTCACACGGAACACTTCCTCGCCCGGCAGGTATTGTATGTAACCCTTCTGCTCCGCACGCCTTAGCGCCAGTTCTGCATCGCTGGAGGCCGGAAGAACGAAAGCTTGGCCAAACTCCTTCGCGAGATTCGCGTAGTTCCTTTCGGCCGGCGACAAGTCCATCTTATTGGCAATTATGAGGGTTGGCTTTGAAATCTGCCTAACACTCTTCGCAAAGTTCCACAGGTCATCACGATTCCACTTCCCCGGGTCCTTATCCATGAGACCGTTTAGTTCAAGAGCCTTGACAATGTGGTCGGGTGTGACCTTCAGGCCAGCTAGGTCTCGTTCAAGGAGACTCACGGTCGAGGCACCTTTCTTGGAGTGCCTCCTCATCTTCTTGAGAGTCTTTTCGATGTTCTTGGAGACCCACCTGACAAGCTCCTCCTCAATATCGTACACATCGGATACGGGGTTTCCCATACCCGGCTTCGTCAGTTTTCCGTCCGCATCGAGGCTTCCAGAGGCGTCGGTGATGTGAATGAGGGCATCCGCTTGGGAGGCTACGCTGAGGAATTGGGACCCCAACCCCTTTCCCATCCAGGAGCCTTTGATCAGTCCCGGTAAGTCGATCAGTTGAACGGGGATGAAGCGTGCACCGCCAATGCACGTTGAATTCTTCGGGTTATCCCTGACGCCAAGTTCCTTGCAGACGCAGACCGTGCGCACGTAGGCTTGCCCGATATTGGGCTTCTTCGTGGTGAACGGGTACGTTGAAACCGGGGCACTCAGCAGGGTGGCTGCATTGAAAAACGTTGTTTTGCCCGCGTTGGTTTTCCCAATCAGGCCTATCCTGATCAACGTTGTTCGGATAGATTTGATGTTGGTCGGATATTACTAGTTGGCGGCGACGCTCGGCGCGCCTTTGTGGGTGCAAGCCAACCGCCGTTTTCGCTGCACAACTCTCTGCTGGCCATACCGAAAACATTGGCCTCACGGCGGCGTCTAGGTGACAAATCAACTGCGGCTATGGGCCAAAATCCATATAGCAACTTCCCACGCCTCTGTGGTTGGGGCCGCCCTGTCGCGACCCGTGTGGGGCCGTAGGCGCAATGATTCGGATTGAGCGGCGGTCTCTAGCCAGGGATGACGACAGGGAAAGATCCCGCCAAGGGCTCCAGAAGACCAAACCTCCGGGTTTGCGGACCAGTTCGGAATGACGAACTTCAGGAGCGAAGAAACCCGTAGACATGACGGCATGGCGGAAGTCGAGGGTTCAAAATGGTTCCACCCTGAACCAGGAGAGTCCCTTCGGCCCCACCAATCTCCACCCGGAACCGAGTCGATGTTTATGCCTGGAGCCTGCCAGTGTATTCACCCTCCTCTTCGTGTATAACATATGCTAGGCATCTTTTTTCTGGGCCGCCTTGGCTTTGGCTTCGGCCGCGCTCTCAATTTGGAAAGACAAAGCATCTTTTGAATTCGGAATGGCTAATGTCAATGCTCCGCGGTCACACGCTCCAGAGGGCTTGAGAAAGGCTCCTTCCGTGGTTCGTCAGTTCACAGAGATCTAACTGCGAGGAGTGTACAATTCATTCACATGGCGGTGAAGAGACAAGTCAGAGTGTGAACTCCAATCTGCCCTTAGAATCTCCTAAGAAAGACACTGACTTGCCTATCTGAACGTCATCGGTTTTCGCGATGATTCTTGCCATCACTCTCGGGCCGTTTTCAATATCTATCAATCCGACCACGTAGGGGCTTTCGCCCTCGAAACCAGTCGGTGGATATCTAATCACGGTAAACGTGGCTATCTTTCCCCGATTGGAAAACAAGGTTTCCTCCACGGTGGAATTGTGGCAGCTTGGACAAGGTCCAGTTTGGAAAACGCCGGACCACTTGCACTTTGGACATACGAAACCTGGGACGCCTTTTACTTCACTCAACTGCTATTCTCACCCTTTCAATACGTGAACTGTGATTGTGGTTCCTATTCCGCCAACGCTCTGGGCGAGCCCCACGTTGGCGTCGGCAACCTGGCACTTTTCGGCCTTATTCGATAGCTGTAAGGCGAGTTCTGCTATCTGGTACATTCCACTTGCTCCGACGGGGTGCCCTCTCGCCTTCAAACCGCCGAACGTGTTAGTTGGGACCCGTCCGTCTCTCGCGCACTCGCCATCTTTGACCATTCGAGAACCAGTTCCCTTTGCTGCGAAGCCCAAGTCCTCCAGCGCCATGATACCCAACACGGAAAATGCGTCATGGACTTCCAAAACGTCAACATCATCCGCATTTATTCGAGCTCTCTGGTATGCGGTGGCCACAGCTTTTCGCGACGCCTCGAAGGTTGTGATGTCCGGGCGCCGGTAAAGGCTGATCCGATCTGTAGCAACAGCAGAAGCGGCTATCGCGACCGGTGAATCTGTGAACTTGCGGGCATTTTCCGCTGATGTGAGGATTAGGGCAGCAGCGCCGTCCCCTATTCCTGAACAATCAAACAACGTAAGCGGATCGGCGACTAAAGGAGACTTGAGAACATCCTCAACTGTGATTTTCTTGTGAAATTGGGCTTTCGGATTATCGAGACCGTTCTCGTGGCACAAGACAGGGAACTCGGCGAGAGCTTCGTGCGGAACCTTGTATCTGTGCATGTATTCCCTGGCGATCATCGCATTGAGGCCCACGAACGTCACACCCGTGGATCCCACTCTCGCTTTGTCTTCAGCCATCATGAGCCCAGAGGTTACATGAGGTGTGCTGTAGCCTGACATCTTCTCAACCGCGCCAACTAATACTACATCCTCAAGGCCTGATAGAACGGCTTTCACGCCAGCATTCGCGGCAACTCCCCCTGAGGCGCAAGCTCCTTCAACCTTGTACGCCGGCATGCCCTCTCTTCCCATCGCGGTGGCCATCAACGCGCCCAAGTGCTCCTGATTTTGCAGGAACCCAGACATCATATTTCCGACATACATCGAATCAATTCTATCCACGCCTGCGTCCTCAATTGCCTGTTCGGCTGCATCAACGAAAAGCTCGATCAAGCTCTTCCCGGACCCTGACGTGACCGGCGCCATCCCAACGCCAATTATCGCAACGTCATGCAACCCTGATTCCCAGCTGCGCAGTAGTTACACCGCTAACGTTTAATTATTCGGTGAAGTGGTGGTGGGTTGGAGTTGGCGGCCATAGCTGAGAGCTAGGACCCGTTCCCATTCCGAACACGGAAGTGAATCTCTCAGGCGATTCGGGTAGTAGTGTGTTCCGAAAGGCCATGCGAGCCCCGGACCGCTGCTGACTCCATTTTGACTAGTTTTTCGTTTACCCGGTCATCAGCGATTGAATGAAGGTTTATTACGTGCATGAGTTTGCTTATCCTCGATAATATTAGAGGAAAATCTCTTGCTTGACCTCTTTGCCAGCATCGCCTTAGAAACAGGACTCTTGGGTTCGAGTAACATCAACAATCTAGTGAACATACTATTTTTCGCCTCATTCTTCGCGTTCATGTTCTTTGGACAGCAAATTCAGAGCCGAATCGCACTAATGCAGATTGACGGAGCGGTCAGAAAACTTGAGAACATGAGAAATGACGCCAAAGGCCTGACTTTGAAGATGCTCCGCGAAATCGGTAAGTCGAAAGATGACCCAACCCCTGGACTGAATTCATTACTGGAGCAGTTTCTGATAGAGCCTGTGAGTATGGACCCAGCAGGTGTTGTTCAGAAATTCGACCATTTGCTTGATGTGAGGGAGTCGAGGTTCAAGTCGGATGTAGCGAGAATTGCGCCCGAGGCTAACTCAGTGCAGGTGAATAACTTAGAAAACTTGGTTGAGGCCGCGTGGGCTCTGAACTTCATGTTCAAAGTAGTCCGACACCTCTACCTTCTAGGAAAGAAGACGTTCAGCATCATGGTCATAATTCAACTGCAGGCATTCCTTCCACTGATTATGATGGAGGCCGAAGCCTACCAAGGGGCAACGAAAGCATTCGCGGAAGGCCACCCTATTGGTGACGGAGCTGGGGCGTTGGTGGCGTCAAAGCTCATGCGCAACCACGAGACCAGGAAGGTTGAGAAGGACATGGTCGCCGCAGAAACTGTTCTCGAAGGCCGAAGGTTAATCGCGATGAAGGCCGAAGGCCCTGGCGGAAATGTTGGGAAGCCCGGCGACGCAATCCGCCAAGTTCTCCAAGAAAACAATGGTAAAGCAGCAATGATCATAATGGTTGACGCTGCGCTAAAGCTCGAAGGTGAGAAAACGGGGGAAATCAGCGAGGGAATTGGTGCTGCAATCGGAGGAATTGGCACGGAACGCTTCAAGATCGAAGAAGAAGCGACGAAGTTCGGGATACCCGTCTTCGCAATCGTAGTCAAACAAAGCATCCAGGAAGCAGTTACAACGATGAAGAAGGAGATCGCTGAGGCCGCGGAGCCAGTGATCGAACGGATCAAGCACCTCGTTCTTGAACGGACGAAGGAAGGAGAACTAGTCATAGTTGCCGGAATCGGTAACACTGCGGGAATAGTCTAGGTGGCATGGGTTGGCTAATCGTCCGTCAATGTTCTACGCGTACATGTTGATCGCGTTCAGCTTAGTGATATTTGCGATTTCGCTTTGGGCCATGTTTCAAGCACTCAACTACTACCAGACCGCCGAGTTTCCACAGTTCTTCGTGTACGGAATCATGGCGTCCGTCGGAATCGTGTTGTCAGTATCGTCAATTAGGCAAATGCGACACAGGATGGTGGTACTTCAAACGATAGCTGCTAAAGTCCTAAGCGTAGTCATCTGCGCGAATTGCGGCTTCAAGGTCGTCAGAACCTTCAGCACGGGTGATTACGTGCCTAAAGATGTTGGCCAATGTCAACAATGCAAAGGCACGATGCGCGTGGACGTCATTTACGCCGAGGAACCAAAGACAAAGAAAACTTAGGCAGTCAACACTCTGCAACCATTCTCGGTGACGAGAATGGTGTGCTCCGCTTGGGCCACGACGTTTCCGCTTGCCTCAACTAGAACTGGATAACCGACAACGCACCGGTTTCTCGCAAGTTCCTCGAACGCGATGCCTACATCTCCATCTTTCCATCCTCCGTAAACCCATCTGGCTGCGAAGGGCAGAGTCTTGTAGGTGTCCCGAATGTACTCGGCCAAAAGGTTGGCTTCTTTAGACTTAGCTCCCTTAGTTTTCACAAACCGGTAGATGTAGGACATCGATGAGTCTTTCACTGCCCCTTCAGCATCCCTCAAAGTAACGAAGGGCTCAATGGCGTAGACCTCTCCTAACTCAAACTTCCCACTTTCGATGCCAGCCACGTTTGGGACAGACTTGCCCGCGTGAAGTGTGTAACGGTCAATCTTATGTCCTGTTAGATTCCTTATCGGCCTAAATCCGTAGCGCTGAATACAACGCTCAACCACGCTCCCGATATCAGAGAGCTTTCGGTTTGGCGCAATGGCAGCAAGGGCCTCCTTCAGCGCGTTCTCGGCGGCGACAACCATCGAGTCATAAGCGGGATTAAGCGAAATTGCAATCGCTGTATCCGTCACGAAACCATCCAGTTCGACCCCAAAATCAATCTTCACAATCGAGCTCGACGGGATAACACTGGTGTCTCTCCAGGGGCTTGTATAGTGAGCGGCCACATCGTTAATCCCCACATTACATGGGAATGCCGGGCCAGCACCCAGTTCACGTATCTTCCCTTCCACCAGCTCGCAAACCTCAAGGATCGGCCTGCCCTGGATAGAAAGCCCTCGAACGTACTCGCGAACGGCTGCTAGGATCTTGCCGGATTCTATGAATTTCTCATGCCCTTCATTCACTTAACTAATCCCCTTTGGAAGTCTTCGAAGCGTTTACCCGCTTGCTCTTGCCGATTATTGCTTACGTCTCTTCGATAACACACGGTTGATTGCGAAACCGATCAAGTAGACTGCCGCGATGGCTGCTGCTATCCTGAGATCAATGAGGGCGGCAACCACGAGGAATATTGCGACAAGAATGCTCGCTATTGTTCCATTCTTTTTGGTCACTGTGGCCGCCCCGACGATAGGCTCTCTGCCTTGGACCTACCATAATAAATCCTGCTCTCTCCCACCCTTAACCTAGCCAAGGGAAACGTTTCGCCCAACAGAAGCCCTTAGCAGTAGGAAAGGCAAGAGAGCATTGGAATTCCAGTAGTGTAGGTGAGTCTAGAACGTGTCAGCAAATGACGAGGAAATGGTCGTAACGCCGTGGGAAGTCTCGGGCAAGATCGATTACGATAAACTGGCCAGGGAATTCGGCACCCAACCGATTACACCAGAAACTCTTGAGCGAATACGAAAACTCACAGGCGAATTACACCCACAGCTGGAACGACGCATCTTCTTCTCACACCGAGACTTCGATTGGATCCTTCAACGGTACGAAGCGGGCGAAAAATTCGTCCTCTACACCGGTAGAGGCCCTTCCGGGCCAGTTCACATAGGGCACTTGGCCCCGTGGATATTCACAAAGTACCTTCAGGACAAGTTTGATGCGAAACTGTACTTCCAGATGACGGATGATGAGAAGTTCCTTTACAACGATGAATTCAGTTTGGAGGAACCTCAGCGGTGGGCATACGAAAACGCGTTAGATATAATAGCCCTAGGCTTCGACCCCAAGAAAACTAGAATCATTCTTGACACGAAGAACATGGGCGCGATGTACAATTTGGCGATTCGTATTGCGAAACGCATGAATTTCTCCACGGTCAAGGCAGTCTTTGGTTTTCAGGAGAGCACGAACATTGGCATGCTGTTCTACCCCGCGGTTCAGGCGGCGCCAGCCTTTATCGAATCGGACCTGGTCGGCCACAACGTCCCATGCCTCATCCCCGCCGCCATCGATCAAGACCCATATTGGCGGATTACGAGGGACGTTGCCCCCAAGTTGGGTTACTATAAGCCTGCGCAAATTCACTGCAGATTCGTCCCAGGACTCGGACGGGGTGGAAAGATGTCTGCCTCGATGCCGGAGACCTCGATTTTCACAATCGACTCACCACAGGTCGCAGCGAAGAAAGTCATGGCTGCCTTCACTGGAGGAAGAGCCACAATTGATGAGCAAAGAAAGCTAGGCGCAAACCCTGATATTTGCTCCGTTTTCTCATATGACTACTTCCTATTCATGAACCAGAAGGAAGTCGAAGATCTACGTTACAACTGCTTAGCCGGGAACATCATGTGTGGAGAGTGCAAGCAAGTTCTGGCTGAACGCGTCAAGAAGTTCCTCATCGAGCACCAAGAGAAACGAGAGAAAGCTAAGGACCATTTTGAGGAGTACCTCTTCAATCCAAAGGACGCATAACGGAATCGTTCAACAATCTAATATAATCCGATACCTCGTTAGCACCGGGCATTTGAGTGGTACCTCATGATTGTAGGTGGCTGCGTTTTCACAGTCCGATTTACGTGTTCAATCAACTTCTAGTACGATGACTCTAACCAGCCGGCAAACGCCCGACTGCTCAATGGAGGCTATCCAACCGTGGTAGAAATGCGGGAGAACGAAGCCGCAGTCATCAAAGCATTGCAGGCGTACGGTGGCAACTGCTCTTTCGACGAGCTTGTCACCGGCTCTAAGCAGGACAGCTCAGCTGTCACGCGCGCACTAGCAGACCTCCAGGAGAAGCAACTCGTGCGAGTGAATGAACTTGAGCAGGTCATCCTCCGCCTCACAGATGAGGGCCTCGACTATGCCAAACAAGGCCTGCCTGAGAGGCGCCTCATACAATCTGTTCTTGAGTTTGGCGGAGAGGCCACACTAGAACAGGCAGCCAAACGCGCCGGTATTGCTCCACAACTCGCGAACGTTGCACTAGGCCAAATCAAGGGCGCAAAATGGGGTGAAGTCACCAGTCAGCTCCGGAAGGTTGTCCTGAAAGCAGCTGGAATCCCGGACAAAACGGACTTGGAGAGAACGCTTGAAACAATCGCATCCCAGAGAGAACTAGCGTTAGAACAGCTTCCCCCGAACCTCAGGGATTACGTTGGAATTCTGAGACGGCGCCAGCTGCTCGAAAGCAGGAAACAGAAGAAGCGAGACATAGAATTGACTCAACAGGGTTGGAAGGCACTTGAACAGGGCATCACGGTGCCGACCGAAGTGAGCGACCTGACCCCTGAGTTGATAGTGTCCCAGCGCTGGAAGGTCTTGAACTTCCGGAGGTACAACATAGAAGCTCCCGTCGCACCGGAATGGCCGGGGAAGAAACAGCCCTACCGACAATTCCTAGACATTTTGAAGAGGCGATTGGTCGCCCTGGGTTTCAGGGAAATGTCTGGCCCAATTGTGGAACTGATGTTCTTCAACTGTGACGCGCTATTCATGCCCCAAGACCACCCCGCCAGGGAAATTCATGACATTTATTTCGTGAAGACTGACAAGCACGGCGAGCTAGCGGAACATGAAAGGTTCATGGGACCGGTTTCGGAAACACATGAGAACGGATGGAAGACAGGGTCAACAGGGTGGGGCTACAAATACTCCCGCGAAGAAGCACTGAAGCTCATATTGAGAAGCCAAGGCACAGCAATGAGCGCACGCACTCTGGTGAGCAGGCATCTTGAGATCCCTGGCAAATACTTCTCCATCGCGAGATGCTTCAGGCCTGACCAAGTTGACCGGACCCACCTGACCGAGTTCAACCAGGTTGAAGGGATAGTGATCGGACCCGACCTCTCCCTAAGAGATCTACTCGGGGTCTTGGAACGTTTCGCAGTCGAAATCGCAGGAGCAGACAAGGTTCGGTTTAGGCCGGATTACTTCCCGTTCACCGAACCAAGTGTTGAACTCCAGGCCTACAAGGAGGGTTACGGCTGGCTTGAATTCGGCGGTTCAGGTATCTTCAGGCCCGAGCTCACCCTCCCGTTAGGTATCAAGGTGCCAGTCATCGCCTGGGGAATCGGAGTGGATAGATTATACATGATGCGCGCCGGCGTAGACGACATACGCTTGCTCTTCGCGCAAGACCTAGATTGGATGCGCAAACAGAAGGTCCTCTAGATTGGTCACAATCACAGCGCGAATGGATGACCTCGAGCAATTGTACGGCAGAAAAATGCCCAGAGACCATGAGCAGCTTGACGAACTTCTCTATTCCGTCAAATGTGAACTGTCTGGGTTGAGTCAAACCGAGCCAATTCGTGACGAAACTGAGCTTCAACTTGAAAATAAGGACTCGAACCGCCCCGACATTTGGAGCCCCGAAGGAATAGCCCGCGCCTTGCGTGGGATACAGGGAATTGAAACCGGCCTCAAGAAGTACTCAATATCCAAGAAACCGGCAGTCGAGATCTCGGTTGACAAGGAACTCAAAGAAATCAGACCGTTCATAGCATGCGCCGTTGCCCTTAGCCCCAAAATCAATGACACAATCATCCGCAGCCTAGTTCATTTGCAAGAGAAACTGGACCAAAGCTACGGGAGAAGAAGAAAGAGATCGTCAATTGGATTCTACGACTTCGACTTGATCAAACCACCCCTAAGATACGGAGTGGCCGCCCCCGATGAAATCAGATTCGTTCCGTTAGACACAAACACCCCACTATCGTTACGTGAAATCCTCGCTCAGCACCCGAAGGGCATAGAGTACGGCCCCATTGTTGGTGGATTCGACAAATACCCCATCCTGCTTGACTCGGAGAGTCAGGTTCTATCATTCCCTCCAATCATAAACTCAAACGACTTGGGAAAAGTCACTCCTGACACTAAGAATCTCTTGGTCGAAATTACCGGAACATCAGAAGAAACCGTTATGAACGCTCTTACCATTTTGACAGTTGGGCTTTCAGACAGGGGAGCAGAAATTCACCCCGCACGAATTCACTACCCCTATCCAAGACCCCACATTGTCACGACCCCCGAAATGAAAGAGCGGCGAATCGGCCTACCCATTGAATACATCAGAAAGCTGATAGGATTAGAGCTGACCAAAGCCGAGATCACATTATTGCTCAAGCGGGCACGTTACGATGTGACCAGCGCAACAAGCAGGGATATCAACGTCCTAGTTCCCTGCTACCGCTTTGACATCCTCCATCCAGTGGACATCGTCGAGGATATCGCCATAGCCTACGGCCTCAACAACATGAAACCGCGCTGGCCCGCGGACGCAACAATCGGATCCCTATCGGTCATGGAGGAATTCTCAGACACGGTAAGAGAACTGATGGTTGGCCTAGGGTTCCAAGAGGTTCTGACATTCATCATGACGAATCCGGAGAAGCTCTTCAAGAAGATGAATCACGAGCCAGCGCAGATGGTTGAGATTGCCAACCCAAAAATAGCGACAATGAACTGTCTGCGGTCGTGGTTGCTTCCGAGCCTGATGGATTTTCTATCGAGCAACACGCATGTGGAATACCCACAGAGAGTATACGAAGTCGGCTATTGCACCCTCTGGAGCACATCACTTCCCAACCGAACTCGGGACAATCTCAGACTTGGCTGTACGTCCGCGCACGCCAAGGCCAACTTTACAGAGATCAAATCCATCTTGGAACCGCTGATGATGAACCTCGGGCTCGAATTCACCGTCAAACCCACGGAGCACCCGAGTTTCCTAAGCGGTCGAGCTGGGACGATCCTTGTGGGCGACCGGGAAGTGGGGGTTATAGGAGAGGTGCACCCTCAGGTTCTCGAGAACTGGAACCTCGAAGACCCAGTTGCAGCCATGGAGTTGGACCTTGACATGGTGTATGGGCTGCGGGGACAGTGAATTCGCTGGGGAGGCACCAAAGCCGCCCACCCCCGAGAGAACCAACTGAGTGGGGCGAAGCCCTTCCGTGAAGTTTGCGTGTTAGTGTCGTGGGCGACAGGGGCCAAGCCGTTGGCAATGCCGGCGACTTAACCCCGCGGCGAAACCCCTCCAGCGAAAGAATACCAATCGTTCTCCTCAACAATTGACCTTATTCAGCCAAACATCGATACATATGATGAAATAGGGCATCACACCAGAAAGCAACGCGCTCAGAAACGAGCAAGCATCCTTCACCATCGTGAGATTGGATACCTGGGAGGAAGATAACAATGGACCTTGAAACGAGACTTGACTTGACGACACGGAACGTCGAGGAGGTCATTACCAGGGAAGAGTTACGAAATGTGCTGGAGACAAAGGCTCGCCCCCGAGCTTACTGGGGCTTTGAACCGAGCGGACCCATGCACATTGGGATGGGGCTCGTTTGTGGCAAGAAAATTCTGGATCTCGTTGAAGCTGGTTTTGATTTCACCGTGTTCCTGGCAGACTGGCACGCGTGGATTAACAATAAGCTCGGCGGGCATATGGATAGCATACATACGTGTGGGGAATACTTCAAACAATGTTACACTGCACTTGGCCTTAGCCCTGACAAGGTCACCTATGCTTGGGCTTCCGACCTGGCTGCAAGACGAGAATACTGGGAGCGGGTAGTGCGAGTTGCCAAATCTGTAAACGTGAACCGGGTCTGGCGCGCTTTGCCGATTATGGGTAGAGGCATGGATAGCAAGGACTTGGAGGCTGCGGCGACATTCTACCCATGCATGCAGTCTTCAGACATCTTCGAAATGCAGCTGGACGTAGCCTGTGCTGGCATGGACCAGAGGAAAGCCCATGTGCTTGCCCGCGATGTCGCGGATAAGCTGGGCTGGCATAAACCAACGAGCCTGCACACCCACTTGATTCCAGGGTTAACGGGCGTAAAGAGAATGGACACCGCACAGATGGATGAGAACCCAGAACTTGACGCACAATTTGCCTCCAAAATGTCCAAGAGCGCATCCGAAAGCAGTATCGTCATCCACGACGACCCAGGAGTCATACATAACAAGCTACGCGGGGCGTACTGCCCACCCAAAGAGACAGAGAATAATCCGGTGTTGGAAATTGTCCGCTACATCTTGCTCCCCTGGCAAGGTGCAGTTCACATCAATCGGCCCGAAAAGTACGGAGGCAACGCATCATTTACGCAATACGACGACCTTGAGCGTGATTATAGAGAGGGCAAAATCCATCCTTTGGATTTGAAGCACGCAGTGGGCGACGGCCTCATCAAAACCCTTGAACCCGTTCGCGAAGAATTCCGAAAGAGACCTGAATTACTGCGCAAGATGGAAAAAATGCAGCTCACAAGGTAACCCTGAAACTTGCGTGCCACAGTCGAAGTGAGGCTTCAGAGACTTCTAAAACTCGTCGAGAGAATTAAGCAGGAATCCGAAAAGGGCCGGGCCATAGTCGTAGAGGGGCAAAGGGATCGAGACGCGCTCAGGAGAATGGGCATCTCAGGCAGCATATTGTGTGTGCAGAGCAGCCGCATGAATGCCGTCAGTTTCGCCGAAGAACTCGATAACATGAAGGAAGTCATCATTCTAACAGACTTTGATAGGCAAGGGGTATACCTAGCGAAACGTTTGGCTCGAATTCTCATTTCCCAGAAGGTAAGAGCAAACCTGGTTCTTTGGCGCGAGTTACGTCGACTCGCTAAATCAGATATTCGAAGCATCGAGGAACTGCCGAAGTACTACCACCGGCTTCAAAATGAGGAGCACGGGTACCCGTACCTCGAGACTGGTTACGAACTTCCTCTCCTGACCAAGGGGAGGAAGCGTGAACCCGGTTATCGAAGAAGGGGTTAGAGGTGTTTCGACATGGTTTGCACCATGTCGACGAGGCGGTTGGAGTAACCCCACTCATTATCGTACCATGCGAGAACCTTGACAAGGGTTTTGTCCAGAACCATAGTCAAGAGTGAGTCGAATACGGATGAGTGAGGGTTGCCAATTATGTCGACAGAGACGAGTGGCTCGTTGGAATACTCCAGGATCCCTTTCATTGGCCCATTTGCGGCCGCATGGAACGCCTTGTTCACGGATTCAACAGTAGCCTCACGTTCTACTTCCGCGACGAAGTCAACAATTGAGCCATCAGGCACAGGAACCCTCAGTGACATCCCACTCAGTTTACCTTTCAATTCGGGTAGCACTTCTGTGGTTGCGACGGTTGCGCCTGTTGATGTCGGAATGATCGAGAGAGCCGCCGCTCTTGCTCGCCTCAGGTCCTTGTGCGGTAGGTCATGAATTCGTTGGTCCCCTGTGTAAGCGTGCGTTGTCGACATGAATCCATGTCTAATCTTGCACTCGTCGTGGAGCACCTTAACGACCGTGGTTACGCAGTTGGTGGTGCATGAAGCTAGCGAGACTACATTGTGCACCTTGGGGTCGTATTTGTCCAAGTTTACACCTGGGACTATCGTGATGTCTGGATTCTTTGCGGGAGCCGAAATCAGCACTTTCTTAGCCCCCCCGTTCATGTGCTTTGCAGCCAGGTTGCGGTCGGTGAAGAGGCCTGTTGACTCGACAACTATACTCACTCCGTACTCGGACCAGGGTATCTCTCCTGGATCCTTGACGGATAGTACTTTGACTTCCTTCCCGTCAACATTGAAACCGTCGGCGCCCACGTTGACGGCGTACTGGAGTTTGCCGAACACTGAGTCGTATTTGAGGAGATGAGCCGCGGTTCTCGGGTCCATTATGTCGTTGACAGCGACGATGTCAAGGCCTTTGGCTTTAGAGGCTCTGAAGAAGCACCGGCCGATTCTGCCGAAACCGTTTATTCCAATTTTGACCAAGACGTGTTTGCACCGTTAAGCGCAGAAACCGGCGCGGAGCATAATACGTTTTCTTTGTAATACAATTCTTCCACTGAAGCATGCAGGGTGTTACTGTGCATAGCGTTTATATGGCGAACTCTTGAAGGTGTGTTCGACTGCTCATGATTCTCACTTTAGAACACGTGAGCACATTAGGAGGATTATTCGTAATTGGGAACAAATTCACAATTTACGGCTACAACGAAATACATGATAGTCGCCCGCTTCGAAGTGGAGGGCGTCGTCGAAAAGCCTGACGTGATTGGCGCCATCTTCGGACAAACGGAAGGCCTGTTCGGTCCAGACTTGGACCTACGGGAGCTTCAGAAGTCCGGCCGAATCGGACGCATAGAAATTTCTCTGGAGTCGAAGCAGGATAAGACCTTTGGCGTAATAACAATCCCTTCGAGCTTAGACAAAACCTCCACGGCCATTATTGCTGCGGCAGTGGAGAGCGTCGACAGGATTGGGCCTTGCAACGCAAAGGTTACCCTCGACAAGTTAGCTGACATTCGAGAGGAAAAACGGAAACAAATACTGGATAAAGCGAAGTCGATTCTGCACAACTGGGTAATCGAAGTCTCACCTAGCACCGACGAGGTCGTGAGAGAGGTTGGAGGGGTTATCCGCTCAGCCGACGTGGTCGAATATGGACCGGAACACTTGCCAGCCGGACCGGATGTGGCAACGAGCAGCTCAATTATCCTGGTTGAAGGCCGCGCTGATGTTGTGAACCTGCTCCGCTGTGGCGTTAGGAACGCATTGGCCATTGAGGGAACTAAGATTCCGCAGACAATCATTGAGGTATGCAAGAACAAAGAAACGACCGCATACCTAGACGGTGATAGAGGCGGCGACCTCATACTGAAAGAGCTGATGCAGGTCGCTCCAGTGGATTTCGTGGCCCGCGCCCCCTTGGGCAAGGAAGTTGAAGACCTTACACCCAAGGAACTGATGAGATGCCTCCGCGAGAAAGTACCAGTCGAGACCGGAAGACCAGCGGGCGCTAGACCGGAACCCGTTCATGTGCCGACGCGACCGCCCCCCGTGCCGCTTCCCCAAAACATGGTGGCAAAGGCGAAGGAGTTGCGAGGAACACTTGAGGGCGTGTTGCTTGACCAGAGCATGGGTGAAATCGCGAAACTACCCGTGAGCGAGCTTGCAGGCAAACTAGTAGACTACCAAGGGGTCGACACAATCATCTTCGACGGAGTTGTAACACAGAGGCTGCTTGACCTGGCAGAAGAGCGAGGAGTGAAAACTGTGGTGGGTGACCGTATTGCCGAGCTTGCGAGAAGGCCGGGCGCAGTTAAGATTATGACGTTGCCGGAAGTGGCCGGCGCGCCCTAGTCGGCCAACTGCTTCTCGCTTACCCCGAACAGCTCCAAGATTCTCATCGCGGCCGGTTTCACCTGGTTTTCCAAGTAGTACTCAACATCAACCTGGTCTTGCTTAACTTGCGCGTAAGGCTCCGCCTTCTCAAACAGTTTGCCTTTCCCTTTCGTGATCACGTAACTGATTTTGTCCCCTACCGCCAAGTACCACCCCTGCTTCAGGAGTTTTTTCGCAACCTCAACGTGAGGGGAGCGAACCTGATAGTCCTCGATGGGCTTCGTTAGAGTTTTGCGAATCGTCAAGTCGGCGATCGGGACTTCCCCGTTCTGCAATCTTCGAATGGTCGTACGGACGTGTTGGACAGCGTTCTCGGTGGACCGGTCGAGAAGAATGCTCTCCAGGACTCGTTCCTGAACTTGTCGGGATATGTCTGACCAGTCGCCGCGAACAACTTCCAGGCCCACAATGTCGAGCGTGCCGTCGGGCTGTAGTCCTGCGTAACGTTTCATAGCCTCGGTGAACAAAACGCGAACATACTTGTGCGCAACTCTGATTTCCAAGTCGAGTTCTCGCTTTGCCCAAGCCGTTAGTTCCTTGATTTTCTCGGGGTCGTTCTGGACGAAGATTGAATCAGTATCCCCATAAATGATGGGTAATTCGAGGGAATCTGCCTTGCTGATTGTTTTGGTGATTGTGTCCCGTCCCAACGCAGCGGCCGACTCGGCGACCTCCCTAACATACCACCGCGCCCCGACCCAACCTGCATAGCCATAACACGCATTCGTGATGATCTTTAGCGCCCTCTCACGTTCCCTCAAAACCTTGTGACGGGTTGATTTCTCCTCAAGGGTTTCTAGCTCCACCTTGACTTTCTTTCGCTGTGTGAGTAGAGCCCTAATGACGGTCCGGTAGAATCCATCCGGCTTTTTCCGAAATTTGTACCCCACATCGGGGATAACGAACACTGAGTCCTCAAGAGCCTTTTCGCTGGGCTTGACGAAAGTGTCCGGCGAGAGGTTGTATTTTTCCATCAGGCTTGGGTACATTGAAGTGAAGTCCAGCACCGCGACATTCTCATGTACTCCTGTTTTCGGTTCGAGGACTATTGCGCCCCGGTATGTGAAGAATGGCTGCTCGTTTCTGGGCGGAATTAACTCACCCTGAAGCCACGCTTCTCTCATTATGTATGAGTCGACACGGAATCCTACGGCCGCAGCCACCACTTGATCCAGCGTCAGACCAGTCAACGTCGATAGTTGCATTGGAAAGTTGATGGTTGCCTCCGCTAGTTCCAAAGAGACCTGAGCCCTGAGATGGACGTCCTGAAGCAGTCTTTCTCGACCTAGCTTCTCTGTCCAGAGCTTGAATCGGTCGAATTCTTCGATCGTTGTGATTTTTCGCGCGGAAGAGACTTGAAGGTACTTGGCGAAGTTTTCGATCGTTTTGACTTTAATCTCAGGGAATCCACCCGCAATGTCAGCCACGTCCAGATTCGCCCTGCCCGCGACGGAAACATGACCGAAGAGGCTCGAATGCGGGTCACTTCCATCCCTACCAACATTGAGCCTTACATTGCGAAGCTTGGCTCTCTCAATCAAATACGGCCAGTCTAGCCTGTTGTTTTCGAAACCCACAATTATGTCGGGGTCGAACTGGTTGACGAAGAATGCAAACTCGTTCAGAGCAGCTGAGTCGTTGTCGCCTTCGTTGACGAAGGTTCTTGATTCTCCTGAGTTTGTAACTGCAGCTATTGCGCGAACTGGGTCCCTTTCAGCTTTCGCAGAGCCCCTCTCTGAGGCCGTAAGTAAGCTGAACCCCATTACCCGCAGCTTCGGGGCCTCATCTTCTTCTTTCCTGACGCTCGCAACGACACTGCTAGCAACATATGCGCGGTTGACCCTGAGACCACCGAGGTCGGCCTCGTCTACGTCGCATTGGTTCCACCCGCAAGGAGTCAGCGTGTAATCAATTATGTACCGAACCGAGAGTCTGATGTCCTGCTCATAGCATTGCGCTCCTACCAGAAGCCTCGGAATTTCCCTGGAGTAACGATTTACCGCCTCGTAATCACTGCAGGTTACCTTGAGAACGGTTCTTTCTTGTCCGAGTAACTTCTTGCCTTCTTCGGTAACTTGGGCAGTCTCTATCGATTCACCATGACTCTTTAGCAGTCTCTCCCGAATCGATTTCAGTTCAACGTTCTTTGCAGGAACGATGTAAAAGTAAGGTTTGATCTGGGTCGCGAGAATTGCAATTCGATGTCCTTCGTCGTCCACACCCCACAGCCGCACGGTTGGCTTTTCAGCATCGTGAGCCTCGTTCACGTCAAGGAGAAAGAAACGGCATTTCATTACTCGTGAACGACCCCCGAACTGAGGCTTAGGCGCATCTTAATCGCCGCTGAACCGTCCGAATAGTAGTTATCAACAGTCATTAACTTCTCAAAGCCTAACTTCAGATACAGCGTAACCGCGCCCATGTCATGGGCGTTGACCTCTAACCATACCTCCCCAACACCGAACCCAACGAGCCGCCCAAATAGCCCTCTCAAGAGAAGCGTCGCGGCTCCCTTCCTACGAGCGTTCCCCACAACTGCGACAGAAATCAGGTGCGCTGACTTTCCGTTTATCGAAGCGACACAGTATGCCAACAGCCTGCCCGACTCGTCAACGACAACGAGGAACGTGCTTGGGTTGTACTCAAGCAGTTTCGCCATCAGGTAGCGCGGATAGGGTGTGGAAAAAGAATCGTCTTCAATTGAGCAAATTTCGCGTAGGTCTAACTTCGAAGCCAAGCGAATTTGGTAGTTCAAGGGGAAAGCAACATTCCATTTTGACATAGCGTACTGTTCGAGGAGGATTAATTACCTGTGCAGTTCTGTCCGGAACATGAGATGACCTATCTCCTCATCAATGTTGGCCAAGAAGCAACTGAACTGCGCAACAAGTTCTTCCATCCGTGAGTTTTCATTCAAGCCACCATGCAGAGAGAAACGCGAAAACGAGCACATACGACAATTAGCAGACCAAAACTGAAGAATCATGACGCCACATCTTTCGCCCCAAGGTTAAATATGGCGAGCTTGCTGTTTTGCGTTCTTCAGTTGAAACGCGAGGACATGTGGGATGTCTGAGAAGAAAGTAGCCCAAAGATGGGGCATCGCCAACATTTACTCATCATTCAACAACACCCTAGTTCACATTACCGACCTTAGCGGGGCAGAGACGATTTCCCGCAGCGCGGGCGGACAACATGTCAAGGCTGACAGGTTGCAGGGGTCGCCTTATGCTGCAATGCAGGCGGCCGGGGCGGCGGCCAGGGTTGCGAAGGACAGGGGAATAACTTCACTTCATATCCGTGTCAGAGCCCCCGGTGGGCACAAGGCCCGAACACCCGGCCCAGGTGCGCAAGCGGCGATTCGCATGCTTGCTAGGGCGGGTTTTAGAATTGGAAGAATCGAAGATGTCACCCCGATTCCCCACGATGGAACCCGTAGGCCAGGTGGCCGGCGCGGGCGTCGCGTATAGGCGCAAAGTAACACGTCCCCCCAAAATTACCGACACCCACCCGTACTCCATAAGATTGGACCAATTCGAAGGGTGCCTCATGTCGGCGTCCCGGCGCGGATTAATGGAAGCATTCGCTTGTGATTTTACGTGCTCTCCATTTCCCCTTGGTCCATTGAACGCTTCCGGCGAACCCTACTAGCCGAGGGCTTCAGAAGCGCTGGTATTTGGCAGATGTGGAAGAAAGGGCAGATTTTCGGTTATGTTCGCCTCCTCCGGAATGATCTGGAATGGCACATCAGGACTTTTGTGGAGGGAGTGTAGAGTCAGAGCTCGAGCCCCCTAGAACCACAATTAAGCATCTCCTAGTACGCCCCGTCAACCACGATGGAGTTCTCGCACAGTTATTGAGCCGACACCGAATTCCGTTCTCATCCCAACATAACCAACCCATTAGAAAGCTCGAGTTTACTTCACGATAGGCGAAGCATAATGAAGCGGCGCGCGCGACCGAGAATGAAAATTCCTCCGACACTGCGACGCATCATACGCAGTCACGAGAAATGGCGACTGGAGAACTGTCTCAACCTCCTTGCATCCGAAAACTACTCCAGCCCCACGGTTCGATCAATGCTGAGCCTCGACTTTGCTAATCGCTACACTTCACATGAAGGGTTCTACATGGGAACCCGATACACAGACGAGCTACAACACGAGACAGAGGAGTTGGCGAAGGAGGTTTTCCACGCAAAGTACGCTGACGTTAGGCCAATCTCGGGCCACTCATGCGACATGATCGCACTCACAGCCCTAGCAAACCATGGAGACAAGGTAATGGTTGTGGGCCCGTCCTTTGGCGGCTACCCAGGCATCTCACAAGACGGCTACCCGAGACTCTATGGGCTCCAGGTTACCGAGTTCCCCTTCAACAAAGAAGCCTGGAACATAGATGCCGGAAAGGCAGCAGTAGCGATCGAACAAGAACGCCCCCGCGTTGTGATTTTCGGGGCGAGTCTGATCCTGTTCCCCCACCCAGTGGAAAAGTTAGCTGACACCTGCCGCAAAGTGGGCGCAAACATTGTCTTTGATGGCGCGCACGTTCTCGGTTTGATTGCAGGAGGCCAATTCCAAGACCCTCTCAGAGAAGGTGCTGAGGTATTGATCGGCTCCACGCACAAGAGTTTCTTCGGGCCGCAAGGTGGGTTAATCGTATCCAACGACCACGCCGACGCACTGCGTGAGGTTGTTCTCCCAGCACTTGTCGACAATGCTCACTGGAACCGAATTGCGGCAATGTACGTCGCACTGTCTGAAATGAAACGATTTGGTAGGCAGTATGCTCAGCAGGTGGTCCGTAACAGCAAAGCTCTGGCCATTGCGCTCGACGAGCATGGAGTCAAGCTTGTCGGAAAGGAACATGGGTTCACCGAATCCCACCAAGTGATCGTAGACATTGCGGCGCCCGAGGAAGGTGCGCGGTTGGCTCGGAGGCTCGAGGAAGCCAACATAATCGCCGACGCTGGAATCAGAATCGGGACTAGTGAAGAGACCAGGCGGGGAATGCGAGAGTCCCAGATGGGCGAAATAGCAGAGCTAATTGCACGGCTCTGGGGTGGCAACGAGGACCCGAAGAAAATCAGGAAGGATGTGTCGCGGATCAGGCGAGAGTTCATGTCGATTCGATTTGCCTAAGACGCCTTGTACCGCAAAATCGCTGCGATTCCACCGAAAGAATCCTTCAACATAACCCCTTCATCAGTCTCGGTCGAAATTACCGCCACGTTCGCGTTTGCCTTCTCGGCAATATCAATCAACTCATCAACCAAGTCTTTCGTTTCGTCCACAGAGAGGGCGGCAGAATTACATTTCTTGCACGCACTAGCCATGAGATCCTGCTCGAATTTCACGAACCCAGCCTGAGGTATCAATGCGTCATCAACAGCGCCACAGTTCTTACATTTCGTGTAAACGTGGAGTATGTTCATCTTCTCAGAGACAAGGAGTAGGTCAACTACGCCTAAGTTGAGGTACTTGCGAACCTGCGTCTCCCCGTAAACACCCAAACCTGTATCGTGACCTATCTCGTAGAGGAATCTCTGAACGAGTTTCTTCTCCTCCAGATACCTAACGCCCTTGAGGACATCCTGGCTCTTAGCAATAATCTCATTAACGCCTTGTTCCCCGACGTATGAGGTGTCAATGGTGGCGAGGATCTTCTCTTTCAACATGTAATTGAGGTAGTCACCTTCAGTAAAGTCGTACTTCGTTGGTCCGGGCCCGCCGACTATGATTCCTTTCAGCCCTGAGATCTTGCTGAGCAGCTCGTAGGAATGTCTCCCAATCCTGTGGAAGTAATCGTTCATCGCTTGCTCTCTGATTCTTTCGAAGCGTCGAGCCGACTGGCCCCCCGCCCGATGCTTCCCAGGTATCCCTGAGCTCATCTGCTGCAGGACTTCCATCCTCTGGCCTCGTACCATTGCCACGACCGCATCGGCCGAGTCTATCACAATAACCCCATACGCGTCCCGCTCCGTCGCCATCGCCAGAAGCGGTTCAATGTGAAATTTCGCATCGCATCGGTAGAAGTACACATTGATCGGTTCCGGGGGTTCTAGGACGTATGTTTCCATTTTTTCCGTTCCAGGGCCACCGTGGGGAATTGCCCCGCAGAAAATCACAAGGCCATTCGGGGGCGGCTCTTTGAACAGCCTCAGGCGTTGCATCGTGCGGTCAATCGCCTCCAGAACGTTTTTCCTTGTAGTCCTGGATTTGATGTTCGTAGCTGTTCCAGATTCTTCTCTGAGGTTGGCCATGACGTCGTGAATCCGCCGCTCAGGAGGAACGTAAAGGGTGATCAGCTCTGTGCCGCGCCCTTCTTTCGAGGCTAACATTTCCAATGTCCGTTTCAGCCTAAACCTCGCAATAGAGTCTGAACTGGACTTAGGCGGCATTGGAAAGTCCTTTCCGCATGGTAACCATTCGGATTTTATATAGTTGGTTGGTGGCGGCGACGCGAAGCTTCACCTTTCAGAAGTCAAATAACACCCAGTACCCAGTACGGCTTGAGGCATAGGTCTTGAAGGCCGTCGTCAAGCTGGGTGGCTTCGCCTTCTCCGACAAAACTGCGAAACCAATCGTCGAAGACTATGTGAAACTCTTCAAGGAACATGTGGGAGAGTCTCAACTTGTCGTTGTCACTGGCGGAGGCCCAATCGCCCGCGTCTACATCAAAGCCGCGCGTGAAATGGGCGTGCCCGAGTCCCAGTGCGACCAACTCGGAATCATGGTCAGTAGGATAAACGCAAGGTTACTTATCGATGGTTTAGGGGAAGACGCCTTTCCTGAAATCCCCGTGAATATAGATGAGTTGCGCCACTATTTTTCGTCAGGAAAAATAGTTGCAATGGGCGGGCTGACGCCTGGACACTCAACAAACGCAGTTGCAGCGATCGCCGCGGAAACGATCAACGCCGACCTCTTCGTGAACGCCACAGATGTTGACGGCGTCTATACCGCAGACCCAATCAAGGATCCGAAGGCCAAGAAGCTGGATGAAGTGCAATTGCCGCGGCTGATGGAAATCCTAGCGAAAGGCGAGATCACTGCAGGAGCATACGACCTAATGGACCCGCTTGCGCTACGAATCATACAGCGCTCCAAAATTCCGACTGTAATTCTGGACGGTCGAAATCCAGAGAACGTCTTAAAGGCCCTCCGGAACGAGAAAACAGGAACGAGAGTGCTTCACTCCTAGGGGGATAGCATTTGACTAAGCTAAGTGAGGTCTTTCAGTCCAGAGCCCAGGTCCGGCTTATGGAGTACCTGCTGGAAAGTGCCGGGTCACAGCGCGTGTTCAATCAGGCGACGCTTGCCAACTTCCTGGGAGTGTCGCCCTCAACTGTAGCGAGGATCGTGGAGCCGCTTGTTAAACAGAAAATCTTGCTATACGAAAGGTTCGACCAGGGAATGAAGATCTTTACGCTAAATGAAGCTGAGGAGAAAACTAAGACACTCGTTGACTTCTACAGAAAATTCAAAGCGCTCTAGCAAAGAAGACGTCCGCTCCGGCTACCTGTCGCTACTGTTGGCAACGTTCCGGAACTTGTCAGCTAAGGATTCGCACACCAACGCGCATACCCGCCATTGTCTTAGGTTGTAGTTTATGCGGAGCTCCTCAAGAGCCTCGACGATCTTGTCTTCTTCCTCTGGTTTCAACGATTTTCCCCAACTCGGGCTGCGCCAATATTTATGCCGTCCTATTAAGCAATTCTCTGATATTTTTCTGGGCGGGAATTAAATGGAAACTCCTCTCTTCATTTCTGAGATGGACTTGATTATTCACAAATCTGCGAACTACTTGATGTTCACATTGGTCAAAACAACGAAAGAGTTTTCGTGCGGCCCACATTGCGGCTTGTAGAATAGCGTTAGTTCATGGCAGCCCAAATCCAGAAAGGTTTTAGTTGAACACTCTGGTTTCACTGCGGAAGAATTCGAATGAACCCTCTCTTCTCCTTCCTTGCCGTATACGTTGCGATCTGGGTCATCATCACTCTAGCGTGGTGGGCGTTCAAGGGGGAGAGATTTGGAGTTTCGGGCCTTCCATTATACTTGATCTACCGAACAACTCGACTGAACAATTGGATTGACCGCATCTCACAGTCTGCCCCCGCGGCTTGGCGGACCATATGGAACCTTGGCATAGTGACCGGAATCGGTTCAATGACGTACATATTCTATCAGCTCACAAAGAATCTATTGAACCTCTTCGTCAGACCGGAGGCCGCTGTATCAGTACAGCCCATAGTCCCGTTGCCCGGCATTGGCGTTACATTCGAAACCTTCCCGTACCTTGTCTTAGCATTGTCCATCACAGTGGCGTCACATGAATTGTCCCACGGTATTGCGAGCCTAGTTGACCGCGTCCCCCTGAAGTCTACGGGCGCTTTCTTCGCGCACCTCTTGATGGGTGGATTCGTTGAGCCCGACGAGGAAAAACTCAACGCAGCCAACAATGCAACCAAGCTCCGCGTCTTCGCAGCGGGTTCCTTCACGAACGCCGTGCTAGGCATATTGTGCGTTTTCCTACTCTTCAACTTCGCCGGAACAATCGCACCCTTCTACAACGTGGTTGCCTCGGGCGTAACAATCGGAAGTGTCCCAGACAACCTTCCAGCACATTCATCCGGCCTGCAGGCAGGCGACATCGTCACAAGCATCAATGGAACACGAATCACCGGGATCAATGACTTACGCCGCTACATGGCCGACGTCGGCCCCGGGCAGGGAGTTGTGGTGGGAACAGCGAGGGGAAGCTTCACAGTCAAGACTGTAGTGGATCCGAATAATGCAAGTCATGCTGTAATGGGAATCAGCGGGCTGGTTGACGATATCGTTTATCAGCCTAAGGTTCCGTTCGTGTCGAGTGATTTCCCAAACATACTCTTGCACGCGGAGTACTGGTTGTCAATAGTCTTGGTGAGTGTTGCGTTAATCAACATGCTTCCTATGTACCCCTTCGACGGAGACAAATTCTTGGAGGCGACATTGAACGTTCTCGGCATTGAGAAGACGAAAGGAATCCGGATGGTTGCCAACGGAGCTGCTTACGGCGTCCTCCTCCTGAACGTCGGGCTCTCCCTCTTCCGATTCGGTTTTCTCAGATACTAGGTGGGTACCGGAAGGTGCTCTGCAAGTTTTGCTCAGCAGACGCCGTTTACACGCGCGAATTCGAAGGGACATCCTTTTGTGCGAAGTGCTTCCGCGAAGCAATTGAAGAGCACGTCAGAAGAACGGTAGTCAAGCATGAAATGCTTGCCCACGACGATCACATCGCAGTCGCGGTTTCAGGCGGAAAGGATAGCCTAGTGCTTCTTCACCTTCTGGTTGAACTGGAGAAGCGCTTTCCGCGTAGCAAAATCACTGCAGTTAGCGTTGACGAAGGCATCGAAGGGTATCGTGACGAGGCTTTGGAGTTGGCCCGAAAAGCCTGCGAGAATCTCGGGGTTCCGCACTTTGTTGTCTCGTACAGAAACCTCTTCGGAATCACTACCGACGAGATTGTTAGGATGCAGCTGGGGCAGACACCTTGCTCACACTGTGGCGTGTTCCGGAGAAAAGCGATTAACAAGGCTGCGCTGATGGTCGGTGCCACGAAGATCGCAATTGCGCACAACCTCGACGACGAGGTTCAGACAGTTCTTCTGAACATGTTGCATGGGGACCCGACGCGAATCGGGCGGTCAGGCCCAGTGCTGCGCGACCCGCGGAGGCGATTCCTCACCCGCATTAAGCCCCTTTGTGATATCCTCGAGAGAGAGGTGGTCCTCTACGCCTACCTGTCCGGGTTTGAGTTTCAGAGTATCGCATGCCCCCATAGCAGCGAGGCGCTAAGAAATGACGTCAGGAATTTCATGAACCAGATGGAACAGAAACATCCGGGCACCAAGTTCACGCTACAGAGAACAGCCGAAAGGCTGCGTAACTCACTAGCTGATACTGCGCCGCCATCTGAGTTGAACGAGTGCGAGAAGTGTGGGGACCCGACTCCTCACAGGCTTTGTGAGGCTTGTCTGATGCTTGAGGCAATCGCAGCCTAGCTTCGAAGGGGTCTATTGCCCCACGGTACCGACTTTATATGATGAATTATGTTGAGATTGATTTGGCGGTGGTAGGAGGATCGGGGAGCCAGCCGTTCCCTGTGACCCGAAATCGGCTATACGCGGGGACCCGTTAACCTGAGGAAGAGGTAGCTCCGGACCTCAGTAGGCCTTCAGAGTCAACGATGATACTCTGCCCCACCGGGCCAGCGTCGGAGGAAGCCCTTCTGAAGGGAAGGGTTTACCTCTTCATCGTCGAACCCGATGAGGCTCGGAAGAGAGCAGTCGTAAGGCGAGCGCCCAGGCGCTGATGGGACCACAGGGTGTAGACGATTCTGAGGAAACCGCGGTGGCGAGGACTGCCAATTCATTGGGGATGCTACCACCGCCATCCATAGTTGCGTAGTAAGCGAATCAAGAACGAGCGCTGAGTTCCCAGTGAAATTCGAACTGAATCGAATTGCATAGTTGGGTAGATATTCTCCGGTGAAGTTAACGCTTAATACAGTGAATCCCTTAGCCTAACAAAAATCCAGAATAGGTTTGCTACAATGAGCCGAAAACCTCCCGAAATCAAGGTCTTCGATAAATGGAGCACTGATGGAATTGAGATTACGGACCCGGGTCTAGGAAATTACTTGAGCGTCACGCCGATCCTTTACCCCCATAGCGGGGGTAGGCACGAGCACAAGCGCTTTCGCAAGGCTTCATTGAACATCGTCGAACGGCTCGTCAACAATATGATGCGACCTGGAAGAGTGGGCGGAAAGAAGGCAAAGGCCATCGGGATCGTCAAGAACGCCTTAGAAATCGTAAACCTGAAGACCGGAAAGAACCCTGTAGAGTCATTGGTCAAAGCCGTAGTGAACACTGCGCCGGCTGAAGATGTGACGAGGATAGCGTACGGTGGCATCGTCTACCCGATCTCCATAGACATAGCGCCCATGCGGCGAATCGACATTGCCCTACGCTTCATGACCGACGGAGCCCGGCAATCGGCTTACAGTAACCCGAGGTCCATTGATGAATGCCTTGCGGAGGAGATCATTTACGCGGCCCAAAGGGACAACAGAAGTTTCGCTGTTCGAAAACGCGATGAAATGGAGCGCGTCGCTCTAGCATCACGCTAAATTAAACGTGCATGTTGTCTGGCTCAACTTTCTTGCAGTTCTCGTTCTAACCCTTAAATATTGGGTGCCAATCTTCACTACGAATTGTAAATTAAACTCTGGAAAGATGATGCATGTCATCCTCTAAGAAACCGCACTTGAACCTTATCATCATTGGCCACGTCGACCACGGAAAGAGCACCATGACTGGGCATTTGCTCTTCGACACGGGGAACGTGGACGAGAAAACTATTGCGAAGTATGCTGATGAGTCCGCCAAGCTTGGCGCTGGTGAGACTTTCAAGTTCGCTTGGGTTCTCGACACACTCAAGGAGGAAAGGGAACGTGGTGTCACGATTGACCTTAGGTTTGAGAAGTTCGAGACGGACAAGCTGTTCTTCACCATTATCGACGCCCCAGGCCACCGTGACTTCATCAAGAACATGATTACGGGCACAAGCCAAGCCGACGCAGCAATCCTAGTTGTTTCGGGTAAGAAGGGGGAGTTCGAGGTCGGCGTTGGGCCAGGCGGCCAAAGTCGAGAACACGCCTACCTAGCCAGAACACTCGGAGTTGCGCAGCTTGCCGTTGCAATCAACAAGATGGACGACCAGACCGTAAACTATGGCGAGGAACGGTACAAGGAATGCAGGAAGGAAATGGAGGCGCTCTTGAAAGTCGTCGGGTATGACACTTCAAAGATCCAGTTCGTCCCTGTTTCTGGATGGATTGGGGATAACCTAGTCAAGCCATCTCCCAAGATGCCTTGGTACAAAGGTCCAACCCTAATCGAGACACTGAACACATTCACAGAACCACCTAAGCCAACGGACAAACCCCTCCGAATACCCGTGCAGGACGTTTACTCAATCACGGGCATCGGAACCGTACCAGTCGGCAGAGTCGAGACTGGCACCCTGAAGGTTGGAGATAACCTCGTCTTCATGCCTGCCAACGCGAGGGGCGAATGCAAGGACATCGAAACTCATCACACGAAGATTCCACAGGCTCTCCCAGGCGATAACATTGGATTCAACGTGAGAGGCGTCGGCAAGACCGACGTGCACCGCGGGGACGTTGCTGGCCACCCCGACAAGCCGCCAACCGTGGCGACCGAGTTCATCGGCCAAATCATCGTAGTCTTCCACCCAACCGCCATCGCAGCCGGATACACTCCGGTGATGCACGCTCACACAGCGACAACCTCAGCAACATTCACAGAGATACTGCAGAAGATTGACGCCCGCTCAGGCCAAGTCACAGAAGAGAAACCGGACTTCCTCAAGACAGGAGACGCAGCACTAGTCAAGATCAAACCGCTCCGCCCGTTGGCTATCGAGGCGTACTCTGAGATTCCTCAACTAGGACGCTTTGCAATTCGCGACATGGGCAGCACGATCGCGGTCGGCGTAGTCAAGCAGATTACTCAGAAAGCTGAGATGGCCGAGAAGAAAGCGTAAGCGCTTTTCTCAACCATCAAACTTCCTTTTCCAAACCACTTTCACCCAGCGAACGCTTTTTAAACGCCCCACTGGCCTAGGGGGTTGGTCTCACACCCCGACGGAAGGAAAAAGCTCTTGGTGAATAAAGCAAGAATTCGGCTGTCAAGCACAGACCAACAAGGCTTGAACAGCATTTGCAGCGAGATCATGAAGATCGCTGAGAGGACCGGCGTGAAACTCCGCGGCCCAATCCCACTTCCAACCAAGAGGCTTTGGGTTCCAACCCGCAAAAGCCCATGCGGCGAAGGAACACATACCTGGGACAGCTGGGAAATGCGAATCCATAAACGCTTGATTGACGTGGACCCGAACGAACGTTTTCTGAAACGCTTGATGCGCATTCAAACACCTGAAAAGGTGTTCATCGAAATCGAACTTCTGTAATAGAACTCGGCGAAACCGAAGTTCCGTAGCACGTGACGATTTAGTTTTGGATTAATGTCAGTTAGCTGCCCGTAGCTCAGTCAGATCCTTCCATGGATCTATTATTGTTAGGTGTGGGGTGGGGGGCTGTAGGGTAGTTTTGTATCCCATTATCGTATTAGTCGTTTCTCAAGCATGTTTCATTGAGTTGATCTTGCGGGCAAGCCTGAAGTCCTTAATGGTCAAGCCGCCCTCGTCATGAGTCGTTAGACTCAGCTTGATTTTGTTGTAGTTGATGGCGATGTCCGGATGGTGATTCATCGCTTCCGCAACTCGAGACACGCGGTTCAAAAACCTGATTACACCCATGAAGTCGTCGAAGACGAACAGCCTCAATATTCGCTTGCCCCGTAACAGCCAGCCGCTGGTTCTTGAAAGTTCGGATCGGATTTGGTTTCCTGCTAGTTTCAAGGAGAGCCGTCACCATGGGTTGATGGATGGTCCCTTGTTTCCCTGCAGTTATTGGTTTTTCTTCATTTGCTTCAGTAGGGCCGTTGGGATGGGTCTGCAACCGCAGCGCTTCTGATGCTCCACGTGCCACTTCATCCTCTGCTCCAATGTTGGATTCTTGGGCATCTGGTTCTTCTCATGCCATTCTTTGTTCACGGTTCCAATCCCCTAACGATCGTATTACAGCCGACGCCAAACGTGATCGCAGTGAAGACCTGGAACTGTGCCCGACATGCGAGTCACGTGCTCACTAGCGTCTCAGGGGCCTGCGGCTGATTAGATCTTGGCGTAGATGTTCTGGCTCTGTATCCCCCGGCTTGAAATGTCCTGTTCAATCTGCCGGAGGAGTAGGATGCGTTTGTACGTGGGCGGATGGGTTGAGAAGGCCTCGTTCACTGAGCCCCACCTCGATTTGGCCTCCTGCTGCATAGCCAGCTCAAGCTCATGCTCGTCGAGAACACCGTTATGGTCCAAGTCGTACTGGTTCTTGTTCTGCATAATTTGCCGAACCTCATCCTTAGCCAAGGCTGGGTCTGAAATGTACAACGCACGGGCACCGTGGGACTCTTGGTTGCTCAAAGAAAGCCCATACGTTATTCGGGTCAATGCGCTCTCCAAATTCTTTGGCGCACCCGTGAGGTAGGCTGAGAAAACGTCAGCGAAATGCTCGCGAAGCCTGCTCAGACGCATTACCAGGAGCTGTGAAATGAAATAGACAGCCAGCGCGAGCACTCCCGCAAGAATAAGGTACCCGGCTCCATTGTCACGCTTATTGCGATTGCCGTAAACACTGAAACCAAACGCCATTCGAACGATCACATAAGCGATTAGTGGGATGGCGGATAGGAAGGTCATGACGATGGAGTCCTTGTGGCGTACGTGCCCCAGCTCGTGGCCAATGACCCCTTGAATCTCATCCTCGTTCAGTTGGGACAACAGTCCTTGGTTCACAGCCAACGTCATGTTGTTTGACGAGTTCCCGAATACGAAAGCGTTGGGGGTCGAATCGGGCACCAAGGCCAGCCTCGGCGGCTTCACACCAGCGGCCTGAGCAAGCTTGGCGACAACGCCCTCTAGCCAAGGATTTTCCCCAGCCTGCAAGTACCGAAGGTGCGTCGAGGCTCTCACAATGTACGGGCTAATCGCAAACTGAATCAGCATAAAGAACAAGGCTAGAACGAGCGCGCCTGTCAGGATAGCTGCCGGTGACAGTTCCAGGCTCGTTGCATAACTGAAGAAGAAGGAAACTACCGCGATGAATGCGAAGAAGATGAAGAGCGTGAGCAGAATCGTGGTGAGCATTGTGCCCTTGAGTTTACTTATGTTCGCCATTCTGAATTCAACTGCCGAGGAGTCTTATGGCTTAAAGCGTTGAGCGCATTAAGCCTAGCTAAGCAGCTGTGTGAGCCCTTTGGTTCAAATCGCCCGTGAGATCAACTGCTCGCACTGTGGAGCTCCCCTCCAGGTTCAGCCCGGTGAAATCCTAGCCACCTGCCATTACTGTGGGTTCACTAGTGTCATCGAGACCGGGAAACCCTTCGAGTTTGAGCATTCGCTGATCCTGAACATGGTGCAGGCGCCGCAGGTTGTGGGCGCGGTTCACAGTTGGATGGGGAACAGCTTCATCGCGCCAAAGGACCTCATGAAGAAATCCACCATTGCTGAGCAGAACTTGGTGTACCTTCCTTTCTGGGTGGTGAGCGGGGAGGCCACTTCGCATTACAAGGGTATCTTTGAGCGCATTTCTCCCGCAACTGAGCAGGAGGGGGACATTGCCGACACGTATGATTGGTTGGTCTTGGCGCGGAAGCAGACGGATTTTCCAACCCGAGCCTATCACCTCTCCCTGAATGGAAAAATTCCATTCGAGGCCACAAAGATCGAGGGCGGTGCGAAGACTTTGAACAGTGAGATGACCGCTGACGAGGCGGTTAGCCAGGCGAAGAGTGAGATTGAGAGGTTGCACGAGCAACTTGCTAAGGATAAGGTTGACCGGATCATAGACTTGAAGGCGGAGTTGAAAGTGTCCGAGGCGGTGTACTTGCATGCCCCGGTCTGGTTCGTGAGCTACGAGTACAAGAAGTCTAGGTACCAGGTTCTGTTGGATGGGTCGTCTGGTGAAGTAATCAAAGGCGACCTGCCAAGTGTGGATTTCAAGTTACTATAGCGGGTTGTGGGTTTGGGGTTGGTTTAGGTTGCTTGCAAGAAAAGTGTGAACGAGTTCATTCGCTGAGTCGTGGCTGTTTCCGACGCAGACGACTCGCTGAGTTTGAGGCACACTTCACGGTTGAAATTACAGGAAACAGCGCCACGCCGCAGCCGGTCTGCGAGTTAGCGAGCTGATAATACTGAGGGACACTATTGGGCCTCCATACGAATACCCCTGTTCTGCAGTTGGCATTTTCAGTTGTGTTACGCTGTGTGCCAGATGACCGAGGCAAGACAACACCCGGGAGTGTTATGAAATGGACTTCAAACCAGCCGCAGCCCCTAACGTTCTCCCCCACTAACCCAGGACCAAATTCACAACCCCTAAAAGCGCAAGCACCAAACTCTCCAACGAGTCAACGACCATGTCTGCTAGGCCCCCGTTAGAACGCATCAAGGAAAACGAGAAGCTTCTCGAAAGGTTAATGTTGATTCTGCCTGGCTTTCGCGGCTACAAACAGCGAGAACAGAGGCGTGAAGCCGACAAAATAGTCAGAGACTACATTTACAACGTGCTTGAACACGCAAAAGACGACCTCACCAGTTGCTTCCAAGCCCTCTCCGACGCGAAGGCGACCGAGCTGCTGGAACCCATGAATCGGCTTACGGCACAATTGGACCGAGTCGCAGAGAAAATCAACCACGGGGCGTATGGTTACAGTGGGTTCTTTGACGCCATCAAGATTGAAGAGCCCGAATTGGACCGCATGCTCGATTATGATACGCAGCTGATGGATTCCGCGCGCAAGTTCTCCGAAGCAACCGCCTCATTCAAAAGTGACCTGGACCAGAGCAAATTGGATAACGCCCGCAACTCCGAGAAAGCCCTGGAGAGCTCCCTCCATAGCCTTGAGCTCGCTTTCGATCAACGTAAAACGGTAATTGAAGGAGTAAAGGTCTAGAAAGCATGCCACAGATCATAGAATGGGTTTCAGCAGGCGCCGATGACATTGTCTGGCGCTACCCAGTAGAAGACGTCATCTGGGGCTCCCAACTGTTCGTTCATGAATACGAGGCGGCAGTATTCTTCAGAGACGGGAAAGCGTACGACACCTTCGGACCCGGCCGCCACACCATCACCACCCTAAACCTTCCCCGGATAACAACAGTAATCTCCCGGATAGCCGGTTTCGATAAGACACCATTCAAGGCCAACGTTATTTTCATTTCCACCAAACAATTCAATGGCAAGTTTGGTAACCGTGCTCAAACAACCGAACTGGCGCCACTTCTAACCTTCGGGTCCTTCTGG
Organism: Bathyarchaeia archaeon; assembly: GCA_049513715.1. GTDB lineage: Archaea > Thermoproteota > Bathyarchaeia > 40CM-2-53-6 > 40CM-2-53-6 > FEN-987. Next base: position 341,491 of record JBEKVV010000001.1, on the reverse strand, counting down.
TTCAAAGTTGAAGACACGACTCTATTCGTGAATGAGGTCGTTGGCGGCCAGAACGCGTACTCGACCGCTGACGTCAACAATTTCCTCAGAGGCTTCATCAACGAGAAAATGATCGACGTCCTCTCGAAATATGACTTGCAAACCGTGTTCACGAAACTGGATGATACATCGAACGAAGTTAAGGCAAGCCTCATCGACTACTTCAAGCGCATTGGAGTTCAAATGGTCGACCTCAAGTTCGAGGGCATCGACACCACACCCGAATTCCGTGACCGCCTCTTCTGGCTCAAGTCAGGACGCGTCTCAGGAGATGAAGTGATTCGCATGGAGACGGTGAGGCAGGCAGCGACTGAGCTCGGAAAATCTCAGGGTGGGGGCGCCGCCTTCGGCGCCGGCATGGTCATGATTCCACCACTGTTCCAAACAACGCCGACTGGTGCAGGAATGTCAGTGGCCCTGATCATCTGCCCCAGCTGCCAGGCTCATATTCCTTCAACGTCGAAGTTCTGCCCTAACTGCGGCCAAACCATAGGCGGAGGCGAAACTCAACCGAGCAATGTCCCAGTCAGAAAATGCACCAAGTGCAACGCCGTCGTCCCAACCAACGCCAGCTTCTGCCAAAGCTGCGGCACAAAACTAAGTTGAAGGTCGCTTAAACCGAGTATAGGCCAAGAAGACCAGCCCAAAGAAAACCAGCATTGCCGCTAAGGCGTAACCAGCCAACACCGCCTGAGCGGACACTGAAACCCAAAGAACACCGATTACGAGCGCTAATGCACCGTAAGCCAGAGTTGTTCTCGGCGACATCTCATACGACCCGCGAACTTTCGTTTTCATAACAGCCATGATTGAGAAGATCACTCCAACCCCAATCAGGAAAAGAGCAGGGGTCTGGTTGCCCGCAACAAAGCCGGCCAAGTACGAAACCAGGATAAGGCCTAGCAACAGCATGACCGAGCCGACTAAGTAGGTTTCGAATCTGCGCGAGACTGGCAACTCTAATCTAACGAATTACGAGCGTTTGTCGGCTATATTTGCTCACCTATGAAATGCCGAGTCTTAGCGGTAAGAAAAGGGACAGGGCTTATTTGTTGATTCTTCGCTCTAGGGCCTGAGGTGCGGGGATACCAGAGCCAGGTCAAATGGGCGGGTCGCGTGCTGCGTTTGCGTGCGGCATGCGTTATGCCTACGCTTGGCCACGCGCGCTACACTCAAGATTCGCGTAAAAGGCCGTGAGGCTTCGCGCGCGGGTGAGCTATCCCGTGGCGTAGGCCTTCGTGGGTTCGAATCCAACCCACTGGCGTTTCGGACGAACCCAGTGGTGTGGCGAATGTCCCACTCCCCGCACCAACCCACCATCCGGGCGGAGCACGCGGACAAGGTGACGGGAGAACAGCGGATTACGCCTTTCCGGAAAACATTCCTTCGAGGTTGAAACGTTTCTAGCCAAACCAGAGGGTGTCTGCACTGCACCCACGATAGTGGTGGGTACAAATCCCACCGACATCACCAAGAATCCTAGATTACGACCAGCACTACGGATGGACATGTCGCCTTGAGTTTTGACCAGCTAGGTAAACTATGGATTGTTGACTCCGGCTCCGTGGATTTATCATGCTTCGCATATTTCAGCTCTCTTTGGATGTCGTCTAGAGAATTGGTTACAGTAGTTTAGTTAAGTACTGTTTTCTTCTCAGATAGAAGCCCAGTGCTACGGAGAGAAACGCGAAATCGAAAATCAGTTCCAAGGGATGGCCCGAGTAATATGTTCCCGAAAGATTGACAAATCCTGAATAGATGTCGGCTGCGCATGCGAGCACAAGGCCTATGATGAGAAATATGTACGGCCTCCAAAAAGTGCCCCTCGCGAAAATCATCAAACTCGAAAGGGCTATTGACAGTGCTATAACATCAAGGATGGGATAAGCCAAACTCACAAACGCTCCTGAAAGATCATGCCCTTCCCGGAATATGGGGGGTAGTAAAAGCCAAAGTCCAACCACGGAGACGATTACTACAACTACGATAACTGCTCTCGTTTTCCATTCCGCGACAGCCTCCGCTCTGAAAGGCCATATTTGCATTAACAGCCCAACCATGAGCGGTAGATAGGCAGCAAGGTCAAACGCATCTGCAAGCGATGGGTATGGAGGCGTTATGCCGACCGCAAGTGGGTACCAATAGAAGATCACTTCTGAGAGAAACCAGAGAAACAGAGCCAGCATGAAACTGAACCAGACAACCGTGAGCCTATCATCTCTCCTAAGACCAACCTGAATCACGGTCAAGATCGCCATGACCAGTGCACCGAAGACAACCGTCGGAGACAAGGCGATTGAAAAGGTCAGCAGGATCCTGTTTGACTGATTGAAAAAGTACACAATTGAAATCACAATCGCGATCAGGAGTGTTGTGTTATATGCTGACCACAGTGACAACCGATCAGCCTTACTCAAGCTGGATTCCCACTCGAACTGGGCATCCGGCCATCCCATAGTCTACTCTTCAGATCTTCAACGTATTCTGCTAGTGTCCGCCCCGTAGTCTCCGTGAATTGCACACTGTATTTGCGGTAAAGGTTTCTTACAATTGACCTTCCAAGGGTATTTCCACCTATTCCAAACGACCCATTTAATGACTCAAAGAGGGCACCAAGATGTGAGGGCATTTCATCTATAGAGATCCCTATGAAAGCCTGCAAGTGGTTTGTGAATGCTTCCGAGACAGACCTACCGAGGACGGCCGCAATAGTCTCCTCTACCGTTGCCACTAGAATTCCGTCGAAATCAGTGCGGCCTGTGTTTTCCGTTGTTTCGATGGTTATCCATCAAACCGGCAAATACACAATATGCGTCGGCCCTAATCGCAGTTCCGGTTGGAGATTATCCGGAGGAATTTGCTATCAGGTTGGCAACTCGCCCATGTAATGGATGCTTGGTTGGCATGAGCCACATACCGCTTGAAATGTGCATACGAACTACCTATTCGAGTATCCGAATTTTCTTGGTTTACGTCCTTAGCTCAGCCAAAGTGCCGGCATCTGACTTTGAGCCATCCGAGTTCTTTATCTTCCACATCTACAAGATGCTGCTTTCGTGATACAACACACCAAGAACTGAATTGGGGTCGGGGATAATGCCCAACGTTAAAGCAAACGTGAAATCCCCTTAACTGTTGTTGCAGACTTGAAACATACACCCCGGTCAAAATTGTTAGTCGATGTGCTTTCGCCCGCGACATTTTGCAGTCCAAAGGAATTTGTGCGCAGACTGCTCCGCACGAGCAGAAGCAAAACATAGACCCGAAACAATCGTATCGAAAAGCGATTACTATGATTAGTCTTGTTCGACTCGAAAAGTCAGTAGCTGACAGTATTCTCACCTCTGCACTTGATATGTACCCGAGAGAGACGATTCTTCTCTTACGCGGAAAAGCGGAGAAAGACCAGATATCGATCCACGAGGTTTTGATTCCTCCCCTGGCTACGCATGGGCGTGGATTCTCGGGTTTCTCGAACTTTATGCTCCCAATGGATCTCAGTGTGATGGGCGTTTCGCATTCGCATCCCTCCGGCGCCCTCCAACCATCTATCCACGACTTGAACCACTTCTATGGTCGAGTAATGGTGATCACAGCGCACCCATTCCAATCATACAATGACATCGCAGCCTTCAACAACCACGGCGACAAAATTCCACACGAAGTGATACCTGACCAGCTGCGAGAAAACAACGACTCGTTCTACTAGTGTGAGGTATTGCTGAGACCGTGCGCGGCATTTGCTTGATGTAAGAAAACAACCGGCGCCGCTTGGGGTCCGCCTTCGGGTGCACTCGGGAGTTCTTGTAGCCTAGAAATCATAGCGGCCCACCCCCATGTCCATAGTCCGCTAGCACAATATAATTCCGAAGGCTACACGTAGTTGCCGTTGACGCCATAACTAGACAATGTAAAGCCGGAAATGGCAACAACCTCTAAGAACACGGAATTTGCAATTGCACTCTCAGAACGTTAGTGGTTGTCCTTTGAATCCCAATGTTGCCGGGAGAATGCTTCCGAAATCGTTCATCTACATTCTGATTCTTGTCGTTAGCCTGCTGAGCTTTGCTAGCAACAATACCCTCGTCAATACACTGTCTTCTCCTGTCTTGGTCGAAATGAACCACCTTCAGGTCCGCGCTGATTCAATGAATTCAACTTCGTCCAGGGGGCTTGCGGTTGACATTTACACCGACACTGCTGGTCGGGGACAAAACGTCTCGATTGGAACTTACCCCGTTGGGGAACAGATCAAATTCTATGTCTATGTGAGTCAAAATTGCTCATTCACACTTAATCTGATAACACCCAACGGCTCGGTTTGGAATCGAATGGTTGCCCCAATGAGCGCTGGAACTTTCGTGGATTATGTTGACGCTGAATACCCAATTGGAGCTTGGAAAATAGAGACCATAGCCCAACAAGGGTCAAGGGCCGTCACAGAAACCGCTCCGTTCGAGGTGGTCGAGAAGACACCTTTCACCCTCACAAGAACGTACTCCTTCAACACGAGTACGATCGAAGAAGTCAGGTTCAATGGCAAAGTAGTCAGAACATACCTTTACCCTGTAGGAGGAGTTTATGCCTGGGACGTACAGGTTGACCAGATCTATTTCGGACCGGACATTAGAAACGTCACCGTGAAGGTCCAGCTATTCGCTATTTCCTACACACCGAATTATCCCCCTGGATTCGTGGATTACAACATCACTTTGGGGGACCACGTCGAAGTATACGGCCTAATCTCTCAGACACAAGGCCAAGATATGACCGTCACATTGAACGGTTCCGAGAACTACTACATCAAGAAACAAAGCACTCTATTTGAATCTCCAGAAATCATATTCTTCGCAAGGAAAATATTCGCCGACAATCTCACAGTAAGAATCGAAGGCGTCGCAATCCCGGGGAACCAAAGTGCAACCATAAGCAATGTAAATTGGAATTGGGGGGACGACACGTCTTCAGACCACGGATTCCCCGCAACGCACGCCTACGCCAAACCGGGCACCTATCTTATCCTCATCAAAGCCTTACAAAGCGATGGATTGACGACAACCAAATCTATCTCAATAACTGTTCCAGAAAACGCTTATTCTGTAGGCACGGAGACAACGACAAGCGGCCTCACAAACATCCAGACAACGAATCAACCAACACCGTTGACTGAAAGCACACTTGAACTTTGGATAGGCTTGCTGTTAGTCGTTACACTCGCAGTTGCCTTAGCGACTGTCACGATAATGAGAGCTCGCACAAAGAAGTCTGCGCTAAATAAGCCCAATTAGGAAAGTGAATGCATATTTCTAATCATACGTCGCACAACGCTGCCAAACATACGTTGCAAAGATGCTATGTTCCGTAACAAATCAGCACTAGGATGAATAGGACGATCAATTGGCTGGTCGAACTGGGCACATCGGAACAGCGTGTGGCTATTCGCTCAACAGCGTCCCTGGCCCGAGTCGCACTCCTAACAAGCACAGTCTTCGCTCCCTCATAATCAGGCATGCAACTTCTGTGTCTCTTGCGATAATGCTGCTTGAGTCCATGTTTAATGCTAAAGCGTCTCTCGCAGTAAAGACACGAGTATAACCCGACGAGAGGCAGCTGAACGTCGGAATCCCCCGTTTCAGAATTCTGGAATGCCCGAAACATACCCATAACCCGAGCTTAAGGAAAACTACGCCTCGTAGTTAGTATTTAATTGGAATGGACGAATCATCCTCACCCGCTCCCAAACGGGCGAGGCCAAACAAGTTGAGCGAATGAAATCAACGGCAGGCGTCACCAATTTTGGCTTTGCACTTGGCTGGCGACAGAAGTGCGCTTAATAGGCCGGCGGAAAACTGCAGCGCGCACCTGTGCAAACCCGTGGGACCATCTATGAGTTCTCAATACGCTCTGAATACCATCAAACGGGGAGCGCTCAGAGCCTCGTTAGGAATGCTCTGCATCCTGAGCATGTTAACTCCGTTCGGGGAATCGTTAGATTCGACTTTGACCTTGCACATGGTGGTCCAGCATTTCTTCTATCTGGCTGGCGGCTTCTTGATTGCCTCTGGGGTAGACTTGGTCCTTCTCGGCTCCTCCAAATTCTCCAGCACGCTAACGGCAGCGTACTCGAAGCTGCTGAAGGCCAACGCTTCCATAAACAAACGCGGATTCGTCACGTTTGTTATCGCGGGACTGTTGACCGCATACTGGCATATTCCCGTTAACTTCGACGCCGCCGTATTGAACGATCAGGTACATATCGTGATGCACTTCACATTCACAGTGGTTGGTTCCCTGATGTTCATTGGGGCTAGTCTCTTGACTGTGAGAATGCGGCATGTGCTTCTTCTTGTCCCCGGCAAGGCCATGGGCATATTCGGCGCTTTCCTGCTCTTCACCACGATGTACGTGTACCCTGTCTACCCTTCACCCGAGCAAACGGAGGCGGGATTGGTTATGGTGGTCATGATGCTTGTGATGGACTTGACGATCGTTCCGTACTGGCTTTACAAGTACTTTGGGAAACCTTCAACTGGCGTTATGGTTCATAGTCCGAAGGCCTCAACACCGTGACCGAAACGGAACACTGAGTGCCCCTCTGCTTCCTCCATGGCCTAAATCAGGCATCGTTTGGCGTAACAAAGCCGTCCGCACGAAACAGTTGTTCTTGCATCGATTTCCTACGGCGACCTTCAAAACTATTATCTAACTTTATGCTTCGAACTGTGCGCCGGCATTTTCATGCGTACGTCCTGCGCTGCATTTGGTGTTTTGAATGGTTGATTTTTGTTCGAAATGCGGCGCTTACATTTCTTCCCATCGGCATGTTTGCTCGGGATGCGCCCCGATTGCAGCAAGTAGGTTTGAACAGTTGACTTTGTCACCCTCGGACCTCACAGACGAAGTTGTGTTGGATCATTTTCCAAGCACAACCATGAGACAGTATCAGAAGGCCCTCATTCGTGGGACAGTTCAGGCATTTCAGTCTGGCAAGAAATGCGTGATTGTGACTGCACCGACCGGCTTCGGCAAGAGCTATCTCAACGCTGCGTTTACTTCAGTCACGAGATCGTTCTACGTAACACCCCAGTTAGCGCTGATCGACCAGCTACTCGCAGACCCCAACCTACGAGGTCGTTTTGTTGAGATTAAGGGACGTCAGAACTACCGATGCTACTACAGCCCTCAGCGAGGTGTACATCTCGGTAAATGTGAGACAGAGGATTATCCTTGTCGCGAACGCTTTGACGTCTGCCCATATTGGATGCAGAAACAGCTGGCCCTTCAAGCTCCCAGTGTCCTGATGAGCCTAGCTTACATGATCTTCGAGGGCACGACGGAGGGAAGTGAAACCTACCTTGGAAAACGGGACCTGTTAGTGCTAGACGAATCTCACAACCTCGAAGAACAATGTCTCAACCACGTTTCCTTGAAGTTCACACCTTTCTCGGTTCCGTATGAAATCTATCACAAATTTCTCCCGAGTTTGAAAAACGTGGATGGAAGGGGGGAGATGGAGGTCCTCTTGGCTGATGTCGCTGGTTACTTGAAGCTGATACTGGGACGACTCGAAACCAAAACCGAACAGAACGGCCTATCGATCGTGGAAGCAGAGAACAAGAAAGTAATAGAGAGATTCCTTGAGAACTACCACCTCTACATGTTCTCCAATTCAGAATGGGTGTGGGAGATTCGCAACGATCAACTCCTCCTCCAACCTGTTTTCGCAAGAGAATTCATGAAAGACCTAGTGTGGAAGCGCGGTGAATACTATCTCATATCATCTGCAACAATACTGGACCCACAAGCGTACATAAAACTCAACGGGCTGACCGACTTCTTGAAGGAGGATGAAATCGAAATCCTCGACGCCCCAAGCACGTTCCCGGTAGAGAATAGGCCCATAATTGACTCGACCGTTGGGCTACTCTCAAAGCAGCAATGGGATCACAACATGCCATTGGCAGTCGCTGCCATCGAGGAGATTCTCAGGAAAGAAACCGGGAACGTGGCCATCCACTGCCATTCCTACAGGCACCAACGAGCACTAGTCGCAAACCTGTCACGAAACCTGAGGAGTAGACTAATTGTTCACACGGGCAAGGACCGTGAGGAGAAACTTCAAGAATGGATGCGGTCACGAGGAAAAGTTTTCGTTTCAGTCGCCTTCAACGAGGGCCAAGACTGGAAGTACGACATCTGCGATTGTCAAATTCTGCTCAAGGTTCCCTTCGCGGACATTGGGGACAAGAGAGTGAAGAGGCGGCTTGAGCTAGGGCATCGTCAATGGTATGTGAATCAAGCTATGCTTGAAGTCATTCAAGCGTACGGCCGCGCCATTAGGGCCGAAGACGACACCGCGAGGTTTTACGTGGTGGACGGGAGTTTCGTTTCACTGGTCAAGGATACGTGGCCATTCATACCCGAATGGTTCAAGGCAGCACTTCCTTCCACTTTCAAACAGGGTTTCGAAGGTTAGACCACTTCACTCGACGGGTTGTAGGGCGCAGGTTTAGACCTTAAATTGCGAAACAAGTACTTGTGTTCCAGAACTGCACTATCAGTGTGGGGAAATTCGTGATGAAGGAGCCGACAAAGAAATTCGCTTTGCCAGATGTTCAGATTCCCGAAAATGTGCCAATTGCAATGCATGGTTTCACAGAGTTTTTCAAAGGATTCGAGAGCGTGCCCGCTGTCCGGGAAATATTCGGGCAGGAAACCGAAAGAGTGCTGAGAGAGCTGAAGGTGGAATTTTTCAGCTCCAAGTTCGGTTACATGGGCGTGAGCGACGAGGACGGACACTTGATTGTGAGCGCATACTACCTGAGAGAAGGGGATCGAACAAGCAAGTACCTAGACGTAGTCCATGAGCTCGTGCACGTCAAACAGTTTAGAGCGGGCAAGCCGCTTTTCGATGAGACGTTCGAATACCATGACCGCCCGACGGAACTTGAGGCATACAGGCACGCCGTGCAGGAGGCTCGCAGACTCGGCATGGGGGACACGGAGTTGTTTGAGTACTTGAAAGTTGATTGGATGGAGGATGATGAAGTGCGGAAGCTTGCCCGTAACCTCGGCGTGAAGCCCCCCAGCCGACCTCGAGGAGAACGAGTAAGATAGTCCAGATCGCTACCTGCCAGCGTGGACACTTACTTAGGTCTCCGACCTCGTCCCCTAAACAGTCAGGTTAGGTATCGAGAGATACTGTCTGAGGGCTACGAGACCGATTAACACCAAGACAACAAGATATGACCCAGGTTTGCCGGTGTAAACGTGAAGCTAGACATCTCCAAGATTCATTGGCGCCGGGTTGTCCTCGCAGGTATAGCTGCACCCGTCCTCGCTTTCATCTTCCTCTGCCTGGCGGTGACTCTATACGCCGTCGGGGTTGCAATCAGGACTGGGCAATTTGATTCAACCCTCATCTCCAAGTTCGTGGTCCAAGTCGGCCCTTCGGCTACACCAATCATTGTGATGTTCGCGACCGTCTGGTCTGCTATGCACGTATCGCGCAAGGCGCAATAGAACGAACCCTCCATGGGATTCTCGTCGGCTTCATCGCAGCCGTCCCGGCGCTAGTGATAGGAATAGCCCTGGCACCGTCGACCTAACGGTCCTGTGGTTGGCTGTCCTCACGATCGCAGCAGGATTCATCGGTGGCCAAATGGGAAGTCAGGAGCAGCAACGTAACAGACAGGTGAGAACTAGCACTTGAAATTCAAACGGAAACACAGAGAGAACATTGCCCTACCCGGCGCAGCTCCAAACAACACGAAAAACCTAGGCGTAACCCCTAAATTCACCCCTCCAAACTATAGACTGTAGTTGGAAGCAATTGCCCAGTAAGTCTACGCCTGCTGTTCAGACCATAGATGTGACCAAGGTCTACCGCGTGGGCCACATGAACTACCCCGCGCTAAGAGGCGTCAGCTTGAAAATAGACAAAGGCGAATTTGTCGCCATAATGGGACCGTCAGGAAGCGGCAAATCCACACTCCTCAACGTGGTGGGAGCCCTCGACCCCGCATCCTCAGGCAAAGTGATCATCGACGGAATCGATCTGAAAAAACTGAGCGAGGATAAGCTGGCCCTCCTGCGAAACCTGAAACTGGGCTTCGTGTACCAATCCTTTAACTTGATTCAGAGACTCTCATCGATCGAGAACGTCGAGATGCCACTAATCTCCAGAGGCATGCCTGAGAAGGTGCGAAAGAGCAAATCACTGAAGATGCTTAGTGCCGTCGGCCTGGGAAACAAACCGAACAAACGACCGGCCGAGCTCAGTGGCGGAGAGCAACAGCGAGTAGCGATTGCCAGAGCCCTAGTTACAGAACCGGCCTTAATAATCGCAGACGAACCCACTGGCAACTTGGACTCGAAGACGACTAGTGAAGTGGTGGACCAGTTCATCAAGGTAAACAAGGAATTTGGAACAACCATACTAGTGGTCACCCATAACGCGGAGATTGCCAACAGGACACAGCACGTCATCTCGCTCAAAGATGGGCTAGTCGAAAAGGAAGAATACCTCCAACGATTGGACTCTTATCAGGAAAGGTAGAACTCATGCAAATCGTTGACATGTTCAAACTCGCTTCCAGAGCACTGATTGACAGGAAGATGCGAAGTGTTCTGACAATACTTGGAATCGCGGTAGGGTCGGCGATCATCCTCGCTTTGATCGCTAGCTCAAGCGGACTAAACGCTGGAATTTCCAGCAATATCGAGAAGACAGGCGCTAACGTTCTCACAGTACGAACTGCAGGAGGATTCTTTGAGGCCGGTGCGTCAAACACTTACCAGCTAGGTCAAATTGATGTCACGTACCTCAAAACAATACCTGGAGTGGTCGCAGCATATCCGTATTACAGCTATGGTGCATCAATCAACCAAGGGGGAACTTCACTCCAAGCAAGTATGGTTGGGATAGATTTGTCTGCTTTACAGGCGCTGTACAAGGGGTTGACGATCGCTGAAGGGCGCATTCCTCTGTTGGGCGATACGACATCCGCCGTAGTAGGCTGGGGAATCGCGAACCCGACATCTGGCACAGTCATTAGCATCAATCAGATGATTTCAATGTCCGTTACCGGCATTAAAGGAGCTAAAGGAGCCATATCCTACGCGACTCTGGCAACCGGAATTCTCGGACAGTACGGTACAGCATTATTCTCGAACATTGATGATACCGTGTACATATCACTACAAGCGGCACAATTTCTCTCCAAGAGCCCATACTTCTCAGGAATCTACGTTATAGTCGACAACACGGACGATGTTACCAACGTTCAGAATGCAATTACGACCTACTACTCAAGTAATGTTCGAGTCATAAGCCCCGGGCAAATCCTATCAAGCATCCAATCAATCACAGGACAACTCACCGTGTTCTTGGGGGCCATCGGGGCCGTATCGTTGTTTGTAGCCACTGTGGGCATAGTCAACACGATGTACGTTTCCGTGATGGAGCGGACAAGGGAAATTGGAATTCTAAAGGCCATAGGCTACCGGCCGAAGCAAATAATGGGCATGTTCCTCTCTGAGGCCGCGTTAACAGGAGTTGTCGGAGCCATCTGCGGAGTGATTCTAGGCTACATACTTTCGTTCTTGATGGGCGGAATGCTCGGTGGAGCCACTCTATTTGGAGGCGGTCGCGGTTTTGGCGGAGGAGGCGGCGGAGGAAACACAATTCAACCAGTTTTCTCAACGGAACTCATCGTGTTCTCGTTGACCTTCCCCATCCTCCTAGCAACAATAGCAGGCCTTTACCCTGCTTGGCGCGCCTCTAGGATGAACGCAGTCGTCGCCTTGAAATACGAGTAAGCAAACGGGCATGCACAGAGTAGTAACCTACATTCCTGATCCTCGAACGCATGCGCAGAGCTGACAGGTGTCGAGGCCAAGCGTTGAGTTTGCATAACAGGTGATCTATTATAAGCTGGAGTCTCGGAGTCCCGGCTAAGTCAGGGCCTCAGGGTCCGTATTCCAAGATTGACCGAGGTTAAGGTTTGCGAGTGCAAGTACGAGAAGACACTTGGAGCAACGATGTTCGGGGAGCCGAAGAAGACCCCGTATAGGTAACTTAGAATCTGAAAGAGAATCGCAATTAGGCCACCGGCCCCCTGACCTCGACCTGTAAATTGGGGAGTCGGACGCCTGATCTGTACGAGAGTCTCCCCGCGGACAACGTATGGCGAACTTGCCTGCCCATTATCAATCGCAGAGGCCGTCACCACTATCGTATAGTTGCCTGGAGCAATCCCAGATTTGAAGACAACCAGCACACTGAATGGTCGGGGTATGTTGGGATCCACTTCACCAATGTACACACTCGCCGAAGATCCGGGAGCCGCAGCATCAGAGGTCACACTCACGTTTGCACTGTATGCGGCTAAATTCCCATTGTTGAGAATGTTGCCTGAAATCGTCACGTTGCCCCCTGGCACAGTCAAAGAGGGAGTCAGCTGTAACCCGTAAAGTATCAAACTAATCCAGGCGTGCACTGACATGCCCATGGCGTGAGTCTCGGTTGTGTACGAAACATCCCCAAGCTGTTTGTATGTCAAGGTCAGAGTTCCCACGTACGAAGTCCCAATGGCGGAGGTCGGGGCGTAGACCTGGAAGTTGAGGTCAACACCTTGGCCCATTGTCAGGCGATTGTATTGCCGAAGGTTATCCCCTAGAAGGCTCAACGGGGCGGGTACCGAAATTGCCACCCCAAGATCGTAGATTGCGTCGTAGAAATTGTTCTGGACAGTTACGGTCACATTGTTGTCGAATCCAGCAGTTAGCGATTGGCCAGCCATTGTGACGGTTAGGTGCGATGTTTGACCCTTGACCACACCCATCGGCACAACGAACAGTGAGAAGGCGAGTATGGCGAGAATACAGATCCGTTGCATCTTCTTCAATCTAATGCAGTCTCCTTAAGAACTCTGATTCTCGCCTCAAGGTCGGGGTGTTTTTCGAATAACCAAAAGACCCGTTTGCGCACGTTCAAGTTGCACACAGACATACCTGCAACGAGGCCTGGTTCTGAGAACGAGTTTGCTGCCTTCAGCTTGGAAAGCGCTGAGATCAGCATCGTCGGCCCTCCGATGAGTTCCGTTGCGGTCTTATCTGCCAGAAATTCGCGCGCCCTGTAAACTGCGGGCTCCACAAAATAGCCCACAGGCCTGGCGAACACCGCTAACTTGGAAACGGTAGCAATCGCTCTTACAATAAAGTCTCTGTTCTTAAGGTGCGCGACCTCGTGAGCCAAACACGCTTCAACTTCCTCTTCGCTTAGCGATTCGAGGAGGCCAATAGATGCCGCAATCGTGTAGCGGCGGTTGGCCCTGACTGTGAACGCGGAAGGATATCCTGAATCAACTATCGCGACCTCAGGTGCCGGGATATTCGCGGCACGTGCAAGCCTTTCCACGGTGTTCGTCAGTTGAGGAGTTGCCTCTACGAAATCCAGGTGAGGAAACGCTCTCGACATGCTAATTCTTGACCGACCAAACTCTATGAAGAGAGCGACACATCCCGCAGCAAAAGCGCCAATTAGGTTAACTCCCAAGTTGATGTCGTGCAGCGTGAAAAAGAAAATCGTAGACTCACGAGTGAGATGAGCGCTCTCCCTGAACAGCTCGATGTAAGTTGCGCCAAAAACCAACAGAAGACTCTGAGCAACCATCATGACCAAAATACCGAGCAAAGCGAGAGACTTGTTACGGAAAGACCTGCCAAGAGCAAGCGCTCCAATCATAGTTACGACCATGAGGGCGTCTGGGAACAACTTTGGAATCGAAGGCCCCACCAGCAACATTGACAAGAGCCCCAGATACCTGGGGAGAAAGAGGATCATTTGTCGGCCTTCTTACGCAGGCTTCTTACGCAGCCTGTTCAAATACTTCACTATGACTCGCCCATCCCCGCGGTTCGCTACACCCATTCTTTCAGCTAAGTAAGCAACGGTGACCTCATTGAAACCGTGCAGTAACGTTCCCATGACGTTATCCACCACTTCGTGTTGGAATTCCTTCTCTGTTACTCGAGCCCTATACAAGTAGTGCGGCCCCCCTTCCCGAACCAACTGCCTTGAAACTAAACCCTTCTGGTAAAGCCTGTCCAAAATTGTGGCCACAGTCGTTACCGCAAGTGGGCGAGTTCTGGACGTTCTGGCCTGGAAGTCCTTGACTGAGACTGGTTTGTTCGAGGCCCAGAGCTCTCGTAAAATCGCAGCCTCAAGGTCCCCCAAAGCGAACCTGAGGTCGCGGTTATGTGGGCGTAGGGAGTACAGCTTCAACGCGAAATTCCTAACTAAGGCTTGTAGTTAGCCTTATATAAACTCGTTCAATACTTCCTCGAACACGGAGCAGTCTCGAGATGCCGCAAGTTCCAATCATGCTTCCAGTAATCATCACTGGTATCGTCTTGGGGTCAATCATAAAGAACCAGAAATCCCGCATTACGAAGAAGAAGCTCGCGCTCGCAGCCGTCGTTAGCGGGCTTCTCAACGCAGCATACGCATACGCCGATTACCTATTGACACCTCAGCAGGCAACCTTCCGCGGGTTCACAATTCCGAGGACGGCTGGGTCGGAGTATGGCTTCGTGATCGCATCATTTCTCGCGGGATTCCTAATAGTGGTCGGAGTAATCGGGGTAGGGTTGCTTTACGCGCGACTCCGAAAAACTGAAACGACTGAGGAAGAGGCGGAGTCGCTGGAGCTAACCTCAGAAGAAGAATCACAGCTCAAGCCAGGCTAATCCGATGTCCGGTCTCCGTTCTCGGCATTGGACTCACACAATAGTTTGCATTCTCACCTTCACGATGCTCTTGAATGCGCTCCCAGCAATCGCCGTTCACGGAAATCTCGCCGCGTGTACGCAACCGTATTGCAGCACGGTTAGAGTCTCACCGGGGAAATACTCCCGAACCCTTGGCACAGATTTTCCGACGTTCGCTTCTGTCAAATTGAGTTATCCAAACAGCTCGATCCTAACGAACAGCACAGGCGACCTTTTGTTCAAGGTGAATTTGAGTCCCCCCAAAACAGACCGTAACATCACGGTCAATGGAATGCTTGTACCTAACGCCAGCCTGTACAGGTCTGTCGACATCTACATCCCACCCGATTTTACAAGTCTTACGACGAGCCAGCTCTGGACAAGTTTCACCAACGACTATGATCCAAACAGCCTGTCATTATCCAGAGGGGGGGGCTCTGATCAAATTGGCCCGAACTGGTGGAGAGTAAGCGTTCGGAACA
The DNA here is from genome assembly GCA_049513715.1 of Bathyarchaeia archaeon. Lineage (GTDB taxonomy): Archaea > Thermoproteota > Bathyarchaeia > 40CM-2-53-6 > 40CM-2-53-6 > FEN-987. The sequence goes on along the minus strand of JBEKVV010000001.1, from coordinate 326,198 downwards.
TAATTGTCACAGCTAACCTTGGCTTTGTTGCTTCAAGGAGCAACCTTACCGCCAACGGCGTCTTCGAGACAAACAAAACTCAATACGTCCGATTGTTCCAAGTAACTTCACCTTCGATTGCGGGGAGGTACTTCTTCAAAGCCTTCCTAAATGGGACCTCGATTGGCCCGGACAACTTTCCAACACTAGTAGTTGAGGGCACCAATGATCCCGCCTACATCTCAGGAACACTCAGAGACATAGGCTACTCTAATTCCTCCGAAGCCGGAAAACCAGTCAACATTCCTCCCGGCTACGGGGCCCGCGTAGTGGCAACCGGGATAGACTACCTCGGAAGAACCGCGACAGCTCAGACTTTCATAAACTCCACCGCAGAGGGGCAGTACACGCTCTTTGGCCTCGCCGCCGGGACTTACAACTTAACAGCGTATGTCGCGGGCTACGTTCCAACCATCCGGCCGTTGCGCGTCAGCGTTCTTCCGGCTCAATCACTCGAGAACATAGACATCTATCTTCCACGAAGCGCCAACGTCACGGGGGTAGTCTTTTCACGCACAGGCGATGGCGTACCTCTACGATGGGGCTCGCTGTTCGGATTCGGCGGCACAACTCCTCGGTCGATCATTGTGAGAATGCTCTCACCCGACAATATCGTCGTCGCCTCAACGCCAGCACCGTACAGACCCACACTCTTCACAGATCCCTCTGCAACCACGTTTGCTTTCTCAATATACCGAGAACTCGGATATGATGGAAGAATACCGCAAAATTACGCCAATTACACGTCGGGGCTTACATCAGGGGACTACTACCTACGAGCTTACGTAACATCCTATATCCAAATAGACGATGTCCCAATTCACATTATCAATCAAACACTCCGAACCTATGCCGAAATCCCCCTCGTAAGAACAGGTTTCTTTTCAATCACAGTCCATTTCTTGGATTACAGCTCAAGCTTGAAAGCGACCAATCTGACTCTCGGTGGGACACTCAGTGTTTCTGTTTACGATGAGGCTTGGACGCTACGCGGAACCAACACGACCTTCGTTTTGCCAGGGTCTAACAACGCCACAATTGAGGTGCTCGGTTTCAGCGAGGCCCGTGGGCTTGGTAACATTGGGTTGCTACCTCCGAATTATGGCCTCCCACCTGGTACATATCATATAGTTGCCCGGTTCACCTCTTCACCCTTGTACACTGGCGACACCAATGTTGGCGTCAGGGACACTTACTTTCAGCTGGAAGACGTACAAGGAATTATAACGCTCGCCTCAATCTCCTCCTACTTCCTGCCGTCGGCGCTCAGTTTCTTCATGTACCGTGGTGGAGGCATTTTGCTCAACGTATACTCGACCGATACTGAACACCCTAGCGTTCCCGTACCATTTGCGTACCATGGTGCCCCCATTACACTCAAAATCATCGACTCTGTCGGAAACGTCTACACAACGAACTCGTCACAACCCTTCAACAACAACACAAGACAGTTCTTCTATGCCGGCCTGCTCACGAACGACTACGAAATCCTGGCTCAAACGGTTGGATACCAGCAATTCGAGATTCCCCGCATACACGTAGCTATGGGAACGAATAGTGATGTAAGCATCAGGATGATCCTGCAACCAACAATTGATTTAACGCTCGTGTTCAAGAACGAGAACCTCCTTTCTCTGATAAACTCGACCCAACCATATGCCCAACCGTTGAACCACTTGGACGCTACCCCAGTAAGGCTCGAAGTCTATGATGATTTAGGAAACTTTGTTGCCGCGAACAATACCTACATCCCGAATCTTACAAATGGCTCTCCAACAACCTCAGCCCGATTCATCCTGATCGGATTCGAGCGATATTTCGGAGACCCGATGACAAATTGGTCTGGCTTCTACGATACAACAGACGCCGCGCGGCCGGACGAAGGCGGGCTGTCGCCTGGGAGTTTCCGCGTTATGGTTTGGGTTGACGGATACTACCAATCCAGTGAAATCCAAGTGAATCTTGTACCGAGGGAGAGAGCCTCAGTCGTCGCGTCGATGGACCGAGCCTCAAGAATCAGCGGAACAGTCATAGGCTCTACAATCTACAACCAGGCGCGTCTGCTTTCATGGGCGGTTGTTGACCTTGAACCAGGCAATGGCAACTATACAACGTTCACAACTGATGGCTATTACCAAGTATGGGTGCCTAGTGGTACTTACATGATTGGCGTTAAGTTGGCTGGGTACTCAACCAGAACTGCTCAAGTCGCGGTTCCCCAGGGCTCTGATTTGAGGATGGACTTTTGGCTTGAGTATTTCCAAGGATCACCGACTTTTTCCACAGCTCAACTGTTGGCGGAGTTTGGGCTGGCCACCCTGCAGCAAGATCAGATCTCTAGGTTTGGGTTAATCCTGCCAACTGCCCCTCTACGCCAAACGTCATTGCTCACCCCAAGGCAATCAACGTGTTTGCTTGAACAACGACCCTTGAGGAACGAATCAAGGCAACGAACGAAACGAGCATAAAGTAATCGTTCGTTTCAAGTCGCGGAGCAAAAGGAGCAAGTAAAATGCCCTTCCTAACCGCTTTTGCTACTGAAAAGCTTTGGTCATATCCCTAGCTAGTCGCAACTTCACTGTCGCCAAATAATCGGTCAGCTCGTAATCCCGGCAATCAACAAATTCCCAGTTGAGTTTTGAGTAAAGTTTCTTTGCGATCGCTTTCCCTATTATCTTACTCCCTCTGCCGAAGATTTCGTCAAGGATCGAGAACAGATCGCCAAGAGATTTAGTGATCTCACTTCTTCCCATGAGGCAGTTTCTTTCGAGGTAGTCGAAGACAGCTTCTTTGGCGCGGCTCCCCAAGAGGTCTGTGAGTGTTTCCTCGACGGAATCGAAGAGCAGACCCTCTAAGCCACCCTTGTGCACGTGGATAGCTTGAAGCCCAGAGGCCCTCGTAGAGGGTTCCTGAAGAACGATGCCGAGAGCCTGCTCTTTCGATATACTCAAAGGGTTTCGCAACCCAAACGGCATCGCCCGGTCGATATAAGCGGATAAAGCGACTATCAGCTCGCTTGCTTGTAATCTCTAAACAATGGAGGTTTTCAGGCACCCAAACTCGACGAATGGAAACTCAAAAGTGACAGCCGGTGAAACAACGACTCTAGGAGACCCCAAGTTGCCGAAAGAAGTGGAATACCACGCCCGTCTTGAGAACCTTCGGACCCGAATTAGCGAAAGTGACCTCAACGGAGTCATCCTCGTTCCTGGACCCAACCTAAGATACTACACAGGCGTACACTCATTATTGTTGGAGCGGCCGTACCTCTTCTTCATCCCGAAGACCAGTGAACCTCACTTGGTTGCACCCAAACTTGAGTCCGGCCCCTTCCTAAGGATGTCCGGGAACATGAAGGTTCATTCTTGGACAGATAACGAGGGTCCTGCAGAATCATTTCGACAGGTGTCAGAGGCACTGTCATTCATTGGAAAGTGGGGCGTAGAAGGGAGGACACCGTTTCTGTTCATCAACAACCTTCTGCGACATGCCAAACCAGACCTACAGGACGCAGAGCCACTGCTCCAAGGCATAAGGGAGGTGAAGCAGCAATCCGAAATCAAGTTCCTGAAGAGGGCTGCCCGAATTCTTTCGAAATCATTTCTGAAAATTCCCCACCTGCTCAAACCCGGCATTTCCGAGCTTCAACTGGCAAAAGCTGTAAGGGAGGCAATCTACTCGCAGGGCGCCGAATCCGTTGACGACGTGCTCGTTCAATCAGGCCCCTTCGCCGCAGATTCCCACCACTTGCCATCGGATAGGAAAATTAAGCGAAACGAGAGCGTAGTAATCGACATCTCATGCACCTGTTCAGGCTACTATGCAGACATCACACGAACCTTCATTTCCGGAAAAGACGAGGGATTCCGTCAACTATACGAGAAGGTGCGCGAGGCAAATGAAGCAGCGATCGACGAGTCGAGAAGCGGTAGGACTGTTGGCGCTGTTGATTACTCGGCGAGAAATCTCCTCGAACAAAATGGCCTAGGCAAGTACTTCACACACAGAACCGGGCACGGTTTGGGATTAGAGGTCCATGAGGCGCCGTACATTATCGCCGAAGGCAAAGAAACGCTTCAACCATCAATGGTTTTCACCATTGAGCCAGGTGCTTACATACCGGGCAAGATGGGAGTCAGAATTGAGGACGATGTCCTGACAACAAGCAATCGCTGTGACGTTCTGACAAGGTTGCTTCCGCGAGATTATGGTTGGTGGAAGCAGTAGATCACACGAGTCACGGCGTGGCCCGCTCCGACTACGGCTAGCATCCCGCCAAAGCGCAACTCATGCATTCCTCGTTGTCGCAGGTTAGGGCTCTAGGATTCTTGCCGAGAAGAGACTTGGCATCCTCGATGAGTGACCTCATCGGATAAGTCTGCACAGCGGCTAGGCCGATTTTCGTTTCCCTTACTTTTTCTTGGGTCAGATACGTTCCCAACTTTCCAAATCCGGCGCTGCACCCGATGGCTAGGACGTCAAGCCAAACTTGGCCCTTAGACGTGACTGTCAATGCGCGTTCTTTGACGAATTTGTTCGGAGCTTTTGCTTCTTCTGCCAAATGAATCGAGGTGACAGAGTTTAGGTTAACTCCAGCCGTCACAACTTTCGGGTCTTGCTTGAGGAACTTCTTGACCGGCAGGAGTGGGTTCAAAAGCTCATGTTCACGGACAAGGTCGTCACCATGTCTGCCCACTGCCACAAACGAGTAAGCCGGGTGCCGGCTGCGCCTTGAAGCCGGCCAGCTGCACAATCTATGGGCTATCGGGCCGATGGCTTTGTCAGGTTGGAGTTCGGGAATGAATGGAACGTGCCGGTTCTCCTTACCTTCACACCAGCACCCAGGGCTCGTGTAGTTGTTGTGCGTTCCACTATGTCTCGCTATGGACGTGAAGGTCGGCATTAGCAACGTGCCCTTCTTGCCTAATACACCCAAGAGTCGATGCAAAACCATGGCAGCGCCCCCATCAACGCTTCCAAAACTGTCTAGGGAAGCGTGCAACATTACAGAATCTCCTTCACGGAGCCCAATTTGCTGGAAACCATCCGTTAGTTCATCGGGCAGTACCTTGCGAGGAGAATCGGTCGGAGGCCCTGCGCTTGTCATGTTACTGCACATTTCTTCTTATACACCAAACCGTTTCCATGCAATCCGGGGACCTTGTTGCCGAATCCAGGTGCGACCTTAGAAACGAACATGGGAACTATTAAGGCGGAATTGTTCATGGACGAGACGCCAATAACGGTTGACAATTTCATCAAATTATCCAAGAAAGGCTTCTACAACGGGCTCGCATTCCACAGGGTTATTGACGGCTTCATGCTTCAAGGCGGATGCCCCCGCGGCGACGGATCGAGTGGCCCTGGTTACACAATAAAAGACGAGTTCACTCCAAACCTGAAACACAGCGCGCCCGGAATTCTCTCCATGGCGAACGCGGGCCCAAACACTGGTGGCTCGCAATTTTTCATAACCCTTGCCCCGACACCTTGGCTGGACGGAAAGCACACTGTCTTCGGGAAAGTCACCGAGGGGATGGATGTTGTCAGGGCAATCGGCAAAGTTAAAACCGACGGTAAGGATAGGCCACTCAAAGAAGTCAAAATCACTTCGGTTCAAATCAAGCCATGAGACCAGTCCTCAGGTGCTCCGATTCTGGATGAGGCTCTCTCGAACTCTCTCCCCATTCGCGCATTCTCTTCCTCATAGGCCTCGTATGGCTCAAGACAAGGATTTCCCTATTTGTCGCCGAGCGTGTTCAAGTCGGGCAGGCAAATCCACAGATTATGCCAGTAGCCGTGCTGAATCTTTAATCCCAAAGAATACCCCGGTTGTTTATTACGTGTGCGCGTTGGACAATGGTGGATTGGCGACACTCATAGCCACGCAGGTCGGTTTCGGCGGAACCCTAGGTTTCTTGCTAGGCTTCGGCCTGAAAAAAGTCGCCGCAATCATTTTGAAGATTCTCGCACTCGTCACAGGGTTGTTCACCCTCGGCCTGGCATGGTTGGCCTCTATTGGCGTCATCTCGCTAAACTTCAACGCTTTCTCAACAACCATGGGCAGTGCGTTTGAGGGCGCAGTCGCCGCTTTGGTCGGGTCCCTTACCCTCGTCGCTCAGGTGTTGCCCATGGGTGGAAGTTTCAGCCTCGGGTTCTACCTAGGGGCAAAGAAAGGCTAGTCGCAGAGCACTTCCACAGGATCAAACGAAAGGAATTTCTTCCCCACAATCACTGGGCAATTGCCAAAGATATCGATTGAGTTCGGAATTGGCAAGGTGCATAGCAATTGAGAAAGCGCATCATCATCGGCGCGGTTCTTGCATTGGTTCTAGTCTCAACTCTATCGGCGGCCTACCTCTTGATGCGACCACCCAGCAATAACGCTCCTCAAATCAGAATCGCAGGGGTGACACTAACTGTGGAAATTGCGAAAACCTCCACCGAACAAGCAAAAGGCCTCTCGGGCAGAGACAAATTGCCAGCTGACCATGGAATGCTCTTCGTCTTCGACCATGAGGATTTCTGGGGGTTCTGGATGATTGACATGAAGTTCCCTTTGGACATCATCTGGTTCAACTCGAATAGACAAGTGGTTTACATCCAGCAGAACCTACCGCCATGCACCCCACAAGGGTGCCCAGTATTCGAACCACCAGTCAAGGCGACTTACGTCCTGGAAGTTGACGCAGGGTTCGTTCAGGGCCATAATGTAACACTAGGAACCACGTTCGCATTCCTAGGCTGAGCGCTTCACTGGTTCAGTATATTGGGCGGAGGTTCAGTTAACTTGAGCATGCCACTCACTCGATTGCGTTATGAAGAGTTTGTCAAGGCTGCCGAGCAATCAGGCTCGAATCCTTTCGCTACATTTGTCCAGGAGGAAAAGACGGTGTACGTTTACGCTCTCACAAGAGACCGTTGCAGTGGTTGCGAGATACAGAGACCACTGTTCGAGAAACTTGCAGACTCAATTCAACAGAAGTATGGCGACCGAGTCCGATTCAACACAATCCATGTTTCCGGAGAGCAGCGGTTTAGGGAAAGCCTTCAAGATTTCCGCCGCACGCTGAAATTCGCTGCTTACTCTACTTACCTAATTCTTCTGAAGACCGAGGTTGGAATCGTTGAAGTCTACCGCGGCATTGAGCCGCCGATGGAAGAGATCGCTCGCAGCATCGGTACCGCGTTGGAGCTCGCCAACCGTTAGATCACGCAGGTAACAGGATTGTCATGTTGAGCTTGGTCTCGTTGTAAGGTAGACTCCGGCGAGAATCAACACCGCCCCTATCCCAATATTCGGGTCGGGTGTCTCTCCCAGAACAACCCAACCCAGTAACAGAGCAACAATCGGGTTCACGAAGGTAACCAGGGAAACATTCGTAGCCGTCATCCTCTTCAAGAGCCAGTACAATGCAACAAAACCCAACGCAGAGCCAACAACACCCAAGTAAAGAATCGACACAACCGCGGCAAACGTGAAATCCGTAACGAAAGCCCTCTCCGTCACGAGGTCAATGAAAAACAGAACGAGCGTTCCCATCAACATCTGGACCAAGACGTTCGCCGCAGGGTCGATTTTTTCCGCGTGACGCTTGCCCACAACGTTGCCCAATCCTCCCGATATGGCGCTGCCGACCACAGCTAGACTTCCAAACAGTGAGAGCTGCCCAACAGCACTCTGGAAGGCAGCAATGTCCCGCCAAAAAATCGCCACCAAACCCATGAACGAAGCGAATACCCCAGCGACCTTCAACTTTGTGAGCCTTTCACCAACAAAAAAGTGCGCGAAGACGGAGACGAAGAATGGAAGCGTAGCAAACAGCACTGCGGAGAGCCCGGACGAGATGTATTGCTCACCCCAGAACACCAGACCGTATGGGACAGTGATTTGGAAGACGCCAAGGAATAGCATTAGTGACCAAGAAGAACGGTCCCTTGGCATATGAGCGTGCATTAGTTTCATGAGCAACAGTAGAGCGACTGTTGCCGTAGCAAACCTGATCCCTGCAAAAAGAAACGGGGGAAGATATTCCAAACCAACCTTAATTGCGACCCAAGTTGAGCCCCAGACAAAGCACAGAGCTGCAAAGACCACCTCGGATGCTTTCGACTTCATAATCACGAACTCGCAGACTAACTTGCCAAAGGCACTTCGGGCTTCAGTGTCCCGTCAGAGCCCCGCTTTCACTCTGAATTTCTCTTGAACATGCTCAGCGGGTAATCTCGTTTGCTGCTCTTATGTCGAAGACCACGACAGATACACGCTTTTTGCATTTCTGGCAGAAGATGAAATTGTCCAGAACCTGTCCCACGTTGGTGATTACGGCGGTGTCGAAGGCGTCATACTTGCTGTCGAACTTTGCCTTACACTCCATACACCTAAGCTTCACGTGCGCTGTTTTCTGACTCATTCTTGATACTTCTCAATCAGAGCGAACAGTCTCCGTTCCTGTAATTGAAACCTTTCGGTCGATTTCCCCAAGCTCGGAAACGAAATTCTACCTCAAACTACCTACAAGTTCTTCTAGGCGGGAGAGACCGGCCTTCAAGTAGCCTTGGGGCGAGCCGTAGCCGATTCGGATGTAATGGTCCAAGCCGAATTGGTCTCCAGGGACGATCAACGTGCTCTTTTCTCTTACGAGCCGCTCCGCGAGCTTGGTGGAGTTAATTTTGATGAAGTATCTTACGAAAGCTATTGCACCTGCTTTTGGCGCCATGAGGGAGAAACGGCCTTGCTGGCGCCGCACCCATTCGGTTACGATCGGCAAATTCTCTTGAAGAATCCTCCTCGTCCTGCTTAAGACCATCGTGCGTTTGTCGGGCTGCAGAACCTTTCGGGCAATGAAATCGCTCAGTGCTGTAGGACAAATGGTTGTGTAATCATGGTAGGCCCAGAGTTTAGCCGCCAAATCCGGTTTTGTAACCGCCCAGCCCACCCTGAGACCCGGCAGCCCGTACGCTTTGGAAAGGCCACCAGTCACGATTACCCTGTCGTATCTGCCCCAAAACGTAGCGGTTGCCTGACCGTCCAATTCTGCTCCATGGTAAACCTCGTCGGAGAGAATCCAAGCGCCCGCCTTGCGAGCGATTCTGCAAATCTCGTCAACTGTATCCTCTGGCATTTTGGCGCCCGTTGGGTTGTTTGGGTTGCACACGACGATGAGCTTGGGTTTGCTGCTCGCGATTCTCTTCAAGGCAGTCAGATTCAGATCCCACCCGTCCTCTTGTTCTCGAAGCCAGAACCCCCGAACCTTTGCCTGCATCGTCTCCGCCAAGCCCCAGGCTTGCATGTAGTTGGGAAGCATGACGGCAACTTTGGCCCCCCGCTCAAGGAAGGACCACATCGTTAGGAAAATAGCCTCAGAGCTCCCGTTGGTCACTAGAACATTCTCAGGGCCTGCGGCAGGGTAAATTGATGCGATCGCGTCTCGCAATTCCTTCGTACCATTGGTTTGAGTATAACAAAGTGGCTGGTCAAGGAGGGCCGTGACATCGCCTCCAAGAACCTCGCTCAGGCGAAGGGGGTGAACGCCGCTCTCAGCAAGGTTGTATTCGACTTTGTTCTCCCAAACAGATTGCCAACGTTCCAGCTCGAAAGGGTGCAGCCTCATGGTCTCGCGCCGAGGTAACTGTGGGCAATGCGATAACAAACTTTGCTGAATAAGGAAAGGCTCGGTGGATTTTGCTTCAACAAGGGTATAAGTTGGAGGTAACAGCTTTTCGGGGGCCTGCAGACTCCGGATTGGTTATTCCATGTCGAGCGTTGACAAGAATATTCGGGCGTCACTCGAGCACATTGTCGTTTATCCTCCTTCCAAGAGAGAAAAGTACCCTACCATCATTGCTTTGCATGGCCGCGGTGCGGATGCCAGTGATTTGGTGCCGTTAGTCGAGTCCCTCGGTAGAGGTGACGCATTGGTCATTGCGCCTCGTGCGCCCCTCCCTTTCAGTCTGGGTGGGGGATTCGCATGGTACGACATGGGTCAGGATTGGACACCACACCCGGTGACGTTCGGCAAGAGCCTGGATTTGCTCAGGAGCTTCTTGGTTGAAGTCAAGGCAGGGTACCCTGTGGATCCTTCAAGACTGGTTCTGCTTGGGTTCAGCCAAGGTACCGTGATGTCTTATGCTGCGGGGTTGTTGGAACCTTCTTTCGTGCAGGGAATTGTTGCGTTGAGTGGTTATGTTCCACTTCGGTCAGGTTTGCCGTTGAAACTTGATGGTCTAAAGGGGCTGCCGGTCTTCATATCGCACGGAACTTACGACGACTTGATCCCGGTGAAGTTCGGGCGAGAAGCTTCAGACCTGTTAAGAAACGCTGGTGCAGAAGTGTCATTTCATGAGTACCTGATGGGCCACGAGGTCAACGAGGAAACCATCATGGACCTGGCCAGATGGTTCAAGAAACTAGGGTAGAAACGCCGCCTATGTGGGTTTGGATAGGCGAATCCACTTCGGTTTCTTACCCTCCTCAGACTTACTTCCCCTCGGGTGCTTTCCAAAGTAGAACCCAATAAGCAGGGCTGCTGGAATATCAATGAAATCTGGGTGGAACAGGTTTCTGGTTGCGATGCGCCAAACCAGGTCAACTATTATTCCTATAACCGCCAAAATCTGGCTTACTCGAATTCTCGGCGGAACAGAGGAGAATGCCTCGACGAACTCATACGCCAAATTCAACGCAGACTCCGACTAGAGAATGTGCCCCACGACAATTAGGATTAGAGTGAGGAACAGGTAACCGGCTGAGAGCTTGAACACTTTCCAGCATAGGCGGCTTTTTAATCGGAATCGCTGTTCTCGTGATGGTCGCCAACTTCGTTTACAGCTGGCTACGCGGGCCTTTGGTCTCGGTGACCCATGGCCATGAAGCCTGTGAAATTTCAGCTCTAGTCTCGCTCATGCACAATCCAAGAAGAGATAGCAGATCACCAAAGAGCAAATCGTTGTGATCGTGTTCGCCACAACTGCAATTGCCACAATCGGAGTAATCCTGCGGGCTGTCCTCACGCGTTAGGCTAGGCCAAGCTAAAGAGCCAGTCAATCCCCTAGACGGGCTTTTGTTGGAGAGCCAGCAAGTCTCGGATCGTTTCCACTGAAAGCGACAGATACCCGATTTTCAAGTCCTCCCCGCGTTCTACGTAACTTTCCATCAGTTTTCTTTTCAGCTCGTACGGCCCTGCAAGGTAAATAGAGCGAATCCCCTGGCGATCCTCTCGCCAAATTGTCACAGTCTCCGCTTCAATCCGAATCTTATCGAATACGTTTGCAGCCAAGTGCTGCTCATAGTCACCTGGTGACAACACATGGAATTCGCTTAGATGTACTTCAAGTGATTCAGCGTATGAAGGCAGTGTAGGCTTCGCAGCTTCCGGTATGGGTGTCTGCTCTTCAACAACGGTCTCGACTCGAACGTCAGGAACGATTGCAGCAACTTGCGGGATCGCAGAGGTTGGGACGTTGTCAGATCTTAGCATGTAGAAGAGTGAGATGAAGACAGCGGCGGATCCGCCGACTAGAAGGTTGGCTCCTATGAACTGCGAAGTAAGCGAGCGTGCTCCTGGAAGTCCTGTAGCCATGAAATTGAAGCCGTAATCGATAAGTGCAAACCCGCAAGCGAAGCCGATGATTTCGTAAAGCGTTCGAGACCCCAATTCCTTTCGACCCTTCCGGAGATGAAAGGGTAGCTAATAAGAATGCGATTTTTGTTTCAGGCAACTAGATGTGATTTACGATTTGCGAAAACTTATATTCGGTATCCAACGGCTGGGCGAGAAGGTTCTCGAAAATGGGGTCTGCTGCAGAACTGTCCCAAGGGAAACATGAAGAAGCCCCAGAATATCTCGAGCACGGCATTTGGCCAGCATTAATCGCAATGGCCACCGGGGTGGCCTTCACCGGACTCTTCTTTCTCTTGAAAGGCATGATTCTGATAGCAGGCATCCTAATGATGCTCTCGTTCGGCGCCGTTTTTTGGGAGTTTCCTATACAGCGATACTAGAAACTGGGCGTCCACAATTTCGAAATCCCTTGGCCGAATCCCACGTTCACCGGTATATGCTCAGAGCCTTAGCTGCACCAACGTGAATATAGTTTCTTCACAAAAGCCTTCGCGACGCCTCCGCAGGCCCGCGGAGAACGATTGAGACCGGCTAAGTAGCTTTTTACATATGTACGCAACAAATGCACAAAGATTCGCGTAGGTTGAGGAGTTCACAGCATGCCCAAGATCCGCGTGGCCATCGTCGGCGTAGGTAACTGCGCCTCATCACTCGTTCAAGGCGTCGAATTCTACAAGAACGCCAAGGACAACGAATTCATCCCCGGCCTAATGCATCCACGGCTCGGCGGCTACCACATTCGCGACGTCACGTTCTCAGCGGCGTTCGACATCGACAAGAACAAAGTTGGAAAGGACCTTTCTGAAGCGATTTTCACAAGACCGAACAACACCATCAGGTTCAGTGACGTTCCCAATCTCGGCGTACCTGTGCAACGTGGGATGACGCATGATGGTTTGGGAAAATACCTTAGCAAGGTGATCGAGAAACATCCGTCACACACAGTTGATGTCGCCCACGTCTTGAAAGAAACGAAGACGGACATGGTCGTAAACTACCTCCCAGTAGGTAGTGAGTTTGGGACCAAGTGGTATGTTGAGCAGGCCATAAACGCTGGCTGCGCAGTAGTCAATTGCATCCCCGTCTTCATAGCCAGGGAGAAGCGCTGGCAGGAAGTGTTCGTGAAAAGAGGACTACCAATAATCGGGGATGACATAAAGTCACAGGTCGGTGCGACGATAGTCCATCGCGTTCTCGCACAGTTATACAGGGACCGTGGAGTCAGGCTTGACCGCACAATGCAATTGAATGTGGGCGGGAACACTGATTTTCTAAACATGCTCGAACGGGAAAGGCTGGAGAGCAAGAAGATCTCGAAGACGAATGCTGTCACATCAGTATTGGCTTACAAAATGGAGCCTGACAACGTGCACATTGGCCCGAGCGATTACGTCCCGTGGCTCTTGGACCGCAAATGGGCATACATCCGTTTGGAGGGGACAACTTTCGGCAATGTCCCGTTAAATATGGAGTTGAAGCTTGAAGTGTGGGATTCGCCGAACAGCGCCGGAGTTGTCATTGACGCTATTAGATGCGCCAAGTTAGCGCTGGACAGAGGAATCAGCGGTGCGTTGAAGGCTCCCTCCGCCTACTTCATGAAGTCTCCGCCAGAGCAGTTCTTAGACGATGTAGCGAGACAGATGGTTGAGGACTTCATTAAGGGCAAGTAGTCTGAAAATCTATTCAGGCGATCCAAGCTCACAAAAGTGTGAGCGCTACGGCCATCGCGCCTTGCTCAGCCAACTCCTTGTTTGCTGCACCAACAATCGCTATGATGTCACCTTCCTTTGGATTGAATAACTTCTTCAATACTTCGGCTAGCGGTTCGTCAGAACTCATGCTCCAATCATCGTCATCTGCCAATGGCATCGTGTACCGCCCGCCATGAACTACCAAGGTGCAAGCACCTGTGGCGCCGGTGCGGACTGCCGCGTCCCTCTGCTCGATTCCCTTCTTCAAGAATCGGGCTGCATGCCGGATTAAGATGGCTGCATTGAATTCATCCAAAGAGAGCGGACCCGCGTCGACCTCTTTGACTCTTGACACTCTCTTCCTCAGGCCTTCATAGAGCTTGCTTCCGCGGCTGGTCAAAATGCATCCCTCTTTCTCAGTAGAAATAACCTTGGCCTGCGTCAAATGCTTCATGACAGTTCTTATCGCGCCTTCACCCAAGCCTAGCCTGCGTGAAAGCTCAATTCTGCCAATCGGACCTTCGTCACCAATGGTCAATAGTGCATTGCAGACGTGAAGATAGGAGAACGCAGGCGCGGGGCCCGGACTAGGGAGTTTCGACAGGGCGTAGAGGCTGCGCAGAATATCGTTGGACAAGCGGTCCACCGGTCGGCTAGCTGTGCTGCCGCATATTTCAAGCTCTGGTCCTGACCGTCAACTTCTGCTTCGAAGTAAGTTTCCTTAGACTTCTCGCGACATCTTGCAGTGTCGTATCCTTCTTGCAGAACGCCAATCGAACTTTCCTGCTTCCAAGGGTCTTATCGTGATAGAGTGCATTAGCAGGGAGTACGGCGACACCTGCATTCTTCAGCAGGTGATCAGTGAATTCCTGGCCATCCTTGAAAGCCTTCGGTGCCTCAACTAGGACGTAATAGGTTCCTTCAGGTCGCAAATATTCAAGCCCAACTTCTTCCAGAACCTTCAACAAAAATCGTCTCTTCCGATCATACGTGTCCGCTAGTTTCTCATAGTATGATTGCGGGAAATTCAATGCCGTTACCAAAGCGTCCTGTAGAGGGGTTGGGGCACAAATTGTTAGGTAATCATGTACTTTTCGAACAGCCTCCGTCAGAGTTTCGTTGGCAATAACCCAGCCAATGCGCCACCCTGTTACGGAATACGTTTTCGAGGCGCCGGTTACGGTAATCGTTTTGTCGTGCATGTTTCCGATTGTTGCAAGGCTAATGTGTTCCTTTCCGTCGTAGGTTATGTGTTCGTATATCTCGTCTGTGATGGCGGTGGTCCCTGAATCTTCGCAGAGGTCGGCTATGAGTTTCAGTTCTTTGGAGCTGAAGACTCTTCCCGTTGGATTGTTTGGAGTATTGAGAATGATTACCTTGGGGTGCTTGCCCAGGGTTTCTTTGAGTTTCTCCTCGTCCAAGTGCAGATCTTTTCCCACAAGTGGAACGTAGAGGATTTCGGCACCTGCTAGAATAGCGTCGGGAACGTAGTTTTCGTAGAAGGGGTCGGTGACGACTACTTTGTCGCCTGAATCGACCATCCCTAAAACAGCTGATGTGATCCCCTCGGTTACTCCACAAGTGACCGTGATATTCTTCTCAGGGTCGGCGTCGATTCGATTAAACTCCTTGGCTTTCTCCGCTATGGCCACTCGCAGGCTTCTCTGGCCCCATGTAACCGAGTATTGATTCGACCCTCTCCTAATGGCCTCAACGGCAGCTTCAACCAGCTTGGGTGACGGGTCAAAATCTGGCATACCTTGTGAGAGGTTGATGGCGCCGTACTTTTCGCTAAGCCTAGTCATCTCCCGGATGACCGATTCAGAAAAGCGACTAATCTTCTTAGATGACGCCAAGAAAAAACCCTTTTCCCCACAAGAGGCCTCATGTATGTTTAAACTCAACCCTACAAGGAGATGACGGATTTGGGCAGAGAGCGGCCCAAACGCCGTCTCAGGATTACTCCCAGCAGTGCGCCCAAAAGCACCACCAAAAGAATCGTCGTGAGTAACCAGCTCATGCTGGGCATGGCGTTTGATGGAACAGCCTGCACAACATCCACCGGAACAATCGTCCACACGCGAACTATACCGGCGTCAATTCCCAACCCCAGGGCATATCTTCCCGGAGAAATCTTGCCGTCGAGACTCACTTGGGCTTGGGCTGGCGTGTCAACTAGGCCAGAGAAGAATGGATATCGTGGCGAAAATCCAACGCTGATTTGACGCACATCATAGGAAGCCCAAGAAAAACGGAACGTTCCGTTACCTTCGAGATTTTCGGATACCTTCGCAAGCAGAGATAACTTCGCCGCACTACCTGTCTCCAGGCGCAAGTAGGTTACTGAAAGGCGCAGGGATATTGGAACTGGACGACTAGCGTGAACTACGCCGATCTTGTTCCCGCTCCACTCAGTAAACCACACATCACCATTAGGTGCCAAGGACAGCCACAACGCCGTGCTTATGGGTCCGGTGGGTATGGGAAATTCTACCATCGTTCGATTTGCCGGCTCATAGTAGCCGATACTATTGCCCCCATGCTCAGTGAACCATACCCTCCCCACATTGTCAATCGCCAAGCCGTTTGGGATAGATGTCGGATACACGTCACTTGGAGGAGTGTGAGTAGGGTAACGAGTAACGTTATTGGAAGCAGGGTCGAATTGTGCTATCCAGTTCCCGCCGTGGTCGGTCAACCACACGCCGCCGCTGGCTGAGACGCCAATGCCAACTGGTGAGGACAAGATCTTAGAAGGATCACGAGTTGATAGGTGATATTCAACAAAACTCTGATTGCCTAGGAAGAATTTGGCGACTGATTGGTTGTAAGTTTCCGTGAACCACAGAGTTCCGTACTGGTCGAACGTTAGGTCAGCGGGGCCTGAAACATTCGTAGGCACAGGGTATTCTTTTAGCGAGTTCGAGGTTGAATCATACATGCCGATTTTGTTGCCTAGGAGTTCAGTGAACCAGATGCGGTTCTCATGGTCCGCGGTGACTCTCATGGGAAAGGAGCTATTCGTTGGTATGTTTACGGTTGAAAACTGGGCTGTAGAAGGATCGAAGCGAAGTAGTCTGCCTTGGCCTCCAGAGACGACTAGCCCACCCGGGTTGACGGCCCCCTTCCCGGAGTATTGAGTCAGCCACAACACCCCATTCTGGTCGGTTGTGATTCCCCACATGTCACCGATCCCTGGAACTGGATATTCTTTGAATGTGCGATTCGTAGGGTCAAATCTACCAAGTTGGCTAACGTTAGATTCAGTGAACCAAACGATGCCCTGTTTGTCGACAGCGATCGCTAAGGGTGCCGAGTAGGGAGTTGGGACGTTGAATTCATCGATGTACTGGGGCAGAGATGTTTGAGCGCCGACGGGGTGCATAGGAAACAAAGTGGTGACAAACAGGCACACCACCAGGACGAGGACGTATCTCCGCGTGGCTTCCGGTGATTTCGTGGTTATTTCTCTCCGCAGCTATGAACCGCGGTACGAACAGAATCTACGATAGGTAAACAAACATTGTTCTTCGAGGTACGCTCGCGGCTCAGTAGTGTAAGCCGCAGTTTTGGCAGTAGAATCGATTGTAGTACGGAATCTCAGTCAGGTCGTAGCCGCACTCGGAGCAGACGTAGAGGTAGCTTCCGCCCTCAACAACGGGGGCTTCGATTATGATCTCAATAGGTTCTTCCACGACTAGCACTTCCTCACTTTCTCCAGACAAATGATAACACACAGAATGAAGCTAACTAGTCAGTGACCTCATAAGCGTTTCGTGCACAGGCAGTGCCTTGATATACTCAATACCGGGATGAAAAGAGAGAGGCTTCTGCGGATAGCAGAATCAGCTCCCTTCAGCTTTGCTGCTCGTGCTGACCCGATCAAAACTCGGGCCAGAGATGTTCACATAACCTATTAAGGCACAGACCGAACCCTTGAAAAATCACGCAAACACTGTCGCTGATTAGGGGTCGTAGTCTAGCATGGTTATGATACGCGGCTTGGGCCCGCGTGAGTTGCCTAAACCGCAACCGCGAAGTCCTGGGTTCAAATCCCAGCGACCCCACCAAGGCTCTTGACATGAGCCAGCGTTACGCGGAATCCTTACTTCAACCTGTGTGAGTCAATGCGGGCGGTTCTAATCTTTACCCACAGTATGGACAACAATGCTATCACGATCGGGAACAGCGCATATTCCCCTACAAAGACGAAGACAACTGCCGACACGATGAGGCTCACATAAGGAAAGACCCGTTTTAGTCCACGCAGCTTCAGTAGCTTAACAGCAGCCGCAGAGCCTAAAATATAGAGTGCGATGAAACCGGCGCCGGAGACCAAGAATAACTGGTCCAGTTTCGCGCCGATCAGAGCATCAAAAACTAGGCACGTTGCGGCACCTACGAGGAGAACGAGCAAGGCCCTCGTGGGGGCGGCTTGTTTATTCAGCTTCATCAGCGCCGATGGCATGCTACCATCACGGGCGAGGGCGTAGACAAGACGAGAAACGCCGATGCTGTAGGCGTTCATTGTGCCAAAGCACGTAGTAACTGCCAGAAACAGAGTAATAATAGCCGCACTGACACCGAGCGAGCGCGAAAACATCAGAGCAACTGGCGCGTAGAGACTTTGATTAACGTAGATGGCCGTCCCGATTACGCTGAAGGAAGTTAGAATGTACAACAAACTCGTAATCGTTGCACTTGCAGCAATGCTGAGCTGGAAATCGCGCCCCGGATTCTTGAACTCCTCAGCCAGTTGTGGAACGTTCTCGTATCCTTGAAAAGACCAGAAGATTATCACACCAACAACGCCCACTGCGAACCAACCGTGCGGAGCGAACGGCAAGAAATTGCTCTGTTGAACGTGCGGCAACGTCAAGCCCACAGCCACGAATAGTAACGTGACAACCATTCCGAGGATAACGGACTCTACTCGGCTCCCTATTCTGATTCCAGTAACGTTGATGAGGATTGTGAAGCTAATGAACAGGAACGCGATTGGATAGAGCAGGTTGGGCGATAGCCCCAATGAGATTATGAAGTATGATGATGCGATTATTGCAACTACTGGGGCTCCGACGAAGAACGAGAAAACGAAAAGCCATCCTCCAACTGTTCCGGCAGTCCAACCAAATCCTCGCTTGATGAACGCAGATAATCCGCCGGCATCTGGGTAACTAGCGGCAAGCGCGCCAAAGGTGTATCCAATTGGATAGCTCAGAAAAGAGAGCAAAACCCAAGCCACTAACGACGCTGGCCCCGCTATGTTAGCTGCGATGGCAGGCGCTACGAGTATCCCGCTTCCCAAAACGGAGCCAATGTACAAGAAGACACCCTCTCTCAGCCTTATACTCTTCTTGAGAGAACGCGGCTCCGCACTCAACGGTCAACACGAGAGCTCAACCTACTTAGCAGACAGTTAAGAGAATTGTACCAGCAACTACTGGCGAATTGTCTATGGTTCCCCGAGCGATTCTCTCTTGGTCCTCCGGCAAGGATAGCGCCATGGCACTCCACCGAATACTGACAACTAAGCAGTTCGAAGTAGTCTGCCTCGTAACGACAGTGACCGATCGGTATCATCGGGTCTCAATGCATGGAGTTCGAGAGGAGCTGCTCGATTTGCAGGCGAAGTCACTGGGTTACGAAATTGAAAAGGTCCAGATACCATATCCTTGTCCAAACGAAATCTACGAAGAGAAGATGCGTAGACTGCTTTCCAAATGGAAAGAACGAGGAGTCTCTCAGGTGATATTCGGAGATCTCTTCCTGGAGGATATACGCAAGTATCGGGAGGAAAAGCTCGCGCAGATCGGCCTTACGCCAGTCTTCCCTCTTTGGGGGGAGGACACCACAATACTTGCCAAAGGGATAATTCGAGTTGGTTTTCGCGGCCTTGTCACCTGCGTTGATCCTAAGAAACTTGACCCTGGGTTTGTGGGCCGTCAATTCGACGACTCATTTCTAAGTGACCTTCCACCACAAGTCGACCCATGCGGTGAGAACGGAGAATTCCATACGTTTGTCTATGATGGACCAACCTTCAAGGAGTCAATCCCCGTGGTCGCGGGAAAACGTGTATTGCGCGATGGGTTTCAGTTCATAGACGTTTTGCCCGCCTAGCTCAGCTGTTTGGTTTGATCATTCCGATTCCGAAAGAGATCGAGAAATTGCATAGGCTAATGGTCCTGGGATCCTTCGCGATCCTACGAAGCCTCCGAGTGCTTTGCTTGATGCTCAACAGTCGGATTAGTGAAACATTGTTCTCTCTCGCTAGGAGCAGATCCAAGGCTTTCAATTTCGCGGCTGGCTTTTTAGTCAAAGGCATCTTAGTATGGTGGCCGATTTCAGGTTGAAATCCTATTATGAAATTGCTGATTGCGGACAAGCTTCCCGGCACACATGTGGATAGGCTGCGAGGCATAGCTGATGCGGCCGAATACGAACCCGACATAACTGCAGAGTCTTTAGCAATGCGAATGATCGGAGTGAACATTCTGATAGTCAGGGGTACGAGAGTTAGCACTGAGTGCATTGATAGTGCTAATTCATTGGAGCTCATTGTTAGAGCGGGTGCGGGAACCGAAAACATCGACATGGATGCCGCTTCGGGACGAGGAGTCTACGTGGCCAACTGCCCCGACAAGAATTCTGCGGCAGTGGCCGAGCTCACTTTGGGGCTATTGCTGGCAGTTGACCGACGCATTCCAGAGCAGGACGCGGAGCTGAAGAAGCAAATTTGGAATAAAGCAGGTTTTTCGAGAGCTGACGGTCTGAAGGGGAAAGTCTTCGGGGTCATAGGCACGGGCGCAATCGGTAGGGAGGTCATCAAACGAGTCAAAGCTTTCGACATGCCAGTCGTTGCATGGTCACGCACACTTACGGACGAAAAGGCGAAACAGCTGGGGGTATCCAGAGCGAGAACTATCGACGACCTCCTTGGCACATGCGATATTGTTTCGGTTCATGTAGTGTTCACAGACGAAACCAAACATCTCATCTCAGCTGAACGCATTGCTAAGCTCAAACCCGGCGCAATCGTACTCAACACTTCACGCGGCGCAGTCATCGACAACGCTGCCTTGGCTGACGCGCTCAAGGCGGGGCGAGTTCGCGCGGGTCTTGATGTCTATGAAAATGAGCCCGCGCAAGGGAGTGGTAACTTCACTGTCCTTAACGGCGTGCCGAATTGGGTGGGCACTCACCATGTGGGGGCCTCAACTGCCCAAGCACAAGTCGCCACAGCAGATGAAACGGTTCGGATCATTGAAACTTATGCGGAGACAGGGAACGTTGAAAATTGCGTCAACTTCGCCAAAGAAACACCTGCAGAATACGAGCTAATCGTGCGGCACTACGACAAGATGGGTGTGTTGACGCGGATTCTAAACGACCTCAGAGAATCGAAGGCCAATGTGCACCAAGTGCACAACATAATTTTCGAAGGTTCCAAAGCAGCCGTTGCCCAAATCCAACTGGATACGCCGCCACCACAGAGAACTCTTGACAGAATGTCGGCACGCAAGGACGAAATCATACAAGTCAAAGTGGTGAAACTGCAGCCGATGTCGTAAGCTGTGAATTGAAGTACTAAGCATACTCATAGTCCTTTTAGGACTAATCTAACTGATTAACTACCTCCACTGAATCAAGTAGTCGCTTCCACACTGGCGGCGGTTTACGATGAACCTATTACGGAAAATACCTCCGGACGACAATCCCCCGGACACGATAAACGTTGTCATCGAGGTTGCCAGCGGTTCCAGGGACAAGTACGAGTACAACCCGGAGTGGGAGGTTCTCACATTGGACAGGGTGTTACACTCATCAATTGTCTTCCCTGCTGACTACGGTTTCATACCACAGACTTGGTCCAACGACGGCGACCCATTGGACGCACTGGTACTGGGGTACGAACCCCTGCGAGTAGGGTGCGTCGTTAAGGCCAGAACGATAGGTGCCTTAGTTATGGAGGACGAGAAGGGGGACGATACGAAGATTCTGTGCGCACCGTTAGGTGACCCAAGGTTCGAAGGCCACAAGGACCTGCCAGATGTACACCAGAACAAACTCCGGGAAATTCAGGATTTCTTCGAGTACTACAAGCGGTTGGAACCGAGCAAATGGGTCAAGTTCAAGAAGTGGGCAAACGCCGAGGAAGCCAGAAAAATCACTAGAGACGCGATGAACCTCTACAAAGAAACTGAGAAGAAGAACACCTGACACCCAACCGAATTCTTCAGCGTTTATTACCTAGACATGCCTGCGATGAGTGAACCATGCCCCAACAACTACGCCTCTTGCTCTCAGTCTTCGTCTCTGGCGCCGTGGTTATGGCGCTTGAACTGTTGGGCAGCCGGTTGCTGGCACCAGTGTTCGGTAACTCGATTTTCGTTTGGGGGAGTCTCATTGGCGTGGTGTTGGCCGCGCTGAGCGCAGGTTACTATCTTGGCGGACAGCTGGCCGACCGGTTACCACAACTCCACATTCTATCAACCATAATCTTCGCTGCGGGGCTCCTTGCCCTAGCGTTGCCGGCTCTGGCACCCCCAATTTTCAATTCTGTGATAGCCCTCAATCTAGGAGAACGATACTCGCCCCTAATCGCAACCACCATCCTACTCGGGCCGCCAAGCATACTCCTAGGAATGGTATCGCCCTATGCAATACGATTGGCAACCGAAAGCTTCGAGAAGCTGGGCAAGGCCTCAGGAAACCTATACGCGCTCTCGACCTTAGGCAGCATCGCTGGCACATTCATCACAGTCTTCGTACTAATTCCTGCATTCGGCGTGAACAAGATTATCTTCGCATTGGGAATCACGCTGCTGGTAGTTGCATTTCTTGGACTGGGCTTCCGGATGAAAGCCTTCGTTCTTCTCATCCTCATCATCATGCCTTTTGCAGCCCCATATCTCGTCAGTCAACGCTTGACCGTAGCCGCCTACACGTTGGCGTTAGGCGACACAATCTACGAGACGGACACGCCATACCACCATCTAATCGTGGCAGACTCGTACGATCCAGCTCACGCCTCTTACATTCGCATCCTAGTCCTAGACGACAATTTCCACAGCGCTATGGACCTCAAGAACCCCGATAGGACCGTTTACCCTTACACTGACTATTTCCATTTGGGATTTCTGCTCAACCCGAACATAACAAGAGTCCTCTTCATCGGCGGCGGGGGCTTTACGGGGCCGAAAGCTTTCCTGAAAGACTACCCGAACGTCACAGTGGACGTCGTGGAAATCGACCCTGAGGTGATTCACGTCGCTGAACAATACTTCTTCGTAGACCCAAACACCCCACGGCTGCACGTATTCAACGACGACGGCCGTATCTTCCTGCAATCGACGCAGCGGAAGTACGACCTGATAGTGCTCGACGCCTACTCAAAAACTTACGTTCCATTTCACTTGATGACAAACGAGTTCTTCAAACTCCTAGTTAATCACCTAACAACAAACGGCACAGTAATCTCAAACCTGATCGCTGCAACAAGCGGGGACAATTCGAAACTGCTTTACGCCGAAACAAACACTATGCACCTCACGTTCCCCAACATCTACATCTTTCCTGTAATGGGAGCTGGCTATGGGAACCCACAGAACGTGATAATAGTGGCAACCTTACAACCCAAAACATTGACGGAAAACAACTTTCAACAATTAGCCGACACTACAACCAGCCCAAGAATCTCATCGCTCGAAGAAGACGTAAGCAACTACACCACTCCAAGCGCTAATAACGCACCAATACTCACCGACAACTACGCCCCCGTTGAAAACCTGCTAAATCCGATAACCGGCGAGCCCCTCACCGCCCAAGACGAAACTCAAGCATTCACACAGGAAACGCAAAGAGCCGTAGCGGTGATCGCGATCGTAGCTGTGATCTTCATAGTGCTCGCCAGAAAGAGAATTTTCTGAAGGGTTTAGGGAATTTGGAGCTGCTTTATCACGTCCGCGAAGACGACTCTGTAGTCGGCTCTGTGGAAAGAAAATATGCCCATTCCGAAGGCGTCCTGCACCGGTCAGGGATTATTTTCCTAAAGCGTTCTGATGGAATGATACTGATTCAGCACCGAAGCCCCTCGAAGCGAATTTTCCCCAACCGTTACGATAGTTCCTGCGCGTTTCACGTTATCTACGGAGAGACCTACGAACAAGCTGCAGAGCGAGAATTGCTGGAAGAGGTCGGAAGTACGGCAGCTCTTCAACTTGTTGGGAAATTCATACACCATGACCCACCAGAACACCAGGCTGTTACTGCCTTCACCTGTGTGAGCAATGAGCCTGTGAAGATTGATGACAAGGAATCCGCAGGTTTTGAATTTCTATCGAAAGACAAGATTAGCGAATTACTAGTTTCCAGATCCGTAACTCCTTGGCTAAGAGATGGTTGGGATCTCGTAAAGAATCTGGTTTGACGCAGTAACACTCAGATTCTGTCGACATTTTCTATGGTCCGCTCGTCCCGCACACTACCGGTATTCAGCGTGGATGCAGGCTCGAACAACAGAATGTGCGCTTCTTCCTCGGCAACGGGCACTGCCCTCCGCCCACCTCAGTGATAAATGGAAAACATACGCGAAAGACAAGCGCGATAAAGCAGCCGTACAGCTCAAGAAGAGCTGAAAAAAGGTCAGAAATCACCGATTTTATGGCTGTCGGAGAATTCGCTGCTTGCGCTCAACTTGAGAAATCCCGATGCCCTAAGAGGACAGACGCTTAGGGGCTAAGAGGTTATCCTCTGACTTTAGCGTGGCAAGTAATCCCCCTGTATTCAATTCAAAATCCATGCTGTGCTTAAACCGATACAGCTGATTCATGGTCTAAGTGTTGCGCCTGAGGGTGATGTTACGAGTATCCACATGGCTTCTCCGGGTGTGAACATCGTTGTGCTTGTGGCCCGAATCCATGCACCGCTGGTGTTGTCGTAGATCCACACATTATTCTGATCGTAGCTTCCAGAGATGCTCGTTAGATATTGTGTGACGGTCTCGTTCTGTACCGTAGGCTGAGGTTTGAACCCAACCAGATTCCACCCAGCCGCTAGGACATAACTTGGCGGAGTTGCGGCATGCAGAATCACTGTTCCGTTCAGGTACAGGGTGTCGGCTTTCAGCATGTAAACCCAGTAACCATACCCATCCACCATGCTGGTCAACGTGCCCGTTTTGCCGGGAATGAGAAACTTCCAGCTCCTCGGAAGACCCGTGTACCCCCACACCGCTCCGATTTCATTCTTTGCTATGAGTGGTGCAAGAATCTTTGACACATCCACGGTGTCGGGCACCAGATACAACGAAATTAGGTTCCACCCCGCTCCTAGAGGTATGAGGACCGAAGGGTTCACAGTGATTGGCGCGGTGGATTGTAATCTTCCAGATGCAATCGTCTGCGAGAGGAGATGTGTTTCATCTTTCACAGTAGTTCCTGAGTAGCTTTGGTTGAGAAGGGAATCCTCTGTTACGAGTGCTAGCGAGATATTGAAGGACCCGTTAGCTGTTCCGACCAGTCTGACTTGGTAGCTACCGTTAAGAGGGTTGAATATGACGATTTCCTGCGGTTCAACATTCGGGCCACCATAGTTGGAATCAGGGATCTGGTTCGCCGAGGAGTTACTACTGGCAGGGTTGCCGCCGATAATCCTTCGCAGCGGATCCATCACAATTATGTTGACGGGTGACCTGCCAATGATAGTCGTTACGGAAATGTGGTTAGCGGCAAGCTCTCCGTCTATGAAGAATGTCGCCGAATCAATGATTTTCAGCACCCAGTAACAAGCGTTCGTAAAGAATGGATAGCTCTCTACCAATGGGCTAAACCTCTCCAATTCAACTTTCAGTCCCTTAAGCAACGGCGCGGGGTCCGCTCCGTTGGTGTAGGCTGCGGAAAGGTCGCTGAATCCGCCGGATATGTATGTTCCAGGAGAGTATGGCCCGAAAGTCTGAGCGCAAGTGGAGCATCTAAGATGGGGTTCGCCCCCAAACTGAATAAAACTCAATGCGTTTCCGATCTCCGCCTCCTGAACCACACTGTAGATCTTGATACTCTCCTCAATCAGATCTTTCGCCGTAGCGATAGAATCTCGCCGATTCTCCCGCCAAGTTCGTAAAGAGTCAGAACAAATGCCCTATCCCTAGAGTTTTCACATGCTCGAAGAAGCTTTGAAACGTCATCCTGGGAGAGCAGTTCCTCTGGCAATATCGTCTTCTTGCTTGCGCGTACACGAAGCCAGGCGGTCTCCGGTGGGTCTTGCTCTGATTGAAAACCTCGAAGCCACCGATAAAACCGTTTCAGAGCGATCCGGAAGTCGTTCTTAGTCCAGTCAGCATATTTTGAATCGTTAAGGTCGGCTACAAGCTTCTTGATATCGTCAGTCGTTGCCAGTCGTATATGTCCAGCTTATTTCTCAAGGCTGGTTGCCCAGTAGAAAAATGCAAGGATTTGAACCAGTATTATGGAGCCTCGGGATAGCTTTACACCGTCGTTTAGAACTGTCGACCTAGCAGGTTTTCAGCTGGTTTTGAGCCGGTTTTAGGCCGAATGAAAACTGAACTTGAGCTGTGAACGGACTCTTCCTTACTTTCCGGCTCCATGTAATGTACGATTTCTATCATAACCGTGAAGTATCCAGCTAGCATTGCGAAACGTTAGCGTGTTTTCTCGTGTGTGGTAAGCTCAGCCATTTGTTCAGAAGGTTGGGCCGGGTTCGATTGGAAAAACATACGGTCCTCCAGGCACGATTGCAACGCTTCGCCTCTCGCTCGCAGACTGGCCGCATGACCGTAGCCCCTGGTCAATGGATTCGGCGTGCTCCATTTTCATTGCTCTGATGGTTGTGGCGTCAACTCCCCTAGTGACGACTATGACTCTTGCCTTTGTTAGAATTCTTGCTAGTATCTGGATGTTGTCTTGATCTGGAACGGGCTCGTCGGCCTTGAGTCTTTGTAGAACCTCATTGGGATCCTTTCCGAAGGCCATGTATTTTTGAAAGGTTACGTGTCCTACGCCATCCCTACACTCACTCGCAAGTATAATTGTCCCGCCATGTTTGGTCATTCGTTCTGCGACAGCCAAGCCCTTAACACACTGATACAGGTTCCTGTCGAGTGGATACCCCCCATTCGTGGTCACAACGACATCAAAGAGTCCGTGGAACTTCACCTCCATGTCCTTAGCAACCGTTTCAGCCGCTTTCCTATGAGTTACTCGTGGCTCTCCAATGAACAGGTGCGTCAACCTCATTTCCGGATCCACAGTGATGTTGACGATGAAATGTAGTCCGCTTTTTTGTCCCGCTTCTACAATATCCTCGTAGACGGGGTTTCCGTCCATGCATCCGTACCTAGCGTTGTCGTGTTCCAGCATGTTGAAGCTGTGATTCCTCAGAATGGTGAGTTCACCCGCGATTCCTGGAACGATGCTCTTGTACCCTCCACCGAACCCTGCGTGAAAGTGTGGCGCAACTAGACCTGTGGCGATTTTCAGATCAGATTCCATGAAGTGTCTGTTGAGCAACAGTGGAGTTCCTCGCGAAGTTTTTCCAACAGAAACCAGTCCTGCATTCGCATCATGGTTCTTGATGTTAAAGTTCACGACGATTTGCTCTCCGAGATTCTCGATCAATTCACTCCGGCTCATTGGCGCGTGAAGACCTGTTGCGACCAGAATCAGGATATCCCTTGTTGCGATCTCCACGCTCTCAAGTTCCTTAAGCAACAGCGGTACGGTGATGTGATTC
Source organism: Bathyarchaeia archaeon (assembly GCA_049513715.1). Taxonomy (GTDB): domain Archaea; phylum Thermoproteota; class Bathyarchaeia; order 40CM-2-53-6; family 40CM-2-53-6; genus FEN-987. The sequence continues at coordinate 299,092 of JBEKVV010000001.1, read as the reverse complement.
AATGCAAAACGCGTATTATCGCTGACAACGAGGCAGGCTTTCTTCCCTTTGAACTGGAGGAAGGAACCGCGGTTCTCTTTGAAGTAAGTTGAGATCTTACGTTGAGCATACTTTCTCGGGTTCCCAACTGGCCGCGGACTCTTCGGTCTAAAGAGTTTCGCGTTTCGTGTCCTTAGAGTGAGGTGCTGTTGACCGTAGGGAAGTGTCACCATTTGATTCATGTCCAACAGAGCCCGCGCGCATTCAAGCGACTTGTCCAATTCAAGGCCGTCAACAAGCATCGAATCAGGAACATGTCGAGGTCACGGTGTAGGTGGTGTCAACTGTATGAGGAAGCATCACTGTAGGGGCGTTCGGAAGTTGCGGCCAGCATACTTTGCGGATCTTCCTAACTCTTCCTCGATTCGAAGGAGCTGATTGAATTGAGCGACCCTTTCGCTTCTGGCGGGTGCGCCGTTTTTTATCTGGCCAGCGTCGATTCCAACCGTCAGGTCTGCGAGCCAAGTATCCTCCGTTTGAGCCGACCGTTCTGAAACTAGTACACCGTAGCTATTCTCGTTAGCGCATTCGGCTGTTTCCAAAGCTTCGGTGAGAGTTCCGATTTGATTAACCTTGAGAAGCACGCAATTTGCGGCGCCCATTTTGACCGCCTTCTTTAGGCGTTTAGTGCTTGAAACGAGGAAGTCATCTCCTACTATTTGGATGTCAAGTTTCTTCCTAATCTCGGCGAATGCTTCGAAGTCGTCCTCTTGAAACGGGTCCTCGATGGAGGCGAGTGGGTATGTCTTTACAAGATCTTCGTAAACGTCCATCAGCGTCTCGCGTGTGATTTTCTTTCCCATGTACTTGTACCTCTTCGTTCTGGGGTCGTACAGGTGAGTTGCGGCTGCGTCCAATGCCAGTATGAATTTCTTTCCATACCCTTCTTCTTCGATTGCCTTCAAAATCATATCGTAGGCATCGTGTGGGTCGTTTGGTCCCGGTGGAGCGTAGGTCCCTTCATCGCCAGTGTTCAAGGAGTGTTTTCCATACTTCTTCGCGAGCATTTTGCCCAGCGTATGATAGACTTCGGCGCCTAGTTGCAGTGCTTCAGAGAAACTCTTTGATCCAACTGGCATGACGTTGAACTCTTGAAAGTCGAAGTCGGTTGCAGCGAGTTTTCCTCCGCAAATGTAGAGGAACATTGGAACCGGCAGAATGTGGGCGTTAGGACCACCTATGTGTCGATAAATCGGAACAGAAAGCGCGTTTGCTGCTGCTTTTGCTACCGCCCATGATGCTGCAACTGTAACGTTTCCACCAAGTTTGGACTTGTTTTCTGTACCATCAAATTCTATCATTTTCCGGTCGATATCTCTCTGTCTTCTTGCATCCATACCTCTCAGAAGAGGCGCCAGCTTGCGGTTTACAATTTCGACAGCTTTCCTTACGCCGAGTCCACCGTATCTTCTGCCGCCGTCCCTGATCTCGACGGCTTCGTAGGTTCCTCTTGATCGACCGGCAGGGGCATCTGCGCGTCCCAAAACTCCGGTTTGGGTGACCACATCAACCTCGACCGTTGGGTTTCCCCTGCTGTCCAGAATCTCCCTTGCATTTACTGAAGCTATTGTGAATTGGCGCATCTTGAAGGGACTTCCTACAAGTGGACTTTGCGAAAGCCCGTTGTTGAAAGTATAAGCATTGCTCCTTCTATCTTTCCTTGAAAACTATTGAGAATCATACGCTAACGTACGCAAGTCGTAGGTCCATTACGTTTGTTCCTGTTGGTCTTGTGAAGACCGCGTCCTCAAGCTGTCTAAAGACATGATATGAATTGTGTTTTGCAAGGTTTTCATATACGTCGGTCTTCATTTCACGTGCTCTTTCCGCTGTGTAACCATCAGCTATCGCACCGGCGGCATCCGTTGGTCCGTCAGTTCCATCCGTACCAACAGACGCAATTACGGTCTTCCGGCTTCCTTCAATCTTCAACGACGCAGCGAGCGCAAATTCTTGGTTTCTTCCTCCTTCGCCATGTTGTCCTCGGATTGTGACCGTCGTCTCTCCGCCTACTATAAGAACGCAGGGAGGATGTAGAGGTCTCATGTGTTCTTCCACTTCTCTTGCAATGCACGCCAACATGGTTCCTGCCTCTCGGCTTTCACCTTCAAGAGCAGTCGAAAGAATCATAGCATTACAGCCCAATTCCTTAGCTCTTTCTTGTGCTGCCTCGCACAGTGTTTCGCTGTTCGCCAAGACCCAGTTGTGCACCTTAACTTTCTGGCGTTGAAAATCAAGAAGCTTGGGAGTCTCTTGTTCAGGCTCTGCCTTTTCCAAATGCTTCCTAACCGAGACCGGAACTACATTCAGCAGGTTGTATTTCTTTAGTACATGAAGGGCGTCTCGAAATGTAGTGGTGTCCGGAACAGTCGGGCCCCATGGTCGTCCTTCCACCTCGTCAACTATTATGAGACCTATTGTCTGCGCAGGATGAATTCTCATAGCAAGTCGTCCACCCATCACTTTGGAGATGTGCTTCCTCACGGTGTTTATGTCGCGGAGGGAGGCGCCACACATGAGAACTTGTTGAGTCAGCTCTCTAACATCATCAAGGCTCAAACCATCTGCCGGAATTGTCATCAGCGCAGAACAGCCGCCCGTCACGCAAACGAACACCAGATCGTTTGTTTTCGCATTATCTGCTATGTCAAGGATCTTCTTTGTCGCTCGAACCCCGTCATCGTCTGGGATTGGATGATCCGCTTCTACTACCTCAATCGATTTGAGCTTCCGGCCTTGGCCCCTCTTCTCGATTACAAGACCTGTTTTGATCCTGCTTCCGAGTATTTCTTCTAACCCTTTAGCAATTGAAAGAGATCCTTTCCCGGCCCCAATAACGTACAGGTCTCCAGTCTTCGAGAGATCGAAAGTGAGAGAACCAACTCTTAGCGAGTTTCCCGCGATGACGACTGACTGTCTGACTAATTCGTGGCCGCTCACCGCGCCAATAGCGGATTCCAACACATCTAAGACAACCTTTCTTCCATCTCTGCTGCCATGGGAAAGGAGTTCGCGTCTATTCTTGATGATTGGCATTTGGATCTTCTCCTACTCGTGTGAGCGGAAACGGCATTAGTGCATTTTGTATCGTTTCCAACGAGGAATTTCAAATCGGCTTCGATACATTGCTCTACAGCGAGTCACTTTAGGAGGCCAATGAAACCAATGCTGATCAAAAGCAGCCAATCCAGACTTGAAACTCCGCCGCAAGCCCGGAGCGATTAAGCGATATTCTGGGAAGGGGAAACGAGAAGTTCGCCAGATTGGCAGGAGACCGGACCTAACTTCCGAATTGAGAAACAATCGTAGTGTATTTCGCATCGAAACGGCGCGACTACAGAGGATTTGGCATTCCCCGGCCATGCAGACAGCCGGACAAGACGCTATTCGCAACAATACATGTCAGACTGTCATCAAAGACTCGTATATTCTTCTGGCATTTGTGCTTCAGCATTCATCGCGTGCCAATATTCTCGGTAGAGGTGCTGAGGCTTTTCCACGAACCGGTCCAGTCTGGAAAGGACTTCATTCAGCTCCTTGATGTGGCTGACGGCATCTAGCCAAGTCCCATGCACAAAACCTTGAACCAATTGCTGTGCTTTTTCCTTCTGCCCCTCTCCTGACAGCTGATGCACGCGTCTTTCGACTAGCCTCGCTCGTTCAATTGTCTTTTCCTCTTGATCGCGCAGAACGGCGATTACTATGGGGGCATATACTTTGTAATTTATGTTGATATGGCGCTTCAACTCCTCGTACAACCACCATGCTGATTGATCCGAGTACTTGTCATTGCCTCTAGTGTAGATATCAGGAGGGCGAATTCCTCCGAATAGATACGTTGCCTTAAAGTCACTCGTGCAGGGCTGTGACGATCCTGTGAACCAGAAGGTGGGCAATTTGTCTTTCAGATGAGCTACGAAGCTGCCGGAAGTGTGAAAAGGATCTCTATCACGAGCATGAAGGCAGAGACTCGCCCAGAAGTGTTGATCTGGGCTCCAACGGGGCGCGATGACAGTTCCCTCGTGATGGTCTCTTAGAACACGCATTATGTATTCCGGAGTGATTGAACCTTTCATCTCTTGGAGTAATGAAAAACTCCTGTTTCGTCTATTCTGACAACCAGCCGGGTCCTCTTTAGTAAAGTCCCAGTATGCTCGCACGAAATTGAAATCGGTTTCTGAGCGAGCCCATTTCTTCTCAATTGCATGCTTTATGAGGTCCGGATGTGCTACTTCGTAATCCCTCTCAATTGTGTACGCATTTGATAATGAGTCAGTTCCGTGGTTTACTCTCCTGGCAGCAAAGTACTTACCCGCGGTTTCGAAGATCCAAGCTTCTTTTTTGTCAGCTATTATGAACGAATTGTCGTAGTACGACTGTTCACCGTACGCGCATGTACCCCCTTGTCCGTATTTTTGCAGATGATCGATCATGACGTTCATCGCAGCATGGGCTGTTTCTCCTCTTTCAAGGGCGAGTCTAAGCAAATCCATGCCAAGCAGAGCACCTTCCTTGATGACTGGTTCCTTTGACCACACCGACTCGTTTCCGATTACCACGCTTCGTTCGTTGGCTCCCATCTCTGCTCCCCAGATCCACCAAGGCGCGGAGACGATAATCTCGTAAGTTTCTCTCGCCTGAGGTACCTTGATGTACGTACATTGAACAAGTGAATCAGAGGGGTGCGTTTCCCGCGGGTAGTATCTTAGAGGTTGGCTTTCATTCGGAGGCCTGTCGCTGTTCTTACCGAAAATTATTGACCCATCAGACGTTGAATCTCCCAAGGCCACCATTGTGTCGCATGACTTTATGGAATAGGTCATTCTTGTTCTAAACCCAGTTCCCCTTCGGTCAGTACCCTCTGCGTCCCGGGCTGCCTGGTTTAGGAGTGTGTGTCCGAGACTATTCAGGAGGAACGGACTTGAAGAGGAGGCTCAGGTCGATGCCTCGTTTTGCGTTGTACCATCTAGCTGCATAGTAGATAATGATTCCTGCAATGGTTATTGCTGCAAAGGTTGTCCAGCCTTGTGATACTGCAAACGTGATAACATCTGCCAAATGCACTCCGTAGGCGGTGGCAAGAAGCGGCCAGATTACGTAGAGGAAGAAGACGGGAATGACGAAGACAAGCCAGATGATACCTAGGATGCTAATTAGTGGAATCCCGAATTTCTTCCTCATCGATTGAGGTATTAACTCATAAAGGTCCGGTCTTCGGTAGGGAAGCAACAAGGCGTTGAATCCTGGCAGAATGAAAACGAACATGGACAACAGAATAGCGGTCACAGCGCCTGAGACGAAGGATACACCAAAGAATGAGGCGATGAAGGTGACGTACCAGATAGCCGTGAAGAGAATTATTAGGAGAACAACCAATAGCCGAAGCCACCTGAACCTTTTCTTGAAACTCGATGATACCTCCAAGCGTAGGAGAGTTCACTAAACCAGATTTTTCTTGGATGAATTAATCTCAATGAAGAAACTCGGATTTTTGGTAAATCCCGTGGCTGGAATGGGAGGCAGAGTAGGGCTCAAGGGTAGCGATGGAGAAGAGATCCTCAGGAAGGCAATACAACTTGGAGCTACTCCGATCTCTCCAAGCAGAGCCATCCAGGCCCTCAGCAGAATCGCCCCCATTAAAGAAAGTATCGATCTTCTAACATGTTCCCACGAGATGGGTGAGGAAGAAGCGCGAGAATGTGGTTTTAGACCGAGAATTCTTGCAACTTCGGAGAGGGGAAAGACCACTTCAACGGATACCATGAACGCTGCTAAAGAAATGGGGAGGTTGCAGGTATCTCTCCTGCTCTTCGCTGGTGGAGATGGAACAGCGAGAGATATCTACCAAGCAGTCGGTCAGACTATACCCGTTCTAGGGATACCTGCGGGAGTCAAGATTCAGTCGGGCGTGTTCGCAGTGAATCCACGGAATGCTGGAGAACTTGCTCTAGCATACTTGCAGGATAGACAATCAGTCCTTCGTGAAGCGGAAGTTATGGACATCGATGAGAAAGCTTTTAGAGAGAACCGGATTTCGGCTCGCTTGTACGGCTATCTTCGAGTTCCCTACGAGAAGACGCTTGTTCAAAGCGCAAAGGCAGGATCTGCTCCTGGGGAAGAATATGCCGCGCAAGCGATCGCGAACGACATCATAGACAATATGGAAGACGATTGCGCATATATCATTGGACCGGGCACAACAACTCGACCTATCGTGGAAAGACTTGGATTGAAGAAGACGTTACTTGGAGTTGACGCCATTTACAACCGCAGATTGCTCGGCTCAGACCTCACTGAGAATCAACTGCTACAGATAACAGGCGCTAAGAGAATACGAATAATCGTTAGCGTCATAGGTAACCAGGGATTCATATTTGGCAGGGGAAATCAACAGATCAGTCCAGAAGTAATCAAGAGTGCGGGCAAAGAGAACATAATCGTTGTTGCCACACTTAGCAAGCTCGCATCATTGATAGGAGCTCCCATCTTAGTAGATACGGGTGACAGCGAAGTCGACAAGATTCTGAGCGGCTATATCAAAGTCATTACTGGGTATGGAGGAAGAACGGTCTACAAGGTAGACAGCAAATGAGGACTTTTTCGATGATTCGCAAGAGAGACCATGGGCGGTTCAAATCGCAAATCTAGTTGAGGCTGATCGCTTGCAGCGATATCCATTGTGATGAGGAATACGGAGTCTCCCGATCCCACCGAGCTTCCAATCGACAAATCCATTAGTCTCAACAGTGTCACAGGTATCGACTAAGAAAATGAATCTCCAAAACAAAGTTGCATTGGTTACCGGAGTAGCTGGACCTAAGGGTATAGGATATGCCTCGGCGACCAGACTCGCCCGAGAGGGGGCATCTTTGGCAGTTGTTGATGTCTCGAGAGAAGTTCACCAGCGCGCCAAAGAGTTGGAAGGGTTTGGAGGTCAAGTCGTCTCTTTCGATTTGGACCTTACGAAATTGACTAACGTCCAGGGTATGGTTCGTAGTGTGCTTGAAAGATATGGACGCATAGACATTTTGGCCAACATTGCAGGTCTGGCCCCGCGAGGGTCTGGATCTGGAGTGACCGAAAAGCCCTTTGTCGATCTAACAGAAAAAGAGTGGTCCTCGCAGATAGCGATTAACCTCACAACAACCTTCAACTGCATCAAAGCAGTCCTCCCATTCATGATAAAACAGAGATATGGAAAAATCGTGAACATGTCATCTTGCACAGGGACACTCGTATCAATACCAGGTGAAAGCGCTTATTCCGCAGCCAAAGGAGCCGTGTCGGGCCTGACTAAGGCATTGGCGCTTGAAGTCGGAGAATTCGGCATAACTGTCAATGCCATAGCTCCCGGCTGGATCCAGACTGGTTCTTCATTAGAATCAGAGATCAAAGCTGGACTCTCAACTCCAATGAAGAGACCTGGTAGAGCTGAAGAAGTGGCAAACCTTGTCGCGTTCCTCGCCTCTGACGATTCATCATACATGACCGGCCATGACGTGGTCATCGATGGCGGTAACATAATTCAAGAATACAAGGGCTCCTGAGGCTCACTAACGCGGAGAAGGAGACCGTTTAACTCACATTCGTCCGACAAGAATAGTAAGAGCAGTTTTTGTCAACTAGCGTTACTTTTCAGTTTCCTAAGATGAGCTCTCCACGTCATAGCCCATTTTTCTGGGTTGTGTAATCATAGACAAGAAGACGTGCTGCTCGAAAAGAGCCGAAAAACTGCTCAGAGATGAGCGATTCGATTCGTATTGGAGCCTCGGGCGGGGTTTGAACCCGCGACCTGCCGCTTTCAAGGACGCCCTTACAAGGCGGCTGCTTCCTAGTGCCCTAAGCCGTGGGCATCTGCCAGGCTGAGCCACCGAGGCCCAAGCGGACTAACATTGCGTCCGCTAAAAATTCTCGCTAAGAGGATGTGCTATGTCCCTCTGCGCCGCTTCGCAGCGTGCGTGAGGGCCGCAATGGCTGGCAACTCTTCACCTGCAAGAAGTGATAGCATCGCACCTCCAGCCGTGCTAACGTGTGAGAACTTGTCTGCGATTCCCAAGATTCCCGCAAACCCCGACATATGACCTCCGCCAATCACGGTGAAGGCTCCCGAGTTCGCCATTGCCTCCAGAACAGCTTTTGTACCGGCATCGAATCCGTTCTGTTCGAAGACGCCCATTGGCCCACTGCCCACAACGGTTCTTGAATTTGCGATCATGTTTGCGAATTCAGCTGCAGTTTCCTCTCCTATATCTAAGGCCCGGCCCGCGCGGGCAAGCTTGCCCACTTTGATGTCCACGCGTTTGCGGTTTTTCTCAGTGCCGAAATCCTTCGGAACTATTACTCGCCCACGATATTTCGTCAAAATCCTACCTGCTTTCATGACCTCGTCGGTGACATTCGCCAGTTCCTCCTCTTCTGACGGGCAGAACTTCACGTCCCTCGCCTTGAGGAACACTTTTGCAACATTCCCGCCCACCAGCACATGGTCGGCTTTACCTGTACTAAGAATGTGCTCGATTACCGGGACCTTGTCTTCCACTTTTGCGCCGCCAAGGAGGTATGTGCTCGGCCGCCCCGGTTCCACAAGCAACCGCTTCAGGGCTCGAAGCTCCTTCTCCATCAACTTCCCTGCCGCCGATGGGAGGACGTATGGAAAGGCAACAAGGGAAGCCTGTGACCTATGGGCCGCTGCGAATGCATCGTTCACATAAAGGTCGAACAACGGCGCCAAACGGGAGACAAAATTGGTGCGGACAAGTTTTTCGCCTGATCTCTCCAGTGTTTCCTCTGCTAAGAGACGGACATTGTCCAAAACTAAGACCTCACCCCTCTTGAGGTCCCTGATGGCCTCACGTGCTGCGGGTCCAATAATGTCTTCGATGAATCTGACGTTCTGTGAGCAATTCTCTTGTAATATACGTGCGTGTTGCTCGAGGGACGTAAAATCTCCCTTGCCAGGGCGACTCTGGTGTGAGAGGACCGCAACCTTGGCTTGAGCGAGCGCGTCCAAAGTTGGCCTAGCTGCAACGATTCGGCTATCATCCAGGATTTGATTTGTACTTGGATCGAGTGGCGCGTTGATATCTAACCTGAGTAGGACGCGTTTGTCTCGTAAATCGAAGTCGTCGAGAGTCAGGTAGTCAAGGTCCATCTGCGCCCCAAACCTGCAGCCTAAACCTTGTGTGGCTGCTGATTAAACACTTTTCAAAGACGCGGACATTTTCAACTCAAACTTGTTGCTTACAGCTAGTTAGGACGAAACCTAATTCTGTATGCAAAGGCCCGGAAGTGTATACATTCCCCTCATGCAGAAGGGTTTCGGCCTGTTGGAGAACGTTTTTACATACAGCTTTGATTTTGTGGTTTGGGCCGGGGTGGCTCAGCTGGTAGAGCGCCAGCCAGGCTTAAGGGACGAAACTCATAATCTGGAGAGCCGTGGGCCCAGAAGCCGCGGGTTCGAACCCCGCTCCCGGCACCAATATTGACGTATCTCATCTCGATCGGAATGGTAGATCAGGCACCAAATCGTTTGGGGAGTACCGCAAGAAAACTGAGCGCGTCCGGCGTTACGAATCCATCATTCTGAACAAGTAACGGGAGTCTGTTGCTTGCTCACTGCAGAGTTGAAGAGATCTGTTCAGCAGCTTTCTTTGTCAGGTAGAACATCCAGAGAATAACGCTAGCATAGAGGAGCAGGGAGATTCCACTTGCGTGAAGCCTAGCAAACTCTGCTATTCCCAATCTCCGTCGCAGATGGCTAGATAATAATGGTTGATAGGCTGTACGTATTTACAAAATTTAGAGTAATGAAAAATCGGACCTTAGGCGAGTTTCTTTAGGGCTGCCATGGATCGGCCATAATCGAACTTCCAGCCCGTTTTGTCATCGAACAGCTCAATCGGAATCACTTGTCTTTCTCGTGTATCGTACCTCAACCTCAGGCCCGAGTAGGAGGTTAGAATGTTGCGCCTGCACAACTCAGAGAGGAACCTGAAGAGGTTTGAGACTTGCGACTCAAGTATTGCGACCCTCAGCACTAACGCGTTGCGCTTTAGAGCCTTCGAACGTCCCACGACGAAGAATAGTTCGTTCAGATATGAGTAGAACCTGTTCATCTTGGGAGCACTGGCAAACTCACAGAAGATTTGGTAGTACGCCGCAATCTCTCGCGGATACGGATGAATTGTCAATCCGCTGCCCCCCAATATGCCGTGTTTCACAAGTTTCTTATCATATCGGTACTTCACAGCCTGAAGCGTTATCCCGAGGGGCTTCGCCAAGTCGACGAATTTCTTTCTGGCATCGATTTGAAGTTCCTTGATTAACACGAGGTCTTTTCGGTCAACGAGCACATCATAGCTTTCAGGGTCTTCTATCGTCTTGGTTGGTTTCCGTTTCATCAGACCGTTGAGCCATTTATCCCAGCAGAACTTCCAGAGTTTCCGACTTGGATCATAGTAGTCATAGTTGACATCGTTGGGGAGATAATCCCCTATCATGACGACCGAATTCTTGAGGGCTAAGCCGCTCGTCACCATTCCTTTGAAGTATTGTTGAAAGGCCTTCACAAGCTCGAAGGGTACGTAATGGAAGGAAACATGTGTGGACCCTCCTTCGCAGCCCACAATCATACGCCAATAGCCGGGCACCTTCAAGGCCTGAGTCACATTCTCCTCTAGGCCGGGTTTTGCTGAGGTCAGAGCAAACATGGTGGCCAAGCCTAACTTTGAGGCATTTGGTAACGTATACTCGATCGGCCCGCTCAGAGCCTCCATCTTTCCTACGCGGTTATAGACGGATGAGAATGGTATCCTAGTGTAGCGCGAAACAGCCAAGAGGTTCCGGGGGCCCAGTTTCTGAATGGCTTTGAGGATTCTGACTGTCGTCTTGTCCATCTGTTTCGTCGTGCGCCATACTTGCTTGTAGTAGTCAGCTATCTTTACAACCTCTGTCTTGAGCGCCACATACGTGTTTCGTGATACCATCTCTAATCAGGCCTTAAACCCGCCCCCCTCTGCGCTTCGACGCAAAAACCTTACGCATGAGACCCAACATCGCGCCAAAGCCTGTTATGCAGGCGGTTTGCCTTGTCAAGAACTTGCAGAAAGTGAAATTCGTCAAATCAGGATGGAGACAGCACGTTCACGTCCCCGCCCCTCAAGCCGACATAAACGAAATCTGCCATACCTAGGAAGAGGCCGGTCTCCAGCAACCCCGGCATCGTTTTCAACCTCTTCTCTAACAGATGGGGCTTCTCAATTTTGCCGAAATCAGCGTCCAACACGAAATTGCCATTATCAGTCACCACGGGCCCGACCTTTCCCGTCCCTTCCCGCAGCTTTGCTCGGCCCCCCATTCTCGCAATCTGAGCTTGCACATACTTGTGAGCGAATGGGAGAACCTCCAAAGGAACCAGTTGCTTTCCTCCCAATGTCGTTGAGAGCTTCGTTTCATCTACAACTATGGCGAGTTGTTGGGCGGCTGCATCAACTATTTTCTCCCTGAGTAATGCTCCTCCTCCTCCTTTTATCAAATGGAGTGAGCGCCGCTCAACTTGGTCGGCGCCGTCAATTGCATAGTCGACCACGTAGGCCTCATTCATTGTAAGGGTTCGAAGTCCGTGTGCGTGTGCGAGGTTCTCAATTTGATGTGATGTTGGAACTACTGAAATCTCCAAATGCCTTCCTCTGGCGAGCCTCGCCAGCTCCGCAACTGCATAAGCAGTCGTTGTTCCGCTACCAACGCCCACGACCCAACCATTCTTTATGGGCTGAAGGGCTTTGAGGACAGCTTTGCGTTTGGCGTCCTCAACCCAAGACATTTTCATCCTTCCGCTTCGATCTGTTCAAGGCGATCCATGGCTCTGAGAATTTCCTCGCGAATCTGGTTGACTCGCTTTTCAGCGTCAGTGATCTCCGGGTCGTCCTCTTTGGGGTTGGTTTCATTTGCTTGCTTTTGCGCGGACTCGTCTGCCTGATCTTGACTCTTATTCCCGTCTTCAGCTGGGTCCGGCTTCAGGTCTTGTGCCTGCTTAGCCACACTCATGGAACTCGTGCCTGATTTCATGTCCTTGAGGCGGGCATCAATATCGGCCATCCTGGCGTTGAAATCTCTAATCAGGTTATCCCGCGCGGACTCGAGGTCAAAGAGGTCGACGACCCTTTGGTTCTCTTCGATCGCTTTCTCCAGCCTCTTCAGGTCCACTTTGTACTTTTCCAGTAGCCGATCCCTCTCGACCTGGCTAATCTGGCCCTTCGTTTGTGACTCGTAAATCGTAGTAACCGCAGACCCAAGAATTTGCCTTTCCAACCTGAGAACTTTCAGGTCCTCCCTTGCGCGGCCAACAGCTTCCTGACTTGTCGACCGAGGCGTTTCTGTACGTGGGCTTGGCATGGTTGGGAGTAGGATTATTCGCTCAGGGGCAGAGGTTTCCTTTTTCTTCCAAAAAGCAAGTAGGGTGGTCAAGCTCACCAAGATTGGCCCCTGAATTCCAAGCGACTATCTGCGAATGAGTGTATTAATAGCTTAGCGCCCTGCCAAACCTGGTTTCATGACTGAGACTCGCCATGCAGAAGGGGCGACCGCAAAATGGTGGGCGCACGGCCACGGGTAGAAAATGCCGCCATTCTCTCACGACATGCTTCCACGATCACGACTAATTTAACTATCTGATGCAAAGAGGACTCGTAGCTTAGGTGGATGAAAATGCACTTAGAAGGATCCTTTGAGACCCCCGTTCCGCGGCAAACGGTGTGGGAATTTCTCCTCAACCCCAATGACATCGGACCATGCTTCCCCGATATGCAATCCTTGGAAGTCTTAGGCCCCGATTCATTCAAAGCCAAAGTGAAGGTTGGCCTCTCAGTAGTTAGGGGAACTATGGATTTTGATTTCCATGCGGCTGAGAAAACCCCACCGAGTTCGGCCAAACTAATCGGCAAGGGCAAAGGCGTGGGAAGCACAGTCGACATCCAAACCGCTTTCACTCTGGAAGAAACGAACTCGGCAACGAAAGTTGGTTGGGTTGCAGATGTTACTGTGGGTGGAATAATGGCCGGGTTGGGCACGAAATTGCTGGATTCCACTTCAACCAAAATGGTCGAGCAGGTCGTAGAAAACATGGAGACCCGCCTGAAAGCCAAGGCAGGCAAGTGAGCTTCTAACTATAAGCTTCGAATCCCTTCCCTAGAATTAGGGAGGCAATCTTCAACTCCATGATCTCGTCCGTGCCTTCATAAATCCTCGCAACCCGCGTATCGCACAAATGCCTGGCGACAGGTGAAAGTAGTGAGTATCCAAAACCACCGAACACCTGAACCGCCAAATCTGCGCTCTCATACGCCATGCGAGACGTAATGCGTTTCGCGATGGCTGACTGCAAATCGACCTGGTTGCGTAGTTCGAGGTTGGCAGGCTCGGCGTCCAGCTTGGTCTTCTCTAACGCGGCCACGTACGTAGGCCACCGAGCCATTGTCAGGTTCATAGCGATGTTGGAAATGTGCCTTTGAATCAACTGATGCTTCCCAATCAGCTTGCCATGTTGGACTCGTGACTTTGCGCGTTCAATGACGGCGGTCAGGCAGTCTTCGATTACGCCGACGCAACCTGACCCTATGCCGATTCGCCCGTTCAAGAGCGCGGAGTAGGCTACGTGAAGTCCCTTTCCAGGTTGTCCTAGCAGGTTTTCCTTGGGCACTTTGCAATTGGCCAATTCCAGCATGGCTGTGTCGGACGTGAACAGTCCAATCTTCTCTTCAAGGTGCATTGCCACCGAGAACCCTTGAGATTTCGAATCAACGACAAAGGCTGACATGCCCTGCGTCTTGCCCTTCGGGTAAGCAAAAATGACCAGGGAGTCCGCGATAGAGCCGTTTGAAATCAAGTACTTCGTTCCATTCAGGACATAACCGCCGTCACGTTCCTCGTAGTTCGTCTTTAGTCTCGTCGGCTCGCTCCCCGCTTCAGGCTCAGTCAAACCGTATGCTAGGATTTTGTCGCCCTTCGCCGCTGGAATCAGATACTGCTTCTTCAGGTAATCACTGCCCCATTGTTCAATCGCTACCGCCGCCAACAAGCAATGAACATCAACGAAGGTTACGAGCCGCTCCAAGGCCAGAGCCCAAGTCAGAGAATCAGCACCGAGCCCCCCGAAATCTGAGGAGACTGTAAGACCCATCAAACCGTACTTTTTCAGAATCTTGGGCGTTTCCTCATTGTATTTGTGGGCGAGGTAATGCTCAAACTCAGGGAGATACAGCTCTTGAGAGGCCTCATCTACACGCTCAAGAATCTTCAATTGACCTTCACTCAGCTTACGCAGTCGGCCAGCGAGCTGAACAGCTTCCGCAAATGGACCTTCCAAACCAAAACCACCCTGCTCTGAGAGGTTGCTTTCTGCAAGGACCCCGCATTAATGTTTTTTCAGCCGGGCGGGCCGTTCAGGGAACCTGTTGCAGCTGACATGCCTCAATCCGCCCTTCGCCCCGCAAGTTGCGAATTCAGAAGCTTGCATCCGCGGTCTGAGGCATAGTCTGTACGCGTTATCGCATCCAAGCATTTACCATAAAGAAGTGGGCAAATGTGCCAAACTCAACACTTCAGCGGTTCCATTTCGTTTTGGGTTCTTTTTGATACCCGAACGAGTTATACACCGACCTTTAAGTTCAAACATCGTTCGGGAATGTTGATTCTGGTTGGCTGGTTCAGGAACCACGGTCCCGCTGACGATGAGTATGCGCCTCTTACTCTTGGCTGCAAGCGCTCTTGTCTTCCTGGCAGGATTCCAACTTTTCACTTTGACCGAGCAGACTGACCTCTATTTTGCGTGGACAATTCAGCCTCCGCTTACCGCAGCCTTCCTAGGCGCCGGATACTTCGCCAGCTTCCTTATGGAGTTCCTTGCGGCGCGAGAGAAAGAGTGGGCGAACGCGCGGATCGCGATCCCTGCGGTTTTCGCATTCATAACCTTGACGCTTGTGGCAACACTGCTCCACCTAGACCGATTTCACTTTGGAAGCCCGAGCCCCTTCGCAAATGCTGCTGCATGGTTATAGTTGGGGATCTACGCGTTTAGTTCCTCCAGCAATGATCCTTGCCTTGTTTCGACAGGCGTTGAAGAAGGGCTCCGATTCGTCCCGGAAGATGCCTATTCCTTCTTGGTTGCTCGTGGTTCTGGGCGTTCAAGCGTTCGTCATGCTGGTCATTGGGGTGGGGTTGTTCACGTTTCCATCCATGTTCGCTGGCGTTTGGCTGTGGAAGCTTACGCCTCTGACGGCCCGTGCGGTCGGCGCGTGGTTGGTGGGTATTGGGATTTTCGCTTCACATTCCCTCGTAGAGAGGGACTATACACGAGTCAGGTCTGGTTCAGTGAGTTACGTTGCCTTCGGTTTACTTGAATTGACTGCGCTGGCGCGCTATGCTTCAAACGTAAATTGGTCAGGCGTGAACGTGTGGTTGTATCTTGTTTTCCTTTTCAGTATTGTATCTACAGGACTGCACTTAACTCCCCGTGCCAGGCGATAAAGAGATCCGATTCGCAATCATGCTTGGAGAAATGAGGTTGGAATGGCTGAAGCGGAATAAGTGATTAGCCTTGAGTTTGCATCAAATCATGTAACGTGCTGAACGGAGTCATTGCACTCGCTGGTGAGGTTCGGCAAAAACTGGAGCCCCGGGCGGGGTTTGAACCCGCGACCTACGCCTCATTGTCACTATGCTACCAAGGCGTCGCTGTTGGCAATCATTCTACCAGGCTGAGCCACCGGGGCTTCCGCGAAACCGCACCTATGCACAACTTCGCTAAATATCTGCTGAATCCAACAGGCATTTCACGCAAACTCGTAGCCAGACATGAATGATACTCACAGCCACAAACACGTGTCTTCAGCACGTTGCACCGATAGAGATGAATCATTTGCCATGCGCGAAGATAACTAAGTAACGAAAAAACCCACGTCGCGACACTAGGTACAAAGAACGAAGCGAACTCACGTAGAAGCGTTCATCCACTATTTACATTTCCAAACAGCAGGCAGGCGAGCACCCAATTGACCCAGCCAGGACTGGAAGGGAGCCATTATGCAAACCGAAACGACATCATCCCGCCCGCCAATAGGCTACATCTCAACCCACAGGGGGCGGGCGCATCGCAAACGAATCACAGGACACCCCCGCAGATTCCGAATGCAACTCCTCCTCTCGGCATCACAGTACCTAGCCCTACAGAAGGCCGTGAGATCTGAATTTTCTTATGCTACAACGCAGGGGATCGGAGAAACAGTGATCGAGCAATTTCCTTGGCCATGTTTCGAGATCGCGGCCACGAAAAATCGCGTTTGGTGAAATCTCGGCATTACTGGTCACGTTGGGCGCCTGGTTGATCATGAAATTGTTCTGTTCAGAAACGCGTAGTAGATTTCCGAAGGGTTTCATTGCTTTCTCTTTGTCAAACGGATGCGCGAAAACTGCTCGTGGCAGCCATTTTTGGGGACTCCCCTATGTTTGCGCTAAAAAATGGTATAACTGGGCTTTTACCATTCACTAATTTGACAACGCTGGAGCAAATGCTTAAGTGCGCTCACCATAGCACGGTCAATCCGTGTTAAATTAGCTAAAGGAGGATATTTAGAAAAATGGTCAAGAAATGCCCATCATGTGGCTACAACAACCGCGACGATGCAGCATTCTGTTCCAGTTGTGGCGCGTCACTTGCAGGCGCAATGGCCCCAGCACTCAAACCAGTCCCATCAGTCCGCGTAGTAACCCCAGTCAGCCCCGGCGGCCCAATTAGGGTTCCAGCACCTGGCCAATGCTTCTATCACCCGAACCTTCCAGCAATCTACGTTTGCAACCGCTGTGGACGAGCAATCTGCAGAGACGACTCTAAAGCATATATGGACCTTGTTCTCTGTCCTCAGTGTTACGCAGGAATAGTGCCTATGACAGCCCAACAACCTATGGCAAATCCGCAGCAACCGGCACCCCAATACAGTCCGGCTTACGCACCTCAAATGGGTCCAGCGATGGCCCCACCAATGGGACCAATGATGGCCCCACCGATGTCAGGCCCGCCAGCGTCCTTCATGCCAGCACCCTATCCGGGACCGTTCATGGCCCCGAGTGCGCCAAGAGCTCTGTGGGGATTCATACTCTCCATGATTGCAGGAATCCTGGTCATACTCAACGCAGCAGCATTGCTCTCCAGTTCGTTCTACACAATGTGGTCGAGCATCTTCTTCTGGTTGGCTCCACCGACATCGATTCCACAAAGCCTTGCCTTCGCTCTCGGCGCTATCATCGGACTCATCCTAGTGATCGGTTCGATTTTGATGCTACTAGGGTACGGAACCATCGGAAGCATCGTTGTCTTCCCGCTGGCTGTAATGAGTCTGATAATTGGCGGAGGTTTTGTGGCCGGCTTCGTCCTTGGCGTGCTGGGCGGAATACTCGGCATGCTGGGACGTTAGCAACCCCGCAAGGGTCCCCAATTTTTTGTTCCCTTTTTACTTTCGGTGTAACGATTGTCTTATGTGAGCATATGGAAGCCTGTCTACGACCGAATCGTCCAGGCTTCACATGAGACAAGAAACGAAATAATCGGCCTTCTACTTGGCCGGCGCGAAAGTGACTCCATCGTTATTGACGATTCAATTACCGGCGAATTCTCATCAGAACCGCACCGAGTAACGCTACCTCCCTCAACGCTCGCCCAAATTGCCGATGACTTGGTTAGTGGGCGGGTGAAAGGCAACATTGTAGGATGGTACCACTCACACACCGAGGGTGGAGTGTTCTTTTCTGAAACCGACATTGAGACACAGAGGACCCTTCAGCAGTTCTCTTCCCTCGTCACAGGTGTCGTTATAGACGCTACCACGGGAGAAGTGGGATACTTCAGAATCGACCCACAAACCAAGAAACCCTTTCGGATACCTGAAGAAATGGTGAGCGTTCGAACCGAAGAAGCCTTTGAGGCAACCCCGCGGGAGCCAACCAGAGCCCTTACTCGACCCACGCCAACGATCGAGGTGCGGCAGCAACAGTTGCTCCCGCCCCAACCCCGACCCATGCCAAAGCAGCGAATAAGCACCACTCTCATGGTCGTGGTTTTCATAACGCTCGTGGCATCCGCGGGCTTAATCGGCGCAATATTATACAGGGGCACCCCGTCGACATCAGGCTTGGCGATTGTTCACAACCCAGTTCTAACCGGCACTGTTGGAACACCCGTTGAGATCACAGCTAACGTTACCGGCCCAGTTCGAGACGTAACACTATACTACGCAGCACCCGGCGCAAACTTGGCCCCGGTCAAAATGACGCTGGTGCAAGGAAGCTTCTACGGGTACACGATTCCAGGCCAGCAGGTTACTGGAAACTTGGCGTACTACATTGCGGCAGCTGATCAGGCAGGCAACCAGAAACAGACAAGCCAATATCGAATCCTGATCTCAGACTTTGCGCTCTCCCCAGGAACTCCGACGCTTACCGTTTACCGAACACAAACGGCATCTGAGGAAGTGGATCTATTCATGATCAATGATTTCAGCCAACAAGTGTCGTTTTCTGCGGATGGCGCCCCATCCGGGTTGGCGATAAGCTTCAACCCCAACCCCGTTCCGATTGGTTTGACCAAAGTAACAATGAAACTCGCAGCATCCCAAACGACTCCCAACGGCACGTATCAAATTGTGGTGAAAAGCACCTATTCCCCCTCCGGAGCCCAACCAGTTACGCGCCAGGTTACGATACCGGTCACCGTCGCTGACTTTGACCTGCAAGTCTCGCCGAGTCTTGCGCAGGTGTCTGCGGGGACGTCAACCGCCTATACACTGCTGATAACTTTGCAACACGGATTCGTAGACCCTGTGGCGGTAACTGTCAACGGCCTTCCTCAAGGGGCAACGTACAAACTGACCACAAGCGGAAACACGGTCGGTGGCACCGGAACCATCACCATCACACTCCAAATCACGACAACCACGGCAGTAAAACGGGGATCATACACCCTAACCATCAACGCGTCGGGTGGCGGAGTCACCCATTCCCAGGCAATTCAATTCATAGTAAGATAGTTTAAGCTCCTCTATAGAATTGCCAGACCAGCATGAGCGGAGGTGAATCATCGCAGATGAAACTGTTCGTCCAAGCTCCAATCGGGCCGCAGACAGGCTTGGCGGAGATTGACGTAATTCCAGACCACACAGTTGGCGAAATCAAGCAGCAGGTCTGCCAGTCCTTCAACGTCGATCCCACCACCGTCGCTCTCATGTATGGTGGAGCCATACTTGACGAGAGTACAACCGTAGCGCGGTTGGGTATTCCCGAGAACGCTCAACTTGCCCTCATGCCGTACAACATCATAGGTGGGTAAGGCCAACCCAAATGGACACCACTGTACTTTACAAAGAGAAGACCCTGCTGAACCACCAGTTCCCCACGATCACGGCCCTCAACGACCCCCCCACCCAATTCGAGGGCCTGATTCGCTGCGAGAAGGGTGAGGTAAAGAAGCTCTCCGAGAAGGGCGTCTGGCCTTTCACTGAGTACACTGACTGGAACCGGTTTCGGCTAGACCTAACGCCAGAGTACCCCCTGAAGCCGCCGGTAGCAATGTGGCTTTCCGACATCTCACACCCCAACATTGTGCCGAACATACCGAACGCTGTCTGCGTTTCGATCCTCGGGGATAAGTGGGACCCGCGCCTCAGGCTCATTTCAGTTGTTAACGCCTTACACTACCTCCTAACCGACCCGAACCCTTCGAACGTCTTCGACCATCCCCGGTCACTGAAGGCGGCAAACGTGTGCCGTTCCTACGGCTTCCCGAAGATGACCAAGGTCAAACAACAACCCAAGAAAGAAGCTGACGACACTCTCCGCTTCAACGTCGTTCCCGTCCCACGAGTACCTGTCACACCCTCAGGACCCAGGGACATTGTCAGGTTCAGTATTCCGGGGAAAGAGCATAGGGCGTCCACTTGATGCGCCTGAAAGCCTCCATTCCCTCATACAAACAAATCGAGATGGAGCTGAGCCCCAACCAGACTGTCAGAGATCTCAAGAAACTTGTTTGTGCAAAGTTCGGCATCGAGCCGGAACTCACAAGACTACTTCTGGCAGGGAAAAATCTCCCTGACGCAACCCGAGTGTCGAAACTCAAAGTGTCTGGCGAGCCAGTGGTCGTAGACTACCTTTGGGCAAGGCACCTAATTGCCTGGGGCTCAGACGGGCAGAATAAGATTAGAAACTCAACCGTCCTTATCGCTGGCGCAGGCGCCATAGGAAACGAAGTCGCCAAGAATCTGGCGATGCTTGGAATCGGCAAACTTCTCATTGTGGACCGCGATAAAGTAGAAATGTCAAACGTCAGCCGCATGATATTCTTCGAACCCACCAATTTGGGAAAGAACAAGGCCGAGGTTCTCGCAAAAAACGTACACAAAAAGTATCCATTCGTGGAAACCGCAGCCTTTAGGGGCGATTTGGAATCGCTGCCCTTGAAGCTCTACCTGGATTCCGACGTGATTGTTTGCGGACTCGACAATGTTGTCTCAAGGATTTTCCTAACACAAGTAAGCAGAAAATACTCGACGCCCCTGGTCGACGGCGGTATCACTGGCCTGAATGCCAGAGTCCACGTTTACATCCCGCCCGAAGACCCTTGCCCAATCTGCATGTTCCCGCCAAACCAATACTCACACATCGTGGGTCTACGAAACCCATGCGATGCACCATTAGAACAGGAAGCCGTTCCATCTTTCGCGACCTCAATCTCACTCGTCTCCTCAATCGTCGCCCAAGAAACCACCAAACTGATCCTGGGACTCGCAACGTTCCAAGAGAAACACAAATGGCCAGAGACAAGCGGGCCACCCTTGCGATCAGTACTGTTCATTGACATGAAAAACAACCGATTTACACAAATGGATTTGAAGCGAGGCGAGAAATGCTTCGTATGCGGAAAAGATGGAACTGCAAAGGAAGTTGTGCCGCGACTCGACTTTGTGCTCGCGAAAATCCACGCCTCAAGCCAGACTCCGCAAGGCGCGATTCGAGAAGCTCTCAGAACAGAAGCACAAGTCAGAATTTTCACTGAAACCATCAAAGGAGAGGAAAGCCTAGAGCCTCTCCCTAGAGCGGTTAAGAAGCTTGCACATGGGGATTACCTGAAAGTCATTTCAGAAAGCAAAAACGGAGAACTGCGCGAATCAATCCTCAGGCTGATTTAGGAATGATTTTGCATCAACCGTGTCATATTTCATAAGCCAATGCAGCGTCACTCGCTGAAATAGCCTTGTTTTGTGGCGAAAGGGAATGGAGAGAAGCATTTCAGGGTAAGTAACTGTTAAGAAATGCATGAGAGCAGTTCTTTGTAAGGTACACGACATGGCAATATGCCGAGTTTGTGGCAGGGGCAACGCAGACAATGCTAAGTTCTGCTACAGTTGTGGAGCGGCAGTATCGCAAGCGCCTTCACTTACACCACCCGTCAAAGTTGAGGTGAAGTCCCCGCTGACTGGCTTGCCCACTCCGGGCCCGAGCCCGATGGCTCCACCAATCTACACCCCTAGGAACGTATCGCGGCCGGGAACATGCTACTACCATAACGAGTTGCCGTCGTCATATGTATGCTCTCGGTGTGGCAGATCCATTTGCGCCGGGTGCAACAAACAGTACGGTATGCTGAACTTCTGCCCTGAATGCTACTGGGGCTTGGCTCCGAAAATTGGCCACCCACCCAACGCGTACGAACAACAACCTCAGATAGTTTACCAGCCGCAAGAACAGAACCGGTCTTGGCCATTCTAACCCTAGGTCAGTAGCCCCTTCTTTTTCAACCTCTCCGTAATTTCCTTCAGTTCATTAACCGACAGCCCCAGGTCACTCGATGCTTTGCTCGTAGAAATCACGCCTTCATGCTTGACAATGTAATCGTACACCTTATCATCTAGAGTAGAAGGCGGCACAGCAGGCGCTCTAACAGGCGCTCCGCATCTCTGACAGAAGGTCGCACCCTCTGGGATGCGATTGCCACAACTGCTACAGACCCTTCCCCTCCCTCTAGGAATGCGCGGCAACCTCGATTTTGGTCCTAAAGAGCCGAGGACTGGACCACCAAAATTGAAGAGCCCCCGCCGGTTGGCGAAGAAAATACCAACTGCAACCGCGGCGATGGCGACACTACCACCACCGAAGACAAGTATTAGTGGCACGTAATCTAGGTTCCAATCCGCTTCAACGACATATGGCCGGTCAACAGTCAACGACCATGAATCGCCCGTTTTTGTCAGCGTTCCAGTAGGTGGATCTACGCGCCAGTCTGTGAGCGCGTATGAAATCGGCCATGTTCCCTGCGTCGCAGCGACTGCTATCGTTGCGGTTGACCCTTGGTCATACCACCCGGTCCCAGTCGCTGAACCATAGGACGAGCGAACTTCAACGAAGTACTGTGTCTTGTACGCCAACGCAACCTTGTGCGGCTTGTCCATAAGGACCGTCATCGAAAGATTGGTGCTTGTGTTGCCGTCCACATCCCATTGTAGGAATCGAATCCTCTCCACAGTGCTGAGCGTGATTGTGGCCGGTGCGGGACCGAGTTGCACGTTCGTGTTCGCGTCGAACCAGCCGGTGTGGGTTTCATTGTAGGAAGTTGTGATGCTGTGTGGATTGTACTCTACGGTTAGCAGGTATTGTGCGATGTAATTCGCCTTAACCGACTTGGGTTGATCCATCACAGTGCTGCCCGTAGGGTCGCTACCACTGTAGGCACCCGTCCAATGACTCAGCCTCAACCGAGAATTGTCATTCGCTGATATGACTGTGGGCGCGGAGAAATTCGCAACGCTATTTGCGTCGTACCAACCTGACCCATTCAGGTTGCTGACGCTAGGCGGGTCGGATTCTACATTCAGGTAGAACTGCGTTTTCCAAGTAGCAACTGCTGTCTTCGGCCCATTCATGGATATAGTTACGGAACTCAGATCCTTGCCGGTCGCATCTCCAGACCAACCAGCGAAGACGTTCCGAGTACCCGCGCCCTCGCCTACTTGAGCGTCCTGAATGGTGGCTTGAACCGACGTCCCCGCGTCATACCATCCCTGCCCTCCCGATGTGCTGTATGAGGATTTCACTTCAAGGTAGTATTGGGTCACGTAAGTGAAGACATGGTTGGCCGTGCCGTTGAACGTCCAAGAAGTATCCTTATCATAATACCTCGTGCCGTTGGCTCCGACATTAGGAACGTAATAGTCCACTGTGATTATGTGAGGTGAGCTCGCGAACATGAAAGTGAATGTGCGCGATTGGCCGCCAGAGAGAGTTCCGTTTGCGCCACCGTCAACGTAGACCACTGTACTCGCAGTATCTGGCAACCCTTGAACCGTGACTGTGACGGTGTAAATGGGTTGGGCGCGAACAGCTGGATTCAGAAGAGCAAACAAGCCCACAAATAGCGCTGACAAAACTAGCAGGCGGGTTGAAGAGCGCAAAGCGGGTCGTCCCACTCGATGAGACCGATTTACAGCGCCTTAAGTGTTTTACATCTCCGCATCAAAGATAACCACCCGTCCCCGTATCCACTGGAACATGTATATGATTGAGAATAGGAAATCAAGAGGGCCGGATTGAGGAATGGTTTCCACACCCTATACTAGAGGCCGTAGCCGCGAGTACCAGGTGCTGCGAAAATTGAGGCAAGAAGGGTGGTATTGCAGCCGCAGCGCAGCCTCCCACGGCCCCGTTGACATCTTTGCAGGCCGGGATGGCCGAATTCTAATGGTTCAAGTAAAGAGCGGAAAGGGCCGCGCAAGCAAAACCGAGAAAGAGACGCTGAAAGTGTGGGCTGAAGCTTTCCGCGGCCGAGCTGAAATTTGGAAGTTCAGGAAGGGCAGGGCACTTGAGCGAGAAATCATTTACGACTGTGAAAAGGCCAATCCAGCCTAGACCTCGAGGGACCCCTTAATCCCACTCCGGATTTTGGAAGATGCCAAAGTCGACTGGCGTTACCGCTCAAGGACAGCTGTGTCCGGGAATTTTCCTATTTTACGAATTTCCCAAATCTCGCCGCCTTGAGAAAAACCAACCTCAAAAACCATTGCTCTTTGCAAAGCGATATATGGTACCGAAGTGGACAGTTTGTTGAGGTGAACAGTTTGCCTAATCGATTTGCAATAATGCCGATTACTGCGCCAGACGGAACAAAGGCGCACTACTTCATCACACTTGTCAAACTCAGTCCAGGGAAGACCCCGACCAACTTCATGAAAGCCATCGACCAAGCGGACCAGAAGTTGGCCAGACACAAGCGAGGGATACACGAGGATCACACCTTCGTCACACTCGGGCGCTACGACCTGGTCGTAGTATGGCGCGCACCCGATTTGACAACGATGGGTCAATACTTGCAAGAATTGTTCGATGCGTGCAGCATTGAGCTAGGGTCAACGGAGACATTGGTCGCGACCTCGAAAGGTGCCTAGAGACGATGAAGCGGCCAGGCAGTCTCCTACCTCTCTATTTGTTCGGAACAAGCATCAGAAGTTAAGTCATGTACGAACTCCCTTAGATCAGGGACTGACAGTGCGAATTCCACTAATCGAAGAATTGACCACTGGCCCTGTGCCGCAGGGAACAAACCTTCTAGTTGAGTTCGACCCCGCCTCACAATGGTTCAATGCTTCCCTCACAATTGTGGTGGGGTGGATAAAGGGCGGGGGCAAAGTCAGCTACAGCGTCTCCACACAACCCCCAGAGAGCATACGTCTCAAGTTGAAACGCCAGGGCCTAGATCCGAAGACCCTAGAAGAAGAAGGAAAGCTACGGATTTGGGATTGGTATACCGCGGCACTCGGCCAGAAATCTAATGAGCCATTCGCCATCGGATCCATGAAGGTTTCCGATCTGAGTATCTTTTACTCACAGGAACAGTTGCGAGGGCCCCCTCTTCCAACTTCATTGAATATCATAGATGACGGTTCTATCTTGGCTCGATTCAACGAGGAGAAAAACTGGGTTGAATTCTCGTTGACTAGGATTATTCCCATGGCTAAGTTCCGCAATACAACAATCATAGCTAGCCTCATCAAGGGCGTCCATAGCGATTGGGTCTACAAGCGGTTCGAAGCCGCTGCCGATGGAGTGGTGGATTTCAAGCTTGATGAGACTTCTGACCCAGCCCAGAATCTGATTCGCCTGAGGAGCATGAAGGATATTGGTTTTGATGCACGTTGGCACCGCATCAAGCTCCAAGAAAACCAGCAGGTTACACTCGAGGAGTAACGGGTCGGTCACGGAGATTTAGAGCAGAAAGGCCATAATCGGAACTCCCACAACGTGAGCAATATTTATAATATACGAATTCAATTCGATTCAACACGAATTAAATTCGGTGAACGAATTGGACGACACAACCAAGGAACGTCGAGAAGGCATCGACGACCTGAAAGAGGAAGTTGCAAAACTCCGCGAAGATATCAGACGGGTCTCTGAATCGATTCCACCGCCCAGCAGCAAGACACGGGAACGTACTCCAAACCGCAATTTGGGCCAGTCAATAGGTGACTACGTGAGCGATGTTGTTGAAAGCGTCATGTCAGGCATTTCTTCTGAAATCGAGAAATCAGTCCTTGTGGATCCGACTGGAGCTTGGTTTGATAGACATATCGAGAGAGTTAGCGCGCACTCTCTGAACGCCACTGAGGCTGAACGTGCCGCTTCACTAATGGGAGCGCTTGCAAGCGAGCATCGCCTTCGAATTCTCTCCGAGCTTCTGTATGGAGGAAGATATGCTAGCGAAATAGAATCAGTGCTCAAAGACATTTCACCAAGCACAATATCGAACCACCTCAAGACTCTCCAAGAGGCGGGTCTAATCGTCCAAGAGGGAGACAGGGGCCGCTACCTTGTGACTCTTCCCGGGAGAATCGCGTTGAAGATGGCCACTCGCCTTACCCGGTTTCTGCAACGCAGAAAACCGTAACCCTCTGAAATCAATACCTTTTAGTCGGTGCTACACTCCGACTGACAGCGGAGCGCACACAATGTCAAACTCGCTCAAGTTACGCGGTATGATTCCAGCGCTCGTAACACCTTTCTCTTCCGCTGGCCAAGTCGAAGAGGATTCATTGAAAGAACTCGTTGAATTCCAAATTAAGAGTAAGGTGAATGGGCTCTTTCCTCTCGGAACCACAGGCCTCGGCCCCGTTATGCAACCCGAGCAAAGAAAAAGAGTTGCAGAGGTCGTAGTTAAAGCAGTGAAGAGACGCGTACCAGTCATCGTGCAGGTCGGAGCCGCCGACCCACTAGTTGGGATAGAGCTTGCTATTCACGCTGAAGGAATCGGCGCGGACGCCGTAGCCTACCTAACACCATTCTATTACCATCCAGGAGAAGAAGCGTTCATTGAACACTACCAAAGGCTGTCGCGCGCAACAAACTTGCCCTTGCTCGTCTACAACATACCGCCCAATACCGGAAACAACATCGACGCGAACCTGCTCCTGAAACTCAGCAAAATTCCCCGCGTCATAGGGATCAAAGACAGCAGCCAAAATTTCCTGCAACTACTTGACTACCTGAACAAATTACCAAGCGAGTTCAACATACTGAACGGAACTGACTCCTACCAATTTTCAGCCTTCTGCGCTGGCGTCGCAGCGGGCGTCTCTGCAACCGCGAGCGCTTTTCCAGAAATCTTCGTTGAAATGTACGACGCTTACAGGAACAAGAACTACGAACGGGGAAAAGCCTTACAGCTGAGAATCCATGCGCTTCGGTCCGCACTGAGCAACCCCCCCATCGCCCCACTGCTGGAAGCCTTGAAGATGAGGGGATTACGGAGCGGGACGGTCAAACCACCATTGCGCCACATGAGCGCCCAAGAAATACAGGCACTTCGCGACTCTCTCGGAAAAATCATGCCCGAGATCAAACTCGCAGCTTAGATGCATGACCGTCAGGACGACGCGAACGAATCCAAAGTCTGCCCGGCCGTTGAGGGGCGTGCTTCAAACCCAGAAAGGCGGACTCCGACCAACCGCACCTTCTTGGGATAACCCATGAACTCTTTGGCTAGCCCACTGATCGTTTCGAGGATGACATCTTTACTTGATGTGGAAAATGCAAGTGTCTTCGCCCGCGTGAATGTTTCGAACCCCTTGAACCTGATTTTCAAGGTGATTGTGCGATACACCTTTCTCTCATCCTCCAAACGTCCATGGACAGATTCGACTAGAGAAGCGAGTTCTCGGTCAATAACGTGCCAATCATCCTCATCCTCCTCAAACGTGTGTTCTGCCCCAATCGATTTCATCACATAGTTTTCCTGCACCTGGACTCGCTCATCGCCGTTGGCAATAGCCCACAACCAAATTGCTGGTTTCCCAAATTGCTTGTACAGTTCCTTCGGCGGGTATGCGGCCAAGTCGCCAATGGTTTTGATCCCCAATTCGTTGAGGCTGCGTTCAGTTTTCTTTCCGATGCCGCTGATTTTGGAAACTTCAAGTGGGGCCAGAAATTCCTTCACGCGGTCACGATCTATGTAAGTTAGGCCGTCGGGTTTTTGGAAGTCAGAAGCAATCTTCGCAGCCGAAATGTTCGGCGCTATCCCAATCGAACAGGTCAATCCTTCCGCTTCCTTAAGCTCGGACTTAATGCCTTTGGCGAGTTCTACTACTCCGCCAAACCGAGTGAAGCTTTGAGTTACATCCAGGAAGGCCTCATCTATGCTAACTTGCTCGAACTTGTCAGCGTACTTTCTTAAGCGCTCCATGATATCCGAGGAAATTTGTCCATACAGAGCGAGGTTAGGTCTGATGTATACGCCGTCCGGGCACAGCCGATATGCCTGGGAAATTGGTTGCCCTGAGTGGAGGCCTCTTCTCCTAGCCTCGTATGAACATGCTACGACAACCCCACGGCCTTTGCCTTCCTTTGGGTCGGCACCGATAATCAAGGCCTTTCCGCGCAGTGAGGGGTTTTCCCTTTGTTCGACGGACGCATAGAATGCGTCCAAATCGACATGGAAGATTACACGCGCCAATTGCGCTTCATCAGCAGCCTATTTTGATTTCGAGAAATCGAAGAGTGTTCGTTGTGGCAAACCGCCCTTCTGCAGTCCAGTCCAATCCATCTCTACGAGGCCCATCAACCTTCTGAACTCGTTTGCCGAAGCAGGGCCGAAACCCGCAAAGTGATTGTTGAAGAAAACGAAACGCTCTTTGACGGAGTCTCCGACCTCCTTGAGAGTATTGCTCTGAGACTTCATGGTATCTGCTTGGTCTTTCTGTATTTTGTTGAATTGGTTTATCGCCCTATCACCAACGAACCGCATGTAGACGAAATCAGAGGTAACACTCGCTGGGGTTGTTAGGTATTGGTTGACCGACCATACTTGGCAGATGTTCCGCGTTTCGAGCTGCTTTTCCACGTCGGTATCAAACCAGGATTTATGACGAAACTCGATAGCGTATCTATGCGCACCACTCAGCTCCGACAGGAAACTACTAAGTGCTTTCTCGTGTTTTGGGCGTTTGAAAGAGGGTGGAAGTTGCACCACAAACGGGCCAAGCTTGCCCCCCAATTGCCCTAAGGTTCGGGTGAAATGCTCCAGATAAGATGCGATGCCTTCCAAGTGTTGGTCGTGGGTTATTCGTTTAGGGAGTTTGGGAGAGAAGATGAAACCCTGAGGGGTTGACTTGTCCCACTGTTGTACCATGGCCATGGAGGGAGCTCTGTAGAATGTGGAGTCGATTTCAACACAATCAAAGACTTGGGAGTACAGCCGCAGGAATTCTTGTTGCTTACTTTCCTTAGGGTAGAACGGGCCTACCCAGTCGACGTATGACCAGCCACTGCACCCAATCTTCAGGTTCAACGAGACCACACTGTAATAGAACTGGTTGGCTAGAAGAATTTGTACCCAGGTTCGGGTTGATCCTAGGTTTATGAATGGTCAGGCCGCACGAATTTGTTTAAACCGTCTGGATAAGACCGCGTTGTCCACTGGGCGCAATTGGAGGTAGCGTCAGTTGAAGAAACCATGTCAAACCACGCCGACGAGACCAGCAAGCTTTTCTTACCCAAACCTGCAGGGGCACAAAGGACTGCCAAGAGCTGTGACCGTATTGGACAGCGGACACCGCGGAAGAGGATCGGACAGCGAGTCCTCAAGGGCTTTCCGAAAGACACTTCAAATCGCAACAATCGGCGACGACCCCAGCGGAGTCCTCTCAGGAGTGCGGAACGCTCCGGCCAACAAACTCGTCCTGATTTGTTATGATCGGGACAAGGAGGTTGCAAAGCGCCTTTCCAAGAACATCTCCGACACGCTTAAGACCGAAGTAGAGGCTTACGACAACATTAGGCCGGAGCATTCCTACAAGGACATCATGCAAGTGTTCTCGGACATAGTGCAGAAGAACCGTTCTCAATATGATGACTTCCTGCTCAATGTCAGTAGCGGCGACAAGATGATCTGTATCGCCGCGGCGGTCACCTCGTTCATACTCGGTTTCAAGGCCTTCTTCTGCAAAGGGGACGAATGCGTTATGCTTCCACCAATGAAGCTGAGCTACACAGAGATGGTTTCTGAGGTGAAGTTGGACATCCTTAAGGCATTGGACAAGGCTGGCGGTGAAGTAGATAGCCTCGACGAGTTAAGCAAGCTCACAAACTATGGGAAACCATTGTTGAGTTACCACATACACGGCTCTGAAGACGCAAGAGGATTAATAGATCTCGGACTGGCCGAAGCCACGAGACACGCTAGGGGCAAAACCAAGGTTACGCTCACAACCTTAGGAAAGATGCTGCTCGTAGAGAAGATAGAAGCCTAAAAGTTCAAAGATACTCAGAAACTCAAGCGGCTTAGCTGATTTCAGGCCGATTCTTCCAAGTAGAATTGTGGCGCAACATGATTGACCGATTCTAGGTCCAATTGTCCAAAGATTGATGGATTTTCATGCCTGACTCTCCGACCTGAATATGACGGTAATCTCGCCTAGGGGCTCGACAATCGCCGACACAGTGTCCAAGACTTGGCGACGGATGCCCTCGCTCTCAACAATCGTTTTCTGGCCATCTACGACTAGGGAAATGATGCCGGTCAAGTATGGGCCCGAGGGGCGCAACTTTATGCTCTTCACGTCTTGAACTCCATTCACTGTTTTCAACGCATTCGCTAATACCGATGTCATCTCTGGACTCTCACAAGCATCCAGAAGCACTAAGGATGATTCCTTGATCGCAACATATGCGATTCCGATAATGTATGCTGAGACTATCATTCCGCCCACCGCATCAAGTTGAAGGAAGCCAAGTGAAGCCCCGGCTACGTTAGCGAGCACCACGAACGATGCGGTCCCGTCTTTGAGTGAGTTGTTAGCATCGGTCCGAAGTGA
The DNA here is from genome assembly GCA_049513715.1 of Bathyarchaeia archaeon. Classification (GTDB taxonomy): domain Archaea; phylum Thermoproteota; class Bathyarchaeia; order 40CM-2-53-6; family 40CM-2-53-6; genus FEN-987. Next base: position 268,655 of record JBEKVV010000001.1, on the reverse strand, counting down.
AAGAAGACCGTACTTTTTCGCGACTGCCCTCATTCGAAATGCTCGGTACAGCGATACAGTTCCCGCGCACAGCAGCGTGATGAAAGCAACCTCTGGATAATTGATGGCCCTAGGGTTAAGGAAGGTGAAGTATGAATGAAGCATGATGTAACCCGCAACTCCCACCATTCCGATTGATACGACGAGCGCGGACAAGCTTTCGACTTTGTGGTAGCCGAAGTGGAAGCGTGCATCAGGTCGCCTCCTGGAGTAGTGCAAACCGATCCAGACGATGACGGAAATGACTGAGTCTGAAATCGAATCGACTCCATCAGCCGTGAGCCCTACGCTTCCGGTCCAAGACCCAATCGCGAGCTCAACCAATCCAATGCTGACAAGGGTCATGAACGAGAACTTTGCGACACGTTCACCTGCTTGGAAGGAGCCCGCTAATCCCGACACGAATTGGTTCAATGGGCGGATTCACTTATTAAATTGGACCTGGCCAAAACCAGCCAGACATATCCATTGGACAGGTCTTGCATATGCAGAAGCGAGCGGCCGGCAGAGTTAGAGACTCGCCTAGTGTCATGATGTCGGCCTTTTTACTCATCATCTACGTGGCTTTAGGAATCGCTGGTGGCAATCTCCTCTCTTTCAATTATCAGCTGTTCCTGCCACTGGCACAAGTCAATGCTGCGGTTTGGCAGGGGGCAGTGTGGATGCTGTTTACGGCCATGTTCATGCACGCAAACCCCACCCACTTAGGTGGGAACTTGCTGTTCCTCCTAATCTTCGGAACGTCCCTAGAAGAGCAAGTGTCTCGTAAGAAATGGTTAGCCACATACTTCTCAAGCGGGTTTGTAGGAAACGTCGCTTTTCTTTTCTTGGGAGGCGACGCGGTTGGGCTGGGTGCGTCAGGGGCAATCTGGGGCCTGCTCGGTGCCGCCGGTGGGCTCAAAGGGCTCATTGGGATGATATTCTTCCTTGGACTGGATATCTTCAGTGGCGGGGGTTTCCTAGCCCACGCTGACGGGCTCCTCGTAGGTCTAGCATTCCGTTACCTTTGGTTCAACAAGGCGCTGCGCTCAAACGCTCGAGCATGATGACACTTAATATAGCATCGACCAAGAAAACCTGCAATCATGAGCTACGAGCCACGCATGCGCGGTAGTCGGTTTCGTAGACCGGCCCCCAAGAAATCTTCCAAGGAAAAGCGCGACGACCGCGGATCCCGATTCGCCTACCAAGAAGCAGAACTCGTAGACCCAACCCAAATATCATCCAAAGTGCTAAATGCGGTCCTACACCTCGGAAACCAGAGATTCGCACTACCGCCATTCTCTGAGCACTTCCAGAGATGGATGAAAGATCTTAGAGCCGTTCTTACAGAATTCGAAACGCAACTACCCGAGGCAAGTGACCAGGAATACAAGGATCGCGTCGGGAAAGCATTAGTTCGCGTCGAAGAAAACTTCACTAAACACGTCGAAGCCGAACAAAACACATCCGAAGAGGTCTCCAAACTTCAGAACAGACTGACCCAACATGAAATGGAGATCACGAGGCTCGAAAATGACCAGAAGGCTCATTCCCGCGAAACTAGGAGAAAATTCGAGAAATCCCAAGAGAAGCTCCATAGTGAAATAGACTCGCTGGACAGGAAGCGTCTGAAAATGCTCCGCAAAAAGAGCGGCTTCCTGCAACGAATTTTACACAGATCGGAGTCAAAAATCGAGGACAGCACGAAAGCATTGGAAGCCAAGAAAAGAGCCTTGGGAACCAACAAAGAAGGATTCCAACAAGAATTGGACAAGTCCAAATCTCAACATCAACGTGAGCTCGAACGCCTGAAGGCGGAGGTACGAGAGCTTCGAAAGGGGCTTGCAGAAGCGAAGGGGAACACTGTAGATGATGCGGTGGACGTTAGACAGCTCGCATGCCAAGAACTGCACCAGGCTATAGAGCAGGCAATGGCGCGATTTGACCAGAAGAAGCACACGAATGATTCCACTCCTTCTCAATGATTGCCATCCGCAACCGCCCAACTCGGTGTTTATCAGGCAAACCCGCGCACCTTCTGCTGCACTAGGTGGGAGCGGTGGGCGCCAGGAATGTTCGAATCGATGAACTATCAGACTTCTGTGATTCCCTAGCGCACGACCTCATGAAGGACCACCAGAAGCGCTTCGCGGAAATAGCTAGGACAGTCAAGGATAACGCATCGGGATTGAACAATGCGGCAATAAAGTTCGCGACCGGCGTGAAGAATGCCTGGGGATCGATGGACAAAACCGCCTCCGAATATGGAATGCGCCTTGCCCACAAAATCCAGGAAACGTCTCAAGAACTGTCACAAAAAGACAGCAAACCATCCTACAAGGACACTGAAAAGTTCCACGAAGAATCCGTTCAAGCAATGAACTCAATCATACTTGCCGTCCGAAAGTACATTCCCAAATTGCATAGAGGACTGAAGACTGAATTGGCCTCTCTCAATGGTGCCCTTGCAAAGCTCGAGAATTCAGTCAAAGCTTTGGGAGCGGCTCTCGACAATTCCCCTGGTCTCAAACTCGAGTCTCTACATAGAGAGGCTCATGCAGTTGTCGAAAAGCAGAGTGAACTAGTCGCACTTAGGGCTCAGCTAGAGCAAGAGATCCAACTGCTAAGCGAAGTTTCAACTGTTGAGCAACAACTCTCATCCGAAAGGGAGGCACTTACGTCGGGACCGGAATTTCTTGAACTAAAGCGCTTGGAGGACGGATTGTCCGGGAAAGAAGATGAAATCAAGCAATTGCTGCAACCCATTTTGAAGCCTCTTCTCAAGTTGGAGCGAGCCGTTTCAATGAAACAGGTTGCCTCGGTTGATGCAAGAGCACTTCATGACATGATAGAGAAACCCGTGGAATCGATTGCGATGACCCAGTCATTTGGCATTGTGGACGTGTTGCACTCACTCGAGGAAGCGCTTGAGGGAGGTCAATTGGAGGTTGAAGAGAGGAAGCGGAGAAAGGCGACAGAAACAATTCAATCTATCAATGCTGGAATGCTCGACACAATTCGCGAAGAATACCTCACCCTCCAGGCAAACATCCAGGAAACCACACGCCAGCTGAAGTCTAGAGGACTAATTGAGAAGAAGGAGACCATTGACCGATCGCTGACCGAAACGCGAACTCGAAAACAATCAATCTTGACTGAAAACCGAAATTTGGAAAGGAGGGCACAAGAGTTGAGTAAGGGTGTGCTGAAGCAAAAGAACGCCGTTGAATCTCAAGTCCTGAAGCTGGCTCGCCAAACAATAGTGATTTCCGTAGAGTGAGACTACTACTCCCTAGCCATACTAGAGCCGCTGTAGAGCATCGCTGCTCCAAGGACAAGCATAGCAGCACCCGAAATCGCCGACCCCTGCATCATCGAAAACAGATTCCCAATCATGCCTGCGCCTAGCACCAGCATGATAACGCCATAGACAACCATCAGCCTTCCGAAACTTACGCGATGCATCATCATTTTCGCGTAGAACATGGAGACACCGGTCACCAAGACAATTGCGCCAAGAGCAAGCAGGAAGTAGCTCACCACCAACGTAGACCGGCCAATAGGCATCATAGTCGGAAGCGTAGTTTCCCCAAGGGGAACTGTGATCGGCATCATCGGTGGAACACTCACCATCAACGCCCAGCCGGCTGCCAAATCAATAAAACCGCCAACTATTGCCAGCAGAGCAGAGTGTTTCGCCTTCAAGCAGCACTCGCCACGTTTCTCAACTCATTCCCGGCATCATAAGTCTGTCGCTGGCGAGTCATTGATCGTGTAAGGCTCGGTCTTATGGAAAGAATATGAGGAGCCGCATTGAGCTTTTATGACTGCAAAGCGAAAACAGACCTAGCTTGGAGTGCAGAGGATGCCGTCTTCTGAGAGTAATGGGTTCGTTGACGTCCATGTCCATCCGCCCACAAAGGAGTTCCTAATTGATGCTGGAGGGATTCATGCCGAGGCCGCTGCCAAGAAGTTTGGGCACCCAATCAAGCTAGCTACCTTCGAGGAGATGCTTGAAGAGTATTCAGTTTGCGGGGTGGAAAAGTTGGTTATGTTTGCTTGGGACGCAGAGACGACAAGCCACAGGCCGGCTGTTAGTAATGAATTTGTTTCGAAGGCCGTTGACCGCTATCCCGACAGGATTTTGGGCTTTGCGTCAGTTGACCCGCACAAGAAGCAAGCAGTGAAGGAGCTTGATCACTCGATTCGAGAGCTGAAGCTCTCTGGGCTGAAGCTGCACCCCCAAGTCCAGGCCTTCGAACCAAATGACCCTAAGTACTATCCGATATACTCCAAATGCCTCGAGCTGAACGTACCAATTACCTTTCACACAGGTTCGACTAATTGGGGAGCAGGCCTCAAAGGCGGAGGCAATGTGAAACTCCGTTTCTCAAATCCCATGTTACTAGATGATGTGGCGGCTGACTTTCCTGAATTGCAAATAATCATGGCGCACCCGGGATGGCCGTGGCAAGATGAACAGCTCGCAATTGCAGCGCATAAGGAAAACGTGTACATTGATCTCTCCGGCTGGTCCCCAAAGTACTTCCAACCACTCCTCGTAACATACATGACCAAGATGATTCCGGAAAAATTCATGTTCGGAACCGATTACCCTATGCTGAGCCCAAAAAGGTGGCTTGATGATTTTGGAGGCCTCAACGTGAACAGCGACGTGAGAAGAATGGTTCTAAGTGAAAATGCTAGAAAACTGCTCAGGATAAAATGAGAACTGGCAAATCCAAAAAGCAAGCTCAGGTCAACGGTGATCTTGTTGAGTACTATAGCAAGCGCGCTTCAGAGTATGAAGCAATTTACCGACGGCAAGACCCAATTCGGCTGAGCGAGCTACAGGTAATCTCCCACGCCATCATGGAAAACTTTCGTGGGCGTTGCGTACTGGAGGTTGCATGCGGAACTGGATACTGGACCGAATTTGCAGCTAGAGTTGCAGAGCGCATCGTGGCAATCGATGAGTCATTCGAAATGCTAGAAATTGCGCGAGCAAAGAACATACCCGCGGATAAGGTGGAGTTCGAGCAAGCTGACGCCTACAACTTGGACAGGGTGGCCGGCACATTCGACGCAGGCCTGGCGAACTTCTGGTTCTCGCACATTCCCAAAGCTCAAGTCAATGAGTTCCTGCACGGTTTTCACAAGAAACTCGTCACTGGGGCAGCGGTATTCATGGCAGATAATGTCTACGTGCCCGATATCGGCGGCGAGCTGATCAGACGAACAGACATTGAAGACACATTCAAGATTCGAGAACTGAGAACCGGTTCAAAGCACGTTGTACTGAAAAACTATTACGATGAGGAAGAACTCCGAGGAATCTTCGCACCTCTAGTTATCGAGTTGGAGATTCATGTTGGCCAATGCTTTTGGTGGCTCTCATACAAGATTCCATGAATCACTGATGCTCCTAGCTGGGTGACGGTTTCCTTGCTAGCGATCTAGATGCAGTATGGAGCGGTATGCGTCAATATCTAGGAACCCATGTCCACTGATGTTGATGAGTATGCATTTTTCTTCGTTCCTTGATTCCGCTGATTTCGCTTCATCAATTGCGGCCTTGACCGCGTGGGCGGATTCTCCCGCGATGAGCCAACCTTCACTCTCAAGGAACAATTTCCCCGCTGTGAATACATCTACTTCGTCGCTGGGGTAAGCAATCGCTCGTAGTAAGCCTTCATGCTTTAGTGCGCTGATGATTGGTGCAGCAGCATGATAGCGCAGGCCGTCGGAGCGAATTGGCTGCATGACCGCTTCGTGACCAAGCGTGTACATCATCATAAGAGGCGTATGCCCGGCAGTATCGCCAAAATCATACTTGTACTCACCTTTGATAAGGTTGGGAGCGGCCTCTGATTGTGCAGCGAGGAAGTCGCATTCCCTCTTCTTGGCTAGAACTTCGCCCATGAATGGCAGAGCGATGCCGCCGAAGTTTGATCCACCGCCTAGGCAGCCAACTACAAGGTCGGGTGAATCATCCACCTGCTCGAATTGCTTGATTGCCTCAAGACCGATGATGGATTGGTGAATCAGAACGTGATTCAGGACTGACCCTAAGCAATAGACTCGTTCAGGTGATTCGTCTGTGTATTCGAGGCCCTCAGATACAGCGATACCCAGGGAGCCGGGATGTTTCGCATCTTGGGAGAGAAGTTTTTTCCCGAACGAGGTTTTGCCACTCGGAGAGGCGTGTACTTTCGCGCCGTACATTTGCATTAGGGTGCGTCGTTCGGGTTTCCAGTCGTATACCGCCCGCACCCAGAATACTTCAGTGGAAAGCCCCATCAGGCTGGCTGCGTAAGCCAGCGCGGTTCCCCATTGGCCTGCACCAGTCTCAGTTACAAGCACCTGCTTTCCTGCTTTAGCGGCAAAGTATGCTTGGGCCAGAGCCGTGTTAACCTTGTGCGACCCTGTAGGGCTGAGGTCTTCTCGTTTGTAGTAGATTCTGACTTTCTTAAGGCCGAGTTTCTCTTCGAGCCTGTAGGCGCGGTAGAGGGGGCGCGGCCTGCCCGCCTGAATGTAGAGTTCACGAATTCCGTCAGGTATGTCGATCCATCGATCATTTGATGATTCTTGTTTTAGGCACTCACCAATCATCCTCCGTCCGAGCGCTTGCAGTCGCGATTCTCCATCTGCGGGGTCTTTCGGAGGAGGAATCCCGTGCGGCATGTCCGGGATTATGTTGTACCATTTCTTCGGGAGGTCGTCTATGGGCAGCGCTATTTGCGCTTGCTTCACGCAGCATACCAACATTCCAGGCAGGGTATTCGTGATGTTCCTGATGTTTCCGGCTAATTCCCCAAGCTGGAAATGGAGCGTGATTCATACACCCGACCAAAATCGAGTTTACGAGGAGACTTAGGTTGGAAAGCGACATCGTCACGACAATACAGGCGATTTAGGCCATTCTCGCCCCAGCGGTAATGATTACCGGCGTAGCTCTACTCCTCCTTACGTTGAATACGAGACACAGCTCCATTGTGAACAGAATTAGGTTGCTTGACGACGAGAAGAGAACGTTGGGTAAGAAGCTTCGAAAGGAGAGAAAGTTGGACGACACCGAAAATGAAAGGTTGAGAAGCATCGAGACTCAGCTGAACCTGCTTCTTCCGCGTTTGGCCTACGTTAGGAATGGGATGCTATGTCACATGCTCTCGGTCTTGTTCTTCGTCCTGACATCTTTCTCCATCAGCTTGGGCTACTTTTCGGTCGCACCGAACCTGACTCAAACCCTGATAAACGCCACATTCATTGGGGGCATGTTGCTCGTCCTCTGCGGAGTAGCTTTTCTATCAGTCGAGATCTACATTTCCTACAGAGTGATTCTAATCGAAGTCCGACAGCTTCAGTAAACGTTCCAAAACCGTAATGACCAACCACGCTCACGCAACTGTTCCATTCCAGACTTCTCTGGCACTTCGTCTGACAGATGCTAATTCATCGTATCCAACCTATCATGAATTTGAGGGTGATTCATGGAGGCGCAGGCACTTGTAGCGATCTCTTCTTCTCAAGCCAAGTCAGGAATTGAGAGAGGGCCTCGAATTGTTTCTCGATCGAGACCGATATGACTTGGGAACCTAGCCTTGAGTACACGCAGACGGCAAGTCCGAACCATACAACGACGCTGTCCACCCCCTTCAGGTATTCAGAATATTTCTCCGCTACCCCTAACAACGTGAGAGGCCCTAACCTGACGAACTCCTCATCAGCTTGCGTTGGAGAGTGTGATTGAACGCCCGGGCGCATCTGGTTAAGAACGACATCGCCCCTCTCGGTCGTTAAGGCCATCCATCGTATCTTCTTGTTAACCGCGAAGACTTCTTCGGCGCTCACAACAGGCGTTGCGGTAGTCAATGACCTTACCTCACTGCAATTTGGCCCTTCAGCAAGTTCTTTGTTTCGTCGTAAGCAACGTACTTCACATCGAATTCTTTGTCGAGCAGTGCGGTCAGTGCGCCAGCCCACCATGAGAAGAGAAACGCTCTCGCGGCTCCTGTCGTTCCTTTGACATTGGGGTTAGCAACCTCGATATGTATTGGTTTCTGTGGGTCTTCTGCTAACGTCACTTTCGTTACTCCTATTCCGGATAGACGGTCTGTTTTGGCAAGGTGCTCGACGAGTTCGTTAAGAGGGGCTTGCGGTCTCTCAGGTTTGAGCCTTGCGGCGTCCAACTTGCCTAGGCGAAATTCAAGGTTATGCATGATAACCTCAGCAACTTGGACGCCGACCAAAGAATCAAGATGGCTGCAAAGAGTCTGAGCATCAATAGCTGTATGGCGTTTGCCTAAGATGCGAAGCTCACCCTTCTCAGTGTCCCAGACCGCATCCTCACTCAAACGACCTGCCCTCCCATAATTCACATCGAATTTCAAGCTCGCTTTGAAGGCTGCTTCTCTTCCGTATCTAGTTCTCCAACCCGCGTTTCGATGAACTCCTTGATCTTCTGCTCCCCGTACTGCTTCGCCTCCTGTTGTTTTCGCAAGTGTTCTCGGATGGTGTTGAGAAGCTCTTCTGCTTTCGCTGGTTTGATAACGTAACCGTCGGCACCTTTGTTTACAGCGTCGACAGCATTCTGCAGGCTTGGGTAGCCTGTCACAATTATCTTGATCATCTTCGGAGTTGTCTCCCTTAGGGCTGTTAGCAGTCTCGTGCCTTCCATGTCGGGCAGACGGATGTCTATCAGAGCGAGGTTGTAGAAGTTGGCCTCAGATTTCTCAATCGCCTCTCTCCCACTCTCCGCCGTATCCACCACATACCCGGTCTCCTTTAGCACTGCGGAGAACGTCTTCAGAATCTCCTGATCATCATCGACAATAAGAATTCTTGCCGAGCCGCTCATGCGCTCCTACCTTCTTCTTGGTTTGCTGTGAGAGGAAGTTTCAGGATTAAGGTTGTGCCTTCATCCTTCTTGGTGGTCACAGATATGGAACCACCATGTGCTTCCGCGATGCGTTTGCAGATAGCCAAACCTAACCCGATCCCCTTGGGCTTCGTGGTGATGAGAGGCGTCCAGAGTTCACGCAAGACATGCTCAGGGATACCTACTCCCGTATCCATAAACTTGAGTTCGACTTGGCTATTTGACTTGTTGCTGATTATTGTAAGTTTGCCGCCGTTGGGCATGGAGTCGACAGCATTCTCGATCAGGTTAGAGAACACACGCCGGATCTTTGCTGCGTCGACTCGTATCTTCGGCTCGTCTGATGTCAAGTTTGAAACGGATATGTTCCTTGGAATTCTCACGTTAAGTAATGCGTCTCCTGCGAGCGATTTGAGTGTTGTTTCTGAGCGTTCCAATCGTATCTCTTCAGAGTACTCTAAGAGGTCCTCTACGATCTTATCTGAGTATGCGACACTGTTCTTGACCGCTTCAAGCATCTCCCTGGTCTGCAAATCTGCTTCTGAGCTAAGCTTCTTCTCCAAGACGTATGCCGCCGCAGAAATTGCTTGTAATGGGTTGCGAAGATCATGGCCCACCATTGCCGCTGTCTCCCCGATAGCAGCAAAACGCTGAGCCTTGAGAAGACGCTCCTCCATCCTTTTGCGTTCTGTAATGTCAATGCCTAAAACAAACACTCCTTTGACTTGTCCGTCCTCTCCGAAGTTTGGAACGTAGGTGGCGCTGAGATACCGTGTGCCCGATCTAAGCGTTAACTCATATTCGAAGAACTGTCCCTCTCCTGAGAGTGCGGCTTCCATGCGCCCATGAATTCTCTGATAGGTCTGCTCACCCAATATCTCTCTAACATGTCGTCCCACAATCTCGTTGGGCGACTTACCAAACCATTCTTTGTAGGTTTTGTTGTTGAAACTATACCTCTGTTGCGAATCCACGTAGCTTATCGCTGCTGGCAAGGAGTCTGCCATGAGTTGAAGCTGATGTTGGCTCTCGGCCAACTTAGCGGTTCTTTCTCCAACCATCCGCTCCAAGTTCTCTGAATGACGTGCGTTCTCGAGGGCGATCGCTGCGTGGTTTGCGAAGAGTTTCAGCAACGCAAGATCGGCTTTGGTGAAGTGTCTTGACTCTTTGTCCAAGACGTGAATTACGCCGGTAACTTGGCCTTCCCAGATCATGGGCACGCTGAGCAAGGCGCCGAAAGGCTGGTCCTCCTCAAACACTCCAGCCCGAGCTGACCAGCTGTGATAATCGTCTATTATCAATGGCTGTCCTGTGCTGGCCACTGTGCCGGCAGCGCCCTCTCCAAACATGAGTGACGTTCCGGTATAATCCTTAAGGGTGTTGTAACTCACGACGCATCGCACCATCTGCCTTTCAGGATTACACGTATACAATCCTCCGCTTGGAGTTCTCAGCAAAGTCGCCGCTTGTTCAACGATGGCGCGGAGCATCGTCGGCAAGTCTTGTCTTCGGGTAATATCCAGAACTATCGCTTGGAGCGCTTCCAGTTCCCTAGCATGCTGGCGTAGCGCCTCCTCGGCGCGCACGCGTTCTGTAACATTACGCAGTAGCCCCTCATGGAAGATGATTTTCCCCCGTTCGTCGTGAACGTAACCACCATGATCTTCTACCCAGATCTCGGATCCATCCTTTCGACGCATCCGGTATGCTTCCACTTCTTCCTGGCCTGTGTCCAGAATGTGGCTTCCGCGTTCTTCGGGTGAGAAATACAGTTGCTTCTTGATGTCCGTAATGTCCAGCATTTCCTGCTTGCTCGAATACCCGAACATCTTTACAAAAGCAGGATTGATGTCGACAAATCGGCCCTCGTGCGTGCTGCGGTATGTTCCATCCAGCATCCGATCGAAGAGAGACTGGTAGCGTTCTACCGATTGACGAAGTTTCTCTTCCGCCCACTTGCGTGCGGTGATGTCTCGTCCAACTCCCAGGATTCCGACAGGTTCGCCTTTTGAGTTCCTGACGAATGAGAATGTGTTCTCACTCCAGAAAGTAGATCCGTCTTTCCGATAGAACTCCAGTTCCTCTGTGAGACTTGTCCGTGCGTCCTTTGACTTCAGGTTCTCTTCGGACAAAGCCTTTTTGAAATTTTCCAAAGCAAGTTTGAGTGAGTCAGGGGTCAATTGTCTATCGAGCGGTAGAGCGTAAAGTTCCTCTAGTGTGTAACCTCGAACACGTGTGTTGTTTGGGCTGATGTAGGTCGGCTTCAGATTCATGTCCATGAGATATACGCTTCCAGGCATATTCTCGGTGATGAGACGAAACCGTTCCTCGCTCTGCCTAAGCTCCTTCTCCATCCGCTTGCGTTCAGTGATGTCCGCTCCGTAGAGGTTGACGTAATCCCCTTCCACGATCGGCTTAACAAGAAACGTGTATGATTTGCCGCCAAGCTCGATGTCGATATTCCTGCCTTCTCCAAAGGAAAGAACATCAGTAACAAGGTCGCGCCAAGGCTTGGGAGCAGCTTGACCAATTCCCGAGTTCCAGTCCTGCAATAGTGCCTTACTCGCCTCATTTGCAAAGAGAACGGTGCCATGCCTGTCCAACCTTAAGATGGGATCCGGGTTCTCGGAGGGGAACCTCGCTAAAGTCTCTAGCTCCTCTTCATGTCTCAAGCGTCCAAGCGCCGAGCCCACGTGAACCGCAAGTGTTTCGAGTAACCTTTGATCTTCATCGTTGAAGGCATTGAGTTGACTGCTCTCGACGTTCAAGACTGCGACGGTCTTGCCTTCAACGATCACGGGTACTGCGAGTTCCGAAAGCCGCGTCGTCGATACCGCCTTTCCTGAACGGCCTGCAGAATCAACATAACCTTCTTCTTTGCTAATGTTGGGTATCCTAACCGTCTGTTGTGAGTTTGCAGCCATCACTGTGAAACCGGGGCCTCGCAGACTCAATTCTGAGAAGGAAGGACTCCATCCGCGCAACCCAACAAGACGAAGGCATTCCTTCTCGGTGTCAATCACATAGAAATCCGCCAGCTCGACTCCCAGCGGAGACTCGATTGCGTCCAAGGTGCACTTGATGATCTCCTCCAAGGATGTGGCGGAGGCGAGTTGCTGTGCATGCTTGTGGAGTGCAATCAACTTCCCCTCGTAGTTTAGACGCTTGTACGCTGAGCCAACATGGGACGCGAGTATTTCGAGGAGGTTGCGGTCTTCGTCAGTGAAGGTATTCGGCCGCGCGTTTTCCACGTTTAGCACAGCAGCACTCTCTTCGTCTACGACCACGGGCACTGCCAGTTCCGAAAGCATTGTTCGTGGTCCTTTCCAATTGATGCCCATGCGATCGACATACGCTGGTTCCTTCCTAGTGTCGGACACTGAAACCGTGTCCCTCATTCTTGCGGCCTTCACAATTATTCCAGGCCCATTAAGAGGTAGATCTGAGTAGACGATTTTCATTCCTCGGGAGCCCTTTTTTCTTAGCCATCCATTCTCAACGGTTGTGAAGTCACCGTAGTCGAATCCAAGTGCGTACTCCATCGCGTCTAGCGTGTATTTGGCTACCTTTTCAATCTGCGTGGCTGAGCTGAGTTTGGCCGCGTGCTGATGTAGCGCCATCAGCTTTTCATGTAATTTGATTCTGTGCGGTTTGACGCTGATCTTGGTCGCCTTTACATTCACTTTAGCGGCCTTTCGTTTTCTCTGCTTCAAACTCGGGAACATCTCCTAGTTATTGCGAGAGGGAAATAACCTCGGGAAAGAAACGGCAATGTCTCCCCTAAGCTAGGTTATGCTAATCATTCTCAAGACCTTTGCGGGGTGGGAACTCCAGAGCTTTTTCAACCGGTTTCGCTTGATCCGGAGCCATTAGTGGCCCCCCCCCACAGCCACGAGAGCTTGTTCTGCGGATTTTGGATGCTAATTTTGCAGTCGAACACCCCAAACCATTCATCATTAACAAGCCTCATCCCAGCGTCATACCGACATTTTCTCCACTGGAGTTAGGGATGAGTGACATGTTTTCCCCACAAAAGCACACCACACATTGAATCAAGCACTCGCGCATGCGCGGTAAGACGGCCCAGAAAAAAGGTGCCTAGCACATGCTATTCACGGGCAGGGATGGTGGGGTCGAAGGGGCTCACTGTGTATGCGTGGTGCGTCTGCTTGATCGAAGGATTGATTCCACACTTCTTCCCCTGTCGAGATTTGGAAGCAGATTATTCCATTCGTTAGCCCCAGACGCCGACATAGCTGAACAAGACAAGAGTCTAGGTTTCGTCTTTCATGATATTTGACTCGCGGATTGTACAAGAATCGCACGAGGTTAAGTGACAGGCTTCGAGAATTTGGTGGACCGGGCGGGATTTGAACCCGCGGCCTCCCGGTTTTTCTTGGAACTTATGCGAACCGGGCGTTCTTTGGCCCTTGATGATTCTTGGGGTATACCAGGCTGAACTACCGGCCCTCGCGGCCTAAGAAAACCCGCCCTGATTTAAACGGTTTATTCGAGAGAGCCAGCTAACCAGAAACGAGAACCAGCTTGGACTTGCCGACTTACGCGCTTGTCTTAACGAGGGGTCAGTCTAACCGCCGAGTATTAGGCTTGGCGGGCAGTGCATGCAGGCGTCGTATGGGGTCGCTCCGCAGATCGTGCACGGGGTGCAATCGCTTCCGTAGCAGTCCCGGCATTCAGCACATCTTCCAACCGTCTTCACCACGTCTCACCTCCTTGGCGTTAGTTCGCCGCAGTAGGGGTTGGAGTGGGACGAGTTGTAATATTGGAGCCGTTCCATGTGGGATGCCTTCCCTGGCAGAGCTCCTGTAGTGCATTCCATTTCTGGTCAACTTGGTTCCTTAACGCCTCAAGTTCACCCGCATATTCTGGTTTGAAGAGGTGGTTGAAGCGTCCTTGCATTTTGAGGAACTTTTCCAACGGCTCTTGGTGCGGGTTGACGCTGAGCTTGTACTTCCCCTTCTCAACTTCGTACAGTGGGAAGTAACGAGTCTGCACCGCCAACTTACCCATTTGAATCGTCTGCTCGGTTTTGAACCGCCAACCCAACGGGCAAGGGGAGATCGCGTGAATCAACGCTGGTCCTTCAACCGCAGCTGCCTTCTGAACTTTGGTGATGAAATCATTCCAATAGGCAGTAGATGCGGTGGCGGCGTAGTCGATGTGGTGCGCGAGGCTGATTGCGATCAGATCCTTCTTCGGCCCCACTTTCCCTGGCGACGCAGCACCTACTGGGGTTGTGGTGGTCCAAGCTCCCTCAGGAGTTGCACCCGAGCGTTGTATCCCCGTGTTCATGTAAGCCTCGTTGTCATAGCACACGTACACGAAGTCGTGCCTTCTTTCGAAAGCCCCTGATAGGGCCTGTAGGCCGATGTCGAATGTTCCTCCGTCACCGCCGAATACGATAATGTCGGTGTCCAATTTTCCGCCGTTCTTGGCTTTCAGGATGGTTTCGATGCCGCTTGCTATTGCGGAGTTGTTTTCGAATAGGCCGTGTACCCATGGGACGCCCCAGGCGGTGTATGGGTAGATGGTTGTTGCTACTTCCAAGCAGCCCGTGGCGTTCACTACGACCATGGGTCGTTTGATTGCTTTGAGGGTCATGCGTGCGGTGATTGCGCCTCCGCACCCGGCGCAAAGCCTGTGGCCAGGTCCGAGCAGTTCCTGTACCTGGAGTTCCTTTAAAGTGGCCATTTCTAATCACGCACTCCTGCAAACTCCATCTCAAGACCAGTAGGCCTAGATGTAGCCTCCAGTCCGGTTCGGAAGATCTTTTCGATGCTATCTGGCGACAAATCGCGGCCACCTAAGCCGGCGACTATGTCTAACACTTGCGGCTGCGCCGAGCGGTTGTAAAGTGAGCAGACTACGTCGCTTCCAAGTGGCCCGCAATGTGAACCCGGACTAAGTGCGCGCTCCAACACAATCACGACGTCAATGTTCTCAAGCATCTTCCCAACCTCCTCATGTGGAAACGGGCGATAGAGTGCGATTTTCAACGCACCCACCGGTAGGCCCTTCTTCCTAAGGTTTCTCGCTACCCACCTCACAGTTCCCGAGGCACTTCCGAGCGAGACGACTGCGACTTTTGCGTCCTCAAGTTCGAATGGAACCAAACGTTCGTATCGTCTGCCAGTAAGGTCCGCGAATTCCTTTGTGGCGTCCGCGAAGGCAGCTGGCACGTTCCGCATTCCCTCTTCCTGCTGGCGCTTGAACTCGAAGTAGTAGTCGGGTAGCGTTAGCGTTCCGAACGTGACGGGTTTTTGTGGGTCTAGTTTCAGGAGCGGTTGTCTCGGTGGCAGGTATTTGTGCGCTGTCTCGTCGTCAATCAGGGACATTGCCTCAACCGAATGTGTGATCACGTAGCCGTCCATATTCACGGTGAATGGCAACGCCACACGCTCATCCTCAGCAATCCTGTAGGCAAGCATAATCCAATCGTAGGCCTCTTGCGCGTTTTCAACGTACAGTTGTACCCAACCGGAATCTCTAGAACCCATCATGTCTGAGTGGTCGCCATGGATGCTAATCGGCGCCGAGAGGGCGCGGTTGGCGACGGCCATAACAATCGGGCACCTGAGGCCTGAAGTAAGGTACAGGACTTCGTGCATCAAAGCTAACCCTTGGCTTGAAGTAGCTGTAAAAACTCGCCCTCCAGCTAGGCTTGCCCCTACGCATGCTGACAACGCGGAATGCTCTGATTCTACGTTTACGAAACTTGTTTTGGTCTCTCCGGTTGCTACGAGATCGCTAAGCCGCTCGACAATTATGGTCTGGGGGGTGATCGGGTAGGCGGAAGTGAAGTCCACGTTCGATTGTATTACCGCTTTGGCGACGGCTTCCGACCCACTCATCGGCACGAGTTCTACTTTCTGAGGTTTCATCATCTTTCAGTGCTCCTCCTCCATCGCTATTGCGTGAACGGGACATTCGACTGCGCAAATGCCGCATCCTTTGCAGTAATCGTAGTCGAAGGAGACTTTCTTGGGTCCTCGTACGATTGCGGGTTCGGGGCACCAGATCCAACAGAATAAGCAATTCGTGCATTTGGCCTCATTTAGGACGGGTTTCTGGGTGCGCCAGCTCCCTGTCTTGAATTCTCTCGCCGAGCTCGGTTGGGTCACGACAGCGCCTCTTGTGAGTTGGCGCCAACCAGGTTTAGTTGCGCTCATGCTTGGCGCACCTCTTTGAATCCCATTCTGACCATTTTCGCGTTCACTTCTCCCATGTTACCGTGAAACCTCTGTTTGACAACCGATTCTAAGGCATCAATGCTGACAAAACCTGATGCACTCGCCAGAGCCCCCAGCATGATTGTGCTCACCGTAGGCGAGCCAATCAGTTCCATTGCGATGCGCGATGCGTCAATGACGTATGGAGCTGTTTTTGATTCATCACTCAACTTCTTAACAGCAGGCGTCGCTGCGTCTGTGGCGTTCACAACGAAATTGCCCTTACATACCATGCCATTCGTCACTGGAACGAGGTTCAGGAGGCTTTGCTCAAAGACGGCGACCGCGTTTGGCGTGTACACTTGGCTTCTGATCTCTATGGGTTGGTCGTCGATTCGGCAGAACGCCTGAACCGGTGAGCCCAGTCTTTCGGGCCCGAAGTCGGGAAACGCTTGCGCGTACTTGCCATCAAAAATCGCTGCTTGAGCGAGCAGTCGGCTGGCCGTTAGGATGCCCTGCCCTGCTCTTCCGTGAAATCTTACCTCATGCACTTGTCGCGTCACCAGTATGCACTTGAACCACTATGTATATGCTAATTATAGTGACGCATGATTTCTATAGTTGGAATATACTACGACGCAATCAAGACCCAATCAGCCCGAATACCTTGCACCCGACAAATGCTTAAAGCGAAAACACCACCACCGACCAGCGAACGGGCCTGTAGCTCAGCATGGTTGGAGCACACGACTGATATCAGCTGCTCAGAGATCGTGGGGTCGCCGGTTCAAATCCGGCCAGGCCCACCATAGCGTGCCCACTGTGACTCTGCTAGTTCATTTCGCAAGTTTCTTGGATGAAATGTCCTCTGGTCGAATTGGTGTCTCTGTGAGTTTCCTACGGGTCAATTTCTCAATAGCCCTGACGGCGGCGGGTGGGACGCCCATTGTTGGGCTTTCTCCGACTCCTCTTGGTTGGTTGGGGGACGAAGTGTTGGTTGCCAGTTTGATTGTGAACCTGGGCATGTGTTGGGCCTTTGGCATTCCTGCTTCTGCCATAGTGGCTGCGAGCAGCTGGCCATCTTCATCATATTTGGCTTCTTCATACAGCACCTGCCCGATCGCTTGTGCGGAGCCGCCTATTATCTGACTCTCAACCATTGCCGGATTAAGAACTCGCCCGGCGTCGTAGTAAGCCATGCACTCATCAATTCGTATTACACCGAATTCGCCCGCGGATGCAGATACCAAGTTCGCTCCGAATGAGTTCAGCGGTTCACGCCGGGAGAAGAAGACTTCAGCATCAAACTCATGATCGAGCAAGGCATCAGAGCTGTAGTCCCCTAGTGCCTTTTTGGCCTCATCCTTGATTTTTCGGCAAGCCTGAACAAGGGCCCCTCCTCCCACGATGGTGGTTCTGCTGCCCCAAGTTCCAACACCTTCGCTCAATTGGTCGGTGTCACCCTTCTCAACTTCAATGCAAGCTTCTGGAACACCCAACTCCTCACTTACAAGCACCTTCGCTAGGATATCATGACCCTGACCGTGCGCGCAGCCACCCATCCAAACCTTGACCTTCCCTTTCGCAATCGCCACTCGTGCCGATTCTCCAGGTTGAATCGCAGGGATCAGTACGAAACATGAGAAGCCCACGGCTCCTTTTCGTGCTCTGTTTTGATAATCTAGTTCGCGCGCGGCGGATTCAAGGAACGGCTTGAATGGTTCAGTTCTCAGGCCGAGCGGCGAAACGAATGGTTCGCCACTGACGTTCTTGAGTCTGACCTCAACAGGGTCCATGCCAAGTTCGTCGGCTAGCAGGTCCATCATCCTTTCAATGAAGAATGCTGCCTCAGGCCTTCCAGCTCCCCTATACGGCCCCAAAGGAACTTTGTTTGTGTACACGGACTTCGCGTTGACAAGGGCATGGGAGAAAGTGTATGGTCCAGTCACCTGGAATCCTATCCAACCAGGCGCGAAGGCTCCCATCCCCACAGGATATGCTCCCGCATCTACAAGCAAGTCCCCCTTCAAGCCATACACGACGCCAGTTCTATCTGCGAAGATTCTCATTTTGGCTCTAGTGCCTCTGCCCTGATGGGTAACCAACAAATGCTCGGAACGAGTCTCGATCCATTTCACAGGTCTTCGCGTCTTCATTGAGAGGTAGCAGGCGACCACGTACTCAGGGTAGAGACTGCTCTTGCTGCCGAATGCTCCTCCAGTGTCCAACTGGATAACCCTCACCTTGTCAGCGGATAGACCCATGCAATCACAGATGCCTTCTTTCCAACTGTGAACAGACTGAGTCGACGCCCACACGGTTAGTCTCGATCCGTCGAAATGCGCGACGAGTCCGCGGGGTTCTAGTGGGTCGGTAATTATCCTCTCGTTCGCAAATTCCTCTTCAAGCTCCACGTAGGCATTTGGGACACGGAAATCCTTGCCAAGTTGAACACTGCTGATGATGTTGGATTTTGTGCCGGGATGAATTGGCTCAGAGCGCAAAGCCTCTTCCGGATCAACGACAGGCTTCAGTGGTTCATACTCAACTTCCACCTCTTCTATCTTGTCCGTTGCCTTGTAGAGATCCTCTGCGAATACGGCAGCGACAGGTTGTCCGGCATAGTTAACGTAATCCGACGCGAGGACAGGGTAAGCAACGGTCTGGGTCTCATCGGACGCGCCTTCGCCTACCGACACCAAATCAAACTTGACTTCGGAACCGTTTATTCCTCCTTTCACTTTCGCAACCCGCGCCCGAGCATAGGGACTTCGCACCAGCTTTAGGTGGAGCATGTTCGGGAGATGCAAATCGTCCACGAACTGTCCTCGACCTTCGACAAGGCGACGCAAGTTGTCGCTCATGGATAACCACCCGCCAAGTTTCTTTGTGTGACAGAACGGTCTTGATATCCGTCATTTGGTTTGAACTTGTGCATTGCTCTCCCTCATCTTCTGCGACGCGTATTGGATTGCCTCGACAATTTTGACGTAACCTGTGCATCGGCAGAGGTTTCCGGAAATTCCCCTTTGAATTTCCGCTTCCGTTGGATTCGGGTTCTTTTGAAGAAGCCAGTACGATGTCATGAGCATTCCTGGCGTGCAGAAACCGCATTGAAGACCGTGCTTCTTCAGGAAGCCCTCCTGCACGGGGTGGAGCTTTCCATTCTTCGCTAACCCCTCAACAGTGAGTAGCTCCTTCCCATCTGCCTGCACGGCGAGAATCGTGCAGGACTTGACTGCTTTGCCATCCATTATCACTGCACATGCGCCGCAGTTACTTGTATCGCAACCAATGTGTGTGCCCGTAAGCCCCAGCGTCTCTCTGAGGAAATGCACCAGAAGCAGGCGCGAGTCTACTTCGGCTTCGCGCTTCTCTCCATTCACCGTCACAACGATGTGGTGCAGAGACATGTTCAGGCCCCTCCTCGTGCTCGCTCTAGAGCCTGCTGCAAGGCTCGAAACGCCAAAACCTGGACCATTTCTCGTTTGTATTCTGCTGGACCGCGTATGTCGGATACTGGTTGTGCGTCTTGAGCCGCAAGAGACGCTGCCTCTTGAATCTCCTTCTCACTGAGCCTCTTACCTTCGAGAAAGGTCTCCGCACGTTTGGGTTTGAGCACCTTGGGAGCGGCCGCTGTCAAACCTAGCCCAACGGCTTCGCAGCTGCCCTGTTCATCAAGTCTTACTTGGGCTGCGACGCCGACCACGGGGAAGTCGCCCGCTCCTCTCTCCAACTTGAGGTAAGCGTTCCCCGTGCGTGCAGGAGGAATCGGTACCAGAATCTCCTTGAGGAGTTCGGTTGGCTTCAGTGCAGTCTGGAAAGTGTCCACGAAGAACTCTTCAGCGGGGATGACACGTTCACCAGCACGACCAACTGCAATGATTGAGGCTCCGAGAGCCAACATGACCGCGGGCAGGTCGTTCGCTGGGTCACTATGGCAAACGTTGCCCCCAACCGTGCCCATGTTCCTAACCAGTGGATCAGCAATATGCCCAGCCGCATCCGACAGTGCCGCATATTTCGACTGAATTAACTTCGAGCTCTCGACATCTACATAGCGAGTGAGGGGCCCAATATGCAGGTGGCCATCAGATTCGCGCATGTACTCGAGATCGGAAATGCCGTTGATATCCACCAGATACTTGGGGCTTGCAAATCTGAAACGCAGCAAAGGAATGAGGCTGTGTCCTCCAGCGAGGATCTTTGCATAATCGCCATGCTTTTCAAGAAAGTCGACAGCTTCGGCCAACTCACGCGGCGCGACGTAATCAAAACGTGGGGGAATCACAGAACAGAACCCTTCAATTCCGACAGCTCGTAAAAGCCAGCTGCCTCTGCACTATTTAGAATTACGATTCATTCTGCTACCCCTTCTGATTTGACCGGCTAGAAGAGGTCGCCGCGTCCCCGGTTCAATCCGGCCAAGCCCAACATCCGGAATTTTGCGGTTGAATCTAACCTCCACAGCCAAATCGCTGTGCAATTCTCGCTTCACTCTCCCAAGAATAATCTCGGTCGTCTTGGCTCCCAGAAGAGGAACCAACGTCTTCTCTAAGGCCTCGCAATGATCGCACAAAACTGACTCTGCGCACTCCCACGCTCGGTGGGAAATCGATTACCTGCTCTTTAACCTGTTCTTGTAAAAAACTAAGTACCTTGACATTGCTTCATATACGGGAGGTGAATCCAAGCATGAACAAGTTCATGTTCCTCGCCCTTGCCGCGTCCGTTCTACTGACCGTAGCGCTGACCCTTACTCACGTCAGTGCGGGCGACCCGGGCGGAGGAGGCACTCACAACATAATCGCAGCCATTCTACTGTAAGCCTGTTAACCCTCGAAGCAAAACTCCCATTTCATATTTTTTGATAAGAATAATAAACTCAGGTAGCAGTACTAATCGCAGTTGTTTGCATTGCAGACAGAAACCGTGCACATCACGGACACCGTCAAACCAGTCAGAGAGATGGCGAAGCAACTCGACCGAACAAACATCAAGATACTCTCCGCCATGTGGAAATACGGCCCGAGGAACCTCCTAGAAGTGTCCAGACGGACCAATATTCCATTCACCTCGGTGTACCATCGCGTGGCAAAACTTGAAGCCCGTTCTCGGCGTGTTGCTTACTTGATTCCCAACATATCGAGGTTCGGCATGACAAGGCTAGTAGTCTTGGTCACCGCAAGATCAGGCTATGAGGATCGCGCGGAGGCGGCTCTCAAGATACCCAACTGGTGGTGGTCAATCAACCGCTGCGAAGGCGCATTCACACACCACTCAGTTCACGCCGTCCCCGTCAAGTTTCTTGATGAGTTCAAAGAGTATCTGCGATCCGTCCTCAGACTAGGATTGATCACTCGCTTCGAAATCATTCAGACCGGAGAACAGCAACCGAACTTTCCTAACTTCAAATACTACAATCCCGCCGCAAATCAATGGACGATTCCATGGGAACGATGGTTCAACACCCTCAAGAAGATCAAACCTCAACGAACTATATCAGACCCTGACGGCTATCCCAATCTCGCTGACAGGAAAGACCTGCTTATTGTAAAGGAACTTGAGAAGAATGGCCGAAGGAGATACACGGACCTTGCCTCGATGCTTGAGATGACTCTCCCCGGCGCAAAATACCGCTATGATAAGAGGCTGATTCCAAACGGGATAATCGGCAGCTTCGCGCTTGACGTCCATCCCTACCCTCCGGAGGTCTCAGCGTACCATGAGATCATGCTCGAGTTCACAAGTGAATCGTCGCTAAACAAGTTAGTCTCTCTCATAGACGACCTATTCTTCATTATAGGCTTCTCGAAGGTTCTCCGCAAAAACACTCTCATTGTGCGAACGACCATTCTCCAATCTCAGCTCTTAAGCATGTTCGATTTCTTCTCCGAGATGGCCAAAGCGAGAATGCTCAACGATTTCTCTTCGGTTAGGTTGGACTTCTCCGCTCGGGAGACACAGACAATATCCTATGAACTGTTCGACGATGAAGAGGGATGGACATTCGACCTAAGCCGGTGCCTCACTGAACTCCGACGCCTTCGCGCGCCCAAGAAGTTGCTTGTCAAGAGGAACGGACGCGCGGCCATTGAGCGGCCCCGCAGGTAACTCAAGACCCAGCAACGGCAAGTGACGTATGTAGTAGCTTCCGTCGGAATCCCATTCGACAAACCCAAAACCAGTCCCAACAAGAAAAACAGTGCAGAAATCAGCCGGTTCAGCGACCCATCGTCCCGTCATCTTACGGGTAAATGGCCGAAAAAATAACGGTGGTTGTGGTGTTCACCGTGCATAGGCCTATTCGAATTACGCCCGAGTGTGAATCCAGTTTTCAGCCCAGCACCTTGAGCGATTGGGGGCAGCACGCTAAACACGTCGACCGAAGTCTTCGTGCGTACACGCCTGCTCCATCAAACCCATCTTCTTTGGGAGCCCTTGTCCAACCCTGACGCCCGTTGCCGGGTGTCGTGGGTTAGAATGGCTGCCTATTTTCGGGAGAGGCTTCTGGCTTAGATGCTTTCAGCCATTATCCTCGACAGCGTGGCTGCCCGGCAGTGCCCTGTCGGACAACCGGTAAACTAGAGGCTGCGATACCCCGTTCCTCTCGTACTAGGGGCGCCTTCCCCTCAGGCAACCAGCACTTCCAGCAGGTAGAGGCCGACCTGTCTCGCGACGGTCTAAACCCATCTCGCATTCCCCTTTGATCGGCGAACAGCCGCGCCCTTGGACCCTGCTGCGGGCCCAGGATGGGAAGGGACGACGGCGGAGAACCAATCCTCCTCGTCGATGGGGACTCTCAGAGGAGACGAGCCAATTACTCCCGGGGTAATTTTTCTGTCACATCCAGCCCCCAACAATGGGGACATGAATGATCGCTAGACCCGGCTTTCGCCTCTGGATACCTTGCTGATGAGTATCCAGTCAGCCCGGCTTTTGGTCTTGCCCTCTACTCCGGGTTTCTGTCCCGGATGAGCCGAGCTTTGGGCCCCCTTGATATTTTTTCAAGGGGGTGCCGCCCCAGCCGAACTGCCCACCAGCCGTTGTTCTGTACACGAAGGCACAGTTAGAGATGCGTCCGCAGATAGGTGGTGTTACATTGTTGCCTCCATCAACCCCGAAGAGTTGACTTCGAAGGCTCCCACCTACGCTCTGTACCCGCAAACACATCCCAGCGACAGGCTGCAGTAAAACTCCACGGGGACTTCTCGCCCCGCTGGAAGACCTTGGACTGTTCGTCCAGGTTGTGGGTTCACCGGGCCCTAGGCGGGGACAGCGGGGAAGTCGTTGATCTATTCATGCACGTCGGAACTTACCCGACAAGGCATTTGGCTACCTTAAGAGAGTCAGAGTTACTCCCGGCGTTTAGCGGCCCTTAGCTCAGTTGAACCCGAGTTTCAGGTACCGCCACTGGCCAAGACTCAGGAACCGTTCACACCCTTTCGGGCTGGCGGTTCCCTATGTTTTTAGTAAACAGTCGCCTCCCCCTTGTCACTGCGACCTGGCGTTCCAGCTTGCGCCAAAACGTCAGGCACCCCTTTTTCCGAAGTTACGGGGCTAATTTGCCGAGTTCCCTCGCCTAAGTTCAACCCGATACGTCTTTGGCTTCTCACCAAGGGACACCTGTGTCGGATCTAGGTACGGACACGGAGGATTCATTCCGCGCTCCTTTTCATTGGCTCGAGGAATCAGCTGAACCACCCTAAAACGGGCGGCTATTCCCCGCTTCGACCGGTTCTCACCATTATGGTACTCCCCGGGCTTCACGGGTTAAATGGAGCGACGGCCCCACTCAACTCATCCCCAAACGTCAGATCGCGGACTTGCGTTGCCGCGTGTACCTCCGTGGTACCGGAATTTTAACCGGTTTCCCTTTCGGCTTATCCGGTTAAGGGTTGCCTTAGGACCGACTTACCCCCGGCTGACGACGCATTGCCGGGGAACCTTTGCCCCTAAGACGGAGGGGATTCTCACCCCTCTATGGCTGTTACTACCACCGGGATCTACAATTGTGATCGGTCCACTGGATCTCAGAACCCAGCTTCCGCCCAAACACAACGCCCGCCTACCAACACGACTATTCATCGTGTTCTAGGGTAACGGTACCTGGCTTAGCCCCGTATGTTTTCAGCGCCCCCAACCTCGGCTGGTCAGCTGTTACGCACTGCTTGGAGGATGGCTGCTTCTAAGCCTACCTTCCAGCTGTCTCTGGTTGAGGACTGCTTTCTATTTCTACACTTAGCCAGGATTTAGGGACCTTAACCCTAGTCTGGGTTGTTCCCCTCGCGACATGGGAGCTTACCCCCCACATCCGTTTCCAGCCTTCTACGGCGCCA
Source organism: Bathyarchaeia archaeon (assembly GCA_049513715.1). Lineage (GTDB taxonomy): Archaea > Thermoproteota > Bathyarchaeia > 40CM-2-53-6 > 40CM-2-53-6 > FEN-987. Next base: position 244,227 of record JBEKVV010000001.1, on the reverse strand, counting down.
GCGGATTCGGAGTTTGAATGAAAAGTGGACCCTTTCGAGTCCTTGTTTTTCAATCAGTACTCTACCCCGCTGGCAACCTCCAGCCAGACTATCCTTAGAGATATTTCGGCGGGAACTAGCTATCACCGAGTTAGATTGGCCTTTTACTCCTAGCCACAGGTCAACGGAATGAGTTGCACGTCAATAACCATTCGAGCCTCCACCGGGCTTTCGCCCGGCTTCGCTCTGCCCAAGGCTAGATCACTCGGTTTCTAGTGTCATTCCCGTGATTTCAGACCCTTTCAGATCTCGTTCCTCGCGTCTTGCGACGTTGCGAACTCGTCGGTTTCCCTACGGCTTCGAGCTTCAAACTCTTAGCCTCACCACGAAAATGAACTCCCCGGCCCGTGGTACGAAACGGAACGCACGACCCTAGTCCCCCCTCTTGCGTACAGCCGCGTTGCCGCGGTTTCCTTCGGAGGGGATCTACCCTTTCGGGCCGTGCACAACTGTGACCGCCTGATTTTAGGCACTTTTCACCCCCCTTCCGGGGTGCTTTTCAGCTTTCCCTCACGGTACTAGTGCGCTATCGGTCTTGGGACATGTTTAGCCTTGGGAGTTGCTTCCTCCCAACTTTCTACGCCCAATCTGGGGCGTAGTACTCAGGGTACCTAACCCAAACTCTGCTTGGTTACGTTTACGGGACTTTCACCCTCTATGGTGGGCCGTTCCAAGCCACTTCAACTTTTCAAGCGAGAGTGCGGTCAGGCCCATAACCCCACATCCCCGCATGGTTTCTCATGCAGGTTCAGTTTGAGCTTCTCCCTCTTCGCTCGCTGCTACTAAGGGAATACCATTTGGTTTCTCTTCCTCTCCATACTTGGATGCTTCCGTTCTGGAGGTTCCCGCTCCATGTCGGAGCGCCGCAGGTATCGCCCGCGGCGGGAAGTCCCATTCGGGCATCTCCGGATCGAAGCCTGCATGCGGCTACCCGGAGCATATCGCAGCTTGCCACGCCCTTCGTCAGTGCCCAAGCCAAGCCATCCATCAGACGGCGTATCATGCCGAACTTACTTTGGAACCCACACTCGTTTAACGTTCTAGGCCTATGCACGGTGTTCATCATGATCGTTCGGTTCAATGAACGACCACTATACCCTTCGCTTCTGAGCTTCAGCTTAGAAGCTGCATGATCGGTACGCAACTAGGCTTGCAGTCACTATTCATTTGCCTTCCAGTCCGTTCCACGGATATTACTAAGGAGGTGATCCGGCCGCAGGTTCCCCTACGGCCACCTTGTTACGACTTCTCCCTCCTTGCCTAACCTAGGCTCGACATGACCAACTAGGCCACGCCTCACCAGAGCCAAGCTCGGATGGAGCGACGGGCGGTGTGTGCAAGGAGCAGGGACGTATTCACCGCGCGATGATGACACGCGGTTACTAGGGATTCCATGTTCACGAGGGCGGGTTGCAGCCCTCGATCCCAACTGAGGATGGGTTTGAAGATTGCCTTCCCCTTTCGGGGTCGGAACCCATTGTCCCATCCATTGCAGCTCGCGTGTGGCCCAAGGGATTTGGGGCATACTGACCTGCCGTGGCCCGCTCCTTCCTCCCTCTTAGCGAGGGCAGTCCCTTTAGTGTGCCCGGAATCCCGAAGGAATCCGGTTGCAACTAGAGGTGCGGGTCTCGTTCGTTGTCTCACTTAAGAGAACACCTCACGGCACGAACTGGCGACGGCCATGCACCTCCTCTCAGCTAGTCCGGTAAGACCTTTAATCTGACCTTCATCCAGCTGTCGCCCTTGGTAAGGTTCCCGGAGTTGACTCCAATTAAACCGCAAGCTTCACCCCTTGTGGTGCTCCCCCGCCAATTCCTTTAAGTAAACTGTTCTAAGAAGCCCAGTAAATTTTCCTGAAACCTCTATAGAATTTCAGCCTTGCGGCCGTACTTCCCAGGTGGCAGGCTTAATGGCTTCCCTGCGGCACTGGAACAGCTCGTAGCCGTCCCAACACCTAGCCTGCATCGTTTACAGCTGGGACTACCGGGGTATCTAATCCCGTTCGCTCCCCCAGCTTTCGTCCCTCACCGTCGGGCGCGTTTTAGTCGGCCGCCTTCGCCACTGGTGGTCCTCCCGGGATTATAGGATTTCGCCCCTACCCCGGGACTACCGCCGACCTCCCTCGCCCCCAAGTCGAAGAGTATTCCCCGCAGCCCAACGATTGGATCGCCAGATTTAACGGGGAACTTTTCCGACCGGCTACGGACGCTTCAGACCCAATAATCGTCCCAACCACTCGGGGAGCTGGTATTACCGCGGCGGCTGACACCAGACTTGCCCTCCCCTTATTCACCTGGCTGGTTAGACCGGGCAAAAGCCATCCTCAGCGGACGGCACTCGGGGTGACCTCGTCACGCTTTCGCGCATTGCGAAGTTTTCGCGCCTGCTGCGCCCCGTAGGGCCTGGGCCCTTATCTCAGTGCCCATCTCCGGGCTCCCGCTCTCACGGCCCGTACCGGTTATAGGCTTGGTGAGCCGTTACCTCACCAGCGACCTGATCGGACGCGGCCCTATCCTCAGGCGAAACTAGCAAGCATGCCACTAGTTCCTTTTGGGTGAGGGACCTTTCCAGGCCTCCCCACCTATCGGATATTGACCTCAGTTTCCCGAGGGTGTACCCGTCCTGAGGGTAAGTTAGCCACGTGTTACTGAGCCGTGCGCTGCGCCCTCACCATAGCTAGAGGACGCACAACTCGCATGGCTTAGTCCCACCCCGATAGCAGTTGGGTCCGCCAGGATCAAGCGGAGTTGGCAAGTTGTGTTAGCTAGGACGATTTTGGAATTGAGACCGCATTCAATTTCAAGGAAATTGAACGGACTGGAATTTGGCAGAGTGACTGCAAGCCAATCTTGGACCTAAACTTATCATGGACGCCGTGAGTGCCCAAGTTTGTTCAGGCCTTCATCTTTGTTCCCGCAGTTGGAGGTCAACATTTCATTCGAGGGCACTAGCCCTGCTTGTCAAGTTGACGCCGCCGCCGGGTAATCGCGGGAGTTAATCCATCGAAATGATGTGTTAACAAATCATGAATACGCCCTCGGCGCCAATATAAACATGGTGATGTCAAACAAAGGCGGAACAGCGCCAAATCACTAAATCAAGACAATTCGGACAAATCTTCAAGCGCTCCAAAGGAAATTGAGGTAAACAACTTGCCCAAGACGGAAGTCGACCTGATTATCGAACACGCACAACAACTCGTGACCTCGCGAGGCCACAGTCAGCGGCCAGCAACTGGTGAAGAGATGCAAGAGCTCGCTATCATTGAAGACGGCGCCGTCGCAATCAAAGGCGAAAACATTGCGGCCGTTGGGAAGTCGAGCGAGATAGGTGGCGAATACTCGGCCCATGAGCGAATCGATGCATCCGCAAAGGTTGTAACACCAGGCCTCATCGACGCGCACACACATTTCGTATTTGCAGGATCTCGAGAGAATGAGCTTGAGTTGAAAATCAAAGGAGCGGGTTACCTGGAAATTCTGCAGAAGGGAGGTGGAATCCTTAGAACGGTTCGCGATACTCGTGGTGCAAGCAAGAGTCAACTTCTGCAGATCTGCTTGCAAAGGAGCCGCAACTTATTGCTTCATGGAACAACGACCATTGAGGCCAAAAGCGGTTATGGCCTCACCTTGAATGATGAAATCAAATCGTTGGAAGTGATCGATGAGCTGAATGGCAAAGGGCCGCTAACGCTAGTTCCCACGTTCCTCGGCGCACACGCCGTTCCTCCAGAGTATGAAGGAAAGGTGCCAGATTTCGTCACCGAGGTTGCCCAAGAATGGGTAAAAGAAATAGCGAAAAGAAAACTCGCAGAGTTCTGCGATGTATTCTGCGAGAAAAACGTCTTTGAAATCGAAGCATCACGTACGATTCTGGAGGCAGGTCAACGCGCGGGGTTGCTTGCAAGAATTCATGCCGACGAGCTCTACCCGCTTGGGGGCGCTGAACTCGCGGCGACGCTTGGGGCCGTGTCAGCCGACCATCTGCTCTATGCCTCTGAGCGGGGCATTCAGCGAATGGCGCAGGCAGGCGTGATTGCGACCCTTCTGCCAGCTGCGCCGTTAACGTTGATGCTGGACCGATACGCTGACGCGAGGCGAATGATTTCTGAAGGAGTCGCAGTTGCGCTGGGCAGTGACCTTAGCCCTAGTTGTTGGCTTGAGAACTACCAATTGGTGCTCGCACTCGCATGCTACAAACTCAAAATGACCCCCGCTGAAGCGATTACGGCGGCAACAATCAATGCTGCACACTCAGTTCGAAGAGGGCACGAGATTGGCAGCATTGAGCCGGGTAAGAAGGCGGACATCGCAATATTCGAAGCTCCCGACTACAAATTTCTCGCCTACCGCATAGGAATGAACCAGATCAGCACTGTGGTCAAAAATGGAAAGATCGTCGTGAAAGATAGGACTCTTGTAGTATAGTTGCTGAAGGTTAAAATCGCGAGATTCACGAAGTACTGAGTGATCACATTTGTTGAAATTCAAACCCTCGGCTGCCGCTGTGGCGGGGAAGAAGCTTCATTGCGCCAATTGGCAGATTGAGGGCGCTTACAGGATGCTTCACAATGTCCTCGACCCAGAGGTGGCGAAGGACCCAGAGAACCTGATCGTATACGGAGGAACCGGAAAGGCTGCTCGTTCGTGGGAATGCTTTGAGAAGATCACGCAAACCCTGGAGGAATTGAAACCGAATGAGACTCTTCTGATACAAAGCGGCAAACCGGTCGCGGTCTTCGAAACTCATGAATGGGCTCCGAGGGTGCTCATTTCGAATGCGATGCTTGTTCCCAAGTGGGCTACCTGGGACTATTTCTACGAGCTGGAGCAGAAAGGCCTCATAATGTATGGGCAAATGACCGCGGGATCCTGGGCTTACATTGGCACCCAAGGGATACTTCAAGGCACCTATGAAACCCTGGCCTCAGTGGCCAAGAAACATTTCAACGGCACGCTCAAAGGGCGGATTACTCTGACGGCCGGGCTCGGTGAAATGGGGGGCGCGCAGCCACTCGCCGTAACCATGAACGATGGAGTCGCGCTGGTTGTAGAAGTTAACAAGGCTGCTATTGAGCGTCGGCTGAAACATGGTTTCGTTGAGAAGTGGACGGATGATTTGGACGAAGCCATGCGGATGGTGATCGCTGCGAAAGAGTCCAAGCAAAGCCTGAGTGTAGGTTTACTCGCTAATGCAGCTGAGATACACCCCGAGTTGGTGAGGCGCGGAATCACACCGGATATTGTGACGGATCAGACTTCGGCTCACGACCCGTTGCGAGGATACTACCCCGCGGGTCTAAGCCTCGACGAGGCAGATCAACTCCGTAAGAACGAACCGCAAGAATACTTGCGTCGAGCGAAGGAGAGTATGAAGGTTCACGTCAAAGCCATGATTCAAATGATGGAACGTGGCGCGGTTGCTTTCGAGTATGGAAACAACATACGACAACAAGCCTTCGACGCTGGGTTGAAAGAGGCCTTCGCGTTTCAAAGCTTCGTGCCCGAGTACATACGCCCAATGTTTTGTGAAGGGCGGGGACCCTTCAGGTGGGCATCACTTGTGGGAGAACCGTCGGACATTTTCAAGATCGACGAGATGATAGTGAAAGAGTTTGGCTACAACAAGGACCTCGTCCGTTGGATCGAAAAGGCTCGTGCCCAGGTGAAGTTCCAAGGCCTACCAGCACGGGTCTGTTGGCTGGGTTACGGGGAACGGGCCCGATTCGGCAAGATAGTGAACGATATGGTCGCATCTGGGCAATTGTCTGGGCCAATTTGGGTGGGCCGCGACCACTTGGACACAGGCAGCGTGGCTTCGCCGCGGCGGGAGACTGAGAACATGAAAGATGGATCGGATGCGGTGGCGGACTGGCCAATCCTTAACGCGTTGTTGAATGCTGTTGCTGGAGCAACGTGGGTTTCAGTGCACCACGGTGGCGGTGTAGGAATCGGTTACAGCATTCACGCTGGCATGTGCCTGGTCCTAGATGGTTCGCGTGAAATGGAGATACGAGCGCAACGAGTCCTAACTACTGACCCAGGATTGGGCGTTGTTAGGCACGCGGATGCGGGCTATGACGCATCAAAAAAGGTTGCCAGAGAGAAGCAAATCAAGATGCCCATGCTAGACTAGTTCAACTAGGATTGGCACATGCATTCTAGGTTGTGTAGGTGTAGCCAATATTATATCCCCCCATTGCACGCTTTGGCGCGAACATTAGTCCGAGCGCTAGACCTCCCAACAATCCGGCCAGATGAGCGAAGTTGTTTACGTCCGGGCCGCTCAGGGCGCTTATGATCAAGATGAAGGCTGCGTAGCCTAACGCCATACCCATGCGGCGAGCCCGTCTCTCAATGACCACGTATGAACCCAGAAGCCCGAAGATAGCTCCGGAGGCCCCACCGGAAAGCGTGTCCGGTGCAAGCAGAAAAAGGGATGCGATGTTCCCGATGAGGCCGGACCCGAAATAGATGGCGAGGTATTGAGGTGTTGAGAATTCGTTTTCGTTAATCCGCCCGAAGTAGTAGAGGCCGTACATGTTGAAGGCGATGTGCAGAATTCCGAAGTGTACGAACATTGAGGTTAGGAGTTGCCAGTAAGCGTGCGCTTGGTAGAAAGCGTTGCCTGAGAGGGCGAGGAAATTGTAGGCAGGGTCACCGCCTAGAACGAGGAAGACGTAGACCACGCAGTTGAGCAGGATCAAAATGATGGTCGGGGATGAAAGCGGAAGAGCCCTTCTCGTTCCCCATTGAAAGTACCCCAACCAACAAACCCAGCTTCGGGTGGCTTAGATTTTCGGTGTATTAAATGAACCCGTGAAAAGGATCGAATCCTGAGTATCCGTTGGGCCTCCCGGTCTTGGCGGTTTCCATGATATTCGCGTACGGGTTGATTAGGCGCAGGACCGCAAACTGAAACGAGAACTCCGATAGGTTTTCTGATATTCTTCTGGCCCCGCGCCCTCCAATTATTTCGAGTGGGAAGGGGGTGGGGGCGTAACTTTGTGGGGAGAACGTGTTACTTCGTTTTGGTTTGGTTTTTTGGTTTGACTGTCTCGTAAATTGTCTATATGCAAACTATACATTTCACTTATATTCGGTTGCCCGGTATTTACCGCCGGTTGATTTGACAATGGAACTTAAAGGAAAAACAAGCAAAATGGCAGCACTCTTCCTCTACGCAGCTATAGCCCAAGGCGCAATCGCAGCAGTGATCACCTTCTTGGGAGGCTTCGGCGACCAAATCGGTATACTGCAGGTTTCCGCCTCAAGAGTCATCGCTGGCGGTGAAGCAGGCACATGGTTCACTGTCGGATACCTCACCTATCTCATCGTCGGAGTACTCGCCACGGCCGTAACATCCCTATTCTACTTCTTCATTGAAACTGTCCAAGGCAAAGTGTACAAGGGCATCGCCAAGGCGCTCTCATGGATACACCTGGTGCTCGGTAACGTTGGCGTTGCTGGCGCAGCAATCCTAGCAATGGTTGGAGGATATCTCGGCGGCGCGGCAATGCAGCCAAAGAATTTTGGTGGGATGGGTTGGAGCACAGGGCAGGTACATGTCGGCATATTGCAATACTACTCGAACCCAATCGCCGTATTCCTCGGGCTTGGCCTAATCGGGTTCTTCTGTGGTGGAATCGGATACCTGATCGTCCTACGCTCGAAGTAGTTCGCCCGAACACCGCCCGCTCCTCCTTTTCTTTCTTTTCGTGAACAAGACGAACGGTCCTTTCAGGTTACTCGGATTCTTTTGATGCACTGAAAATGACAAGTGAACTCCAAGACAATGCCAGCTGCATTGGGGACGCCAGAAACCTCGCAAAGATAATTCATGTTTACGAATCCTTGAATCGCGACGACGAAAGTTCACAGGCCGCCTTCTGGTGAGTCAACGAAGTGATTGTTTTATTGCAAGGGAATCTTCAGGGCAGTTAAAGGCTACATTGTATTAGAAATTTAGCTGAGGAACGACACGTTTGAACTCCCTCGAGGAGCGTAACACTTGTGTATCACTGTGGCGTGCATATGTGTTGGGTTGGCGAGTTGGTGGGCGACTCCGGGCCCTATGTGTATGGGGCTTGAGGAAACTCCACCCACGTGGCGGAAGCGTGGCACTGCGAGGTGCCAGCTGAGAGGCTGGGTTAAGGCGCAGAAACGGACCTCCGCTAGTCGTGGACTATGATGCGCTTGCGTTGAGGAGGCTAGCGGTAAGGGTGAAAGGCCTACACACGCCGTGAAAGGGATAATAGGCGCCTGTGAACCTCCGCCTGAGGCGCGGGTATCCCGATTAGATGAATGTCGCCTAAAACAGAAGGTGGGTTACGACCAACACGCACAACCCATCACCCAAGAGGATAACCCCGGCCGAAACCAAACCGCAGCAACGATGAAGATCAAAGTCCTCCTCTAATTTTCCGAGGTCTTTGAGCACAATGTGTCGGCCCGAGGAACATGCTATTCCACAGATTTTGGTAAGTGCTTAGCCGTAGGAGATTCCAGATAAAACCCACCAACGGAAACGTCTAGTTTCAATCCGTCTGGTCTAGTCTGGGGAGATGGAAGATGACCGAAGGCTGTGGGTGTCCTGCCCACCGTAACTGCGGAGGTTGTTTCTCGTGGCGACTGTAGTTGCGCCGTTTGCGGAACGTAGGCGAACAATTGAATGTCATCAACATAGCTGACATGCCACACTGGTAGGAACTGATGAAGGAAAACGGAGAGCGTAACTTGCACAGGGTGAGCAAGGTTGAAGATCGAAGCGTACCGCGATATCGTCAAGAAGGGTTGAACGTCCGAAGTGACATTGCGTTCTAGGGAACACCACACTCCGTTACAACCAGAGTCTGCCAACCCCACTCGGACCACAGCAACACCATTCACGCCGTACGCGCAGCCTCCGCAACCTATGCTCATAGTGGTCGATCCCTGGCCGAAATCGTAGTCTACCATAAGTCCCGCGAACTTGACTCGCAGCCGTACTAATCCGTCTGCCCACGCCTCAACATAGAGCCCACGCAACATCGTTACCGTGTTTGTTTGAGTGACAGTCATGCTTGGCCCCGGGCCTGATGAAGTTGGCGGAATGGGCGGAAGGGGCATATACATCCACAAAGACGAACCGCCTGCATGCACCGTTTTGTGAGAGATCGCGTAACGGCCCACACCTTGCGTCTCCTGCCAATTTGCCATGCCATCCTCGAATCCACCGTTTTGAATCAAGGAAATATTCGCCCATCGCACAGTTGGCTGTACTTGTCCGACTTGTATTGTGAATGGGCTCTGCTGTGCGCTGCCCGCAGCACCAGTGTTTTCGAAGTATAGGAACCCTAGCACTTGCAAAGTCCATGAACTCGCTATTGATGGTGCGGTTAACTGGTTGTGCAGAGTCGCATTCGCAGACCAGTGCGAAGTCGCATTCGCAACCCCGGACAACCCAGCAAATGTTTCAAGCGGGAACAGATGGGCTGTAGTTGAAAGAACGATGTTCGAGGGAAGTTCTTCAACGTCGACCACAACAACCACAAAATCTTTCGTTGAATCGCAATCAACCGACACTTTAGTATCAATCTCGAAACTCTGATTCGTTGCCAACGTAACCGGAGAGTCAACGCCTAGGATCCCGAAACCGCAAGTTTGGGCATGGGCGCTTGGAACAGCGAAGACCATCGAAATCACAAGCAACCCGACAATGAGAAGTCGGTAGATGACTAGGTGCAACCAGATGCCTTTCCGAGCCTATCCCCAACAACCTACAGACATTCGGTAAGTCAAGGGTCTGACTCGAGTAACTGTAAATGCAGACCCAACAGATAGCCTTAACGTTCATCGAAACGCTAGATTAGCTTTGGTGTTGAGCGCGGCACACTCGTATTTCTCAACAAACCGGTTTCTTAGGCCGTCCGTTGTGACCAGACAGAGGGTGGGTTACGACCACCATGCAAGGGCGTCCGAACGATGCAGCGTCTTCTTATCTCTCAATTTTCTGGACAGAAGTTAGGCGCCGAACGCCTTTCACGGCATCGAAATCAGAGTCGTGTGAGAAGACATTGTTGACCGCGTACCTCTTCATGACTACTGTCGTGACAACATCGGTTAAGCTCAATTTGCCATTGAAAGTCGGATATATCGCCAGCGCTTCTTTCAGAATGCTGTCATCGACGAAAACTGTGAAGATGCGAGGAGAGTGCAGGATAGCCATGCCTGTTTCTTTCGCGTGCCCTGCACCGAAACCTTTGCGCTTACCAAGAAGTGTGACCAATTCGTCAATGATAAAGTCAGAAACGAGACCAAGAGGCGTCTTCCCAGTCCTCACAGACTCCATGATTCGGTGAGATGACTCATGGAAGTCATCGTTCAGGTCAGCGTCGCCGACCCAGACCGTTGTATCGATAAAAATCAAAGTTCTCCGGACTCAAGTTTTTCGAGGTCCCTGAGCACGTTGTGCCGGCGCAAGGAACGCCCTATTCCACAAATTTTGGTAAGTGGATCTTCGTCTGGAGCGCAAAGCCCGCCCAGTAGCCGCTCGTATCGTTTGATGTAGAGCCTTAGCGCTTCTTCTCCTTCTGCGCTAAGCTCGAGTTTGCCATGTTTGGCAAGGACTATCCTCTTGAATTTCTCAATAGTGTCCTGAGAAGCCAGAATCTTGATTTGTGCCATGCTTCACTCGGGTACCAGAGTACTCGTCCTGCTAATAGCTCTTGTTGGGACGGTCGCTGATCCTCCTTGCCGCCTCTGCGCTGGTTCCGGATTTCAATGGCTCCTGTAGTAGTCCGACCGTCGCCCCAGTGCAGTTAACGGCACCTGAACGTCAAGTGAGAATGGCCCGATCATCCAGCGTTCCTGGATTTCTTCGGGAACTCTAGGGTGGGGACTGTGCTCCAGATCCTTTCGAAGAATTGCTCGTGCAACTCGATCAGGAGCTTGTTCGTTGTCCAGATTGCCAAATCCGACCCTCTGTCGGTTCTCAGGTCATCGGGTTTGCTCTCTATTACGACGAGTTCTCGGCTGTCTACGGACGCGAAGTTGTTGCTGAAGGGTTTCTCTAATCGCTTGAGCTCGATGACCTCAGCTATTTGCTGAGCAACCCCCGCATTTTCCGTGGTTATGGGGGCGAGCAAGCGGACGGCGACGCCATGTGTCTTTGCTACTTCGAGGATTTCGGCTTGAGATTTGTATGCGCGGATCAACCCCATGGCGCTCGTGGACATGGAAATTGAGGTCTTGGCATCCCTGAGGATTTGGTTCAGTTTTTCGAGGACACTTTGGCGCCCATTGATCTGCCAGAATTCACCCGCTTCCCTCGGAACATCGCGCCTTACGTATTTGCTAGATTCGAATGTTACGCTGAGTGATTGAACTACACCTTCCGAGTCTCTCACTTCGCGGTTCAGCTTTGTCACCAGGGGCATTAGCACGTCGTTCGGTGAAGCAGGCGAGTACACCTCAGGTTTGCCCGGCACAGTTTTCAGCAATCCTTTCCTTTCAAGCTCCTTGATTGCACCATAGGTCTTTGTGCGTGGAACCCGCCCGAAGAAACTGACCTCGCTAGCTTTGATCGGGCCCATTTTCACTAGAACGAGGTAAATGCGTGATTCGTACTCGGTGAGCCCTAAGCGTTGAAGGACTGCAGCCTCCCTGTCGTTAACTGCCAATTACTATTCCACTCGACCGTTTGAAGAACCTGTGTAGGCATGTGGTACCTTGCATAAAGGCCTGAAGAGCCTTCTTGCTCTAAACATGCGTCAATGTGTGCTCGTGGTACGTGCCCTTGCAATGCGGATATACATGTGGGATTATCCGGGGAGGAACCGTCAACGAGGATCTCTGCAGGAGCCACCCTCTGCTTTTCACAACTCCACTGGGGCAAGGGGGAATGTCGGTGAATGAGTTGGTTGCTCGTTTTGGGTCGTTGGAGATCAGTACGAAGTGGCGCATTTGCGCGCCTATGCCGAGAGCACTTTGAATGTTACTTGCTCTCACGATTCAGCTCGAGTACGCCGTCGCACACTGACCGCAGTACTCGCGTAACTTCTTCATCGTGGACTCCGCCTTCTAGTATGAATATGCTGGTTGCCTCAGCTGCTTTCAGATGCCCATCAATTGGTGCCGAAACATGGCCACGTTTCGGAAGCCGTTGTGGTCGAGTAATGTTGTGAGGTTGTCGAAGACAAACCTGAGTTTTCGTCCTTGCCCTTGGAAGCCTGAGATTATGCTGGAGATCTTCACAAGTGTATTTTCTAGGTTTTCTCTTTCTGTGCTGGCCGTGACGCCCGCTGCTGTGCCGTCGGTGCGGTGGCAGGTGACATACATGAGCTCGCCTTGCTTCTCATACCCTTCCAGATTCCACCCCGTGGCTCTCACTCTTTTCTTAATCGCACTAGGGGTGTCTGCGGTTGTGACCAGGAGCGCACATTCGCGGGCTCTTAGTCCTGAGGCCAGGAATTGGATGGCTAGTGTGAATTTGCCGCTGGGAGGAGGGCCGAGGAGGAGTACGTTCTGGCTGGGATGTATGTTCTCCCCTAGAGCTTCGTCCAGTCCTGCGATGGTCACTTGGGATGTGGCTGCTTGATGGTCATATTTCGAAATATGACTCATTCCTGATCTTCAGGACTCATCGTTCGTTTGGCTCTCAGGGGGGGCCAGCGGCGAGTTGCTCGGGTCTTCGCGGATCCCTCAGAATTGGTGATTTCTTGACTGAGTAAATCAGGAGGAAATTGTCCTCTTGATCTTCTAGTGTCATGGTTACGTCTGCTTGGGGTTCGATGCCGATGAGGTCTGCAATGTCGTTTGGCACTCTGAAGTAGACGGACTGCTTCAGCATTACGGGTTTGATTTTAAGAGTCAAGTCATTCAGCCTGCTTTGTGATTGGTTTTTGTGTGATTAGCGTTGAACCGTTCTGGCGTTCTTGTACTTCACTTACTTTCTCCAAGGCCTACTCAAGCATTTAACTTAGGTTAAATTTGGAATAACCCTAGTGTTCCCTGAGACCTTTCGGTCCAGTGTCAGAAACGAGCTGAAAAGTGTTGCTTCGAGTCAATACTTCCCGGAGGGCACGGGTAAATGAATCCGCATTTCTCAATAACGCGTCACGCGCGCCGCGAAGCTGAGGTTACATTTTCCGATTGTTCTTTCTGGGGAGCGCGGACTTTCGTGATCTTGGTAGTTCGTTCCGAGTTTTGCGGTTGACGACCAAGACTGCTAATGAAAGGAGAATGGCAGCCATTAGGGTTGAGGGAGATGCGTGGAACTCTGGGATTGCTTGGTCGGTGGGCGTATACTCTGCTGAGAAGAGCAGAGTAGGACCTGAACCCGTGTTGACCAGTGCGCTAGCATAAATTGTGACGTTGCCCTCGGTTTGGTTTGTGCGGGTCCAGAGGACAGCGCGACCGCTGGTTGCATTCAACCTGCCTTGGGATGCGGACCAAAAGTAACTGACGCTGCTGTACGAGTCCTTGCGCAGGTTCAGCTGTGAAGTCAGCACAAGAACGCCGGGCGATGAACTCCCCCCAGCGGGTGATCCGGATATTTCCAAGGGCGGATCGCAAGGTAGACCGGCATTGTTGATTGGGCAGAGATATCCGTCCGGCGGCAGCAGTGGATAGCTACCAGCCCAGTCTACTGGGAAATTCACCGTCACCCCACTTGTCTTGTAAAATGGGACAGAGAACGTGATATTGTAGAGCCCAGCGGGCAGAAACAATGCCCCTGGACCATCATATACCCCGTCCAAGGTTGGAACGGAACGATCAAATGATCCATTGAACGCATCGACACGTACCCAAGACAGCGGCATTACCTCGCTCCCGGCACTCCCCGCCACCCAACCCGCGATGGGGTGAGGCAGGTTCTCGTTCTCGAAGACTTTCGCCATGGTGATCATCGATATGAGGACGCCGGATTCCAAGAAGAGGTCTGTGAACGTTGTCGTGGAGGCGGTTAGTTGCGTAAGATGCACGTTGAAGCCGAACTCAGGTATTTGGGCGGTATATGATCCAACGTCGAGGCCGTAATCAAAGTGCCTTTGTCCGGTTGAGTCTACGTAGAAGAAATGTCCCTGACCTTCGAAGGGAAATGTAGCGTTCACTTCCATGGCGCCGAAACCGAACAGAGTGAACCCCAGCGTCTTGGTACCTGCGGTGACGTTATCGGTTTCGGCCCCCGCTAATCCTGAATCTGAAAAAGCCTCACCTATTGCGTGAGCATGCTCCGAGACCTGGCCGAAGAGAACTGGCTGCAGATATATCGGCGCTGTGATGGCGACCTCGTTTCCGATGAAGAGAGTTACTGCTGCCGTGCCGACGCCTGCTTGACCAACGAAGATGGCTATTTCCTTTTGCTGCACGTAGCCTAGGGTGTATGCTTTGATGGTGTAAGTTTCATCCCCAAGAAAGGTGGGAAGGTCGTTGTAGTACCAGATCTCCTTAAGACCCCAATTCATTCCTGTGAAGACAACATTGAAGGATTTGCTGTTTACGCCCAGCGGATTGCTTGCCGACTTGATGACCATGAACCGTTCAACGTAGCCCACGCTCACGCCGCTCTGATCGTAAAAGTACACTCTGGCTGCGACGGGTATCGCGAGGTTCAGAAACCTGAACTCCTGCGCGGCCTGAGCCGCCCTTGTTCCGGGGCGATTGTCGAACGAGAACACGTCAACAGAAATCGCACCTCCCCTCGTCATTCGAATTGCTGCAGTAGCGTTTCCCCCCGCTGGAAGGCTTATGATGGGGTTTGTTGTTTGGTTGTAACCGCGAATGCGAACATTCAAAGTGTAACCCGAGAGATCACCAGATAACCCAGAGTCTTCCTCTCCCCAGGGACCGCTCAAAGTCCGGTAGTAGAACTCACTGAAACCAATAATGTACAGCCGTAGAGAAGTCACATCCTTGTATGTGGTTATCCCGTTGGCTGTTCCATTAACCACCGTCACCCCACGAAGAGCACCTGAGTGATCGTAGGCTTGAACCAGAATGTTACCGCCGAAGAGGCTCCCTGAGGGTGAGGATAAGTCGGTCGAAATCTCGGCCTGAGCAGGTGTTTCAGGGACGGCTAGGTTGAAGAACTGAATGTCCGCAGTTATCACCCCAGCAGAGAGCATCACCACAGGATTAGGGTTGGGGTTGTTGCATTGCAGTGGGAAGGTTCTTCCAGCGGCGACTGAGACAGTAACAGTCTCTGTGAACTTCTGCAAATACCCTGTAATGCTGAATCTGAGACTCATCTGGTAACTCCCGGAGCTTACAGGAGGCAGACCCGCGAACTCCGTGCCGTATGGATCGCCACCAAAATACATCTCTCCAAGACCGGTGATGAGGATGAAGTTATCGCTAGCTTGGTCCAGGGAAGTTGTCATGTTGCGAAATGTGTGACCTGAAGGGTCATAGCCCTCAACGGTTATGTTGAGTTTGTAACTGTCTGCTTTAACGCCGATCTTCGTTAGATATGGGTGATCAGAGAGCGAATGCAAAATCGGAACAGGTATAGGATTATCGTTCTCATAAGTTATCTTGCCACACACTTGCGGTGCCCGATGCAGATGGATGGACCCTGGGGAGCCGTTGTGGCCTCCTGACACTGGAACCGAGATGGGATCTGATAGGGAATACGCTACACCATTAAACAAACCCGCGGAAGCCTGAACCTGATAAGTCCCCGGCGCTAGACCCGGAACGTTGAAGGCTCCAGTCGTCTGATTCACGAAGCCTCGGGCTACTACCTGCCCGGCCGTGTTCTTCGCCAAAACTACTCCTTTAGCAAGTATGGTGGAACAGCCCGAGGTGTCGTCGTCGCATATTGTTCCGCTGATGCTTCCTGGATTGTCGCTCATGCTAACGGGAACGAAGAACGTCGTGTTCCAAGCGTGAATGAAGTCTGGCAAATTGAGGCTATTTGTGTGGTTGGCTACGAAGAGAGTGACATTGTAGATTCCTGCGATTGGCGGCGCGTTCAAACCCTTGAACCTAACGAATCGGGGGGCAGTGAAGTTAAGGAACGTTCCATTCAGGTAATTCCATATTTCCACACACCATGGTGCATTCGGGTCGTAGATTCCGAAGTTTGGTTTGTAGCACGGTGCCTGACTTACAGTTCGATTCTCTTCATGGCTCCAATGCTTCGCTTCGTCGACGGTGCTGTAGTAGTAATAGTCATTTCTTATGTCGCTCTGTATGAAATGAGTATCATTCTCGCCGCCAGCTACATTGTTGAGGAACTCTCTCGGAACTTCCACACGGACCGCGATTCCCCTGCGATTCACGTCAATTTCCACATCACCTGTTGACGTTACAAACGGTCCCCAGAACTTAGTCGGAGAGGCGGCAGCAGAGTTAGGTGGCGCCTGCGCCTGAACGGGCCGAAGCAAGCCCACGTGAGGTAACGGGGCGAGAATGCCAGAAAGGATCAAAGCAAGGAGACAAAGCGCCTCCGCAACCTTCTTGAAACAGGTGGCTTGCTTGGTTCTGCTGAAGAGTGCTCACACCCCTTACATTAGCTCCGCTAGGCGTATCACGAATCATTGCCTAAGCGTATAAAACATTAGCACGGTTACAAAGATAGCCGAGCACTCAGAACCCTAAGTTGAGGTAGTCAAAGTTGCTCAAGTTCTGCCTCGGTTTCCAATTCAGCTTGTTGAATCGCGATGACCTCAACCAAGAAGTGGTCCGATTTCAGGGTACGTATCGAAAAGCTATTCTTCCTACTGGACTGAGACCCATTCTCAACCAGTTCGCCGGTACTATCAATGGATCCCTTGCAACTCTCCGAGTACGCCGCGATTCTTGTTACACTCTTCTTCTACGTTCTGAGCTCGGTGTTTGACCTCAGGACGCGTGAAGTGAACGATAAGGTTTGGTTGGTCTACGGCAGCATAGGAGCAGCACTGACCGCCTCTCGCTTAATCCTAGACCCTTCAGCGCTAATTGTTACCGCCATATCGATCGCGGTCGCAACGATTCTTGCATTGGCAATATTCTACTTTGGCCTCTTCGGAGGTGCTGACGCGAAAGCGATCATTTGTCTCGGTCTCACCCTTCCTCTGGCGCCAAGAAGCTTCCAGTCCTTGTTGGGATATCCGCATCCATTCTTCCCCGTTACTGTCATGATCATGGGTTACATTTGCTCTGCGTCAGTTGCGGTTTGGTTTGGGTTGCGGAATTCTCTAACCTACATTAGGGACAAACGGAACATGTTTGATGGCTTAGAGGAGGAGTCGAAGTGGAGGAAACTGATGGCGTTCTTCACTGGCTACCGTGCTAGTGTATCCACGCTTCGCTCAACTTTCTATCTTTATCCGATGGAGGAGATCCCCGATGGCGCGACGAAGCGTTCCTTCAAGTTCTTTTTCGACGCCGAAATCGACCGGGATCAGTTGGTCTCAAAATTCGCAGAATCGCTTTCCAGGCTAGGCTTCCAAGGGGAAGTTTGGGTTACGCCAGGGCTTCCGATGTTACTCTTCATCCTCATAGGTTTGGTAATTACGTTGATTTTTGGGGACGTTGTGTTTTCGACAGTTTTGTTGAAGGCTGCTCACTGAACTACTGCCCAACATGATGCTACGGTTTGTGTTTTCGGCGCCGTTTTGAAATCGTAACTATCGCCCAGCTAAGCAAAGCGATTGGCACCAGTGCCCCTATCACACTCGCCAAGATCAATGATCCAATGCCCGCGCCGACGTCTAGCTCGTAGGCGTTCGCTGCGGCACCTGAGTTTCCGAACTGATCAGTGGCGGAGAATGAGAAAGGTATGGTTTTGCCGAAACTTAGTCCAGGGTCTGGTGCGGTGAAGTATTCATGCCAGGTATCATCGCCGGCGTTGAATATCATCTGTAAAATGTAAGTCCCTGACGAGTTGGTGAATGAAGCAAGTACTCGTCCGCCGCGGGTAGTCAAAGAGGAACCATTCGGGTACAGCACAGAGATCGATATGTCAACGATTTGTCCAGGGGTGACTTTCGCACTGGCTTGAGGCGCCGTGATCGTGAACCTTGCAGGGACCACACTTGCGGTTGTGTTGGATCCACCGCCGTTGCCATAAATGTCTAGAACGACCATTCCAACTGAGTAATCCCCGACAGTTGCGTTGATTGGAATTAGGTATCCTGCGGTCCATCTCGCGCTCGTGTCGTCAAAGATCATTCTTGAGGTCCAAGTGAAATTGCCATTTGAGATTGTCACGTTAAACCCAGCTGGGACCAAGCCAGGATTGACGGTTGTTCCGTCAGGGTATGATATTCTGGCGGTGACGTTCATCATTGTCGTTCTTTCTGATGGAGGCACGTTGACTGCGAACTTCAAGTTTGCCTTCACTATTTGAATCACAACCTCCCCTGAAGCTGTGTTGCCATAAAGATCAGTGAAGGTACCAGTAATCCGCCACTTGCCGAGGGTGGCGTTGACGGGAACATTCAGTTGCCCGCTCAACGCGTTCAATGTCTTGTTGAATGCAAGCGTGTGACTAACCTCTTCGACATCGATAACTTCGCCACTGGCCGAGGTAACGTTTTCAAAATTGGACCCGTCGTGATACTGGGCTGTGATCACCACGTTTGCGTCCTGGGCTCGTTCGAGTGTAGAATTCGCCGGATAGGAAAGACCACCATTTGCCTTTCCTACCGCGAAACTGGCGGAATCCACAGCAGGCCCTTGCCCCAGGTTACCGTAGGAGTCGCTGAAACTCGTGGCCGCCAACTCGAACTGGTAGGCTGTGAGGGTGGCGTTGGGCGGAGGCACCCAAACTGCGCTCCAAGTACCGGAACTGTTGGACAATTGCAGTGGCACCGCGCCGACAACCGTCCTATCAGACTCTCTTAGGACGCTAACCGATGAGCCCGCCGAGGCGGTAGTGACACCTGAGCCATCCGGATACGTGAGCAGATATGACACGGACACCTTAGCCGTTCTCTCAACGGTGGCAGGGGGCGGTGTCCCCCGGCTGATCCTGATTGAAGTTGGATTAACATTCACAGTGGTACTAGCGGTACTCGTCAGGCCGTGATTGTCGTAATTAGACCCCTCAGCGCTCACTGCAAGGACCCCAAGGTTCGCTGAGGGCGGAAGCTTGAGTGTGTAGCTGAATCCGCCATCCGATTGGGATCTGATGTTCTGTGGGAAACCATTCACGGTCTGGCCCGCGGCCGCAAGGCCAATGGAGATAGTTGAATTGGCCGCAAACCCGCCTCCGGAGATTACGATCTTTTCAGTGCGTTCGTAGCTCCTAGCGTCTGTTCCGAAGATACCGACATGGATAACCGCTGACCTCGTGTCGGTAAGGCTTGATGTTGAAAGACTGATTAGATATGTGCCTGAGGGATCTGTGGCCGCGATCGGGAGCGAAATGCTAGTGGCCCCACTTATGCCCCTGATCGTCGCATAGAGGGTGCTTTCTTGGTTTGGCCGTTGCAACCAAAGATAGTAGGTCTGGTTCGTGATCAGTTTCGAGGCAGTAATTGTGACGGTACCCCCAATGTGCCATAATGGGTAAATGGCTTGGTCAGTTGTGAGTTCGGGCGAAATTGTTTGAGCTGCTGATCGCGGGAATGAAATGACGGTCAAGGTAATGAACATGGCAATTGAAAGCAGAATGACCTTACCATGTTTCACAGACAAGACCTTAACACAGAGAAGGCGATAGGACCAGTTATATTTGGCTTCTCCAAACGATTCGCAGAACAATGAGCATGTCTATAATGGCACCCGCAGAGCCAGCAAAGGACCCGCTGACAGAACACGACGATTTGACTAGTGAACTTGCCAACCTTGAGAAGCAATTTGCAGACCGTAAATTAGACCGGGATAAATTCGAAGTGCTTTCGAGGCAACTGAATGAGCGAATCCGCAGGGCTGAGTCTGTAGCCTACGAGATGGCTAGAAAAGACGAATCTGTGGCAAGGAGACTTCGCCTGCGAACCTACAATGACCCACAGGTCCAGCCGGTCATTAGCCACTTCATTCGGACTGGCGGAAAGATGCTTGAACCTGAGTTTGGAACAGACCGTCTCCCCCGATACGCCGTTGGAGACGCCAGCGGAGACAACATTATGCTCGTCGAACGGCCCCTGCTTCAACGAATGGCTGATATCCGAATCGTAGCTGAAAGCCTCTTCGAGAGGGTCCTCTACTGCCCGCGTTGCGCAACCCCATCGAATCTCTACTCGCGATTCAAATGCACTCAATGCGGATCCATGGAGATCTCAATAAGCCGAATGATTGAACATCTTGCGTGCGGCACAATCCATCAAGAAACCGCATTTCGCGTAGGAAAAAGCCTAATTTGTCCTACCTGCAAGAAACTGCTCGAGAACGAGAAGGAGTATCGCCTGATCGGCGTAGTGTGCTCCTGTAACATTTGCCATGCACATTTCGAAGACCCATCTCAAAGCTACTACTGTCGCAAATGCAGTCTTGATTTTGATCTTCCGAAAGCGATGATCGTAGACGTGTTTGCGTACAGCATGACAAAGGAAGCATTGGGAGATGCACGCCGCTTCCTCGGAGTTGATGCGTTGAGGCGAGTCCTCGGTGAGAAGGGCTTCGACGTCAGGAGCCCCGGTGCCATGGCCGGCACCTCTGAAGAGGTGTCCTTCGCGGTGCTGGTCCACAAGGACATGAAAACCATTGCAATCGATATCTCTCAGAGCGAGTCAGAGGTGGACGTAGAACCAGTCTTAGAACTCTATGTTAAGAAACTCGAAACTAACCCTACAGTTGTGGTTCTAGCGGCGATTCCGCGCCTCTCGAAACGAGCCAGTGAGATAGCTGCGTTACACAATATTCAAGTGGCAGAGGGCGTGACCCCTGTTGAAGTTGCAGGAAAGGTTTTGGAGATTGCGGTGCGCGCCTAGATGAACGGCTCTGAATAGAGGGAAGCATGAGATTGGTCAGTGTAGTGGAAGAGCGGAAAAAATCTCAGGGTCACATTGGATATGTCACGTACGATGACGTAGAAATAGCAAACGCAAGAACCGTGCCCCATCAAGGCATCACTTGTTTCATGATGTCACAAAATTCTGATCCGCATCGCGGTGTGTACGTTCGAATTGGAGAGGCGGCCTCCGATACGACCTTCGTAGGTCGCATTCTCGACGGACCGTTCTTCACGAAGAACCCCGGAGCGTACTACTTGATCGAGCTAACCTCGCTTCTCGTCGGTGACCACAAGACCGCGGTCCAGACGAGACCAAACCCCGGAACCCCAGTCACCACGTTGGACCCATCGCAAGTACAGGCTTACGTTGGCGCAGTCGGCGAATTCAAACTCGGACGCCTTCTCGGCCAGAAAGAGGTGGAAGTCGCTATAGAACCAAGCAGCCTGACTAGGCATATTGGAATTTTCGGAACGACCGGCGGTGGAAAATCAAACACCCTTCAAGTGATCGCTGAGGAAGCCACCAAATCAAATCGTGCCGTTCTCATCTTCGACATCGAAGGCGAATATGTGGGCATGAACGAACCAACTGACGCCCTCCTACCAATTCTGCGAGAATTCAAAAAGGAACCCCAGGGCGTAAAGAACTTCCAAGTTTACGTGCCCGCACCTAACAGAAGCCGCAACTTGGAAGCGAAGAAGTTTGGAGTGCCATTCGCTGACATTGATTTGGAGATTTTCTGCGAAGTCTTAGGACTGTCGCCGTTCGAACGGGTCTACATGTTTGACATTGCCAGAAAGGCGAAAGAGATCAGTGGAAGTTTCCAACCCTACGAGATTGGCGCCGTCCTGAACGTCTTGAAGAAAAGAATTGACGCACAAATCGACAAAGCCTCTCTTCCCGAGGTTGTGGCAGAAGCCCATATGGGACTGTACACGAAACTCTCACTCGCCCACCGCGCCGGAATACTGGACGCCCACCAGGCCGGCGAAATCTTCGATAAGATTCCTCCCGAAAACTTCTTGGTGCCCGGCAGGATATCTGTCGTTGATTTGAGTGAATCATCAGACATCGTTCGCAACATTTGCATGGCGCACCTCCTGAAAGAGATCTTCACCTACAAGACCCGATACATTGAATCTGCACCAATTCTGATCTTCATGGAGGAAGTTCACACTTTCTTGAGCAAAGCCAAGATGAAGACCATGACCGCTACCTGCACGATGCTGACTGAAATGGCGCGGCAAGGCAGGAAGAGGGGCATAGGTTTAGGGTTCGTCTCGCAACAACCAGCCCTCGTTCCCTCCGAACTTGTCGAGTTATGTAACACCAGATTCATGCACAGAATCAGCTCCGAACCAAACATTCGAGTGTTAAGGACCTCGACAGGTAATGTTCCCGATTCGCTCTGGTCCCTGCTGCCTTCGCTTGGGAACGGAGAAGCCTTAATCTCCTCTCCAAAATTCTACCACGCAATCGTTGCTCAAATCCGACCAAACACCTCGAAGCGGCTGAGAGTGGAGTACAACTGAATCATCGGAATTCTAATGAGCATGGTGCAACTTCAATACGGTGCGATGATTCTTGAGTGAGATTTCAAAAGCTAAGACTGGAATCACTGGCCTAGATGAGGCTCTTGAAGGCGGGTTACCCCGTAACTATGTGCACGCGGTGATTGGAGCCCCGGGCGCTGGCAAGACAATAATGGGAGGCCAGTTCCTCTACCGCGGAGCCACACAGTACGCGGAGAATGGGGTATACGTTTCGCTTGAAGAACCGACCTACTCTTTCGCGAACAACATGATCAGATTCAACTGGAACATGTTCGACCTGGAAAGTCAAGGGAAACTTGTCTTGGTTGACGCTTCCCCCCAGCAGGAGGAACCAGGCGGAGAACTGAAAATCCGAGGAGGCATCATGGGAACGGAGAAATTCGACTTGGACGGATTAATCGGAGTCATAGCAAATGCCAGGAAGAGGGTTGCTGCAAAAAGATGTGTCATAGATTCGTTGGTCTCGATCGCAGGAGCCTACAGGTCCGAATCCGAATTCAGGTTCAAGCTGCTTCAATTCTACAGAGCCCTCTCAGAACTTGAACTCACAACACTCGTGTTAACCGAGCACGACAGCTCGTTCGTTGACACGTTCGGCCCAGAAACGATCCTCGCACAGGGAAGCCTCCTTCTTCACACCTTCCGCGAGAAGGACAAGACCTACCCCGCATTGGAGATCCAGAAGATGCGTGGAGTAAGAGTCAACAAGAAGATCGTGGCGTACCGGATCTCACCGGAAGGCTTCGAGGTTAAACCACAGGAACCCATCTTCAGGGAACAGCAGTAATGACTTTGACGACTCGCCTAGACTCCAGGCCAAGCGTCGTAAACAAGGAAATCTACTCTGACCCGAAAGCGAGGAAGATACTCCAATTCCTGATTCGAAGCCCCCGAACCCCAATCACCCCTGAGATAACCCCAACCGACGAACTACGATACCCACAACTCGAAGCGTTAGGCCCCGATGCAACACTAGCCCTCCTCTCCACAATGCTCGAAGCCAAAGTGCTCGTCGCCGACATGGTGGACAAGATGCCAGCTTGCCCCGAGTGTGGATCAGCCCAAGTGAGCACGCGGTACGTCTGCCCAAAATGTTACAGCTATAACATTGCCCGCAGCTACCTCTTCGAGCATCTCAAATGCGGCAAAGTGGCCGATGATGAGACCTTCAGGAAAGGGGACCAATTGATCTGCCCCAAATGCCAGACTGTCCTTCACAACTTCGGCGTCGAATACAGAGCGGTGGGAGCATGGTACAAATGCGCCAACTGCACCGAATCATTCAACATGCCATCCAGCGCACACTTCTGTAGGGCTAAGCGACATCAATTCGCAACAGACAGAACGCGCCTCGTACCCGTCTACCAATACAGATTGAACCCGGACTTGTTAGGTGAGATAAGGCGAGAGGTACTCCTATACTCCGAAGTCTTGACAACGCTTGAGGACATGGGACTGACGGCTCAAGCACCAGGGAGCTTACCAGGCAAATCAGGCCAAGCTCAAAGCTTCGACGTAGTCACGACAGCCCGAAGCGGTCGTTGGGGAGGAAGCAAAACCATTGCAATCGACGTAGTCACTTCCGAATCGGCGATCAGCTCGGACGCAGTACGCATCTTCGCGGCGAAGGTGAAGGACGCAAAACCTTCCGAGAGTTATCTACTCGCGATTCCAGGTGTTGACAGTGATGCCAAAGCGCTGGCCCGGAATCTGAGATTGGTTTTGGTTGAGGCCGCTTCCTTGAAAGAGGCCACAACAACACTTCTAAGCCTAGGGGCTTTCAAAGACATCGCACAATAGAATGAGGTAACATGATTGATCGTTAAGTTTAGGCGTGCGAAGAAAGGCATAGCAGAAATCGTCGCCGTTCTGCTCTTGATCCTGATAACCGTCGCTGGAGCCACCATCTTGTACGTCTACTCCTCAGGTTTACTGGGGTCCCTTCAAGGCGCCCAGCCGCAGAAACCATACTCGCAAATGATCTCGGTGGAGTACTACGACTGGAGCTCTACGACTGCTGCTGGGGTTGCTACGAACTCACAGTGCTACGATAAGACACTGCACACGCTTTGTCTTAATCTGCGAAACGTGGGGTCAGGAGTCGCCGTCCTATCCGAATTCTTCGTCGCAGGCGTGAAGATCACACAACCCATCACTGGCACCTGCGCCGCCTACACAATAAGCCAAACCACCTTTGCTTATTCAACGGTGACAGGCATACCTACCTACACCACCGCGAGCGGCCTCCTCCCCCTAGGCCCATCCTCATGCACAGCAATCCTTACCATACCCAACACGGGAGTTACTCAAACCATCATTAGTGGTGTCGCATACTCCGTGAAGGTGGTCACGGCTGACGGCTCGGTCTTCTCCTATTCCCTCGTAGCCGGCCTAAGTACAGGCACGTATTGATTTCGTCCAGTTCGACCCGCAGTTTCATCAGGAACCCCCTCAGAGACTTTTCACATCTAGCCCTTCCCAAAAGCTGAACCGCCTCGTTCTAGCCGTGGAGCAGTAGTAGAGACAAGCGTAGTACTTGTGGAAAAGCCGGTTGAAGTCCCCTAAAGAATAGGTGTCCTCAATAACCTTCCTCCCAGCAGGAATAGCCTTTCACCGCCCCTTGCTCTTGCCCAATATACTCTAACGAATCCTAAACTGCTTCGGATCCTAAATCCAACGTGGCCATGACACGTTCGTGTGGGTGCCAGCCTGCTCTCTCTGAAGATCTTGCGAGGCTCTAGGAGCAGGAATATCGTATCCATAATCCAGACGTAAGAGCCACACCCGCAATGAAAGTCGAGTTCGTGGTACTGCTTGTTAATGACGC
Source organism: Bathyarchaeia archaeon (assembly GCA_049513715.1). GTDB lineage: Archaea > Thermoproteota > Bathyarchaeia > 40CM-2-53-6 > 40CM-2-53-6 > FEN-987. The sequence continues at coordinate 218,939 of JBEKVV010000001.1, read as the reverse complement.
GGAACCAAGAAACATGACTGACTGACCGGTTGGTGGGGGCCAAGTGCCCGTGGAGGAGGAGGATGGTGAACAGTCCGACTTTCCTAGACATAAGGAAATGACTTTGAATATTCCGTAGAAACTCTGACCCGCAGCAACGGTGTGCGTTGTACCTGTCGGGTAGAACGTTCCCGGAGGTGCACCTTGGTAATAGCCAATAAGATTTGCTGTGAGCCAATTGAAACTGTACCAAGTTAGATCTATCGAACCTCCGTTGATGGCAAAGGGTGTGTTCCCTACGTTTGTAATATTCACGTAGATATAGAGCGTTGTTAAGTTGGATGGCCAAGTTAGATGACCAGAAGGAGCATTGCCATTAGTTTGTGCGCTAGTGAAAATTGACTGAGTGACCCATGGGCTGACAAACCACAAATTGTTATCGGTAAGTCCACTCACTGTAAGTTTTTCCGCGTAAGTTGGCCCAGCCTGATATGCTTGCGCGGGCTCCTGGTGGCAGTATGCACTAGTGACAGAACCCCCACTGCCAGCGGCCACTGGTCCCGGCTCGTTTTTGCTATCGTAACATAGAGGAGGATTTGTAGTAGTACAAGTTGGATACGCAGATCCCTGTATATACTGATATGCGATCTTCATTATTCCAGCGGAAAATGCTGATTGACTCTGACCGCCCATTAGAATTTGAAATGGCCATTGGAAAGCGAACACGTTTCCACGACTCGTAACGATAAGGATCGTGTTTGGGGGCGTAGAAAATGTATAGCTTGGCAACAGCTTGGCCTTAGGCAACGCTAGGACCAACCAGTGATTTACTTCTCCCTGGTTGAGGTAGCTGTTCGCTTGGTTGAATGCGTAGGAGGTGATTGAAGCCGTTGGGTTGAGTACGCAGAGGGATGTGCAACCTGACCCTGTTGAATTTATGTAGATCCTTACGATCTGAACACCAACGCCCCCCAAGTTGCTCACGGTCATATTGTAGCAGATGTAGGTGGTGCTCGTGCAAATCCCCCAACCGGGGACAGCAGCATTAGACGCTACAGGCGTTAGCCCAGGAGAGTTAGCTACTAAATTCTCTAACTGCTGCTTATCTCCATACTGAACCATCTTGTTGACCGATTGTTGGTACTGGTCGTATTGCTGTGAAACAAAGACCATCGTCCCAAGCGCGGTTAGTAGGAGCGACAGTATTATCACCCCGCCAATCATAGTACTAACTGCACGCCGACCGCTAAATCTGAAAATTAGAAACCTAAACATCACGGTGACCTCGTTTTTGAATACCAATAGCTACATCCAAGCTGTGCACAACTCCTCAGCATGAAGCTCGCATCCAAAATCCGGAAGCAAGGATTGTGCCCGAAAAGTAGGTCTCGTTCTTAGAAGTAGTTGAGAGTGACGCACCACCCCAGAACATTACCGAATTGTCTGCTATCGGGGAACGTGGTGGTGGGTAGGCTAGTTGCATTTCATTCATTTGGTATATCGCGTAGTAACTCGTACCGGGTGCAATGCTTGGCAGGCTACCGGTTGGGTAGAAATGTCCTTGGTAGTACAAACCATAAAGAATCCCGTCGAGGTGATTCGTACTATACCACATTAGATCTATTGTTCCATTATTAACGGTATACGCTGTTTTGAACGTGTTCATCACAACTGCATAGATATACATCTGCGTTGTAGCGCTACCGCTACAACTCTCGGTGCATGTGGACATCAGAATTGCTTTTGTGACCCAAGGATTCACGAAATACAATGTATTACTGTCTTTGACTCCAGTTATTCCTGTGAGTTTTTCCGCGTAATTAGACGCTGCCGGGTAGCTTTGCAATGGCTCATTATGACAATATGTGGTGGTAGGGGTATGGCCAGACGCGTTTTTGTAATCATGGATGCTATCGTAACCTCCAGAGGTTCCTATTGGTTGATATGCGACTTTCAATAATCCAGACGAGAATGCTGAGCCACTCTGACCGAAAATTTGAATTTGATATGGCCATTGAAATGAAAACACGTTTCCTCTAGTCGTAGCGACGAGGATCGTGTTCTGTGGAAACGCGGGGTTCGGGTTCGGTAAAGCAACGGCGCGGGGCAACGCTAGGACCAACCAGTGATTTACTTCTCCCTGGTTGAGGTAGCTGTTCGCTTGGTTGAATGCGTAGGAGGTGATTGAAGACGTTGGGTTGAGTACGCAGAGGGATGTGCAACCTGACCCTGTTGAATTTATGTAGATCCTTACGATCTGAACACCAACGCCCCCCAAGTTGCTCACGGTCATATTGTAGCAGATGTAGGTGGTGCTCGTGCAAATCCCCCAACCGGGGACAGCAGCATTAGATGTCAGAGACGTCAGGCCAGGAGAGTTGAAAACGAGATTCTCTGACAACTGTTGACTATCGTATTGACCCATCTTGTTGGCCGATTGTTGGTACTGGTCGTATTGCTGTGAAACAAAGACCATCGTCCCAAGCGCGGTTAGTAGGAGCGACAGTATTATCACCCCGCCAATCATAGTACTAACCGCGCGGCGTCGGCGAAATCGGAAGATTAGGAGTCTAAGCATCACAGTAACCTCCTAGCGTAAGTCCCGAACGCTATATCCAAGTTACGCACACGGACTCCCGGACGGTGCCTCGTATCGGATCCATAATCCGGAGGAAAGGATTGTGCCGGAAAAGAAACTCTCATCTTCAGCACTAGTTCCCGACGTTCCTACGTTTGTGATTGACGCAGCACCCCAGAACATGACCGAACGGGTCGGCGGGTTATTCAGCATAAATATTGAGGGGTTGGTGGACGACGAATAGTCGATCTTGAATATTGCGTAGTAGAACGCGCCTGCTGCGATACTGATACTATTGATACTCGGCGATGTAGAACCAGAATAGAATTTGCCATTGTAGTAGACACCAAAGAGGCTACCGTCAATGTGATTGGAAGCGAACCAGGTTAGATCTATCGTGCCAGCGTTGGGACTGTAGGCCGCGTCCCCAGTGTTTATCACAATGACATAAAAGTAGAGGGTTGTTCCGCCGTGGTAGGCGGAGTCCAGAATTGACTTGCTACTACCGCTTCCGGCTGTGATCCATGGGTTGACAAACCACAAATTGTTATCGCTAAGTCCACTCACTGTGAGTTTCTCCGCATAGCCGGTCGGGGCCGGATACGATTGCACGGATTCTTGGTGGCAATATCCTTGTGCCACAGTGCCACTGCCCCCGCTGCCAGCGGCCACTGGCCCCGCCTCGTTTTTGCTATCGAAAGTTCCCTGGTATGCGACTTTCATTATTCCTTGGGAGTATGCTGATTGGCTTTGACCGAAAACCTGAACTTGAAATGGCCATTGAAATGAGAAGACATTCCCCATGCTTGTAGCAATGAAGATAGCGTTCATGGGAAACGCAGGTTGCGTCGGATTTGGCAGGGCAACGGCGCTAGGCAACGCCAGGATTACTGCATGGCTGGTTTCACCTCGGTTAACGAACTGGTTTGCTTGGTTGAATGCGTAGGAGGTGATTGAAGCCGTTGGGTTGAGTACGCAGAGGGATGTGCAACCTGACCCTGTTGAATTTATGTAGATCCTTACGATCTGAACACCAACGCCCCCCAAGTTGCTCACGGTCATATTGTAGCAGTTGTATTGCCCGCCGACCCCGCAACTGCCCGCGACCGCCCAACCAGGGATAAGAGCATTAGACGTTATACTTGTTAGGCCAGGGGAGTTGGCTACTAGATATTCAGAAAGCCGGTTAATGCCAAACTGGGACATCTTGTTTACCTGAGTTTGATACTGGTCGTATTGTTGACTCACAAGAACCATGGAGAGGAGAGCTGTCAGGAACAAACCGAGGACTATGATTCCGCCAATGATTGTGCTTACAGCTTTTCGTCGAAACCAAAGTTTCCGCAACTAGGACACACTCCCCCGACAATAGAGTGCGTCGTAAACACGTAAGGATTCTGTTCCCACGCCCATAACCTCTTCATGGTCCTCGAGCGTTAGCCGTTGCTTGGTTGCCTCTTGCGGTTGCTACGACGATGGTGAAGATTGTGCCGGAGGTCCATGTGGTGCTATATGTCATGTTGAATATACACATTTGTTGCACTCCCAAGCGGACTGGTAGCACCGTGCAGTAACCAGTGGCGACCGAGGGGGTTTTGAACGAGGATTGTAGATTACCGTTGATGTAGATGGCAGCCAATTGGATGTCAATCGATCCAACGTTTCGAACGAAAATGATGATCTGGTTGCCGCTTGTATTGTTGAAGGCAACGAGTTCTATTACGAATCTTTCTTGGAGCGCTTGCTGTCTTTGGTTGTAGTAGAGCTGAGTGCCTGAACTGAATGCGCCATACGTCGTGCCAGTCCATGCTACTAGGATTGCGGCTAGCGATAGTACGATCACGATCATCATCATGTTCGCTATAACGGTGCTGACACCAAGAGTCCGTTTCAATCTACGAAATCTCATTTCTTTTCCTCCAACTTCACGCCTTCCAAACGAATATGAAGAAGCCCAGGAACCCGATTACAAGGAGTATTAGTGCGTGTTTGAGGCCTGCTCCAAGTTTGCCTTCACTCATCTTCCCTGCGATCAGGCCCCCGAAGAGTGCTTGAATCACGGCGGCATGGAAGAAGATCTTCTGAAGCAAATTGATATCAACTCCAGATACTCCGCCGAAAACGCTTCCACCTCCCCCAGGAGTGCTGAGGATGGACTTTTGCAAATAGACGATCTGTGTGAAGAATGAGCGTATCAGCATTATGTCGGTGAAAAGGAATACACCGAACGCAATGTAGACGACCGCGGCGTATGGCCTCATCTGGGCATATCTTTCCCCGTCGATGCTTTGGAGCTCCCCTATGTGCCTGTTCAGCTGTTCCATTATTTCTTTGGTGTCGCCGCCTGACCGTGCAACTTCCGCTATCAAATCCGCGGTTCTGTTCGCCAGTCTCGTTCGAGCTCTTTTGGCGAAGGAGCGCAACGCTTCCTCAAGGCTGCTGCCCCACGATAGCTGGATGATCAATTGTCTCAGTTCAGGTGTCAGAGGCCCATAATCTCTGTCAGCGGAGACTTCGATCGCCCTGGTGAGCGTCAAACCAGTCTTTCCTGCTTCGGCAATCTCGCGAACGAGCCTTGGAATATTCTTGTCGATGCCGCGTTGCCATCTTAAGTCCAAGTACTCGACGACCGCAGGCGGGAAGATCCCAATAATCAGCCCCAGAACCACTAATTGATCCCATTCGAGTGGCAGATTCTGGAACCTAAGTATGAATGCGGCTACAAGGCCTGAGACTGTCACGGTTACGCCCAAAGCGATCGAAACGATCGCGACGAGCACCTTCTCCTTGGGGTCAATTTTCGGCATCTTCAATCCTCACCGACTAACGAGTCAAGCATCACGATGACCGCCACAGCGCAGACTGGGATGATTGCGTAGGTGATGAAGGACATCATCACCGTGACAGACAAGCCGCCTATTCCGCCTCCAATCAAAGACATTACTGAGAACATGACGATCATGAGCAATGGGAAAACTATCAGAATAGATATGTAAATCTCGGCGAAGGTTGCAAGAGATTCAATTAACTGCTTCGACGCGATTCTCTTCAAATCCATAATGGTGTGTGTGGCATCTTGCAGGTAACTCTTCATGTTCCCTCCGGACCTGATTGTCGCAACCAATCCTTCGAGCATGTCCCCGAAAACCGTTGAAGGCGAACGCGCCCTTTCGAGTTCCAGCGCTGTCATGATGTCGTTTCCCAGAACCTCCACATCGCGGACAATCTCGTTTGAGTCTGAGGCGACCTCAGGCGTCGTACGAGAATCTTCGAGCAGTTTGAACATTCGCGTTGGTGGAATTCCTGCTGAGGCCAGGATTGACATGTGAGTGGCTACGTAGGGGAGTTCGTTGTTCATCCTTCTTCTGCGACTTATCGCGAGCAGGGAAGGTAGGCCGTACAGGATTGCAAAGACCGCGACACCGAATAGCAGCCCGGCGCCGAAACCGAACAGAATCGCCAACAGAATCTGAGCGCCGGCGTATAATGCCAAGCCCCCAACGATGATAGAACTTACGATAAGTGACACGCCTGAGATTAGTACCATCAAACTGAGGTAGGATTGTATGCTGATTTTGAAAGCTCCCTTTTGCATCGAGACACTGAGATCCTCGAAATAAGGCAGAAATCTCTGGAGTCGAACCCCCAAGTACCGGTATGCGAGAAGCCATGGGGCCCTCAGCACAGACGACTGCTTCTCAACGGCCTGTTTAGGTGTCTTCAAATTAGCTCAACAAACCCAACCTAGCTTTCTCATACACTTTGTGTGGGTCAGCGTAGTAGTCTCTGATCAGGCCCCCGACGTCGGTGTACCTGCGAATCTTGTTCTTGACCATGTAATCGAGCACTGTTTTTCTGTGGCGAAGCTCCTCTTGAACAGCACTTAATGCCGTTCCCGAACGTTCGGCCAACCTTTCAATCATGTGGCTCCGTCCTGAGAAAGTGAACGAATCCGTTCTTGGGTCCCAGCGGTAAACGTCGTTCAGGTCAAGTTCACCTGAGCTCGGATCGATACCGAGGACTTCAGCGAGATGAATGAGTCTTCGAACTGGCTTGCCCCCAACTTTCATTCGTTGTTGGATTCCGATGAGGTTGAGTGTCGGCAACAGTGTCCGTGGTATGTTCAGTGGAGCTGACTCGAGTCTTCGAATAGCAGCCAATACAGAGTCTCCGTGCAGGCTGGATAGGCCGCCGTGGCCCGTGGCCATAGCTTGGAAGAGTGTGAATGCTTCTTCCCCCCTGACCTCGCCAACGATTATGTAGTCCGGCCTCTGCCGCATAGCAGCCTTCAACAAGTCGAAGAGTGTTATCTCAGCAGTGCTGCCGGCGGCGCCGAAACCGACTCTTGCGATTGCGGAAATCCAGTTCTTGTGCGGTATGTTCAACTCGGGGGTATCTTCAATCGTCACGATCTTATCGTCTGGTAGTATGTACATGGATATGCAGTTGAGTAGGGTTGTTTTGCCGGAAGCCGTTCCCCCAGTGATCAGGGTACACGCCTTTTTCTCGACGGTGTACCAGAAGTAGGCGCCCATCTCCGAGTTTATCGTGTTGAAGGTTATTAAGTCAGTGATCGTCATCGGGTCGGCCCTGAAACGCCTAATTGAGAAGGTGCTTCCGTGCCTAGTCACTTCCTTTGCGTAGGTGAGTTGGATTCTGCTACCGTCCGCCAGTCCTCCATCCACCATGGGTGAAGCTATCGAGACGTGTTTGCCACTGAGGTATGCAAGCTTGACTATGAAGTTGTCCAATTCCTTCGGGTCGTCAAAGATGATGTTTGTCGGCATTGATTCGTATTGGCGGTGCCAGATGTAAATTGGCACGTTCGGTCCATCGCAGCTGATGTCCTCGATCATGTGATCTTTCATCAGTGGTTCAATCTTGCCGAGGTAGATGAAGTCCCGCGCCAAGAAGTACATTAGTTTGTCGAGTACCTCCTCCTCGACCTTGATCTTGTAGGTCTTCACGATTTCGTTGACTTTCAACCTGAGAATTTTCTCTGCGTCCTGTTTCGTTGGAATCTTGCGAACGTCGACATCAAGCTCCTCGACCAGGAAAATACTGATCTTCTTGTACAGCGCCCTGTCCTCGTCTAGGAGGGTTGGTTCTATGAGGTAGTAGAGCATGCCGCCAGTGTTTGGGTCATGAGTGATCGCAGCGTACGCGTAGGGCTCGATGAGCGGTGAAACCTCTTTGAAGCTCGAGGGAACCTGAGTGGTTCCCACTCCGGGCTTCTCCAAAACCACGACGGCCTGTGACTCTCCTGAGCCATTACTCTTGCTTGATTTCCCGTGTGCACTTTTCGAGAGTTTACCGGGTATGCTGGCAACTGATGTTAGCTTGTCACGGATCGTATCCATCTTTGCCGTTGTCAAATCCTCCGCTTGTTTCGCATGGCTGTTGGGTTAACCCAGAAAATCCAACCCCTCGTCGTCCTCTGGCCGAGAATCGTTCCTTGCAGGACCATCTCAAGGAGGATCGATTTTGTGGATTCCCAGTTCTTGAGCCCCGTTTGTTCCCTGACGTTCTCAACATCCATCGGGATTTTGGTTCCCGCTAGAACTTGCATGATCTTCTGTTGGTTTGAATTTCGATCTGCCATATTAGGCCGACTCGTGGGCTCTCGTGTGGACTGACCACATAACCCCATTGGGGATACTACACTTGACATTAACATGTTGTCACTCCGGCAAGACTGGGGAAGTGACACACGTAGTTGACGGATTGGAAGGCGCGTTGTCCACCTTTATTGTTTCCCATTTGCACCTGCCTAAAAGAAACTTGTTGTGGGTGAAAACGTTTTGAGAGAAAACCACAAAAGCATTCCCAGCCAAATTGGGAACTGGATAAGAAACATCCCCGTGCTAAACTAGCACCAAGCCTGAGAACTGCAGTGCAAATCAAAGTGTCGCTTCATGCGCCCCAACAAAAGAAGAACCTACCTAACGATAATCTCCATCCTGCTCGTTGCAGCTGCATCCACAGGCCTGATTTCAGCTGCGATGTCAGGAGGCATCGTGCCCGGTGTGCCGGGTGTCGGGGAGGCATCCACGCACTCCCCCACGGCCACTTACCAAGGATACCTCGGAGCCACTTACCATGGCCTCTACCAGTACGTTGAGGCTACACCGCTATGCCGGAACGCATTCCCGCCATGCATGGCACCCGACGAAGCGGTTTTCTACCTAACCTCCAAAAATGGAACCATCCGACTAGTCTTCTATTGTGGCGCATTTTCCCTAGACTACTGCGACAGCCCGTCACAACTGCCTTTTAGCAACGGAACTTGCCTGCAAGTGAAAGGAACGCTACTTCAACCATCAAAATGGCCTACCAATCAATTCAACCCAACCATGCACTTCAACGGTGACCTCTACGTTTTTGAAAACGAAACCCTCCCCGGAACCTCATGTTCCTGATCCGGAACGGCCATGATTCACACACAGAAAGTTGAACCTGCGCGTGTTAGGCGGGTGAATCTTCATGCCAGTTGGCAGCTTGATGATGAGGTTCGCATTTGCGGCCGAAATGTGGATGGGATAATTCCAAAACCCAATCATTTTACCTCAGGAGTATGAAAACGGTGCAGGATTGCCTGGCAAATAGATGAAGAGAAAAAAGCGGAGGGAGGAGGTGTGCTGTTCTAGGCGGCTCCTCCGTATATTACTGAGTACGAGAAGACTCCACCGTCAGGCGTGACAATCTTCAACGGATACGCTGCACCAGACGAAAGACTGGCATAACTGGCCAACGTTACGGTGGCTTGACATGACCCACCCACTGTCATCGCAGTCATCGAAGCACATACTCCACCTAAAGTACCTTTGACGCCGTTGATGAAGAAGTCAGACCCTCCAACGTTGACTGTCGCCGAACCAACGTTTCTCACTTGCATTGTAAGGACACCGGCAGTTGAGGGGAAGCTATACGCTTCCATGATCAATTGCTCCTTCGTTTGTTGACCACCACTAGACCCGAGGCTACCGAGTAATCCAATGGCGAACACGTACAGCAAGATGGCTGCGGCGACTGCTATTGCTATCAGGAGCAGCGCTGCGATGACCTGTGAAACCGCACGATTGTTAAAGTGCCTATTCATAACATACATTATCAAAATTCACCTCCATATGCTTAGACATTAGCTGGATTTGACGAGAAGAGCTAGTTAAGTCGAAATAAAAGGGAACACGTAACTAACGTACCTTTAGTGAGGGGACATAAACATTAACACGCCAATACCATACGGCATACTAAAGCCCAAATTGACGCAGAACCTCAACCACCTTCCCAAACTCAACCACAAACGCCCTACCCTTCTTTCCACCTCCAGCGAGCCTAATCAAGTCGATACAATGATTGCGAGTAAAGGATCGAGACGAGCTTTCGTGAGGTCAACCCGGTTACAGGATATGTTCTCAAAAAAATTCGTATCAAGAGAACCCAACAATGACGCGGACACCTGCATCTGAGTTTTCAGCCACTCTTCAACTTTCCTAGCCTTTAGCATGGATTTTCTTGAACACAACTTTCTCTACAGTAATGTGATGGGTCACTGAGGAAACTTGGGAAGGTTGTACCGGAAAAACGGGTAGGGCGGGCAAGTGTTGCCCGCGTTGAAGTTCTTAGCTACTGCCTCCGTAGGTTACTGAGTACGAGAAGACTCCACCGTCAGGCGTGACAATCTTCAACGGATACGCTGCACCAGACGAAAGACTGGCATAACTGGCCAACGTTACGGTGGCTTGACATGACCCACCCACTGTCATCGCAGTCATCGAAGCACATACTCCACCTAAAGTACCTTTGACGCCGTTGATGAAGAAGTCAGACCCTCCAACGTTGACTGTCGCCGAACCAACGTTTCTCACTTGCATTGTAAGGACACCGGCAGTTGAGGGGAAGCTATACGCTTCCATGATCAATTGCTCCTTCGTTTGTTGACCACCACTAGACCCGAGGCTACCGAGTAATCCAATGGCGAACACGTACAGCAAGATGGCTGCGGCGACTGCTATTGCTATCAGGAGCAGCGCTGCGATGACCTGTGAAACCGCACGATTGTTAAAGTGCCTATTCATAACATACATTATCAAAATTCACCTCCATATGCTTAGACATTAGCTGGATTTGACGAGAAGAGCTAGTTAAGTCGAAATAAAAGGGAACACGTAACTAACGTACCTTTAGTGAGGGGACATAAACATTAACACGCCAATACCATACGGCATACTAAAGCCCAAATTGACGCAGAACCTCAACCACCTTCCCAAACTCAACCACAAACGCCCTACCCTTCTCCGTGCTAGCCAAAGTCTTCCCGTACTTCACGAGCTCAAGGGCATTCATCTCACGCAGGTGCGCGCGTAGCCGATCTGACGGAAGGCGAACGTCATTTTGAACCCTCGTAATCTTCGGGTGAGATTCCGATTCCTGCTCAATTATCGAGTTTAAGATGTCATAGAAGATTTGGGAGCGCTCACGCCGGCGGAGTTTCCTGAACTCTTCCTGCAAGCTAGGTCCCCTTCCTCTCGGGACTTTGAAATCCTCTCACAAGGAAAACCGTCAATATGAAAAGTCCCGCAATTCTCACCAGTTGCGCGAAAATAACCGACCAGACGAACGCGCGGTCCAAGGTGTGGAGGAACAGACTCGATTGTTCGATTGCGAGGAATGTGAAACCTAAAACCACAGCGCTGAGTTCAACTTCAGCCTTCAACGCCCGGTTAAGGCTGAGTATGATGTACCCCAAAAGAACGAGGTTGATTACCCGGAAAACCAATTCTGCGCCCAGATAATCCGGAAGCGCGGAGGACAAAAGGAGGATGAACCCGAGAGAAGCGAACGTGGAAACTCCGACTACCCCGAATGCTAACTCAGTTGAACGTGACTCGTCCGTCTCCGCTGGACCGTACCTGCGAAAGTACGTCACCACCAAAAATGCGAATCCCCAACTGCCGAGAAGCAGACTAGCCCAATTCCAAATGCTTGCCAAAGGAAAAGCATAGGCCATGTCACCTATTACAAAGGCCAAGGCCAGAAGGCTGAAACCGGCTGGAAACCCTAACAAGTAGTCCAGTCGAACCAGTTGCCAGGATTTGAACATCAGGTACGCAATACTGAACGATAGCGATGCAGAAAGGAGCCCGCAAGCGAAGAAGAAAAGCAACGGTAGGGAATAGGCCATGGAGCTCACTCTCCACGCTCATCATCAATTAAATTTGTCCGCAAGAGTATCAAATACTGGCTACAACCGAACCTATTCGTAGGGTGCGGATATTTCAGAAGTTCGGACCCCGCTGCTGCTTGTCTCGCTGATACCGTACACCGCAGAGCATGAAATTCGCAGATCATATTCCAAGAAAAACCTCAATTGCAGCAGCTACAAAAAGCCCCGCAATCGAAACAAACAATAGCGTACGATCATCAACCAGCTTCACAAGAGTTCCCCGATCCGTTGGGTCCCAAGAGATCCTCAGCGGTTCCGCAATACACAGTAGCACGAACCCGAATTCAAGCGGCCCGTGAATGCGAGCTCCGGAAATCAAGGAGAGAAAGAGGTTCGTTCCGCCAAGAACCCATCCAGTAGCCAGTGGAGCTCCAAGGGAAAAGAACCCAATTAGGAAAGCAGCGATAAACGTGTAAGCACTTAGGAAGAAAAGAAGTCTATGCCTACTCAGCGGGGGCGTCCAATTAATCTCGGCAATCGCAAGTGGGTATGCGAATGAGAGGACCGTCGGAATCAAGTTGTTTACGAAGACCGCCACGAATACTGCAACGTCTCCGAGATGGGCCACAGTTTGCATTGGAGACAACATTCTAGTCCGCAGTACCGTAAGGCTGAACTCTCTGAAAGTCGACGAGAAAACAATCAATGTTGCTCCTACAAAGGCACCCAAAAGGAAGACCATCACCGTGATGGCAAATGCATGGTCGATGAACCTCATCCGGAAAACCACAGATATTAAGATAAGATACCTGCACTCAAACCTCGGTACCGTGCTGTTAACATGGCCTCTGCGCTTATCCTAGCTGTTCAATTGATCTCAGCGTTAGTTGCGGCCAGTCTGCTTCAGTCGACAGTGAAACCCTGCAAAGAGTCACATGTCTCCTATTTGCTTGGAATCCCAGCCGGCTTCAGTCTCATGACAATCGCCTTCGCAGTAAACACGCTCCAGTTCATCGGCGGCGGGCTCGTTATCGACGCTATGTTCCTCCTCCTGCAGACATACGGGCTACTCTTCATAGCTTTAACCTACGCGCGCCGAACTCGATTGAAATTCGTGGGCGAATCTTATCCGATCGAACTGGCTATCCCGAGCATCGTGACAATCCTGGTGCTTGGTTACGCCTTGAGCTTTGAGAATTTGGGGGCACTCAATGCGGTCCCATTAAGCATGAATCTTTCGCTTCGTGGAGTGATGGCAGTAGCGGTCGTCTACTTGGTCTACGAGACGGCGCGGAATTGGGCTTTTACACAGAAGGCAAGTGGAGGATTCGTAACCGTTGGATACGCGCTCTTACTTGTTGAACAACTTGGCTTTCTTCTCCAAGCGGAGCAGTTTGGTGATGTAGGGCTCCTGTTGGCATTTGAAGGTCGAATTGTCGGACTGTTCGTGTTGCTTGCAGTCACGCATTTGGCCATCAAGAAAAACGATAACACTGCGATTCTCAGGAGACTCGGTCTCACAGCAATTGCGCACTAATCGCGGAGAGGCTCAATTCCAATGAATTGAGCTGAAGAGGCCTGAAAATGATTCTCGCTACTTTACCTATTGCAATTCTGCTACTGCTTCTACCAGGCTATGCGTGGTTGCTTCTCTCAGGGTTGATCAAGCGCATTGGCGGCCTAGGCTCGATTGCGTTTTCGTTCATCTTCAGCATCTGTCTGCTAAGCCTAAGCTCTGCTGTTCTGTCGCTGCTAACGCGAAATTACTTGTTCTACACAATTGCGGGAGCCACCATTCTGCCAATTATCTTGGTTATTGTCTACTTCCAACGGCAAGGGTTCGGTAGGTTCGTCCATGGAGCCGATCTCTCAGTTTCACTTCTGCTCTGCCTAGGCATCTATGTGGCATTTCTTTCGGGACTATTTTGGTCAACCCCATACTATCCAACGACGCCCGCAATAGACTCCCTAGCTCATGCTCAGATTGCACAGAGCATCCTTAACGGAGAAGGGAGAAGTGAACTCCTTCACGCCAACTATCCGGTTGGCTTTCACTTTGTCGCTGCCATCGTGATGGCTCTTCTTGGATTAAACGCGCTTCAATCGGTTCGGCTCTTGGCTTCACTTGTGTTGATCAGTATTCTTGTTTTCATTTCCTCTTCCGCGCATGCATTGTTCGAAAACAAGAATCTGGCCGCTCTGACTACTATTGTCGGAGCTCTGGTCCTCCCGGTAGACGCGATGCATTTCGTTCTCATCGGGACTTATCCTAACATCGTCGGAGACGCCATCGTCTTTGCAACGGTCTGTCTGCTGTTCCTGTACTTGAAAGAACCAAATCTGCCGCTCGCCGCAACGTTGGGGCTCATGGGGCTTGCAGGGGTGTTCATGCATTCTAGTTTTCTGTTATTCCTTGCCGCATTGTGGCTTATACTCCCCATATTCTTGCTGTCACGAAGAAAACATGAGTCACACCTCTACCTCAGAGCGTGCATCTATTCAACGATCGGGATTCTTGCTGCAGCCATAGTTGCCTTGCCCTTCCTAAGAGGAAACATGGCACGCATCCGCGATGCGTACCAGATTTCCAACTTTATTGGCGGGAACACGACAGCGCAACTGTTCCAGAGCATATCGGTCGTTTATGCGACTCTCGCTTACAACATCGTGTTTTTCGTCAAACCGCTGAACATAGTCGCAGTTGTTCTTGGCTTCATCCTAGTCCTCTTGAGAAGACGGCGAGCGCTTGGGCCTGTTTTTGCAGCCTCCTGGTTGGCCGTTATCGCCATTCTGAGTCTCTTCTCTGGAGAAACTGACCGGTTCGTTTTGTTCTCTATGATTCCCGCGATATTTATTGTGGGAAACCTCGTGGGAAACATCCCGCTTCCGGCCAAAGTCAACTTGAACCCCGTTCGGCGAAAGGCCGTGGTAACTGCAGTTTTGATCATTCTGGTGATTTTTGGGGGATTCCTGCCCCTGATTCCCGCCGCTTTCAACCCAACAACCCGACTCCATCAGCAAGACGTCTTCGCATCGATGACGTGGCTGGAACAGAATCGCTGTTCTTCATCCGTTGCAAGCCTAGGCCTGGATCTCGACTTCCGATATATCGAAGTCCTGACCGGCCTTCAATATTCAGGCACTCTGCCTGCAAATACAACACCTAAAGAAGCTTTGCAGAAATCGGCATCGATGGGATTTGGCTGTTTGGCCATGGAAACAGGCAACCCGAATTTTCCATCATTCGCAGTCGACCAAGCCTTTCAGGAGCGCTATCAAAACACAGAAGTTGCAATATTCTTCATCATTGGCAAAGCGCAAGGCATTGGGAATTGAGCTAGCATGGGATTCAACTGACTCTTGGGTGAATCGTACGACAGTCGCAACAGTAATCCTCGCAGCTTTCGATTTCCTTCTGCCTGGCTACGCATGGATCCTCGCTTCCGGTTTACACAAGCGAATCTCTTCCTTGGAAAAAGTGGTGCTTTCGTTTGTTCTGAGCATTTGTTTCTTGAGTCTCGTAACTGCGGCCATGACCTTTGTGACTGTCCACTATCTGTTCAGTTCAGCAGCGATTTCTCTCATAGGCGCAGTAGCCGTCATTGGAGTGTGTCTATTCAAGAGACACCCAACACTTTCGAAGAACACACGAATTTCAGTAAGTATACAGTCTTGGGCTCTTGGTTTTTCCTTTCTGGTCTATGCAATCCTCATTTTTGGCCTATTCTGGTCTGCGCCATACTATCCAACCGCGCAGGCGCCTGATCTCTTAACCCATGCACAGTTCACTAGTGCTATCGTCTCCGGTGGCGGTAGGAGTGTACTCCTCAGATCGGATTTCCCGATTGGATTGCACTTTGCTGCAGCAACAATCGCGAGCCTCGGGAATATCGGCGCCCTTCAAGCCCTGAGAATTGTCGCTTCCGCGGGACTGCTTTCAATCGTGCCGCTTCTGTTCCTATCAGCTCGCGAAGTGCTGGGGGATGCCAAAGCTGCAGGCGTCGCGCTATTGGTCGCGGGATTCGCGATGCCTGCTGACGCACTTCACCTATTCCGCATTGGAACATTTCCTAACCTAATGTCGGATATGATTATGCTGACCGTTGTCTGGCTCGCATTTCGCTACATGAAACAACCGAGTTTGGCCCTAGGTTTGACGCTGACGTTCCTAGGCGTTGGCGGAGCGTTCATGCATTCAAGTTTCCTGATCCTCTTGGCCGTGTTTTGGGTTGCTGCCCCATTCGTCTTCAAGTTGTACCGGAGAGAAGCACGTGTGTATGTCAAAGCTGCTGCTTTTTCTACTGTAGGCGTCGCTGCCTTCGCCCTCTTGGCGTTCTTCAGTTTCCACGCTAACCTACAGAGATTAGCTGGCTCGTACGTCGTTCTTGGTGAAACCTCGGTTTCCGGAATAGCATTGAACGAGTTCGCTCGAAGCGTATTCACGTTCCTCGGGCCAGTTAACGTGGTGGCACTAATTTGCGCGGCCGTCTTCGCGTTGAAGTTCCGAACAACCTTAGGGTTGGTTTTTGGTTTCCTCTGGCTGCTTCTAATGGTTCCCGGCGCGTTTGTCTCAGGTCAAGAATACAGGTTCATCCTATTCGCGATGCTTCCCGCATCGTACTTAGTGGGATACATGCTCGCAAATACTCACGGACTACTAGGCCCCTCGAAAGACGTGAGGTTGCAGAAAGTGGCAAGGACGGTTGCGGGGTTGATTTTTCTTCTTCTGATTGTTTCAGGAACCTTCCCGAGCATCGCAGCGCAAGCGTTCAATCCTTCCGGCAGAAACTTTCAGTCCGCTGTCTACGACTCAATGGTTTGGGTGCAGCACAGCAGCTGTAGCACTGGAGTTGCCAGCCTAGGTCTCTGGCCCGATTACGAG
Organism: Bathyarchaeia archaeon; assembly: GCA_049513715.1. Lineage (GTDB taxonomy): Archaea > Thermoproteota > Bathyarchaeia > 40CM-2-53-6 > 40CM-2-53-6 > FEN-987. The sequence continues at coordinate 202,334 of JBEKVV010000001.1, read as the reverse complement.
TACCTTCCAGCCCTAACGGGAGTACAGTACATGGGTGACTATATTCGCTCACCGGACTACGTCCTTCAGAAATCCACAACCTTGGGCTTTCATTGTCTCGTCGCGTCAAGAAACAACCATTACTTCCCTCAATACGAAAACAACACCGCGTTCCAAGAGAAGTACCAGAACGAACTGATTACCGTCTTTGCGATTGCTTAGAGTTAGAGGTTCAACTAATGTTTGATTGTGAAAATTACGACAAAACTGTTCCTGTATTTCTGTTCAAACGCCGCAGTTGAACCGTAGGTTAGGAGGAAATGGTCTTGGGCTGAAACGGCAACACAGCGGAATCCAAGTCCAGAGGACTGATTCAATGCTGCGGCAGCTGACTCTTCATAGTCACCGAAATAACGAAGGCCAGTCAGGGCCGGTAGGTATGGATAATCGGATCCCAATCCCACGCTCACCACGCCGTCTGTGCATCCGTTTTGGCTGAGCCATTGCATGGAGTCAGCGATGGCGGTTTGCCGCTCCCGCGTCGCAGGGCTATAGGATCTTGCAACTAGGGTTGGAAAAGGTCCGGCGGCAATTAGGAAGAGGAGAACTGCTGCCGGAATTAGGTGCGCGATTTTCTTTGCTGGAATTTTCGTTAGCTCCGGCAGTTTCGACGAGGAGGAGATAAGGCTGCCAACGAGCAAGTACCCTGGGACCAGCGCGAACAGAGCGAACCTCCAAGCTTGGCTCGTGAAGAACGCGCCTAACATTAGGAGAGCCGTCCATGCGGTCAAGAGCAATTGGCCTAGGTGGCCCCGATAGCGAATCGCGAACACTATGATCGAGATTCCGATGGCAGCAACGGCCACTGTGCCCGCGTACAGTTGGAAGATTATCCACAAGGTGAGGTACACGGAGGAGAAGGCGCGAAGAGTCAATGGCCTCCCTATTTCAGAGTAGATTTGGAGGCGGGCTAAATTTCCTCCATAGATTGGTAAGAGGATTATAGCGAACAAAGTCAGCATTGAAATCGAGTACAAAGCCGACTCCAAGTAGGCACGGAATCTTGGCCTGAAGAGGAAGTATACGATCGGAGCGAAGACCCAGACGGCGCCCAGAAAGAGAAGTACACTACTGTGATCGAACACACCCGCAAGGGCCAGAAACGCAAGCGTAACGCCCAGTTTTGGAGATTGTTGGGCTAAGTAGCTGAGAATCGCCCAAAGCAACATGAGAATAATCGAGTCAGCCAAGAGGTTCGGATATAAACCCACCGAAATCAGAAGGCTTGGATCGACTGGGATAGCGAAAGCTGCAACAAGCGCCACGAAAACAGCCAAGCGTTTGCTTCCAGACATCACCTGAGCCGTTTCGTACGCTATTATGAAACCCGCCAAAGCCACGACGGAAAGTAGGGTACGCAATGCCTGCAATGCTGTTATCGGCATCAAGGATGCGAGGAGCGCTGCCGTAAAGTGGAGGCCAGTGGGATAGTAGCTCCTCAGCAGTATGCTTGCTCCTTTCCCTTGAAGTATTCCGGTTACGAATTGAGCGTGATTCGCAGGATCAACGGTTACCGTGTCCGGGTAGAATGGCGCAGACCAGAAGCTCAGAAGAATTACGAAAAAGTAAACCACTAAGATAACCGCGAGTGGCAGACTCCCATCTCCTATTTTCGCTTCAAAGGAGCGCAAGCCCGCTCTGAGAATATGGACCACGATTATCACAAGCGAGGTTAGAGGCAGAAGGCCAGCGTACAGTAGGTAATCGGCTGTCAAAACGGAAAACCCCGCCGTCAAGAAACTTAGGAAACATATGCTGAACAGAAAGGAGAAAGCAGCCTGCCCGAATAGGCTGAGTCGTTTGCCGATACCTGTGATTAGAATCCAAGCAAATCCCGGCGCGGTGAAATCCAAGACAGCCCATATGACGGAGAGAGCGGTCAGCATTCGAGCAAATCCGCCCAAAGAAGTCGTTTACGTGCCCTGTGCATCATTTAGTCGCGTCCCTTTGTGACTTGATACAGGAATTGTTCCAGTTCTTCGGCCCTTCTCATCCAAGTAAAGTCTGATCGGACCTTGGCAGAGTCCGCTAGAACACTATGGTGATCGCCTTTGCTCAGTGAGTGTTCTATGGCTCGGGCGAGGGCATCAAGATTGTGGGGCGGCACGAGAACTATGCTGTGGAAAAATCGGGTTTGCTCCCTGAGAGCGGGAATATCGTAGCTGATTGTGTTTAGGCCGCAGGCAATTGCCTCGGTTATGACATTACCCCAACCCTCGTCAGTTGATGGAAGAACCAGAAGCTCTGAAGATTTCATCAAACGTATTTTCTCTTTATCCTCAACAAACCCAGTGAAGTTCACTGAACTACCAATACCGAGTTCCTGAGCGAGAGAGACAAGTCTGCCCTTCTCGTCTCCATCACCAATCACTATCAGCTTCGCATTTGGCTCTCGTTTCAGTACCCGAGCAAATGACCGTAGAAGATCATCCACGTGCTTGTGTTTCAGGAGTCTGCCCACGAAGCAGATCTGCTTCGGGATTTTCCGGGCTGCAGTTGAGTCGATTAAGTCGACGTCAACGGCATTACGTACCACTTTGATTTGGGTTGTCTTGCATCGAAAACGTCTGAGCTTTCTCTCGGTTGCGTCACTGACGGCCACGATTCCGTCGTACCGGAGCCTTGTGATGAGAAGGTCACCGAAAACATATCTGATCAACCCACGGAACAGGCCCTTCTGCTCAATGCTGGACTCAAGACCGTATACATCGTGGAAGATCGCGACAATCGGCAGCCCGCGGATTCGGGACACAAACTTGAGCGGCAGAAGTGGAGTGTACTGGGCGATGACAACATCAAACCGCTTGCCCTTCATCAGAGCAAGAAAACTACCCGTTGCATGTATGAGAAAACGTTTGAAATAAGGTCTGGACCCCGCTATCACGAATGGCCTCCCGATCCGATGAACCTGAACACCAAACACCGACTGATCATAAGTTGCAGCCGGCATCCGGTAAGTGAAGATCTCGACATGATGACCAAGCGTGGTTAGGCAACTTGCCACATTCGCAGTCCATGTTTCAGCGCCGCCGACATGTGGGTAGAAGTATTCCGGAAAGAAGGCAACCCTAAGTTTCGATACGGGCAAGGCGACCATTTCATGTATCTTTTCTCGCCGAAGGCATCCGACGCGCCATCCTTCTGAGTGCCGCTCGTGAACCCCAACGGCGCGAATAGATGTAGTAGTACGAAAGTGCCTTCAGGGCAGAAGCGAAGACTCCAGATCCGAAGAGCTTGTCTAGGATTGGGCCTTCCGGAAGATATCCAAGCTCTCTACCGCTTCTAAGCCTCCGATGTCGGTATAGAACCGGTTTCTCATTGAGAATTGAACGCATTATATGTCCGTAGAACTGCGGGTTGGTGCGTTTCAACTTGTGACTGCGGCTCTCTCCACCAATGTCGACGAAGTACTCGCTGGTGATTATTGGTATATGCGCGAATTCAGTGATTGAAGCAAGACGCAGAAGGAACTCCAAGTCTTCTGCAATTGGCAGATCTTTGAACAGCCCCACCCGCTCAAGTAGATCACTTCGATGAACCACAGATATTATCGGCATCGGAGCCCCAGAAGAAAGCGCGTCCAGATAGAATTCTTCCAGTGGATCGACAAAATCGGCGACAACTTGCCGTGCTCCGTCGGTCGTCAACACACAACTCCGCTTCACGGTCTTGGTGTAAACAACCCCAATCGAAGATTCTTCGTCAAGATAACGTGCACACAACTCCAGATGGTTTGCGTACCACAGATCGTCATCACCCAGATAGGCAATGTACTTGCCACGCCTTCTTTTCAAAGCAATGTTCACAGCATTGGGCATTCCTACGTGTGAGCTGTTGACGTAGCTGAAGCGGTCGTCTCCAAGAGATGCTACAACAGAAGAAACATCATCGCCGCCGTCATTGACTACTATGCATTCCCAAGAAGCCAACTTCTGGTTTTGAACACTGCGCAAGGCCTCAGCAAGTAGACGGCTCCTGTCATACGTTGCCACTGCGATAGTGACTTTCGGTTGAGTGTTCCACATCATTACATCAACAAGCAGAACCTCAGCTGTCTCCTGTACCACGTAAATCGAGCGTTAAGAAAACATTTTCCATCAATGCAGACCTCCTTCAGGTCCTGACTACCGACTTCAACTGAGCTTGCATGAATTGAAACGGTTACAGGTACTGCTGACCCTGAAACCGCTGACAGATCTCACACTCTCTTCGTGAAATGCGGGTCGACATGCTCTCCTAAGAGGCCATTCTTATCATCATGTCTTTCAGCAGGGATACCGTACACAAGTGTGTGAGGCTCTACGTCCCTGGTAACAAGCGAGTATGCGCCGACGATTGCTCCTTCTCCAATTCTAACACGCGGCAGCGTCATCACATGTCCTGCTATTCTGACATTGTCCTCTATGACTACACCGGTGAGATTTTCCCCATGACCTTTACGATGGTAACTCATCCTGCTGTCGTTCGTCGACAGAAAGAAGGGTGCAATGAAGACATTATTGCCTATTTTGCTGAAACGCGTGATGTGGCACTGTGCGTTTATGCAGGTCTCGTATCCAACAGTCGTCTGGCCCTCGAAAACGCACAAATCCCCGATATAGCAGTTCTTTCCTATCTCCACCCCGTCACGTATCACGGTTCCTCTGCCGATGGTTGTTCCCTTACCGATGTGAGTATTGCGGGCACTAAGGCCCCAAGCGCGGATCGACATGTCGAGGAACAAGAAGAGATGGTATGCCTTCTTGCGGAGATTCATCTGTGCAGTCACCGCAGTTCAATAATGAACAGGTCCTTCCGCCGCTGAGATTTACACCCTAAATGAAGCAATTTGATTCCGGGGCTTCTTGTGTTCTGTGTGCTATAACTCATGTCGTCTACAAGATAAATGGGGCATTTGATGGATCACGCAGGATTGCAGTAGCGGTTCCTTCATACCACTTGTTGTTCCTCCCTCTGCCGCCGTAGAACATGCGGATTCCTCGATCTGATTCCAGCATATCATCGACGATAAACGGCGTATCGAGTTCCGCGGCGCACCAATCCTCGTATGGATTGGTCAAGTATCCCAGAAATTCGTTTTCTGTGTTCTCAAGAGAGCTCTTCATTTTCCATACACCGAGCGCACTCTTGGAGTAGTCTTCATTGCTTGTTGCGACAAAGACGAGCAACTGCCCTTTCACGCGTGCAGGCCATGCGCAGTACTTCATGTAACCAAGCTCCGATGGCATACCTTCACTAGGGATCAGCGGATCAGAAGAAAGAGGCGTCCAGTCGATCAAATTCGTAGATTCAGCCACAAAAATCTGCCTCGGCTTAATCGTCACCGTGTTGTAGAGAAGAGAATACTTGGAGTCGGATCGTAACAACCCCCAACCTTCAGTTTCAGGTAACCCAGCTCGGTTTTTGCCGAGCGTGGGGTCGCAGAAGCATGGATTGTCGTTCGACTTTGTCCATGAGATGCCGTCGTCGCTCTCAGCGTATCCTATCTGATAGTGTCCTCCGCGATTATGTCCAGTGAAAATCATATTCCACTTGCCACTACCTTGCCACACAACGGGACAGTACACACCGAGAGAATCCCATTCGGCCCTTTTGCCAGTATCGAGAACTGGATTCCCATTGTATTTCTCCCATCGCATTCCATCACGGCTGAACGCCAAACCTATTCTTAGTCGCGGGACCCGCAACCAGCTTCCTCTGTTCTTACCACTGTAATACATTCGCCAGTTGCTCCCATCGACTTGCACGACGGAAGCCCATGTGGCATAGGCGGCGTCCCATGTTCCTTGTGGACCCAAGGCCATAATCGGGTTTCGCTTGTATTGATGCCATTCCATCAAGTATCAAGCTTACTAGCAGTGGTCACGATTTATCGGTTACCGCGCAAACATTCTGAAAACGTAACTAGTGCTGTATCTGCCGGCCATACCTTCATAATCTTCAATCGACCGGTTCAGTTCCTGTATAGTCAATTCATGTTTTCCGGAATATCATATACAAGCTCGGACCAGTTGGAATTGCGGTGTTTGTCCAACTCGACAGCCGACAAAGCGTCATGGCCGAGGCTGCAAGCTAGATTGTGCAGGTTCGGTATATATCTACAGAGATACCGGAAGGAGACGGAGGACCGCAACTCGGATTAGCGCTGCAATACTGCAACTCGCAGACCAGTCCTTGGTCTGAGGTAGCTTCAAGCTTGAATTGCTCTCGACCAAGAAAACGATACTCACCTATGTTCCAGTCTACTCAAAAACAGACAGGCGTGTTCCTTCAGAAGACGTGACTTCAATTCACAGCCTGGATTCATAATAAAGTGGGTTTCTGTGTTTTCTGGTTTGATTCTTGTAGGTCGCGGGTCATTTGATCGAACTGGTCTTTCGTGATTTCTCCTCTAGCGTATCTGACGCGTAGTATGTGGTACTCGTCCCGGTAACCTCGATACCTCCTACGCGAACCCCATCCCCAGGGCCAGAAAATCCATCGCAACAGGAAGAAAAGTATCAGGAATCCGAAGATCCAGCCGAACGGGAAGAAGAACGGGTAGTACCCTAAGAAAGGAAAGAAACCACGGGTCACGGGTTTGAGAACGAAGAATACCGCAGACACCAAGATGGGAATAATAATCAACATTGCAACAGCGACGAGAATCCACCCGAACACATGCCTTCGGGGCCTCCAATTATCATCGCTCAATCCCTATCCAACCTCCATCCCTGAAACATGGGACGCGATCTCCTACCGATGAACCTTGCCCTAAGTGGGCGAAAATGCCTATTGCGAAAAGCGTGGAATGACGAAGTTCACATGGTAGTAAGCGTACGCTATGGCGCCTAATGCGAACAAAATCTGAACCATGAGACAATTCCTGACGACGTTCTGCTCCTTCGTTGGATGGTTGTGCATGAACAGGGCCCACAAAGCGTTGCGTTTTGTGCTGCGAACCTTATCTCCTGGTAGGGTTTCGCCGACGGACCATGTGAACCGGTCGAGTGCTCGCAATATGAAGTTGATAATGTAAGGCATGAGGGCTATGACCCCTACCACTTTGATTGTGCCCGCGACTATGCTACTCGCCAGAACCGCTCCGAGCAGGTAGGTTCCTGAGCCTCCGATGAAAATCCTAGCCGGAACCCAGTTCCACTTCAGAAAAGAAAGCAGCGAACCGCTCAGCGCAAGCAGTGCAGCCGCGGATTCCAGAGACCCGTAGATCAGAGCGCAGATTCCCAGCGAGACACATGAAACGATGCCTAGTCCTGCCTCCAACCCATTGAACCCGGCATAGATGTTAACGCCATTCATCAAGAACGCAAAAGCGAAGGGTACCAGAAGCCAGAAGAACCAACCAAAATCCGCCGGCCCAAACGGAGTCAAATACACCAACGTAGACCCTGCCCGAAACGCAACGACAGGCATACTAATCAGGAAAGTGAGGACAACAAGCGTCATCTTCCCTAGCTTGAAGAGGTCATCCACTAATCCAGCCAGTAGCGCCAACGTGCCGGACAGGAAGATTGCGAACATCAACCTGTAATCCAATTGCAGGACCGCCGACAAAGTCATCGCAGCAGCGAACCCAACAAAAATCCCGATTCCTCCCATCGTCGGAACCTTCGGAGTGCCCTGCTTGTGAAGGTCCTCTCCCACGATTCCAGCACGCGTCAGAGCAGCGATGAGCCAAGGCATGAGTAGATAGGTCAATAGGAAAGCGACAACCGACAAGGCAATTAGCGGAAGGAACGCCCAGAACGCCATGAGAATCCTCTGAGAGACACAGCACCATTATGTGTTAACACCTTCCCTCGAATCAGTGTACAAAGCCAAAAGTGGGCACAATCCGCATTGCCTAGACTATTACAACACTACAGTTTCTGAACCCGTCAATTCGCGACAATAAACAATCAGTTTGGCAAACAGTAAACCGAATAGTTCGCCTCTTCTATCGAAAATACAGCATCAGATCTCTGCAGAACAGAAAAGATAGTCTTCACAAAATGGGCGTTGCAATGGCGTAGTTCAGCCAAGTTTGGCTGCGGTAGTCGTATGTCCAACCCCATTGCTTCAGGTCGTGGAGGAAATGCTCATCCTAATGGGCGGGGGTTTGTTCTGGAATAGAAACCTCAAAGAACTCGTACCTGGTCATGCGGTGAGAGTGTAGGTCATGTTTCTGGGGTTGGTCACGTTTTGATACAGGATGGGTGTGCTGTTCTCTCGTCCCCAAAGCTATTGAGGTGCTGCCTCAGGGCTTCAAAGTCAATCATAATCCCGGATGGGTAAAGCGTTCCACACTTTTGACATTTCACGAGGAGCCGTCCCCACTCTATTAAGCTCCCGGGTTCGTTTTCTGCAGATCAAAAGTACTCTGAGCCCGCTAACCAAACGTTTCGAACAGACCTGGCGCGATGAAATGACATGATGATCGTGTCGGCAGCGCTTCTTCTCTTGTCGATGAGTTTGGTCCTGCTCGATGCCATGGTCACTTGGCGAGGGCGGAGTGAGGGGTTTCGTGAGGTCAACCCGGTCCTGCGCTATCTCCTGAACAGGTTCGGATCGAAGGGGTTCGTGATAACGCGAATCACCGCTGGGGGTCTCCTGCTACTTCTCTTCTGGCTTCTTGACCCCTGGGTATGGATTCTTTTCAGCTCCACCTTCTCCGCGGTGATGGGATGTGTCATTTTAACTGGGATCAAGAGGATTTATGGACCGTAAATATGTGAGACCCATGGACATTCCATCGCCACCTCACTGGCGAAGCACGGGTTACGCTGGCCAATTATCCGGAAATGCAAATCAAACGCATACTGATGAGAGGCATGAAGAGGCGTCTCAACAACCGGCGGTCTCACAAATCATCGCAGCCCTACTCCTGATTGCAATAGCGACCGCCGCAGCCATTCTACTCCACGTGTTCTCGATTGGGTTGCTGGGAAGTTTGGGTTCCGGCGGAGCAGCCTAGATTTATCCAAACGCTTCAAGAGCCTCCACCCTTAGCAGCAGCTATGGAGCTCAAGGACACCTGTACCTCAACGAATCTAATCATTTTCTGTGTCCACACCCCATTAGACCCACACACAGGATTCGTTCCGTTGGCTAGGCACCTTTGTACCGGTTTTCTTTTATGATGACCACCCTCACTTCAATTCAGTAAGCTCCCAGCCGAAGCTGGACTTGACCCTATGCGGAACCGAAAAGGCGTATCTCGTTGCCACACTGTTTCTGATAGCCATCACTGTGACTATGGCACCCCTCTTCTATGCTTACTCCGCGGGGTTGATAGGTCCGCTACAGCTGGTACCTTCCCTGCGAGTAGCCACCTAGATGTCAACGGTCATAGAGTTGTCTTCGATAACGGCGTTTACGTTCATCTTTGGTCTTGCAGTTCAATTGCTGAATCTTTGGGCGGTTAGCCCTCGTTCGTCGTAGACTAGTTGGTTCGAGAAGAGCTCTCTTAGGCTTGCGACATCTCGAGGTTCGTGGGCAGAAGGGTTTAGCAGAAAGACCGCGGTTACCCTACGGTCAGCCAGCACCTGAAGTGCGTTTTGGGCAAACTTGAAAGTCGTCTTGTAAGCCGATTCGCTGAGAATGGATAAAGTCGTCAAACTGTCGAAGACGATGTTTAAGCGCCCCCTCGGATATTCATTCAAGATAGGCGGGAATATCGTCAGATTCGCCAGATTCATGTCAATGAACTTGACCGCATTGTTGCCTTCGAGAGCTTGTCGAAGTGCGCTTCCCTTGGTCGTGACGATAACCGTTACTTCACCGTGAAAGTTGCATTCAAATACGAAATCCTCGATTGCCTTGTCGAAGTCCGTTCGAGGGTCGACCTCAAGTAGGATTTTCTTGCCGGTTAGATCGTCATGTTCCATTCCAAAGCGTTTAGAGAATCTCCATGACTTTCCCTTTTCAACCCAAGAGTTCACTTCTGCCAATAGGTCGCCTGACGTGACAGGCTTATTGAAGTGGGCGTCTGCTCCAGCCCAGTTTGTCAGTTTCTCATCGACATCTCGATCGGATCTGGTGAACATGATAACGGGAATATTCTTTGACCTCGGCTGAGACTTCAAGATCCTGCAGACCTCCAGCCCGCTCTTACCAGGCATAACCAGATCGAGCATGATAAGAACCGGTCTTTCTGCTTCGACAACCTTCAGTGCATCGTCCCCGTTGAGGGCGGACAAGATGGGATATCCCGTTTTCTCCAAGATTAGTCTAACCGACTTAACGACGTCGGGGTCATCATCTACAACCAAAATTTCATTCATTTATTCTACCATCCTGTCTGTCCCTTAGTTTCTGACCTAGGCTTGATATGATATTCTCGAGGCAGTTTTCCACTTGGATCGGGTTTAATTCATCCTTCAAGGAAGTGACGAACTGCTTCCTCATGGTCTTCTATGGGTATGTACTAAGATTTTTGCAATGTGCCTGGTTTTGTCCTAATCCCGCCAGAATGCCTCAGGTTTGGTTAGCATACTGAAACCGAGGCCGAAGCTGACATATCCCCACAAGTAGAATCTGCTTCGAAAGAACACGAGTATCATAACCGACAACATAATCAAGAAACCGTCCAGGACAGGATAGGCAGCGTCCAGAGCTACGGCCGCAACACGAGCCACGCTATGCGATAACAGAAAGACAAGCCAACCCCACCAACACTCATGACGAACGGCATTCTCAACATTGGAGAGCACGTTTGGTCCTCCTAGCTCCAAGGCTAACGGTAGAGCAATTGCGAAAAAGTTCTATACCAAACTTGACTTAACGCATCTTGATGACCCCGGCCGAACGCTTCTTGAATATGCTGAAGAGGCGAACATCAAACTACGAAAAGGTGAAGGTCAACCTTGAAAAGGAAAGGAAAGAATGACTCTAACGATTTGCTTTACGCTACCATCGGAACGGAGTTGACGAAGACAGGAGATTAGTGGTCATGCCGGTCTTCGTTCAGGTGCTCACTTTTAGGGCTGTGAGGCGATTCGATGAATCAGAGGACACCAAACGAATCAACGATGTCATGAAAGAACTTCAGGCGAAGGGAGCTAAGATACTCGATGTAAAAGTCGCCCTCGAGGCCGGCATTACGGCAGTGTACATCATAACATATGAAGCAAACAACCCCATATCACCAGATTTGGAGATAGAAGAAGAACTCGAGGATGAAACGGAGCAAATCAGAGGCCCTGTCGAACATTGCGCATGCCAACATCCGAAACACCTCCACGACAATAACGGATCCTGCAAGATTTGCACCTGCAAGAAATACAAGTTGGCTGCCGTCTACTAGCGAGTTCTGAGCCATCCAGCAGAAACAGCAGTTGTACGCTGCCGCCTTTGTGATATTTGAAAGGGAAATTCGTAGGATGACAGCGCTTGAGAGGTGAGGACTACAGGGCAATATATGAAATTGACAGAGCTCAAAGGAAAATCACAGTGTTGTACACCGGCCACAGAATGCATATGACGATTTCTCTAGACTCGCATAACGACTGTAGGTGCGGCCTCGAATATCAAAGGAACGACGATTACCAACTCACAGACTACGTACAGAACGCCAGAAACAAGCTGAAATCCGCGGCCCCAAGTTTTCAGCCTAAAAGCGAGAGAATACCTCTGAAGGAAGACTTCGACCGACTCTTGGTCGAATCTGTGCGAGAGGCGATTGAAGATGCTCTTGGTAAGGATTCGGCGGAATCGGCGTTTCGGATGCTGGAACGTGATGTCACATTCGACAAGTTACCGCAGCGCCTATCCACTTTCTACATAACGCTGAACAAAATGTTCGGTAAAGACCACGGAACGATTGAGACAGCCATCGCGAGAAAACTCTACCTAAAACTTTCGCTTGAATTCATCGAGACCCCAAACACTGCATTGTCAAGATACGTTGAGCTAGCATTAATCAAACTAAGCGAGAGGGAACAACAGGGCTTCCACATTTCCGGTTAGATGGAACGGCGCCCAGCAGCAGGGCAACGAGCAGTTAACCCAGCATCCACTCGATCTAGGTCCCGAAGTTCACACTTGGGATCCGGGATACGCATTTGCAAGTTCTGTGGAAAAGGCATGGGGAGACCGATTGTGGCTGTTCAGGACAGGCAATTTATGGCGCGTTTCTCAGCCCTCCCTTCCTTCTCTTTTTCTTGCGTTAGGGCTGCGTAAGTGGAACACATGTAGAACCACAGAAATGCAGCAATCGCGCTCTTGCGAGACTTGAAAAGTTTAGACATTTCTAAGGAGAGATTGTGTAATTCCTTAATGGCCTTATATCTAGCCCTCGGCAGTCGGCTCTCATCCGGGGGCTACCTCCTTTGGACAAGATTCTCGCTATTTCCGCTGTTACCGAAGATTCACCCGCTCATATGAGATCGAAAGCGTTTGACGCTATGTTTCTTGAATGCTTAGACGAAGTCCTAACTGAGCTTCTAGGAGCCAAAGTAGTGAGGGCAGTCTACGAAACTTGGTTGAGGTCTCTCTCCCTCGCCCGAAACGATATTCCATTGCACCAAGACAGGTTCCTGGCCGCGCTAGAAGTCACGTTCGGAAAAGCGGGCAACACAATTGCGAAAGCCGTTCTGCGAAGGGCCTTCACCAAGCTTGGATGGAAACTCGAAGAGATGTCCGACTTTACGTACCCGAATTACGTTGAGCTAATGCGGGCCAGAATTCTCGAACGAATCTGAAGACGAAAACGGTCGGCTGAATATTAGTTAGAACTGGTCCGGACAGAAGTGCAAGGTAATCAGTCGTAGGAGCCGAGGCTCACCTGGTAAGAAGGCTAACGCGCCAGCAGATTCGAAAAGAGCCACCAGGCAAGAAGCCCCAGAGCTCCAAAGAGAGCCGCAAGCTCAAGAGCAAGGAGCATTATGGATCGTGAAGACGAGCCGAAGCCCACGATGGCACCGGCATCCCCGTCCACTTCGAGTTGGAACCCCTTCGACGGAGTCATTCGCGAAGATCGGTATGAGCCTTGAACTTGCCACGTATGATCTGCTCCGCGGTACACGACTTCATTGATGAAGACCCGTGAGGACCGAGTTGTCCTCGCGACGTAAGTTCGCGCAATCTCACCAGCGTCCACAACCGATCTTACGGCGCCAAAGGTGCTTCTTCCGATTTGAAGTTCTTTAATGAAGCCGGGAAGTGCATCGTTCACCGTTTGCATCGCGTTGAAGAAGATCGAGGGTTCTGTGCTTATCGCCAGTAATTTATCCTCGTCAAAATAGGCGAGCATGACGCCCACGTTATCGTACAAGATTCCTACAAGCCTCAATGAATCTGGGAGCTTAGTCATCTGCGCCGCCGCCCCAAGAATGAGCGCGGGACTGAGTCTGCCGTTTGTCTCATTGATCCTGCTCGAAAGAAATCCGCCTTTGTCTCTAGTCGCCTGCTCAGCTACAACGAAAAGGCCGCCTTTCTCCTCCAAGATCAAGACTTCACGTATTCCATCGTGAACAGCAAGAAGCTGCTCGGTTAACCTCAACGTCTGCGGCCACATCTCAAAGTCTACGGGTAGAGGATCAGCTCTATGTAGATATTATACTTTGGACCGCGATTATTGCTCAATCAAATCCTCGCAAAAGCCTGGTCGAAGGAAGGGACCGCTTGAAATTAGGGGAAAGAACATCTAAAAGCCTCCAGCAAGTTTGTCTTGGCAAAATGCTGGGGCAAGTATGTCTGGGCTCTCCCGCGCGCGCCCTGCAGTGATTCTCATACTAGTCCTATGTCTTTCTACTTCAGTCGTGGTCTGCGGGTACGCGAGCCGAGGCATAACCGTCCCATCTCAAGAAAACTATTCAGTTCAACCTATGCAGTCACAGCAATTATCGACTGACCTGCCACTGCTGCAGAACGGTGGCTTCGAGTCAGGTCTAGCTGGTTGGAGCGAAATACGAGGAACTGGAGGCTCCATTGCACGCTCAAGCACAACTGTGCACTCGGGGTCTGCAGCCCTAATCATTGGCCTCGCTCCGCGAGCTGGAGCAAGCGCTTCAACGCCTACCATCGAAGGCGTAAGCCAATCAGCCACGGTCTCTAATCTGCGTGGGTTGAGGGTTCAGGCGTGGTATTTGCTCCAAACCAATACGTACCTGGTGGCGACGAGAATTCGAATTGAGGCGGGGAATCTCAAGTTGAACTATTACGCTGTCATATCGCCGCAAACAGTTCTTTCTAGTACACTGAAAATGAAATCCATCTCGTTGCCTCCTAAGAACTGCACTCCTTGGTGTCTGTTGGAGGCCGACGTTGGCGCCGATATTCGTTCATATTTCGACTCAGCAGCATTCGCCAACGTCTTCCAGGGCACACAACCAATACCGATCAAGATTGCCTTAGAATTTCTCCTCTACGGAGGAAATGACAGGCAATCCATGTACTGGGATGATGTGGAACTCATTGCGTCCATCCCCTCCCTGACAGCAGCAACTACAACGACCACATCCACTTCCTCAATTTCAAACTCATTCAGCACGACTTCCACTTCCCGCTCCTTAGTAATCGTAACGACATCGACCTTGACCACGACCGAGACTGCTGGATTCGTGATTACCGATAAACAGAGTTACCTAGTTTTGGTTCCGATCATAATTCTGAGTCTAATTGCGGCTCTACTTGAGTTTTTGAGAATGAAGAGGAATACTCCAAAAAGATGAAACCAATTGAGCAAGACTGAAGTTGCAAACGGAATTCAATGTCTTCGCTGTGGTGCAAACCTCGCACGTGGCGACAAATTCTGCTACAGGTGCGGATCAGTACAGTAGTATTTCCATCATTGCCGATTACGCGAAAACTTGTTCTGCTACTTGAAGATTCATGTAAGCCGAATTCACTTGAACACGTACTGGGTGAAATGGTAGAGAAACCCCGAAAACTTGGGGAGTTCAGGCAGAGAATCGGACGGCTACACGATGAGTTTGAGGTCGACTCTTGGGAATCCTTCAGAGTAGTCGTAATTCAAGTACATTAGTTGGGTGGGCGGTTTCACTAGGTATAGTACTGAGGTCCCATCCACCTCATCGATCATTAAATGTGTGTCACAGATGTCAGAGAGTTGCTTCTTCAGCTGGCTCCCCGATTTTACGACGAGGAACATGACATCTCCATTGTCTCGAACATGCTGTAACGCTTTCATCATGAGCCTCAATATGTTATGTTGGCCGTAGGTGTATTCCATGATATCCATCGGTATTGAGATGTAGCAAGGCCGATGCGATTCGCCTTTTACCTCGTCAACCTTTTGCCAGAAAGTTTCGAAGTCGTGCTCCAGAGACGCCCCTTCCAAAATGAAGAAGCATGGTTCTTCCGCGCCCTTCTCGAACCGTCCTATCCTCAATCCCCGGTCCAGGATTTTCTTGCCCAAGTGTGGCGCGATACTGTCTCGAAGCATCTCCGGGGTTATCCCCCCAGTCGGTAGACTCACACTGCAGCCTCCTTGAGCAAGGAAGTTGCATCGTATGGCTGCCGCCAACGGAACGTAGATGTTGGGGCCGACTGTGTTGCCAGTTTCGAATAGGAGCATCAATCCTCTTCGCAATCCTCCCCCCAACAGTTGATCCAGTTCCTCGCTCCCTGTTGAGTAATGTTCATTCGAATGCGGAACTGGTTTGAACATCTGAGGTGCAATGCTTTTCGGAAGTTCGATCGCTGCTCTTTGACATATGGTGAACCTTCCGTCTGCAAGAGTGAACAGGTATTTCTTCTGGGGAATTTCGGTTCCGCGAAGCTTCCTCCACTCCATGGTTCTGATTCTTCTTCCTTCATGTTCTTCATCGCGTAGCTCAACGATCGCATCAACCAGATAATCGAGGGGATTCAGCTCTGGGCCTTCGCTAACGAACACAATCTTGGATTGGTTGGTTTCAACCATTCCGACTAGGGACCTCTCAACTCTCAACCGCTCCTTCTCATCTAGCTCCCTTGCAAACGCATCCCATGAATCCAGAACTATGAGATGCTTGGTTAGACTTTGCGCGGTTTCCATGACCTTCTCAGCAATTCGGAAGGCGCCCTTTCCCAAAGTTGAAGTGACTTGCTGACCTCCATAGATTAGGTTTTCAGGCTTTGGTTGGAACGTGTACAATTCTCCATTTTCGATGAGAGACTGAAATTGGGTATGCTGCTTTATCAACATCGGTTCGGAGACTCTCGTTGAAACATACAATCCGCCAGCAGCTTTCTTGATCAGCTCGAGTACTAGAGTGGTTTTTCCAGCTCCGGGGAGTCCTTTGATGGAAACCGCCTTGACACCAGAACCGATCAGGCTCTCTACGCTGAGATGGTGTTGCTTCTTTTCGGTCTGAGTGTCATCAATCATTTCAAATCATTTCTTTTCAGGGGGCGGATCATTAGTCCTTGATTCGGAGCTCCCCTTTCTTCAGTACGACCTCACCCTTCTCTCTCTCAACGAACACGATTAGGTCGCCAGCACCAAGCCTCAGCAAGTCCCTGACGTAACTCGGCACCGTGGCCTGATATTTCCTCGAAAGCCGTGAATCACCTATCACTTTCATGGGAGGGCAGTCGCCAAAGTAAAGATGTAAAGCAGTAAAGTTAAGGCAGGCGTCACGCAGACGCAGCGACCCCGATAACAGAATCAACTGATGATGGCATTCACTACGGCGATTAAGCTGTAGTTGTGTTGTGATTCAGACAGCTCTTCCCTGAGAATACGCGGCTACGTCTTGGCCTTCTCCCAGCTCCAAACCACTCTTGGGCGCAGTAAGGTTGCCATTGAGAGCATTATGGCGAATACCGCAACTCCAAGAGTCCCGAATAGCAGGTATCTGAAGAAACGCTGATCCAACGATTGTCTCGTTGCGAAATCAGCCTCGTCTCGGTTAAGCTTAACATCAAACGAATATTTGCCTATCTCTGCCCCACCAACAGTCACTTTCACTGACCATACTCCCACAGGCGAGGTTGCGTTGAGGACCTGGGAGACGAACAGCGTCCTAGACTCACCAGACCTTAGCGGTAACGGTGTGCTCTGCGCCACTTGGCCTCGTGGGGTGGTGACATTCACAAGGACTACCTGAGCCTCGGGGGCGTTGTTCGACACAATGACTGTGAAGTTGGCTCGGTCATATGCCACTCCAACGTCGGCATCCTTCGAATACAAGTATGTCGGAAGAATGGTTAGTTGCACTCCGCTCGCGTTGGCTGAGAAACCGCTTGCTAGAAGTCCGGAGGCGAAAATGTAGAGCAGAATTATCGCGGCCACAGATACAACTACGATCAGCAGTGCGGCAACAACGGGGGCAATGCCTCTCCTGCTGAACCGGTGCATACGATCCTCACATTTCCGAAGTACATGTTTGGCTCGGCCTCTTTTCAAGTCTTGCGTTCACATTGCACTGTTCATGTCACTGCACATGCGGTCAGAGTCACTCTCCCGCATTTTCTGAACCTGAATGGAACGAACAAGGCTCTTGCCAACGGGCACAGATTGCATTATGATTGTGCCGTGTGCAACGTATTCTTCCATCTGAATATTCCTCAGGGTAACTGAGCCGGTCCTTTGCAGCTCGGCAGCGAAGAGAACGGTAGCGTGGGTTTCTCCTCTACTCAAGCCGGAAGGAATCCCAAGGAAGGAATCCAATGAGTAGTTGACGACGCAGCAAATGGGGTAACCGTACTTGTGTCGAAGTGAAGGCACGAATGGCTCCAGAAATTCGATTAAGCATCCGTACTACGCCTTCCCTCTGGCAAATACTCAAGACCTAGTCGCTGTTTACTTGGGTTTGTCACCCGAAACGTTGAGGAACAGTTACAGCTTAGCTCTATCAGAATCTGAGATTAACCCAAGCTATTGACCCTGGGCCGATTGCATAGGTGGTTGAAGGAGAAAGCCGTAGGAAGCGAGGATCCTGCATGGGGAATAAGCATTGAACCTTACATCCACGTACAAGGTTGCAGTGGTTCTAACGAAATCTCAAATTCGCGGGTATCAACACCATAAACTTCCCGCCCGAGTAACAGGAAACCCTCAGATAATCTTAGTTTTGGATATTGCACTGTTCAGTCTACTCGCATTTGTGAGCTATTTCATGTTGTCCAGAATTCCAACTGACACCATTCATATGACTTTGACAGGCATGGAGGCTGAAGCTCTTACTGGTATCCCACTGGCAACTGCCTCTTCAGTGATTCTGTTCGGAATTGGCGCTGAGGTAAGTCAGCCAATTCAGGCAGCCAACACTGACCTAGTCTCCTGGTTACCCGTCTCGCCATCAGAGTATGCTGCAGCTTCCACGATGTCTTTGTCGTACACTTACTCGTTCCTTCCCGCTTTCTTTCTCGGGTTGACTTTCGGCCCTGCCGTGGAACTGGGATTAATCGGGTCTTGGCTAGCGGCAGCGATTATGTCAGTGATCTCGTTGGCAATTGGGGCTTCGGTCGTTGACCTTTTGCGAACATTTGCGAACCGAATTTCTCGCAGTTTTTACAGGAATAGTGGACAGTCCGGAATCTTCCTTCGACTAGCCTTAACCATTGCAGTTCTGGTGTTCTTTGAGGCACTTTTCAGCGGCAGGATTATCGTTTACCTATTTCAGAGCATAACACAGGCAGTGGAGGCTGCCTGGTTCCTACCAGTCGTTTGGCCTTCCTTGACTGCCATTGAGGTTCATGAAGGCAGAACCTCGGCAGCTCTAATCTTCGGTGTACTTTCGTTGGCATTCGCCTTGGTTCTTTTCAGTTTCGACGCAATTTGCCGAGGGCGATATTGGACTCCCGTTCCATTCTCCGTCAGGCTTGCCACCAAACCAAACGTACTGAGTCGTATAGGAATCGGTTTGCCGGGATTGGGTTCCGTTGAAGCCGCAATCTTACGGAAGGACTTACGTTCTCTTGTGCGCCGGCAAGAGATGGCTAGATTCTTAGCTCTACCAATTCTTTTCATCGTATCAATGGGCGTCTCTTTGATTCCTCTTAGCGGAACCTATTTTCCGGAACGCCCACAATTGCTGGCTACGGTTCCGCTCTATCTGATACCTATCGCGGCCGTTTGTGGCTTAATTTCGATGACCAGCATCGGCCAAGAAGGCTCCGCCGTAGTGAACCTCTACCTCGCACCGATAGAACCACGGCGATTATTGAAGCCAAAACTGATATTGACTATTCTCGTTGGGCTAGTCTTCAGCCTAGCCCTACTAGCTGTCATGGGGGAATTCATCAGGGTTATTTCTGGCCACGGGGTTGTCTTGTTCATGCTCGCGACAATCACCGTTCTCGATGAATCAGCACTTGGACTATATTTCGGCGCTAGGTTCGCTGACTTTCGAGAAACTATTCGGAGCCGCTACGTGAGTGTGTGGGGATCTGTTTTCGGATCCTTGATTGGAACAGTATTGGTTATTTTCACGGCTGCCCCTGTCCTCCTTTCGATCCTATTAGTTGGTACGATAAAGTACCAATACGTGATCCTGACTTACGTCGTAGGAGTCTTGGTTTTCGCTCTCGTCTGGAAGCTCGCAGAACGCCAAGCGGAGTTACTGCTTCGAAATATGCGAGTTTAGACCTGGGGTCCTTCTAGCATTCCGGTTCCACAAGACGCTGATGGTCTAGGGATCTTCCTGTTAATTCGAATAGAATCCGGATCTGGGTCAGAATTGAGTTTGTGGCCGCATTGAGGGCACTGTAAGAGTCTGTTTGCGACCTCGGCTGGTCGCTTGGAGGGAAAGCTCACTGCCCCACCCTCGTAGGCTCCGTCATTCCCACTGTGATAGAGCAAGGCACCACATTCTGCGCACACGTAATTTATCCCAGGTTCCCTAATAAGGTTCATTTTACCTAGGCTGGAATTTTCTAGTTTTGTGGAAACTACCAATAGGTGTTCAACCTTGAAGCTTCGTAGAATCGAGGCCTGAACGTGCTGACATAAATCATCCCTTACTTCCAAGGATCAAGCGTGTTCCCTGGTCGCTGAATCAGCTTTGTCAATCTCAGATGACTGTGAATGAGTTTGCGGATTATGTCGTCGTATGTATCGCCTTTACTTCCAAGCTTGACGAGTTTACGTTTCGTCTCGTCCTTAACTTGGATGGTCTTGATCTGGTCCAATGTCCCTCTACAATCGTAACAGGTACCACGCGTGGCCTCTAATTCCCGCTGTTACCCCCAAGGAACAGCAACAGTAACAACCCAGTAGCAATTACTTCGCGCCCAATGCCTTCAACACATACGAGATCATCTGAAATCGTGTTCCCATTTGTGACCCTAATGGTGACGCGAAATCCCTCATTCACATAGAGCCAAGTCTACTGAACTCATGCCGAACATGTCACTGTACGTTTCTCAGAGTAGTAACAGCACAATTTACAGCAACTGCAGCGGCTATAGTCACAGGTAGCAGGTTTGAGCGAGACTAAGACGATTCAGGTTAGAAATGAAACAAAGCGAAAACTTGATGATTTGGGAAAAAAAGGCGAGACCTACGATGGCATAATCTGCAAGCTCATCAACACCTACAACAGACACTCATCTCAAACTGATGCTCACCTAGCAAAGTAGCAAGATAGATCAAGTGATGGAAGAAATCTCGATGTACTCTCTCAAACCCAGTTTGAAAAGACAGGTGTATGGTCAGCGGAGTGTGAGACGCTTTTGCTGAATCCCCGTTCGCTAATAGTCTTAGCCATTGGTGTTCTGACTATCTGGGCAATATACGCAAGGGTTGATCTCACAGTATTTGCCATCCTTGCGGTCTTCGTGGCGTGCAGTGTCATCCTCTCTAAGACTTCGACAATTGAGAAAGGAATGATTGAGAGATTGAGAAAACACAATGAAAACTACGTCTCTTTGCTCGACGGCTTGCCGGTCGGAATCTATCGGGCCACCTTTGATGGGAAGATTCTTGAGGCAAACAAAAAACTCGCAGAAATTCTCGGTTACGAGGACGTACAGAATCTTAAGAATGTCAATTTGAACGAGATCTACGAAAATAAGAACGACCGTGAAGAACACCTCGAAAAGCTTCGTAGCGGTAGCGTGTTTGCTGAATCCGAACTACGCCAAAGAAACGGTGGCACTGCTTGGGTGCGGGATTATCCCAAGGCAGTTCTAAATCCAGACGGGACCATCGCACACATAGACGGCGTTATGGTAGAAACTCATGGAATCAACGCCATTGTGCGGGGAATTACTGAGCACAAAAGACTTGAGACCATGAAGGACCGATTCATCTCAGCCTTTACGCATGAACTCAGAACTCCTCTTGTATCCATCAAAGGCTACGTTGATTACATCTTAACAAAGGAGCCAATTCTACCCGACGGTATCAAATCGAAAGTTGAGATCGTACGCCGTAACACGGATCGAGTACTCGCGCTAACAGAAGACCTTCTGGACATCCAGCGCATCGAAGCTGGACGATTTGAGCTAAAGATTGAGACCTTCAGTCTGCGAGAAATACTACTGCAATGCATTGAAGAAATGCAACCGTTGGTCAAAGAGAAAAATCAGGTGATTCACTTTGAATTCCCACCAAGCGATTTCCCTATCAAGGGTGATCGACTGAGGTTGATCGGAGCACTGATCAATCTCCTAAATAACGCAACCAAGTTCACACCAGAAAAAGGAGAAATCAGTGTTCGCGCTGAAGAAGGAGAAGATGGCACAATAACAGTTTACATCGTAGACACTGGAATTGGGCTAGATGAGAAGGATTTCGAACGTGTTTTTGAGCCCTTCGCGGTGATCGAGAAGTCAACTTATTTTAGCGGCACAGGTCTGGGTCTGAGTCTAACAAAACAAATCGTTGAAGCTCACAACGGGAGGATTTGGGTCACTTCACCGGGTAGAGGAAGAGGAGCTACTTTCGCGTTTACCTTGCCAAAGCAAAAAGAGGAGTGGATGAAAGTCCATGGATAAGATACTCGTTGTCGACGACGAATCCGACATTGTCAATTTGCTGAAGCTGATCTTGGAGACAGAAGGATTCCAAGTCCTCACAGCATTCGGAGGGGATGAGGCGCTCAATCTCGCCGAAGTCGAAATTCCAGACCTCGTTCTACTTGATCTTCTCATGCCCGGAAAGAGTGGGTTAGAGGTCTGCAAGATCCTCAAATCTCAGTCTAAAACCAAAAACGTCCCCGTCATCGTACT
Organism: Bathyarchaeia archaeon; assembly: GCA_049513715.1. Classification (GTDB taxonomy): domain Archaea; phylum Thermoproteota; class Bathyarchaeia; order 40CM-2-53-6; family 40CM-2-53-6; genus FEN-987. Next base: position 180,194 of record JBEKVV010000001.1, on the reverse strand, counting down.
AAGCGCCCTTGGCCGAAACGTCGATAGAGAGTTGAGCACGGAAGCGGGAGCGGAGGCGCACCTCACTAAACCATTCACCAACTCCGGATTGTTGACAGAGACGAGAAGATGCCTAAACGAAACTAGGAGTTGGAAGTTCTCGAGGCAATTGGGGATTGAACACAGCAGGCTTTTGGGCAAGAAGATTCTCCTTGAGATTGATCCCAGGACGGATTACGGTAGAGTAGTCAGAGATTTCGCCTTGGAATGCGCCTTCCTCGGAGATACGGTTATCGTAACAACCCAGACAGGAAGCAGTGTTCGTCAAGCCCTTCAGGACGACAATGAAATTCACATCATTAATGTCGACGTCGACAACGGCTTCCAAAAAACGTTAAACGAGTATTCTCGAGGACCAATAAGCCTCGTCTTTGATAGCCTCACCGACCTTGCTTTAGCGGAACAATCCGAGACAAACGCGTACAAAGGCATGTACAAGTTTGCTAAGGACTCGCTTCAGACCCTAAACGACCCACGCATAACCGCGCTCTTCCTCTTCAATCCGTCTGCTCACGATCCGAAGGACGTTGCCAGCCTAAGAGGCCTATTCAACAATCAACTGGTTTACGAAAAAAGGGGAGTCAGCATTGCCAGACTTGGGTGAAAGCTGCAACTTAGATTCTGATGCGCGAATTGGCCTCAAAACGCCTACGGGAGGACAAATCTGAGTTTGAACGAACAGAAAACGGTTCCTTTACTTCGAGACCTTTTTTCCATCAAGGTTACGAGTTTCGATGGAAAAAGCATCAATTATCTGTTCCTGGAGTCACTAGATGAAGTCTTAGTTGACCTCCTGGGGCAGCGGGTTAGGGACGCATTCTACGATCACATTGAATCGCACTACTACATGACAAGGACCGAAATACCCGGGCGCCTGAATGACTTCCTCCTGGTTCTTGAACGCACATTCGGCAAAAGTGGCAAGACCATTGAAAGAACTATAGCGAGGAGGCTGTGTGCAAAACTCGAACAGCATTCTCCGCCATGAGCATATTCACTTGAGGCAAGGGTTGACCGTTGCGACATCTGACCAGATTTGGATGTCACTGTATGTGCCACGCAAAATCACTGACAGAATTGAGCCGAAGTATCAATGTGTATTCCCACATAGGCTCCCCGGCGGAAGGAGAATCAGTTTAGAAGAATTGAGCTTCAGCGTGGAACATTTCCTCAGGCGTGTCAACTGAAGAGTAAGCTTCGAGGGGTTGATGATTCAATGTCAGGAAAGTTCCTCCCCACTTGAACGATGCGAGTAACTTTGCCGCCATTTCTTTGAACCCTGTTATGTAAAGTGAGGCCGCCAAGGCCTCGACGGACGAGAGTTTGTGCGGCTTCCCGTAATTCACCGGATTTGCTGCCAGCAAGGTAGGGAGCCGCCTCCCCTGACCGGGCAGACGGATCGCGAAGACTCTGTCTGCCTTCTCCCAAGAACAGTCAACGACCACTATCCCGTAGCTCATACAGGCGGCTGTATCGCTCCGAAGGAGAACCCTTGAAGCTGTGGGGTCGAGGACCAATGACCTACGTGGGACTTGGCGAAGTCGGTGTAGGGGCGTTGCTAGTTTCAATCTGACGAGTTTAGAGGCTGTGCATTTTCGCGGGTCATCCTGTTTTAGAAGAAGCACGTACACTTTCGGCTTGTTGACACCCGATTCGTCTTGCAAGGTTGACCCGGAATACATTCACAGTCGTTTCTCACGAATGACTTTGTAGCTCATCGGGTCGTTAAACACCTTAGGGATGTGTTCTAGGAGATCAGTTGGGGTCAAATGGTACCCGAGCACGTCGGCAGCGATGTCTCCTGCTGCCCCGTTTACAAAGGCGCCTGCGACAGCCGCCCTGAACGGGTCAACGCCTTGCGCCATTAGACCGGCAACAATGCCGGAGAGGACGTCTCCGGTTCCTCCCACCGTCATGCCTGGGTTTCCGGTGTTGTTCAATTTCAAGCGGTCACCATCAGAGATTATGTCAGTGTGTCCCTTCAGCAGCACGATAGCCCCACTTCTTGCCGCGAACTCCCTCACTTCTTTTGAGCGAGTGTTCAGGTCTCGTGATGCGGCTTTGCCGGTTATGGCTTGGAATTCGCCTCCATGGGGCGTCACGACGGTTGTGGGGAGGAAGATTTGCTTTCTTATGACGCCGAGAGCTTTCAAACCGTCAGCGTCCAGCAGGAGCGGTTTCTTTGCTTGATACGCGTAACCCACGATTTTCCTGACTGCCGAAATCGTTGGCTTCGCTAATCCTAGCCCAGGCCCAATTGCAATGGTGCTTGCATTCTCCAACTGTTCGCGCAGAAGTCTGAAATGTGAAATCGCCAGGTTCGGACCTGGGAGTTTGATTGTGATTAGATTTGGGGAAATTGACGCAATTATGTTTGCAGTGTTCTCTGGAGCTGCAATGAAGACTAGGTCAGTGCCCGTTCTGTAGGCCGCGAGGGCGACAAGGGACGGCGCTCCCGTGAAGATTTCGCTTCCTCCAATGACTAGCAGGCGGCCGAACTGTCCTTTATGTGCCTCCGGAAGTCGGCGGATGGCAACAGCTGCGACATCTCCCGGCCCAGCTATCAGCGCTGCTTCCGGCGGAATCCCAATATCAGCAACTTTGATTTCGCCACAGAACTCTTTCGCCCTCAACAACCCGTTCTTCATGGCATGTAGAGTCACGGTGAGGTTTGCACGCACGGCCTCGCCTAGCACTTCGCCTGTGTCGGAATCAACTCCGGATGGAACGTCGACTGCGACCTTGAAGCCCGCGCTGCTGTTGATAGCTTCGACCCCCTTGAGGATCGGTTGGCGAAGTCTCCCCTTAGCACCTGTGCCAAGCAGTGCATCAACAACCACATCCGATTCACATTTGGGTACGTTTGAAGAGTCATGGTATTCCTCAATTTTGACTGTTGAGGACATGGACCTGAGAGCTAGCCAGTTGCGCGAGACAATGTCGTCGGAGATTAGGGCACTGTTGCCTACAAGTCGGAAGGTTACCTTGAAGTCCTGCGCAGCCAGGTGTCTCGCGGCGACCATCCCGTCGCCGCCGTTCTTGCCTGTGGCGCCGTAAACAACAACAGAACTCCCCCTCCCGAATCGAGATATAATCTCGTCCGCCACCGCGCACCCAGCGTTCTCCATCAGTTGAAGTGTCGAAACGCCCAGGTACTCGGAGTTCATGTCGAGTATCGCTATGTCAAGAGAGGTTAGGGTTGCGCTGCGGCGTAGCAAAGAAGCTTGCCCCGCTGTGTCAGTTTAGGGGGCTGGTAAAGGTTGTGGGTTTTGAGCAGTAACGGTTGAATTTGGTGCGGCAAAACTGTACCCTGAGCCGAGGTGACGCTGTAATGTTCGTGAGCAGTGATGTCCGGATATGCCGGCCACCATAACATAAGGAATTGCTCTGAATTTCGTAGTAGAGGAAGCAAAGCCGTAAATGACAATAACGCCATACTTGCGCCGGTGTCTAACTTGCCTCGAGTTGCCCTTGTGACTTTGGTTGTCGACTCAGATCAGCATGAGTTACCGGCTGGCGAGCTGACTGCAGAGATCCGACGCGCCCTCGAATCAAGCCCATTATCGCGGTTTTGGGCCGTGGATAAAGTCACCGTGATTGACGAGGCTGTCGACGTTGAAGATGAGCCGCTGCTGCAAGGCGAATAACCGCTCCTATCATTTTTCATGTCCGACTTCTCGTTAGGCAAGTCTTTTTGCAGAGTCGTTTCTGTCCAGCTTTCGCGGCGTGTCTAGGGTAGCCACGTATATCTGAGCCTAGATTAGTTGGGATCCGCCAGTGTCCGTCTGAATCACCACTGAACCCACCACACCCTTCAAAGATTTGTAGATCCATACTGTTGGATTGGAAATGCTGTTAGACGGATCTAAGAATGATTGTTCCCTAGAGCGAAATCTACACCTGCCAAAGCATGGATACGCAATGTATTGAACAGAGGCAGTGTCGTATCCTGCGATCTGATAAGTAGTGGAAATTCGGTGCAACCCAAAATAACGCCTTCAGCGCCTTCCGAATGAAGACGATTCATGATCTTCAAGAATCCGGCTCTACTCTCGTCCGTGAAAACGCCTTTGAGAAGCTCGTTAACTTCCTTACTGTGAATATACTCTCTCTCGTCAGCATTCGGAATAAGGACTCCAATGCCTTCCCGGTTCAGCCTGTTCTTGTAGAAATCCATCTCCATCGTGTATTTGGTACCCAGCAGTCCAACAGTTGAGATATTCTGCTTCTTGATTTCCTTGGCTGTGGCAGTCGCGATGTGAATCAAAGGTACAGAAATCTCCTTCTCTACCCGCTCAGCGAACTGATGTAGAGTGTTAGCGCAGAGCATGATACCCTCTGCACCAATGCTGGTCAACTTTTTTGCTACGTCAACCATCAACGTGCCTTGACCTTCCGCATCGAACGATTCATTCAACTTATGAATTACAGCATAATTGAATGAGTACAGAACGCACCAGGCAGATTGCAGCCCACCAAGCCGACGATTAACCTCCTCATTCATAATGCGATAATACTCAACGGTTGAAACCCAGCCAGTGCCACCTACTAACCCAATCAATCTCATCGCACTACCTTCCTGTTCCAGAGAACTGTGGAAATACGCCCTTTATCGAGTAAAGAACTAATCACAGGACGACCTCGAAGTTCTAACTTTCGGGTGCGGGTGGCGTGCCGGGTCTGCTTTTGGGGCAGCTCCTTCAGACAGGGCCGGAGGCCACTGGGAAATCATAGAAAACACAGGCTACCGCAACCAGCACTCACCCAGACCACGAAGACCCAACCAGAAAAACTAGGCAGGCAAATCTTTTTAGCACTACCCGAAGCACATGGGTTTACGTCGAGGCTTTCCAATGCCATTAGCCGTTGTCCTGATAAACGCAGAGATAGGCTCGGAGGACGAAGTAGCTGGCGAACTACGCAAGATCAGCAATGTCAAGGAATCATACGTTGTTTACGGCGTCTACGACATAGTAGCAAAAGTTGAAGCTGACTCGATGGACAAGCTGAAGGAAATTGTGACATGGAAGATCCGCAGGCTCGACAAGGTTCGCTCCACCCTTACGATGATTGTCGTGGAAGGAACTTAACCCCTTTAGTCCACTTGCACTGGTCGGTTCGCCGAGGATAATGCCGACTGGGCTAGAATTGTGCAACTAAACATAGGAATAGATGATACAGACTCGACGAAGGGGGGCTGCACCACTTACATTGCAGCCTGCTTGGTCGAAAAGCTCTCGGACATGGGAATCAAGTTCACGGATTATCCCAACATCATTCGCCTAAATCCCAACATCCCTTACAAGACGCGGGGAAACGCCGCCGTAGCTCTGCGGCTTGAAATCCCGAGCCACTTCTACAACCCAATCCTGGAAGCCGTCCTCGAGGAAATTGAGCGCAACAGCCATTTCGGCCACCCAGGCACGGACCCTGCGGCAGTCTTCGTCAAAGGCGAACCGTCGGCCACGATAAAGCAACTTTCTCGGAGAGCGTTGTGGGATGTCCTAACCGGCCGCGATGCCATGATTTGCCTCAAGTCATCCGGAGCGGAGGCTGCAGCATATGGAACCAGCTTGGGCCTCATTGGAGCCCTGGCCGCCGTTGGACAAACCCTTGCAGGCGACCACACTTACGAACTTGTGGCATACCGTGACAGAAAGAACTGGGGGACGCGGAGGCTTGTTGACGAAAAATCAGTCCGCAAAATGGACCGCCTCACATCCCCTGAAACATTCAACAACTATGACGTAGAGAACAAGCGAGTGCTTATCACACCCCACGGGCCTGACCCCGTTCTGTTGGGTTTGCGGGGTGAAAACCCAGAGGCCGTCAAACGCGCATTCCGAATACTGAAAATCAGAGAACCCGTGGAACGGTGGGTCATCTTTCGTACAAACCATGGAACTGAAAACCACTTTCTTCAAACCCCAATTCACCCAACAGTTAAACCAAACCGTCCTATCATTCTGCACGGTGTCTTAGCTAAACACCCTCACAGGATTCGTGGGGGGCACGTGTTCTTTTCACTAGACTACGATGAAGGGACGATACAGTGTGCCGCATTCGAACCGACGGGCAGACTCTGCAATATCATTGCACAATTGATTGCAGGGGACGAGGTGACAGTTTTTGGTGGAGTGAGAAATAACGAAAGCGACCAGCCATTGAATGTCAATCTGGAGAAGATTAGAGTCGACCGCCTAACGGAACAACTCAAAATCGAAAACCCCGTCTGCTCACGGTGCGGCAAGCACATGAAATCGGCAGGGAAAAAGCAAGGGTTCAGATGTGAAAAATGCCATCTGAAAGAACCCAAAGCCGTGAAGCGAATCATTCGGCAACGGAGAACGTTACAACCGGGAATTTATATTCCCACACCTAAGGCGCACAGGCATTTGACTAAACCTTTGCACAGGTACGGCCACGAAAAGAACTGGAGCGGCAAACCACCCTCAGGGATATGGCATAAGCCGTAAGCAGGGATCCTCGCCGGGAATACGCGAAGTATCCAATCTCCAAATGAAAGGATGGTACGCGCTCCTCCTACCTTAGGAGGAAACGCGCTATTGCACTCTGACCGGCGGTGAGTGTGTGTAGACGATTTGTCCGGGTGGTTGGTAACTGTATACTACGGGGGGTGGTTGGTATGCGTAGGCAACGGGAGGCGGAACAGCACAGTAGGCTTGTGGCGGCGGCTGATAGTATACCTCAGGTGGTTGTGGTGCAACGCATTGTTGCGGTACGTAGCAAGTGTATGGGACCGGTGGTCTAGGTACGACGATGTATGACATTTCTGATCTGGGGAAACGCATGAAACAAGATGAATAAGGCTTCCCGTACCCATTGCGCAAGTATTAACTTATTTACAGCAAAGGCATACATCTACACCAGGAAAGTTGTCAAGAGAGTGTAAAAGATTCCGCAGAGCGACCGCGGCAGAGACCGGCTGGAAAATTCTCCAACTGCGGTAGTTTGCAGAGGCCTCCACAAACGATAACGGAAAGAATTCTTGGGAAATCAGGAAAGTCTTCACTCAACGTTCCATGAGGCGAAGAATCATAGCAGCCGAACTCTTTGTCCCGCGAAGCGAAGCGCGTGGTACACTCCCACTGGATGGCCTTTGAGAAAATTGACAAACGGTCCAAGGCTCGGTCGCGGTTCAGCTTACAGTTTGGATGAACTGCCGATTCCTTTCTCGTGCGCTTACGAAACAAACTTATCTAGCGTGGCAACAAGCCTGTAGCTCGGCAACAATCTCTGCGGGTTCCAAAACGTAGCGGGGTGGGGTAGCCAGGTTTAACCCGCAGAACCCTTCAGTGCGGAGGGCTCATATCCTGGCGAGAAACCCTGAGATTGAGCCGCGAAGGCTCCTCAAACGGTGGTTCGAAAGGCCACAAGAACGCCCGAACATCCACCCCCCGCTACCAACGACCAATACCGACCAAGCACGTATCTATTCGAAGGTTTCTTAACACCCTGAAGCAAGATAGAAAATCCGAGGAGTAGCCCGATGATCCCAGTCATGTTCCGGCCTCCAAGGCTGCCTGGCGTTACGATTCTGACAGTACTGCAGATCCTTGTTGGTTTCATTGACATATTGATCGGTATCATTCTTTTGGCGGTTTACGCGTTCGCCCTATCATTTGTTGGCATGGGGTTCTCAGCGGCCTTCGCTTTCTTTCTGATTCCTCTAGCCATAGCCTATTTCGCGTTCGGATTCATCTCATTCGTGTTGGCTTACGGGCTCTGGACCGGGCGGCCGTGGGCGTGGACAGCTACAATGATAATCTCAATTATCGGCCTCATAATCGCAATCGTGGGGTTGATTTTCGGTAGCCTTGCCAACGTCATCCCGATAATCTTCTACGGGCTGATTCTCGCCTACCTCAGCACGGCCAATGTGCGAGCTTTCTTCGGGCGACCCGTTGGACCTCCCCTAATAGCACGACCAGGCGTACCAATGTATCCTCCTGCCTCGCCCCCATACCCGCCAGCTGCCTACCCACCCACAGCTTTTCCGCAACCTGCACCACAACCCTACTACCCGCAACCACAGCAAGTGCCCTTCCAACAACCCGGGGCCTTTGGTTCGTGCCCAACCTGCGGAGCACCACTAGCGTACTATGCTAGCTTCTGCGACAGATGCGGAACGAGATTCAGGTAGAACAAACGGGACCAAGCCTGCACGCCCAACCAGTCCAGACACTCACGGATCCAGAATGTGCAACGTCACCTAGGTAACTTTCTTGAGGACAGAATAGGTCCGCTTGTACTTATTCCTCGGAAGAACGAAATTAGCTATCGTCTTGAACCCAGAAAGTCGTGCGAAGTCTCTTATCTCTGGCATCGAAAAGAACCGCACACAGGAATTGTCGACATATATCTGAACACGTTTGCTCTGCCTGACAACTTCATATCTTGACCTCTCATCCGGCAGCGTCGGTTCGGAAGACTTCCAGTAGATCAGGTAAACGTCCTTTGAACATAGTACTTTTGAGGCTATATGTCCAACTGAAACTCTTACAATCAGCTTACCTGGCTGATCCCATGACTCCGTGATTGCCTTTCCAACGTCGCTCCAGACAATTTCCGAGACCTTCTCAAAGTCGAAAATCAGCAATCCTCCGGGGCGAAGCAAGTGGTACGTATTATCAAGAAACCGTTTCACTTCATCGTCCCTTACGGGGATAGACCAGTTCAAACAGAGAGCCGCGTCAAAAACACGACCGGGGCGAAATTTGTAGTAGCTACCGTCAACAAAGCTCGGGCGAATGTTTTCCTCTTTTGCTCTCTTTCTGGCGAACTGGATGTTTTGTTTCGAGATATCAATCCCAGTTGCCTCGAATCCTAGCTTCGTTAAGGCTCTCACATGGTATCCAGTTCCGCACCCCAGATCAACTACAGATTCTGACCCGTAATTCGTCAAAACAGAACCAATGAGGTTGACCTCACTCTTCCAGTCCCGGCCTTCGACGAGTTCATAGTAAGCAACGAGCTGGCTATAGAGTGGACGATTCATTACCTGAAATGCACGACAGAGGTCTAATATAGATTATTTTCTTCCCATTCAGTGAAGCATATGTCAATTAGCGGACGCAAGGTGTGCTTTGACAAATCCGAGTACATTGTGTACCAACCTTATCCTGGATTACATCTCGCGTATCATGCCAAGAGATTCTGTTTCTCGGAACGTTCGAAATATCAGAAAATAGACATAATCGACAATGATTCCTACGGTAGGATGTTGTTCCTCGACGGTAATGTTCAGCATACCGCCTATGATTCACGTATCTTCAATGAAGCCCTCTGTGGTACTGCTAAGAGAAATCAGGTTGCCCGTGTTGTCGTGCTTGGAGGTGGAAGCGGTCAGACAGTGCAGGCATTGCTTGAATCTTCTTCAGTTGAGCACGTCACCGTCATTGAGATCGACCCAATGGTTGTTGAATGTTGCCGGAAGTACATCAAAGGAGTAAACCGAGCGTTCAAAGACTCCAGAGTCAGAATCGTGATCGGCGATGCTTTCGAATACCTTCATTCCGTTAACGAGGAGTTCGACGCGGCGATCATCGACCTTACTGAGCGGCCGTTTTGGATTAAGCGCAATTCAAATCCATTGAAACGAGCATATTCTGACATCAAGGAAAAATGCAGCGGCCGCTGCAGTCAATACATTGGGTCATCAGTTGGGCTTGCTCACAGTCAACGAGAGAAGAGCCTCGTGGATAGTGCGAGTAGGCAGCTCCTCTCGAATATAAGATTCGAGGATGTTTTCATTCCATCTTTTGGTGCACCGCATGCGTTCATGCATGCGGGATACGAGGAATGACCATTCTCCGGTTGGGTGTTCGAGGTGAATTGGGTTGCTCAAACTAGAATGAGGTTTATTCCGACTCAAGACTATTGGTGACTTTCAAAGCAGATACGTCTTATTTTGATGGGGCGGGAGAACCCCACCGCATAGGTGCGGTGAGTTGCTCGCAAATCGGCTCGTTTCTGAGCGATTTCATTACTGTCGTTTTCCTATTCCAGCAGCCGCAAGACTCAGAATGGAAAGTTTCCATCTCATCGAGCTTTCATCTTCCTGAGAAGCATCAGCCCCAAAACGAGTGCAGCGACTGCGGCTATGATTATGGTCTCTATGAGTTGCGTTCTGGCTGCTGCTTGCTGTTCTGCGATTATCTGCGCCTGTCTGTTTGCTTGGAGAATGTCCTTCTGGATTTTGTATTGATAGGCTAAGAGGCCTAGGCCAGCGGTTTCACTGTTCGCTTCCCTGTTCGAAGTCAAATTACCCAAGTAGTGCGACCGTATGCCGCCATCCTCCCTTTGGAATAGCCAAATATGGTCTTCAAGCGTGGTCCTGTAGGGAATTGTTTGATTCAGCATGTCAGCCGCGTACATGAGCAACGCGAGTTTACTCGTCGTATAGAATCCGTCTTCCTGTGTTGGGCGGTCCCATAGTCCCGCGCCATTCCACATCTGTAAGGCTCGGTTGAAATAGTAGATTGCGAGCTGATCGTTGCCCGTATTGTGAGCGCTCAGCGCAGCGTAGATTGAGAGGTCAGCGTATTCGGTCCAGTCCGGTTGCAGCTTCCCCGTCTCATTGCTTCTGACCTCAACTTTCACAAGGTATGAATCATTTTCGGCCACCTTGACTATTGGCGTGTATGGGAGCAGCGGTATGGCAGCTCCGAATAGTGCTTCGTGTAGGCCGTCGGTGAATATTCCGAATTTCTGCATAGTCTGATTGATTCTTACCGCGATCTCTGGGTGATCTTTCGCTAAGACATGCATGGCGATTAAATTATCTGACAGGAGCCAGTAGTCTCGACTGATTGAATGGTCAGGTGATTCCCTGACTAATCCGACTGTGGCATTGAATTGATTCACTAGGAAATCTTCAAGTCTTGAGAGACGGCTTTGCAGTTGCGGATCAACGATTTGAGCGTAAATGTGAGGTTGCGCTGTTGCTTGCGTGACGATGAAAATCAATCCAAATAGAGCAGTGACCGTTCGAAGCCTCATTTGCATCCCCGCATTTCCCTCAGAGCCCATTCAGCTTGAGGTTCACCATTAAGGAGGCCGTCCATCTTGGCTTTGTTCTCATCATATTGGTGGGGCGGGAGGGATTGTCATGATCGTTTGCGATCATTTTGAACCCTCGATCACCGGTGTGCTCGCCGTTTCAGGCAACTGGCCCCGAGACCGGTTTTAAGGCGTCTCGCGCTATCTTAGACCAAGTTGTCCCCACGCGGGTTGACTCGCGGTCTGGACCACCGCCCCTAATCCCCAAGGAAACATCCACTTCCTTAAATCCTTCCGCGATCGCGGCCAGTGCCTCATACCGACGCGCAGCAGATTCCTTACTATAGGCGAATCTTAGGTTTCAAGGTCGCTCCGACTTTGCTGACACTATCACGTTTTCGACTCAGATAGGTCAAATATTCGGAGGCAATAAGAGCAGAGTTGCTGACATCCTCGTTCTTATCGTTGATTGCTCGTTCCAGTTCAGGGAGCGCATCTTCTGCCCCAATCGAGCTTAGGGCTACCGCCGACTCATGCCGTACAATGGGGCTCTCGTCCTCGAGCATTGCTTCAACAAGTGCTGGTACGGCTGAGCGGAAACCTAGCTGGCCGGGGTGAAGGCTGCTTCATGCCTTGTTAGTGGGCTAGGGTCATCTCTCAAGACCTGACCAAGTGCCTTCACAATGTCTTCGTTTCCCATGTGCTCTAACATGCAGACAGAGTGAACACGCAACAGCAAGGGAAGACCACTCGATTTTCCTAGGAAAGTCTTGAAGTATTCAAGGTCCTTCCTTTCGAAGGCGTCTTCTAGCTCTGCGAGTTTCGCGTAATCGGCTTCGTTCATGCGCAATTCGCCCAAGTTCTTCATCTCCACTCTCGGCTGTCGACGGCGCCACGGCTTGATTAATCTCAAATAAACTGTACGTAATCTGTCGAGATGCACGCAACTACAATTTTTTAAACATAACCCCATGCCTATAGTACTTGTAATTCACCTTCTAGGCGGTATTGAGTTGCAACGTTCATCGGAGAGAGTCGGTGCCAGCATCTTTGACGCCGCGTCGGCGCCCGTTCGACTACAAATATTGCGACTGCTTTCGATCAAGGGCTCACTCCAGTATACAGAAATAATGTTTCAACTGAAGCTCGACCCTGTCCGCGACGCTGGCAAATTCGTCTACCATCTTCGAAGTCTAACAAGCACTGGCTTGGTCACGCTGGATAAGAAGACAAAGAAGTACGAGCTGACTGAACTCGGCCGAATGATCGTCTCATTCGCAAGAGACATGGACGAATATGTGAACGTGAAGCGCGGTAAACTCTACGTTCGTACATCCAGACTCGCGATAGAGGAATTTCACCGCAACAAGATCGCCAAATCCCTTGTGGTGGAGGCAGGTGTCCCGCAGGAAATTGCTGATGAAATTGCCGCGGAAGCAGAGGACCGCCTCATTAGGTTGAGGACTGTGTACTTGACAGCGCCTTTGATTCGCGAATTCGTAAACGCCATCCTCATCGAGAAGAGGCTGGAGGAGTATCGCCACAAACTCACGAGGCTCGGCATGCCCGTCTATGATGTCGCTCAGCTTATTCGAAATGCGGGCGATAGCCAGTTAAGTGCGGACTTCGTTCATCGTTCTTCCGCTAAATCCGTGCTCTCCGAGTATGTCTTGCTGAATTGCTTACCCCATAAGCTGGCTGACGCACACCTATCAGGATCGATACACATCGCAAACCTAGAGAATTGGATACTCAAACCAAACGAAATCGTCCATGACCTTCGCTATTTCTTACGCAATAGCCTTCCAGGAACAGAGCCTCCAGAAACATTCGAGGGAGCTTTGACTCTGGTGAGACAAGTGCTCGACATGGGTTCGGGAGAAGTCTCCGGTGAACAAACGCTCGAATATCTCAACACATTCCTTGCCCCGTACGTTCGAGGAAGGAAATTGGATGATACGACGAAGGCACTAACCTATTTTCTCACATCAATTAGAAGAGACATTACCTCAGGCAGCCCACAATCAGGTACCTCGTTCACCATTGACCTAGAAATGCCAGAATTCCTCTCACAAGAGGAAGCGATTGGGCCCGGAGGAAAAGTTAGCGGCCATTACGCAGATTTCCAAGATGAGAGCTTCAGGCTGGCCGAGGCAACCGTTGAAGCCTTCCGAACAGTGTCTGAGGCTAGGCCGCCAATCCAGCCCCACCTGATCATAAGAATCAGACACAAGGAGCTAGACGACCCGAAAACTAGGAAGATTTTGGAAAAAGCACATGAGCTCGCAGCTTCAAGGAGTGTTCCCTACTTTGAGCTAATCGGCGACGGGGAGAAGAGCAGCTACTCCGCGACAGGGCTAAGGATTTCTGACGACTGGACTGGCCACTGGGACGCGGACTGCATTAGAACGGGGAGCATGGATACGATCTTCCTCAACCTTCCACGGATTGCTTACAACTCAAAAAAGAGCGATGAGAAGTTCCTTGCATTACTCAAGGAATCGATCTCATTAAGTGTGGAGGGCTTCAAAGCAAAGAAGAGGTTTGTCGGCGAACGGCTCAAGCAGCCACTGCTGCCTCTGCTGGCAGGTGGAAGCTCCTCGGCTCCTTACTTTTACGAGAAGAATGCTTCCTACAATCTGTCTCTGATCGGTATTAGCGAGGCGGTGGAGGCTCACACAGGGCAGAGGATAGATCGGGACAAGATTGCAGTGGATTTCGGTTTGAGGATTCTGGAGGAATCATCGAAGCTCGTCAAAGATGCTTCGGAAGAAGCGGACATGAGAATTCGCGTTTCGCAGCGGCCAGGAGATGAAGCTGTGGGACGGCTTGCTGAATTGGACATCGAAGAGTATGGTAGAGCAGTAATTGTAGCTGATGGGTCACGGGGTTTGTTTCACTATACGGATATGCCCACCGTTCCACTCACAGCTAAGGTGCCCATTGAGATTAGGCTAAGAATTGAATCGAAATTCCAATCAGCGACACCAGGTGGACATTTGAGCGTAATTTGTACGGCGCCAGATTCTTCGGGCTCGGGTTTACTGAAGACTACTGAGGCGGCCTTTCAAGCAGGCTGCAAGTTCCTGACTTACACGTCGAACTACTCCGCTTGTACTGCCTGCGGCAACACCGACCGGGGTACAGGTCCGAAATGCGGCAAATGCGGGTCTGACAAACTGACCTACATTGGCCGTGCGTCCTACGGGCTCCTCCCCTTCAATCTTTGGCCCGAGTCAAAGAGGCGGAGCGCGGACAAGAGAATAGAGTACACGCTCGCCAGCTAGTTTCTGCTAGCTGATGTATCTGTGGCTACTTCCCTCTAAGTCAGGGATCACTTCGATTTCAGGGTCCTGCGTCGGCGACTCATTTAGAACAATGTCCGGGAACACCGCGCTTGGGCCTTTCGAGGCGATTTGTGTAGCTGGATGCTCTGGGCCGAAGGCGTCGAGTGAGACATCGTATACTAGCTTTCGAACATCACTTTCTTCCACGTACCCAAGTGAGTGCAGGTACTCGTGAAGCAAGATCGAGTAGACATAGGAGTTGATTTCCCTCAGCGAACGCGCGCCGTGAGTGACTATGTCCAACGTGTTTCTGTTCATCACAATCCCATTCGTCCCCATCGTATGGAACGCTCCAATGTGTCTCGGCAGTCTGGCCAAGTAGAGCATGAGACCTGCCCGGCGTTGACCCAATGATCTCTCAGCAGTCTTCTTGACGAGTTCGAATACGTCTACAAAGTTCTCACATTTGTCTAGGCCTTCAGCTATCGTATTCAAACGAACCACCTACGTTTACTCTTCTTCCTTGTCTCCCTTCTCCAGAAGGTCTCGCACTTTCTCGACGAAAGCTAGGTACTCTCCTAGAATCGTCGTGCCGATCGGCGTTAGTCCGTACAGGTCGTCGGACAGCTCATCTATCATGTTGTGTGTTCTCAGGAGTGGGACGTTCTCGTAGATCAGCTTAGGATTGATGTCTTCCCTGAAATGCTTCTTCCCCTGTGGGTGCTCCAAGAGGGAGAGCAGCATCTTCACGCGAGTTTCGTTGCACAGAAGGTCCATTAGTTCCAATGCTTGGCGGAACGCCTTCTCCAATCCGCGGTCGCGCCAATTCAGGTGCTCAATCACTACCTTGCCGCTTTCAATGGCGCCAGGGAACTTTGAATCGATAGGTTCAGCATCAACTCTGAATGGATAAACCACGACCGCTTTGGAATTCTCAGCACCGTCGACAACCTCCAAATCCTTCATCAATGCCTCGTCCGGCGGTGATGTTTCGCAGAAGACAGCGGTGAGGTTGTCCTCCTGAATACCTACTAGGTCCGCAGTCAGCAGTCTTCTCGAATGCTCTTCAGGGTCGTAGAGTATGGGTTCCACATAAGTATCTACATCGCCGCCTCGAGATAGAACTCTCGCGGCGTGGAACTTTTCCAATAGATGTAGTTCGCTCTCTTCATTCTTGGTTTTGAAGTCTACGCGAAAAGCAGTGTAGTTGACGACGTGCATGGGCAGGACTCGACGTTTTCGCGATGCAGGTTGAATTTCGAGTCGCATCCCTAATCCTGGAACATGGTGGCGGAGATCGTCATATAAGCGTTACCTTAGGTAACACATCCGCTTAGCTCAGGGCGCCCAACACTAATCCAATGAGGCTCATTCTGACAAGCAACCCATACCAGACTTGCTTGAAGTATTTTGCATGGGGCGTTCCGTCCACGCTATCCGCGATTTCGTCAACCCTAGGCAGCGGGTGCATCACGATCATGTTTGGCTTCGCGACCGTCAAATCCTCAGCCGTCAGCCGGTAAGACCCACGGACTTTCTCATAGTCTTCCAGCGACCCGAACCGTTCCTTCTGAATCCGGGTCATATAGATGACATCGGCCTTTGACATGACTTTCGAAAGGTCCTCTAACTCCTCAATCTTGATTCGACCTTGTACTTCTTCAAGGACCTCCTTCCTCATACGAAGAATAGAAGGCGAAACCAAGTACAGGTTGATGTCGTACAATGAGAGTGCATATGCAAGCGAGTGAACCGTGCGACCGTATCTCAGATCGCCGGCCAAAACCACGTTCAACCCATCAATCTTGCCAAATTCCTTACGCATCGTGTAGAGGTCGAGCATGGCCTGTGTCGGATGCTCCTCAGCACCCGTGCCTGCATTAATCACGGGTATGGAAGCGAATTCGGCCGCAAGACGCGCGGCTCCTTCCAGCTGATGCCGAATAACAAGAACGTCCGCATAGCTCTCCACGACTCGAACCGTGTCCGCTAGGTTTTCGCCCTTCTGAACTGAGGCGACCTTCGGTTCCGCGAATCCCAAGCATTTGCCACCGTAGCGGTACATCGCGGATTCGAAGCTCAACCTAGTGCGGGTGCTTGGCTCAAAGAATAGCGTGGCCATAATCTTGCCGTCGAGCCCGTGCGATCCGTTCTTGGCCATAGGCTCAACCACATCTGTCATCTGAAGAACGAAGTCAATTTCCTCACGTGAAAAATCCTTTATTGAAACGATGTCACGCCCAGCGAAATCCACGTGTCAGCGCCAGCCTCTTGTTGGTTTTCATGGTTAAATAACTCTTGGGAGGCTTAATCAACTGACTAGCGTTGCAGGCGCGCCAAGAACTGTACGTGAAGAAAATTGAAGACGGTTCCGTCATCGACCATATTACCTCTGGGTTCGCGTTAGATGTATTGAAGATCCTTGGCATCGACGGCAAGGACGGCGAGGTTGTGAGCGTGGCTATGAATGTGGAAAGCAAACGGCAACAGCACAAGGATATTGTGAAGATTCAGAATCGGGAGCTCAAGCCCGGTGAGGTCGACAAAATCGCCTTGATTGCTCCAAATGCGACAATCAACATAATCAGAAACTACGGCGTGGTCTCGAAAAAGGTTGTGCAACTTCCGCCCGACATCAGAGGAATTTTGAAGTGCGATAACATTGCATGTATATCAAATTCCAGAGAACCTGTTGAACCACAGTTCGGCGTGGACCAGAAGGAACCGATACGTTTACGGTGCCACTATTGTGGGCACATCATGGAACGTGAGGATGTGCTGCGACAATTCTAATCTGCCCATGGACGCTATAGTGGAGTGTGAGGAATTTCGGGAAGGATCGCGCTGATTTCCGATCGGGCTACGTCGGCATATTTCAAGGTGACCGGGATAAAGAATAGCTACGCAGTTAAAGACCGGGAGGATGCGGAGAGAGTGTTTAGGAGAGTGCATTCGGATGAGACGATCTCGCTTGTCATGGTCACTGAGCCAGTGTTCGAGTGGATTCAGCCAGTCTTGGAACGGACCAAGAAAGAGTTCCCGCTTGTAGTCTCCATCCCTGCAAAGGGTGGGGCGAAAGCGCAAGCCGATGTTCTAGCGCAACTCATCAAGCGAACTGTTGGCATAGAATTGAAGATGAAGTAGGTTGGTAGCCCGGGGGAGACCTTCGGGCATTCTTCAATGCCATTCGAACTCCCGTCGGAGGGTCCAAAGCCCTCTATGCTTCTGCGGGTTTGAACTGTCCACTACACCACCGGGCTACAACGTCATTGTGGAAAACCGCGAGTGCTATCTAACCTTTTGTCTGAGACCGGATCATATGTTCGCAGGATAATTCAATTGAGTTCTCTCAAGCCAATTGGCTCTGAGCCCGCACTGCTTCTGCGGAAAGGGTCTGAGAGAGTCGTTGTTGTCGGTGATCTTCACATTGGTTGGGAGGTTTCATTGGCTCAGCAGGGGATTCATGTTCCCTCGCAAACCTCCAAGATGCTCCAGAGGCTCAAGGCAATAATCGAGAAAGAACATCCCACACGCCTCATAATGCTAGGAGATGTCAAACACAGCGTCACGGGGGCTGAGCTCGAGGAGTGGCGAGATGTTCCAGAGTTCTTTGAAGTCCTGGTGAAACTCGTTCCCTCTGTTCAGATCCTCGTTGGAAATCATGACGGCAATCTAGAACCGTTAACTCCGTCGAAAGTCGAGTTACTTTCGCCAACGGGGATCGCACTTTGGGGTAGGTTTGGGTTGTTGCATGGCCACGCTTGGCCATCGCCTGAAATACTTGGGTGTGAAACCGCAATTCTCGGCCATCTTCATCCTGCCGTGACATTGCGTGATGCTTTGGGTTACAGGTTAACGAAACCTGCATGGGTAATGGCACCTTGTGACGCGAAAAAGCTACTTCGGGGAACTTTGAAAGCTGCGGGCATTAGGACGAAGGGAGACCTGGAAAAGCAGTTAGAGGAGAACTTTCATGTGAAACTCAAGGTTTCGCGGTGTGTCTTTGTTCCGCCCTTCAACGATTTCTTGGGAGGCCGGCCGGTTAACTCGAAAAGAATGGAAGAGGCTCATGCCAGTGAAGGTTTGGGACCCTTGATTCGGTCCGGGGCTGTGGACATGGATAACGCTGAGGTTCACTTGCTCGATGGAACCTACTTGGGCCGTGTCAAGCAATTGAGGGAGTTTGGATAGACGTTCTGGTTTAGCGGTTGCCTGGGTTATCGCAGGTCTGGCAATACCAGCGTCTATGGTTAGCGGCGTAGTAGAGGTCTTTGCCGCAGGTCGGGCACAGTGGAATCCTTGAAGGTGCACCCGCCGGTTGAGAGGGTTGCATAGGTGCGGGACCTCCTGACATTGGTCCGCCGAGTGGCATCGAACCTGCGGGCATCGGTCCTCCCATTGGTGCAGTCATTGGCGCTCCCATCGGTCCACCCATGGGTCCACCCATGGGTCCACCCATCGGTCCACCCATCGGTGGAGGCATTGGAAGTCCCATTGGTGGAGGCGGTGGCCCTGGTGGGCCCGCGAATGGGGCTCCTGGAACAGCTTCACCTAGAACCGCGACCGGCCCGTACTTCGCGATGACTTCACTGAGTTTTCCCCACGCTAGCAGGAAGAAGAACGCTGGAAGTATTCCTACGATGCTTCCGGTGAGTACTGGCGAGAATATGACGAAGAAGGCGGGTAGCAGGAACAGTACGCCCCAGAAGAGTGAGGCATTGCGGGCCCTCTCGTAGCGGCCCCGGTTTATGTTGCGTACGGTGGTGAAGTAGACGATGAGCAAGAAGATTAGGAGGATTAGTAGGCCACCGATTCCTAGGCCCAAGTATGTAATGTACGAGGGAGTGAGGACGAAGACGAGAAATGCGATGAATGGCCCGATGAGCGGTATCCCTATGATTGATGATGGCACAGTCGGGGGCAGGAAGTATGGAGCCCCATAACCATACAGGTAGAGGGCGTTCAAGGCACCATAGTACCCAATTACTCCAAGTATGAGGAGCCACGGAACAGTGAGAATTAACGTCAGGATGTAGGCGATCATGGCGAAATCATGAGCTGAGCTCACTTCTGGCGGCCTAATCACGACTGGCTTAGATCTGTCACTTACAACCATTGGAGCCGGCATTAGGCCTGGTACGGTTTCCATTCTTGAATCCTCAGTGAACATTAAGGGTCCGTCTACGAATCACATAACGGTTGCCGCATTCGGGGTAAGCAAAAATCCGCCTATACGCGATGGTTTGCCTTTGACAACCAACATTAAACATGCATCCGCAAGTCAAAACCCGTTGACAGCCACGTGTTGATTTATAGCTGCAAGCTCAAGATGAAAAAGGCACGAAGGATGGTGCGGCTCGCACAACCTTTATCACGAGTAAACTGGGCTTAAATGCGAATAGTGTTAGAAATGTCATACGTGTATTTCGCTAGACCAGTCTACACGCCCGTAGAACTTCAGCCACCCAACCAGCTACCTATAGTCTACTTCCCTCTGAACTACGTCACATACAGGTTCCCGGTGCCAGTATTATACTCTAATCCTCCACCAGCCGTTCTCTAAACCTCCCATTTTTGGGAACCGCAGATACAGAGCCGACGAGCGGCTGCTGTTCAGCCTATTGCAGCTTTGTCTTTCCGGCCATCTGTTATTCTCCGAAACAGCTAGCTCATCCAATTCTAATCTTGACACTTCGGCTCATAGGTCAATTCGAAAACCTGAATATCCAATGAGTGCTTGAGACCTCTGAAAGGAATTGGTCGATCTAGAAGTCCTTGATTTCCTGCTGGCAATAAGGTCTCTAATGACGGTGGGAAGATTCAGCGTCTACAAGTGCCATATCCGCGAAGATGTAGCTCAGCATTCATACTTCACCGCTCTCTATGCAATGATTCTCGCAGACCTCGAAATTAGGAATGGGAACCAAGTCAATGTTGAAAGACTACTGAGAATGGCTTTGCTACACGACGCAGAAGAAGCTAGAACTGGAGATATTCACCACCCATTCAAACACCAGGATACATCCTTCGCGGGGGTGTTGGATGCTCGCGCAATGGAATGGTTCGAAAACCTCATGGGAGGGCTTCCCGAGGAGCTTGCCCACGAATATGTCAAGATCAGAAAAGCCACAGCCGACATGGAAAATACGGAATCCAGCATCGTCAAGGCAGCCGACAAAATCGAAGCTCTGCTCTGGGCGTACGAAGAATATTCACTTGGAAATGAACAGGTTCGACGAGCACGCATAGTTGAAGACATACTCTCGAAACTCGAAAAAATCAAGCTACCAACTGTCATGGCTCTGGTGGCTGAGACTCGCAAGAAAGTAAGCACAGCACAATTCGATAAGCCGCTGGAATAATGCCTCCCGCCGGAAATCGAGTGATCTGTCAGGCGGTTTCTGTTGCCTAGTCCTTAACACAGCTTCACGATAGACCCAAGGCGCCAAAGCGGTTTTTGGTGGACCGGGCGGGATTTGGACCCGCGACCTTCCGGACTCTTGGTGTAAGAACTTGCAAACCGGACATTCTTTGGCCCAGTAAGGATCTGGCATACCAGGCTGAACTACCGGCCCACTTCCCCTAACCCCGTTCGCTCGAACCTTTAACCCTTACCAGCTATAGCACCGAAAAAGGTTGCAGCTCAGTTTTCGTTATCCTACCCCAAGACCGCACAACGAAAACTCCAGCAATCTACAGCCGTTCAGAAACGAGATTTGAAACATTCTTCGCTTTCCCCAGAGCCACCAGACATTCTTCACACAACCTCTTCTCGAAATTCGTTTCAACCATAGCCTCCTCATCGAATGGCATGGTCGCTGCCGATTCAAGGGACTGCGCCGTGAATTTGGCTTTCCTAGTTGCAGGGCGTTTTCCACACACTTCGCACGAACCCGGTCCCGTCCGACGCTGCATTTGATCTATGATTGTACATCCCATCCGTACAGACTGCAATCTCTAGAGTTCAAGTGCCAGAAAAATCATCCGGAATTTGAGGGCCGCCGGTGGGAGTTTCACGCCGTTTTTGAGGGCGCTTTGAACCCACCCCGCAGGGTCCACAGCCTTGTACCCATTTATGGTCTGTACGCTACCAAGTTTCGTGGAGTTGTTGGACTCCTCTACGCTACGGCGGCCATCGCTGCACGGTGCAGGTCCGTTATCATATCAACCTTTCCGACAAGAGAACCCGATGCAATTGTGAGTGAAAGCAAAGTGGAATGATACTCTGGAACATCTTTTTTATTCAAACAATCAGCTAGTTCAATCACTTCTCCACGAGGTGCGGTTTCACTTGGTCAAGCTAGGTGTGCACGTTTCAATCTCCGGAACCAAAGACCAAGCATTCGACCGCGCGCGTGAATTGGGCTGTGAATGCTTCCAGATGTTCACACGAAACCCTAGAGGGTGGAAATTCAGCAAGCTAGGCACAGATGAGGTGAAAGAGTTCAGGCGGAAGAGTGAATCGTACGGGCTCAGCCCAGTTGTGACACATATGCCCTACCTGCCCAACCTCTCAAGCCCAAACAAACCCATCTACAACAAATCACTCAAATCGCTTTCAGCCGAGTTCGACCGTTGTGCAACCCTTGGAATACCGTACATCGTCACACACCTAGGTAGCCACCTTGGCAGAGGAGCAGAGATGGGCCTTGAGAAGCTCACTGCCGCAATCAACACGGTTCTGTCCGCCGACCGTGGTGAAGCAATGTTGCTCTTGGAGAACACTGCTGGGACGAAGAACAGCATGGGCTCCACTTTTGAGGAAATCAAACGAATCATCAACGGAATCGAAGAGAAGAACAGAGTGGGCGTTTGTTTTGATACCGCACATGCCTTTGCTGCAGGCTACGACCTCCGAACCCCCCATGGAGTTGACGATACATTCAGTAGGTTCGATGCGGTTCTGGGGATCGAGATGCTAAAAGTGGTCCACCTGAACGATTCGAAAGGGCCACAAGGTTCAGGGCGCGACAGGCACGAGCACATAGGGTTGGGATACATCGGCGAGAATGGGTTCAAAGCTCTCTTCAAACATGAAGAGATCCGAAACCTACCCTTCATAATGGAAACTCCAATAGACGAAAATGGAGACGAACTGCGTGACCTCCGCAAAGCGAAAGAGCTAGCGGCCTGATTCAGCCCGACATTAGCCCAGACAACACATCCTGGATTCTGTTGGCAAAAGCGCTTCGTGGAAGAACCAAGTCAGCCCCAAACTTCCTAGCCTCCTCAGCCAACTTGGCATTCACATGAGAGTAGTAACCCACGATTTTGAACGACTTCTTATCAGTCAACTTCCCCAGGGTTTCTAGTTCCGCCGCCAATGCGTCTAAATTGACCACCAGAACCTTGGGCGCTTCAACACTCAGAGCTGCTCGAAGATCTTGCAGGCTTGTCAGAATCCGGATTTCAATTCCAAGTTTCGCGGAAATGCTCTCAATCCTAGATGAAAAGAACAAATCAGGTTCGAGAACAATCAGCTCGACCACAATCTCACTGTCCCTCAAATTGAATGGTGCAATCGAAACCGATTAAAGCTGGCTGATTCCCCTAGCAGCCACCTATGATATTCAAACAGGTTCCGGTTGGCACCTTCCAAAACTTCTCTTACATAATTGGGGACGAAAAAACAAAGGATGCGGCCTTAGTAGACCCCGCGTGGGACGTTGACAAGCTACTCAAATTGTGCGATGACTTGGGGCTGAAAGTCGTCTACGTGATCAACACCCATTCACACAGCGACCACACTCAAGGAAACAATGTAGTAGCACAGCGTACTGGCGCAAAAGTCATTGCACACGAGAAATCCCCCGTGCCGAAGGACGTTGGTGTCAAGGACGCTGACACATTCAATGTCGGATCCTTGAAGGTCAATGTGCTTCACACACCTGGCCACTGCCCCGACCACGTCTGCCTCCTCATCAACGGAAAATTGCTCACTGGAGATATTCTCTTCGTGGGTGAATGCGGACGAACCGATCTCACCGGCGGAAATGCCGGAGATATGTATGACAGCCTATTCAACAAAATCCTATCCCTGCCAGATTCAGTCAAGGTATACCCCGGCCACGATTACGGAAACAAGCCCTCTTCCACCATAGGTTACGAACGGTCGAACAACTACACGTTGAAAAAGCGAACCAAAGAAGAATTCATTCGATTTATGGCAGAACCATGACTACAGAGCCGACCTAAGAGAAGAAGAGCATGCAGGAGTCCACAAAAGAATCTGAGATTCTGAAAAGGGTCCTTCAGGCAATCGGTAACCCACCCGGAGAAGTGTATGCACCAAGTGACGACAGCTTCCTGATGGTAAGCGCCATCCCCACCGGCAACCTAGCAGGGAAGAACGTGCTCGACCTTGGGACTGGTTCTGGGGTATTGGGATTGTACTGCGCCTTACAAGGTGCCTTGGTCACTCTATCTGACATCGACGGCATCGCATTGCAGCACGCCCGTGAGGTAGCCAAGAGTTTGGGGGTTGATTTGGACACCACTAAATCCGACCTTTTCTCAAATGTATGTGAATCATTTGACCTCGTGCTGTTCAACCCACCCTATCTTCCCAGTGTGACTGTGAAAGATCGAGCGATTGATGGAGGCCTCATGGGGGCTGATGTAATCCGAAGATTCCTGCTCGAACTACCCAGTCATCTGAAAAAGGATGGAACAGCCCTCATGCTTGTGAGTAGCGTGAACGACATTCCGTCACTTCTTCAGGAGTATTCGGAATTCGAGTTCTCGCCAGTGGCTAAACGGCCGCTCTTCTTTGAGGAGCTGCAGGTCCTACGAGTGAGGTTTCGTGACAGCCTCACCCGTCAATGATTTGATTGCCACATCATCAGGATAGAATTCTTTCTCGTCCACCAGTTTCCTTCCAGCGTACCCCTCGTGCAGCTCATGCCAGAAGGTCACATCATCCTCGCCCAGTTTCCAACAAAGCCAAACCCGCGTTCCAAGCCTCACGGCCGGGAAGTCAATTAAACCACTATTCATGTCCTTGAGAACGCATCCGAGTTCCTCGAGTTTCTGAATTCCTTTCGCGAGCTGTCCCATAGCCTCAGCAATCGCATCATCGTCGGTTTTGCCGTCCGCCTCCTTTTTGATGGCGATTATGCGCTGAACGGTCTGCCGGACCTCAGGCAGGAACTCCCTCGCCTGTTCAGGCGTAAAGAAAACAGGCAAAGTTAACTCAAATCTAACGTCATAGTTCTGTGGGAATAAGAGCTTTGCATCGAACGCCGCACGTGGAAAAGCCCTGGGCTCGAAAGTTACTGAAGCGGTCCAGGATAGTTCACCTTGCGACCGCAACAAAGGGGGGCACACCTTACGTCGTGCCGATTTGTTTCGCGTATGACAACGAGATAATATACACTCCAATCGACGAAAAACCAAAACGCACTGACCCGGGCGGCCTCCGACGAATTCTGAACATAGAAGAGAACCCCAAGGTTTCTTTGATCGCTGATTACTACTCTGAAGACTGGGACAAGCTACATTACGTTATCGTGCATGGATTCGCAGAGGTGATTCGCGTAGGCGAAGAACACGCGCGGGCTATCTCGCTTTTGCGATGCAAGTACCGCCAATATCTTAAGATGAGGTTGGAAACACGCCCCATCATCAAAATCAAACCAAGCAAAGTCATCGCTTGGAGTGCAAACGGCAGCGCACAGCAAGGGATGCGTGAATTGTGA
The DNA here is from genome assembly GCA_049513715.1 of Bathyarchaeia archaeon. Taxonomy (GTDB): domain Archaea; phylum Thermoproteota; class Bathyarchaeia; order 40CM-2-53-6; family 40CM-2-53-6; genus FEN-987. The sequence continues at coordinate 155,149 of JBEKVV010000001.1, read as the reverse complement.
TTGCTGGGATCAGAGAACCGCCTTTCAATATCCGGCCACAGGCTCTGCAAATGCCCGGACGGGCACATCAACTGTATGAATGCAAAGGACTGGATTAAAGCGCAGATTGGCGTGTGGCGAGTCTTCTACGAAAAACGTGACGTTAGGGACAAGGAGAAGCATCCCGCCGTAATGCCGATAGCGCTAGCAAAGAGAGTCGTGGAGCTTTTCACTCACAAAGGGGAATTGGTGCTGGACCCCTTCAATGGAATCGGAACGACGTTAATTGCTTGCAGCGACTTGGAGCGAAACGCCGTGGGGCTTGACCTCAATGAGGGTTACTGTGAAATCGCAAAAGCACGTCTTAACGAACTCAGCGGGAAGCGTGAAACACGGCAGATTGTGGTCTGCGATGACGCACGTAACATACTCAACTGCCTAGCCCCCGATTCCATCAGCTTGATCTTTACCTCGCCACCCTACGCTAACCTTCTAAATCGGCCCAGGCTAAACAAGAGCCGGAGAGGAAACCTTAGAGAAAACAAGCAATACTTGAACGTAGAACAGTATAGCCAAGACCCCAGAGACTTGGGAACATTGGCAATCGATGATTATTCTCGGGAATTACACTTAATCTACGAAAAGCTTCTGACAGTTCTGAGACCGAGAGGCCACGCGGTCATCAATGTCCCAGACATGTGGTGGAGGGACGGAAAGCATGGCCGAAGGATACCGATTCACATACATGTTCATCGAGCTTTGACCGAAGCGGGTTATGAGTTTCGGAACACGATAATTTGGGATAGAACGAACATTGTCAACCGCGTTGGAATCTTCGGGTGGCCTTCAAATTACATAACAATGGGAACTACATTTGAGTACTTGTTGGACTTTTGCAAGCCAGCCTAAGGGACTGCATGAGGCGTATTTCATAGGTTAAACCGAAAGCATATTTACGACCGCCATTCCAGTGCTCGGAAATCGCATCTCCAGTTGATAACACATGTCACAATCTCCTGACCTTGCATTCCAGTCCCGCGAACTGGCGGTAATGGGTAGTTTCTACTTCTGCGAGATCTGCAACTCCGTCTGCGAGTACGGGGACACCGCCTGGCAAGAACACCAGAAGGAGCTCAAGTTCCACAGAATGAAGCGGATGCTTCTCCTCCGTTGCTGGAGTTGTGGAAATGTTGTCGTCGATGCGTACGCAGAATATTCACCAGAGCGGAACCAGTTCTGGTGCAGAAACTGCATCGGCAAAATTGGCTATCTGAATTTCAGGTCAAACGATTAGTAAGGAAGACTGCTGGGGTTCATTGCCACCCCTTCTCGATCCCCTTCCAGTACACTTTCCAGTACGGGTCAGCTCTGGGATACAGGACACGGCTGCGCCGCTTTCCTGTTGCAGCAAATACGGACTTACCTCTCGATGTCGTGTGCCCGATAACGTCTGAGCCTATCCCTTTCGTGCGCAATTTGTTGAGGAGTCGATTGGTCTTACTGGGGCCGCATGCTATGATGAGGCTGCCCTCGCTTAGTGACGCCCAAGGGTCGATCTGAAAGAACCTACACAACTCATCTGTTTCGGGTGAAATTGAAACGCTAGAGAAATCGAGCTCCGCACCTAGATTGGATGCGGTTACCAGTTCAACGACGGCCGCAACCACTCCTCCTTCGGTCGCATCGTGCATCGCAGTCACACCATCTCCATGAACCCCAATCGATGCCGCAGTTAGCGCGTCCTTCACGGTGCTGACCTTCCTCAAGTATCGGCGAGCGTTCTGAAATAATGTTGGGCCAATCGCCTTTCTGACAGTCTTAGGGAAAGCGGACGCAAGCACCGCGGTTGTCTCGACGGCCACTCCTTTCGTGAGAACAATATCGTCCCCCGGTCGCGCCATAGCCGAGGTTAGGTAACATGTTTCCGGGCCCATGGCATACAAGACCCCGCCTCCGATTACGGAATAATCACACCCAGGATATCGACCAGTATGCCCTCCCACAATTGCCACGCCTAAGCGGACGCATTCTGTGTGAAGCGCCTTCCAGTAAGACTCGAAGGCAACATCCGTCATTTGCGGTGGAAGGTTGAAATCAAAGATCCCGAACTGCGGCGCGAATCCACTTGTAGTCAAGTCCGAAGCGATCAGGTTCACAGAGAGCCAAGCAGATTCCTGCGCGCGCAGGCCCGGTATGAAGGAGACGGGATCAGTGGTTGCAACCAGCACCTTACCCCGCGCAATTCTCAGAACGGCGTTGTCGACCCCGAACCTTGGGCCGACAATTATGTCTCTTCGTCGGGCTCCGAGTCGCCGAAAAATCACGTTACGCAAGTAGTCGCGACTAGGCTTACCGAATTTCTGTTTTTCGCCCATTCTCAGAGCCCCGTTCACTTTCATCAATCCATTAACGTATCAAATAAGCCATTGAACAACATTCATCAAAGGTGGGAGAGAGAAGCGGGCTGAGATTCCTCAAGCCCGCTTTACATGTAGAGTTGCAGTATCTTCCGTTTCTGAAGTACGGATATTACGGCCGCGCTTATGATCAGTTCTGGAATGAGATACCAAGCGTTGTAAATTGCCGAGTACACCGCAGGATCCATTCCGGCAGGTGCATATGATGCAAAGAAGACGAGCCCTGAGACAAAATGGCAGATAAATCGACCGCTGATTCCGACTGCGACCCCAAGTACCGGCAACTTGCGGAAAAAGCCGGCGAGGCCGAGTGCACCGAAAGCTAGTGGGTAGTCAAGTAGGACTTGGACCGGATGGTAAATGAAAGGTTCGAGCACAAGGACTACCAACCCGAAAGCGATACCTGCCAAAATCCCGACACGTGGGCCTCTTCTAATGGCAACGAACAGAACTGGAACCATGGCAGCAAGAGTAACCCTCCCGCCTTGGGGCATTGCCAAGAAAGGAATGAATCCGGAAATGAAGTGAAGAACCCCTGCCAGTGCGACCATAGCGATTGTTTCTGTCAGGATTCTGGTTGGAATTTTCACCGTCCAATTTCACCTCCATTGGTTTGCAGAAGGTTACCAGGGACGGTGGATTGTACTCTTTCAGAGTCGTACCCGGAACAGATTCCTTTGCGTGTTACCATTTTGGACACTCCCTACGCCGGCATTACCCGGATCAGGTTCTCAGGGGTCGACGGCAACCTTAGCCGTCCTCTCAGCCGGGTCACCCCAGCTCCCCCGGTACCTTCACCTTCATCGCATGCCGAAGCTGAAAATTAGGCTTTCCCTACAAAGCCTGACCTGTTAATTGCAGTCAGGCGCGCTTGGGGTAAGCATACTTTGGTGGTATCGTAACATGATGCACGTCGATGTGCGGCGGGCCGTACAAGTAGATGAATGGTTTCGGTTTGGAGGTTTCTCCAGCAAGGATCGAGCCTGAGGAACTCCCGAGGTCCGCGAAGACCACATCATTGTTCTCCAAGCCGAAAATTGCGGCATGAATCCTTGACGGTATGATCATGGCTCTGATATCGTACTCTGCAATTTCGACTTCGCCATCAGTTGACCAGACGACTAGCTTGGAGTCGGGCGGTTCCCGCCTTCCGAGTATGTATGCATTCCCACTTTCCACGATGACCGAGTCCAAGCCCCCGCTCAATTCACGCTTGGAGTTCTTGTAGAAAAGCTGAGTCGTTCGCCCGAGGATTATTATGGCCGGGTCAATTGTGTCGCTAATCTTGAACGGCTCATAAACCTTCACCGAGCCCTCGCCATATTGGCTGGTATAAGAGTTGATAGCCTCCTCGAACGAAGGATACTTTCGCCGCAGGATTCCGATGCTGTCCGCAAGTTTTGCCTGCAACGTGGCGGGCTGTTGCATAAGAACCTAGTTCATGAAAGAAAGTAACGCGTAATTAAACCCTAAGTCCGCTTGTTTTCCTCCGGGAAAGGTTGTTTCAGATTTCACAGCGATACCGCGCTGAGCATATGCTCTGGCTATTCCGAGGACCAGTGCTTGATGGTCGAAGTTGGCGGCGTATTTGTGCGGAAACGTAGATTCCGTTCTTCACTCTTTCACTTCACGCCTCGCAATTTCACATGAGAAAGATGTGTGCGTTATTGGATTTTTCCCAAAAATAGAGGGGAGTGTGGCTGGGGCGATGTGTGGTCAACACCAGTACGGGTAACAGTACCCGAACCAGGGGTAGAGGTAAGCCGGGTAACTGTAGCAACCACAATACCCGTACGATGGGTATTGATACGCCCAGTATCCGAACAGTGGGTAGTACATGCTTGGATAGCTGCAGTGCATTGGCCTCACCAATTACGCCTAGTGGTTCACTTTGCGGTTAAGACATGCGTTGAAGTCACTTGCTGAGGTCAGATCTGGCGATCAAGAGTACACTGAAGGACCAGTGTTCAACCAGTGAATTCGTTAAGTTCATAAGCGCGCTCGGCCGCGGTTACCCGCATTAACTTCTTGTCGGTAATCGAGGTAGATGGTTGTGCTCACAGACGAAGTGAAGAGTTTCATCAAAGAACGGAATGATGAAGAGTATCGCGGCTCAGTCGGCGTCCTAGCTTCACTCCGAAGCGACGGTACACCGAACGGGTCACCTAAGCACTTTCGCATAAGGGATGATGAGCATTTGGAGTTCACGGACGTGTTTTCGCAAACGTTGGGAGATGTGCTCAAGAAGACCCCGGATGTGACTGTTGTCTTCTTCGACCCGAAAACGGTCATCGGGTACAGGATGAAGGGAAAGGCCACGCTTGAGACATTTGGCCCACTCTTCGGCCAAGCAGCCACCCAACTGGAGAGCTTAGGCTTCAAACCGAAGGCGGTCGTCAGCATCAAGATCGAAGAGGTTCAGTCGCTCACGTACGGCCCAAACACAGGTAAAAAAATCGGCTGACGCAGAAGCACCCTTGTAAATTGAGCCTTGAACCTGCTCTAGGGAAATTGTGAGTCCGAGAGCTGGGCGCGCCTGGAACGGGCCAGAGTGAGCTCCTCCTCCGTGAATGCCGCCGCATGTTCCGCCAGATAATGCCGGTTCAGCATCTGCCTCGACTCCAAAGAGACCTCACAAAACAAACATTGGAAGTCGACTCTCTCGATTTGGCCTAAGTCCCTCAGGAAGTAGACCCCCATTGCAGTTTCCTCAAGCACGAGTGTTCTATTTTGGGTATTTAACACGGCTTGGAGCAAAAGTAACACTTGGAGAATGTTCCGCTTTTCTACCAAGATTCTCCCGCATGAAACTGCAACACAATGAGGGCAGGCTTAACAACTAACCAGGTAGGATTGAACCTGCCATGAAGATTATGGTCTGCATCAAACAGGTTCCCGAGGTTTCGGAGCTCAGATTTGACAACGTGAAGAAGACTCTGATTCGAGAAGGGGTCCGTAACGAAATCAACCCGTTTGACAGGCGAGCAATAACCTTCGCTGTTGAAGCTAAGAAGAAACACGGCGGGGAGGTTGTTGTCATGACTATGGGTCCGCCGCAAGCAAAGGAAGCTTTGATGGAAGCGCTTGCGATGGGCGCAGACAGGGCCCTTCACTTGTTAGACAGGGCGTTTGCTGGATCGGACACATTGGCTACTTCTCGTGCGCTTGCGATGGCCATCGAGAAGGAAAGGCCATTTGACTTGGTTCTCTGTGGGAAATACAGCGTTGATGCTGAGACCGGGCACGTGGGCCCCGAGGTCGCCCAATTCCTGGGAATACCGCACGTGAGCGCAGCCACCAAGGTGGAATTGCCAGATTCGTTGGACCAGGTGATTGTTGAAGCTGAAACGGATTACGGTTTTCAACGTGTGGAAACATCACTCCCTCTTTTGCTAACAACTGCGGAAAGACTGATCAAACCAAGCCGTGCCACTCCTGAGGATTTAGAAGCCGCGAAATCGAAACCCTACGAGGTTATGACTTCGTCTGAACTAAGCCCGGACGCATCATTCTTTGGGTTCATCGGATCTCCCACTTCAGTCAGCGAAATCTACTCCATCGAGACCAAAAGAAAATGCGAAATCATTGAAGGCTCCACGACAGAAGACAAGGTCGCAAGGCTCGTCGAGAGACTCACGCCCCACGGGCTTTTTTCTGGCTGGAAAGATGTCGAGGAAAGAGGGATCGAGCCTCAAGCCCACCGAATTATATCCGGGAGTAAAGCGATTTGGGTCGTCGCGGAAATCGCTCAGAAGCAAATTAGAAGCGTAACGTACGAGCTTTTGGGGCGAGGCATAGAATTAGCAGCCGAATTGAAGAGTGAACTCTGCGCAGTCGTCTTAGGTGTAGCATCGAAAGCCCAGATGATGGACCTTATTGCTCATGGCGCTGACAGGGTCTACAATGTAAATCACGAGCAACTGTCAGTTTACTCCAGCGACGCATATGCCGACGCCTTAGCCGAAACTATTGAAAAGTACAGGCCGTACGCCGTCGTGGCCGCCTCAACTTCGTTCGGAAGAGATTTCGTGCCGAGGGTTGCAGCGAAGCTCGGCCTTGGGATGACCAGTGATTGCATCGATTTGAAGCTGAATGAGCAGCAACAATTGGTTCAGCTTAAACCAGCCTTCGGCGGAAATATCGTCGCCCCCATTCTCAGCAGGACGAGCCCCCAACTTGCCACCGTGCGCCCAGGTATGCTTACGCCTACCATCCAAAACCCATCCCGAAGGGGCGAGGTTGTTGAGTTCCGCCCCTCAAGAATCAAACCGCTCTCGCGAGTTGTGGAAGAGAGGTTCGAGGCCGACCGCGATGCGTTAAGGATGGACAACGCCGACGCGATTGTCGCCGTCGGTGCAGGAATCGGAGGGCCCGAGAATTTCAAGGTCATCAACGAGTTGGCTGAAATTCTCGACACGCCCATAGCCACAACACGTAAGGTCGTCGACTTAGGTTGGCTTCCACGTCAACTTCAAGTAGGGTTGACCGGGCGGTCTGTGGGGCCTAAGTTGTACCTCGCGGTTGGGATTAGGGGTGCATTCAACCACATGGTAGGCATTGGCCGAGCAAAACTGATCGTGGGAATCAACAACGACCCGAACGCGCCCATCTTCAAGAGCTGCGATTACGGAATTGTAGGCGATTATGCCGAAGTCGTTCCCATACTGAACGCGAAACTTAGGCAATCGAAGAACGAGCATTTGGGTGGTAGCTGACGAAGAGCTTAAACCAATGAAAAGTGTCTGAAACGCTGATGCCCTCATGCCTCTGGTCAAGGCGTGCAACAAGTTGGACGTCTCCGTGGGAACTTTGAAACTCGTTAAGGTCGCCGGGAAGGAGTTCGTCGTCGCTAATGTTGATGGAGAATTCTATGCGATGGATAATTGGTGCACGCACGAAGAGGGTAATCTCTCCGAAGGGACATTGAAAGAGAACGTGCTCACTTGTCCAGAGCACGAGGCCCAATTTGACGTCACGACAGGGCGAGTGCTTGTTGGACCTGATGGCGACAGCTCAGACAGCATTCAGCCTGAGAAGGCCTACAAGGTCAAGGTCGAAGGAAACGACCTAATGATCGATATTCCATAGGGCGCCGTACTGTCAACGATTTTCCAACGCCATGGAGCCATGGTTCAAACCATAGACTGACAGCCTGGTGAATGAGAACTACTTTTTGTATAGACCAAAACGCTAAGAAACCATTAGAAGTCATGCCTGCTAGTGAAACGTATCATGCCAACTCACTCAAAGCCCGTCAAAAAGAAGAAAGGCTCCAGCTGGGTAGAAAAGGTCATCCTCGTGATCGTCTTGCTGGTCATCGTGTGGGCGGTCTACTCTTTCTCACAGCCACCACCAGTCACAACCACCACCCGATCCAACACGGCCCCCGACTTCACATTGCCCGTCGTTGGGCCATCCGGTTTGACGGGTCAGAAAGTTTCACTCTCGTCGTTCCGGGGAAAAGTTGTGCTTTTGGAATTCATGGTTCCTTCATGTTCACACTGCCAGAACATGGCACCCATTCTGGATAGACTGTACAGTCAATTCGGACAACAGAATGTGGCCTTCTTGTCGGTTTCTGGAGCATGGAACGGGGAATCGGCGAACGATGCTGCGAATTTCATACAAACCTACCATAGCACCTGGACCTATGTATACGACTCATCCAACTCTGTCTTCAACCTGTACGGCGTAAGCGCTACACCCACGTTCTTCATCGTCGGTAAGAACGGGGATTTTGCTTCTACCTACCAGGCTGGAGAGCTTTCCTATGAAACCCTAGCCACGGACCTCGCCCGAATAAATTCCTAATTGAGACTGTTGTTGGCTGGAACATACGCGGGCGATCATTGTCTTAGTTCCGGCCGAATCCGGTCGTTAAGGTTCTTTGTGGTAGGTTAGCTTACCATCTACGATCATTGCACATTGTGTATACTCGTGTTCTTGCGTGTGCTTTTCGTCGAATATGTGCGTGATTTGGACTCCAATCGATTTCAGGTAGTCGGCAATCATTGAGCGGTGGCAGCGCCAGTACAGGGATTCGGCGCACATAATTGCCACAGTTTTTGTGCCGGCCAGATGCAATAGCTTATCGATGCCTTCTCGGAAAGGCTCGGTTTCCATGTAGTCGGCGTAGTTTCTGAACGACTTATTCTTCCAACATGTGTTCCTGGATTCCTTCCCGAATCCCCTTCTTCGGCCGCCCAATCTCTGCAGCCAAATGTATTGAATTCCATGCCGCTCTAGCACCGTTCCTATCACGTCGGTGTTGAATTGAGGATTGGTGAATGAACTCGGAAAGCTGCGGACGTCAACCAGGATTTTGATTTCGAAGCTGAGAAGTATCTTTGTAAACTCTTCCATGGATCTGGTGGAGTGGCCGATAGTGAAGATTCGCAAGGTTGGAGTGTTGTCGAGAGTCGTACGGTTACATTACTTCTACGTCGTGGGGATAGCTTTCCTTTAGACCAGCTTGGGAGATTTTGATGAAGGTTCCTTTGCCGCGCATTTTCGACAGTTCGGTGGCCCCGCAATAACTCATACCCGATTTCAACCCACCAACGAGCTGAGCTAGCAGCTCTGAGGCGTTGCCTTTGTAGGGAACGAAGGCCTCTACTCCTTCTGGTACGTAATCGAGCAAGCCGACGGCGCTGTCGTCTTCACCTTGGTCCGATTCACGAGTTGTCCTGTCGTATGACGCGGCCACCGATGCCATTCCTCGGACAAGTTTGTATTTCCTACCCTCCCTCATCACAGTAATTCCAGGGCTCTGCTCGGTTCCAGCGAGTAAGCTCCCCACCATCACGGTGGAGGAGCCAGCTGCGATGGCTTTGGTGATGTCACCAGAGTTTCGGACCCCACCGTCTGCGATTAATGGAACGCCGTTCTTTTCGGCGACCTTCGTGCACTCCATGAGTGCTGTTAGCTGCGGAACGCCGGCACCCGTCACGATTCGGGTGATGCATATCGACCCTGAGCCAATCCCAACTTTCACTGCGTCCGCTCCAGCCGCGATTAAGTCTTCAGTGCCCTCCTTGGTTGCAACATTTCCCGCGATCAATTCAGCCTTCGGGATGGTTTTCTTGATTGAGCGAATCGCCTCGAGGGTAATGTCCGAGTGAGCGTGTGCCACATCAAGAACCAGTACATCAGCCCCTGCATCATGCAACGCCTTTGCCCTCCCCAAGTAGCCTGATTTGACGCCGACCGCGGCCCCAACCATCAGTCGCCCCTTCCCATCCTTCGAGGAGTTTGGGTACTGCTCGAGATTCATTATATCCCGAGTAGTAATCAGTCCACGCAGCCTGCGGTCTTTGTCAATCAACGGGAGTTTCTCGAGCTTGTGTTTGTGGAGAATCTGCTGTGCCTCTTGGAGGCTCACGTCGGCCGACGCTGTAACCAAGTCATTGTAGCCTGTCATGATTTCGGAGACTTTCTTCTCTGGATCCCTTTCGAAAAGGATGTCGCGCTCGGTTAGGATACCCTGTAGCCTTCCCTCATTATCCAATACCAGAAGCCCCGATACGCCATATTGGGACATCTGCCGTTTTGCTTCTTTCAGCCTCTGGTCGCCGCTCAGAGTATAGGGCTGCTCGATCACGATACTTTCAGACCTCTTCACCTTCAGCACTTCTTCGACCTGCTGTTCGGTGCTCATGAATCGATGAATGATTCCGATGCCTCCGACCCGGGCCATCGTAATTGCCATCGCATGCTCGGTTACAGTGTCCATTGGCGCGCTGATGATGGGTACCTTGAGTTCAATTCGGCGCGAGAGATTGGTAGTGGTTAGAACATCCTTTCTGGATCGAACAGTAGATTTCTTTGGGACCAGAAGTACGTCGTCAAAGGTGAGGCCGTCAATAATTTTCTCATAAGCCATAATCTAAGACCAACTTTGTGAGTGTGGGACTGGAGCTTGACGTTTCTTGCAGGCGGTTGCAGATCCGGAGGAAATCTCTGATTCACCGGGCGTCAAGAACGTGCCCGATACTGCGCGACAGCTGAACTTTCCAATTTAAACTTTGACTAGTCGCATACATCTCGGCGCGAATTGGCGATCCAATAAAGCGCTAGGAGTGGATTAGGGAAGCCTCGCTGAGGCACTAGGCTGGGTTTATGGGGTAGTTGAGGCGCTTAAATATGTCATAGGTCATATCAAGCTCGATTCTCATGTCCTACAAGCATCCAGAAGCCGTCGTTGACACGAATTGGGTTAGCCAACATCTGAAAGATAGCTCGGTACGTGTGGCGGAGGTAGACTACGACCCAACGGCAAACTACAACTTGGGCCATGTTCCCGGCGCTGTGCTGCTGGATTGGAGGAAAGACTTGAATGATCCAACCGCACGCGACTTGGTCAGCAAAGAGCAGCTGGAACAACTACTCAGCAATGCAGGAGCCACTAATCAAACAACTCTCGTGTTGTATGGGGACTTCAACAACTGGTTCGCAGCATTCGCATACTGGATTCTTAAGTACTATGGTGCCGAGAAAACTGTGTTGATGAACGGGGGCCGCAAGAAATGGCTTGCGGAGGACCGAGAAGTTACGAAGGAGATTCCGAATTACCCCAAAACAACTTTCAAGACCGCGGGCGCGAACGAACAGGTCCGGACATACTTGGATTATGTTAAGAGTTCACTGAAGAAAAGTGACAAGGTGCTGGTTGATGTGCGGAGCCCAGCTGAGTTTACTGGGGAAATAACGGCGCCCCCCGAGTACCCGAACGAACACGCGCAACGCGGCGGACACATCCCAGGCGCTGTCAACATACCATGGTCGCAAGCCGTCAAGGAGGACGGGACGTTCAAATCAGTAGAAGACCTTGCCAAACTATACGAGAGCAAGGGTGTCACCGCCAACAAAGAAGTGATCACGTACTGCAGAATCGGTGAGCGGTCATCGTTCACGTGGTTCGTGTTGAAATACTTACTCGGGTACCCGAACGTCAAGAACTACGATGGCTCATGGACTGAATGGGGTAACATGATCCGGAACCCCATTGAGAAACCCTAAAATCAAGACCCAGATTCCCGCACGTTTCACTTCACTCTTCGGACGATGAAGTGCATTAGCTTCCCGTCTTTTCTCGATTCTAACACCAACTGCCCCGTATCATATGCCCAGCGTTCCACCTCGATATCTGCCGTCGGGTCATCGGACACAACGTGAATAACATCACCTATTGCACAACGCTCAATCAGATCATTCAACCTGACCAGTACCGCGGCGCACTCAACCCCTATCTCCCACATATCATAGTCCGGGTAAGCTTTGAAACACCTAACACGAACCTCTCTGATCATTGACCGAATGCGTTCTTCGACATCTTGCACCTTGCTTAGAGATGTAATCTCCTCTGACAGATTGGTCGGCTCAATTGTTACGAACCATCCGGCCGTATATGGCGCGTCGTTGGCGAGTTTCGCCCGCTTCTGAAGATCAAGGTTTGTTTCGGTTATTCTACCAGACACCGGAGTCCGGACTGCCCCGAAGTATTTGACGCTCTCGATGGTGCCGACATTCTTCCCTTTTGCCACGGATTCTCCTACAGCCTTGAGTTTGACTTGGTTCAGTCTGCCAGCGAGGGCTGCATGAACGCTCGTTATTCCGAGAGTTACTCCACCTTTCTGGTTGACCTTTATCCATACGTTGGCCTCGAGGTCGTAGAGTAAATCGTCGGGGAATTCACAGAAGTCTATCTGCAATCGTAGATTCCTTTGGTCCGTTGGTCAACTCCGAATCGTCTTCAGAGATCTTTCAGGCTCGTACTTGACGCCGGAGATTATTCGCGGCGGAGTCAAACCTTCCAGTAAGAGTTCATTGACGGTGATTTTGCAGGTTTTCTCATTTTCTGGCTCGAAGCCCGTGATGCCTAGGATGGCTCTTGAATCTACCTGTAAGGTTCGAGGTTCACCATACGATTTCTCGACCACGTTGACGATTGATGAGACTTTTGCGCCAGCCTTTTCGATTAGTTGGATGCATGCTTTGCGGGTTCTGCCCGTGAAGCCTACGTCGTCGAAAATGATGACGTTGTCATCGCTGGTTAGGGCGCCTTGCGGGATGGCGAAGAAGTGTGTGGTTTTCTTGGTGGCTGATGGAACCTCCACATCTCCCAGAACCGTCCCGCGCCATGATCCAGGGACCTGAGGCCGCGTCTTATCGGTAACCTTCACGGCCCGAACGAAACTCAATCCGGCCATACTCGCGTAGACGGCTGCAAGCGGGGGCCCTGAGGATTCAGGGGAGAGAACCTTCGTAGAACCTCGACCCAACTTAGGCCTCAAAACATACCTTACAAGGTCTCCGAAGAAGGGCGCATCAAAGTTCTGGTTGACGAATGGTACATCCAAACCCCCATCGCGCAGCACGGAGAACTGCTGGGGATTCGTCAGATGGCTAACAAGCCTATCCTCCAGTCCTTTGATCCTTTCATGGAACTTGGAGAGGAGAGTTACTTCGTTCGAGGCTACTAGGAGCGAGTCCCCGATCCTTGGAAAATGGACTTGCAGAGCGAACCCGAGGATTTCAGTCTCACGTGGATGCTTCACGAGTTGTTGGTACCTGTCGACTACGATTCGATCGTCTGAGGTTTGCGCTTCACTTAGGAAGCGGTTGATCTTCGTTATCGTTCCGATTTCTCCGCGCACTGCGTCCGGTGCCAAGATGGCGTCGTCGTTTACTCTCACCTGGTCTCCTTCCTTCAGTTGAACGACTCCTGATTCACGCCCGGCGCTCTCGTAGGTCATAGTTTGTTGCCCGCAGTGTAATGCTGGCGACCTGTTTAAGAATCATTGCACAACATTTCTGTTCTGAATTCACTTATGTTGCACCAGGTGGAGTGAAACGGAAACCCAAGCTACCCCTCGGAAGTTCCTTGCGAACGTTCCCAGGGTCAAATACTTCTGGTTCCTGATGGCTAACGTCGCCGTCACAGGCTTAGCCTCCACCATGCTTGGCCCATTCCTGTCAGTTTTCCTAAACAAGGAACTTGGTATCTCGGTCGGCGCTGTCTCATTCCTATACTTCGTGAGCGGCCTGCTGGGAACATTCTCGGTCTTCGCGATGGGTTGGCTTGTGGACAGGGTGGGTAGGAAGAAGATCTATGCCTTCGGCAACCTGAGCGCAACAGTAGTCCCGGCCGCCCTCACAAGAATCATCAACTTCGCCCAGGCTCTCCCGATCATCTCACTATCCGGATTAATGGACTCAGCCGCGCGCACGTCACAAACCACAATCATCGCAGACCAGGTTGAGGAGAGCAAGCGCAATACCGCGTACGGAGTCAGCCGCATAGTAGGAAACGCGGCCTGGATTGTGGCCCCACTTGTGGGCGGCTTCCTTCTCGCGACCCAAGGTTTCCATAGCCTCTTCATCCTATCCGCAGTCCTTGGCCTAGTTGCATTCATTCTCTTCATAACCCTGGTTCCGGAGTCAAGGCGTTCAGACCTTGAGAAACCAGCCCTACCAAGAATCAGTGTGCTGAAGAACAAGGACCTACTGGTTCTCTGTGTCGCATCTCTCTTCAGTATGCTGTTCTACTCGCAGTTCTATTCACTGCTCCCAATCTTCGCGACTCAAGTTAGAGGTTTGACAGCATTTCAACTAGGGGCACTTTTCTCAGTCTCCGGAGTCACCGTCGTCGCCCTACAGTTTCCAACATCCGCGTACTTGGACAGGTTGCCAAAACAAACCGGCTACATTTTGGGGGTCGTAATTTTGGCTACTGGAATTACCAGCATAGGAATTGCCCCGACCTTTGAATGGTTGCTGGTGTCGGTAATCCTGATGACGATCGGGGAGAACATGTTCTTCCCAATAGCGTCTGTACTAGTTACTGAGATTGCTCCTGAAGCTGAGCGGGGCATGTATGTGGGAGTCTTCAGCCTCTTCTTAGGCCTCGGCGGTGATGCTTCGCCATTGCTTGGTGGAACGATTTTGGCAAATTACCGGTAACCCTTACCTGCCCTGGCTTCTGAGCCCGATCTACGCTGCCATCTCCGTAGGTTTGGCCCTCTATTACCGGCTACGTCATCCACTTCGCGGTCAGAATGTTCAGAGGGAAGGTTCAATCAGTTATGAGATTCAGTAATAAGGAAGTAGCAGGTCGCTCTTGACCCATGTCCCATCCGAAAACCATCGCTAAAGGCCTTGAAGGCGTTGTAATAGACACCAGCAGCATTTGTTTGATTGACGGAAATGCTGGGCGCCTGATTTTCCGAGGGTATGATATTCACGACTTAGCCTCCCACACAACCTTCGAGGAAGTCGCACACTTACTCTGGAAGGGGGAACTCCCAACCAGCTCCCAGTTAGAGGAGCTGAAGAACCAGCTCAGTGATGCGCGTTCGATTCCTGAATCGACGATTTCACTAATGCGAAGCTTCCCCAAAGAGTCGAGCCCGCTTGACATACTTCGAACCGTCGTCTCAGCCCTCGGCGTTGGACGGCCACTCGAGAAACCAGACGTTCCCCAAGCCATTGCGCTGACCGCTAAGATTCCGACAATCGTCACGTCGTTTTACCGACTACGACAAGGCCAGAAGCCAGTGCCCCCACGCTCTGACTTGGGACATGCTGCAAATTACCTGTACATGATGACTGGGAAGGAGCCTGAGAAAGTGAAGGCTGACGCAATGAACACTTACCTCATTACCCTCTCGGACCACGGCATGAACGCATCAACCTTCACTGCGAGGGTCGTGGCGTCAACTTGGTCTGACATATATTCCGCAGTGACGGCTGCCATTGGAGCGTTAAAGGGGCCACTTCACGGCGGCGCACCAGGGCCGGTTTTGGAGATGTTGGAGGAGATTGGTAAGCCAGAGAACGCGGAGGAATGGATGAGTGCGCAATTAAGCCAAGGCAAACGGTTGATGGGGTTCGGGCACAGAGTCTACCGAACAATGGACCCAAGGGCCGTCATCCTACGTGATCTGGCCAGCAAGATCGCTGACAAAAATCTGTTCCAGCTGGCGCAGCAAGTTGAACAGACTGGCTTGGAGCTGCTGCGCAAGAAGAACCCTGACCACGCCAACACGAACGTTGAGTTCTATTCGTGTGTTGTGATGCACTCAATTGGATTGCCCGTTGACATGTTTACGCCTTCGTTTGCATCAAGTCGAACCACGGGTTGGACGGCACACGTCATCGAACAGGTGACCAATAACCGGTTGATTCGACCTTCAACGGAGTATTCGGGACCACGGGACCGAACAGTCCGGCCAATTGAAACTCGCTAAAATGACCCCGACCATCCGAATACCACAACGAAGCCAGTCATTTTAAGTCGGATTTTGGTCTGGTCTCCTTGATTAATAGCATGAAGAAGGTTGCCCGACCTGACAAGCGCAGTTGAAACAGATCATCTGACAAAGCGTTATGGCAACCTCCTCGCTGTCGACAACCTGAACCTGAAGATTGAGGAAGGCGAAATCTTCGGCCTGCTTGGACCGAACGGCGCAGGGAAGACAACGACGCTTTCGATGTTGGCTACGCTTCTGAAACCTACATCTGGGGGTGCCCGCGTTAATGGGTTCGACATTGTCACTCAACCTGGCAACGTGCGCCACTCTATCGGCATAGTGTTCCAAGACCCGAGCAGTGACGATGTGCTAACGGGTCGGGAAAATCTCTACTTGCACGCCTTGATGTTCGGGGTTCCCAGGAATCAGCGAAGCGAAAGGATGCAGAAAGTTCTGAAGTTGGTCGACCTTGAGGACAGGGCCAACGACCAGGTCAAGAAATATTCCGGTGGAATGCGCAGACGGTTGGAGCTGGCCCGCGGACTCCTGCACAACCCCAGAATCCTCTATTTAGATGAACCAACCCTGGGCCTTGACCCGCAAACCCGGGAACACATCTGGCAGTACATAGAGAACCTCGTGAAATCCGAGAAGGTCACAGTCATCATAACCACGCACTATATGGATGAGGCGGATAGACTTTGCAACCGCGTTGCCATAATTGACCACGGGAAGATTGTGGCTCTGGACAAACCCTCAGCGCTGAAAGCGAAGGTCGGTGGAGAAATCATCAAGCTCAGAGCGAAGGACCCGAAACTCGATAGGATCAAGGACCTATCCTACGTCGTTTCCATCGACCAATCCGGAAGCCGGCTGCTTCTTACGGTGCAGAATGCTGCTTCGCATTTGCAGGAAATACTCAGTTTGATCGGGGAAGTTGATTCGGTTGAAGTTCGGACGCCCACACTAAACGATGTTTTCCTGTATTATACCGGCCAAGAGATACGCGAAGAATCTGGTGAAGGCGGAGTCTTTGAGCGAATTGCACGAGTAAGGAGTGGACATTGATGGGTGAGCTTGAAGGATTCTACGCCCTGTGGTACCGAGAAATCAAAGTTTTCACTCGCGAGAAATCCCGCATCGTCTCATCCCTGTTCACACCGTTACTTTGGATAGTTGTTTTCGGCGGCGGTTTAGGGTCTGCCGTGTCCCTTGGGGGCGTGAACTATCAAGTGTTCATTTTCCCCGGAATCTTGGCAATGACGATTCTGTTCTCCTCGGTTTTCTTTGGGCTGTACATTGTTTGGGACAAGAAGATTGATTTCTTCAAGGAGGTTTTGGTTGCGCCGCTTTCGCGAACAACTATCTTCGCGGGGAAGATGGTTGGGGGAACCATAGATGCGTTGATTCAAGCCTGTGCGATGCTGGCGCTCGGGGTCGTGTTGGGCATTAGTTATTCAATCTTGAACGTAGTACTCGCATTCATCTTCATGTTCACTCTTGCAGCCTCGCTAGTGAGCCTTGGCCTGATCATAGGCTCAAACATGGAGAGCGTCGAGGGCTTCCAGCTGATCATAAGTTTTCTTGTTTTCCCGATGTTCTTTTTCAGTGGAGCCCTTTTCCCACTCAACAACTTACCAAGCTATTTGCGCATCATCACATTCCTCGACCCAGTAACGTATGCGGTGGATGGGCTCAGGGGCTTGCTACTGGGCACGTCCCAGCTATCGATGCCATTTAACTTCGCAGTCCTCGCGGCTTTTGCGATTGTGATGATTGGAATCGGAACGTGGACATTTGGGCGCCTCAAATGACGCCACACGAAGGCTTTACCATCTCTTGAAGTATTTTGTTTCGTGGCCACAACGCGTGCACGTAGCCAACCGGTAACGCTTTCCAAGCATCGGTTTCTTTCTGTCCCAAGCCAGCTTGTGCTTAGTGTTCGTCCTACACTTCTCGCAGTACATGTCGACTGATTCGACCAATCTCACACCTAGCCAATATTGCTAATGGGCTGGCTTATTTCTGAGGCGCGTAACAACAGTTGCGGTTACGACAGCCGTTGCGACAACGGCAACCACCAACGCGTACAACACACCTGAAGGCATCTCAGGGACTGCCGCTGTGGTAGTTGTCGCGGACGATTGTGCTGGGCCTACGAAGTTTGCCGGTTCGATCAAGGTTGGTTGGGGGGGCTGATTGAAGTCAAACGAATTCATCATGTCACTCGCGCCCACATCTCTCGTTCCTAGGCCGGGTATATTGAAGTTAACCTCTGCCAGTTTGAGGAATGACGCGAACTCATATTGGGTGTGATCAATGAAGCCATGCTTCGCCCAAGGGGAGACCACTAAAGTTGGAACCCGGAATCCTTCACCGAAAGCATCAATCTGTGGCGGAGGAACATGGTCGTAGAAGCCACCGTAATCGTCCCAGGTTATGATGATCGCCGACGACTGCCAATACTGACTTTGCATCACCTGATTGACCAGGTAAGCAACGTAGTCCATTCCACAGTCGCTTCGTGCAGGGGGGTGTTCGCTCGGGGAACCCCCAACTTGATGCTTGCATACGATCGGGTAGGTTGGGGGCACCCAGCTACCAGGTATTATCCATGAAACGGCTGGCAACTGCGCGTTCTGGATAGCATCGATGAAGCGTTGCGCGTTCTGGACGTGCTCGTTTAACTGGTCTGGGTGGTTCTGGAAGTACGTGAAAAGTGGTAAGACGTCCCAGATAGTGGATCTGAGCGGCTTCACTTCTCCGTCGTACCATGCCCAGGGGACATTCGAATTGCTCATCTCTTCGGCTAGGGTCGACCAATCCAGGGAAACGCCCTGCCAGTTGAACCCCGCAGCCGGGTTGTCGACCACGTGACCATTGAGTATCCACCGGTAGTTGAGGTTGGTTACAGGGCCGCTTGTGCCTGAGGCGATGTACAAGTGGTTCGGGAAGCTTGGGCCCATCTGAGATGAGAAGAAGTCGTCATCCAGCACATAGCGGTCAGCGTAGCCCCAGTAGTACGGGATATCGGCGCGATCATAATATCCCATGGTTAGGGTGCTTTTCTCCGCCGCGATGAAGCCATCCATTTTGCCGTTATCATAAGCCATGTGTGCCACCTTCCACGCGTGGCTCAAGTCTCCCCCAATTGATTCATTATTGAACGGGAAGGGCGAAACGCCACTGCTGTCGCCCGAATCGAGTTGATCGGGGTCGGATACTCCCGGGGGTAATTCGTCTCCCACGATCATAATGGGTTGGGCGACGTTCAAGTGGTAGGGTGCCACGTATTGCGAGCCAGCCTGGGCTGGATTGATCGGAATCGCAAGTCCAGGAGTGAACCCATTCGCACCTGGGTAGGTTCCGAAATAATTGTCGAATGAATGGTTCTCTTGAATGATGAAGATTAGATGCTGAATCTTTGTCGGCGTCCCTACGACGAACCCTGTGGGGATGAGCACAAGGCAAGAAGCGGTAAGGATTAGTGTCAAGGCAACTAAACAAACTGCCAATCTCGACTTATTCAAGTGCACCGACTTGTTCCGTTCGTTTTGTGCAGTTGAAGCTGACATTTGGTACTCCCGAAAGCTAGTGCGGAACCGAGCTTAAAAAAATGTCATGAATGATTCGTCCAGTACATTCGATTTTCGACTCCGTACCCGATTTTCGAATTGCATGTGACGCTCTGCAAATTGCGCGTCCAGATAATTTTCCTGAACACGGCGAAGGATACTTAAGACCCCTGTCCAAGCCGTGCCACTCATCTGCCTTCTCGGATGGCAAGGAACCATGGCCAAGCAACAACAGTCCAACTGGATCTACTCAGTTCTGCCATTCAACGTCGCACTTGGCCCTGTCAGTACATTCGTCCAATTGTACATCCTAGAACTTCACGGGACCGTTATTGATATCGCGCTTGCCGTGACACTATTCAACGCGGTGAGCATCCCAGCCGCGATGATCTGGGGATTCGCAACCGACAAACTCCCGAGAAGGAAACCAATCATAGTTGCAAGCTATTTGGCTGTGGCTGGAACACTCGCAACATTCCTCTTCACAAGGTCGCTTTACGGCGTGGACCTTTTGTACGCGGCCTTCTCACTTTTCTCATCCGCAGCGGCAACTCCCCTGAACTTGCTAATCATGGAGACCAAGCCGAAGTCCAACTGGGCGGTAGGATTCTCTGAGTTTTCTATGGTGTCAAGTGTTGGTGTGACAATTGGGTTGGTGCTTGGCGTTGCGTGGGGTGATTTCATTCCATTACATTTGATCGTCTTGCCACTTGCTGATCTATGCGTTCTTTCGGCTGCCCTTTCGGTAGTCATGATCAAGGAGGTGGGCATTCCCTTTGAACGGAGCATCATGGTGCTGGTCAGGAGGAGCTTCTACGAGAGGCTTCTGGTCCTGCCGCTGTTTTTCCTGAAGGTTCCTAGGATTATGGACTTCCGACGAGTCTTCAAAGGCCTCAGGTATGAGTTGACGAGGGACACTCAGGTTCTGTATCTCTCAATCCTCATGTTCTACCTTGCAAGTGGAATCTTCAACACGTCTATGGTTCCATCTTTGTATAAGGTCGGCGTCTCGAAGAGTCAAATCTTCCTAGTCTCTCTGGTGGGGATGGCTGTTCAAACCGTCTCCTTCCGGTACATGGGCCCTTACATCGAAAGAAGGAGCCTCAAACAAGCAGCCGTGGGTGGGCTCATCTTGCGAGCGATTTGCTACGGACTGTTCGGTTTATCGGTGTACGTTCTCACGGGTATCTTCTACCTTGGGTCAGCCCTTCTCTTGTATCCGCTTGCCGCAGGTGTGGCGTACGCCGCCTACTATGCGGCTTCGAACGTTATGGTTTTCAATACACTTGGGCACGGTAACCAAGGCTCTGCATTGGGCGTCTACAGCGCGCTAGTGGGCTTCGCCACAATGCTCGGCTCATTCATCTCAGGGTTCACTTCATTTTACTTCGGGTATTATGTGACGTTCATCATTTCGGCACTTTGTCTAGCCTCAGCTGCCAAACTAACCACGATGATTACAACATCGCACGCGACTTGAAGCAAGCACGAGATTCGACCTAAACTTGGTGAGAAGGATACCTGAACGGAAAACCGAACCCCAGGCAACGTCAAAATAGCCCTCTCCGAGAGCATGAGAATTGCAAACCAAGAAGATTGAGTAACTGATTACAGAGTCAGCTTATTTCTGACCTTAATCGGCAAACCATGCAATGATGTCGGTCTAAAAGTGCGATTCTACTGTGCTTCCTTCCCCAATGAGGTCGACCTCTCCCACGAGTAGATTAGAGCGCAAGCTAGGACTACGGCTGCAAAGACAGCGGTCGCAAAGGCCAGATGTGCCGTTGTGATTACTGGTTCAAGCTCGGTAACCACAACATCTCCGCCGAGCAAGCTTTGGACAATGAGCAGGACTATTGCAAGAACCAAGGATCTCGATGGCCCAGCAGGCCGCGGCCGGAGCCTCCACACTGCTACAGTGCTGGCCAGCAACGGAATTCCTGTCAGTATCGTAAGTAATCTGTGAACGTATTCCACAAACGTTGGCCAATCTAATGTTGGGAAGATTGCTCCATTGCATGTTGGCCAATAGGTGCCGCATCCCAAGCCATATCCACCAAGGGTAACGTACCCACCCCAGACGATCAGTGCGTACGTAGATAGACCCGTAAAGTAAACAAGATACTTCGCTACGCTCATGGGCTTTCTCCAGGAGACTCTTGTGCGATTGGTTAAGAATTTTTGGAACAGTCTGCAACGTTGGACTGGTTCCTAAAACACACCCAAATCGCTGTGGTCAAGGGTTTTGCGAGAATTCACAATGTCTTTGTCTCTTGTTCAATAAGGAGAAATATAGCGGACGCAGAAAACGATGCGAGGCCATGTCTCACGAATAAACTGGTCGCGGTCGGGATTGTGGCTGCGCTCCTGATAGGGGTCACTGTAAGTTATTACTGGCCTTACTTGAGTACGCCCCCGAGTCAGCCACTCGAAACAAAGACAACGTCCTGCGTGAGACCTTCAGGCTACGTTCTCATCATTGCTGACCTCCAGGGATTCAACGATAGCGTCGGCCACCTTCGGAACGCACCCAACGACCCCTGGCCAGTAGTAAGAGTCCACCTCGGCGACATGGTCAAGTTCCTCGTATGCAACCAAGATGACTACTCACCCCATGGATTCGCCGTACAACATTACTTTGATGCCGGAGCGGCACTGATGCCTCATGAATCACTACGCATCTCTTTCGTTGCGGATCAGGTTGGAACCTTCACGATATATTGCAACATACTGTGCCCTGTGCACTCGTACATGCAGAGCGGGCAGCTGATAGTTACCTGATAAGAAAGCAGCTGAACCCGGGCGAACACTATTGGAAGTCTTCGTCTTCGCAATCACAAAATTCCAGAAGTATAAGGTTCCTTCATTGAGCAAACAGCGCACTTTACCGCTCAAGAGTGAAGAAGGCCTAATGTGCAGTGGGCTAGCAGAAGGGTACCAACAAAACTAAATTCTCATTGCATTTCATTTGGGCCGTGATTCTCTAATGCCGAGTGTCCTGGCGAACTTAGCCAGTGGCGCCGCTGCCACATTTGTTCCACTCTTTGTCGGGCTCTTCTTACCTTTCGCTATAGCGAAGGACGCTTCCAGCAGGTTCCGAATCCTAATGGCAGTCTCCTCGGGCATCATCTTCTGGTTCTTTCTTGACGTAATGAACGACGCGGTACTCCTAGATATTAACCAAGGATTTGCAGGCGGAATCGCACAAGGATTATTGGTAGTACTGTTCACAACGAGTTTGCTGCTTCTCTTTGGACTCGAACGACTATTGCCAAAATCATCTATCCATGCCACATCGCGGGAGAACAATGAGACCCTGACGGGGATCTCTTTCGGCGTGGCTATCCTTGTGGCCCTAGGAATGGGCTTCCATGCTATGGGCGAAGGAATCGAGATTGGTTCGCTTATGTCTACAGCCCCGGATATGATTCAGGCTATTGGCGGTTTGTTGCCTGGGATCGCCTATGTGTTCCACAAAGTCCTGGAAGGTTTCGTCATCGGTGTATTCGCGGCGGTCACAAAATCAAGAGCCCATCGCGTCGTGATTCTGGGAGCTCTCGGAGGAATTCCAACTGTTCTTGGATCGCTGATTGCCCTCGTAACACCGGTTAACTCCACGTTCTTCTTTGCCTTAGGCGGCGCAGCAGCCATCTACATCGAGTACAAGCTGATTCCAAACTTCGTTCGCCAACGTGAAAACTTGCCCTACGTTGTGGCGTCACTAGCAGGATTCTATTTGATGTATCTGGCGGGGCTATTCCACGGGTAACAAAGTCACCTTCGCATCTGCAAAGGCGAAATCTCAATCATGAGAAAACATGGGCGAGTGTTAAAGGCAAAAGTGATTTGGGACTCTGTCGACTCAAGAAGGCGCGCCGAATCATCTTTTTCTGATCGGTACCTGAACCTCCGCGTTCGCCCATGCACGGGAGTTCGTCCATGGGTTTCCTGCGTAGACTTCTCTTGGGGGGCTGTCGGTGGCCTCGAAGTCACTGTACCTTAACCATCCGTAGATCCCTGAATAAACCAAACGTGGGGAGACTTTTTCTGGATCAAAAATCACGCTAACGACGGTGTGCCTTGGAAATTTCTTGATCCTTATCTTACCATCTGTTCTTGCTTTTCCCTTGATCTCCAAACATGCTTCAGAACGAACCTTACTGGCAGGCTTGCTTCCGGACTCGTCAATCCAACGCATGATCCACTTTCCGGTTCGCAGTTTATTCCTCTTCGCCCACTTCGCCAGATAATCAAATTCAGTTCGGAAAATGTTCGCACCGTGGGGTCCGTAGTGCATGAGGGATGCTACCGTGTAACTTGGAACCTGTTTTACTTTGATGTCAACAGTCATATGGATTCAACAATTGAGCACTGCCAAACCACACACTTGAACGTTGCTACGATCTAACAATCCCGGGCCGATGGCCGGTGGGGGGAGGGTTACTGTCACTCGACCAGGAATTTCCGCTGCCGATAATCCATGCCGTTTCCTACATAATCGGAGAAGCTCCTAGTTGATATAGTGGTGTTCTGCTAGTTCCATTCGCGATTCGAATCCATGGAACGATCTGGGCCATCTCCTCGTCTTTTCGGATTGATTGGCTGGAGTATTGCAGCGCTAGTTTTCGTCGGTGTGATCGTTTATGGACTGTCAATTTATTTGAACTGGATCGTTCTCCAATCCATGTATGCCTCCAAGGCAGGCCTCGACTGGTTCGCGATAAACTTCTATCACAATAACACCTTTATCGTCGCCGGTGTTCTCGCACTTCTCTTCATCAATCCATTTCCTAGGAGGAGCCATCTCTTCGAGGGGCTTTCAGCGCTCGGAGGAGCCTTCGCGCGAGTCAGAGGTGAGCAGGAGGCGGTCTCGCTCGGCCCTGGCAAGGCTGCGTGGCTTCTTTGGCAGGTAGTTAAGTGGGGGTTGGCATTCTCGATGATTGCCGGGGCGAACGGAATACCGGGCCTTGGCAATCTGACGGTCGTGATCACGATGCTGCAAAGTGGGGTGGGTAACTGGGGCCAGGTCCTGAGGGTTCTTCAGCTCCCGCTGGCTCCTGCGTCAGGAGCTGAGCTTGTTGCCTTGATGCCCACTATGGAGGTTCAGTACCGCCTCATCTTCGAGATAGTCACAGCGGTCGTATCAGTGGCGGTCCTCAGACTCATTCTGATGCTCGTCCGCGATTTCGCTCGAATCAAGACGAATGCCTGGACGAGAGATCTATTCCTCATTCTCGCTCTAGTTGTGCTGGTGGCGATCGTCGGTGCCCCCTACTGGGTCATGAACATTGCGACACCCAACAACTATCTGATCGCAATCACAGTCTTCGTCAGCTTCCTGGTCATCGCGGCCTCCTTTCAGTTCGGAGTCATTCGACGAACAATAGGCATGGCACGTCGAAAACGATGGATCGTATACCTCGTCGCCTTGCTCCTACTCGGCATACTCATCGTGAACGTAAGCTTCGTCGTAGGCTACTCGCTCAACTGGAACAACAACTGGACCGACTATGAATGGAAACCCATGACGAATAAGGAAATCGAGGTAACGCGATGGGCGGCAGGTATCCAGAATGTCGTGACGGAGCCTCTCTCGAGTGTTCCCGCAGGGAACACTAGCACAATCGTCTCACTTGTACGGCAGTGGGATCACGATGCATCGTACACGAAGATGATAAATCAAATAGGCGTCAATTGGATGCAGCTCAGCGCGTCGCAGATAATCTACCTTAACGGCCACGAGTACTGGGCTGCCCCCACAACAATCAACTACCCAACCGACGACTGGATTAGCCATCACTTGATCTACACTCATGCCGCCAGAATAATCGTAATCGACAGCCACACAGGCGATTACGTTTCAGTACCGAGCGCGTTCGGAGTCAAAGTGGAGCCCTTGATCTATTATGGCGAGGCACTAACTGACGATGTCTATGTTCATGTCAAAGGGTTCGAGGAGATCGGAAATGCCTCCTACACAGGCGCTCCTGACTATACGCTGTCAGGCTGGCAACGGAGCTTGTGGTTCCTCGTGAAAGAAGGCCAAGTCGGCTTCGCCTTGAGCCCTCCCCAAGATAACATCATGATGCTGCACAATCGCGACGTTTACCAGAGAGTCCAAGACATACTCATCGGTGGGTTAACTACGGACAGCGCAAGCTACCTCGTCACAGACGGTAGCCGAATCTATTACTGCGTGCAAGTCTACACGGACTACCCGATCCATTCTGGATTCTCCGGAAGCAACTACCTCCGATTCTTCGGCGTGGTTCTTGTTGATATTGAGGACGGCCAAATGTATCCCTACGTCATTGCGAAACCAGACGGTTTTCTGGTCGACTTCTACAGGCAATACTACTCGTCCTGGAAAGCGCCGCCGAACTGGCTCGTTAGCCAACTGCGTTATCCTGAGGATCTGCTTGGAACCCACGCTAACCCCGGACAACTGGATGTGGCTTTCCAGTATCACGTGAGCGACCCATTCATTTGGAGATCAGGATCTGATTTCTACGAGCGACCAGAATCCACAGAAGTCCTATACGTCCTTGAGACTTTCGGAAATCGTACAGACTTCGTAGGGCTACAGCTGGTAGAGTATCAATCATCCCCCGGCAAAAACCTCGCAGGGATGTTCATAGCTTACGGAAGCGACCAACTTGGCAAGCTGAATCTCTACAGAATATCCAACTCGACGACTCAACTTATCGGGCCGTCTGCCGCCCTGCAAGCCGTCGAGACAGACGATTACGTGCGCACACAGCTAACCCTGCTGCCGAACTATAGGCTCGGAAACATCCTGCTGTATCTGATCGGTACCCACCTCTACTACTTCATCCCCGTGTACATCAACACCCAAGTGCAGAACGCCGTAATCACGAAAATGGCGTTTATTGCAGTAGTCGACGCCACGACCGGCGCCAAAGTTGCGGTTGGTGCGGATTCATCGCAAGCATACTACGCGATCTCTGGCGGAACTCCCGTCATACTTGGTTCTGCGGAACGTGTGACGAAGCTTAACTCATTATTCACCGACAAGGGATATTCCTTAATCAGTCCAAGCAAGATCAGCGCGAACGTCGAAATCCAAATTGCCAACATTACCTACACAGATGAGTCACAGTGGACCTCCATCAGCGCCACGGTCAACGGTTTCATCGCCAACTACTGTCAAAAGTACAACGTGTCTGAAGTCTACTACTGGACTACCTCGGACGGCAGCCTCAACTTCGGAGTACTCGTTTCTACAGGCGGCGTTGTGAAACTCTACTACATCAACGTCCAAATCAGATAGGTGAAAGTATGTCATCACTGCAGGAGGAATTTGATCTGTGGGTGAGCAGCAAGTACTCGAATCCTTTCTGGGTCGGCCGCCATAGATTCGAAAAGAGCATGACGGGTGAGATTCGAGTAGACAACGGAGTATTCAGGAGAGAAGAGGCGATCGTAGTCTTTCGTATGCTGAAGTCACGCGATCCCTTCACGCGGCTTAATGCGAACTTCGTCATATGGGAGAGAAACCGAAGCCTACTGGTTCTCCTCGTAATTGTTACGACCATATTGCTCGTGTTAGCGGTCATAGACATCCGGAGATGACTTCTCTCTCCAGTTACACGCGCACACACGAACGTGGATCGCGTGTCCTAGAGTCGATATCCATGAACGTCCTGCTTTCGAACCAATTGAGCGTTTTTTTGGGATGCTATTCATCACCTAATCTCATCACAATGGTTCGAGAAGGACGACAGCTAGAAATGTGATCATAGTATCTTGCCGCATTTTCCGCAGAATTCATTCCCAGCGGGATTTGGGGTTCCGCAATTAGTGCAGAACTTTGTTCCGGGTTTTCCCTGTTGAGTTCCTTGCGCTGGTCCGCTTGGTTTTCTGTGCCTCGACGCGAGCGCGGCGATCGCCACTAGGGCGATTAGTAGAACGATGCCTCCGACTAGGAGTAGGGGATTCTGCTGCAGCATACTCATCAGGTCACTCATGGCCGGCAGATTGGTGACAGCCTGCGTGCTCGACGTACTTGTTGTGCTTGATGCTTCAGTTGAGGATGTCTGCGTTGCTGGGGTTTGGTTGACGATTAGGGCTATGGTCGCCATTCTGCTTAGCCCACCGCCTGTCCCAGTCACTGTCAAAGTGAATGAACCTGGTGTAACTCCCGGGGGGAGCAGAATAGTGAGCGTTGAGACGAAGTTAGGAATTCCAGAGGCAGGGCTGAAGGCTCCGGTGGAGCCGGAAGGCAACCCTGTTACTGACAATGCGACTATTGAGTTGAACCCATTCAGGGGTGCTGCATTCACCGAGTACGAAACCGCCTGTCCCTGCAGCCCACTTTGACTTGTGGGGCTCACCGCGATTGAAAAGTCGGGTGGAGGCGGAGCCTGCGAGATTATCAAGATCACTTGAGCAGAGTGGGTTACACCTCCCCCACTTCCAGTAATGGTCAACGGAAACGTTCCCGGAGGAGCCGATGAAGTGGTCACGATACTTAGTGTGGAAGTGAACGAGGGCGTGCCTGAGGCGGGGCTGAAAGTACCAGTAACTCCCGCGGGTGCTCCGGTTAAGGATAGTATGATGCTCTGCGCTGCCCCAGATACCATTGTTACGCTCACAGTGAAAACCACACCCCCTCCCGGAGTCACAGTCTGCTGAGGCGGTGAGGCGGCAATTGAGAAGTCAAAGGGGGTTGGGGAGGTCACTGTGAAGCTTTGGCTCATCACGTTGTTACTCGGGTTTGAATCGTCGGCTGTGGAAATGGACCAAGTAAGTATGTGCGTTCCAGGCGTCGCCATCCACGGCGTCCCGGCACTCACAGTTGCCGGAGTTCCTGCTGGGCCGGGATAGCTGACAAATCCACCACCACAGTCTGCTCCATCAATTTGGCATTGAGCGTTGAAGTTTTGCGGGAACGGTGCGGATGACGAGAGCGCCGTCATATCCATCTTGAAAATAACTGGATCCCCAACATGTGGGTTAGTTGGGCTTAGCGAAACGGACAGCACGGCCCAGTCCGTCAACCCAGAGCCAGAACCGGTCACTAGGAAAGTCCTTTCCATCGAGTAGGTGGTTGCGCTCGCGTCTGTGAACGTGGCGCCGGCTATGTAAGTCCCAGGTGTGTTTATGACCGTGGGAACCACGTCGTAGGCAAGCCCGCCACTAATCGCTAACGATCCGCTGTTCCAAATGTGAGTAGGATCGCCGGACGGTCGATCATAGATGTTGATGTGCCCGTTTTCCCCGACATCAGTATAGAACGTGATATGGAACGTTGAACCGGCGGGTACGGGGCCACCTGCAGGACATCCACCACACACAATCCCTAGGTGAACCGGGTTAACCCCAGCAACTGAGTGGACAAGCATCACGGATGAGATAACGACTACAAGTAAGGCTGCAATCTTCGACCTAGCTAGCATGCCTAATGAAGAAAAACGGTGCTATTTCACCCTTTGCGTCTACATATACCTCAAGCGAATTGCTCTAACTAGTTGCAAAGTGGAATAATCGAACTACCCACAACAAAAAACGAACAGAGTCAATCCCTGAAAACAAAAACAGTGGCTTAACACGCATCTCGTGTTATGTTTCATGAAACCGAATAATACCTCAGTCATCTATACCACCCGGCACAGTGTCTACGCTCTCCATGATAGCTGCTGACAGTAGAGAAGGTACTAGGCAGATAGACTTCTGCAGGTTTCAGCTACCGCGGATCTCACTGAAGCAGTGTGTTTCTACGTGGAAACGGAACATTTCCTGAGCATTAGCCCCCTTAACGCCCTATACCTTCTCACTGAAGTAGTCGACCGCTGCCGCACAAGTGGCATACTTGCAAGCCGCCGTCCTCACAGTGATAGAACCGCCTGTACTCGTACAACCGTTCCGCCCCATCCACAGGCGACGTGTACCTGCGCAGAACAGCGACTAAGTCGCCCCGCTCAAAACAAAGAGAACAGGTGGTGTTCCGAATTAAAGTTGGCATCTACTGCTCCATCCGCGTCCGTGGGGGCGCGTCAGGTCATGAAAGATCACACGCCATGCTCGGCTTGAATAGATAAGAGAAGTTGTTGGGGATCCTTCCCATAACTAGCATGAACAATCACGGTCTATTGCGCGTGGGTCGGGTGGCTATTTGAGCAACATTTATCGAGACCGACAAACAACCACATTCCGTGGGTGACATAGACGCCTTCTAAGATCCTCATAATTTATGACTCCCGAGACGGCATGACTAAGAAAGTTGCTGACGTTGTGGCTGAAGGAGCAAGAAGAGCCTCAAAGGTTACAGTAGAATTGAAGACTGCCGACTCGGTCACCGCGCAGGATGTCATCGCGGCGGACGGTTGCGCGTTTGGCTCTCCATCTCATTTTGGCATTATGTCTGGCAAGATTCTGACAGCCCTGACCGACATCTATCCGGTACGGGACAATATGGCGGGCAAGCCGGCAGCTGTGTTCACAACTGGATCGGGGGATCAAGCGGCGGCCCTAGAGAATATCGAGCGAATTGTTGGAGTCTTTAATCCGGAATTTGTGAGACCCGGCATAGCAATAGAAACCGTGCCTGGACGTGCCCTCCCATGGGAAGTAGACAAAGCACATGCGGCTGACTTGGGGGAGAGACTCGCTAAGGCTGTGATGAAAGAGAAACCTTACACTACGAAAGATTTGTTTTAGCAAGTGTCCAATGCCGCAGAAATCACGTAATATCTTCCATTGAAAGACCCGTTAAGGCCGCCTCCCAGAACAGCATGAGCACGGAGCGGCGGCGTCGATCATGCGTTATAGGCGGTGGTCGATTCGTGTCCCGCGCTTGCTCTTCGCACATGTGAAGGGCGTCGCCCAGAAGGAGAGATGGGCGCTCAGCGACCTCGTGCGTAAGTTGATAGTTGGCTGAAATTACGGAAGCAAGAGAACCTGAATAGGTTGGGAGAAAGCTCGCGTGGGCCGGATGGCGGACATGCTAACGGACGCTGTTTCACATAATTCGTATTCAGAGATGGGTCAGGGGACTTTGACCCCAACTTGCCGGTACATGTGTGCAGCTGTTTGTGATAACGCAGTTCTCCACCACGATTAGGGACGGGTAACGTGTTTTTCCCCCCCCCAAAACTACACCGCATATTGAAACGCACGCGTCGTCCCATGAAAATTACGTCTAGCATATGTTATACGCGAATGGTGCGGGGGCGGGGATTCGAACCCCGGAACCCCTACGGGACAGGGTCCTAAGCCTTCCGCGCTTACGTGCTCTGCGCCTTTGACCTGGCCTCGCCCCTTCAAATCGAACTGAAGGTTTGGCAACCCCCGCCCAATATTGGACGAAGGTTAGCATCCCCGAACGGGTCGCCCACGACGCCGCCGGACGCTACTCCTCGCCAAGCACACTATCCGTTCCACGCGACTAAATATCGTTACCGAAGTAGCCGAGATAGACGATCGTTTCACGCTAATTCCTAAAACCGTGCAGGCTTCCTCTGGTCAGCGGAAGCTCTGCCGGACAAACGAAATTTTGTGAACGCTGACCGCCCGCACCAAGGAGGTGTTTGGGAAATGAATGAATCGAGAATTTGGGAGGCTGCTAGTACAAGCCGCGTCCCATCCGACCGAACGAACGACTGCGAAGAAACGAGTGTGGAGGTGGAGCCGAATTGAATAGTGCAGCGAAGTTTTCCAGCTACGAGTTCGAGAGCCTGGATCAGCTTCTCGCGGTGGCCGACCGTCTGCCCGTCGCCGAAGCAGTTCCGCTATCGAGGCTCGCGGGAGCACGAAGGTGGAGCAACAGCGGCGACTACAGAGCCATCTGTACTGCCGACCACATATGGCAGGTCGCCGGGAAAAACTACCGAGTAGTCCAGCACAGAGACCTTGTGAAAGCAGTCGTCACACAGTTCGCCGAACTCGGACTCGACGGCTCACGCGGAAGAGTCGACTGCTGGAGCATGGAGGGGCGAATCTGGGTTACCGCCCTATCCCCAGAGGAATTCCTGCCGCTTCCGGGAGACACCTACCGCGACGGGGTCGTCTTCGGAAACAGCCTGGACGGATCCAGCGCGGTCACCGCCGCGTACTATGCCTGGCGCAAAATCTGCCAGAACGGACTCCACGCCTGGACACGCGAACTGGCCGCCCGAAAAATCCACACAGGAAGCAGCAACGTACGAAACTGGGTGCGATTCGCCATACGCAGAATCAGGCAGCAAAGACCAGAATTTGAGAAGATGGTTCAGAGAGCCGCGACGGAGAGAATCGAAGAGGACGCCAGCGCAGTCCTGAAGCGCCTCGACATCGGCCCTCGGGTCTCCGAGAAAATCGTTGCGAGGCTGGAGCGGACTACAGAGATCACCCGATATGACTTGGCGAATGCTCTGACCGGATACGCTACGCACGAACTTCGGACTCAGCCATTGGCCCGAGAAAGGTACGAGGACGCGGCCCGAAGAGTGTTGGTCGCGCCCACAATGACCGCCCGAAGAGGAGGTGAGCGTCTATGAAAATGCAGATCGAACTCGACCCCGAAGCCTATCGGTTCGCCTGTGACTGGTTTTGCGACTTCGATACGAATCCGGAAGACTATCCTCAAGAAGCCAAGCTGCTCGACACCTTCGCTCGACAACTGAAGGCCGCCAAGCCAAGAATCGAAACAATCCAAGAACTCCAG
Organism: Bathyarchaeia archaeon; assembly: GCA_049513715.1. Lineage (GTDB taxonomy): Archaea > Thermoproteota > Bathyarchaeia > 40CM-2-53-6 > 40CM-2-53-6 > FEN-987. Next base: position 123,264 of record JBEKVV010000001.1, on the reverse strand, counting down.
ACGCTCGCCTCACAATCCGAAGGAGTCAGCGTCTTTCTCCTCTTCGCCGGAGGAATCAGATCGAGCAAGCACGTCTGGCACAAGAGCGGCCGCTGGTGCGTGCTCAACCTGATCGACTCCACCGACCAGAAGAACCTGACCGACCAGCAGCTCGAATCGGAAAGCGACATTCCGGAAGCAATTCGGAAGGGCGCGCTCTTTGCCGAGTTCGACTAAGCGCTCCGATTCCTGCGGGAAGGAGGTGAAAAAACTTTGAAGAAACGAATAGTCAGACGGGTCTCGGAGCGGTTCATTCACCGCCTACTTGGGCACAGCGAGTGGTGGGAGCTGGAGCGCTATCGAGCGCTGTACTTAACCAAGGAGGGCCGATGGTTGGTTGGCGTGGACAACACCACATCTGACTGTTTTGTCGAGGAGTTCAAAACCAAGAAGGCAGCCATGCGGTGGCTCCAAAACCCCAGAGCCATCGGGCCAAGTCTGGGGGGGCCGAACAAGTAGCCCCTACCTGAACGTTCTGGCCAACACCGTGCCGGAAGAAACGAGGGAAGCTCCGACAGCCATCGCGTAGAAGGCAGGCCAGTAGGCCGACTGGTACGCGGACACGATTGCCGAAGCAACCGCGAAGCAGAGAAGCCATACCCCCGCGATTACGGCGCCGACGCCGGCCAGACCAACCCTATTTCTGAACAGGTCAAGTCACCTCCCGCAACTACTCTTCGTCCCCGCGCCACAGCTCCGACTCGGGATATTTTTCGAGCAGCATCTTGCGCAGTGTTTTTAGTTCGTAAGCGTCCGTAAGGACTTCGCCGTACTTCGTTTTCGTTCCGGCCTCGAACTCTGCGAATACTGCTCGAAGAGTGTCCAAGTCCGCTGCCGAACTCGCATCTTTGGCCGAAGCACGGAGAAGAACGGCGTAGCGGTCGTCGAATATGACTTGTCGGCTGATCTTCCTACCCCTCTCTGCGCGAACAAGGGTCGCATTGACCCTCGCGTCCTGAAACTCTGCCAGTTTTTCACGGCCGTCGAAGAACACTATGGCGAACTCCCGGACAGGGAATTCGGGAAGTTGCGCCCCGCAACCATCGCAGAATTTCGCGTCTTCTTTTAGTTTGACCCCGCACTTCGCACATTTTCTGATCGGCGTCTTCGGAGCTTCCGAAGACACGGGAGCAATCGGCTGAACTGTCGGCGCAGCCTCGACTTCTTTTCCTACGGTTTCCATGCACGCGGCATCGGACGATAGAAATTCGGCCTCGGCCTCCTGGCCTGCGATGGCAGCCACCCAGTCGTTCTTCCCCGCGTGGTAGATGTCTGTGGCGTCCCACTGCCACCTCCGGTCGGAGCGAGCTACAAGAACCAGTTTTGCGAAACCAGCCAACATGACCTGCCGGGTTCCGTTCTCCACCCATTTTCCACCGATGAATTTTCGGTTGGGCTCGACGTAGAGCCAGCAGCTACAGGCTTGTTTCAGAAAACCCTCAAGTCCACCCCACGACGCAGCCAGTATCGACTCAACCTTTCTGCTAATACGCACCCGAAACCTCACGGTCAAAGCCATCTTCTGGCTCGCCTCCTCTTTCTTTCTCCCTCGTTTTGGATGGATAAGTGTGCTGCTGTCACAGCAGCAGACGTGCTGTTATATCAGAAGCGGCAGAAATAAACGTTGCTGTGGCTGTAGCGGTACGACTGGACTGTGAATGCGAATGTACACGCGTATCCTGACGGAAACTGAACGGAACCAGATAGACGAATACGTGAGCAAGGACGGCGAACGAACGAGCAGCATGCGGGCGATGGTGACGCGGGCCAGGCAGAACATGCCGACGATCGAGGAAGACTTGAAGAAACTCCGCCGACTGTTGAAATCTTACGAGAAGTCCAGAAGAGCCGGCCGTCGCGGCTGACCCTTTATCCCCTTTTTTGGCGCTTTGTTTATCTTGGCCATCGCTGCTATAATAGCAGCAGACAGACCAGCCCCCTCTCCGCTTTGACCCTTTGGCTCTGTTTCGCTTTCGCAACCCACTGCCCTTTGTTTCGGCAGCGGCCCCCACTTTCCAATCCCTTTCACTTTCAGCCCTAGGCCGCTACCGCTCCATCCCCAACCCGGCCCAAATTTCAGGCGGCCGCCCCCAAATGTCGGTAGAGACACAAATGAGTTGAACAGTTTGCGCCTCGCTGTCCCAAATCACAGATGCGAAAATTCCTCCCGTCTTTTAATACTAAATGTGGAGAGTGGATGCGCTAACAGCAGACCTGTAAGAGGCTAAAGCTGAGCGCTACTGTCTGTATCCGATCGGGGCAACCGGCGAGTAGTGGCGTCGCTGAACTCAGCGTTCTTCGGTGTCGCAAGACTCGCTCGCGTTGTCTCTCGCCGCCATTCATGTCGACTAGGATCCATCGGAGACATCGCTAAGTTGCGAGACGCAAGCTAGAAGAGCGATAGTAGACCATGTCGAAGTACCTTGGCCCTTTCGGCTCCTCCCAACGAACGTATAGGCCCGCAATCACGAATTCGAATGCCCGAAAATGCGCGTAATCGCCACGATTGGTGAGTAACAGGTCGATTGACTACACTTTCCGATCAGAGTTTTGTGTTGGATGTTCTACCACACATAGTTTATCGTCATCGCGGTCTCTGGCTGTAACGCTAAACGCTTCAATATCAGGCGCTTCGGTCATTTTCACTGCGGACGCCACGTTGCCCTGATTATCTAGCCAAAGCAGACGAGCTTTTGCATCCATAGTCCGATGTGCCTGAGTCGAGTGGCGCGCACGCAAAAACTCCATAACGACGGTTCAAATCTGAGAGTCCAGACCATTAGACACTCAAGCATGAGATCGATTGACTTGAATTTGCCAGTAGTAGATTTCTTGAGTGTTCTAAAAGGACTTGTGGACATACTCGACTCCTACTCAAATCTGATAATCGCCTTTTTCACCGTGGTGGCAGCAACCATTGCTGGCTTACAGCTGCGGGAGTCGATTAGAGGCCCTGATCTGAAACTGTATTTTGCTGACGAAAGGTTAGCGTATGTTGGACCACACTACTTGACATCGCAACTCGACAGAGCAGCTGGAAGGATGGAAGTTGCAATCTTCTTCACTCTTAGTCTACTCCTACTGAACCGGAGCTCCAAGAGCGGGGCTATTAGCCAACTAAAACTGGAGTTGTTGAATCCAGATCCGCGCTTTAGAGCCAAAAGTAAAGTCGGAGAAGAATCTTGCCTCTTCAACTTTAGATTTGAAACAGAGGACGCAGTTCAGGCCCCCCTCGTAGTTTCTCTTCAAGGTAATTCATCGGAAACAATTCGAATAAAGTGCTCCATTACAAAGACCAAAATTTCGCCTAGGGATTCGACACCGATAGACACGGATTTCATCCATGGTCCGATTGAAATCCGTGCGCGATATCTTGAAACACGCAGGAACAGACTATTACCCAGAAAAGAAGAGAAGCAATTCAGAGACAACCAAAAGGCAACTTATGGTGTCCCCGAGATTGATGGCTATCGCAAGTTCTTGATGGTCTAGAAACCAAGTAAGAGATTTCTGAAATCGAGGAATTGATCAAAGAGAACCTGGGATCCATTGACTAGGTGGAAGGACTATTCAATCGTAGTGATTTTTCAGTTCGGTGCTCTGTCCGTCGCCTTTCTCAGGATCTTCAACAGGAAGTCAACAAACATGACGATCTCAACTATCTCGGCGCCTGCAAACTCCTGTAGATATCGATGAGAAGGTGGGTTCCGGAGCATCATGTAGGCTGACCGAAACACTTGATGAACCGCTTGTCTCTCAGAGGCAGTCTCTCCAAAAACCAGCTTTCCCCTTTCAGGGTGGAAGGCGTCGTCCATCAGATCCGTTCCAATGCGGTCGGCGCCGGCGTTGATCCTAGTCCTTACGCGCACTTCAAGGATGCGGAAAGCCGATGTGATGGCGTCTTCGTAGGACTTGTCAAGGCAAGCACGATTCAGCTCACCGTCTAGGATTTCTGAGATTTTCGAGATGAAGGCTCGGTCTACTGTCTTCTCAAAAATATCATCGACATTAGTCGAGTTACCCAGGCTGGTCAATTGATATAACGACTCCTGATCCAAGGCTCTCATTAGCAGGTTTCGTAGTTCTAGGATATGGAAGGCTTCTTGCGCAACATCATGGTTGATTTGCACGAAACTCCGTGGGCTCAATAGATTGGGGCCTGACTCTCGTTGCTGCAAATCTTGAATGCTCTTGAACTTCTCGAAAACTACCCGCGCCGCCCTCTTGACTTCCGTACTCGACAATTGCCGTCCATTGTGATAGGGCATCGTTTGGACATATGTGTTGCGAGTTGTTAGTAGTCATCGTCAGCCCAGCCGAGACTTTCGTGCCTCGTCCATGAATCTTTTTAGTCGCTCTGAGCCATCAGTGCCTGCCCTGACAACGAACCAATCCCATCCCCTTAGACGGTCTAGTTCCTCTGCTGTGAGTTCTCTTCTCACATAGAATTGCGCCACATCACGTAAACCTAGGAAGGGTGCCCTAACACCATCGCATTTTTGCATCCAAACAAGGTTTTCTTTTCCCAAAGCCTCACCTTCCAGCGCCTCCTTCACTTTGTCCAATGGAAAGTCTCCCCACAGGTCGTTGAGCAGATTCTCAATCCTTCCAGCAAAGCTATCCATTGCTCGTGGAGAAGGAGTTATCACCAATCCGATTCTGTGAATATCCTCGTCTTTCGCTGAGTTGACGTCTGCAGCCAGGCCTCGTTTGAGAACCCACATTGAGAGATCACTTTCCGACCTAACTTCATGAGCGGTTACATTTCGATATTCGATGCGGTCTCTTAATCCAACCAACTCGTCGAAATCTCGGCGCAATTTTCCGAATGTGTTTGAAAAGCGCGCCCGCTCAAGTTCTGTCATCGTCGATACTTCAGGCAAACCAAACAGCTGAACATGGATCAGTCCAGATATGGTTCCCAAGTCATATTCCCCCGCGAGGCCCCGACGCCTACAATCTTCTCTAATCTTCCCAATGAATCTGAATGCGTCAAAGTCAATGTAGCCAGGAATCGTATCAGGCCTCCATTGCCGGATGGAATGTGAATAGATTAGCTCTGCTCTAGTTGCTACCTCGGCCCACAGCACTGTCTGGGCACATTTCCTTTCTGCGGCCATCGTCTTGACAGCAAAGTCCAACAGGTCTGTGCACAAGGCTTGGATTCCAAAATCGCTCCCCGGGGGTTCAGAACTGCCATACCGTCTATTCATCCACAGATTTTTCGCTTTGTCAAGGTCTTCTAGTTTTGCATAAGCGGGGAAAAGCGCCTTGAATTGTTGGACTTTAGCATTATGGTCATGCGTACTTTTCGGGATTAGAGCAGAAAGAACGTTGTCGATTGACTGCCCGTAAAGAATTACTTTGATGCTTAAATCGTCACTTATGTCAGCGGCCATTGCTTGAAGTAATGCCTTGGTGAGTGCATCCAATTTCTCATTAACCGGTCGCTGACTAATGGCTGGTGGCAATCGCTCTCCTCACCTCACGTTGAAGTTGAAGAAGCAAATTAAGTTGAGCGCAACATTCTGATCACACGCGATTTGTCTCAATCTGTAGGAGTTTTCTTGGCAGGGCTAAGTCTCTCTCACATCCATCCTGTGGACGTTGCTCCAACGAATATTCCTGACTGTTGTCGAACCTGTTTGGCGGCGCAGACTGAAGTGTCGTCAAGTTTCTTATAGCTAAACGAACCGAAGAAAAAAGGTCTGATATGCGCGGAATTACCTTGGGTTCCCGCTATTCTGAGGCGTGGGCTCTCGGCCGGTTCTTTGCTTCGACACTCCGCGTTTCTTGTGCTTGAACCTCGCCCAGCGCCCCGCCGAGTACTGCCAGAGGAATTCTCCGCATCCGAGCCTCTTCGCCATCGCCGCGATTGTCGGGTCGATTCGGCTTGCCGTGGCGGTTCCGACTGGGCCGAGGACGAGGCGAGTGTTCCGCGAGGTGTCTTCGTCGGGCTCCTTGACGCCGGCGAGGATAGCAACTATGCCGTTCTTTCGGCCGCTGCCGACTAGCTCCTCGCAGTCGTATTTGTGGGCGTCCTCGACGACGAAGAGCAGTCCGGGGTTGCCCCAATCGCGGCCGACTACCTCCGTTATGAAGGAGTTCACAAGCCACTTCTTCGCCCTTTTGTCAGGCGCATTAACCGCGACGATGATCTTCCGATGTCTTGAGGCCATCACGGCATTAATCGCCCCGCTGACCTCCGCCTCAAACTCCGGTTCGGCCTGCAGTGCCTTGATCTCCTCGTAGCGTTCGTTGTCGAATGACGGAAACTTCCGGCTCGAAGCGAGGGGGACTACCTTGAACGCGTCACGGTAGATCTTCCTGATGTCGTCGCTGCTGTCGGTCAAGACAACCGTCCGCCGTCCGCGTCCGAGGCGTGGGATCACGTACTCGTCGATGACGGTTGACTTGCCCTGGCCGGTAGTGCCGAAGAAGTAAAGATGTGGAGGCCCGAAGCCAGCCTCGATTCCGAGCGGCATCACAGGCGTCTTCTCCTCGGCGACTCCCATCACTGTCAGTTGCCGGAGCATCGCGGCGACGGAAAGCCCGCGCTCATCGGCCAGCGACTTCAGGTCATCGTAGATGGTAGTGACGAGGCTCGTTGTAACTTTGCGTTGGTCAGCCACTCGCCCCAACCTTCACCTGAGTTTGGGTTTGCCGGCCGTCACGGTGCGCGGCCCCGGCGTTCAGCTTCTGGATAACCACAACTGACCCGTACTTTGTGCCCTCGTAGACTCCTCGCCACAGGACGACATAGTCCCCCTGCGCGATGCCGAGATCGCCGCACCACTCTGCCGCAGGGTGATGTTGATGCACCCGCCATTCGCGCCGACCTTTCTGATCTCCGGGCACCCCCTCGTCGAGGACCAGTATCCGCTTCGCCACGACTTTCACTTACTTCTCATACTTCACAAGGTATAAAAGCGGGCCAGAAATCTGTCCAGCGGGCCCGAACGGTTGCATGCCGACTTACAACAATACGGACGGGCTCCTAAGTCTGAACCACTCATTTTGTGTGTGTGCGCACCAGCTCTCTCTCACTAGTACAGCGATCCTTGTCAGATTGACTCTGTTCCATTGCTCTTCCTGCGCTTTAGGCTGGCCGCGAGAGGGCGTTACATATGTAAGACGACCTACACATACGTCTGGTGTAGTCAATTCTTATGTAGATATTAATCCACAATATCTTTCTTGCATATTGTGCAGTGCGGCTGTACTCCTGGAGCTAGGTGACGCGGGAGTTACTGAATTTGAGACATACGAAATATGGACGTTCTAGGGAGGGCTTGATGCTCGTTGACGATGTACAGAAGTTCTTCGCATCGCTATGTGCGATGGCGGAGCGAAGGTTCGACGCAGAGGAGTACCGACAAGTATTAGCCTCATTAACCAAGAAGGGCCACATACATGTAAAAACCAGAGACACTTACTTTTACACCGCCAATATATTCAAACTCATCAAAGAAGTTGACCGACCCACTCACAAGTATAGGATAACTCCACTTTGTGAGAAAATCTGTGGGGTGAAGGATGATATTTCAAAGAAGAAAACTTACAGACGATATTTGAAGGGATTGATTCTGAGCAATGACGATAAGGGGCCTCTTTTCAAGAGGTTTCTTGAGTATACTGATGTGTCAAGAGAACTGCAAGATATACAAAAGGAGTTCAAGGAGGTTCCCGCGAAGACACTTATCGCGTTTTGTGTTGAGGCAGGGTTAGCGGTTAGCTATGGCGGAGTTGTAAAATCAGGGCCTACAAAGACATTTGTGAGCATTCCCGAATTCTACTCTGCTTTGACTCGTGCCTATTCTGATATCCAAGACAAATCAACCCGAACCGCGCCTTTGATATACGCTTCAATAGATACACTGAGGGATGCTGTGTCCTTGGATCTCGGTTTGGATTCTCCGGAACTTTTTGACGCCTATCTCGAGAAAACAGTGAACAGTAAAGTTGGCAATGCTATCTATCTTCACGGTGCTCCGCCACAGAGCGAAAGTGACTTCAGAGGCTTCCGTTACCACAAGCGACGGTATGCATATCTTTCCTTGAGGTTGAGCAGTTGAGTCTGGATGAGCAAGGTTTCATAGATCTCAGTAATCTTCAGAAGAAGAACTATTCAAAACTGCTCTTGACCAGGAACCCATTTCCCTCTACAGCAGTTCCCTCCGATTTACCGCTTACAACTGCAGATAGACAGGCTGCCATTAGACGTTTTCTTGATGTTCTTACAGTATTGCGCACTGATAATTCCAGCTCTGTGACTGTTCTGTTAGGCGATTATGGGTCAGGAAAGAGCCATCTGCTTAAGCTTTTCAAACTAAGCGTAAATAGAAAACTCTCGACAGGAGACAACCCTGCACTAGCCATCTACGCCAAGTCTCCTGGGAGAAGCATGCGGGATCTTTTCCTATACATAGTTGACGATCTCGGACGAGAATTGCTGACAGATCTTGCGGTTCGCTGGATATTTCAGAATCTCTCGAAAGCAGAAACTCAGAAGTACCTTGCTCAAAAACAGTCGTACGTCTTGAATAGTTACTCGGATGTTCCGAAATATCTAAGCATCGCGAGATCACTGGAGTTGGTAAATGATATGCTGCCTCGTCTTGCGGCAGCCAAGAATCCAGACTTGGTTAGAGCCTTTCTGATTCTGCCACACCCTGAGCTTGGTTCCATAGCATGGCGTTGGTTTGTCGGTTCATCTCTCTCGCGAGACGAACATAAGACACTTGGAATAGATTCGACTATCGATGACCAATCTATTGCAGAGCGGGCCCTAAACGCATTTCTCAAGCTACTTCACGTGATTGGACTCTCGGGATTGGTTGTTCTAATCGATGAGTTAGAAGCAATCACCCTGATAACCCGAATGTCAAGAGGGCTCTACCAGGATGCTCTCCGTCATCTCATAGACGGTAACCCGGGCGGCCTCGCAATCATGTTTGCAATAACACCTGCTGAATGGGAGGAACTCACTGAGGTACCGAGTGCGCTTGAAAGGCGGCTCGCTGGTTCAGTAATCGATTTAGCGCCGTTCAGCAAGAAAGAAGTTCTTGAACTAGTTCAGCGCTATTTGTTGACATCGAGGATATCTGGCTCTGCAAAGAAGTCTGAGACTACCGATACACGTTCGACCATCGAAGCCTCGATCTTCCCATTCACAATAGCCGCGTTGGACGAGATCTTCTCGACAACCAAGGGAACGGTTTCTAAAGTGGTGACACTCTGCAGACTGTGTATAGAAAACCTGGCATCAGACACACGTGCGACTATCGACGCTGATTATGTGAAGCACGTAATCACTCGTGAAGGTTTTCGCTGAACCATGCTTCGAGTAGACATAGATTGACAGATGTCACATCCATTATGATCGGTATTGTCGGCATTATTGGTACGGCCATTGTCGGCTGGTTGGGATACGCTGCATATGAAAAACCAAAGTCTACCAACTCGGATCAGGACGTCTACATAGACGATTTTACTCTTCGTAGAATACAGGTGCTAAAATGTGCCTTAAACTGGGGAACACGGCTTTTTCCATATCAGCGTTTGAAACTCTACGAACCACCGTTGAATGCTGACATCCTAATACAATACACACCTCCAGGAGGAATTGAAACTGACTTAGCCGATGATCACTTTGAAGTGATTACCTCACGTAAGAGAAAAGTCAAGACTATCAAGCTAAAAGACAAGGGTTTCTTCAAACAGGAGTCCATAAACGAGGTCACTTTGACTATTCAGACACCCATCGAGCGAAGCCTCTATGCCAACAAAGTGACACGCAAATTAGTCGGAGAGATTCTCTGGGTTTCAAATGAAAATAGCGAGGAAATGAGGAACTTCAGACTCGATCTTGCCCGACCTGTCAGACTTAGCAAACTATCAGTAGTCGATGGCACAATTAGTGCCATTGCGATCGAGATGCCGTACTCGACCATTGGAAGCCTCTTATCAAAGAGACTTGATGAAATAGAGCATGACGTCGTCATGACTCTGGTGATGAACCTTCCGCCTCATAAGGGCGGAAAAAGAGACGGGCAGATTGGCATCAAGATGGGAGATCAGTCAGCCCTCTTGAAAACAAAACAGTAATGATGACAACGGTTTGCTACCCATGCGCAATAGATTCCAAATGGATAAAGTGACTTATTGTCCTGACACCAAATGCGCTCGTCTTTCGGTATCCATTTTTTTGATAGCATACGAAACAGATCATACGCCAGCGGGAAGACTCTTCCATTACGATATACGTTGTTGCAAACTAATACGAGATAGGAGTTTTTCGCCATTACATTGTGGACACCGTCAAAGATACCTACGACAGCTCGAAGGAACTCATCATAGTCATCAATGTTGGCTAGGTCGAGCTTTGACTTTCCATAGCTAGTCGACAAGCCCATTTCTGTTCTCGATCTTTGTCTTCTGTGATTCTGTCGCAGTTGATTCCAATAGGGTGGCGAAGTGAGACAGAAGTCTATGAACGGCAGTTTGTTCGCTTTGAAGATTGATGTTATGTTTCTTGAATCTCCCGCATAGACTTGACTCTTTGTGCCGTTACCATCGATCTGTGATAGCCGATCTTTCGTGAGTTGAGCATATTTCTTGTAAACCTCTATCCCCACCGAATTTCGTCCCGCCCGCTTAGCCGCGACAAGAGTGGTGCCCGATCCGAGGAAAGGGTCAAGGATCCAGTCATCCCTTTTAGTGAAAAACTGGATGAAGGCCGATGCCAGTTCTTCTGGGTAGCAGGCCGGGTGTAATGCCTTAAGACCTCTCGGAGATGGATTCAGAATGAACCATGACTTCGTAAATAGCATCCATTCTTTGCCACTGAGGTCATTCAACCGGTTGATAAGTTGTGCTTGCTGAGCCATTATCGGTCTTGCTCTCTTCATCTGATAATAGATCTCTTCACTATTTGTAATCTGCTTATGGGCAAAGCGACTGGTTGATGGAACGAGTCTCATCAAGTCCCTGTACACAATTCAGGAATTTTAGTGTCGAATCCGTGCTGACGGGCTGGAAGTTAGAAGGTAGATGAAGGTAGATGTTGCACCGAGACTAGGATTCCCAGCAGCTGTCAAGGATTCTGCACGACCTGAATTGGCAAGCCACGATGACAAAGGGGTAACTCTTCAGTCTTTCTACGCACGGATCGACAGAGATGGAGCGGATTCGAACGTTAGGAGTTTCTTGGATTCCCGATTTCCGTTAGGAGGTATGTGGAGTATGGGCCATATTTCGAAAATCGTCTGAGGAGATCCAAGCGCTTTCATGTTACCCGTGAATGTATTCCCTGGTGAGAGTGGATCAGCTAAGTGCGGCAAGTCGTCGGCACAAGTCGAGAGTAACTCAAGCAAATCAATGATTTAGCGATACTAATCTGGAAAGCTAACTTCACTGCCATATTTCATGAGAAGGCTCTGTCCCGTTTCATACGTCGGGTAAATTGCTCCGACGACTTTCCAAAATCTCTTTGTGTGTCGCTTTGTGAGCGTGTGTGCGATTTCATGGGCGATGATATATCTGAGAGCATTCTTCGGCAATCTCCTTGCCTTTATGTGAACTAATATCTTGTTTCCTTTGAGTTTTGCAATTCTCTGTTTCTTGCCATCTATGCTTTTGACGACCTCGAAATCAAGCGTGCCGAAAACTTCGACTCTTCTCTCTTTTCGTATCTGATCATAAACGTTGGAAAGTCTCGAATATAGCGCCTCAATCTGAGGGTCATCGGTGGTTTCGATTGTCCTCTTCATTGCATTCCCTCCATTGCTCCGAACAGTTGCTCGGTGAGTTCGTCTATCTTGTCATGGTGTTCCTTGTAGTCAGACAGGAGGAGGAATCTTGTCTCGGATTTTACTTTCCGGCGTACGTCTCTCTGCAGTTGCCAGCCTTCGAAGAGCAAACCCAGTTCCTGCAGGTGCTCTGTGAGACGGTTGACAAATGAGACCGCCTTCTGTTTTTCGACGTCAGGCAGTACTGTCTTCACGGCCTCGTAGAGCGGATATTTGTCCTTCCCTATCTCGTTCTCTTCCGTCTTCCAGGCGGCGATTTTCTCAGAGAAATCGATGGCTTTGTGTACGGCCTCCTCTATGTCGACCTTTTTCGTCCTGAGGTCTTCGTAAGCCGTCTCGATTTCTCTGCTTAGGTTGAGGAAGAAAGGCGAACTCGGATGGATGCTCGCCTCGTGCCGGATGTCAGCAATGACGTCGATTGCGGCGCCCATTGTCTTGGGTTTCGATTTCTTGAGCGCCTCCACATACTCGGCGTTGATGCTTAGAGTTGGGTATGTATCTTCGATCTCTTTTACGTCAATAGTCTGCTGTATGAGCTGATATGTCTTCCTTGATAATTCCTGTATCTTGAGCTCGTCCACGTCCTTCTTCTTGAAGCGCTTGTTATAGGCTACGAGCATCTTGGTGAGCCAAGTATAGTCCGACAGGTATGGAGCCAGAAACGCCTCGCCTCTGAGCATTTCATAGGATTTCATGAGCGACCGCATGACCGCTTCGAACTGTTTTGCCGTCTCCGGATTGACCAGAACGTCCATCGCACTCTCTAGACTTTCACGGGTGTCCTCTTTCTTTACCGATTCGAAAATTCTCAGCGCTTTCTGAAGGAGGCCCTTGAATTCTTCCTTTTCCTTGTCAAGCTGTCTTATGACAACACGCAAGTCTTTCGCGTCGCTTGCCTCGAACTTCTGGAACGCCTTCTGAAGTTCCGCTAGGACTCCAATGTAATCTTCAATCAAACCGAATTTCTTGTTTAAGAACGGCCTGTTCGTCCTTGCTATGGCTTGGAGAACTCTATGCTCTTTCAGCGGTTTGTCGAGGTACATCGTCCAGAGGACTGGGGCGTCGAAGCCCGTTATCAGCATGTCAGTGACGATGAGGATTTTCGGCTGTTTGCCCGTCTTGAAGCTGTCAATAATCTTGTCGTGAATGTCCTTCATGTCCTTGGTGCCGTACTTCTCGCACAGCTTGTCAAAGTATGACCTGATGTCTTGCTTGTCGTCAGGAGTGAATGTCATCACTATTTCGGAGAAATCCGGCGGAAGGGCCTTATCCAGTGCGGTCTTGTATTGGACGCACGCATCCCTGTCAATTGTAACGACCATAGCCTTGAGGTCAGTCGGTTCGACGACATCCTTGAAATGCTGGGCTATGTCGGCAGTGATTGCGCTCACTCGTTCCGGCTTCTTCACAAATGCAGTGATTACCCTGATCTTCTTTCTGAGTTCCTTCTGCTCCACTTTGGACAGAGTCTTGATTTCTTCCTCCTCGAACTTGACAAACTGTTTGTATTGCTTCTCATTCAGGTGATACTCAGGGAGCTTCGGCTGGTAGGAAAGTTCGACTGTGAAACCGTCTTTTAGGGCATCAAGCATCGAGTACCTGTCGAGGTAGAGTTCGCCTCTGGGGCAGAATTTCGAGAAGGTGTTGCGCTCCAACTTCGAGAGAGGCGTGCCGGTGAAGCCGAAGATGAACGCTTTCTTGAAAATGTGTCTCATCAGCGTCGAGAACTTGCCGTACTGTGTCCTGTGAACCTCGTCGGCGAGGACTATCACATTCTCTCGCTTGATTTCTATCTCGCCGCTTTCTTTCGCAAGTTCCTTGAACTCCTTCGGGCTGAACTTCTCTATCGTGACGAGGAATACTCCTCTCTTGCCTTCCTTGCCGTGCCTCAAGACTTCGACGAGTTCCCTGATGGAGTGGATTCTCTCCAACGGCACCTCGATGAAGCCGAAATCCTTCTCGATCTGCTCCTCCAGGTCTTTCCTGTCGACAAGCACAAAGATGCTCGGCCTTTCTGTTGCAGAGGAAAAGTAGAGCTTCCAGGCAGTGAACGCCATAGTGTAAGTCTTACCGGAACCCTGCCAGTGCCATATCAGACCGAACTTGCTGTTTTCCTTGCCTTTCAGAGTCTGAATTACTCGCTTGCAGATCTTCTCCGTAGCCCTGAACTGCATATAGCGAGTCATTATCTTGGTGGACTTGTCCGTCTCTTTCCTGATGAAAGTGAAATTCTCGATGAGGTCGAGAAGGTTCGACCTCGACAGTAGCCCGTACACGGTGGCTTTCAAAATGTCATCTTTGAACTCTGACGCTTTGAACGGGTGCGGGTCTTTCCATTCGCTGATGAAATCTGTGCTCTCGTCGTTGAAGCCGTTTGGGAAATATTTCGTCTTCATTCCGTCGGTTGCGATTGAATACTGGACGTACTTGAAGAGCTCAGGTGCGTCTCGCTCGTATCTCTTTATCTTCGTATAACCGGTTGTCCAATCTACATTCTCCTGAGTGGGGCTCTTGCATTCGATGCAAACCAGAGGGATGCCGTTTACCAGAAGAATGATGTCCGCCCTGATGTTGGCTTTCGAGCCTTCAAGCTTGAATTGATTTGTAACAACAAACTCGTTGTTGTCAGTGCTAGCTAAGTCGAAAAGTCCGACGACCTTCTCCTTGTTCTCCTTCTGTATCGGGACGACGATGCCATTTCTGAAAATGTCAAGAAATCTCCTGATTCCTTCGAGGTTCGATGGCATCGTCCTAAGGGAGACAGCGACAAAATCAAGGTCGGCATCTGTGAAATCTATATCGGGATTCAGCTTTCTAATAGAAATCCTAAGGTCTTCCAGAACCAGCGGTTCGTCAAGCCTGCCCTTGCGCTTTGCCTCCATTTCCTTCTGGTTCAGGAACTTCCATCCAAGTTTCTGAAGCTCTTGAATGATGAAATCTTCGACTGTGCCCTTTTCACTATAACTCATTCAATCTACCTTGATTCTGATTTTCCCTGTAAGAAGTAAATTCATTAGTCCTTGCTTGGCCTTTTCCAGACTTGCTCCCTCGTTCCTCTCAACTTCGAGCTTTCCGTCAATGCTTGAAAGAACGCTAGCAATCTGACGCTGTTCATCAGCAGATGGAACTGGAATTCTGATAGACTTCAGGATTTGTAGATTGATGTTTTTCTGTGTACTCCGGGGGGCTCTGCCACTTAGCTCCTGTTGATAGATCTGGAGCAAGTACATGAGGAACATGCTATGCATTTCATCATGAGCCGAAATACCCACGACACTGTCAGGAAAACACGCATCAAAGCCGAGCATTCCGATGTCGCCGATATTACCTGCTATTGAAACGACAATCGTGCCTTTCTTGAATAGCCTGCTAATCTTCAGCCCTTTTTCGTTCAACGTCTGGGAGTAGTTTCGGATAATTCCCTTAGTTTTTGCGATATCACCTGTTTGAATGAATGGTATCTTCCCACCATAGAACTCGGGTGCATTTCTAGGCCTGTGCGAAAACTTACCACGCTCTACTTTTGCGACATCGCCCAGTCTAGAGACATTCCAAGATTTCGGAATCCTTCCGATCTCAGAATCCCTGAACTCCTTATGCCCTATTCCCCTCGTGAGAAGCTGCTGCATCAGAGTTTTCTTGAGAAGTTCCGTCTTTGCGATGATTTGATCGGTCGTGCGAATCGTCTGATCGACGTTTGAGAGAACCTCAGCGATCTCATGTTGCTCTTCCAATGCTGGCAGTGGAATTCTGACAGCTCTTATGATGCCTTGGCTTATGTTTGGTTGAGCTCCACCAGAACTTGCAGAAACAAGCTCGTTTCTTCTTGCGATTATTTGATACTTGAGATAGTAGGGCTCAAGCTTATTCTCTTTTGGCGTGATTGCACAGATGGCTTGGTTTGTCGTGGCGTCTATTCCTAGAATACCGGTCTTTCCGACGGTCGCGCCATACAACGCAACCAGCAATGTGCCCTTGCGAAGCAATTTCGCTGAAGAATTTCGTAATCCCTCTTCCGTGATGGTCTCACTCGTATTGTAGATATTATTGTCCTTCAGTTCTCCAGATTTGACCCAAGGGATATTTCCGCCATAGTATTCCTTCTTTATCCTGCTTGGAGTCCCTCCACTCATGGTTTCAGCGATTTCTCCTATGGTAACAACAGTCCAATCCCTCGGTATCCTTCCGATAGCTGTTTGCGCGAGATTTTCTTCTCTGTAGAAGGCTAGCGACTTCACTTTCAAATCGCCTCCAGAACATCCCTCAGGAAGGCGTTACGTGACTGTTCATTTTGAAGGTCGTAACCGTACAATATGTCACTGGTTTTCTTAATCAAGGTAGAATCATCGGACAGGAAATAGGTCGCGTTGTTCGTTAGTGCAGCTGCAACAATAAGAGCGTCTTGTGACTCTAACTGATGCCTGAAAATCAGCTCGTAGAGTCGGTCACATTCTTCGACTTCGGGCGGAACCGAGTATAGGGCTACTCCGTTTTTGTAAGCAAAAGCTTGGATTTTCTCCATCACGTTGTTATCCTTTGCAACATCGGCAAATAAATCCCAGTTTTTTCTTTTCTTCCGAATCTCATCGAAAGCGAACTTCTGGCCAAGACCCCACTTGCCGAAGTGTAGATCAAGCTCGTTGTAAATGGACTCAGCAATATTCAATATCGAGGTCGCTAAGACAACTCTGCCATTCTTGTGCAGGTTGATGAGGCGTTCTACTATCGCTCTTACTTCTTCGTTTCTGCCCTCCAAGTAATCCAATATTACGTTGGTGTCAAGAAAGAAAACTTGAACCATGCTACTCTAACTCTAGTACTTTCGTCAATACCTCATCTAGTTGCCTGCTGAGTTCGTTTCTTCTTTGCTCCAGTTCCTTCAACTCTGAATACACTTGAGAGATGTTGACCGGTTCTCCCTCTGCAACAGGCATCACGTAGAGAGAAACATTCAGAGTGTAATCGTTCTTGACAACCTCTTTGACGTCAACGACCCTAGAGAAACCAGAAACTTCGGAGAAGTTGTTGTATGCTTCGACTATCTTGTTCATGTTGTCCGAAGATAGCGTGTTCAATCTTCTAATCGATGGATGCTGTATGAACTCGTTCGAAGCGTTGATAAAGAGAATTTTGTTTTTCCTTTCGTCCTTTTTGTTCCTTTTGAAAACTACAATTGCCCCCGGGGCTCCGGTATTGTAGAAGAGCTTTTCGGGAAGCAGAATGACACACTCAATCCAGTCTCTCTCCTTCGCCACTATCTTGCTTCTTACAACTCTTTCTTGGCCACCTCTGAATAGGGCTCCGTTGTCGACCACCACTGCTGCTCTTCCACCATCCATAGTAGAAGCAATCATGTGCTGAATCCATGCCCAGTCGGCTGAACTTTGAGGCGGGTATCCAAGACTGAACCTATCCTTGAATTTCACTGCTTTGAGACGGCCCTCGTTGTAGCCGTCCTGGTTCCATGGTATGTTTGCGATGACTACGGTGAACTGTTGCAGTCTTCCATCTTCTTCGAACCTCGGAAAGTCAAGTGTGTCACCATTTTCCAAATTTGCGTTTTTGATGTCATGCAGCAGCAGGTTCATTTCGCCTATTGCGTAGATCTCGGGATTTTTCTCTTGGCCGTAGAGGAAAAGCTTCTTGACTTCCTTCTCTCCGTATTTTTCTAGGACATGCAAATACGAGATTATGAGCATACCTCCAGAGCCACAACAAGGATCGTACACTTTCTCCCCTGGTTTCGGATCTAGGGCCTCAACCATGAGTTTGATGACTTCTCTAGGTGTGTAGATCTCTCCCTCCTTTGCTCGCTCGGGTGCGAATTTCATGAGAATATGTTCGTACGCATCGCCAAGAACGTCTGGTGAGACTTCATCGCCCCCCAGGTCATATTTGTTGAAAAGTTCTACTAGCTGTCTCAAGAGTTCTCTGTTTTCTTGATTTCTTGCGAACTCCAAGAAGTCGACTCTGTTGATAACGCCTTGGAGTTCGGTGTTTACCTTTGCAATCTCGCTTATCGCTGTCCCCAGTTTTTCCGGTAGAGTTTTGACGTCCTTTGTTATCTCGTCCCAGAGGTACTGTTTTGGAATCTTGAATGTGTAATCGAGTTTTTCCGCTTGTTCTTGGGCCTCCTTTCCAGACATCTTTGCCTCTTTTGACAGCCGTTCCTCGTACTGGCGCCTTTCAGTCTTCCAGAAGTCATTGACTCTCTTCAGGAAGAGCAGAACGAGAATGAACTTGTAGTCTACAGCCGTTCTGATTAGATCAGCAGCTCGATCGACAAGAGAATTCAGTTCATTTCTAGTGATCTTCTTGGGCGCTAGTTCGCGTTGTGTTATTTTGACACCCTCCTCACAGAATTTCTACCTAGTAGTTTGCAGACTGTGAATAAATCGCTTGTTACACGGTTTCGTAAAGTGGCTGACCACGATAGCGAGGGCGATTTGACGACTTCAAGTGTTACTTTCGAATCAGCCCAGTCTTCGACCTTTGGTGATCGTTACCCAGTTGAACTCATCAATCATTTTGGCCAAGGTGTAGTTCTTGCCTCTTTCCTTCTGTATCTGGGCCACTGCCTCTTTACTATCGCAATTCGTCTCCCTAATGTAAGATTGAATCACATCATCGACGTTTCGCTTCATTGTGGGCAGAAAAATGTAGGCGTAGTGATAGCCGGAGCTTCCGTGGGCAATCCTGTTACGAATAGGCGTGTCCCACATAACGAGTAGACCGGGGGCCGTCATGTGGAGTGCCTTGGATGCGGGTGTTGATCCAACCTTCCAAACGAGCGACAGACAATCAAAACAGAAGTGGATGGCCCTTGTCACTCTGATTTGTTCGCCGTTGATTCTAATCACGTCTTCTGGGGATGTATTTTCGAGCGCTAGGGACGATAATGCCGATAAGTTGTTCCAGGCCATCTGATATCGTTCACAGAACGTGTCAAAACTCTTCCAGGCGGCGCGGCTGAACCATTTGTTCATGAAGGCGTAGATCTTCCTTACCTCTTCCTTCTGTGGGAGAGAGCCAGAATTTAGAGACCGCATCGTTGAGTCGTATGCGCTTGGATCTGGAAATGTTTGTTCTATCTCGTCAAAGGCTTTCCCCGCTTTGATTAGCAAGCGCCAATTCATGCTTCTTCGCCGACCATTCTGAGCCTTCTGCTTCTGTTTCGAAAGTCGTTCATGAGCCGGCTCTTCGAGTCAAAACTCTCAAGGCTGACATTCCGCCGGAAGGAGTCGGCTTTTTCAGGGTCTGACCTGCCATCCATCCTAAGCGGTTCCACAAGTGCGATACACTCGTTGATTATTTCTCCGTGGTCACTGATGTCTTGTTCATTTGAGAATCGATGCTTGAGATGGTCTTCAAAATAGTAGAGTCCTTCTCTATTCTTCCGGTCATTAAGGAATGCAGTGAAGTAGGCAAGTCTTGTATTCGCTTTGGCGACCTGCGTCAGCACCCCAATTGCGATTGTGTTCGCTCTGAGCGAGAGCATCTGGAGACCTGCTGACAGATCTTCAAAAGCTTCTGTGACACGCCTGTGATTGTATGCGTGTGCAACCAACAACGATTCATAGCTTGAATCGTTTCTAAGCTTCGTTGCCTCCTTCAAGTTTCTCGCAAAGAAATCGAAGGCATTGTCAATATTCTGCTGGGTAGCGCCTCGGCTTAGAAGCCTTGAGCTAAGCACGTCTTTCTGGAAAGTTTGACGTGGATTGAGAGATCCTAATTCTGGATCAACTTTCTTTGCGAGATCCCGAAACCAAGCTTTGTCTTTAATCTCTGACTCTGTGAACAGAGCTCCGATGTGCGAATGGCCCAGTGGGAAGTCGCCGACCCCTAAGAATATGATCAGTCTTGCTGAGTAGAGTAATGAATAGTACAGTGAGGTTGAGGCCCAATCGTACACATTTCGTCTGGCAAGGAATCGGCCCAACGCATAATTCAGCAACCCGGCCTCGACTAGGCAAAAGGCCGTGTAGAGCATTTGATCTCTTCTAGCCTCATCACGGTTCCAAAATTCGCCGGCAAAGTCGGCAGCGGATTCCATAGGTCTTGATGGATGTCAAGCCATAAGAGCATTATCTGCTGCCTACTCTCTCAGCGATTCGCCGTTTTTCTCAAAGGTTCCATGAACTTCTCGTAGCGGCTCGCTGATACTTTGTGTCGCTTGATTACGTCGACAACGAGGCCGTAGCCTTTCTGACCCTTTGGAGTGAACACTCGAACGTAACCCAGGTCAACCAATTTTCTCATAACTTTCCAGACGTACCGTGAGCTGCACAACTTCTGCGACTCTGCAAACTGGCGAAAAGCTGCACGAGAAACCCTGACAAGTCTCCACACATCACCGCTTCTCCAATGGGTGAAAGTTTCCTGCCCTGTGTCCTTACCGTTATTGCGAATGAAGAGGACTATCTCCTCCGCTACCTCGGCCTGCAGATTGGTGAAATATGTCGACGGTTCCCAGCGAAAGACCTCAAGAAGGTCGGCCTTCTGGCTGAATGCCCTGGTCGGTTCGCCTGTCAAGGCTCTCACCCTCCCCCTTCGCTGCGAATTTAAGGAACGGGTTAGTTCGCCTAGCGAACCGATAATAACGCAAGGCATCCGGATGCCCGGCCAAGCCTTTCTCGGAAGCGCGTTATCCCGCGAAAACAAAGAATCGCATCATCATGATGACGATGTCATGATAATATGACAAAATAGTCAGGTTCAATAAGGGGGCATCATTTTTGTAAGCGGGATCATCATGTCTCCCGCAGTTGGCCACTCTAGGATCCGCGACCGCAACCGGCCTCGGAGATTAGTCCTTTTGCCGCCACGAAAAGCAACTTTAATCGGACGACTCCGCGTAACAAAAGGATATTCGGTGGCCGCGTGGACTTACGAAGCGGAACCCATACCCTACATCGGAGTTCTCAAAGGTCGGCGACCTTGGAAAGAAATCCGACTGGACAAAGCCGCTCGGCCGGTCATACTCTCCGCTCTTACCGCATGGCTGGGGCCCCTTGGTCTACCGAGCGCGAAAGCAACGCAGGCAGCCGCCCACATCTACAGCGTAGCAAATGCCGTCTAGACTTCTCCATGCCGTGACACGCCCTCCTACATCGGGGTGGTCGTGAGCGACGCCGGCACGAGGCAAACGCTGATCGCGGGCCGAAATCTATTCACCGCAACGGCGCAGTATCCGAAGATCCTACTTGGTCTTCCTAGGGAGAAGTCGAAACGCAACACGAGAAAAAGCCAGGCGCAGGCGCCATCTTGGCCGCTTATTTCTCAGCTCGGTCAGACGCCCTGCCACCACAAGCCGAACTATTTCGTCCGCACTTGGAGGGTGGCTTGTGTTCAAACTTAAACCAAACTCCATCGTAATCCACTCACCGTCGAACATGCTCCACCTTTGTACGCGCACGCTGCCTGCATATTTCGAGTCAACGACCGCACGAATCTCCCCATCCCAGCCACAAATGTCCGCGTACACAGGCTGACGGTACCCAAAAGCCTCATCCACTTCGCATGCTAGGCCCTTCCAGATCACTTCGCCATCCGCGTACTCACGCCCCGCCACCTCAACTATCTAGGCCACTTCCTCAGCGTCTTCTTCCGATGCCGAAGTGCATCGTGTGGAAAGGGGGCTGAGTCAGAGCGGACTTCTGGGATCTTTTGAGCGCGGCAAGCTCGCAGTCATAGCACCACAAGCAGGCCGCGTTCGCGTCGAAGAATACTTCCACGCACACTTCCCCGGTCAATCTGTCGGTGAATTTTGCCTCGTAACCCTTATGCCCCTCGATGTTAGCCTTCTTTCCGATGGTGCTTGACGCCAGGAGAACCCGGTCGTGAATCACTCTGCTTGACTGCCAGACGAGCCCAGTAGAGTCCTCGATTCGAACGACCCGATTGAAGCTCTGAGGCCATCGACCCTCACGCTTCGCTTGGCTTGCCTGGACATAGGGCTGTGAGAAGGTTAGTCGCCTCGCCAGAGGCCGAGTTGAGGAGACCGATAGTTTCGGCAATGTTTGTTTATGCAGTGGGATGGAGGCGGCACAGGAAAGAGCATCCAGCCGCACTCACATTTTTTATGTCTTAACTGAAGCGGTTCTTTCTCTCCATCCTCTTTGTGAGTTGGTCGTCCATCGCGGTCGCCGACTTGCCTTCCTTCCCTCAAGAAGTTATGGCCTCCCGCAGATTGAGCAGTGTTCTCTTCGACAATGTCGCTCATGTTCGGTATGGAAGATGTAGTCGCCGAGTTCCTCAAGAATTTGTTCGGCTCGGGATGCGGTGGACACGGTGAAGCAGTCCTGGCTGGAGTCATCGATGAAGAAGACCATACCGTCCTCGTCAACTTCGAATCGGCATCTTCCGAACCCCATCTCCGAAAGTCTCCGGTTTAATGATTCGACCTCGTCGATGGCTCCGTCATCTGGTTTAGAATTGTGGTCTCCCATGGTCTTCGCGGGCCCCCACGTACATTACGGGCTATGGATATATTTAAGTATTGCGGGGTTCCATGTAGTACTCGGATATCCATTGGATTTCAACCTCCTCGATTTCTTGAGGCAAAGCATTAGATCACCGCGAACCCTGGTGGAATACGTTGCACAAAGCAGGGAACCACGATTCGCGGAGGAACTTGAACAGGGACTTCAACACCTCGAATTGGAAGAAGGCGTCGATAAGTTCTTCGTCAAACTCAGGAAGACTCGTTCTCCACTCCCAACTAGGATAGCCATCCCACCATACGATGGAGCACCCCGGAAGAAGCAAATCGAGGGCCTGGAGCAACTCAGATGGTTCGAAAACTGCTTCACCGAAGGAGCCCTTAGACAATACTACACCTACACGACTCACGCGTCTTATGATTTGAAGAATGTCGTTGACGTGTTAAGCAGAACATTCACCATCCCTCTCCATGAAATGAAGATCTCCGTCAGAGGGCCAAAAGATCAAGTGATCGAAACTTTGAGGAGAGAGATTCCCATCGATTTGGAACTCAGACAGGTGAAGGGTCTCCAGTACAATCGAACAATGCTGGAGCTGTACGTTGTAAATGCTGCTTACTCAATCGTCATAGGCGCATTTCTGGCCGCGGTGCATTACGGTCAACCTTGGGAAAAGTGACAGATATGTCCCCAAATGGTATCATAGGGTCATCTCGGCCAGGTCTTCCATTCGCTTCTGACCGTAGGGCATACAGAAAGACACAATTCTCAGAGTTGTGGAGTACGTGAAGGTTGCTGGACGCCCATTTGAACAGCACCAAAAATGACCTCGTTAGCGTTCCGGACATCCTAATCAAAAGACTTGAGAATCTGGGGCCACGTTTCGTTCTGTTAGCTGAACGGTCGAAGGGTGCGATTGAAAAGGGCTGGCAGGAGAAACTCAAGAAAGCGGACGACGCAGAACTTCAGACGCACCTTGCGAAAGGCGGTAACTATGGTGTGGCAGGAGGAGCCGGCCTGATTTGGATTGACGCCGACGAACCTGAAGTTATTGCCAAAATCGACGCAGAACTTCCGCCAACACTAACTGTTCAAAGCCCTGGAAGCATGGGCCATCATTACGCTTACCTATGTTTCGGCTACGGAGGCATCAAACAACTCAGAGACAAGAAAAGTAAGTCGAACGTAGGACACATCAAAGGCGAGCGAAGCTACGTCGTCGGCCCCAATTCTATCCATCCGAATGGCGGACGATACACAGTCGTGAGAGACACGCCGATCGCCAGCATATCTGCGGTCGAACTGTTCCAAGTATTGGAGCCATGGATCATCAAGAAAGAGAGTCAAGTTGAAACAGAGGCAACGCACGAGAAACAACTGTTCCCCAAAAATCGGGAACTTCGAATAGAATCAGTCGTTGACATAAACGCCTTAACACCAAAGGGAGGCGACCAATATCAGGGCTCGCACCCGATCCACGATAGCACTACCGGAAATAATTTCAGCGTCAATACTGCCAAGAATTGTTGGTACTGTTTTAGATGCGACACGGGCGGAGGCCCGCTACTTTGGTTGGCTGTTCGAGAGGGTATAATCGACTGCAGTGAAGCCCTCCCCGGCGCTCTCAAAGGCAAGAACAAAGACAAAGGATTCCAAACGTTTCAACGAGCCTATGAGCTTGGGCTCCTTGCAAAACCATCAGAGACAAAGAAGAAAGACGAAGTCTTTGCCGACCAAGTCGCGGCAATCTATGCACCTGTTCCCCCGCCACAGCCCTATGGGACAGAACTTGAACTCTACGAGTTCATCCTTAGCGCATTCAAACGTCACGTCTTGTTATGGAAACCCGAGCATTACAACATTCTGACGGCATGGGTGATGGCGACGTGGCGAATCGAGGACACGAATTTCGCCACTATCCTTTATGTCACGGCACCCAAAGGTCACGCGAAGACTTGGCTCTGCGACATAATCCGACAGATGACTCGCCGGCCAATACTTGCGAGTATTGCGACAAGAGCCGCGATACTACGCGCTATTAATGACAGCAACGCCACACTCATCTTAGATGAAGCTGAAGCATACATCAACCCCGAGGACAAGTTCGGCGGAGACAAGGAGTTGATGGCTTGTCTCAATGCCGGAGTTCAACGCGGGTCTCCAGCACTACTATGCAATGAAGATAACGAGCCGATGTTCTTGGATGCTTTTGGCTACAAAGTCATTGCGTCCAGAAAAGAGATCTTCGAAACCATTGCTGATCGCAGTATCCAAATTATCTTGCCGAAATCTCCTAAGAGATATCCTCGGCTGACGAAAGAGGAAGCTGAGGAGATACGCGCCAAGCTCGTTCAATATAGAATTGATTGCCTGTCAAGGCATCAACCTTTGACAAGCGAGGTTGTAACGCATGACCCGCGCCTTGCGGACGTTCTAGAACCGTTGATCGCAATAACCCCCGACAAATACCGACCGATCCTTGAAAGTATTCTTGAGCAAGAAGAGGCGACGCGCCGCGAGAGAATCGAGGAAACAATAGAGTATAAGGTCTTGGCGGCTTACTCTGATGCCGTTGCCAAATTGCCGGCAGGCGACAAATCGGTCTCAACAGAACAGGTAAGAGAGGAACTATCCGACCAGAACATATCTCCGATCGCAATAGGCAGGGTTCTATCGCGGCTAAGGTTCGAGAAGGTACAGGTTCCAACCATAGACCCGAAAACCAGTAAGAGAACGACGAAACGCCACTGGAAGGTGAACCGCAAACTTCTAGACCGTTTGAAGGCAGAATACGATTTTCGACCTGAATCAGATAAATCGGATGTATCAGGTACAGTATCACCCGCAATGGATTCGTACGTATCTGATACAAGTGATACATCCGCTACCGAGGGTCAAAGCGACTAGTTTCATAACTTTGTACCGTATTAAAGCAGACAAAAATAGCATGATCAAGAGTAAAGTTGTGGACAAAGTTCCGTTCCAAAATAGGCCAACAACGGGGAAACAGCAAAGAATCTATGCGTGTGATGTTGAACTTCGTAAGGTATCCATAAACGACTACCCCGGGAGCGTAGGGCGTGACTCTCGTCAATCCTTATGTCGGAGTTTTCAATGCCTACCAGATCTTCAAAACACGCCAAACTGGTTGCGAACGGTTGTGGTTTCTTCGTGCAATATCTGGTGGCGGCAATCGCCTCTTCTGCTGGCCGTCACTCCCCAACACCGGCTCGATGAAGCCGGCTTTTTCTAACTCACGAATTGGCCCGCCTGCTCCTCCATGGTCATTGAGTCCCAGTGATGCTTTGAGTTCGCCATCGCAGTCGCCGACTACGCCTTCATGGCCGGGCTGAGCGAAGATTGCGGTCGTGAAGATGTGCTTCACTTCATCCTTCACCCCGGAGCCAAACCTGTTAGGAACCATGTAAGCCTCCCTGCGGAAATTCACCACGACGAACTCATTTGTGTCCTCCCGGCTCAGATCGAAAGAGACATGTTCACCCTCACGCGGAACCCTGCCCACGTAGCCAATTACGGACACGGGCTTGTTAAGCTCCAAGACTCGAAGACGAAGGACGGCCCCGTCGATGCTGACGTCGCTAACCCTACACGCCATTCGCGGTAGAGGAGCATTCGCCAGTCTGATTTGGCCAGTTGGAGTAATGGTAACGGGAGAATCGTTCAGAGGGTAGCAGAAATTTCCGTGGTTGACGACGAATACGGAAAGTTCGCATTGCGTCGCTAGCCCCTTCGGGTAGGAGTCGAAAGCGATAGGCACCTTCCCGCCGTCAACGTAGGCCAGGACTCGAAGTTTCTCCGCTTTGTGTTCGCTCGTTATCTTACTGACTCGCCCAGTAACCCAGGCGGGTTTAGGACTTGGCGGTGCCACGCTTTGGATCCTCCTTCCTTGGAGCGACCAGTCGAATGGATTTCGAATGCATTGGCCAATTCCACAAGACTGGGTCACCCTCCTTAAGCCCCAGCTCTCGGAGAAATTTCGGCGGAACCGCGACCACCTTGCTGACGGGGCCCGACGCCAGCAGGTGCCGCTTGAACATCACTTCATGCTCTAACTTTCCTCTAGCAGTCAAGGGACATCGTTCAGCCTGTTCATGGCGTTTAAAAAGGCCAGCCCAAGAAAAATCATGATTTGAATCTGCAGTATATGTAAACTACTTCATAAAACACTGGAGGCAGAGAGAAAATGAGAAAAAGGGCTCAATGGACATAGGGTGGTGGTATATCATGTCTGAAGCGCGAGATTCCGAGCGAGCCCAAGCGCGAGGAGAGTTTGCCGAGGCGTTTTTGAGGGCGGTGCATTATCCCGACTACGAAATCGCCTTGCTGGGAGACCTCTCGCTCGTGAGCCCCGCCCATGTCAAGGCTTTGCTGACCGCCAAGCTCGAGGAGATCAAGACCTTCGAAGAAGTCGCACGCGACCGGCCAGACTTCAAGACGTTCAAAGGAAAGCCGTCCGACTGAGGGGGACGCGGAGTTGTCCGGCTGGGGGGAAGGCGTGGTGAGCATGGTGGAGATCAAGCGCCTAGTGAGAGAAAAACTGCAGAACCACCCGGCAATCCTCAAAGAGATAGCGGACACGCCGGACGAGCTGCCGCTGACATCCGCGACCATCGAAAAACTTCTCATTTACTGGGAGCTAGTAACTGCCGCTTTGGAGGAGGGGTAGAGTACCGCCACTCGAGCAGAACCCTCCCGCTCTCGAAGACCTCTATCTTCTCCCATCCCTGCTCCTGAAGAAGCTCTGCCTCCTCCTTCGTCACTCTCAGCCGGGCGGGGGGCTTGCTCTCTTTCCCCGCTGGCCTTGACTGCCCCAGCCTCATCTTGGCCTGCTCCGCAAACTTCCGCTTCTCATCCCTCGTCAGGTTCGCCAGATCACCGTTGTGCTGCTCCGCTATCCTCTTGATCGCCTTCGGGGAGAACTGTAGGGCTATGAGGAACTGCCTGTTGGCCTGCCGCTGATCGTCCTTTCTTTCGTATTCGGTCTTGTCGAGCCTCTGCTTCAGCTCATCGACATCCTTCCTCCACTCTTGGCTTTCTCCGTCGATGAGCTTCCTCATCTTCTCCCACTGCCCCCTCGTGTACGCGATGTCACGGTAGATCTGGTTGTAGCGGTTCGGGTCAATCGTATTGAGCGAGTGGCCCATCAGGAACTCTGCCGTGGAGGACTCGAGACCCGCCTTGACGGCGTACGTCCGCCACAGGTCGCGGATGTTGTGGACTCCAACGGCCAGATCGACCTTCGCCCGCGTCCTCCCGTCGCGCCACTTCTTTATCAGGTTCCCGTCGTTGACCGGATTCCCCCCGACCACAACGCCGTCCTTCTTCCTGCTCGCGTTGATGAACGGGTTCTCGCCGTGCGGCATGTAGGGCCGGAGGATTCGTGCCGGAACGAATGTGTAGTAGGGAAGCTCGTTCTCCTTGCGGTACTCGAAGCTAACTCGAACAGGGTCTTTCCCGCTCTGCAGTTGCTCGCGGATTTGCGGCCACTCCTCGTTCAGGGCGCACAGTTCGGCGTTCCCCATGCAGCCGTACAATGCCGCCCAGTACAGCGTCCTGTAGGGCTCCTTAGTGGCGAGGACAATCCTCTTCGCCTGCTCGATGCCCTCGCTGCCCTCCATGCTGAAGTCCCTGCTCCGGCGGACGCGGCTTCCCTCATCAATCTTGAAAGCCTCGTCTGGAAGGGCCGCTCGGACGATCTCGGACTTGAAGTACGCCCTCACAGCGTTGTGGAGGCCGCTCCGTTTCGCCTTGCTCAACGCGGCGACACTGATCTCCGCTCCGAGGTTGTGCGGAGACAAGTCAACGAGCTTTCCGCTGCGGACGAACTTCTTCAGCAGGTCTAGGACTACGTACGACCCGTCCTCGTCGGCGCGGGCCTGCGTTGGTATCTCATGCTTTTTGCGGAATTCGGCAAGAACAGCGCTGTCCTTGCTTAGGCGAATGCCTCTCAGATGCTCTGGCGTCTCGCCCACGCCCTCGCAGAAACGCATCAGATTGTAGCCGTAATCGTACTGGGTGTTGGGCTTCGTGACCACCTCGGTCAGCCACCTCTTAACGCTGGGATTCTCGTTCAGCCACCACTGGACGCACTGCTTCTTGATCCACCCTTCATGAACCATGAACCAACCAGAAGGACGAGTGGCTGATAAATGGTTTACCCCCGTCCATTTTTGGGCTCAGGTTTGGCAACCCCCGCATATTTTTGCACGGGGGTGAGACCCTACGGCCGCCACTTCGGCAAGTCCGTCGCGTCTCACACCTCGCATCAATCAATCTACCCCGCACTCACTAAATATCGTTACCGAACCAACTAGAATAGCCTCGGACAACGTGCTGCTTATCGATTTGCCCGTAGCCAGCATTCTTTCACAAGGGTAACGGCGCGTGTGATGGAGCCGGTCGGAACGAACCCACTACATCGTGGGTTTAGCATGATTTCTATCTACCCTTACTTCACGGAATCTCACCGTCTCTCGAACGCGTAAGATCGTGGCCTCCGAGGAACTGACCCCCAAGTTATCGTACCGTTCGAAACTCAACTGGTCGAGTCTACTGCTTAATCGCGGACACAAAGTCTGTGAACCAATCAGGTCATGATTTTCTCAGACCCCAATTCGACTGGAGCACTTGGAAGTGCAATTGGAGGTCTTGTTCTGTCGGTTTTCTTAGAACTTCATTTTGGGTTTCTCCAGTTACTCGGTTTCTACCCCCACGCGCTACCAAGAGAAATCACAACCTAAATGCATGGAGCCATGGTTTTTATTCTGGGCCCCGCGGTGATGTTCTGGAAGGGATGATTACGCCTTTTTGCGACGGGTGCGGAAAACCGATCTCGGCCAACCAGAATTTCTGCTTTAACTGTGGACGAACACTTCAACCATTTTACCCACAACCCTCGCTGCGCCCTGAGCCGACGCGAACTGTTATCCGCCCTCCTGTTGCCCTCTCTTCTTATCCCACTCCTGAATCTCGTGAGGTCCCACTTCCAGAACCACAACGGCCGTTCGCACCTCCTGCAGAACCTGTGATGCCACAGCCAATGCTTACGCCGCCAGAGCAGGGCAGCCAAAGGCCCACTGGCGTCGCGGTACTTTCGATTCTAATGTTTCTCGGAGGAGCCGTGGACATTGGCACATCAGCTTTGTTCCTTTTTCTTGGAACAGTCACCCTCCCTACGCTGGCTCTCCTGCCCAGTCTACAATTGGCAGGGACTTTGCTCTTGCTTCTCTCAATTATACCTCTGATATTTGCGATAATTTCATTCGTGCTCGGCTTTGGACTCTGGAAGGGCCGTAGCTGGGCTTGGACCTGGACACTCATTTCCTCAATCCTTGGCCTCATAGTATCCGCTGCAGGCCTGATTATTGGGTTCGGATTGGTAGGGGTTGTAATCTACGCATTCTTCATCTTCTACTTGACTAGGGGAAGGGTGAAATCCTATTTTGGGAAGGGCACCGCTCCTGCGGGAAGTGAAGCGGTAGCCGCTGCGGTGAGCTGGAGGCTCTCGCCGTACTCCAAATATGACCAAGCCACTCATCCCGAAACCGCCCCAACTCTGGAGTCGGATAGAATCTCAAAGAAAAGAACGATTGACAGCCAGAATAGAAACCGTAAGCTGGCGGGCGCCTTCTTTCTTGTTGCTTGGATACAATCGATCTTCTTCACTTCGATAGCGGAAGGCCTGTACCCGAACTACAACTTGCAACTGAATCTTGTAAGCGACTTAGGCGTCCAACCGCAATCCGCGATCGTATGGACTGCGAGTGTGCTCGTCACAGGAGTACTAGTGATCATAGCTGGTCTTGCCCTGTCCGATTTTGGCAGAGGACATAGAGAGCTACTCATCACCTTCGGCCTAACGGGCGTGGGCCTATTGGGCGTTGCAGCGTTCAATGAGAATACGTTCTACGATGCGCATCTCGTGTTGTCGTTGCTGGCATTCGCCTTTGGTGCAATCTCCTCCCTCCTCGTTTCCATAAGGCTCGTCAAAGGCCTGTTCAGGTACTTGTCCCTAATCCTCGGTTTAATGATGCTAATCGGAATGGTCATACTATACGCTGCTTTCTTTGTCTCTCCTATCGCATCTATCTTCTTCGCTTTAGGGAAAGGCTTCACAGAGAGAATAATTCTGCTGCCCGAGTCAATCTGGTTCATCACGTTCGGAGCCTACCTGATTGGAATGTCTGCAATCCCCTCCGAAAATTACTGAATAGATTCGTACAAAGCACACAATCACTATCTTCACTTCTGCTCCCATGGCAAGCCGTGACCTCGACGTGCTAGTTCGACAACGCCGAGGTATGTGGTTCGATATGGGTGAACGAAACCGAATCAAACTTGAGGAGCATGATGAAACTTTCTTCTCTGTTTGGAGAAATTGCACCCGCAGTCATTTGGGGAAATCCTTCGGGAATTTGGCAACCCCCGGCAACGCTACGAAATGCAGACGCGGCTGATATAGCTTGACTAACTATTGGCGAGTCTGCTCGATGGCTTACAGGATCACTAGAAAGAAAAACAACACAACCAGGAGAATCCTGTAGACCCCAAATGGAATGAAATTGTTCTTCTTCACGTACTCAAGGAAGTATTTGAGGGCGGGCAACGCAACCAAAAACGATACCACAAACCCAACGGCAAGAAAATCGATTTGTCCTGACGAAAACTCGCTGTAGGACATTAGCAGGTCAAACCCGGAAGCGGCGACCATCGTGGGTACGGCGAGTAGGAACGAGAACAAGACGATTGTTTGCCGTTTCATACCCAAAGCCAACCCAGCCATGATTGTTGGGGCAGACCTTGAAACTCCGGGTACGACTGAGATGGATTGACAAATACCGATAAGCAAACAGTGAACGTAGGGGATTTTGGCTATGTCGTCGATTTCCGAACGTTCCTTGTATCGCCACTCGAAGATGATAATGAATATGCCACCCAGCAGCAAAGCCCACAAGACAACTTGCTCGTTCCCCAACAACACGTCCTTGAAAATGCGGTAGATCAATAGCCCCACTATCCCTGTTGGAATGAAAGCCACGGCCAAACGTTTCAGAACCTCAAAACTCAGAAAAAGCCTCCAATACAGAACGACCACGGCTAGAATTGAACCAAATTCCAAAGCAAGCTCAAAACTCTTCACAAATGCTGTCTGCTGTAAACCCAGTAGCGTCGCGGCTAGAATCAAGTGGCCCGTAGACGACACAGGTAGAAACTCAGTAAGCCCTTCAACAACCGCCAGTATGATCGCACTCAGATAATCCAAAGCCAAGCACCCTCAAGCAGGCATATCCTATGCGCTCTTCGAACCCGCCGGTGAACCAAATGAAGATAAATTAGGATTACGGTTGGGATTACTATCATCCACAAATCGCAGTACACTGGAAACGCTGTGAATTCAAGGAACCCTTAATTTCGACCGCCGTCCCACGAACAACGACAAAGAATTGACTCTTGCAATCGATAAGTACACTGCGCTAGTTGTTGTGGATATTCAGAATGACTTCTGCCCAGGCGGCGCGCTCGCCGTTTCAAACGGCGATAAAGTTGTGCCTGTCCTCAACAAGTACATCCAACTATTCCGTAAGGCGGGTGCACCGATCTTCTACACTCGAGATTGGCATCCACAGGACCACAGCTCCTTCAAAGCGGAAGGCGGCCCGTGGCCACCCCATTGTGTTCAAGGAACAGACGGAGCGAAGTTCCACCCCGACCTAATACCACCCGCTCCAGGAGAAGTCATCTCGAAGGCCGACGAGAAAGACGAGGCGTACTCGTTCTTTCAAGGAACAGATATGGCGGAGAGGCTGCGGCGGCAAGGAATCACTACGCTACTGGTTGGTGGCCTTGCAACTGATTACTGCGTGAGAGAGACCGTTCTGGACGGATTGAAGTTCGGCTTCAGAGTGTACCACCTAGACGACGCGTCGAAAGGCGTCAACGTGAAACTCGACGACTCAGACCAAGCGTTGCAGGAAATGGCGTCGAAGGGCGCCAAGCGGATTACGGTATCAGATTTGGGTTGAAATCCAAAGTTACCGCTTGAACACATCTTGGTCGTGCTGACTTCAGGGGAAGAAGTAGGGTAGCGACTGTGTGGGTGGTGGTGCTCCGCCTTCCCGCTCCGCGTACTTGACTTTCTCCTCAACTTTGACTATGCGGATTTTGTGGTGCTCTGCTAGGACCCGGTATTCTTCAGAAAGGCCAAGTTGGTGCAGCGCATGCTTCACGTGTGGCTTCATGTCCTTCACGCTGTAGTGCTTTCCGTTGACGCTGTCAGGCACAATGAGCGATCTTCCTTTCACTTCGACCTGCGCCTTCAGTCTTTGGCCTAGAATTTCAGCAATATCCTTACCGACCTTTTTGAGGTCGCCTAGTTCGACCTCCACCAAACCAACTAACCCTAATGAAAGCTGCGGCGCGTTGGCTAATACGCCTTACGCCACAAGTTCAAGGTAAAGGAAGGGTTAGAGGGGCAGGCGAACAATCTGCCCGCAGCCCTCACACCTAAGAAACTCGTACCGTTCGTCTCTGAAAAGAAAACGAATCTTCCTTAGGTGCTTGCAGACCTTGACAACATCGAATTTCCTCACAATTATCACCAACCCATAGAATCCACGTTTGTCAGAATAATCAGGAGACATGGCTGAAAGTGATTCAACCAAGAGAGCCAGCACGCGGTCTCCGCTAATACTAGATGTCGACTCATGCACAATCAAGTCAACTCAGGCAGTCAACCCCCTCCTCGAAATCTTCGAGAATTATGCACCTATGTCAATGAACGCACGGGGAAGATTAAGTGCAAATCCCAGGTCAGATAACCCCGTTTTCGGGTGAAAGTACTCAGGAAGTAATCCCCCGCTCAGCGTGCAATTCTACGCCTAACGACCGCCTTTGTCGCGACTTACATGAACGAAAAACCTCTCTATAACTCATCGAAAGAGGGGCGTTTGGTGTTCAGCAGGGCGCAACAACTGCCCCTCTTCTCTAGCCAGAAAATGGGTTGTCACTATAGTCGACTGGAACGTCCACTAGAGACGGTTCCTTCAGCTCCATAGCCTCCTCGAGGACAGAGGCTAGGTCTTTGGGGGAAGTCACCTGAAATCCCCGAAGTCCGAATGCCTTTGCCAGTTCTGGGAGATCAGGGTTTAGGAAGTCGACGCCGGTAGTGCGCCCGAACTTATTGAGTTGCTTCCACCGAATGCTGCCGAACCCTCCGTCTCGAAAAACAATGTTTACGGTCGCTAAACGTTCGCGGCGGGCGGTTTCGAGTTCATGCACGCTCATCATGAAACCTCCGTCCCCGCTCAACGTGACAACCCGCCGCTCGGGCTGTGCCAATTTAACCGCTAACCCAGCAGGCAATGCGAATCCCATCGGCGAAAGTCCGTTTGAGATGAAAACCGTCTTGGGTTTGTAGGCTTCGAAGAAACGTCCGAGCCAAATCTTGTGGGCACCCACATCAGACACGAGGATGTCCTCGGGGGCCATTGTCTCCCTCAGCTCCTTCAGAATCGCTGGTGGCTTCATCGACCCTGATCCTGCTTCGACCCAAGCCTTCAGTTCTGACATGATAGAGGATCGGAGAGCCTGAACCCTAGCGGCATTCCTTGAGGTCCGGCAATTCTCTTGCAGTATTTGGATTGATTCGCGTATGTCAGCCACGATCTCAACCGTGGTCTCGTAATTCGCTGAAACTTCAGCCGGCGTGAAATCGATATGAATAACTTTCTTGTCGTTATGGGGGTTCCAGAACCTCGGGTCATATTCCACAAAATCGTATCCAATGCAGATGACAAGGTCGGCTGTGTCGAACCCTAGGTTCTGATAATCATTTGACCGTAATCCTATCGTGAGCAGGCTCATTGGAGAGTCCCAAGGAATTGCCCCTTTGCCCATTAACGTGTGGGCGACGGGTATGCAGTGTTCCTCAGCAAAATGCGCAAGCTCATTTGAGGCAGCCCCTCTGATTACTCCGTTCCCGGCCAGAATCATTGGGCTTTTGGCTTCGGAAATGAGCGCGGCGGCCTTCTGGATACTCTGACGGTCGGGTGATGGCCGACGCGTCCGCTCCCAAGGTATCGGCTCTCCTTCGGTCTCGGTCTTGGCTACGTCGTCTGGAAGCTCGATGTGTGTCGACCCTGGCTTTTCAGCCTGAGCGGTTTTGAACGCCTTTCGCACAATTTCAGTGCAGCTTACTGCGTTCTCAAGGCGGGCGTTCCATTTAGTTATGGGTTTGAAGACCTCGAGGATGTCGATGTATTGGTGCGATTCCTTGTGGATCTGAGACAAGGGCTCCTGTGCAGTTATCGCAACCAATGGAGCCCTATCCAAGAAGGCGTCTGCTATGCCGGTGACAAGGTTTGTTGCTCCCGGCCCTAGAGTTGCCAAGCAAACCCCTGCCTGTCCCGTGGTACGGCCGAAGGCGTCGGCCATGAAAGCGGCCGCTTCTTCATGGCGGGTTGGAATGAAACGAATCGTGCTGTCGTGAAGCGCGTCCATCAAATCGAGGTTCTCTTCCCCCGGTATGCCGAATGCGAACTTGACGCCTTCGTTCTCGAGACAACGAACTAGGAGCTCGGCGACCTTCATAGGAGAATCTGCACTCTCTCTGCTCGCTAAAGAGAACCGCACAGCCTTAGGTCTTTAGGCAATGCATTTGAAAGAATCGGAGAAATTCTACTACTATGTTCCCGGCGAGCTGAGACATAAACGAGCAAGGCCGTTTTCGTTAATACGACGTACTTGTACTTCATTTATGCTCAGAAATCTCGGCGAGTCCCGAAAAGCGAATCATAAGCGGTTGTATAAGCGCAAGAAAAGGGGTAATTGATTTATGGGGAGCGGTTGTTTCCTGATCTGAATTGGGGATGTGGTAGTTGGTAGAAGCGAAAACTGCAAAGGAACTGAAGCGGCTACTGGGTGAGCTTGTAGACCATAGCTATGGCCACCACCGAGCAATCGATGGGCTCTCAAAACGCGTCAAGGAACTGGATGCGCGAGTAAGAACATTGGAACGCAAAGCAGGGCACTAGGCCCGCAATCCATCCACCCACTGATTGGCGAGCCTATGATTCCTCGCTCTAGCCTAATTTCTTGAACGCCCATTTTATCCAAATGACCACGACTATTCCACTAGCGATAGCCCCTGATGCTAGGAATATGGCTGCCTTCTGCCAGATGTTAGAACTCTCAGCGAAGAACGCCAAGTAAAGCACTATGAAGGAGAACCAAGCAACGCCGACCACGATTGTTCCAATTACCTTTGTCCCCATAGAAGTCATTCTGATTTCAACCCCAAGCTCAAACAAGAACTATCAGGACTAGAATCCTTCGACCAGTTCCTGAAATTGGAATTAGCTTTCCTCTGGAATTCTCACGATGGTCGGATTTTGCACATGTGGCAACGCCTCCATCAATTCCTGCCTTTGTGGTTCCAACCAAGGGGGGAGTCTTAGTTGCATGCCGAGTTGTTCGGCGGGCTCGTCCACGGTGAATCCGGGCGGGTCCGTTGCGATCTCGAAGAGTGCGCCGCCAGGCTCACGGAAGTAGATCGAGTGAAAATACTGTCGGTCAATTACCGGCGTTACGTTGAGCCCCAGCTTCACCAGCCTTTCGCGCCAAGTCTTCTGTTGGTCATCGTCCGGCGTCCTCCACGCGACATGATGAACCGTGCCAACGCTGACTTCCCCACGGAAGAGATCACGTGGGACGAGGAGATCCACAGTGGTTCCGTTGACAGTTACGAATCTAGTTGAGGCATTATGCTCCTGACTCTTTCGGAACCCCAGTGTTTGGGTGAGGAGTGATGCTGTTCGGTCGTAGTTGGATTCAGTGAGTGTGACGCCGCGAAAACGCCTGATCGCGTACTTCGCGGGTATCGGTCCATCTTCCCAGAGCTCGCCCTCATGAGTATCTTGGCAGGTGACGAGTTCCAGTTGCAGGGCATCCGGATCGTTGAACGTAAGGATTTGCTCCCCGAATTTTGCTGTTGGGCCATGAAACGGGATACCGTGGCGCCGGAATTGTTCCATCCAGAACTCCATTGAACCCTCCGGTATCGAGAACGAGGTGGTCGTGAGCTGCCCTGTCCCGGGCCGCCCTTGCGGCCCATACGGCCAAGCGAAGAACGTTAGGATAGTCCCTGGGTGACCCACTTTGTCACCATAATAGAGATGGTAACTTTTGGGGTCGTCAAAATTCACGGTCAGTTTGACCAAGCGAAGGCCTAGAAGGCCCACGTAGAAGTCGATGTTCCTTTGTGGGTCGCTAGCAATTGCGGTAACGTGGTGAATACCCGCAATTTGATGCTCAGCTGTTGACACGTACACTCTTTCCTACAGTAAAGCGGCCGAAATTAGGTTTCCAGTAATTAAGTAGTCTGTGGAACCTGTCAGACCAGTTGAGGAAGCGAAACCGTTGCTCTTACGCGACCTCAGAAACTTGGAGGACTACTTCGCTGACTACTCTATCGACTTCAAGGCGGACGCCGAGTACCAACGGCTCCTCCCTAAGCCAGACGCCTAGGGACTAAAGGTCTCGTCTGGCAGGTCTGAGAGGAATCTCCGATTCAAAGCATAGTAGGCCGTTGCCATGAACAATGCGACGAAGGCAAGTAGGGTTCCGACAATTGCATATGCGATGCCTGTTGGAACCTGCAAGTAGAGATTCATGAAGGCTTCAGGGCTAATGCCAGTCTGGCCCATTAGAACCATGAACGGGTATCGTCCGCCATCGTTCATGAACTCGCCAATCATCGCGACCACCACAGCTACCGGGCCTAGAGTGAGCGCGTACCTAGGAACTTGCCCGGCGCCTCTTCTAATCTTGCTCCAGGCTGCCGCGGAAACCACGAGCAGCAACCCAATGACAACTATCTTGGTGGCAAAAATCGGCAGGATGTTGAAGTTGGATTGGGCTGCACCAGTGATGTTATTGAAAAGAATCGGTGCCATCCCGGAGAGAGTTACAAGATAGGTTGGACCTATTAGACCCTGGAGCGCGAGGAAGAGCACACCGTGCCATAGTCCTATCCAAGCGAACTTCGCGTTCACATTTGCCTTGATTGCGAAGAATGATGCAACAACGAAACCCCCGATGGACATTGCGCCGAACCAAGTGTGAAAGATAAGTGGAAGGTATAGTGGGTTGAAGAAGACCGCAACTCTGGCTAGGTCTCGTGAGCCTTGGAGAGCCAAGGCGAGGCCAAAGGGATGGGTCAACTCGGCGAAGATGTACCTGAATCCGAGTGGTATGCCGAACCCTGAAAGTGCCATAACGAAGCCGAGTAGAGAGTGAATTGCTGGCCTCAGCTTTCCCCAAGTGTACCAGAAGAGGGCGATTGAAGGAATTCTGACGAAGATGGCTGATAGGGCCAGTAGAATTGGGTAGAACATTATGTCTGTTGCAATAGCTGTCAATGTAGGAAAGAAGCCTGCCAAAACGACGGTTATGATCGTGCCCCAGACTCCGCTGAATAGTTCGTGAATCACGAGGATTTTGAAAACCTTGCGAGACATTATCTCCAGCTCAGGGGCGTTGCGTCTCCAGCCGAGGAACCGTGCGACCGCTGAAATCCAACCGGTTCCAATCGTGATGTTCACAATTATCAGGTGAACAATCACAGCTATGCCTAGAACCGAGAAGCCTAGGAACGCGAAATCATTCATGCTACTCCACACCTGCGCCCTTCCTGAGAAGCTCAATGAACCTCAGGCGTTTCGTTGACACAACGTACATTCCATAGATGCCAACCACAGCCATAACCACGAACGTAATTGTGAATGCCGCGAGGACTACCGGGTTGATTGGGACAGGGGTTGAGATCTCCGAAGGATAGAGCAGACCGTAAACTGTCCAAGGTTTTCTTCCGTTTTCGCGAATGAACCAGCCCAGCGATGCTGGTGTGATAGTGGATACAAGGAGCAAGATGGATAGGAGTAGAATTGTTCCCCTATTGCCGAGACGTCTGAAAATAACCGCCGCGATCTTGGATAAGATGGGAATCTTGAATGTGTAGGCTGTGAGTGCAACTAAAGAAACCAAAGCCAATACGCCGAAAGCAATTTTCGCATAGTATGCAGCGTTGATAACGCCAATTCTTGACTCAGCCAGAGCCAGGTCAGACAAGCAGACACTGCTCAGTTTCGTCGAAGCCAATGTGTTTGACCCGAGGCTGTTGCATGCCTTGGCGAAAGTATCGAAGCCAACGATTGGTCTTGATGGGTCCCCGTACGCCAGGAATGAGATGAGTGGGTTAGTGATTGTGGTCTGAGCGTTTTCCATGAGAGCGAATTTGGTCGGTTGGTTGGCTGCCACCATTTTGCCCATGAAATCGCCGAAGACGGTTGGTTGGAGAACCAGCGAAACCAAGAGGATTGGCAAGAAGGCACGGATGATTTTCAAGTTCTTCTTATTGCTTGACTTGAAGAACCTGTAACCATATCCCGCAAGCGCGAAGGCCATTCCCACTATAATTCCGGCGTTGACGTTGTGTATCATGCTCGCTATGGCGTATGGAGAACCGAACGCCACGAACGGGTCCCAGAGAGTCAGCCCCACCTTTTGCGCAAAAGACGGATCCTGCAAAGCCTGTGCTGGTGAACCGGGCGTCGACCGTGTAAGGAATTGCACCTTCAACCTGACCAGGGCCTGTGGGTCCGCTGCAAGCGGCCCGTACTGCGGCAGAAACGGGTAGAGACTTTGCGCGAGGTTTCCTGTTCCCCAGGGAACGTTCAACCAACTATTGGCCGTGGTTATCAGTAAGCCAGAAAGGACTGCCATCATAGCGTAGAGCGCGATTATTCCCAAACTGGACTGAGGTTTAACCCTCCCTAGCGTTACGATGAAGATTATTAGGATGACGATTTCGCCGATGAAAGCGATTAGTTCGAGGGCGAGCGGCATGAATCCGAAAGTCGCGATAACGAAAATCGAACCAGGCCATGCTTGAACTAGGCCGAATTCCACAAGAGTTCCGGTAATGGCTCCAAGCGCGAAGTTGAGTCCCAGAACTCCTGTTGTGGTTTTGACGGCTTCATAGTAATCCTTGTCCTTCGTTCTCCACCATTTGTAGAGCAGAGCTCCAATCACGAAGGGTAGGCCGAGAGAGATCGAGAGGAAGAAGGCGTGCACGTAGATTCCGAGAGCACTGATGAAGAGCAACGTCGACACGGCCTCTCCTGCAACCAAATCGAACACCTCAAAGATGGCGATCCGTAATAGAAGACGCGGGCAGTTCAGCGGGTTTGCTATTTTAGAAAGTAGTATGTAAGGTAAGTATCCCGCATCGTTCCCCTCGGCATTAGATCTCACAACAAGTTGAGTGCGCCCTTGCGCGGCACTCCACGTCCACCCCAAAGCAGAAATTCCCTTCCGTCGAACTCTCGGAACTCCCTAAGGGGTAATAGGCGCAGCATGGAAGATGAGAGAGCTCTTCGCAGATTCATGGCCGAAGCGATTGAAGAAGCAAAACTAGGCCTTCGTGAGGGCGGGATTCCTATAGGTTCTGTCTTGGTGAAGGAGGAAAGGATCATCGGTAGAGGCCATAATATGCGGGCGCAAAAGAACGATCCACTGGCGCATGCTGAAATTGAGTGCCTCCGAAACGCGGGCAGGGTAGGCAGCTACAAGGGGACTACAGTCTTCTCGACGCTCATGCCGTGCTACTTGTGCGGAGGCGCCGTCGTGCAATTTGGAATCAAGAGAGTGGTGGCGGGCGAGTCTGAGAATCTCTCTGGCTCAAGGAAGTTCTTAGAGGCAAATGGCGTTGAGGTAATCGACCTCAACATTGAGGAATGCAAGAAGATAATGAAGGAATTCATCCTCACAAAACCTGAGATCTGGAAAGAGGACATAGGAAAACTGTGAGCGACAGGTTAAACGGGTTTCGAAGCTAAGGTTTGGTTTTCGCCAGCTCTTGCTCAAGTAATTTGAGTTCGTTGAGTGCGAGTAGCTTCTGCCACTCATTAAAGCCGCCTATTTCGAGTAGACCATTGAGGAGCCTAATGCTGTTCTCCAAGTGCCCCTGAATGTTGCCGCCTTCGTAGCCCGTTCCTGTGAAGAGCCGGTCTTGTCGAGCTGACCAATCGCCAGGTTGATCCGACCCGGGAACGAATTCTTGAATGTACTCGGAGAAGGTTGTTCGATCGACTAAAGCGCCGAGCTTGCTGATCCTATGGTCCCGACGCCACAACCATTCGTCCACGCCGTATAGGGGCATGTCGTAGTTGTTTGCGCACAGGGCAGTTAGGTTACCCATCGCGAAAGCAACCAACGGAATCCCATGCTTTTGAGCAACTTTTTCGAGCAGCTTGAGCCCTTCCAATGAAATGAACCCATAAAGAACCCAGAGGCTAATCCGCGAGCCTACTTTTTCGCAGCGGTCGATCATGGCTTCTATGCTGATTTCTGCAGAGCGGCTGCTCGCTACTGTGTCTTGCATTATTAGGAAGAGGTTCTTGTTTGAGGGTAGTTGCGAAAAGTCCTCGTAGACTACGTCTAGTTGCCGGTGAATCATTCCATCGTGGTCGCGGTAGGATGTGTGGGTGTACCTTGGCCGGATGTATACTGTTTTGAAAGAGTCAGGAATCAGTTTGGCCGCTGCTTCGTGAAGCTGGTACCCGGGTGCTGCCCGAAGTATTTGCTCGAACACAATCTCGCCATTCTTCTTAATGCCCTTAATTTCGGCGAGTTCGAGCATTGCAGGTAGACTGAGGTCAGCAGCTTTCAATGTAAGATTCCGGATTTCGTCTCCAACTACATGAGGGTGGCACGCTATGGTTCGAGTCATAGGAGTATCAATGACGTACGCGTTGAGAGACGAGTGTTCAACTTCGTAGACTCGTACGTTTTCAGCGAGCTTGGTTCTCTTGAGTTTCGCGGGTTTTGTGGCGTTGATGTTGACGCCGTATTCTTGAATCAGAGAGTCCGCTACGGTTGCTGCTGCCTGTTCCACTATAGCCATCTCGGAAAACAGGAGCCTACCGTAGACGGGAACTCATAGAAATAGCTAACCCAACAGAGGCAGGGTGGGTAGAGACACCCTAAGTGGCTTTCAGGCAATAATCACAGGCCGCGAATTGCAGGGGTGAACGGCTCACCCGCGTAGCTTTTCGATTTCCCTTTTCCGCATTTTTTCTGCTACGGGTACGGTGTACTCTAGGCCAAGTTGTTGGAGTTTCTGGTGTGTGGGGACGCCCGTTTCCACGTCCCAGTTCCTCAGCTGGTAGTATTCGTCTAACATAGGCTTGAGGTAGACGACATGTCCGTTTGCTCGTCCTGGAGAGGGCGACTTTTCTTCGAGGAGTCTCCGGGGTTGAGTATCATCTTTTCGTGTGATTCCTTCTCGCACGTTGAACATTCGCTGAAGGTTTACGATGCGCTCACCAATCATTTTCAGTCTAAGAACATCGATATCGAACCCGGTGACCAGTGTGAGCGCTGTGGCTATTCGGTCCCAGTAAAGCGCTGGTGGGAAAAACGTTCCAAACTTGCATATCCCTATTGAATCAATCACTGTCCCGAACTCTTCGCCGTCCTTTACGACCATTGCCTTGTATTTTGTTTGTATGCCGTCAACTATCTCCGGGAGGTATTTGTCGCCGTAGCGTTGGACGGCCTCAGTGGGGTAGCCCATCTCATCAATGGTTGGAAATCCTTTGAGATGGTCGGCGCCTCGGCTCGAGGTTGCCTGCGCAAGCCCCATCGACTGTTGCGACCTTCCGTCCTGTGAAGGAATCTCCTGACCTTTGATGTGCATAGCGTAATACTCTGAGCCCTTTCCAATTCTCTCAGCTGCTCGCCTTACACCTTCGGCCAGTAGGTTGCCAAGTTCCTTTCGGTAGGCAATCCTTGTAACTAATTCCAGTACCGAGTCACTGTTTCCCCAGGTGAGATCTACGTCCGTATCATTACCGGTCAGAATGTTCTTCTCGTGCAGCTCCATGGCGAAGGCTATGCATGCCCCTGTGGAGATAGTGTCCAGTCCGTAGTCGTCGCAGAGTCGATCCGCCTCAAGAATTGAGGGGAGGTTTCTGTTCCAGACTCTGGAGCCGAGGGCGTTGATTGACTCATATTCTATAACCATGTTGGGGCTTCCCGCGTACTTGCCCTCTTTCACTTGGACTATGTGGTGGCAACCGATAGGGCATGAAGCGCAGGCGATCCTTCGAATGAAATGTTTGTCGATGATCTCTTCGGCGCTTATCTCATCTACGAACTCGAAGTGGCCTTGCTGGAAGTTCTTTGTTGGGAATCTTCCAACTGTGCTCATCGGTGCAACCAGTTGAGCGGTGCCATACTTTGAAAGGCCGGGGGTGAAGGGGTTACCGAGAACCTGTTTCTGGGCCGTCAAGCTGTCTTTGATGAAATCTTGTGGTTTAGCCGGATCTGTGCGCTTGTCTCCCTGCGCGGCTATAGCTTTCAGTCTCATGAAACCCATTAACGCGCCCAGGCCTGACCTGGCGGCGGCGCAACCATGTGTCATTACCGCCGCGTACCTGACAAGGTTTTCACCTGCCTGCCCAATGCACGCGGTTTCTATCCTTGGATCTCCGATTTCCTCTCGCAGAATCCTTTCTGTTTCCTCTGTTCCATGATTCCACAGGGACTCGGCGTCTCGGAGTTCCGCTTTACCATCGTTCAAGAATAAGTAGACAGGTTTGGGTGATCTTCCCTGGAAAACGACCGCGTCGAAGCCTGCCTGTTTCAGCTTTGGAGCAAAGTGACCGCCCGAGTTG
This sequence comes from Bathyarchaeia archaeon, assembly GCA_049513715.1. Taxonomy (GTDB): domain Archaea; phylum Thermoproteota; class Bathyarchaeia; order 40CM-2-53-6; family 40CM-2-53-6; genus FEN-987. Next base: position 80,217 of record JBEKVV010000001.1, on the reverse strand, counting down.
GCGTCTCCGTAAATGCCCGTGAGAGGCGACTTGCCTACAACCTCAAATCTGCCCGCAGTTGGGTAGATGGTGCCTGTCAGTGGTCCGACGGCGAAGACAAGCCGGTTATCGCCTGAAAATGGTTCCACGTTCGGCCCCACTTCGTCCCAAAGGATCTTGGTTCCGAAACCGCTCCCGCCCAAGAAATCGTACGCCAAATCTCTTTGCAGTTCTCGCACAACAGCTTTTCCCGTTGAAAGATTGACTCGCAGAATTTTGCCCGCATAGCCTGGGATAGTTGCCACCCGTTATCACTTCCAGATTTTCCTGCGGAGCAGCCGCAGTGCAACCGTGTCCGAACTTCCAGACGATTTAAGGTTCCAGTCGTAACTGTCTCAGGAGAAAACACGGCCATATTGTTATTAGTGCTGCGAATAGCTCCCTGTCTGGGAAAATACCTTGAGTTCTACACAAAAACCAAAGTCTCGCAACAACATGTACATCGGAATAGGAATAATCGTTATTCTCGTCATTGCAATTGGAGCGGGCGTTTACTTATACACACCGAAACAAACGCCGATGACATCTGTGACTGAGTCATCATCAGAGACGATGATGTCCACTCAAGCGGGGGCACTCAAAATTGCTTTCATCAGCAATGCTCCCATGGAGGAACCTTGGACCTCCGTCATAAACAAAGCCATCAACTACTCGATCCAATACTACGGCGCAGACAAAATCACCTACAAGTGGAGTGAAAACGTGCTGTACTCCGACACACCAAGAGTTATGCGCGAATTTGCTACGAATGGCTTCAACCTTATTTTCGTTGATGCGTTCGGAGCAGATGACACCGCACGGGCCGCTGCAAAGGACTTTCCGAACACATACTTCGTTCTCGGAACAGACAACCACGTCTTCGGGGACAATGTGGCCGTGTTCGACGACTGGATTCATGAACCAGCGTACATGTGCGGAATGATTGCAGGCAACATAACGAAGAGCAACATAATCGGAGTCGTTGGAGGCGTAGCCGACCCCGAGGTCAACAGACTCATCAACGCGTTCAAAGATGGAGCAAAGTCAGTGAACCCCAATGTCAAAGTCCTCATCACATTCATGGGTGAATGGTTCAACCCGCCCAAAGCAAAGGAAGCTGCACTAGCAGAAATCAACGCTGGCGCGGACGTTCTATACAGTGAAAGGCAGGGAGGAATCGAGGCAGCACAGGAGAAAAACATTCCTGTATTCGGCAGCCTACAAGACCAATGGCAACTAGCACCCAACGTAGTCATAACAGGCCCCGTGTGGGACATGTGGCCCACAGTCAAACACGAAATCGACCTAGTAATGCAACAGAAATGGGTGGCCGAGGATCTCAGATTCTACTCAATGATGGGGAAGAGCGGTGCAATGCTAGCGCCGTGGCATGACTGGGAAACAAGACTAAATCCGGACATCGTTGCGATGATGAAGAAGGCTGGAGTCACACAGATGGTGGACACAGTCACGGCCCAGATAATGTCTGGAGCCCTTACTGTCCCAATGGACGAGTCGGAACCAGTATCGGGCTAGAGGGGCAGTAAAGAAACGCGAATCTCCACCTTTTTTTCATTTTTCTTTTCTTCTTGCTTTAGCGTAGGATGATGTGCGGAATGGGCACTCAAGAATGCGTAGTAGAGATGAAGGGCATCGTAAAGACGTTCCCCGGCGTAGTAGCCAACGACAATGTCAACCTGCAGTTGCGACGTGGCGAGATACACGCCCTGCTCGGGGAGAATGGAGCAGGCAAGACTACCTTGATGAACGTGCTCTACGGCATGTACAGGCCCGACGAAGGCGAAATCCTAGTCGACGGCAAACATGTTGCCTTTAACTCTCCCCAAGACGCCATTGCCATGAGAATTGGGATGATACATCAACACTTCATGCTTGTCCAAGCGATGAATGTTGTCGACAACGTAATCTTGGGGTTGAAGTCTAACAGGGTCGTGTTAGACGAGGTCTCAGCACAAGAGCGAATCCAAGAGCTCGCTGACGCGTACAGCCTGAAAGTTGCCCCGCATAGTTACATTTGGCAACTGAGCGTTGGCGAACAGCAACGAGTCGAGATCCTGAAAGCAATCTACAGGGAAGCCAGCATTCTGATTCTCGACGAGCCTACCGCAGTGTTGACGCCCCCAGAGATCAAAGACCTGTTTCGAATCCTACGCAAAATGAAGGATGAAGGAAAATCAATCGTCTACATTAGTCACAAACTCGATGAGGTAATGGACGTCAGTGATAGGATTTCGGTTCTGCGGCTCGGCAAAGTAGTTGCTGAGGTGTCGACGAAAGAGACGAGCAAAGTAGAGCTCGCCCGTTTGATGGTGGGCAGGGAAGTGATCTTTAGGCTCTCGAAGACACCAGCCAAGATCGGGAAGCCGATTCTTGAGGTGCAAGACGTCTCCGCCCTGAATGATAGGAAATTGGCTGCGCTCAAGAAAGTCTCATTTACGGTTCGGGAAGGTGAAATTCTGGGCCTCGCGGGGGTCTCAGGAAACGGGCAGAGAGAACTTGCTGACGTCCTCATCGGCCTCAGAAAAGTCACGGGTGGATGCGTCAAAGTTGGTGGCGTAGATGTAACGAACACGAACCCCAGAGAGATGGCCGACATGAAGGTTGGGTTCATTCCCGAGGACCGAGTGGGAGTTGGCTTGGTGATGAATCTCCCCATTCTCAACAACGCAGTTCTAAAGGAATATCGAGATTTCTCAAAAGGACCTTTATTGGATTATGCCACCGCTTCCGAGTACACGGCACGAATAATCAAAGAGTTCAGCGTTAAAACCCCCAACATGCACTACCCGACAAAGACACTCTCGGGCGGTAATCTTCAGAAGCTCATATTGGCACGCGAACTTGCAAGGAACCCGCGGCTACTAATTGCCTGCCAACCCACGCGAGGATTAGACGTTGGCGCCACGGAAGAGATACGCTCCAAATTGCTTGAAGAACAATCACAAGGCCGCGGCGTCCTGCTCATCTCAGAAGACCTTGACGAGATCTTTTCGCTAAGCGATAGGATCGCCGTGATCTTTGAGGGAGAAATCATGGGGATCGTTCGAGCCGAAAATGCAAGATTGGAGGATATTGGAATGATGATGGCGGGTTCCAAGAGAATGGAGGTGTAATAGTTCCCTCTGTTTACAGTTGAGAAGCGCTTACTTCCGTCACGGCGTCTTAACATCGCTGCACCGGTAGTATCAACGTTAGTTGCTTTGCTCATTTCAGCGGTCCCAATATACGTGGGTGGAGTCAATCCGCTATACGGCTACAGCGAGCTCTTGTATGGCGCCCTAGGCAACAAACTCGCAATAACAGAAACCTTCGTGTTGTTCGCACCACTGCTGCTCTGCGGCTTAGCGGTCGCACTTGCGTTCACATGCAAGTTTTGGAACATCGGAGCAGAAGGACAACTCTACTCAGGTGGATTATTCGCATCACTATTCGCGGTCTACGCAACATCAATTCCTTCCATCTTAGCGATTCCAGTGATGTTGCTGGTAGGTTTTCTGGGAGGAGCAGGTTGGGCCGCGATTCCCGCAATTCTCAAGGTGAAATTGAAAGTGGATGAGGTTGTGACGACCCTGCTTGGTAACTGGGTCATGACCTACGCGGTGGAGGCAATTCTCTTCGGCCCTTGGAAGAATCCAGTTACCGGATGGCATGAATCGCCAGTAATTTCCGACACAACTAGATTTCCAATCCTTATTGCGGGCTCCAGATTCCATTTCGGCATAATCCTCGCGTTGCTCGTTGCAGTCGCGTTCTATGTCATAATCAAGAAAACAAAATGGGGATTCGAACTCCTCGGAATCGGCGGCAACCAAACTGCTTCGTATGCAGCCGGCATCAACGTCCCGAGACAAATTATTCTCGCTGCAATTGTCAGCGGCGGGATAGCGGGCCTAGCGGGGGTGGGGCAGGTGGCAGGGATCGAATTTCACATGAAAACTGACCTCTCACCCGGATATGGCTACACGGGTGTGGTAATTGCAATGGTGGGTGGCCTTGCGCCAATTGGTGTAGTGCTAGCATCCTTGCTCATGGCCGTCGTAACTCAGGGCACACAAGCAATGAACCGCACGACAGGCGTCCCATGGGCGCTGGCGGAGGGCATACAAGGAATCATACTCCTCTGCCTATTGATGGGCATCTTCTTCACGAAATATAGCCTAAAGAGAGGCAAGAGGCGCTGATAATTGTCACTACTCGACGCTACCCTAATCACCGGCGTCCTTGCGATGACGCTGAGGATGGCTACGCCCCTGATTTACGGGACGATAGGAGAAACGTTCTCCGAGCGGGCAGGGACCCTCAACCTTGGAATAGAGGGAATGATGCTGATGGGCGCGAGCATAGGCTTTCTCTTTGGATTCAGCACGGGAAACCTCTGGCTGGGCGTCGCCGCGGCGGCAGTTACAGGAGTCCTGCTGGGTCTGATAATGGCCTTCCTCACAGTGACTATAGGTGCCCAACAACATGTTGCGGGTCTCGGACTCACGATTGCCTGCTCAGGTTTCAGCTTCTACATCTACCGAGTAACCATCGGCAACGTTGGAGGTGTTCCACCACACGTCGAACCGTTCTCCACGATTCCTATTCCTTACCTGAGTCAGATACCTATCTTAGGCGAGGTGTTGTTCGACCAGCATGCGTTGGCGTACCTGGGGTTGATTCTCGTCCCCATCTCGGCTTTCGTACTCTTCAGGACTAGGTTTGGTCTTTCTTTGCGAGCTGTCGGTGAGAACCCAAGTGCTGCCGCGTCCGCAGGCATCGACGTGTTCAGGATGAGGTACATCAGCCTCATCATAGCCGGCGTTCTTAGCTCCGTCGGTGGCGCTTGGCTCTCGTTAGGTGAGTCAGGCATGTTCCTCCCAGGGCTTACCCAAGGGCGGGGATGGGTGTGTATAGCGTTGGTTGTTTTCGCAAATTGGATGCCATACAGAGTCCTAGCCGGGGCCATACTGTTCGGTGGAATAGACGCGTTGCAACTGTCACTGCAAGGAATTGGTTGGAACATACCTTACCAATTGTTCCTCATGCTTCCTTACGTGTTGACGATAGTGGCTTTGGTTGCGGTCTCCCGACGGGCGAGAGCTCCGGCCGCGCTGTTGCTCTCATATAAGAGGGAAGATTGAGGCTTCTCGTTACTTCACGCGGTATGCGGCCATCACACTAAAGTGCACAATGCTGAGTGCGACGCATATGAGCCCCGACCTATTAATCCGAAACGCGAGATTGCGTTCAGGAAAAGTATGCGACATTTCGATCAGTGATGGACGATTCGACGCTATAGGCGAACATCTCGCCGCCTCAGCAGGGGAGGTGATAGACGCTAACGGTAGCTTAGCAACTGAATCCTTTGCAGTTGCCCACTTACACCTTGATAAGGTCATGACTGGCGCGTTTGCGGAAGAAGCCGTACTGGCTGAGTACGAAGGGTCGTCTATGGGCGGTGCGATGACCGCTATTGAACTCGCATCCAAAGTGAAGGAACACTATGTAGAATCCGAAATCCTAGAACGCGTTCGGACCGTGCTAACTGACGCTGAATACTACGGAGTAAGCCACCTCAGAGCCTTCGCCGACGTCGACACCAAAGCAAAACTAACCGGTGTCAAGGCACTTCTGAAAGCTAAAGACGAATTCAAGAACCGGATTGACATTCAGATAGTTGCTTTTCCGCAAGACGGAATCATCAGAGAACCCGGCGCAGAAGAACTGCTCTACAAATCAATGGCCCTAGGTGCAGATTTGGTAGGAGGAATCCCTTGGATAGAATTGACCGAGGAAGATTCGAAGAGGCACATCGACATTGCATTCGAGATTGCGAAAAAGTATGATGCCGACGTAGCGATGCTAACTGACGATGCCGGCGACCCCGAGCTCAGGACAACAGAGTACCTGGCCACCTCCGCGATTAAGAATGGTTGGGTGGGAAGAGTGACCGCCTGTCATGCTAGGGCAACGGCGCTGTACAATGATGTTTACCACAGAAAGTTCGCCGCCCTACTGAAGAAGGCGGGTGTTGGAATCGTTACCGACCCACACACAGGCCCCTTGCATGTGCGCGTGAAGGAGCTTCTGAACGCTGGCGTGACCGTGGCGCTCAGTCAAGACGACGTTTACGACGCATACTATCCGTACGGTAGGTGCAACATGCTTGAAATCGCCTTCCTCGCGGCCCACCTACTGTGGATGACATCAAACCAAGACCGCGAAATACTCTATGACATGATCACCAAGAACGCAGCCAAAGTCATGGGTATCGACGGCTACGGCCTAGTGAGGGGCAACGCCGCGAACCTAGTCATTCTTGACGCCAAGGATCTTAGGACCGCCTTGACATACCACACCGAACCACTCTACGTCATCAGGAACGGTAGGGTCAGCTGTGAAACGCGGGTGAAGAGGACACATCACCCTGCAAAATAGCGTTCGCATTCGTACCAATCTCGCTGAATACGAACTGCAAGCGATAAGAATTGGAATTCGTTAGGCATTTATCCGGTTCCTTGAGTATGGATTCACATGCTCTCTTTCGATTTACTTTACAACATCGGCACTGGCGCAATAATCCTCGTACTGATCCTTCTCGCCAACTACTACCAGATAAGGACTAGGCGCCGGTTCAGCGGCAGTGATTGGCAAGGTGCTGTTCTGGTATTCCCTAGGCCTTGCCGCGATGCTTGCGGCTACGATCTTCAACTGGATTGTATTCTCTCTTCAGTTTGAACTTCAGTTCGTCACTAATTTCGATCGGATATTTGACATTGCGGCCATCGCCTGCTTCCTCAAAGGCGCATTGGTCATACGGTGAGCTGCAACGACGCAAGTCACGATGGACGAGGTCGTCAGGGAAGGGTTCATGGGGCTTCCATCCCGATACTTGATCATGGTTACTAGTTCTCCTGAAAATTACGTTCCGATGATTCTCTCGGTTCTCCGCAACGTGGTGACCCCTGAATCCATTGGTGTCTATATCTCAGTTAACAAACCGTACTTCTCTTTGGAGGAGATCATGCAGAGCCAGAAGATCCCTACGCGGAACATGTATTTTCTGGATTGTGCGTCGGGTTTGATGGGTAAGACGCCTCAGGAGTTTGAGAAAACCTACATACTAAGCGGCCCCACAAACCTAACGGAACTCAGTATTACACTCTCGAAATTGCTGTCCTCCGACCAACTCAAGGGTAAGGAAGAGAAGACCATCTTATTTCTGGATTCGATTTCCACGTTCCTGATCTACAATGACCCGAACACGGTCGCCAGATTTCTGCACACAATAGCGGGGCGTGTGAGGGCGCATAACATACACGGCGTATTCTTCTCACTGCATGAGGATACAATGAAAGGAGCCATCGCGAGCACAACCCAATTCCACGACAAAGTCCTGAATGTGGGTTGAGGTGGAGAAACTGGTTCTTGATCGGCCCAGTTTAGCTTCAAACTATTTTGATCATGAGATCACCCTTCGCCGATGTTCCATACTTCGGGAGCCCTCTCCCCTGCAACACGAATATTGTGCCCTTGCGAGTTTTTGGCGGAATCCGCAAGACAGCGATTGAGCCATCGAGGGTGGGAATGTCGACTTGCTTTCCGCGTCTTAGTTGAGCCGATGAGATCAACAGTTCATAGTAAACGTTGTCTAGGTCTCGTTGAAAGAGCGGGTGAGGCTTTACTGTGACCTCGACGTAGACATTTCCCCCAAAATGGCCGCGCCCTGCTAGTTTCAGCTGCATGCCATCCTCAATGCCCGGAGGAATCGTCAACGGAATCTCACTCACTTCTTCCCTGATGCCAATTCCATGACAATGTCGGCATGTGGCTTTCCCAATGCCCCCTCTGCAGAACTCGCATACGCTCTTCTGAGTGGTTGTGATGCGCTTTCTCGATCCCTGCGCCACTTCCTCAAGCGAGACTTCTAGATTGCACCTGACGTTTCCTTCTTCCTTGACTTCCTTGAGTACTTTCTCGCCGTCGCGGAGAATTAGGTTGGAAGTTTCCTCTTCTGAGGGTTGCGGAGCAGTTGGATAGGGGTTTTGGTCGAGTGTTTCTGTTTCCTGTTCTGAGGGTTGCGGAGCAGTTGGATAGGGGTTTTGGTCGAGTGTTTCTGTTTCCTGTTCTGAGGGTTGCGGAGCAGTTGGATAGGGGTTTTGGTCGAGTGTTTCTGTTCCCTCGTCCTGTTCATATGCGTCTTCTGCTTCTTCGTCTAGGATGGCGCAAGCTTCAGCGTAGGCTTGTGAAATCTCCTTAAATTTCTCTAGAGCCTCAGGGCTTTTGTTTCTGTCAGGATGGTAGCGAAGCGCAAGTTGCCGGTAAACACTTCTCACCTGTTCCCTTGTAGCATTTTCTGGTAGACCTAAGACCTCGTACCATTCCCCTTTCGGTCCGGTCTCAGTCACGCTTTCCACGTGCCGTTCCCGTCGGAGTTATTGGCTAGCAGCAACCCGCCCCGAACGATCCGAATGTATATTTGTTTGCTGAGGTCGAGTGGGAACTCCTCGTCTTCCAGCAATACCTTTGGGATCGTGAGTCGACAGATTTTCCCTGTCTTAGTCTCAGATTTACTGATCCTGACTGGGGCCACGTTTGCCAAGCACGACGCCTCTTGAGTCTACGGCGGCAGGCGCTGTTGACGGTCGCGATCTCTCTCAGGTATTCGACGAAGCTCCCTGCCTTTAGGCATTCCCACAAAGACGATTAGGCTGACGACGGCCAGTACGACAACCATGACCAGTACGACGGGCCAAATCTCTGAGCCACCTGACCTAACGAGAACTGTCAAGACCAAATTCTTCTGCGAGAACCCAGTGTTACTCATTATTGAGACGTCGTATGTTCCTGCTTGAACGTTCGAGCCAGCAGTCAGCGTGAGAATGACGTTCATTGCGCTGGTTTGTTGCACTGTCACGTTCGCCGTGCTGAATGTCGCTGTCATGCCGGCGGGTAGGTTCGTGACTGAGAACGAAATAGCTGACTTGAACCCGCTTTCAGGAGTGATCGTCAAAGTGACTGATCGAGATTGACCAGGACCGCTGAATTGAAGTGTCGTTTGATCTGCCTGCACAGAGTAGTCCCCTTGGGGTTCGACGTTCAATGAAACATCCGCATAGCTGCTTGCACCAGCAGCCTGAGCTGTAATGCGAATAGTTGTAGTGGTAGGCCATGTACCTGTCGGCGCGTTGAGGACCAGGTTTGTAGACAAAGGCTGGATTCCGTTGGCGATGAGCGTGCTTGCCTGGAAGTTCATTATTATTCCAGCAGGAACCCCTTGCGCAGACAGCACAATTGGCTCAGTGAGGCCTTTGGTCAGTGGGGTGACTACGATTGCGAATTGTTGATCGCCGCCACCAATTGGTACGTTCAGAACGGATGGGTTGATTGCAATGTTGAAGGATGGTGGAATAATTATGGTTAGCACGCCGATCTTGGAGAGGAAATAGTTACCGTATGTATTGTAGCTGTTGAGGAGCGAACCTTGCATTAGCGCGTTTATTCCGATTGCGAATTTGTACGTTCCACCGTTCTGCAGAAATTGTGGGGTCATGAGAATGCTAACTGTGACCTGTGCTGATTGGCCCCCCAAGATGTTCACAGTGCTCGGGTTGAATGAAATGTAAAACCCACTTGGTATGTCGTAGGCCTGCAGGGCGCCAGTGAACAGTAGTTGGCCGAGTTGCGTCGTGGCTTGCGACGTAAGCGTCAATTGGAGAGTTTGATTCTGAGACTTCGTTATGTCGCCTGATACTAGCAGAGTGTTCGGTTGTAGGTTCACGCTCACGCTGGTTAGTTGAACCGTTGGCGAATCACCGTAGAAGAGATCAGCCGCCAGTGGAGCAGTGTGTGTTATGCCATTAGCGCTGGCTGTGACTTGGAAGTTTATGGTTGTGATTCCGAGCCCCGTGCTGGTGTATTGGTAGTTGGTCGTCAGAGTTAACTCTGAGAATGCTTGTCCGTTCGCTGCCACGTTTATCAGGCTGGGGCTAAAGGCGAAGTATGCTGCTTGCAACCCCACGTTGGAGACGCCTGTGGCGGTTAATTGAACGGTGCCCGTGAAGCCGTTTATTGAGACGACAGTAACCACGTAGTGTGCTGTCCCGTCGCTTCCAACGGAGACACGGGGTGGAGATGCGCTAACCTGGAAATCAGCTGTCTGCGCATTGGCGAGTTTGACTGGGATAATGATGCTTGCGATCATCACTACTAACAGTAGGATTGCGAATTGTGGGGTCCGCATGTTAAACAGCTCCTTGGGGTTGTGCGGCTCCACACTCGGGGCATACAGTGGCTCCTGCTTTCAGCTCGCTGCCGCAATCTATGCAACGCAGGTGGGAACGTCGTATCACGGGAAGTTGTTTGGGCTGTTCACTGTATTGGAACGAGAGAGGCTCTGTGGTTACGTACTCTGCATACCTTCTCACAGTTCCTCCTGAAACGGTGAGATAGCGTAACCCCATCAAGCCAACAACTAACCCGAATCCGAAAAGCCATCCTACGATTCCGTATAGGACGAGCATGTACTCTACTCCGGTTAGGTTAGAGGCGCTGTAAACTGCCAAGACGATTCCCACGGCTGACCATGCGACAGATACTGCGGCTATTCGTTTTGCGACGTCCAAGCTCCATTTTGCGCCAGTAATCATACCGACGGCTACCAGGAACATGACGCTCGCTAGAATGAGTAAGGCCGCGCCTTGGGTGATTAGCAGAGTTTGGATGTCAAAGTAGCTTTCAAAGAAGCCTTGGTTAACGACCAGTATGCCCAGCATCATGCCGGACAATCCTGCAATCCAATACAAGCCCGTGAATAGGCGCATGCCAAGTGGCATGAAGACTTCTATAATCGACTCACGTTTTGCAGCTGCACGTCTACTCAATCAAACCACCGTATGGCAATCATTGGCAGTAAGTTCCAATAAGCTTACTTATAATTGGAATGGATGAATAATCTCTACTACTACAGCTACTACTAGTTACCACAGCAATCAGAACTCCAAGTACTAGTCGAAATATACTCAAGAACGCCCAAAAGCACCACTCTTAGTTTCCTCGGAGCCGAGCAGGTTTTCAATCGCTTTCATAGCCTCAGTTAGAGCCTTAATTTTCAGTTCATCCGCTGCTAGTTCTTGGTTAAGTTCAGCCTTCTGCGTGGTTAGGCTTTTCGTCGTTCCGCTCCTGTACCAAGGAGCCTTGTTCACAGCATCCAGTTGCTCTTGGCGAGCATTTCTAGCATCAATGACCTCTCGAAGACTTCTCCTTGTTTCCGCCAGCCTCGAGCGCAAATTGACAAACCCTTCCAAGCCATTGAGGGTAGCCGCCAGTTCTTCTATGTTCCCTCGAGAACCTGTAACGCTGAAGACGATTTTCTCGGGTGAGACGGAGTAGGTCGTGTGATCCAAAGAGAGTCCAAATTGCGCGATGCGTTTGGCCAACTCCGCATTCCAATCCTCTTTTCCTTCGTATTTGCCGATGAATGTGTGCGTTTCCTGCTCAACGCCGTGGGTCTTTTTCTTGTGCTGCGTCTTGTGGGGTCGGCTGTTCTTCTTCACTCTCGGTTTGACTTGGTGCTCAAGTTCAAGCTTCTCTCTACGCAGGACCTCGATGGTTGCCTCTTCGGATTTCATCACTTCTGCCAAGGCCCTTCTCTTGCTTTCCAGAGACTCAAGTTCCGTGAGTTGTGTCGACTTTGTTGTTTCAAGGGAATTCTCTAACTGTTGTATTTGACTAGTGAGGCCTTCGACTTCGTTCGTAAGCTCAAGTTTCTTGTTCTCGAATTCTTTAACTTCCGCCAGCAGTTCGGCTCTTTTGCTCTCCAAAGTTTGCAAAGTGATGTTTCGTTTAGTTTCAGATTCCATTAATTCTTGTATTTGATTCCCGAGAATATTCTTTTGTTCTTCCAGCGACCTTACCTGAGAACTTTGAGTGCGCAAGGTTTCAGAAAGCGCCGTAAAGCTCTTTTGAGGAGCACCACAGGTATCGCAGAAAGCAGTACCAGGACTTACAAGCGGAGCATGGCAATTGTAACAGAATGCCTGTTGCGTTGGAATTGCAGAATTCATCTTGTTCTCTAGGCTCCTTACTGTAATGCGCCACGAGCGAGCGCGCTACGATCTGTCACATCGTTTAATGAAGAACAAACTAGTTGCTGTATTTGCGAAAATACTTCCTCCAACCGCAATCCTCCAAATGCCCACACAGGATAGAGGCAGCCTGTTGAGCGGGAACTTAACCATTACCCACAAAATGCAATTCCTGTGGCAAGGAATGTCTGGAAATCGTGGAAATATTGCTTTGGAAGACGCAGAGTGGAATACGTAGCGCCAGCAAAGGTGGCAATGAATATCGGACAGGTATCTTAAGCGGCCCTCAAGGGTCCCAATAGCAGAACGCGTTCCGATAATCACATACACGACATGAAATAAGCTCGTGCGCAATCGAACTGAACGTAATCGATACGAGTCATTTTCAGGAGAATTGGGCGCCTTGCATATTATGGATGGGATGGGCCATGGGTGAAAGCATCATGAGAGCTGAAGGACAGTGACATTGACACGAGAGAAATCGTGTAGTCCGATAGGCCACCTGCTCAGCGGTATACCCATTCCATTCTCCATGAGGGACAACTCAAATGGTAGTCTCGATAGAGCCGATTAAGTTTCTTACAGCTTCCAATTCTTCAGCTAGAGTCTTAATTTTCATGTCGTTCTCCGCCAGGTGTTGGCTAACAGGCAGAGTCCGACCGGAGAGGCCTGCACAACGGGCGGCTCGCGCCCATGTCGACGACGCGCTCCTTCACGCCCATGCACTTGCCTCCCCCATGGTGCTCTTCTTCGTTCAAGGTGAGGCGCGAAGAACATTTGCGTAACATGCGCGTGAACTCGCATCTCAGGAAGAATTCCCCTTTCGAGGATGAAAAATCCGGCGGTGAGTTACTCCAAACGATCCACGAGATCCGGAGCGCTTAGGTGGAGGCAGCAGTTTGCGCGTGAATTAGTGAAGGTCCAGTGGAAGAAAAAGGTTTTAGCCACGTAATTCGGTAATCAATCGATTCAGCAGGAGCGGGGTAATCTCGACTGCGTCAGTGCTCTGCCCATTTTGTGGAAAAGGGCCCATACAGTTAGACGCAAGAGTCTGTGATAGATGTGGAAAGGATATCTCAAATTTCTGGAGCACCCTCAAATTTCTGGAGAACCAGTCATTACTTCGAAAACCTGTCCAGCAGATGGCCCTAGACGAGCAAAAGAAAACTGAAAAGGCTTTCACGGAACGAACAAGTCTCGAAACAAGGCTCTCTGTGCTGGTTCCGCAGTTGAAACCTGATGCAATCACAACTAGAACCCAGGCCGACTCGACCAGACTTACTGGAAAAGTTCGCAAGAAATCAAAACTGGCTGAGATTGTTCCAAGAGCTGAACTCGAAATCAAAGAATCTGAGACTGAGAATCTCACGCAAGATAAGGGCAACCTAATGGAGAGAGTTCGAGATCTCGAAGCACAGCTAGTCAAATCAGTCTCAAGAACTAGGCTTGAAGCTGAGCAATCCGAGACGGAAAATCTACGAATCGAACTCTCAAGGCTAAGAGATGACAAGGCACAGTTAGAAGCCAGAATCCAGAAACTCAGTGCCGACTTAGCGGAAGCTCTCCAAAGTACGCCCGCCTCTAAACTGGTGGAATCAGAAGTTCATCCACAAACTGTCGAGGAGAACCTACGTGACCTAACCCGTGGTCATCCGGGAGGTCACCGCGAACCTGCCTCAAAGAGGCCTAAGTCAGATTTGATCAACAGGGCAAAGTCGCTTAAGAACTATCTGTCAAGCCGGATTCCCAGAACAAAACTACATCCAGAAAGGAAGTGCGCAGCATGTGGTTTCAATAATCGTGTCGATGCAATCTTCTGCTCAAGTTGCGGTGCATCACTCTTCCCAGGTCCCCCATGAAGACCGGAACCTCGATGGCAAATCTAGATAGATTCTCAAAAATGAAACCCATGCCGGAGTATTGAAAAGAGAGCAGTCCGAATCTCAGAAGAAACATTACGGTTTCTCCTCCTATCATACACCCTGGTGACATGTTGGAGACGCGTTGCCATTTCCCGGCTGACCATCCTCCCGCCTAGTCGTTTTGTGTACCACAGCGGAAGCAGCAGGTCTCTGAGAGGCAGAACTTGATGAATCATCCATAACTACGGCGCATAGCCTCAGCTATGGCATGTAGTTCCGATTTTGGAACAAGGCAACATCTTATAGGCGCTCATTGCGGATCATAATAAGGACGAATCATCCATTCTGAATAAATACTAGCGATGACGCGCGACATGGTCAATGTGATCTATCATGGCTGCCAGTCGGTTGCAGATGGAAAAGTCACCTTTGCAGATGAAGCAGCGCTCGGTCTGTTCTTTCTGTCACAGTGTGCTGGATCCTAACGCACTCTTTTGTGACATTTGCGGAACCCCTCACGACATAAGCCAAGTTTACCAAGTCCGTTCTGAAATCCAGCAAAACGTCGATTCGTTGAATGTTGCGCTCCAGTCGTTGGATAGCCAGAGGGCCGCGTTGCTAAAGGAAATTGAATCATGGGAAGGGAAGAAGAGAGCCCTGGCAAACACTTTGCACCCGTTGACAATTGAGGTTGAATCCTTAACGAACATGAAGCACGAACTCACCACCGAAATAGAATCATTGGAAGGGAAGAAGAGAGCCCTGGCAAACACTTTGCACCCGTTGACAATTGAGGTTGAATCCTTAACGAACATGAAGCACGAACTCACCACCAAAATAGAATCATTGACCACCAGAATTCAGCAGACGAAGCACGACACGAAGCCAACAGCGAGAAAGAATGGCCGACCTGCCAAAACCCTGCATAGGAGAAAAGGGGCCGGTGCTAAGGCAACTCACACGTTCATCGGTCGGTATGATGGAAAGGATGACTGGAATGCGGAGTTGGCCAAACGCATCGCGCAATTTGGACTCTCTTTGGATCACACGACCTACTCCGTCTCACCCGAGAAAATCGTCTTCAGCGTTACAGGTTCTCGAGGGAACATAGAAGAACTGGCGGCTACCCTCAATGGCTTGGAAGGGTTTGTCAATTTGCGCTCGAAGCTTGCCGAAGTGAAGAGAAATCTCCGAGAGATCATCACCACTAGAAACATTCGCCAAGAACAGCTCGAAGCGTTGGATAGGACCCCATGGTACAAACGCGAAAGAACTCGACCCTTCGCCGCACAGAAAGCTGAACTTACCCAGGCAATCGCGGCGGATGACCAAAGGATCAGGTCCCTGAATGAGAACTTGAAGGCTTTGGAGAACTTGGTAGGCGGTAACATGCCGACTAACACTGTCACGCCCTAACCCCCCACGCAGACGACTCGGCTAGGTTCAGGCCCAGATTCCGGGGTCACCGTAATATGCACGACTAACACTCTGCCAACCTGTGCTGAGCTGTGCCTGCAAAGAAGTCTGAACACGGAAACCTTGTCGTACCGGTTGAGTGGTGGAAGAATCTACCCCGTAAGGCTTTCTCAGAGCTTCGAAGGCTCGAATCCAACCAACCATGGTTCGAGGTTTACACAGTTGACCCAGAAGTCTACGTGTTCTACGAACCAGGCCAAGCTGAAGAAGTCATCTCATACCTAATCCTCGGAACAGAGAAGGCCGCTCTGATCGACACGGGATGTGGAATTGGTGACGTGAAGAGGCTGGCAGAGGAATTCACGAAACTGCCCATCATGGTCGTGAACACGCACAGCCACTACGACCATATCGCACAGAACTACTTGTTCGATGAAGTCGCAATATTCGATTGTCCTTACTCTAGGCAAGCCGCTAAGAAAGGTCGTACTAGAGAACAGATGGCAAGGCTCCTCGCGGATGGGCTGCTGTGGAAACCCTTGCCTCCCAATTTTGACCGAGCAAACTACCACGTGCCTTCCTTCACACCGACCCGGTGGCTGCAAGACGGCGATGTCATTGATCTGGGCGATAGAGAGCTGGAGGTCTTTCACACGCCAGGCCACAGCCCCGACTCCATATGCCTCCTTGACAAGGACGCCAGACTATTCTGGACGGGGGACATGTTCTACACGGGCGCAATCTACACCCACCTGCCCGGCGGCGACCTCGGCACGTTCATCAGAAGCTACGAGAAAATGATCGCCCTCTCCGCACAATGCGAAAGACTCATGCCCAGCCACAACGAACCTTGGATTGAGAAGGACATTCTCAAGGAAGTCCTTGAAGCCGCACGAGACATCAAAACCGGGAAAAGCGAGTACGCCGAAGGTATAGAGGGCGCGGCTAGGATTCGAAGATACGATTACCTGCGCTTCGCAATCATAACCAACGCCACCTAGCCCGACAATAATCGTAAACAGACTAAACATCCACTGCTCAGACTATGACAGTAGTTGTCATTGTCGTCGCTTGTGTTTGAGTGCCCTCTTGAAATACCGGGATAACTTCGCCGGTTGGACTACGACCGCGGCGCCCAAACCAAGGACAAAAACCGCGATGATAAGCCATGGCACCCAAACTGGGATACCAGGCACCACTGTTACGGTCAGTGGCGCTTGCGCAGTTTGATTTCCGGTTATTGCTAGAATGGTGGCGGTGAAGCTTTGAGGGGCTGCAGCCGCGGTAGCTTCGACACTCAACGACGCCCTCAGGAACCCTAGGGTTAGCATCGTACATTGTGGCAGAAACGTCAGGACAAAACCTGAATCAGGAAAGCCTTCTTGCCCGAAACAGAGCTGCTCGCCGGCCGCACCCGAATTCGCAAGAATCAGGTTAACGGTTGCGTTCTGCCCAACCTTAATCACAACTGACGAGGGATCGAGCGTCAGATTGAACGTTGAGCTCGTAACATAACTACGCTGGCCGAAAGCCGAGACGAAATTAGGATTGGCCAGTAGCAGCATGAATACCAGAATGCAGCAGAGGATTAATGGTTGGGATAACCTGTGAATATTAACTGGAGCCATGCCTCTAGCCACACTCCAGGTAGTTATCGAGCAACGGCCTCTTGATCCTTGAGCCCGTGTCCTGTGATGATGCAGACCACGCGGTCATTGGCCTTTACGAGATGAGACTTGCGGGCCTTCCTCAACCCCGCTACTGAGGCTGCGCTTGCGGGCTCCGCGAAGATGCCTTCGTGGTTCGCGAGTAGGCGCTGGGCTTGCTTGATTTCCTTATCAGAAACTTTCAGCACTGCTCCATTCGATTCCCGCACGGCCGTGAGTGCTTTCTTCCAGCTTGCTGGCGCACCAATCCGAATTGCGCTTGCTACAGTGTCTGGATGGCTCCATGGAATGACCGTGTCTGACCCTTTCGCGTATGCGTCGGCAATGGGAGAAGCCTTGGCAGCTTGAACCCCGACCATTTTCGGAAGGCGTTTCGTCAACCCGAGCTCTTTGAGCTCTATGAAACCCTTCCAGATGGCGCTGATATTGCCCGCATTGCCAACTGGGACAAACAAGAAATCAGGAACCTTCCGATCAAGTTGTTCCCAGATCTCAAAAGCCACCGTCTTCTGCCCCTCCACTCTGTATGGGTTTACGGAATTCACCAGGTAGGGGCCGCTCTTCCTTGCAGCAATCTCTTTCGCCCGTCGGAGAGCCTCGTCGAAATTCCCACCTACCTCGACGATCTTGGCTCCGTGAACCACTGCCTGCAACAATTTGCCTCTGGCAATCTTACCCTTCGGAACCAGCACAACTGCCCTGAGGCCTGCCTTGGCTGCGTAGGCGGCCATCGATGCCGACGTGTTTCCCGTCGAAGCACAGAGAACTGACTTGGATCCGATTTCCAGGGCCCTCGTGATTGCGACCGTCATTCCTCGATCTTTGAATGAGCCCGTCGGGTTTTGCCCATCGTTCTTGAAGTAGACTTCTCGCATCTGAAGCATCCGAGCGAGTCGATTCGACTGCGACAGCCCGGTCCCACCCTCTCCGATAGTCACTGGGTGTTTCGCAGAAATTGGCAGGAGCACTTTGTAGCGCCAGACGGAAAGCTGATTGGATGCTTCGAGTGAAGATTCGAATTTGCGTTTGAGGGTTTTGTAATCGTATTTTATCTGGAGAAGATCGCTGCAGCTCGGGCATGAGTACATGTTCGATGGTTTGAATTTGGTTTGGCAGCCAATGCATTCTAAGAAATACATTTGTCGTGCTCACTCTTTTCTTTGTGACACCAAAGCCAACAATCCATTATAGCTAGTTATGGGAGCGTACGAGTGTTGCTCCTTTTGCAGTTGGCTTTGTGAGGGCAAACGCGTGCACTTTCTGGCCAACGGATTCCAGGCGATTCGACACGAGTTCATTGGCGGGTTGGATGAGCCCTACCTTGTTCTTCCTCTTTACCTTCTGGTCCTCTGAAATAGAATACCATAGGGCCCGCGATGGACCGGCCCCGCACACCGTTTCAGCGATATGAAACTTCTCTAGCAGCAGCTTCTTTTCATCCAGCAGAAAATCGGCATTGATTCCTTTTCCGTAGACCCCAGCATTGGCGCGGGCAGGTTCAACCACTGGATCCCACGAGAGTGTTTCAAGAATCGCGTTCACATCACGGACAGCAAAGGCAGCAGAGACTTTGGAAGCATAGGCCATGCACTCCGTATGCGTCCGCATCGATACAACGGGAGGCAAAGAGTTTCGAGCAGCCTCCGTCGAGCTCTTCTCAATATCAGGAATCATAATGCAGATGCCAAGGTCTGGAGGAGGAGGAAAGGTTGTGATCTGCGCGATATCGTTCATTGGTGAATGTGTGACTATATTGAAACCTCCCAGCGCAGAGGCAGCAACGTTATCCATGTGACCTGAGGGCTCTGCTTCAGCCGCTATGCGAGCAATCGCTTGTCTACTTAACTTGAGATCAAATGCGGAATCAGCGCATAATACTGCTCCCACGGCCTCCGCCCCTGACAGGCCTAGCCCCTTTCGTGGCGGTATCTTCACCTCAATTTTCAGAGCATATCCATCCGGTTTCCCGAAATGCTCGTTCACGGCCTCTAGGGCCTTGGCCGAAGCATGTAGCCTAGTGTCAGTTGTGATGTCCTTTCCAAAGGGACCCTCGACACTTATTGTGTGGGTACCCTTGGACGCTGCTGAGAGTTCAATCTCAATCCCTGGCATCTGCAACGCTAGGGAATGAACATCGAAACCAGACCCCAAATTCGCGATAGATGCGGGGACACGCGCCCTCACAACTGGAGACTCATTTGCCATGGAGCACGCACCATTCCGGATACTCAGGCTTGATAATCAACTAGGGTTCCGCTTAATGAGCAGTAGCCTGTAAAACGAAGTAAGTCGAAGGACGAACTAGGTTCGCCGCAGATATCTGCGGAATCTTAAGAGGAAACAAGCCGACTCCAGTGTACGACCCGGCAATTACCGACCAGCAAGACCGCCTTTCGATAAAACCTGTTGCCCTAGTTATTCTTTCCACGCAAGGAACCCCCGGGTTCTTGCCATAACTAATGAGAAGCGCTCAGGCCGCGAATATTGAGGAACGCGAAGAACGTTATGTACAAGAAGACAGGCTTGGTTGTGCCGAACTAGAGTTGGCAAATTTGCATATCATTCAGGCCCTCATAGACCACGTTGACGACATCGTTCCGTTGTTTGATTCATACAGGCAGTTCTACGGACAATCGAGAGACATGGAAGGGGCTCGACAGTTCCTAGCTGAACGACTGAACAGAAAAGAGTCCGTAATATACCTAGCATTGGAAGACGAGAAGGCTGTCGGATTCGTACAGTTGTATCCATCATTCTCATCAGAGTCGATGAAGCCCCTGTGGATTCTGAACGATCTGTTCGTTGCTACGCAAGCGAGAGGACGAGGCGTTGGGAAAGCTCTCCTTGTGAAGTCTAGGGAGTTTGCGAAAGTGACAGGCGCTAAAGGATTGGTTCTGCAAACTGGCATCAACAACTCCGCTGCGCAAGGCCTCTATGAAAGCCTAGGCTGGAAGCGAGATGAGCTGTTCTACAGTTATTACTTGAATCTGTAGGAATGTAAAGGAGTCACCACAAAACTGCAGCTACCAGCGCGTGATTATCCTCAGGTGGTGTCCGATCCGCGATTGGTTTGCTGAGCGTCCGCGTTCGTCCGCTAGACAGTCGGAATCGAGTAAAATTCATCTACGTGGCTCAGCTTTCGTTTCACGGAAAATGTTCCCCTACTCGCGCTTGTAGAGCAGGACTGCACAGAGTACAATGAGGATTGTCTGCCCGATTAGGATTTGCATGGTGCCGGGTGGAAACCACTCATAAGACCAGGATAAGATTCTGTGGAAGAAAATGTTCGGCATAGTTCTGGTGTAGATGAGAAGAAGGTTATCCACTATGGCCATGATTATGAGCCCTACGTTTGCTAGCTTGAACAGTCTACCTGCGGCCACGAAGATGCCTCCAAGGATATACACGACTGTGGCGAACAGGAAGTAGCCACCTATGGAGGGAGAGAAGAAGATGGCTCGGATGAGCGGAACGTGGCCGACAGCCATCAGAAGCGCGTCCAGTAAGACTATCACGCGCAATGGGCTCAAAGCAGGCATGCAGCTAGCACCAACTACGCTGCGTAGTCAAGAACACCCATAAATATGGGTTCTCAAACCCCAAAGTTCCGGACAACCAATTCTGGTACAGTTGTTTCTCTTGCCGACCATTAAGTGATGTTCGGAGAAGGCTATGGCACAGAGATCTGCTGACTTCAATCCTTATCGCAGGATTCCTAGCCGTGAGTTTGATTATGATTTTGTTTTTGCACGGTGTCTGGTTTGAAAGCGCCAAGCGCGAGGGGCTACCTATTAACTTGGGTATAACTTATGAACCGAGGTAGGAAAGGAGGAGGATGTGAATGAGAGTTTGCGTCAATTGTAATTACCCAAATAAGGATGATGGAGGGTTCTGCACGCGGTGCGGAAAGGAACTTGGCCAAGGACGCCTACAGTGTCCACGGTGTGGGGCAGGTATCAAAGCTGGGTCAAGATTCTGTGATACGTGTGGCAGCAGGCTTTCTTCTCCCGAGCCTGAAGTTCCTCTTGGAACAGCTGAGGATTTGAGGGTTAGCATTACAGCGATTAATGAGCAGTTTCTCGCTGAGGCTAAGGCAAGGCTCGCATCCACCACGGAGAAAAGCCTCGGTGAAGCTGAATTGCGGCTCAGTGAACTTTCCAGGAGGCTTCTCGCCGGAGCGGAAGCGAATATGAGAGGCAGCTCATCAAGGGTGGAAAAGAATCTCATCGACGCGGAGGAGAAGCTTAATGGTGTAATTTCATCGCTAGCGGAAGACCTTCGCAGTCTGAACGACAAATTGCGTTCACTTTCGAGTAGCTATGAGGCGGCATCTGAAACTTATCGGCGCAAGATTGAGGCTGAACTTGGCACAGCGCCGACAACACCTCAAGTCATGCCCCCAGCTCAGCCGAAACCTGACACCAAGCAGATTGCAAGAAACACCTGTCAATTCTGCGGCACCCCGCTGCGAGACGACTCGAAATTCTGCCCCATGTGCGGTGTGAGAGTTGGAGAAACTCAACCAGAGAAGGAACAGAAACCTGCGAAACCCACCATAAGGCAAGCACCAGTTCCATCGGTGACTGCCCTCCCCCCGGCAACTACTCCGGAGAAGCTTTCAAGGTTAAAGTCCCTGCTAGACTCAGGAGTGATAACGACGGAAGAATTTGAATCTCAAAAGAATCTGATCTTGCTTCCTCAGGCGGGCGTAGTCAGACCCTTCGGGGTCACACTCTTGAGCCTGTTATATTTGGTAGGAGCAATACTGGGCGTAGTCGGTATCGCATCCCTATATTTGCTATTGCAGTCTCAACTTCTTCCGCTCGTTCAGCAATTAGGATCACTGGATCCGCTATTCGGGGATCTGCTGAATCCAGCATACTACATGATTCCAGGAATCATGTTGGTTATAGTTGATCTCGCGTTTGCCTACGGTTTGTTCAAGGGACTTGAGATTGCGCGTGTAATCATGCGCGTGCTCGCCGCTCTCAGCATCGTAAGCGTTATCATTATCGTCTTGCTCATTGCAGCGCTGTTCACCCCAGTGCTGTCATTACTTGGGGCGTTTTGGGGCGGGACTCTCGGATTGATGTACGTTGCACTGGCGCTCGTAGCTCTGATTGGGATTGCAGTTCCATTGGCGATATTTTGGTATCTTGGTCGCCCCCACGTCAGAGGATATTTCTCTAAGGGAACGAAAGTCAGGAGGCTCTTCCGCGAAAGGACTATTCGTCCTAGTTAGTGCATCCATGGAAATTGAAGTTGGAGTGACTATGGTTTCTGTGAATAGGAAGTTTAATCCACGATTTATGGCAAGCTGCCTCTTTGAGGTTGTATCTGGGTTAGCTGGTTGTCTTTGAATTGGTACTTGCGGTTGCATGATCCGCAGCTGAAGTTGAACTCGTGAATGCGGGTTTTCTCCCAGCGTGTGCTGTGACTTATCCAAATTAATGGTTTCTGGCAGTTTGGACACCGGGCAAATTTGTCTTCGAACTGCAATTGTCATTTCGCTCCGACAAGCCTCACGAAGGCGTCAAGTTTCAGAGGAACGATTTGGCCGTCAGTTTGCTGTTCAAACCAGCAGTTGCAGCTGTCACAGCGGTACAGTGAGAATCCGTCTTGCGTTTGTCAACTGCTGTGCCTGCTCGTAGGAATTTCTGTAAAAGATCAAGGATCACGTATTGTCCGTCAACGTCTACTGCTGCCATTTCTGGTGTGGAGGATTGTTGGAGGTTATGTTCTGCGCGGAATTTTCGTAGGGTTTCTTGGTCGCGTGAGAAGCGGATTGCGAGGAGGGTTACTGCTGATTCTTTATGCCACTCGGAGAAGCGTTGGAATCATTCACCGTAGCCGTATTTGGTCTTCAGGTTTTCAACTTCACTCAACCAGAATTTGACGGTTGGGTTAGCTTCAAGCCAAGCGGTTGTTGTTGGGTATCGGACCTAGGCTTCAATAGCCATTTTTCTTCATTTCTCCATAATTTTTTTGTTAATAAACGTGCGTTTCAACACCGTTTCTGTGCTGTTGATTCTCGATTCAACCGTTGTCTTGTCCTTTCAGGTGGAACTGACGGAAGTGGAGTGATGACTTTTTGACTCTCGAATTCATTTATGGTAACGTGAAAGAAAATGCCTGACCCCCTCCAAGTTTGGCGCTGCGTATACTGTAGCCGCGTCTACGAATTACGAGATGAATGCGTCGAGCACATGAAGAAGGGGCATGTGAAATGCCCTTACTGCGGTCAATTCGCGACGTCAGACGGGAAGGCAGGAGGCATACGCTGTAGACAATGTGGAGCCACACAAGTCACAGAGAAAGGGGTAACCGGTTGGCACCCGGGGTAGGAGCAAGCGGGTTCCCCGACTTGACCGCCTAAATCGACACCATCATGGTCCCTCGACCCCGCGACATTCAACCTGAGAGGGAGAGCTGTTTGATTAGAAAATGCGGCGAAGATAATCGCGAAGCGATTTTCATTGTGATCAACGAGGCTGCCAAGGCATACAAGGACCTCATTCCGAAGGATCGTTACAGCGAGCCGTACATGCCTATGCCAGACCTTCGAAACGAGATGGGAAAGATGACTTTCTTCGGTTACGAGGAAGAGGGAAAGCTGCTGGGGGTTGCTGGTTACCAACAAGTCAAGGATGTAACCTTAGTCAGGCATGTGTACGTGCTTTCAGAACAGCAGAGAAGAGGCGTAGGATCGCAACTCCTCAACCAGACTATCCAGGTAGCGAACACTCGACGGGTTCTGGTGGGAACGTGGCAGGCTGCTACATGGGCGATTCGCTTCTACGAAAAACACGGATTCAAACTCCAGCCAGAAAAAGATCGATTGTTGAGGGAATATTGGAGAATCCCTGAGAGGCAGATTCAACTTTCTGTCGTTCTGGGAATTGAGAAAACTCCATGACCTACGCCGCCGCGGATCTTCACATATTCTGGGGCAAGAGACCGAAAAAAAGGGGAGAGTATTTGGCGTGCGCGATCAGTTATGTGGTTAGGGGCATTGTGGGATTTCAATCCCCCATTGTTTGAGCAGTTCGTTGACTGCGTTCATGATCTGCTCTGGAGTCGCTCCTGTTGCTTTCATTGTTGTTACAGTATCATCAATTGTTTGTTTCTGCTGAGCGGTGAGGTTGGCCATCCAGGGTGGTGACGGGTGTTGAGTGTCAGTCTGATTGGTCATCCATGGCGGTGGTGGGTGCGTTGTGTCCGTGGAGTTGGTTATTGTTGGGGGCGGTGGGCGCGAAGTGTTCGTGGTGGAATTGTTGGGGGGTTGTGTTGGAGGGGGGCCGTTGTGGGTTGGGACTTGTATGCCCCATTGTTTGAGCAGCGCGTCTACGGCATTCATGATTTGTTCTTGAGTTGCTCCTGATGTTTTCATGTTCGTGACAGTCTCATTCAGTGTCCGTTTTTGCTCGGTAGTAAGGTTGGCCATCCAAGGGGGCATATGTGGAGCGCCTGTCTCGTTACCCATCCGCGGTGGTGGGAATCGGCATGTTGAGTTGTTTTCTGTGCTTGAGACGCTCAGGGTGGACAGCGTTGTTGAACTACTCGGTACAATGTTGTTGTTTGAAGCAGCATATGTCTGCGTCATGATGCCGGCGACCGTCGCAATTGCGACCAGTGCTAGCAGGATCATTCCTCCGCTTTTTCTATACATCGAATCACCTCTGCGCTTTTGCGTAGCACCGCCAGTATCGCGGCGAGTTATTAGCGGGTTTTTCAGAATTGAGGTCAAATGTTTCCCTAATTCCCATATGCGACCTTCGTCGGAGGCATCCTGCGTTTTGTCCGAGACGGAACGAGGCGCAGCCGGAGGAATTTGTAACGAATTCTGGCCCAATTCTGAAAAAGTCGCTAATAGATCACAACTGATGATGCGTTGCTGAGTAACAGGCAACCATAAGGCGCATGTTGGTTGAAGGAGGTGAGAAAGCTTGAATTTCCAAGGATGGAAGGCATTCAGACGACTGGTCGCTTGGTTGTGCAGCCTCTTCTGGATGTTCTTGGCCCTGCCATTTCTATGGATCCAGTTGATGGCGCTCCAGTTGCTGACATTGACCATTCGTTCCGGCGACGGCGCTATCGCAAGAAGCCTAGGAATGAGCACAACAACACCCTAACTTCTGGAACAGAAAAACTACCTCACCCACAATTTCTTTTTCCTCTCAAGCCCACAGTACGCGAACGAATCAGGACCACTCAGAAAGCAGCACATGGAACAATACCCAATGAGCAATCTCCTTCCGCAAAACCAAAGGCGAAGTACAGGTCCAGATTTCGCATCTACGTGGACATTATAGAACTCATCCAACACGAAGGCAGACGAGCAAAGCCAACAAGGATGCTCAATGACAGCAACCTATCGCGTGATAGGCTGATCAAGTATCTTGAGGAGTTGAAGGCTTTAGAGGTCATTCAGGAATCAGAATCCGATCGGGGAACCTACAACCTCACACAGAAAGGGGTCGAATTCATGAACAGTTTCGGAGAAGTGGAAGCTTTTCTTCAAGCCTTTGGCTTCAAACCCTAGAGCCTTGGTTCCGGCATGTTGGCACGGGTTTGGATTTGTTATCAATTCTGAAAAATCCCTAATAGCGTCGGTACGAGCCTCTGGGAACGGAATGGAAGCCTTGTCCAATTACGAACTCTCGAATCAGAGCTTGGGTATGATTGGTCGGTACGCTGAAGTAATTGGGCTCGGGAATGTTAAGTCAAATTGGGACGGTACAATTGTACGCTCGACCACAGTCGCTGAAGTATATTCTGGGGTGGCTTATCGCGGGAATGAGGGGCGGCGCGACCCGCGCCAAAATAATAGCCGCCTTGAAAGAAAGCCCGCAAAACGCAAACCAGCTGGCCAACATTGTTGGGAAAGACTATAGGACCATCCGGCATCATCTCAGCGTGCTTGAGAAGAACAAGCTCATCATATCTGCCGGCGACAGGTATGCTGCAACCTATTTCCTATCTCCAGAGATGGAGGAAAACTACTCAATGTTTGATGAGATCGCGAAGAAGGTTCTAGAACGCGAGGCCAACAAGAATGAATGATGACTCGAACATGAAAATGAGAATCGGCTTAGCTGTCGTCGCATCGATCGCGGTAGCGCTGCTCGCATGGTCCTGGGCATCAACACATCTACCTTTCCCACCACCGTCTCCGATGGAGCCCCCAAGGCCACCTCCGGAAGGGATTCCTGGAGACATAGGGCTTTACTACATCCTCAAGACCGTTTTCTCGACGCTGAATGCAACATTACTGGTCTTCTTGTTGGCTCTCTACGTGGAGATCTATGTGAAGCGGAAGGTGGAGTTTACTCTCTGGTTGACCATATTCTGCAGTGTTCTCCTCCTCGACGCCCTCACATCGAACCCCATCCTCCAATGGGCGTTCGGATTCCGCCCCTCGGGCTTGGGCCCATTTGCTATGCTGCCCGACGTATTCACATCAGTCGCACTAGCGATCCTGCTGTACCTAACCCTAAAGTACTGAGAACTGCTCGCTAATAGCGAGCTGAGCATCTTGAAGCTTGACGGCAACACTGTTCTGATTACTGGGGGCGCGACGGGGATCGGCTTTGCGTTGGCCGAGAAGTTTGTGGAGAATGGAAGCGAAGTGCTAGTGTGTGGCCGGCGCAAGACCAAACTGCAGGACGCCAAACGCAAATTGCCCGCGATTCATGTCAAGCAGTGTGACATTTCCGTGGAATCACAGAGGCAGAGCCTGCTTCGTTGGACCTCAACGAACTTTCCAAACCTGAACATGTTGGTCAACAATGCTGGCATTCAAAGGCAGGTCAATTTTGCCTCGCCAAGAACACCCAAACCCATCCCACCCAAAGACGACGAGGTGACCATAAACCTCGCCTCAACCATACGCCTCTGCGCCCTCTTCACACCGAAACTCCTGAAGAAACAAACAGCGGCCATCGTAAACGTCTCCTCGGGCCTAGCGTTTGTACCAATCGCGTCGATTCCAATCTACTGCGCAACTAAGGCGGCAATACATTCATTCACAACCTCACTCCGCCACCAACTCAAGAGCACACCAATCAGAGTGTTCGAAGCAGCACCACCGACAACCGACACTGAACTTGACCGAGGTTTTGCTGGGGAAGAGGAGGAGTCATACCGAGGAGTCAGCCCCCAGGAAGTCGCCGCAGCAATCATGGACGGGATGAAGTCTGACAGAGCCGAGATAATCATAGGGCAGGCCCAGGGTCTTTACGAAGCGATGCGACGAGACCCAGAAGCCAAATTCAGCCAATTAAACGACTAACCTAATGTTCCCATTACCCATAATCCGCCTCAAGTCCCAAATCAGATCTGCGTAGTCTTCTCGGTCCAGGTGAATCCGAATTCTGTGAAGCCCTTCATAATCGGTTCCGGATTCAAGACCTCAGGCGGGAAGACCCCCCTCTCTTTGATTGTGCCTCGCGCGAATAGTGTTGCCGCAACCGCTGGTGGAAGGGCCGTTTGGACCGCTGTGGCGGTTGCTTTGTACAGTCTGTTTGCTTCTTCGTGGCTCATGATATTGTACACGTAGTGACTGGCTGTCCTGCCACCTTTCTGGCCGACGACCATGACTCCCACACAGGTGCTTCCTTTCACTTTGCCCTGGAACCTTTCGTCCACCGTTGATGGCATGCACGCGGTCACAACGTCCCGCGGAATCACTTTCACACCTTTCACGTCTATGGGGTCGGGGTTCACGAGGCCTAGTTTTGTGAGTGCTCTCATGACCTCTACTGTCTCGTCTCCTAGGGAGAGCATGAAGTTGCATTCCTTGCAGCCTTTGATATAGCGGCCTAGGGTTTCGGGTTCTTCATGGTCTACAGCCCAGACCTTCAACTTCCCTACCGGTGCTGGGAACTCCCACAGCTCACTTTTCGTAAGTGATGGAATCCGTTCAAAGTGGCCATTGGTCCAGGTGAGTGGTTGCATGTAGGCTACTTCTTCAATGAAAGTGTCCGGCGACCAGAAAGAAGCAAATCCATCAAAACCCTCAATCACCGAATTATCACCATCCCTAACCAAAACTTGGTCGACATGATCAAGCTTGTCCGCGGCGTACCGGGCGAAAACGTTCACAGCACCTGGGTCAGCCCCCCAACAGAGCATGGCCGCAAGACCAGCTTCCTTCCATGTATCGTTCTGGTCTAACTGAAGGTCGATAGGGACCCGGTCAACCTTCTGACCCGCCCTTTCCTTCCCAGCCAAACCGAGATCAGTCGCCAAATCCAAGTAGTTTGAACCGCTCTCGAGACAGGCGCGCATGATTTTGAGAAAATATCTAGGTAAAGTTGCGTTGATAACCAAGTCAATGTTCTTCATGTCCTTCTTCATGCCATCCACGTCATCAGCATTTACAGAAACAGGGGTCACGTTCTTCGGATCACTCATCCTATTGACCGAGGCCTGCGCAGTTTCCCTCTTCAGGTCGGCCAAAATCACTCCTTCAAACTCATCGCGTTTGCTCAGAATCCCCGCCACCACAGATCCTATTGCTCCTGCTCCGAGTATCAAGACCTTCATCCCAGCAGTTCTCCCCCTACGTTATCGTTAATGTCCATCACTTTATTCCTTTCATCCTCGGAGATTTCGAAGATGCATGCATTGGCGTTCTTGGGGCAAAGGCTTTTACACTTGCTATGGGAGATTTGATGAGGTTCTGTTGGCAGTGGCCTTATCTTATGTTCTTTTGAACGTGGAGCCGGGGTCGGAAGAGAAGGTACTGAACGAGGTTCGTAAGGTTCCGAATGTGAAAGAGTGCCACCGAGTTTACGGAGTCTACGACATGATTGCAAGGATCGAAGCGGACTCGATGGATGCGCTGAAAGAGATCGTCACATGGAAGATAAGACGCCTTGACGGCGTACGTTCCACCCTCACAGCGGTTGTTATTGACTGAAGATCAAAGTACATATGTCATATAGTTGCTATTCTACCTAGCGAGAAGCCAGCGTTGGAGCTCGCCTCACTAAGAACACTAAGAATCTTGCTTGAAGGCAAGCCACTTTCCCTCTGGCATCGTTCTCAAGCACTTGTCCGATGCTAACAGGTGTGTTTGAGTGTGAATTATGCCGGCTTTGAAGAGCCTAGAGGACCTTGTCATTCTTGTGACTGCCGAGTGCTTCGGAGCGATGGACCCGAGGCTATGAGAAGAGTCAAGGCATGCGACGCCGCCGTTTTTCTTGTCTGCGAGATGGACGGAAGACTGGTCGCTGTCGTTAGGGGGAACTATGACGGTTCAAGACCTGTAATCCATCAGCTTTCGGTTCATCTGAGTATCAAACGCGGGGCATAGGAACGGCCCTTGTGGAGGAGATAGTGAAACGGTTTCAGCGAATGGCTGCACCTACATCTGCCAGACCCGACTCAATGAAATGTCTAATACTCTGAAGAGGTTTTTGCACTTTCCGAGCGCCTGCATCACTTCAACTGACAACATCAAGCTTAAGGCTTTGCCTTCAATCATGGACGATCCATCATATCTTGGACCTTTTTTTCTAAGAATTCTTTCGCCCTAGCAGGCCCAAGTATCCTATAGTAGAATTCTCCTTGTGATATTCCTCGGGCCTCCACAAGATAATCTCTCACTACGCTTGGATGCTTCGCCTGCTCTTTCTTCATTTTAGCAATCATCGAACGAACAGGTTCTTCGAACATGTCATCGAGGTCTTTGACCTCGCCCTCCTTCATTTCGTACGTCTCAACCGGGGATTTGGCCTCTTCGACAGCCCGGAGAATCTCATTAGCGGTTACTGGCTTAATGCCCCTCGCTCTGAGATTGAAATGTGCGATTTCATGTGCCAAGTTAGCTATGTTGATATCTTTTGACGCATGCTTGATGAGGCTATAGGGAATATAAATGGCCCACTTCTTATGCGGCTCGTCGGGATCTATCGAAGTCAAACCAACGAGCCGTAGGAACATGGTACCGCCCGCTACTCGTGAAGCGATGTGAACGTAGAATGGTGTGACGAAAATTGTTGGGTCATATGGCAATTTGGATTTGAAGGCTTTCAACACCGTTTCGTACCAATGGCTGAGTTTGCGCCATCTGCTCCTAAACTTCACCTCCTGCATTCCTTCTAAGTATCTTGTGTCAATTTTGACATGCAAGTCACGACGCCTCCATCACATATCTCAAGTCAAGGCTTTTTTGGTCTGACAAGTCCACTTAAGCCAAATAAAGGCTCTACCGGACAAATCTCGGGCTCGGGCACCGAAGGCCCATTATTCGTTCGTCACACACTCCTGACACGGGCGAATCAGGCCAGGATGTACCCCCCCAATCATTGACACTGCAGCGGACTCAAGGCAATTCAGGGCACTTGCAAACTCAGTTCAATTGTAAACCTCCGAAGCGACTTGTCTTGGTTTGACTAACGCGGTCGCGCACTATTATTGCGCCAAAAGTTAGCAAGTCTGAGTTTAGTTCATAATCTCAGTACTGTATGAACCAAGAATCCATATCCTTGCAGTCGCTTCGTATCTGCCGGATGAACTATTTTGGATTTCAGACTTACACCGCAACAGGAATTGTTCAGGAAAACCGTTAGAGAATTTTGTGACGAGAAATTGTTCCCAAGATGCAGGGAGATTGACCAGAAAGCCGAGGGAATACCGGAGGACATTATCAAGGAAATGGTGGAGCTGGGAATTTTCGGCGTAACAATTCCTGAGCAATACGGAGGGTCCGCTAGTCCAGGAGAAGAGATGATCTATGCCACGATTGCAGTCCATGAGATCGCTCGAGGGGAGCTATCGATGTCGGTGCCGGTCTACACGCTCCTTAATCTCGGGTGGAGCTACTTAGTTGTCAGGCACGGCTCTGAGGAACTCAAGAAAGAACTTCTCCCAAACATAGCTTCAGGGAAATGGTTCATCGGAATCTGTACGACTGAGTCGGGAGGTGGCTCCGACCTATCCAATATCAAAACCACGGCGAAGAAGGTCAACGGCGAGTATGTAATCAACGGCGAAAAGACCTACATTAGCGGCGTCATTGAGGCAACGAAGAGGGGCGGCGGGCATCTAACTCTGTTTCGAACAAATCCTCAACTTGGTACGAAGGGCATGACGTTCGCCTACGTGCCCGCAAGACTCGAAGGCGTCTCCTATACGACCTTTCAAGATATGGGGCGTATGGGGCTGTCCACGGGTGGCTTCTCCTACAAGAATGTGAAGATACCGGCAAGGTACGTACTCGGTCAGGAGAACAGAGGATTCTACGTTAACATGGAAGGCTTCAATGTCGCCCGAACTCTGGTCGCAAGTGCATGTCTAGGCGGAGCGGAGAAATGTCTTGAACTAGGAGTGGACTATGTGAAACGTCGCGTTCTCTTTGGCAAACCCCTTGCAAAGTTCGAAGGGATCTCATTCGAGATAGCCGAAGATCTTGCGGAACTCGAGATGCTCAAGAGCTTCCTTGTGAGAGGAGCTTGGATGCTTGACCAACACTACAAGGATGGAAGCTTCAGCAACAAGGAGATCAACCAAGCAATCGCCATATGCAAGTTGAGAGCGCCTTTGATGAGCCTTGACATTGTGAAACATGCGATGATGTACCACGGAGCTCTTGGCTACAGCAAAGAAAGCCCATTAGAGATGTGCATGCGGGGGCTCATGTCCTACGTCGTCGGAGCGGAAGGAGGAGCCAACATAATGAAAATAATAATCGCCAGAGAACTCATGGGAGACGTAGCAATCCCATACAAGTAGTTCACACCAAGCAAGTCAGTCATCTGGACCTCGGATACGGATCCAAAGCCATCTTCGTCGTGTTCAAAATGATGACTGTGATTTGAATGGCTGGACCATTGGATGGCATCCGCGTACTAGACCTTTCGAGGGTTCTCACCGGCCCTTTCTGCTCAATGCTCCTCGGAGACCTAGGGGCGGAAGTCATCAAGATCGAAATTCCGAAGACCGGAGACGACACCCGCCAGTGGGGTCCACCTTTCATCCACGGAGAGAGCGCGTACTTTCTCTCAATCAATCGCAATAAGAAGAGCGTCACTCTAGATCTAAGCAAAGACAAAGGTAGAGAGATACTCTATGCCTTAGCCGAGAAGTCTAACGTTCTCCTTGAGAACTTCAGGCCGGGAGTAACCACAAGGCTGCAAGTTGATTACCCGACGCTGGCCAAAAAGAACCCCAGACTGATCTACTGCTCCATATCGAGCTACGGACAAACAGGGCCATATAGAGATAGACTAGCTTACGATCTTGTTCTGCAAGCAATGGGTGGCCTGATGGGGATCACAGGAGAGACCGGCAGACCGCCCGTTCGAATCGGCGTCGCGTTGTCTGATATTGGTGCAGGCATGTACGCCGCAATAGCCATCTTGGCTGCTCTTACAGCTCGCGCACGCACGAATAAAGGACAATGGATCGACATTTCGTTGTTGGACGGCACCGTCTCGTGGATGACCTATATGGCAGCGAACTTTTTCGCTTCCGGGAGAAATCCCGAAAGAATGGGCTCCGCGCATCCAACCATAGTACCATACCAGTGCTTCGAAGCTTCGGACGGACAGTTCATTGCCCTAGCGGTTGGAAACGACAAACTCTTCCGAAATTTCTGCAAGGCAATTAGCAGAGAATCACTCGCAGATGATCACCACTTCTCTACGAATCCAAGTCGAGTCATCAACAGAGATCAATTAGTCCCCATTTTGGAAGAAGTGTTCAAACAGAAACCCAGAGATGAGTGGTTGCTCATCCTTACAAAGGAGGGAGTGCCTGCTGGACCAGTCTACTCCCAGCAAGAGGTCTTCTCCGATCCACAAATCTTACAGCGAAAAATGCTACTTCACATTCAACATCCTACTGCGGGAGAGATCACCCAGATCGGAATACCTATGATGTTTTCAGACACAAATCCGGAGGTTAGATCTCCTCCTCCAACCTTAGGGGAGCATTCGAATGAAGTCTTAGGCAAGCTGCTAGGCTACGACAAGAGGCGGATTGCCGAGCTGAGAAATGAAGGGGTAGTCTGAGCTGATAATGTGGCCGTGCGTAGCACAAATAGGCCAGCTAAATATCCTATCAGAATTGCTTGCGTAAGGAGCATGAACAGATAACATGACAGCACGTACGGCCACGCGCCATGCAATTCTATCATCGCTGGTTCTTGGTTAATGTGAATTACATGAAATTGGTTTACGTTCGCGGCTTGGAGGAAGATGGAGCCAAGTTCTGGTTGAAGAGGGTTGGTTGGGAACCAAGTGAAGTGGCAAGAAAGATCGCTCAGGAAAATGATCCTGAGGAAACAAGTTTAGTTGCGGATATTGGTGGGGGCCACGGACGCGAAGCTCTATGGCTTGCGGAACAATGTTTTCAGTCGATTCTAGTCGAACCGAAGCATATACCTCGCAAGTTCGCCCGCCTTCTGTTCGATGAGGGCGTCCCATTTCAGCAGCTTCCCCTTGTACAAGACACCCAAATTGAAACGCTCTCTCAAGAGTGAGAAGAAACGGTTTTTTGGGCACAGGCCTGATTCAAATGCGTGAATCACGGAAACGTCAGCGATCCATCGGACCAATCATGCTACTTGCTTCCGCGGTTGCGGACGTATCACTAGGTGGCATGCGGCTGCGACTAGCCACACCGTCGGAAATCTGGGGGTTAGTCCTTTGAAGCCTTCTCCATCGCTCACATTTGGTGTCGGGCCGTACCCCTGCTCAAAGCTTCCAAGTGTGCCGCTTAGCGTTGACTGCGGCACGCGGAAATGCATTCCACTCACATCGTTGACTGCACTTGCCAGCCATCCGTAGTTTGCGATCCTCTGTTCTGTCGTCAATCCCTTGATGCCATAGTCCTCGTATGCTTCAGGGTGAGCGCTAATCAGCAGCATCTTCTCGCTCTTCACAGCAGCAGGTAAATTGCCGGGAATGCTTGCAAATGTCATTAATACTGTACCGGGCACATCATGAGGCGTTTGTCTCCAGCCACGTGTCGGTCCGCCATAGTAGATCATTTCGAGCCCATTACTCATACGAGTCATGTTGTAATCGGGGTACTCAGCTATCTCACTTATCGACCCCTCAACGGTCGGGAATTTACCCAATAAGTTGGGCCAATTGTAGAAGGCGCCCGCCCAGAAGTAGTCCTTGGCGGCATAGTACCACCCAGCGCAAATGCCCAAATATGCTCCATCTTTATCGAGGAAGTCAAGGATGTTCGATTTCCCAGTGACTCCCAACGACAGTTGTTGGTAATACGCATCACCGCCAGGTTGAACGTATAGCCTCACATTCGGGTAATCTGACAAGCGGCAGTCGGAATTCAGATTGGTGCTGTTCAAGAAGACGAATTTCACCGCTGGGTCATACGATTCCCACCAATCAAAGAAGTGCTTGATCCACCCGTAAGTCACCACGCTGACACCTCCAAGTGGCCAAGCCTGACCAGAATTTGTACCTCCATAAATAACGATCCTCGTGTCTGGTTGAATCGGGCATCGACTGGTCGGCCTTGTCGATGGAATGACCAAGTAGACAATAGATACCGTAAGTACACATGCCAACATCACGGCAGCAATAGTCTTTTGCCGCATCATCCCAACGCCCTTTCTGTCAAGCAATACTCCGTTGCTTCAGAGCTCTCAGCAGCAGGTCTATCCACACCAATCCAAAATTGTCAGGGCATAGATTTTTGCTGTAGCGACAAGGTCGTCCACCAGCACGTATTCATCGATTCCGTGAATGTTGTCTCCGTCAGGTCCAAAACTCACAGCAGGGATATTGGCGCATAGGACAAACCAGCGCGTATCATCTGCGGCTGTCGATCCGATGATTTCTGGCGCAACGCCCATTATGTCGCGGGCATTCTTTCTCAGCACTTGTATTATGGGCGAGTTCGAATCCGTCTCGGATGCTTCTGCACTCCATCCGAACCACTCTACAACAGGCGGATGATCTCTCATCCACGGATCTAATTCGGCCACTTTTCGAATAGTTTCTTCGACTTCAGATTTCACTTGGGTCATAGTCTCAATAGGTTGCCAGCCTATCCTGCATTCTAGTTCAGCCCACCCCGCGACTGTTGAAGGCCAATCTCCACCTCGAATCGTCCCGATGTTTATGTTGCAAGATCGTCCCCAGTGTTTTTCAGTTAGCGGATAGTGTTTTGACTCAGCGCGGTAGGAATCCAAGTCGAGCAGCCCTTGATAGATCTTCATCGCTTTACCTATCGCGTTGACTCCGAGATGAGAAAAACCTGCGTGCTGCGTTTTCCCGATAACTCGCACCCTGAACCAACATACTCCGGCGCTTTCGATGCAAATGCTCTTCGGCGGTTCGCCCACTATCGCGGCATCTGCTCTGTATCCTCTGATTATGGTGGCCAAAGTTCCTCCTGGACCTCCAATTTCCTCCTCGATTACGCTCTCAACTAGAACATCTCCTCGTAATGAAAGCTCAAGTTCACTAATTGCTGACGCTGCAGAAATCATCGCGGCTAACCCCCCTTTCATGTCACATGATCCCCTCCCGTAAAGGCGTCCATTCTGTACGAGACCGCCCCATGGGTCAAACTTCCAAGCCGATGTAGGCTCAGCGCTCACGACGTCTATGTGGCCGTTCAAAATCAGGGATCTTCCCTTTCCATCGCCTGTTATTCGGCCCACGACATTAGGCCTGTTCCTGTAGTCACCGGAGGTCTTGATGAAGCCTGGACTCTTTTGCAGTTCTTCAATTCGCGGCTCCCAGACGTCGACAGTCAGTCCTGACTCTCGTAGTTTCTTAGCCACAATTTCCTGAGCGTCTTTTTCCAAACCAAACGTGGTTGGACTCCGAACTAATTTCCTTGCGAATTCGACAACGTTCTCTCTGTCCTCCTCGATCTTTCGGATTACTTTTTTCTTCAACTCGTCATGGAACATCAGATATCTCCACCGGGAATTACATAGGTTGGATAAGTTTCGAACGTTCGTCTCTACAATCGCTTCGCGTTGGCAAGTTCTAAGAATCTCTTTACATGACTTCTGGGCGACGTTCCCCGTTTGACACTATGTGACAGGCACATGACCGGGTTGGCGACTGTTCTCTCAGTGCAGGTTCCTCTCGCTCACACTTGTCGAACGCATACACGCAGCGTGTTCTAAATCGGCAGCCCGTTGGCAGATTTATCAGGCCAGGCACTTCTCCCTTGAGTGGCTCGCGCTGGCGCGCAAGATCAGGGTCGGGTATTGGGGCCGCAGAAAACAAGGCAGACGTATACGGGTGAAGTGGATTTTTCCAGATGTCGTCGGAATCAGCTATCTCAACAACCTTGCCCAAGTACATAACAGCGAGGCGGTCACTGACATGTTGCACGACGCTGAGGTCGTGGGATATGAATAGGTATGAAAGACCAAGCTTCTTCCTGAGATCCATAAGCAAGTTCAGAATTTGAGCTTGCACTGAAACATCTAACGCTGATGTCGGTTCGTCAAGTACGACGAACTTTGGATCGAGCGCGAGGGCTCTTGCGACGGCCACTCGCTGGTTTTGTCCGCCGCTCAGTTCGTGCGGATATTTCCACATGTGCTCCTCTTCAAGTCCAACTATCCTGAGAAGCTGTAATACCCGTTCGAACATAGCTGAGTTGCTCAGACTCATATGGGTCCTCAGGGGCTCAGCAACGATGTCTCTCATCCTCATCCTTGGGTCGAGCGAGAGGAATGGGTTCTGGAAGACAATCTGCATGTTCTTCCTTATCTTGTTCAACTCGCCGCGTTTGACCTTGAGCAGGTCGATACCGTCGAACAGGACCTCTCCGCTGGTTGGCTCTATGAGCCTCAAAATGCATCTTCCCAAAGTCGTCTTTCCGCAGCCTGATTCACCTACGAGGCCGAAGATCTCTCCTTTCGAAATCTCCAAATCCACCTCGTCCACAGCCTTGACGTGTCCGACCGTCTTCCAAAAACCAGCTTTGATTGGGAAGTATTTCTTGAGATGCCTGACCTGTAGAATATGCTCTTTCAAGAATATTGCACCTAATCTTGTGGATGATAGCACGAAACCTGATGCATTCCTGTTAGGATCTCGGGAGAAGGAATTGCCTCTGTGCAAATGCTAGTAGCATAGGGGCACCTGGGATGAAATCTGCAACCTGATGGCGGATTCAGGAGGCTCGGAACGACTCCCTTAATCTCCGGAAGCGTTTTGCCCAGCAACAAAGGGCTGGGTATTGCGGCGAGCAGGGCTCTCACATAGGGGTGGCGAGGGCTCTTCAAGACATCTCTGAGGGAGCCTGTTTCAACGATGTTGCCCGCGTACATGACTCCGACCTTGTCGCAGCTTTCGGCAACTACGCCCATGTTGTGAGTTATGAGAAGGACTGCAAGCCCCTTCTCCTTCTTCAGTCGCTTCAGGAGCTCCAAGATCTGAGCTTGGATCGTCACATCGATCGCGCTGGTCGGCTCATCCGCAATTAACAGGTCTGGCTCAGACGACAAAGCCGCTGCAAGCATTACACGTTGTTGCATACCGCCACTTAGTTCGTGCGGGTACAGTTTGAGGACTCGGTGCGGTTCCGGCAACCCAACTTCTTCCAGTAATTTCACGACACGCTGCTTTGCCTCAGCATAGCTTGTTGGACTGTGTTCTTGGATGACCCGAAGGAGCTGGCGTTCTATCGTGAAGACCGGGTTGAGGGAGGAGGCTGGATCTTGGAAAATCATGGAGATATTGCCGCCTCTCAGTTTGCGAAATTCATTCTCCGTTTTCTTGAGAAGATCTTCTCCTTTCAGGATGATTTCTCCGTTCAGGATCTTGGCGTTGTCGGGCAACAGTCGAAGGATTGCGAGGGACGTAACCGTCTTGCCGCAACCCGTTTCACCCACGAGGCCGAAGATTTGCTCGCGCTCGATCTGAAAGCTCACATCATCAAGAGCTTGCACGACACCATCGTATGTTGCGAAGTGAACTTTGAGATTCCGGACCGATAATAGACCTTCTTCCATCATTAGACAACTAAGCCCTTCTGCTTCTTCTTACCTTCGGATCCAGCGCCTCTCTCAATCCGTCTCCCACCAGGTTGAAGGCCAGTGAGGTGGCGAAAATTGCGAGACCGGGGAAAGCTGAGATCCACCACTGCTCGAATATGTATGACCGTCCCGAGCTTACCATGAGTCCCCATTCAGGGGCAGGTGGCTGAGCACCCAGACCGATGAAACTCAAGGCGGCAGTTGCGAGGACCACCGTGCCTATGTCAACCGTGGCTTGGACTATGACGGGTGCCAGGCTGTTAGGCAATATGTGACGTGCTATTATGTTCTTGTCGGGAACTCCCATTGCTCGCGCTGCTTCTACGAATGGGCGCTCTCTTAGCGATGCGCCTTGGGATCTTACAAGCCTGGTGTACCACGGCCACCAAGACAGTGCCAGAGCCACCATGGAGTTCGCTAAACTGGGACCAAGCGCAGCAGCTATCGCCATTGCAAGCAGCAAGGACGGAAACGCAAGAAAGAGGTCGGTTATTCTCATGATAATCTCGTCCCACATGCCTCCGATGTATCCGGCTACTGCTCCAAGGGGAGTCCCTACGCTGATTGCAAGAGCGACAACGATCATGGACACCGTCAGCGAAATTCTCGAGCCCATGATTACTCTGCTCACGATGTCCCGTCCAAGGCTATCTGTACCGAAGAGATGCTCGAGACTTGGCGGAGCCAAGCGCGTTTCTAGATTCGGTGCACCTAGGCCTTGCTCGGGGTATGGTGCCAGCCAAGGTGCGAAAATGGCGGTGATGAAGAAGACAACTATGATTACCAGCCCAAGAAACGAAATCGGGTTCTTTCGAAGAAGGTGGAAACTCAAACGGTATTCAAGGAGAGACGCTGCCAAGCTCTCGGAACGCTTCTGGGCAACACGGCTCTCAGTGGACATCGCCGCTCACCCTAGGACGACCCGGGGGTCCAAGTACACCTGAATTAGGTCAAGTATCAGGTTGATCAATACATAAGCGGACCCGAGAATTAGCGTGACTCCCATTATGACAGGAAAATCTAGGCTCAATAATGCCGAGGCTGCGTAACTCCCCAAGCCTGGCCAGTAGAAGATGGCTTCGACGTAGAATGTTCCTGTGATTAGGAACGCGAAGGTAAGCCCGACTACCGTTAGGGTTGGTCCTATTGCGTTCTTGAGAGCGTATACGTATGTAATGACTCTGTCGGAGAAGCCCCAAGCTTTTGCCGTTCTGATGTAGTTCTCCCCAAGCACTTCAAGCATAGTGGAACGAGTCATTCTGGCGATCAGGCCGATGGCGTATGCGGACAGAGTGAAGGCTGGAAGTATGATGTGCTGAAGGCTGCTGACGAACGCTGGCCAATTCCCTGTTATGAGCGTATCGAAAAAGTAGAAACCTGTTATCTGCTTAACTGGGTAGGTCATGCTTACGACTGTATCTATCCGGCCCCCTACTGGCAATAGTCCAAGCTCCCGTATGAAAAGCAACTGCAACATGAGACCCAGCCAGAATGGTGGAATTGCTACGCCGGCCACAGTTACCAAGCGTGAAGCGTGGTCAACTATGGTGTCCTTTCGTTTCGCGGAGACGATGCCCAGAGGGAGTCCGATTACGAGGGCTATGATCAGCGACGCCGTTATGAGCTCGATGGAGGCAGGAAGCGCAGATCGAAGATCATCAATAACGGGACGTTTCGTCCTGATG
Organism: Bathyarchaeia archaeon; assembly: GCA_049513715.1. Classification (GTDB taxonomy): domain Archaea; phylum Thermoproteota; class Bathyarchaeia; order 40CM-2-53-6; family 40CM-2-53-6; genus FEN-987. Next base: position 40,488 of record JBEKVV010000001.1, on the reverse strand, counting down.
GAAATGCCGAAATCTCCATGAATGATATCGTATAGATAGATGAAGTACTGCTGGTAGAGAGGCTTATCCAACCCGAGTAGACGGCGGGCAGTCTCAACTTCCTCAGGCCTAGCACGGGGACCAACGTACAAGGCCGCAGGATCGGAGGGGACAACCCTAGCAAGAACGAACGTCAGAACAGTTAACCCAAGGAGTACCAGCGCCGTCAAACTGACACGGCGGATAAAGTACTCTCTTCTTCTCAACTAGGTACCCCAGGGAGATACTAGGAAAAAAAGAGGGGAGCCCTGACAACAAAGGAGCAGGGGCCTAGACGTCCCTAGTCGCCACTTCCGACATGAGATGCTGAAGCCGGAGAATCGGGGCTAGGGCTGTGGGTGTAGGCGCAGCGCCTGTAGCTTGTTCTTGCGTAAGTGGGTACAGGAAGATTACGAACGGGTAGTACGCATTGTCAACGAACCCTTTAATTGACTTGCTCATCGGAACCAAGTTCATAGCATCATAGAGGTAAGCAGCCGGAGCAGATTCCACGAGCATACTTTGGGCTTTGAAGTACATATCATTAGCTTTCACTGGATCTAAGGCCTCGGTAGCGTACGCGGTGTCAATCAGATCATCGAAGGTGCTGTTGTACCAGTAACCCATATTGAAGAACGGGCTCGTCTCGCTGTGGAACATTGAGAACAAGTTGTCATATCCATCGTTAAGGGATGGCCACCAGAGAAGTAGGAATATGTCCTGAGCGCTAGCAGGATCCTTCTTTGCCAAAGCCCACTGCTCAACCCACGGGATAGACCTGATCTCAACATTGATGCCGATCTTCTGAAGTTCAAACTTGATTAAGGGTGCAAAGAGTTCTTCATTCGGGTTCTCAGCGGCGTAGGTCAAGACAACGGTGCGATTGATTCCGTTCGGGTAACCTGCCTGCGCGAGCAACTGCTTTGCCTTGTTCAAGTCATGCGTGTATTGGAAGAGGGTATCTTGGTGGGGGTACAATCCCTTTGGAACGGGTCCTTTGGATTGCGTTGCGTAACCTTTCGCCGCTACGGTGATGATGTCATCGTAGGGCATGGCGTAGGAAATCGCTTGTCTAACCAATACGTTGTCGAGAGGGGGTTTCTTTGTGTTTAGGAAGGCAACGTAGTTGTAGAAGCTTGGTGAGGCATACACGACTAAGTTGGCGGTTGCGTTCAGTACGGGTATGCTCTCTAGAGGTACCCTTGTGGCGATGTCCACTTCACCGCTTTCGAGCATCTGTCGTTCAACGGATTCTTCGGTGGAAATCTTGATGTCTACCTTGTTGAACTGCCCCGGTTGCCATCCGCCCCAGTAATCCTCAAATCGTGTCATAACAACTTCTTCGCGCGGTTTGTAGCTTTCAAGCTTCCAAGGTCCTGTCCCTGCTTCGTTACCTTGCTCGAACCAATCCTTACCTTTGTCAGCGCTCTTCGGGCTCATAATCCACATTCCAGCTTCAGCGCTCAACACTCGGGTAAGTGGTGCAGCCCATTTCAAGTTCAATCTCACTGTTAGATTGTCTAAGACGTCGATGCTATCTACGACGTCCAAGAGGTAAGCGGCGCCTAAGCCCATAGTATGGGTCCGATTCAATGAGTACTTTACTGCTTGTGCGTTGAAGGGTTCTCCGTCATGGAACTTTACGCCACTCCTCAGATGGAAAGTCCATGTCTTGCTGTCAGCTGACACATCCCAACTTGTTGCAAGAGCTGGCTTGATCGGCTCAGCACTCCCCAGAGGATTCGCATAGAGCAACGGTTCGTAGAAGTTAGCCATGTAGAAGACCTCCGTTGAATATGACGCGCTCGGATCCCAAGTTGTGAAATCAGCTGATGTCACCATTTTCAATATCTTAGGAGCCGGTGGAGGTGGTGGTGGTCGAGTCGTCGAGTAGAAGAAGTACGTTCCTGCTCCTACTACAACGATGACTACTATGATCGCTGCCACTATCAGACGCATTCTAGACTGTACTTTAGACAATTAAATCACCAGACATTTTCAAGAAAGCAGTACAGTGAGCGCTGGCGGTATAGCTCTTTCACACATACACTATATACCCAGTCGGGGTGCTGACGCTGTAGATCATCGCCACACAAACAAGCCTTGAAAGGGAAATTCCCAGCCATCACCCGATTGCAAGTTTGCTGGACCGACTAATCCGGCGATGATGACGAACGAGAGTTTGGCCGCATTATTGTTCCTTCTTGATGAGGCGCCACGAAGGACTCTCGACGATGCCATCAACTGTTCAACCACAAGATACCGTTCAGGATTTTAGTGAGCCTCATCATAACCCGCTCAAATCGATTCAATCAAGGCGTTCGAAATGGATCTTTCAGAATATGCCCAGTATGACGCCGTCGGTTTGGCCGAGTTGGTGAAGAGAAAGCAGGTGACCGCGAAGGAGCTGGGGCGGCTTTTTCTGATAGCCGTAGAGAAGGTTAACCCGAAAATCAATGCGGTTATCGAGACGTACGCGGAACGCGTTGAAGCGCTGAAAGACAGGCCCCTGCCTACTGGCCCGTTCGCCGGCGTGCCATTCTTGCTGAAGGACCTTGGCGCCACCGAAAACGGGAAGCGGCAGGAATGCGGCTCCCGCTTGATGAAGGGGTACGTTGCCGACAAGGACTCATTTTTGACGACGCGTTTCAAGCAGGCGGGTTTGACTCTCTTAGGGCGCTCCGCTACACCGGAATTTGGTTTGGCGGGCACAACTGAATCTATTTTGACGGGCGCGACACGAAACCCTTGGAATCTGGAAATGCTGGCTGGTGGTTCCAGTGGAGGAGCCGCAGCCAGTGTGGCGGCTGGTATCATACCTATAGCGCATGCCAGTGATGGAGCGGGATCAATCCGCATTCCAGCTAGTGCATGCGGCCTCGTAGGCCTGAAACCCTCGCGCGGTCGCGTAACGCAGGGGCCTGATTCTGCCGAACGTCTCGATGGAATGGTGCAGGAGTTTGCTGTCAGCCGGACTGTGAGGGACATAGCCGTGATGCTAGATGCCGTGTCGCAACCGGCGCCGGGCGACCCCTTCGTAATAGTGCAACCACAGCGGCCTTACCGCCAAGAAGTGAATGTCTCCTCAGGCAAGTTACGTGTCGCTTGGACGGCGCAGCCATGGCAACCCGGAACTGTTGTGCATCCCGAGGTGGTAAGACTTGTGGAGCAAGTCGCGGCAAAGTGTGACGAGATGGGACACCAAGTCGTCGAGGCCACGCCCGTTTTTGATTATGAAGAATACCTGCGCGCCCTATGTGTCCCTTGGGAATTTGGCTTTGATGTGATGATAGATTCCTTGGCGGCCCGAATGGGGCGAGAGGTAAATGAAGAAACATTGGAACCGGTGACGCTATCGTGTTACCGCTACGCACGGGGCTTGAACATGGCAGACATAATAAGTGCTGACCGTGTCCTAAACAAGTTGCGTCGCACATTCGGACGATTCTTCCTAGAATACGACGTGCTGTTGACACCGACCTTGTCGCAACTCCCGGAACCACTTGGGAAATACGCAACCACGCGCACGGACCTGGACTTTGTGGACTTCATGCGGCTCGGCGACGAAATCAACATGCACTTGCCCCCCTTCAATGTGACTGGGCAACCTGCCATCTCGCTGCCTCTCGGTCAAAGCAACTCCGGTCTGCCCATCGGCGTGCAATTCGTGGCCAGATTTGGAGAGGAAGCCACTCTGATTCGACTGGCGAGCAGGTTTGAACAGGCCATGCCTTGGCGTGACCGGATTCCATCAGCACATGTCAGCCTCTAATATCGAACACAGAGGCTCTCCGCAACTTCTACGCCACAGCTATACAATAATACATGCTGACCGCGAATTGGCGCAGGTACTTGGAGCAATTTTGTTCGCAATGTTCATCCACAGGTCTGACAGAAGAGGCAAGAGAGACAAAACGTGAGCAGTATGTCAGCGTTGGAAAAACAAATACTTCCCAAAGGTACACTTTCGCGAAGCATGAAGTCCAAGGTCAACAGGCCACAAGACGGAGGCTACTGAGTGACAAACACTACTCTAACGGTCGTGGACGGCGTGAAAGTTGGCCACGCGCAGGACGAGCGAGCCCGAACAGGTTGTACGGTGATTCTTTTCGATCCTGAAGCTGATACGGCGTGCGACGCGCGTGGAGGTTGGCCGGGAACTTACGATACCCACTCAATCGACATAGGGAAAACATACGTAAAGAAGCACGCAATTTTCTTGACTGGGGGAGACGTGTTCGGTTTTGACTCGGCAATTGGTGTAAGGCGGTTTCTCCTTGAACAGAAACTGGCTATGCCAAGCGGAGCCGGGAAGGTTCCGGGTATCGTGGGCGCCAACATTTGGGACTTAGAATTCGCCACAATTCACGAAGCCGACTACTCCCAGCTGGGATACTCTGCAAGTGTGAATGCCTCTTCCAACCCGGTGACTGAAGGCAACGTGGGGGCGGGGATGGGAGCAACGGTTGGAAAACTGAAAGGCTTGAACTTCGCATGCAAAGGCGGATGCGGAACATACGCCGTGCGCTTGCCGAACGACATAGTGGTTGGAGCATTGATTGTAACCAATTCAGTTGGAAACATTTACGACATCGATACTGACGCGAAAACGATCGCCGGAACAAGAACTCCAGAAGGAAGATTTCTCGAATTCGACGACCTAATTCCAGATTACCTGAAAGAAGAGATCCCGCGGAGCAAGACCACGATAGGCGTCGTGGCGACAAACGTCGACCTATCGCACGAAAACCTCATTCGACTCGCACAAATGGCGAACGATGGGTTGGCAATGTCGATAAGGCCAATACACCTATCCCGCGACGGCGACACGCTGTTCGCAGCTTCCACAGGTAGAATAGGAGGAATGCGTGAGTCGAAACGTATGGTGGATATATTGGGTTACACAGCAACACGCTGCGTAGCACGGGCTGTCGTGAGAAGTGTAAAGGCCGCACAAAGCATGTCGAACATACCAAGCTGGAAGGAGCTAGCAAGTAGGCCTACCAAGACGTCGTAGATTTGGTTGAAGATGGCTGTCGGAGAATTAGCTGCTTGCGCTCAACGTGAAAATTCCTGATGCCCTAAGAGGATAACCTCTTAGCCCCTAAGAGGAACATCCTCAGGAACATTTCTCCGACACGCATTTGAAGGTTTGGTGCTCCGGGCGGGATTCGAACCCGCGATCACCGACTTTCCTTGGCTTGTGCCGCGAAAGGCCGGTATGCTCTCGGTCTAGCTTGACGTCGCTCCGCTAACCGGGCTACACCACCGGAGCCCAGCAGCAAAGCAGAGGGTTCCATACTTTAAGTTCTTCCGCGTATGAAACGCGTCTGTTTCCCAGTGGCCTGATCTAAACTCCCCCAACCCCAATGATTGAACTGTAACACTTACAACGTCGAAATCCAAGGTTCTCTACAAGCGTGGCCATCATTCAATGATGAAGCCTTGGAATTCTCCATTCCAGCCCTCAAGTTTCACATCTAAATCCTCCACGTGTGCTCCAGCGGGGCCGTGTTTGCAGAATTCTATAGCCTTCTCGACATCCTCCTTCTCGCCTTCGAACACAGCTTCAACCCTGCCGTCGTCCAGGTTCCGAACCCAACCTGTCAAACCAAGCCTCTGCGCGAGCCCAGCAGTCTCAGATCTAAAGAACACCCCCTGCACCCTGCCAGTAACAAACACGTGGGCCCTACACTTCATGCCTGTCAACGCCCGCTCACAGATGTTGACTCACGCAAAATCAACTGTTTCTCGATGGAATTCGGAGTACTCTAAATACTGCACCACGAATGGCTATAGTGAAGAGCGTCTCGGTGAATTAAGCGAGTTTGCGAGCAGTAATCGTGGAGTTGAAGCTCCCCGCCTTTCCCCCGTTAGGAGAAGAAACCCAGACCATGGCGGAGAACATTGGCTACAAGCTTGTTGGGACGCTCATTCAGAAGCGCAAAAGTGTTCACCACTCCTACACCATCGGACCCGGCCGGTTGAATGACCTCAAACGCCTGGTCGAAGACAACGACGCGGATACGGTAATCTTCGCGAATCCCCTCACGAGTAGTCACGTCTTCAAGCTCACGCAATTCCTAGGCGGCGAAGTCCGCGTCATAGACCGCAACCTCCTCATCCTAGAAGTATTCGACAAAAGGGCCTTCACGAGCGAGGCTAAACTTCAGATTCGGCTTGCGAAACTCAAGTACACGTTATCCTGGGGCCGGGAGTTCATCAAACTTCGCGGCATCATGGGCGAACAGTTGGGCTGGATGGGGCCCGGCGATTACCCGTATCAGGAATACTACCGGGCAGCCCGAAGTCGAATCAGCAGAATCGAAGCGGAGCTGGATGACATCTACAAGAAGAAGATGCTCAAACGCGACCACAGACGCGAACTAGGCTTCCCAATCGTCGGGCTAGCTGGCTACACACAAGCCGGGAAAACCAGCTTCTTCAACCTCACCACACACGAAGACAAAACCGTAGGCCTTGGCCCCTTCACAACCCTAGCCACTTTCGCCCGCAAAGCCTACACCGACCCCGACTCGAAGTCCGGGGAGTACATTCTCATCGACTCCATTGGATTCATTGAGGATATGCATCCGATCATTTTGAAGGCGTTCCACGCAACCCTCGGTGAACTGACCACCGCCGATCTAGTCCTGCTCTTCATCGATGCAAGCGACGAAGGATTTCCATTGGAGAGGAAGGTGCGGTCGTGTGCTCAGATTTTGAGCGAACTCGAAATAACCTCACCCACCATCATATGCGCTAACAAAATGGACTTGGTCACACCTGAGCGATTGGATGAGTCCATCGCGGTGATTCGCAGGTACTTCCTCAATGAGGACATTGTCCCAGTCAGTATCAAGACTGGGGAGAACCTCGACAGAGTCCACAGCCTAATGAGGTCTAAGCTTCAGGAAGAGGGGGTCATAGTGAGGCCAACAAAGCCTCAAACGCCTCGTTGAACTGGCGATGCTGCTCAAGCATCACGCTGTGTCCAGCGTCTGCAACAACTGCCAGCCTCGAATTCCGAATCTTGTCATGCAAGTACCGCGAGTATTTGAATGGGGTTAGCCGGTCGTCGGCGCCGCAAACAATGAGCGTCTTCGTGGCTATTTTCTCGATGTCGTTCATACGGTCAAACTTATCGCAAGCGGTGAAGTCACCGTGGGCCACTTCGGCTCGGACTCTAAGCATTTCTTGTGCGACCTGGTCTATTGCTAACTCGTCGGCTTTCTGTGAGACGGACCATCTGGCAACCAGTTTGCAGGCTTCACTGTAGTTCTCTGAAATCGTCCGCAGTATGTCTGGGTGGACTCGAAGCCTTGCGCCGGTTCCCACCAAACCCAACCCAGCCATTTTAGTGCCCCGCAGGGCCAGTTCAATCGCAATAGCTCCACCCATGGAATGCCCAACAAGAACTGGGTCTTGGACACTGTTCCTATCAACGTAGTCTGCAACGAAATCTGCATAGTCCTTGATTGACGTGCAACCTGACCCAGTTGGGTGGCCAGGCAGGTCCACGGCCAATGACCCTTTGAAGTGGGCGAGTTGCAGATGCCAGACTTTACCAGTGCTGCCCGCGCCGTGAATGAAGACTAGCGTCAAGTTCCGCAATTCCTTAGATTAATCCAAGACTGGAAGCAAACTACAATAGGCTTCGGTTGCGGCTTACTAAGTTGAGGCTATCGGGTTTGCGCTCGCCACTTCTTTATGGCGCAACAGCCATTCTGGTCATTCTAGCCATAGCCTCACCCCTTCAAGTTTTGGCGCAGCGGAACATGCTCATACAAACCTCCTTCAACCGATCCCAGACTGACCGGGGAGTGTCAGTCATAATCATAGGGCGAGTCTTCGAAACCTACAACCAGTCCGTTCCAAACGCCGTAATCTCCATCCAAGTCAACAACCCTCAAGGAACCAGCATCCACGTCGCAATATCCTACACCAACCTGGCCGGCATATTCCAAGACTCGTTTCAAATCTCGCCAGATTCTCCTGGAGGGAACTACACGGTCTTCTTAGTCGCGGATAAACCAGGGTACATTACGGCACGCCAGAGCTTAGTCTTCGCCTATTCATCCCCCGACTTCTCAGTAGAAGCATCGGTGACCGCGGTGTCCATTCAACAAGGACAAAGCGCCTCGCTTAGCCTTACCTTCCTCTCACTGCGGGGCTTCAACCAAGCCGTCAACCTCACAGCCCTAGACGCACCAACAGGTGTCACATTCCAATTCAGCCCCGCTTCCGTCGTGCCCAGCGGCAGCGCAAGCGTCACCCTCCTAGTCTCTAGCACCGTCCATGCCGGGAACTACACGGTATCACTCCTAGCCGTATCAGGCTCGTTGAACCATAAGGTGCCACTGCAAGTCACCGTGACCGCCGGCCCATCAACCCGATCATGGCTACTGCCAGCCTTAGTGGGGATAGCAATCGTCATCATCGTCGCGGTCGCTCTTGTCCTCCGCTCCAGGAAGCGAACGCAGAGAGAGGAGGTTTTGGATGAACTACTCAAGCAGGGGTCAGCCGACACAGGCTACGTTGCCACAGCCCGCGTCATAGCACGCCTTGAGGAATTGCGTGGCATGGGCAAGGTGGATGAGTCAACCTACCAAAGCCTAAGGAAAGAGTACGAGAAACGTTTAGAACGTTCCACATGAACCGACCTGCGATTCGCGATTGCAGCCCTCCGCCGCAACACACCATAAGCCACCAGAACCACAAGGAGCAGAGCAGTCAAAGCCTCGAGAGCCCTGATGCTCGCGAAGTATGTGCAGTTCGTAAGGTAATTGTCAGGTGGCAGAGCCAAGCAAGCCTTGGATTCCAGCCAGTTGACCGTAACATTCGCAGGTTCTAGGAACTGAACCAAACCTGCGTCCTGCAATGCCGACGTGTCCGAGGAAACACCCAGGCCGACAAGGGCAACTCCACAGAAGAGGGCCGACGCCAGATAGCGTAGCATTCTCATTTGGCTCGCTAAACGCAACTGAACAAATCCCTTAAGCGTTGCAACTCTGCGACGAAGCCGGCCGCATTGGTCTAGGTTTTCTTGAGGGTTTCCGAGATTTCGGTTATGCATCTGGTGAATGTGTGGTCGGGTTTCTCGAGCGTATAGATTGTTTTTCCACCCATGGCCATAAGTTCGCACATGCACGGGATCATTCCGAGCAACGGTAGGCCCACGTCTGATTCTATCTGCTTGCCGAATTTCTCCGCGCCGCCGCCAGCAGCTATCTGCTCCATTGGGATCTTGTTCAGCAAGACGCCGGACTTTCTCCCTAACGCTTCATAGACGCCTTTCGACAGTTCCTTGGTGCCTTCTAGGTCGAATTCATCTGCCTTCATGACCAGGGACACCAGGTCCGCTCCGGCTAGGGCGTTGATGGATGAGTATTGAGCGCCGGGGCTTGTGTCGAAGAGTAGGTAGTCAATTTGCTTGTTCTCGATGATCTCCTTCTTTCCCGCAAGCGTCTTAGTGAGGGCTTTGACCTCCCATTTCCTGTCCTTGATCATGATGTCTTTCAACGCTTCCAAGGAGGGGTTAGAGAAGCCAACCCACAACTTGCCGGGCAGGTTGAATCGCTTCGATTCATCAACCAAAGTATCCACGATTCCGCAGTTTCCGTCCAGGTAATCGTTCAACCAGTGATCCGGCTTGGCTTTGAAGAGCACGTTGAGGCTGGGGGCCCGAAAGTCGTAGTCCAGCAAGCATACGTTGGCTCCCCGCTTAGCGTACAAAGCGCCCAGGTTCACAACTATTGATGTCTTACCGGTTCCACCCTTGTACGAATGAAACGCCATAGTCTTAGTCATGACTCAATCCTCCATTATGATTCGATGTAGAAGTAAACGTCCCTACCCTTCCGCTTCTTCTTGATTAAACCCATCGAGACCAACTGGTTCAGGTAATCACTCTCCACCGCCCTGACTCGCCCCGTTTCCTTTGAAATATCAGTCGCCGTCCCCTCCCCCAATGTTGCCAAGGACAATGCGGACTTGCGCAGGTGGTCGGGCAATGAGAGGAGTGTGGTCACGTCCATGGGTAGGTTTTCGGGCATGTTCCCTTGCGGGTGTATACCCGGCCCCTGTCCTGGTCGTTGGAGTTCGATCAGCTTATCCAATTTCCTAGAGAAAACTTCCATGTTGCGGTTCAGCTTTCTCAGTAGGTCTACGAGAAGTGAGTCTGCGGCCCTTGAGCTCACGGGAATACCCCGTGACATATTCCGCTTGTTGCTGACTATATGAAAGTTTGTAAGCGCCACGCGTAGACACTGCCCTATTGTAGATATGTGCTACACAACAACTCTTAAATACCTTCCTACCCACTCCCCTACTAATACTCTTCGAGGCGCATAAGCGAAATGTATGTACACTCACGCAGCCGAACCGCAATCGCCCTAATGTTATCACTCATCGCGGCACTCTCAGCCGCACAAGCCGTCGGCATCATGCCCAGCCAGGTATCAGCCGATAGCACATCAATCCAACTTACCCGAGCCCTCAGCAGCACCGAGCCACTAACCGCATCAGGAACAGTGGAGGTCAATGATAACGGCCAAGTTAACATCCAACTCCACCATGCCACGCCCAGCTCCACCTACCAAGCCATATTCGCATCAAGCTCAGGCAACATCCAACTCGGCGTTCTAACCACAGACAACAATGGCGAGGGCCAGCTCCAACTCTCCTTGAAATCCGGAGCCTACGTGGGAATCTTCGAGCTCCTGAGAACAGGTTCGCTTCAATTCACCTCAGCCTCCGTAACATTCAGCGTTGGAGTAACAGCCTCGGCCTCAGCGTCAACCTCAGTATCTGCAACCGTCTCCACCACGTCCACGACCCAAACTCAATCATCAACTGAGACACGATCCGAAACTGAGACCCAATCCACGACCCAAACAGCTTCCTCCCAAACCGTCGTAACTAGCAACAGTGAGCAAGTGAGCTTCCAAGTCGACCCCAACCTCTCCTCCATAAGCGCAGGCGCTTACGCGAAATTCGAAATTCATATCGTGGACAACACGAACGGCCAAGTTCTTCTAGTCGTGAAGGACCTTCCGCCACGCAGTATCGTGATTTTTTCTCGTAACACGGGAACGGCCGGGCCCGAGTTTCACTCTACCATGACTGTGCTCACCTCGGATGGCACTCCAACTGGAACATATGGCCTCACGGTCGTGGCGATTGTCGATGGGCAGGAGTACGATTCACAAGTCGCCTTGGTGGTAACAGGTTCTTCTTCAGTCTCAACGAGCACAGCAAGCTCCGTCTCGGCTACAGCTTCTGCAAGCTTGGGGCTTTCAATAACCCTAACCACGAGCCAACCCCTCTACCAGCCCAACTCAACCGTGACCCTACAGGGCTACGTTACAGACAGTTCAGGTGGCGCAGTTCCGAATGCGAATGTAGTTGCGCAAGTTGATGGCCCATTTGGCGTTGAGGTCAGCTCATCTGGCAGCAAAACCATAACCACCGACGCCGCCGGAACATTTCAGGACAGCTTCCAACTGCCCGCAAACAGCGCAGTAGGAACTTACACTGCCTTCGCGTCAACCAGCAAAGCTGGTTACGTAAGCGCTACGACGCACACAACTTTCGTGGTGGGCCAATCCACAACCCCCAGCGTTAACATTCAAATGGTCTACGTTGGCGACAGCGCAGGCAACCCAACCACAACCTTCGCACCGGGATCCGTAGTCTACGTTTGGGTCGTGGTGCAGAACATTGGGGCTACATTCCAAGGAGTTCTCTGGGTTCAAATCCGTGACCCCAACGGCATACCAGTCTCCATCCAAATCCGCATCTCCACCATGAACACAGGCGAAACCATCAAAGACGGCTTCGGCTTCACCTTCCTATCACAGCCAACCCGAGGACTGTACACGGTCAACGCGCTCGTGTCGGACAAACTGATCTCCCAAGGCGGAACATTCCTCACAAGCGCCAACACAGATTTCGCCGTGACAGACTGAAGATGATGAAACCATGTCTGGCATCAAAGACGATAGCCTAGACCACATCATCTCAAACCTCAACAACATACGCGAAGAACTAGAAGACACATTTCAAGCATCGAACTCGAGCAGAGTGGAGGATACGAAGGACTCGCCTCCCCCAGACGAAGACACGAATTCACTCGCGCTGGAAGCGTATTTGGCCAGCAGGTTGGAGCAGATTGGTGAGATCACACCCGAAAGGCGACAAGTTAAGGGCCTACAGACAGGTAATGGCTGGAACCCCGATCAGGTCACCGAACTTGTATTCAAAATAGAACCAATATCAATGAAACGGGCCACAGAGATAGCACTCTCATCAGACAGGTCACTAAGAAACCGCATCTCAAACAAACTGAAAAGGCAACGTGAGGAATCAAAGATCGTAGAACCACCGACCGTAGAATTCGTCCCGCTCTGGAAAGTCAAAGGCTTCCACGAATGTTACTACCTCAGAACAAACTCGTACAAGGTCAGCGTCAAGAACGACGTCGTCGCCGTTGACGTGGAAGGAACGAGTAGGGATCTAATACTTGAAAGAAAACATCGCAGCTTCATTCCCTCAGCGATTTTTGACCGCTTCCAGAAACTTGGGTCGTTCCTCTCAAACGAATCAAAGTACTTCCTTGTCAGTGATGCACTGGAGCTGGCAACCAAGAAATCTGAGGCAGAACTCATCATGACAGGTACCGGAAAAACCCTGTCCCAAGATGAGGAGTTGAGGCTCACCTCGTGGCGCAACAAGCGAGTATTTGACGATTCAGACCTCAAAGTTCGCGGCGCGAGAACTCGGATCAGAGAAGCAACCTTCACGAAACAAACGCTGCTGGACAAGTTTCGGGAGCAGGTGATCCACATGCCGGAACGGTTCAAGCAGATACTCAGCAATCGATTGCAGATCCTAGAGCTGAAACGCATCTACGTACCATTCATACGAATCTCCGTACAGAAAGGCCTCGTTCCCCGTGAAGTTGTATTGAACGGGACGAACGGGGAAATCGCAGACGACACAATCCTCGAACTGCTAGAATAGTTCCACCAACCGAATTCATAACCACGGACAAGTTAATTTGTAACCAGACTGCTTCTTGCGCCAGCTGGTGAGCTGGCTGATTTTCCCACAAAAACTCACACTCATTGCTCTACTAGCCCTACTCCTCTTCATTCCAACCGCCTACTCGATCGGTAACCTATCCGTCACAGCCGCCACCAACAAGCAGCAGTACTCACCAGGGGATGTAGTGAGCGTTTCGGGCAAGGTTCAGGACGATCAGAGCAATCCTGTTAGTGGAGCCACTGTTTCCATCGAGGTTGACGACACTAAGGGTCCGATATACGCACAATCAGTGTCTTCTGATCCATCTGGAGCCTATTCATTATCGTTTACGCTAGCACCAACTTCGGCCTCTGGTCAATACACGATCTACGTTACCGCCAACAAAGCCGGTTACAATAATGGACAGGCACAAACCAAATTCACAGTGGCAGGACAACCAGCCTCAACCACAACCTCATCATCCTCAACATCATCCCAGACAAGTTCGTCATCAACCCAGCAACAACCAAGCAAATGCTTCATCGCCACAGCCACCTACGGCTCAGAACTCAGCCCCGAAGTCACTCTACTACGCAACTTCCGGGACACCGAGATTCTCAAAACCTACGCAGGAAGCAACTTCATGACAGCCTTCAACGCACTCTACTACAGCTTCAGTCCACAAGTCGCATCCTACATCACATCTTACGCTCCCCTCAGAACTCTGATGAAAGCCGTACTTTATCCACTCATCAGCATCCTGTACGTCGCGGACCGGCTCTTCGCCGCACTATCATTCAACACGGAACTCGCGGTCGCCATCACTGGAATCTTTGCGGGCATAGCCATCGGTTTCGTATACGCAGGCCCATTAGCAATCCTGTTCTCGAGGCTCACTGCGTCCAAGAAAAGGGCGACTCGACTTCGAGGTGGGCACGTGATTCTTGGTACCGCATTGTCCATTGCGGGGTTAGTCGCGGCTGAAGTCCTGCAAATTGGGCTGTTGATGATCATGAGTTCTGCGGCACTTGTATTGAGTTCTCTGGCCCTCGGAGCGCTCATAATGCTCCGATTATCGGGGACCATTGCGGCGCGGCTGAACCAGTAAAAGCCTTGGAACTAAACGGGCATAAGTGAACGAACGTAAGGTAATGGTTTAGCGTCTGGGTTTCTCTTTCTTGCCCTTCATCAAAGCGTCGAGCGAGACGGAGTTGATGGCATAGACTTTGTACCGGATTCCGGGGATGTCGCCCATGGCTTTGCCTTCGGCGCCACCAATACCCTCGATCAAAACCTCGTCGTGTTCGTCAATGAAGTTGAGTGCTCCATCCCCCGGAACGAAAGCAGTAATAACCTTCCCATTCCTGATCAGTTGAACCCGAACCGCTTTGCGCACTGCACTGTTTGGCTGCCTTGATTCAACACCCACCTTCTCAAGAACGATCCCTCGGCCCTGTGGTGCTCCCGCTAGCGGGTCTGCTTTATAGTCGAGCCCAAGCATTCGGCGTTTGTAGGGCCGGTAATGCCACCTGAAACGGTTACGATCTTTAGTGGTCTTTCTCGCAGCCAGTAATCCACATGCGCCTTTACTCAAACATACCACATCTTCTTCGGATTAATGAGATTCAACCTTCAGAGTGCGCTATATGTGTTTGGCGGTTAGGTTCTGGCTCGCCGTTTAGTGATTGCCTCGATGACTCACGCCGGTTCAAATCTGGCTGCTCGCACCACTAGATCCACACACATCCTAACGCGGGCGGACTCCTAGGCCTCATCTCAAAGCACGTTTAGCTCACAAGAAGCCAGTATCCCTCATCGCGGATAGGAATTGTCTTCAGAATAGTCTCGACGCAAGAAGGAGAAGGAATGCTAAACCTACGGCGAGGCCAGTGAAGAATCCTGCCACATGACGAAACGGGTGGCCAGTGAGAACACCAGTCAACGTCGTGCGCACACCGCTCAAGTAATCCGCCAACGGAACCAGCATACTCAGAAAAACAATCCACCAAGCATATCGACCAAGCATTCCTACAACCTGCGGACTGAACGAAACATTGGCCCCACCCATGCCGATTAGCCCGATTGCAACACCAAACAGGAGACCGAATACAGTTGCCATAGAGATCTTCAACACAAACAGATCCTGACCACCTTCTCAGCCTCAGCTCACTATTAATTGTAATACTGCTGCGGCTACAAACGCAATTCCAGCACAAAACAAGCTCCCTGTCAGAAACCACACCACAAACAGCAACGATCATTGGAAATAGGAGAGATGTTACAGCCGACAGAATTATCGCGATGATACCAGAATGCGTGGTACGCATGATGAACGCAACCGTAGACTGGGTAGGCTGCGCACACACACGCGAAAACCTGACTGGTTCAAATCGGCAATTCATGTGCGATGAGACCGCCGCTCCCATAGCAACAGTAGATATCCGAACATCAATCCTTGCACAGTTATCTCTGGGAGCGTTGCCAAAGTGAAGAATATGGGAGTAGTTGTGAAGACGATGTGTTCGATGATGCCGCCGCTTCCTCCTGACCATCAATATGCTCAAGGGGGACACGATTTCCTGTGATCGACGTTCTTGACTGGTTGCAGGAGGACGGAACTCCAGTGACTCGTGCCAATGCAAACAGGAAATTGTTATAACCAAAACGTCATTTAATGCTGGTTGGAGAATCCGAAAATGCAACATTACCTAGTACAAGTGGCCTACTCATCTGCAGGAAGCGCCGCCATCGTAGAAAAACCTCAGAACAGAATAGAACTAGTCCGACCGGCTATTGAAAAGCTGGGAGGAAAACTGAATTCGGGCTGGTATTCGTTCGGGAAATACGACGCTGTATTGATTGTGGAGATGCCTAGCAACGTGAACGCGATGGCCCTGTCAATGGCTTTCTCGGCCGGAGGAGCCGTTAAGAAAGTGAACACTACCCCGCTTCTAACTGCCGAGGAGTCCCTTGAAGCCATGAAGAAGGCTTCGACGGCTGGGTACCAACCGCCCAAACACTAGACCTTCAGACAGCGTTAGTACCCCCTCCCATTTTTGCTGAAATTGAATTTTCGGTTCATTTTAGTGTGCCAGCGCCACTAAACTTGCAGACGAAGAACTGGTGAGTATCGATTCCTCCAACCATTCACTATCTTACTAACCTAGAGACGAGAATCTATGAATGATGTTGTGGAGTGGTTGCTTGAGGAAGACCAGCCTTCCATCCGGTATCTTACTTTGACGCGGCTTCTTGACAAGCCTGAGAACGACGCAGACGTCAAATCGGCCCATGATATGATAGCGAACATGGGTTGGGCCGCTGATATTCTGTGCAAACAGTCTGAGGATGGCTGGTGGGTCACTAACGAGAGTCTCTACCGGCCGAAATACATGGCGTCTAATTGGATGCTCCTCGTTCTCGCTGATTTGAGTGTGAGCCGATCAGAGCCACGCATCAAAAGAGCGTGTGAGCTTTGGATTGAGCGGTTCGCAAAGTCGGACGGCGGGTTTGGCACTGACGACATGAGGAAGAGCGAACTGTGTTTGGTAGGTAATACCGCACGAGCGTTAATTCGGTTCGGCTATGCTGATCATCCTAAGGTGAAGAGAGCGTTTGGCTGGTTAGTTAGGGAGCAGAAGGAGAATGGCGGATGGCATTGTTGGGGGAAGAATGGAGTTCTCGATGCCTGGGAGGGAATGAGCGCATTCGCCGTGTACCCTAAGCAAGAGTGGACGAGAAGCATCAGGAGAGCAATCGAGAGGGGAGCTGAGTTCTTCTTGGAAAGAGAACTATACAGGCAGGGGACGCGGTATGGTCCCTGGTTCCGCTTCCACTATCCAACTCACTACTACTATGACCTACTCGTCGGCCTAGACTTTCTAACAGCACTGGGATATGGCGATGACAGTAGGCTAGGTTATGCAACCAAGTTGCTGAAAGAAAAGAGAAGACCAGACGGTAGATGGAACTTGGATGCGGTGCATCCCGACCTTGAGGGCGCATACGCCAATTGGTACAAGAAACGCCCTCCAACACCTTTTTCATTAGAGCGGCCTGGCGAACCAAGCAAAATGATTACTCTCACGGCATTGAGAGTACTAAAGCGAACAGAGGGCTCACTACCCAGACCTTCATGATTCTCCTCGTGTGCGAGAATCACTAGATGCTGAAAATCTGCTGATTGGGTAGTCAGATTCGCTCCGCGCGGACAAGGCTATGCTGGTTCACTGCCTCTACGCATGGCATGCGACAAGATGTAGAGACCGATGATCACCGCGATTACTGCCCACCACGATATGTCGAATTTGACACCGAAAACCTGCCCGGCAAGAGTCGCTACTCCCCAAATCAGGATGAGTACTCCTATCAATAGCGGCCAGAAATGGAACCTCATATCCAATCAATCTGAATGACGCGGCTCGACGCATATTAGATTTTAAGTTCCCCAGGTCAATTTTCAGCCTATATTCGCGAAAGCCCATGTCGGCTGTCCATGAACAATGTCAAGTTCGGGGTCAAAACGGGACAAGGCGGATACACATACGACGAGTTGAAGCAAGTCTGGACAGCAGCGGAGGAGCTTGGCTACGACTCAGCTTGGTTATGCGACCATTTCCATGCCCTAGGAGATGAGGGGGATCCATGCCTCGAAGCGTGGACAACGCTGGCTGCACTAGCGGCCGCAACCAAAAAACTCAGCAGCGGAACATTGGTCACCGCAGTCTCTTACAGGCATCCATCGCTACTAGCAAAGATGGCGACCACGGTCGACATCGTCAGCAACGGGAGGCTAATCCTTGGCTTAGGCGCGGGCTGGTACGAGAAGGAGTACACCGCCTACGGCTACGAATTCCCAGACCAGCGAATTCGAGTCCAGCAACTGAAGGAAGCGCTAATTGTGATCCGAAAACTCTGGACCGAAGAGAAGACCACATTCAAAGGCCAACACTACTCACTGACCGATGCGATCAGCATGCCAAAACCGAAACAGAAGCCCTCACCAAAAATGCTTGTTGGCATAACGCGGGGAAAACGGGCGATGCCACGCTTGGCGGTCGAGTATGCAGACGGCTTCAACACTCCGACCAGTTCATTACAGGAATGCGAAGCAATAATGAGGGCGATTCGAGAGCAATCTGAACGTTACGGAAGGAATATGGAGGATTTGATTCGCTCCTGGCAATGCTTCATAATCATTGGACGAAACACATCAGAGGTCGACAAGCTGGTTGGGGAACAAGCAAAGGAACGGAATCAATCAGCAGCGGAGTTTCGCAAGAGCGTCGTCGAGCATGGCTTCGTCATAGGTGAGGCCGACGACTGTGTAGAGCAACTTAGGCGATTCAAAGAGATCGGAATCAACCAAATCTTCCTAATCTTCTCAGGCGACACCTCAATACATCCACTTGAAACCTTCCGCGATGAAGTCATCCCGCAACTGCGTTGAGTTCGCTTCCAATAAACTACTTCAATACTCGGAGATCATACAGGCCAACTGGGAGATATGGCAACATGAGCGACGAGGTGTCCAGCCCAATCTATCCGCCTCCAACGAGGCGCCGAGCAAAGAAGCGAGCGAAGAAGACTCGAAAGTAGATTGAATGATGAAGCTGACAATTCTTGGCTCGGGAGGCTCAGCGGTAAGCGCAAAACGCGCCTGCCCCTGCTTCGTAGTGGACGATTCGATTGTTTTCGACCTTGGCCCAGGAAGCCTGAAGAACCTCAGGGTTTCGCAAATCACACTTGACCATTTGACTTCGGTTTTCATCTCTCACGCTCACGCCGACCATATCTCAGACCTAGTTCCATTCCTTTGGGCCATACAGATAGATGGGCGACAGACTCCGCTGCACATCTACGGCCCGCCAAACTTCAGAACCACACTGCAGAAACTCTTTGAATGCACGAACACCCCGAAAGATTTCTTCGAATTCCCCCTATCCGTCACAGAGCTCGAATTTGGGCAGAAGGTTGGCAAGGTTTCCACATGCCGATCGGCCCACGCGATACCAACCCTGGCCTTCAGGGTCAATTCGAACGGTAAGTCGTTCTGCTACACGGCCGACACGGGCTACTGCCCAGCAGTCGTGGAGTTAGCCCGAGATGTGGACTTGCTTCTGCATGAGGCGACCTTTCTCGAAGACCAGCTGGCCATCGCAGAGCTGACTACGCATTCAACTGCGAGGATGGCGGGACGCGCAGGGAAAGATTCCAGGGCCAAAGGCCTCGTTCTGTTTCACATACCGCCCCCAAACGAACATCGAGAAAACGAGTTTCAAGCAGAGACATCTGGAGAATATGGAAAAACCGTCACCATTGGAACCGACCTGTTGTCCGTTGAAATCTGACGGCGCCGAGATTAATTGAGCTTAAATTCAAAGCCGCCCTATCTTCTGCAATAGCGGGTCCAATTATTGAAGGCCCAAGAAACCCCAAGACAATCCTTTCTTGAGAAATTGAAAGACATCCAAGTCGCACTCACGTTCCGTGACGTCGTAATACTCCCCGGCCGCGCGGAAATTGAACCAAGCGAGGTAGACGTGCGTAGCCGTGTGACTAAGAAGCGTCGGCTCAACGTCCCATTCGTTTCTTCCCCAATGGACACCGTGACTGAGAGCGACATGGGGATTGCTTTGGCAAGGCACGGTGGGCTTGGAGTTATTCACAGGAACTGCTCTGTGGAAGAACAAGTGGATATGGCTAAGCGAGTGAAGAGGGCGGAGGCCCTTGTAATCCGCGACGTCATTACGGTGACCCCGGACGATACCGTGGGCCAAGCATTAGCCCTCATGGAAAAGCACAACATCTCAGGCCTTCCCGTGGTTGAAGGAACCAAGCTTGCTGGCATCGTGACCGGCCGCGATGTTCGTTTCGCCCAAGCCAGCCTCCTCGTTAGGCAGGTGATGACCAAGAGCGTCGTCAAAGCCGAGGAGGGCACTAGTATCGACGAGGCCCAGAGGTTGCTTCGGGATCATAAAATCGAGAAATTACCTATCGTTAACAAAGCCGGTGAGCTCGCCGGCCTAATCACCTTCAAAGATATACTGCTTAGGGGAAAGTACCCGGAGGCGGCCCGTGATGAGAACGGGCAGCTACTTTGCGCCGCAGCTGTTTCACCTTTCGATTTGGATAGGGCGAAGAAACTCGACGAGTATGCCGACATACTGGTCACCGACGTTTCGCATTTTCACAACTCAAACGTCTTCAGAGCCACCAAGAAAATGATGGCGGAGGTTTCTGCTGAAGTAATCGTCGGCAACATCGGGACCTACCAAGCTGCAGAGGACGCCATCGCTGAACTCGACGGGGTCAGCGGATTTCGGGTGGGGATTGGTTCCGGGTCAATCTGCACAACTTCTGAGGTGACTAAGGCAAGTGCACCCACTTTGTTCGCTGCCGCTCAGGTTTCTGATGCGGTTGCCAAGTACGGGGCGGACATACCCGTCATTGCTGATGGTGGAATTCGCACACCCGGAGACATTGCAATTGCGCTGGCTGTAGGTGCTTCAGCCGTCATGATCGGAAACCTGTTCGCCCGATGCAGTGAATCTCCTGGGACACTGATCACGATTGGCGGTCGGTACTACAAACAATACCGCGGAATGGGAAGCCAAACGGCACGAGCTAAGCGGTACTCGTTGGACCGGTACAGTATGCCCTCCAAAGGAGTTCCTGAGGGCGTGGAGGGATGGGTCCCGTACAAGGGCGAAGTCAACATCGTCCTGGACGAACTTGTGTCAGGATTGCGAGCCTCAATGGGATACGCAGGCGCGGGCAACATTCACGAACTCTGGACCAAAGCCCGACTTGCAGTCCTAAGCCCATCTGGCGCAGAGGAAGCTAGGCCGCACGACATTCTCCTACCAAGCGAGACGCAGGAAAGAACGTAAGCGCAATTGGTTTAAGAAAACGGGCATAGCACGTTTATATAACCTGCGTCATACTCGTAGAAGTGGAATTTCCTCATGCCCATGATACTGCCTGAAGAGTTGACATCCAAGTCCGTCATTCCTGCACTTCGGGCACTCATTGTAAAGAGACTTGTCGATGACCACGGAATGACCCAGCAGGAAGCAGCTCAGCTTCTCGGAGTCACGCAACCCGCCGTGAGCAAATACCTGCACGAGAAACGTGGCGCAGCAATTCGACTCAACGGGATCAAGGAGATCGATGAAGCCACAACCAGCATTGCCAAAATGGTATCATCAAGGAAAGTGAAACCAGTCGAGGTCATGAGCAGAATCGAGGCTGCCTGCGAATACGTCAGAAAGAACAGGTACATGTGCGACTTGCACAAACGCCTCGAACCTGGGATTGATGTGAACTCCTGCCACGTCTGCGAGCAATAACCTAATCCGCCCATGCGCGTACATTGGGGCCGGTCTCGCCAATGGAAATCAAAGTCAAAGTCGGAGAACAGGCCCCAGATTTTGAAGGCCCAACGTCGGACGGATCACGCCTCGGCCTCAGGGACTTCATCGGAAAGAAGAACGTCGTTCTCTACTTCTATCCGAAGGACGATACTCCAGGTTGCACGAGAGAGGCTTGTAGTTTCAGGGATAATATAGAACCGCTAAGAAGAATGGGCGCCGAAATCATCGGAGTCAGCTTGGACAGCATCGAAGACCACAGAAGATTCATGGAGAAATATGAACTCCCCTTCCCCCTTATCAGCGACAAAAACAAGAGAATCGCCACCGCATACGGCGTCATCAAGGATACCGGAACATCAACGAACCGAGTTACCTTCATCATAGACAAGAAGGGCAAAATCGTGAAAGTGTTTCCTAAGGTCGACGTCTCGGTGCATACTGCCGAAGTGGAAGCGGCGCTCAAAGGACTTCAATAGAGGCAAGCTCATCCGCTAGATGCTCCAGGAGCGCTGGGTTTGTCTGTTGTTGCTGAGACAGGCCCAAATGCCACCTGACAAACTTTTTCAATGATAGGTTATTCCCGTGTCCGTAATCAACCGACCATAGGAGCGTGATTCAGGCCCATGAGCCAAGGGTTTCTGCAAGATTTTGCGGGAGCGTGGCTTGGCAAAATGAGTGAAGTGGTACAGGCCATCACAGGTACGGGCCCCGTCAAATACCTCATCAACTGGAGCCGCATGTATGCCCTCTGGCCGGTTCATATCACAACCGCATGCTGCAGCGCGGAATTCGGCGCCATGATGGGCCCACGCTTGGATCCGGAAAGGTTTGGAATGCAAGCCGTGGCTGGTGGACTCAGGCAATGCGACCTCCTAATTGTGGAGGGCACGGTTACGAAGAAGATGGCCAAGCGCCTCAAAATCGTCTACGAGCAAATGCCCCACCCACGCTACGTTATAGCGATGGGTGACTGCGCCTGCTCGGGCGGCCTCTTCCACGACTCCTACAGCATCGTAAATGACGTTCACAAGATCTTCCCGATAGATGTCTACGTCCCAGGATGCCCCCCCAGGCCGGAGGCACTCCTAAGCGCAATTGTGAAGCTGCGTGAGAAGATTCGCAGAGAAGAGGTATTCGCCTAGTGAGCCAAGTTGCGCTGTCTAGGGAAGAAGGCATCATCAGCCAACTGAAAGCTCGCTTCCCCGAAGCCATCAAGGAGAACAAGATAGACCGCGCAGGCCGCGTGTCGATTACGTTCGACAAAGACAAAGTCCTGGAAATTGCAGGGTTCATGCGCGACGAACTCGGCTTCGACCATTTGAAGGGAGTCGCGGGCATCGATTTCCCAACGCACAAGAAAATAGAAGTCCTCTACTTCACGGGTACATTCTCAAAACCGGAACTGCAGGATCTGCTTGTGATTCTGAAAGCGGAATTACCTCGAGAAAATCCCGCAATTCAATCAGTTGTCTCGGTTTGGGAGAGCGCACATTTCCATGAACGCGAAACCTTCGAAATGTTTGGCGTCAATTTCGAAGGGCACCCAGACCTGAGGAAGCTCTTGACGCTTGATAATTGGGACGGGCCCCCTCCTATGTTGAAAGACCTCAAGTTCCCGGAGATGGGCCAACGTTGACAACACCTCCGGCACAGGAGAAACCGCCAACCCCAGTCATATCAATCTCCAAAACCAATGAACCTTCAACACTAGACGTGTCCGTGGGCCCGCAACACCCCGGCTCGGGCCATGTCCGTTTACTGATTCGGGTCGATGGGGATTACATACTCAGCGTGGACCCCGACATCGGGTACGTTCACCGGGGCTGCGAAAAGATCGCAGAGTACCGCAACTACGTCAGCAACATTCCCCATCTCGAGAGGCCATGCATCATTGATGCGATTCACTTGAACTGGGCCTACGTGCTGCCAATCGAAGAGCTGCAAGGCGTGGTGGTTCCACCAAGAGGCCAATACATCGCAACCATCGCCGCCGAAATGAACCGCATCATGAGCCACCTCTATTGGTTAGCGATTAACGCAGGCGTCTTCTCAGGGCACACAACCATTTTCATGTGGGCCTTCGCCGACCGCGACCTCTTCATCGAACTCGCTGAAATGTTGACGGGTGCTCGCCTAACGTACTCGTTCCTCCCACCCGGCGGGCCGAGGCGCGACCTCCCATCAGGGTTCGAGGGGAAACTCGCCAAACTACTCGACTACTTCGAAAAGAGACTCGTCGAGTATACCCGCATCTTTTTCCACAACCCACTCGTCATAGCCCGCGCGAAAGGAATCGGCGTATTGAAACGAGAGGACGCTATCAAACTGGGGGTCACAGGCCCCGTGCTCCGGGCCTCAGGCGTCAAGTACGACGTGCGAAAGGTGGAACCTTACGGAGCCTACGCCGACCTGGATTTCGAAATCCCCACCTACGAAGAAGGAGACTCGTACGCACGCTTCATGGTAAGATTCGACGAAATGAAACAAAGCATCAAAATCATCAGACAAGCCCTTGAGAAGATTCCGATTGGCCCCATAGCCCGAAAGGCACCATTGGTTGCACCTGAAGGTGAAGCAGTAGGCCGCGTGGAATCATCCCGGGGGGAGTATACTGTGATGGTTATGGGTGACAACAGCGACAAACCATACCGCGTCAAAATAATGAACGGCTCCTTCAGAAACCTAATCGCACTCCCAATCCTAATCCGCAACGTCCACGTGGCCGACATGCCAATTATCTACGGCAGTTTGGACTACTGGCCCGTAGAGGCAGACCGCTGAACGGAGGCCATGGAGAGCCATGATACTTAGCGAAATGTACGAGGGCGTGAAGACCATGTTCAAGCACACACTCACAATGAAATATCCCTACCAGAAGCTCCAGCTTCCCAAGGGATTCCGCGGACGCCACCAACTCTACATGGCCAAGTGCACAGGTTGCGGCATCTGCGCCTGGATCTGCCCGGAAAAATGCATCACACTCGTCCCGCCCACAGAAAAGAAAGAGTACCCACAGAACCCTGAAGGCCGTTTCCCCCAATACTGGTACGCTCGCTGCTGT
The DNA here is from genome assembly GCA_049513715.1 of Bathyarchaeia archaeon. GTDB lineage: Archaea > Thermoproteota > Bathyarchaeia > 40CM-2-53-6 > 40CM-2-53-6 > FEN-987. Next base: position 16,008 of record JBEKVV010000001.1, on the reverse strand, counting down.
TTTTGTCATTTTTGCACAGACTACTGTCCGACTGGAGCGTTGGATTACACGCCCGATTACGAGTTGGCTGAGTACGATCGTGATTTGCTTCTGTGGAGCCCAGAACGCCTCTCAAGGCCAGCAACGAACATCGGCGAATACCACTCAGTCTTCCATGGCGACAAGGGTTCTACGGGCGTAACCTATGAGCCCGTGAACAAGGACCAGAAAGCAAAGTAGTGTTCTTGAACATTGAAATTGCGGTTTGCGCTTAGTGGAGCCTGGTCAAAATGCCTGAGGTTGATGATGAGATCGAGCGGGAAATTCATCTGAGAAATAAAGCCCGCAAGCGGAAGCGCGGCCCCTACCGAAAGTCGTCTCCGTTACCAGTAGGGTTCTGAGATTTTCATAACGTACGTCATACTTATATAAACACAAAAGAGTGTTAGCGCGCAAATCCATTCCACTAGGGAAGAATAATGCCGACCACGTTGGAAATCAAAGACCTACACGTTAGTATTGAATCTAAACAGATTTTGAAAGGCGTGAACCTGAAAGTCTCCCAAGGTGAAATTCATGCCATTATGGGACCCAACGGCTCCGGAAAGAGCACTTTAGCGAACACGCTGATGGGCCACCCGAAATACAAGGTTGACAGCGGCGACATCCTCGTTAACGGAGAAAGCATCGTCGGCCTATCTCCAGACCTTCGCGCAAAGAAAGGCCTCTTCCTTGCCTTCCAGTACCCGCTTGAAATCTCAGGAGTACCACTCGCCCAATTCCTTCGCTCCGCATACAGGTCAGTGCACGGGAACGCAACGCAGAAGCCTGACGAGAAAGGCGTTGGCGGCGAGATGATCTCAGCCCTCGCTTTCAAGAAGAAACTGGAGGAGAAGTTGAAGGAGGTTGACATGGACCCAGCGTTCTCGAAACGCTACTTGAACGAAGGGTTCTCTGGTGGGGAGAAGAAACGCGCGGAAGTTCTCCAGATGGCGATTCTAGAGCCCGCGATCGCAATCATGGACGAAACTGATTCTGGGTTAGATATTGATGCGGTGCGGAAGGTTGCGGAAGTGGTGGCGAAGATGGCGGGACCGAAGATGGGTGTATTGCTGATTACTCACTACCAGCGGATCCTTCAGTACATCAAACCACAATTCGTTCACATTATGGCGGATGGAAAAATCTTCCAGTCAGGCGGGCCAGAACTGGCTCAGATGCTTGAGGAGAAAGGCTACGAGTGGATTGAGCACAAAGCTACGCCTGTAGCGAATTGAAAGGAACATTAATACGTATGTCATACTGAGGAGGCCTCGACAACCGATGGCAACCAAACAGGTTCTGGACATAGACTATACCAAGTACAATTTCCGAGACTCCGACGCGGGCTACGAGTACAAGTTCCCGAAGGGCCTAACCAGGGAAGTTGTCGAGCATATCTCCAGAATCAAGAAGGAACCTGACTGGATGCGTCAGTTCAGGCTACGCTCATACGATCATTTCATGAAGCGTAAACTACCCCAATGGGGCGGCGACCTAAATACACTGAAGTTTGACGAGATGGTTTACTACGCAAGCTCTACCGAACGAAAAAGCCGCTCATGGGACGACGTTCCAAGCTACATCAAGGATACGTTCGACAAGCTGGGGATTCCTGAAGCCGAGCGGAAATTCCTCGGTGGAGTCGGAGCCCAATACGAGTCTGAAGTGGTCTACCACAGCCTGAGGGAAGACCTCGCGAAGAAAGGCATCATATTCACTGACACAGACACCGCGCTTAGGGAGTACCCTGAGATTTTCAAGAAATATTTTAGCACCGTTGTACCTCCAGAGGACAACAAGTTCGCGGCGCTGAACAGTGCCGTTTGGAGCGGTGGAAGCTTCATCTATGTTCCCGAAGGGGTTACGGTCGATGTCCCACTCCAAGCATACTTCAGAATCAACACGCAAAACATGGGACAATTCGAACGGACACTCATCATAGCCGATAAGAACAGCCGCCTTCACTACATAGAAGGCTGCACAGCACCAATCTACTCTACGGATTCATTGCATTCTGCTGTTGTTGAGATTATCGCAAAAGCGGGAGCCCACGTCCGATACACGACAATCCAGAACTGGTCGAACGACGTCTACAACCTCGTCACGAAGCGTGCGTACGCTTACGAGAACGCCACCGTGGAATGGGTGGACGGCAACCTCGGCAGCAAACTCACCATGAAATATCCCTCAATCTACCTGCTCGGCCCAGGCGCGAAAGGCGAGATCCTCTCAGTCGCATTCGCAGGCAAAGGCCAGCACCAAGACGCAGGCGGCAAAGTTGTCCACCTTGCTCCCAACACAACCTCCAGAATCACCTCAAAATCAGTTTCAAAGGATGGCGGCAGAACAACCTACCGAGGATTATTGCATGTAGCGAAAGGAGCAAAAGGCGTCAAGTCAACGGTAAGATGTGACGCGCTATTGCTTGATGAATACTCACGAACTGACACTTACCCGTACAATGAGATTAACGAAGACGACGCCACCACAACCCACGAGGCCACTGTCGGCAAGATTGGCGAAGATCAACTCTTCTACCTGATGTCCCGAGGGCTATCAGAGCAAGATGCACTCAGCATGATAGTCATGGGGTTCATGGAACCGTTCACAAAGGAATTGCCGATGGAGTACGCGATCGAGCTGAACAGGCTGATTCAGATGGAAATGGCCGGCTCAGTCGGCTAAACCCTTTTTCACTCCATCCACACCTATACCGAGCGAGCGTGTGCAACGATGTCTGAGTTGACACTGACCCAAGCGAGCGAAGAGTTCGTTAGAACGCTCTCTAAATCCAGGCAGGAACCCGAGTGGCTGCAGGAATTTCGAATCAAATCCCTAAACCTCTTCCATAACCTAGCACCCGAGCTATCAAGCCTTTACACCAAATACGTCGACCTCACAGGCCTTGACCTAGAATCACTCAACCTCAAGTTACCCGAGCCTACAAAGACGACCACTGAAGACATCGTAAGCAAACTCAAAACAGAAAGGGCGCTCACGATTTACCAAATTGAATCGAAAACCATTCTACCCGAAGTACCAGCTCCTCTTCAGAAAGAGGGCTTGGCCTTCACCGATATTGGGACAGTGATTCGCAAGGACCCTGAGTACTTTAGGCGCTATTTCCTGGAGAAGGCAATTCTGCCGGAAGCTGACAAGTTCGCGGCTTTGAATAACGCTCTCTTCACTTCAGGAATCTTCCTGCATGTCCCTAAGGGCATCGAGGTGACCCTCCCATTTAGGCAAGTGACGATACTGGATTCAGAAGGCGGCGGACTCTTCGCGCAGAACTTGGTCATGGCAGAGCCCAGAAGTAAGTTCACAGTTCTAGAGGAGCTCTACTCAACACGGTTGACTGGCCAAGTGAAAAAATCAGCGTACAGTGGCCTCTCCGAGGTACACCTGCGTGACGGAGCGGAGGTTACGTACGCGAGCATCAACAACCTTGCCCCTAACGTCAACATCTTCATGAACAAGAAATCCATCGGGGAACGCGATAGTAAGATTGTTTGGTCGTCTGGGCTGCTTGGTGGTGCGTATACGAGGTCGCGGCTTGAGAGCGCGATGACAGGGCGTGGAGCGTCGTCTGAGAACGTGGAGGTTGTCTTCGGAGCGGGGACGCAAAGGTTCGACGCGGTGTCAAACATTACTCATATTGGTGAGAACACGAGCGGCCACGCCATCTCAAAGGGTGTGGTGAAAGACAAGGCTAGGTCGTTGTTCAAGGGCATGATTCGAATCGAGAAGACCGCAAAGAACTCACGCGCCTACCTAGCCGAGCACGGCATGATTCTAGGCAAAGATGCCTTGGCTGACGCTATTCCTGGGTTGGAGATTGAGACGAACGAGGTGAAAGCCACCCACTCAGCCTCGGTCTCACAGATCAACGACGAGCAGATCTTCTACCTCATGGCCCGAGGCCTATCAGAAGACGAAGCCAAGAAGCTCATCATAGTCGGGTTCTTTGAGCCACTAATCGAACGCATCCCAGTTCCCGATGTCGCGAAGAGAATCCGACGAATCGTCGACCTCAAATGGTCCGGCATCTACGACTTCTCCGCATCACTCACAACACCCGCATACGACGACGAATACTACGAAGAAGAAACCCGCAAGACCAAGGACATTTTCGAAGGCCACTACAAATACCGTGAATGACATTATAGATCGGCCGGATATTTGTAATTGCGATGGACAGGGTAATAGCAAGAAGGTATCCCACCGAAGACAACATGTCTTAGAACAGGTGCAAGAGTCAGAGCGCTCGTATATCACAAAGTGGGTTCAAACCCCGGCGGGATCGGACGAACGCCACAATCAACTTGACATGACTTTCTAATTTGCAGTTCGAAGTTCGTGGTCACGATTATTCTTCTCAGGACACTGGCTTCCAGACGAGGCCAAGCTGGTCAGCGTAGGCGCGCGCCTCCCTTATTTCCTGCGTGCTAGGGCAGCGAGCGATCTCTCGGTATTTCTCTGGTTCCCTGAGAACGAGATGTTCAGGCCTGTATTGACTCATTACGTTGACTAGAGCACGTGGACAATTTTCTGCCATCCAGTCGAGAATAGGTTTGGTGCAGCATTCTACATGGCCGGGCATAACAAGATGCCTGACTATCATATCGCCATTTTCGCGGGCCATGGCGTGGTTTCGAGAGACCGCATCGAAGTATCTGACTACCCGCGAGTATTTGACGGCGCAACGGTCGTTGCCCCACTTGAAGTCGGGCAGCCAAATATCCACGACATCCGCCAAGATTTGCATGGCTTCCGAGGTCAGGTACATGTTGCTGTTCCATAGGATTGGCACATTTACAGAGGTGAGGTTCAGGGCTTCTATGATTATGTGAAGATTCGGCGTCGGTTCGCCTCCAACGAAATTGATATTCGCCGCCCCCTCACTTCTCAACGACTTGATTATCAGGGAGAGGTTTCCAGGTGAAACCGCAGCCCCTGCCGTAGGGTCCTGGGAGATATCATAGTTCTGACAGAAAGCGCACCTGAAGGTGCATGACGTGAAGAAGATTGTTCCTGAGCCATGCCGATCCACTAATGGAGGTTCCTCCCCGAAATGCCGAAAGAAGGTTGCAACTCTGGCCGTGCTATCTAGGTGGCAAGCGCCTTTCCTTTTGCCTTCGACGCGGTCGACCTTACATCGCCACTCGCAGAACACACATTTTCGAAGAATACGATTCAGAAGTTCGACTTTGACATCTAAGAAACTGAACTGCGGTTTCTGAGATCTGTCGGAAGGAATTTCGCTCTCTCTTAACTCTCTCAATCTGTTGAGAAATTCCAGTCGCAGCCTGTCGTGTTCCTGCCATAATTGCGTCTCTGTCATGAGGCCGGGGTCATGTTCGCAGGCGATTTCCTTGCAGATTAGGAACTTTGATGGCCTTAGATCCCGTAGTACGTCATAGTACCAAGACAGCCTTTCTCTTACCGTCTGGTCACGCCAAGTGTCGGAGATGTAGTGCCCGAGCAACCTTCCCAAGAAACCTTTCTTCGGATCGGGTACTTTAGCGTGGCGAGACTCAGCAAGTGCAACTATGGAAACAGCATGGCTTGAATGGCATGGGCCTTTTGTGGTCTCTGGACTGGCTGATAACACTGATATGGCCGGACGTTTCGAACAAGGATTCCAGAATATGCAGGCGCGGTGATGAACCGTGGCGCTGGATTCAACAAAACCTAGAGGACGATGTAACAGTCAAAGTAAGCAGCCACTGTGACTCCGGAGGAGGGAAGAAATCACAGAACGTGAGTACAGAGACACGATATCTCTACTCCGAAAGCTCGTGGTGGGCCTGCTGGTGCGCGTTACTCATGGCGCAAAACAATTCGGCGATTTCTCCGCTAACTGCCAGTGGATGGGTTGATTTTACCAGGTCGCAAGCATTTGGACCCGGGCCACCGAGTACACGAAAGCTGCTTGAAGGCTAGGCTTGAGACTTTTTCCCTGTTCCGTTGCATTCTTGGCAAGTCCATTCCTGAAACGCCCTCACGTTCAAACTGGGAACCTCCCCTTCCCTTTGCAGGCTGAACATGCGTCTTCTGGGAGAATTTTTCCAGTCAAGCGCAACCAAAACATCGTTCGACGGTTTACCTATTAAGCTCTGAGGCGGGCAGTCATAATAGTGGTCTACTTTGGAGAAAGACGATGCCATCTTCTATGCGCTTTTGAGAATGGGTCATGAGTGTACTCGCGCCATTATTCCACATCCCAATCCGCTAAGCAAGAAGATCGAAAACGCATGGCTCATCGAAGTTGAACATGGCCATAATGATCTAGGAAAACATGGACAATACACGTTTTGTTACAAGATCGTTGACGATCCAAAGACAGCAGTGGGAGAATGTAGGAAAGGGCTTAACGACTTGACCTAGCTCTTGGGCTCAAGTCGCTTGGCGTCCCAGAAGGGAAGATCCAGGAGCTAATTGAGAACTGAGAAAAAAGAAAAAAAGTCACTCTTTCCATGGACCGAAACTGGGCCCATAACTGTAAGACTCGGTTGCGACTATAGGTTGATCATGAAGTGTCCTACGTGTGCGAATGATTTGATGCGTCTTATCTTAGACCGCTACTACTGTCGAACTTGCAACCAAGATTGGGTTATCAGACCAAAGCCACATGAGGTTCAGGTGAGAGTCTCCGTCTGACCATTGGTAGTTGCCATTGCGGTCTTGATTTCGGCGCAGACCTCACAAGTCACGGACTTGTGAATCGCCGTGTTCCTCCTCCTACAGGTTTAGGAGTGTAACTATTTCCGCGGCTATTCTTGCCAACTCAATCTCCAATTGGTGAAGATCAGGTTTGGACAATTTCGCATTCGCTTCGGTCAGAAATTGTTTTGCGTCTTTCTCGTATTGTGATACGGCTGGTTTCAGAATATCGCTATAGCTTCTTCCCCAACTCTTGGCTTCGGTGTCTATGTCGGATTTGAGTGAATCTAATGCGGATAGAGCTTCGTCGACTCTGAGCTTCAGATCGTTTATGTGTTTGCTGAAGTGTCCGCTGGCAACCGGTCTTATGTTCTCTTCCTGAAGGAACTCATCCAATCTGTGTTTGTAATGCTCCAAGATATGCTTCAAGAGCTCGCGGTCTATTGCCATACCCACAACAAGATGTGTGATGGAATAAAAACAGCACTACGATAACTTTCGACAGGGGCATGCAACTATTGTACTCGACACAGCCGTCAGTCACTCTGACTAAAACGAAGGAAAAAAGAGAGCTTTGGCTTCTTGCGGTAGTTCGTGGGTGAGTACATGTATTCCGGCGCAGATCGCTTCCGCGGTGTTCTCGTAGAATCCAGCCTCCACGAGGCGTGGCATGTGGGCATGTCATGTGTGCAGAAACGCTAGAACAGAGAAAATTCTAGCATATGCTCACATAAGACATCCTTTTCTCTGCCCTCTCGACGGACGCATGAGAAATGACGTGAATAGCGGGTAACGAATCAATAAGCTAACGGAACTCAAACGCCGCAGTACCTGGGGTACATCTTCTGGTAAACAGACCAACCAGCATCATGTCGTTCTGGGACCGAAAACTAATCCACCAACAGTGGGGGCAGCCCCCTAGAATACCAAGGACGCTAGCAGCAGGCCACAAATCCCGTTAAGTGGCCAGTAACCCGTCTACGTTGCCGCCTTCCTCTACGCTTACCCAGCAAAGTAGTCCCACTTGGCGTAGAAAGTAATGCCACTTCGTGGGGCAGGCAGCATCACGGCTGAAACTTTCGATGCGAGACCCCCCCCCATAGGGGGGACATCACCTGCGGGTGAGGTGACATCACCATCCGTTCCTTGTCAGGGTGTCTGACATCCAAACGTTGGGTGTCAGACATCCCCCTGCCAGTCAGGGTGGCAGCTACCACTGGATGCGGGTAAGGGCCACAAGATTGGGTAGACCCGATGTGTGGGGGTACCCTTCAGAGCGCTTCTGAGCCGGGTCATCCGCGAAGTTTTTTATGTTTAATAATAGCATTATGACGTATGGAATGTGATTGTTATGGTATACCTAAAAGACGAAGGCGTTTTCGACGCCCCAGTGGATAAGATATGGCGTTTCCTGAATGACCAAACACATGAACACCGATCGGTCCGGTTCTCAAAAATCCTTGAACAATCCGACAAACACATGGTTGCGGAGAGTGAGATGACCGGCCCCGACGGAAAAACGTACAAGGGAACAGCGAAGTTCACCTTTAACCCGCCGAAAAGCTTCGACATGGAAATCCTAGCAGGCCCCCAAGTTGGAACGAAACACACCCACACCTATACCCCGATGGGAGACAAGACCAAGGTAGAGGTCGCAGGAGAATTCAAAATGCAGGGACTAAACGACGAAGCAACCAAGAAAGCGGCCCTCGGTTTCCTCGAGGAAACCTTCAACGAAGACAACGCGGCCCTGAAGAAATTCAAGTAAGCCCAATCGATAGAAGGTGCATGAGCAAATGCCCATCGTAATGATGATGAAGTGGAAAGGGGTTACCCCCGAACACTACGAACAATTGAGGAAAATCGTCAACTGGGAAGGAAACAAACCAAAGGGACTCCAATCTCACGTCGCAGCATTCGACAAAGAAGGAATACGAGCAGTGGATGTTTGGGATTCAGCGAACGATTTCGACAACTTCACTAAAAGCAGGCTGATGCCTGGAGTTCAGCAACTAGGAATCAAAAGCGAACCCCAAGTTGAAATCTACCCAACCCACGCAATCTTCTCCGCCAAATAGAGGGCACAATTGAGGTTCTTCGAATGAGCAAAGGAAAAGTTATTGTTCGCCACAAGGTCCGAGACATCAACGCGTGGAAGCCATTTTTCGTCGCCGACGCGAAACGGCAACGAGAATCAGGTTTCACTAGCTGGCATCTAACGCGCAACAAGAATGACAAGAGCGAACTCGTCATAATCTTCGAATGCGAAGACCTGGACAAAGCTAAACCGATGTTCTCCGACCCTGCCTTGGCAGAAGTGATGAAGAAAGCAGGTGTCCTAGACCAGCCTACCGTGTTCTTCCTGGAAGAAATCGAAACAAGCACTCTCTAAAATCGTGAACCAACCTAAGCAACGCTTTTGGTCGTTGCTTACTCACTCTTCTTCAAGCGAATCATCGCCGTCGCTCTTTTTCGCTTCACTGGTCCCTTTGGCGCGTTTACTTTCAGCTGGTCCCTGAGCTTCAGATAATGGGACGAATTTCCCGTCTGGGGTCATGAACCCTTTGATGGTGATTTTGCCCTCTAGGACATCGACTACCAGTTTTTGTCCGCATTTGCACTTCCAGTTGTCGTCGTATTCGTGTAGGTGTTCCTTCAAGCTCGGGCCCCCCTGCGGCGGATCCTGAACCGGTTCCAGTAATGTGGTAGGTAGGCATTTTGAACAGTTCTGTGGCAAGCGCCTGCCAAAGCTACCCTAGCAGGGGCATAGATGGTTTCTAAAGTTAGCTTGATGTCTCAATGCGCTTGAGCTTGCGTATTGGGGAACATTGGGCATGGCAATATTGGGAGTCGATACAGTAGCCATCGTTGTCTCGGACCGTAGAAAGGCCATTGAGTGGTACCGTGACGTGCTTGGAGTGCCGGTGGCTTACGTCGGCCCACCCGAGCCTAACAGTGACTCTAATGTGCAAGGGTCCCCTGAGAATCCAGGCCACTGGATCGAGCTCGGACCAACAAGACCTTTGACAAGGATCCATCTCTGCGAACTGTCCGATCACAAAACTGAGCCGGGGCCTACGGGCATTACCTTCCTAACCAACGACATCAACGGAGCTTATGCGCGCATGATTGCGAAGGGCGTCCGTTTCAACTACCCGCCAAGAAAGATGGACTGGGGAGAATGGCTATGTGAGTTCCAAGACTCTGATGGAAACGAATTTGACCTCAAGCAGCCAATCATTCCCACTTGAGGAATGCTGCGCGCCGAGCTTGAGTTCTTCGCTCAGCTCGAAGAGGGTTTTCATCTCCGGTTCCTCAAAGATCGCCGGAAAGGTCGCTAAACCGAAGGGCACAAAGCAGTAACCAACAACTTTCGAAGTTAGAGTACGTTGGAAGCTGTGGCAGAGCGGCTCTAGGGTGATTTTGAGTGCGCTGCTCTTTCGTCTTTGACGATCTCAAGTATTTTTCTGAACTCGTCTGTACCGGCCTTCTCAGTCAACTCGTAGATTGCTGCTTCAGTGGTTGTGATTGTGGCACCGGAATCTGCCATTCTGTTCAAGGCCGTTTCCCGATCCAGGACGGCATGTGATGAAGTGGCGTCCCTTACGATCAGAACGCGATAACGATGCTCAAGCAGATCAAGCGCTGTCTGCAATACGCAAATGTGGGTTTCGATGCCGCAAACAATGACGACCCGCTTGCGGGTCTCGGTGAGTTTCTTCATGAAATCTGCATTCCCGCAACAGCTGAAGTTCACCTTCCGGACCGCGGGGTTCGGTAAGAGCTTCTTAAGTTCAGGTACGGTTTCGCCGAGTTTCTCCTGTTCCGTCGACAATATTGGGACGTTCAAGGCTTCGGACGTTTTGATGAGCGATTTGATGTTCTGCACAACCGCTTCGTGTTCGGCTATGGTGTCGATTATTCGATCCTGAACGTCGACGACGAGAAGAGCGCAGTCCGCTCGATTGACCCTCATCCTCACATGCCCCAGTTACGATTTAGACAAACCTATGCGACTATACCATGAAGCCATCCAAGAACTTTTCTTGGTCATGTCCGTAATCATCTGCTACTCTTCCCGTCATTAAAGAACTGAATCAAATTGCTGGCCAAACGAAGAAGAGGGAAAGGGATGAGCAGTGTGAAAAACGTGATCGACTACGTGGTCACAAACCTGGGGACATCAACGGCAGGGCAGTATTCGTGTTGCTTTCTACGTGGGAGCGGTGAGGGAATACTGGGGTGAGCGTTACTGGAAAGAACTACAAAGTTCCTGAAAACTCCATGAACCTCGCATACTTCCGCATAACGGATCATCTTCATGATTCGGTACTTGCGGAAGATTCCGTTCAGAGATGGGGAAGGGGATTTCAGCCCCAATTTACCGGTACATAAGCGCCTACGTTTGCAAGGTGTGAAACAGGGACCCTAACGAATTCTACAATGATTTGTTTGAACCGACATGGTCTTTCCGTTGCCAGAAAAGATGAAGATGTACCCGTGTGTGCGCACCAGTAGACCCACACACAAATCGAAGCCTGAACGACGGTTGACCTTTGCATCTCACGCGGTTGGAGCGCTCTTAACTTGATGTTTCATGAATAGGCGCAAACCGCAATAGACGGTATGACAGCATATTGCAAATCATGCAGAAGGGGCTAGTTACTGTATCATAGAGGTTTCCTCTCGCAACGTTCTTTCTATGCGAAGACAAGAATCTGCGTAGTCGTCCTCCTGATGCTTGTTCCTCTTCTGGTTCTGCTCCCGACTGTTAGGATTGCCTACGCGCAACCGATCGTTAAGACGTACTCGGTCGATCCCGGTCCTACCGGTGCTCACCTAAGTGCATATGTTAACCCGAATGGGCAGGATACTTGGTGGGTTATTATGATGCATGACGAGGAGGGCTCACAAACGTGGATACCGGTCGGCTGCACTGGCGAGAGGTCCGCAGACGCTGGTCCTGTAGACGTGTCATGCGTTGTCACTGGTCTAACACAAGACCATGGTTACGGGGACATGATAATAGGGTGTTGGGGACCAGACCCCTTGAATTGTCCTAATGGCGCGGAAGCAGACGGAAACGAGGAGAGTTGGTGGACTCCCCTACCCGGGAACTATGCTACAACTACCACTACTTCAATGCCAACCATGGCGACCATTATGACTTTTGTGTCCAGAACAACTTCAATAACACCAACTCCAACTTGGTCCCTACCTTCGGGTCCTGGGTTCGACTTTGCGCTGTCGGTTTCCCCTTCCACCGTCTCGGTGGTGCAGGGTGGAACAGCCACCTACGCTGTTGAGGTGATGTATAGCGATCCCTCGTATGCTGGAACAATGATCAACGTTCAGTTGACGGGACTTGGGCCGGGGATAGATTATGGTCTCTCGCAGAACGGAGCTTTAACCATCACGACTTCCCCTACGACTCCTACGGGAAGCTACCCGTTCACCATAATCGGATCGGTTTCGGGTGTCACGCATCAGACTGGTGGGACTCTCATTGTGACTCAATCAAATAGTGTTAGCACGGCACCTGTCACCATAACCACCCCACCCACCACTACTACCTCGAGCCTCGTAGCCACCGTCACGAGCGTCGTAACTCAAACAGCAACAGTTCAGTCCAGTCCAACAAGCACGGAGAGTTCCATAAGCAACACGCAGACCACTTCGAGCGACGTAATCGGCCTGCTTCAACAGAACAGCCTCCTCATAATCGCCATCCTGGTGATAGCTTTAGCAGCGGTATTGCTTAGTGGTCGACGAAGAAGCACAGGTCCAGCCGCGCAGACTCAACCACAAACCGCTAACGTAACCTACTGCCCCCACTGCGGAACCCAAAACCCCCCCACGAATAGTTATTGCAGAAAGTGTGGCGCAAAACTTCGGGAGGGCGCTTAGCATGTATTGTGGGAAGTGTGGAGCGGAAATCTCAGATACGGACACGTATTGCGGAAAGTGTGGTGCTGTTCAGAAGAGGCCCTACGTCCAGCGTCCTACGTCCAGCGTGGGTTCTTCGCGGACTAGAATGTTAGCAGCTGCAACGATTACCCTTCTCGTTCTCGCAGGCCTGTTTGGGAGCGGACTGATTCAGCAACTGCTCTCCAAGTCACCGCTGTCGTTGCCGTCGCAGTCAACGGGCACGTCGACAGTCGTGACAACAAGCCGAGTCTCCGCTGAGACGAGTAACATTGCATCGATTGCAGAAACGAGTTCGAGTGCTTCGAGCTTCATGGTCGCGCCTTCTTCAGTCTTCTCTAGCCTACCAAATTCGCCCACTGCTGTTGGATGCTACGATTATGGTCAAGCCGGGTTCGCGAACGCTACTTGCCTCTCTTCGGAGGAGGTTCTAAAGTACGGGCACCTTCCAGGCCACTTTCTAGGCATTGGCAGCAATAACGCCGGTAATCCGTCCGGCCACCCGACGCTCCTGACATACGGCTTAGTTATGGTGAATATTCATAACTTTGGTTCGGAGTGGGATAGTTCCCTTCGTGATGGCGCGTATAGTATTCAACTGAACACGAACACATTCTTCGGAAACAACGGGCACACTGACTGGGTGCAGTTCGTCTACCAAGACTATTGTGGCTTCCATGGTGGCGTGGTTGGATATAGTTGTGAAGATAGAAGTCGCCTCTGTATATGGAACGTCGACATAACCATCGCCAAGCAAACAAAGAACCAAGACGGATACTACCCCACATGCGTAGGCCCAGGCGACGTGCCCCTGTCCAAGAAGGACCCTTCGCCATGGGAGACTGTTATCGTGGGATTTGTGAGGGCAAATGGAAACCTGGAATTGGTAGCCTTCCTAGACGGGCACATTTTCAATGTGGTCGCTCCCGACACGTACGGTCTGGCATTTGGCTGGAGTGAAGCAAGCGGGGGAATAATGGGCGCGGGTGGAAGCTCGGTGGCCAACTTTCAAGATACCTTGCTGCAGACAGACATCGGTGTAAACTCCTGCCCTAACCAGGTAAACGGGGGTGCATCCTTGTGGCGGGATTGTGGTGGACAACCCATATCTGCGGATGACTACGTCCGGGAGGCGGATACCGGCGAGAGCAGCGCTCTGACGCAGTACGACGAGTCGATGACCAGCTACTACTCGTACACTCACTGGTGGATCTCCTCAGCATCCGGCTGCAACCCCGCTTTCGGCCAAGACATACATGGGCCGGGTTGCACACAGTTCGTCAATTACGGAGAAGCCCTCGGGCCCGATCGCAATATGATGCTCTTTACTGTCAACGTAGACCCTACCGGAGGAGGAGTGCATCCGGGCTACGATTTGAGCGCGACGGTTGATGTGATTTCGGTAAACGGCGTGCAGGTGGGGCCGATAACGATGCACGTTGACGGACTATCCTCTCTCGGAACCGAGGACCTCTCAGGTCAAACATGCGGGTTCAGTCTTCCACTCCAACCTGGGAGTAGGTGCATCAGCACCATGAATATACATACCCTCGCGACCGCATCGTCGGGCACCTACGATCTCTCAATCACGGGCACCCCACCTCCGAACGCGGTGCCGCCTGCGTCAGGGGGGCTACCTCAGCTGAGCAATACCGCAGGTTACCAACTCATAATCGAACCCTCAGTTGCCCCACTCCCAACAATCGTTTCGCCAGTATACGGAGCCTCACTCAACGCCGGCGATAATACGCTGATTGGATATGCACACAGCACCGACACATCCGAACTCGGCTGGGTGCCCTGTAGCCATATGCAGTTCCAGGTCACCCTCTCCGACGGTTCAACCGTGATAGCCAACCCCACAGAAGATTCAACCTATCAGCAGACAGGTTACTGCGACGCTACCGTAGGTTTGACTTTTCTAGGACCGGCCACGGTCACGCTCTCCGCAGCCAACCTTGCAGGAGTCAAAGGAACCACCAGCGTAGGCGTCAATATCGTTAGCTCGCAGCAGCCCACCCCATTCACGTTCACATTATCCGTCACACCATCAAGCTATGCGATAGACCGGGGAGGACAGGGATCCTTCATAGTGACCGTGATCGCGACCGGCGGCACACCGGAGCCCGTTCTGCTCAGCGTCTCAGGCCTACCACAAGGCGTAACCTACACCCTTAGCAGCAACACGGTCACGCCAACTGCCACATTAACCCTGACCATAAACTCCTCAGCCGACACTCCTCTGGGGACATACCCCATATCGATCACTGGAACATTGATCGGCGGCAGCACCGCGTCCACCACCCTACAACTCACCGTCGCAAGCCTAGGCTAGAAGAACGAAAAGGACTTTGAGATATGATGGTTTTCCCACTTGAGGAGTTCCGCGTCTGGAGCAGACTGTAGATCTCTGAAAGGTGTGTGTACCCATGGTGCGCACACACACAAGAAAAACTTAGTAAATCATCTTGTGCGAGTCAGGTGCACATTTCTCGCTTTCTTGAATCCCAATTTCTGGTAGTAGTTCATGGCCCTGATGTTCGATGGGCTTACTTCAAGCTGGACTGCCACAACCTTGTCCCTGTGTGTCTGAGCAATATGCTTGAAGAAGCAGGTGGCCGCGCCACGTTCTCTATGTTCCGGTTTGACATACAACTCATCGATGTGTAATATGTCTCCTCCGTATTCGTTGCTCCAGTAGAAAATCAGGATTGAGTACCCAATTGTCACGTTGTCTTTTTCGAAGATGATTATTTTACCTTTGCACGGCTTCTTGCGTAATTCTGTGACTGTTTTCGAAATCTTCTTGTCTGTAATCGGTTCGTTGACTGGGTCTTCAACGTAAAGCGCATGGATCATCCTTTTCAGTTCTGGATAGTCAGTATGCTTGAGCGGCCTGAAGTTCATCTCCATCCTGTGCCCACCAGCCACAATCAAATGCATTTTGATGAGTCACAAACGGCTTCTTGAACCATATGGATGCCGAACAGGGCGTGGCATGACGGCGGACGATTCGAGGCTTATCAAGAAATGGCTATTGTACGAAGGCAACAACTCAACGTGACTTAGTATTGTCTAGGGAGTGATTGGCGTTTGAATCGTCGGCGCCTTCTAAGATATGCTGACTTACTCCAGGGACGGGTCAGGGGATTTTGACCCCAATTTACCGACGCATATGGATTCCTCCTATTCGGAAAGTGTGAATAGGGGACCAGATCAAGAGAGGTCTGACTGATCGGCCAACGTGTGCTGTGTGTTGTCTCTGTGAACGTGGGTATGATGGAGAGCCGGGAATATCAGCTACGCATTTCAGGGGTCGCATCGAAGGCAAACACGCTCGTAGTGTTACCCACAGGTTTAGGGAAGACGATGATTGCGATCCTGGTGGCTGAGAAGAAG